>NZ_FNII01000001.1 GCF_900103865.1 Vreelandella arcis
ACGCCCGTCGCATCACGGTGCATCTCGGCGATGCCGCCGACAAATGGTGGCCGACCTTGCTGAAGGGCCTGCCTCGGCTGACGGCCCTAGCCTGACACTCGGCATCACATGAACCAATCAGCCAGCAGAGCGGCCACAACGAAGGTCGGCGGGCGCGGCTGCGCCAGTGCTCGATATTGATGCTTATAAGGTATGAATGGACGAGTTGTGAGTCGGATAAGGAATAGACTACCCGGCTATCAAGTGGCTTGATGACGTTGAAGTAGGCCGGTACCGGCAATCCCGCGGTTCAACACCCCCATTCGGCTTCCTGATGAATGAGGCGGGCTAAAAGCTGAGTAATAGCGCTCTCAATTCGCGATCTAACTTGCAAACTCTTTCTATAGAACAGCTCTATTTGAAAAGAAATTCTCTCGTCCGGATCTATTGGGTTTAAATAATCTTCCCACCTATCGATCATGCCTGTCTCAATAAGTGTCTCTTCTATCCCCCATCTACGAATCGTCACTAATTGATTAAATACATCACGCCATTTTGTCTTACCTGTTGGCAGTTTCTGATTTTTTTTCCATTTCTCCCAGAGGCTTAGGAGTTCTTCAAGAGATGATTGGCTTGTCATCGAGAGAAACATTCTCCCAGTTACCAGCTTATCGACTCGCTGCCCTTTACTGTTTAATTCGTAAAAGTCATCTGTTGGTTCTATATCGTCAATGTCCCATTCACCGAGCCATTCCATACCGGCTGATTCTATTGCTTGCTTAAAGTCATCAACGCTACCCGCTATTTCTATTACCAGCACAGTTTCAGGCTCTAGACCAGCAACTGCTCCAGATACATTAACCGTATACTCTTGAAAGTCTCTCTTAAGAGAGTTAATTTGACCGCTAAGTCTTCCTACTTGGTTAGCATGGCTTGGGAAACTAGGTTGACTTATGGGGAAACCCTTTCCCTTTTCAGGAGAAATTACCGAAGCGTTAGGAAATACTATAAGTGGAAGATGATCAGCCATACTAAATCCTTTTACTTTTATCCGTTAGTTTCTAATTCAAAAGAGATTTTTTCACTTTTCGGCATTAACCTACTACGCCACTGCTCAATTTTCGTCTTAACTATTGATCTTGCGTTGTCTGTTTTCCTATCTAGTACAGCTCGTCTTATAATACTTAAAGAGAATTCCTCTACCTCAGCGAAATTAGATCCAAGTAGGTGTTTGGCTATTGTTTCATGCGCATAACCGAAGTTAACACCAGACCGACTAGCTATCGATTCGATAAAATCTGACAATTGTGCTCTACTAGGCTTAGGAAGCTCTATTCTTAGTTGAAACCTTCGCCAAACAGCTCTATCTAAAAGTTCTGGATGGTTACTAGCAGCAGCGAGCACAACATAGTCTGGCAGCTCATCAAGTTGCAATAATAGTGAGCTCACGACCCGCTTTATTTCTCCTGTCTCGTGGATGTCTCCTCTTTCTTTTCCTAGCGTTTCAAACTCATCAAAAAACAACACACATCGTTGACTTTTCACATACTCTAGTAGGTTTTTTATCCTCGTAGATGTCTCTCCTAGATAGCTTCCAATGAGTGACTCGTAACGAATCACTATTAGCGGACACATCAACTCAAACGCTAAAGCTTCGACTAGTGTTGTTTTTCCATTTCCAGGAGGACCAGCTAACAATATACGGTTTCGAGGACTAAGATTATAAGCATGAAGAAGCTCAGCTCGCTTCTGTTCTTCTACCAACTCACTAATAAGGGGTCTAATTTTTTCAGACAGCATTAAGCTGTCGAGACCTCGTTCCGGTGTTAATTCGTAAAACAAATCTTTTACCGAGCTTGAAGGTGCAGATCGTTTAAAAGCGTTGCTCCTGGCACTTATGTTGGCACCTTGCTGGAGCGACTTTAGTAACCGCTCTGCAAGGATTCGATGACCTTTATCTTTCTCTTCTTGAACTAACTTTTCGGCTACTTTCCGAAAACTCTGCTGATCGCCAGAGCTGGCTGTTTTCAGAAGCTCAACCAATGTATCAGCTTGTGCCATAAGGGAAGATCCATATGTTTATTAAAATATAAATAAGTCATTGTATAGCAGCTATACGGAACTACTCTATCCGAACTTAGCATCTACTCTTTCGTTTTTTGATTTAACGCGTTTAACATTTTTTGACTCTTTTTCAAAAACCTTATTCCTTATGTCCCATACGTCAACTGCGTACTGAATTTTCAGCCAAAACTCTGGCGTATTACCCAAAGCTGTAGCCAGTTTTATAGCTACTGGCGCAGTAAGCCTACCTTTATCGTGAATTATTCGACTTATCGTATTTCTGTGGACACCCATAGCTTCAGCTAATTCACTGATTTCTATATTCATAGGTTTTAAAAATTCAGACACTAAGATTTGACCGACAGTAATTGGACGATATTTCGAATTTTTCATGACTATTATCTCCAACTACTAATAACTTTAATTTCTGGCTTAGAAGCCCAGTCTCCGTTATTTCGGAGAGGGGCGCCTAAGAAGTTTTCTTTGGTAAAACCGTTAGGAGGCATTAGTCCGAGCCGCAGGTACTGATACTAAATTACCACAATATGCACAATATCATTGTGCGTCAAGTGATGCATAAAATAACTGATTGCGCCACTAATTAGTAATAGCATCTAGGCTGTTTAGGCGAGGCTAAAGAGCAAACAGCATTATCCTGTCTGCGAGATATGAAGTGAGGATTTTTAAGGGTATTGATATCCAACTTTCCCACTTTGGAAATTGATGGTCAGGGGCCTGATTTTAAAAAAATTTGCTTAAATTCACACTTTTTTCGCAAATCTTCTGCACTCCGAGGTGCTTCGAAATATATATAATCTATTGTTTTTAAGAGAAAAAAATATTATACATCGAAAAATAAGCCTCTCGACCTGAGATGCCGTGTTATTCCGGAACCCACCAGTCGGCGTGATAGTGACTCTGCGCACCCAGCAGCGGGGTTAGCTGCGCCATGGCCCCCGCTAAACGCTCATCTAGCCCCCAGGGCGGATTAATCACCAGCATACCGCTGCCGTACATGCCGCGCTCATGGGCATCGGCGGCTCGCAGGTGCAATTCGCTGCGCCATATTTTACGAATGCCACTACTGGCAAGCGCGTCGAGCAGCGCCTGATGATGCCCGGCGGGGAGCAGGGGGTACCAGATTAAGATAACCGCGTGACGTGCCTTCGCCATTGCCAGGCTGAGCGTAGCCGCTACCTCCCAGTATTCGTCTTTACGCTCGTAGCTTGGATCAATCAGCACACATACCCGGGGTGTTGGGACCGGCAACCGTTGGCATAATACCGCCAAGCCGTCCCCATGAACGCGTTCAACTCCTGCCGGTAGCAGTTGGTCGTCCAAATGTTGGTGCTCGCCAGGATGCAGCTCAAACCCATAAAGACGCTCCTTAGCCCGTAGTGCCTGGCTTATCCACCACGGAGAGCCGGGATAATGGGTCAGTTCGGCTGGGTCACGTTGGGCCCTAGACAGGGTGGCTAGCCAGTCGCATAACAAGGGGTCGGATATCGACGCCGAGGCCTGCCAAAGCGGCCATACGCCATCGCGATACTCCTGTAACCGCTGGGTTTCATCGCTCGACAGTGGGTAAAGCCCACGGCCGGCATGGGTATCGATATAGGTCACCGGAGACGGTTTACGCAACAGGTAGTCAAGGGTCGCAAACAGCGTCAAATGTTTATGTACATCGGCAAAATTGCCTGCGTGGTAAGCGTGTTGATAAGACAGCATTTTGGCTCGACAACTCATAAAAAAGCCCGCTACATCAGCATAGCGGGCATGGGGTAGCGCAAGGTAATTAATGCTTAGCCTTGGCGTTGGCCTTCCCCAGTGGGCGTTAAGGTAATTTCGACGCGGCGGTTTTGGCTACGCCCTGCTTCAGTATTGTTACTGGCAACCGGCTGTGATTCACCATAGCCGCGCGTACTTAAACGCGCTGACGACACGCCATTCTGGCCCAGATAGCTGCCCACTGCTTGAGCACGGCGCTCAGACAAGCGTTGATTATAGGCATCGTCACCAGTGCTATCGGTATGGCCGGCAATATTAACCCGGGTGTCGGCATATTGGCTCACCACGTTGGCCACTTCGTTTAGCGAGCTGCGCGCTTGGCTGGTCAACTCGGCGGAATCAAAGCCAAAGGTCACGCTACTAGGCATGTTCAGCACAATATCGTCGCCACGACGATCAATTTCAATGCGTGAACCCTGCAGGTTTTCACGCAGCTGCTGTTCTTGACGATCCATGTAGGCACCGATACCTGCACCGGCAGCAGCGCCTACGGCAGCACCGATTAGCGCCCGGTCGCGACGACTAGTACTACCATCCCCGGACAACGCACCGGCTACAGCCCCGACCGCAGCACCTATGCCCGTGCCGGTGGCTGTACTGGAGCGCTGAGTTTCACCACCACCGTAGGGGCTTGAGGTTGCACAACCGGCAACAAACACAGCCGCCGCTAGCGGGGTTAGTAGTCGAGAAATACGCATCGCTCACTCCTTAACATATCTTGCATCTATGAGATTACTCTTCGCTGACCAACGCCAGCAATTCATTCAAGAATAATAGACCTTGAGGGGAAGCTTGTAGCCTTTTAGGCATTTCCATCAAAAGTCCTTTTTCCTGGGCATTGTGCAAGCGCGCCAGTAACGCATCATCTGGCTGCCCTGTATGGGCCGACCATAGTGAAAAAGGCACGCCCTGGGTTAAACGCAGCGCATTCATCGCAAACTCCAACGGCAATTCGCTCTCGGCGATTGCCTGTTTGCCGGCAATAAATCCGCGGGGATCATTGACGCGCCTTAAATAAGCGTCAGGCTGACGCGTTTTCCAGCGGCGTTCGATGTGCCACGCCCCCTCGAGGTCAATGCGGCTCAGCTTAGCGTGCGCCCCAGCGCCAATCCCCAAGTAATCGCCGAATTGCCAATAATTAATATTGTGCTGACTCTGACAAAGCGGCTTTGCGTAAGCAGAAACCTCATAGCGCTCAAACCCAGCCTGCTCAAGGCGCTGATGACCCTGATCCTGGATATCCCAAAGGGTCTCCTCCTGAGGCAACACAGGCGGATGAACATAAAATGCCGTATTGGGTTCAAGGGTTAGCTGGTACCAGGAGAGATGCTCAGGCGCTAATGCCAGGGCGTGGTCGATATCGTCTATCGCCTGCGCAGCGCTCTGCTGGGGCAGGCCGTGCATTAAATCCACGTTGATATTCATAAAGCCAGCAGCACGGGCTTGCTCGACGGCGTTGATCGCCTCGTTACCGCTATGAATACGGCCAAGCGCTTCAAGCTGAGCGGGTTGAAAGCTCTGAATCCCCAACGATAAGCGGTTAATCCCGGCTTCCCGATACCCGATAAAGCGCTCTTGCTCGGTCGTGCCTGGGTTCGCTTCGAGGGTTATTTCAATGTCATCGGCCAGTGGAAGCCGCATACCTATTGCTTCGAGTAACTGTTGATAAAAACCAGGTGAAAGCAGGCTTGGGGTGCCACCGCCAATAAAAATAGTTTGTAAAGTACGCCCAGCCGCTAGTTCAAGATCGCCATCGAGATCCTGTAACAACGCTTTCAGATAAGCGGCCTCGGGCAATTCTTTGGCTTGGGGCTCGTGTGAATTGAAATCACAGTAAGGGCACTTGCGTACGCACCAGGGCGTGTGGATATACAGCGATAGCGGCGGCAATGGCTCAGCCATGGGCCACCCGTAAAACCTCGACCAACCCGGCAAGGGCACGACCACGATGGCTGAGGCGATTTTTCGACTCGCTGGGAAGTTCCGCCACGCTCATCCCCTGGTCAGGCAGCCAAAAAAACGGATCGTAGCCAAAGCCACCCTCTCCGCGTGGATGAGCAAGCACCTCGCCTTCCCAGCTACGCTGGACAATGACCGGAACCGGATCCTCGGGGTGGCGCAAGTAAACCAGTACGCACCAATAGCGCGCCGTGCGTTGGCCTTCTGGGCAGTCATGTAACGCATCAACCAGCTTGGCGTTGTTGCGTTGGTCGCTTTTGGGTTCGCCGGCATAACGGGCAGAGAAGATACCCGGCGCGCCCTGTAAGGCATCAACTTCTAGGCCAGAGTCGTCAGCTAGGGCGGGCAACCCACTATGACGACTCGCTTCGCGGGCTTTGATAAGCGCATTTTCAACAAATGTCATGCCCGTTTCTGCGACGTCATGGACACCAAAGTCGGCTTGAGGACGTACATCAAAGCCAAGCGGGGATAGTAACTCGTTGAACTCTTTCAACTTACCAGCATTACCGCTGGCAAGCACAAGGGTTTGCGTACTGGTCATCCGGCGACCTCCTGGGGTGAGTAACCAGTTTACGCACGCTAATGGCACGACAAAAGCGATTATCGTGTAACTCGGTGTACTTTATAAAAAATATTTTATTAGTAGGGAAAAAATAATAAACAAATATATTCAATTACTTGCTGTTAATAAAATTATTCAGAGCCACCTTTTTTGATGATTTACTAGTAACATATATTTACATTTTAAAACTAATAGACAACACTTAACGGGTTACCTGCTCATTCGTTATTTCTATGAGGGTTCTCCAATGCCGCAGGAAAAGGCTACCAACACGGTATTCGTCGTTACCGAAAAAAGCCCACAATCACAACTATTTGCGGAATATCTAGGAACTCATACTGAGTGCCGGGTGCATATTCAGCCTCCCCATGAACCGATCACCACACCGGCATCGGGGAACACCTTGATGCTGATCGACAGTGATCACATCAGCGCTGAAACTCTGCCGGACTGGCAGCATCGGTTACCCGAGGCACTCAGCAACACCCCTATAGCCGCCTTTAATATCCGCGATATGGATCACGCCCTAGAAGCCTTGTCCTGCGCGCAATTAAAAGGGGTGTTTTATCGCCATGAGAGCCTGGATGTCATTTGCAAGGGAATCCATGCGTTACTCGAAGGTGAACTCTGGATGTCCCGCGAGCTGATGACGCGGCTGATCCTGTTTTATCGCAAGTATCAGAACAACGCTTTTCGACCCGCCTGCGGCCTTACCAACCGAGAAATGGAAATTATTTCGTTGCTAAGCGCGGGCGCATCTAACCACCAAATTGCCGAAAAACTGTTTTTAAGCGAGCATACCGTTAAGTCTCACCTTTACAACATTTTCCGCAAAATCAACGTGCACAACCGTATTCAGGCGCTGAATTGGATACATCAGAATTTGGGGCCCATTTTACCCAACATTGAAACCGCGCGAAGCTTGCAGCGCCACCGTTAACGTCTAACAAGAGTGAACTGGCTAAGATAACGCCGCACTATAGCTGAATAGCGATACCCGCTAAAAACACGCCTCGCCAGCATACGAACCAGGTCACCACAGTGTGTGGTGATCCGTTTGTCTGTCGGTGGGTATTTATCTTAACTAGTCACTAATATTGCAATGAGCCGTACCACCTGAGTTTATCAAGACTCAGGTGGTACGGTTTAATTAAGGTTTAGATCTGGAAAGGCATACGGAAATTGAGCGTGAAGTCTGGCGCATCGTCGGTCAAGCCAATACCCATACTGGTAACGATCGAGGTAGAGTCCGACAAGCCATATGTAGCCCCAAAATTAAACGAGGCGGCGTTAGCGCTGCTACCGATGACCGACCGCTCAGCCCCTCCCTCAGGAGTAACGTTTGTTTCCAAGGAATGCTGATGGGAAAAAGACATGGAAAGACTGAAGCGCTCATTCAAAGCGAAAGCCGTGCCAAACCCTAGACGAATGCTATCGCCTAAATTTACGTTGGCATTGATATCATCAAAGTCTCGGGCGATGTTATGGGTATAGCCAACATTGGCAAAAATGATGGCCGGATCGACTGTCTTGAGGAACGAAAGCCCAGTGCTTACCCCCCAGACACCATTACCAGTAGGTAAGTCATTCGGCACAGTCAGGTTTTCCACCTCGCCCTCTCCCGAATCTACCGTAGTGGTTTCTATACCGTATGGATGTTTGCCTGTCGGTGCCAGAACGGAAAAATTCCATACCACATCGGGCCGGGACGGAGTTTCAGCCAAGACACGATAGTAGAGGCCAGCACTGATGTCCCCCAAATCGCCTTGACTGACGGTTTCTTCGACTCGCTCGTTTGTCGCCCCACCGGCACCGATGGTTTCATAGTGACTACTACGGTAGACATAAGGGATCACCAGCTCCACTTCTAGCCGGTCTGTTACCCCGTAACGGGTACTCACATCGAAAGTGGTCGTGTGGCTTTCCACCGTATCGACGCTGATATCACCCAGAAAGATGGCATCCAGCACAAGAAACCCGCTTAGCCCCAATTCACTGCGATCAGAATATGAGTAGCTGATGCCTGGCTCAATGGTCAAACGGTCAGAGAAAAGCGCGTGCTCCTCACGTAACACGTTCTGGACGCTCTGGCTGGGCTGGGCCTCTCGGACGACCTCTTCATCGCTACTCTGTGCCATTGCCCCCGTCGACAGACTCCCCGCCGTGAAAAGACACAGCGGGAGCAAAAATCGGTGACCCGCAGACAGCGACTTGCTTGTGGAATTATTATACTGCATTGGTGATCCCCTTAAACTTTAGCTCGGTAAGAGCCTTTCGCCTTCACCCCTTCGATCGCGAAGGAAGACCCTACTTCTTGATACCCTCAGTCAGCTTAACAGGCAATAGCATTAAGCCTATAAGCATGAAAAAGGCCGAAAATAATCGGCCTCTTACGCAATTAAAGCAGGTTGCGATGTTTTTTTTGATTACAGGCGCTCCAGTGCGCGAACTGATTTCAACAAGCTTTTGAAATCGCGGTTAACACCCGCATCTGAGACTTTACCCAGTTGGACATTCAAGCGCGTCATGTTTCTGATTTGCTGATGGTCACTGGTAAGCTGGATGGATTGATGCAGACCACGGCCCGGGCTTATATCCTGGCTTACCACCCCCGCGCCGGGTAGCGTCATCGTCATCCCTATCCCGCCGGCCTGTCTGCCAACCGTCACAAGAGCGCCGCTATGTGCCAACTCTGTTTCGCCATTTACAGGTTCGCTGCTGTTATGCCCGGCACCTTGCCCTACATTCACCAAGAAGGCGTTATTGGCCTTATTGAAATCACCGCCAGCCTGTACTAACTGTACAATTCCTCTTCCTCTGCCCTCAGGCAAGCCCTTATTAGTCAAAGAAGAAGTGTTGGCTATATTCTGCTGATATGCGGCGTACTCCTCCGGGGTGGTAGAGGTGATATGTGTGGAAAACCTTGGCGAAGGCTGACCGCCCGACATATCGATGCCCAAATTCGCCCGCGCATGAATCTTCTCACCCAGCGGCGTTTGCCAGTTCGTTGACATTTCCACACCGAAAAAGAGCACCTGGCGGCCGTTGACGGCCTTACCCCGCAATTGCGCCAACTCATGATCGGTCAATTGCTTGCCATGCTGATACGTTGGATCATTGAAATCAGTCGCCACGGTTGCCGCCTGCACCGCCGGAATGGCGGTTAGCATCATAGAGATGCCTATTATCGGCACGGTTACCGCGTTGCCCCATCGCCGAATACTTTTATGCCCGTCCATGTTTCCATCCTCACGATTATTGCGCCAGGTGCTTAGAACACCTCAGCATGGCGAAACCCGAAATCCAGCAGTTGTTGCTTGGGGACTGGTGAGAAGACGTCCGTGAGTCGGCGTGCCGTCAGTGGCTGGGCCGGATCAAGCAGTACCGTGCTGGTATCGAAGTTCTCCCCCACCACAGCGAAGATGACGTTGTTCCAAGCCTCAACAAATTCGGAGCGATTCATTACCTTATTACCTAACGCAGGGTCGCCAACGTAGACCCGGTCGCCCTCAACTTTTTTCAGCACCACAAAGTGCTGATAGCCATCCAGATCCAGCAGCACAATGACCGGAATCGACACCGTATCCAGGGAGGGCACATCAATCTTATAGCCACGACCGCGCAGACCTACCGTTTCCACATAATTATTGAGATCGAGCAACGAGAAGCCCAAACGCTTGGCCTGATCGGCATCGGCGATTTCAAACATGCCCTGCAGAACCGTTTCCTCAGTAACATCAGACCGCCCATAGGCGTACTTGAGGATAGTGGCTAGCGAAGCCGCACCGCAGGAAAAATCCGTCTCCTGGGCCACCAGGTTCTCGAATTTCAGCTCCCTCATGGACATCACTTGTTTGGTTACCTGGGTACCGGGCACGACGTTACCCATTTGGATCGACGCCGCTGCAACAGGGTCGGCAACACCCAAAGCCGCCATAGACAAGGATAGAACCTGCAGGGAACCCCAAAAGGTCTTCATACTCGCCTCCGGCACGCTGTTAAATTCGAAAACCCGGCCCGCCAAGCAGCGGACCGGGAACAACCTGAGCATCAACTCACTTGGAGCGAGCGATAGACAGCGTATTGCTCTGCAGGTTGGCATTGCCGGAAGCGATGTTGACGCCGATATTACCGTGAGCGCCACCAAAGCTGTTTTTCAAGGTTGCATCATTACTGTTGGATGTGGGAGTACAGTTGCAAGTAACGTCGTTATCCAGATCGTTACCATAGAGCGTTTGAACGGACACCCCGGTGGCTTCAGCGGAGCTATTCTGACCCAGAGCGAGTGACATGGCATTATGCTGCCCATTGCCAAACCCTGATGCCACGTTGACTCCGATATTACCGGCTGCACCGCCAAACGACCCTTCTACCAAGGCACTGTTCTGCGTTGCATCATTGTCGTACTCATTATTCGATGAGGACTGAATCGAGAAGGTAGCAGCCTTGGCAAAGACCATAGCTTCATCAGTAGTAGAAGTGCTGGTAGTTGTTTCCTCTTTATCCTTCAAACCACCCCAAGGATAATAAGAGTACTCGGTTTCAGTGACAGTGGTTTCTGTGGTCATCTCTCCTGTACTACCCTTGGAGAGGGCAGCATCATTACCCTGGGAGTTCAGCCCACCGCTGGACACGTTGACACCGATATTACCCTTGGCGCCACCGCCCGAGCCATACACCTTTGATGTGTTGTCCGTTTGATCATCTTCGACAGTGTTATCGTCGGTAAACTGCTCCCGGTTAATGGTCGCCATCGAGAAGTGGTTCGGATCCAGCACATCGGCTTTCATATCCAGTTCCACCCAGACATCGCTCTCGATCTCATGGCCGATCTCGACGGTAATCTCTTTTTCGAAATCCACATCGAGTTTGGCATCAGTATCGAAAGTATTGTTGTCAGTAGCCAGCGCATAGGGAGCTGCGAGAAGGGCAGCGATAGCCATGGCGAGCGGTGCTTTTGCGAATGTTTTCATGATCTTTCTCCTGAATGAACCTGCAAATAGTGCTTTTGATGTTATGAAGGCACGTCTACCACTGTCAGCGAGCACCAGATGTCATCTGGATACCCACACGGTTCCCGGTAACGTTGCCCCTTCCCGCCGACTGATTCACCTGAATGACACCGCGCGACCCAGCAAAAGCCGTATCCTCAATGGCGACTTTGCGTGACGCCTCGCTGTCATCCGACTCACCGGTCGGCACCTGCGTACGGGACAACACCTGGCTCAGCGACTCGCTGTTCAGTGAACTGCCCCTTATGCCCAGAGCCACACTTAACGTGTTGCTCTGCACATTCTCTTGCCCCGCTGCCTGGTTGACGGAAATCCAGCCAACCGCTTGGCTCAACGCCTGATCTTTGATCACGGCGCTCGCCAGTTCCGGCGCGAGGCGATTATTCGATTCGACCACCTGCACGACAATGTTATTGGCCAGGGCGTAGTCGCCCATGGCAATCACACCGGAGTTACTTTGTAGATTGCTATTACCGGCTGCCATATTGATGTTGATTGCCCCCTGTACGTTGCTCAGGGAGTTACCATCGATGAGCGAGACAGCACGATAGGTGGTGAAAACCCGGTGGTAGCTGTCATCTGTAAGGCGCTCCTGGCCCCAGGCGCTCGCGATGAAGCCGGTCATGACAAGCGTCGACAATCCTTTTGCCAGCATGGACTTAAGTCCTTCAGCACGTTGAGCACGCTTGACCAGGCACTTATTTACGTTACCTGCAGGGCAACTACTGCTAACCTGATCACGCTGCTGATTGGCTGTCGCTTGTGTGGAAATCATCGTTTTAGCCTTTGATCCTGGGGTGAACCCATCGACTAGATACTCAAAGTTACATAAAGATCTAATTCTGTAATATTGATTTACATACTAGGAGAGGATCACAAGAAGGCACACCTGATATTCGTCAAATTGGCAGGTGTTTTTATTCATACGGGAAGGCAAAGAAAAAATGAGATTATGCGACTGGGCTAGTATTATTTTTTTAGTTAAGTGTTATAAAAATTCTTTAAATACAATGTTATAAATAGAAACTAACTACGTTTTCCCCTCCTTTTGGGAGGCCCACAATGTCAGCCGCCATAATCGACAAGCCTCTAAAACGACAGAACCCCACGAAAATGTGGGGTTCTTAAGCAATTTGACTGTTTTTAAGGAGCGTTTTTTTTGTTAACGAATTGATACTATCAAGGTGCCACCTTTGCCTTGGGTAGATGAGTGCGAGCGGTTAGTGCCTTTTAGAATATCCACCGTTAACCGTTCTCCTTCGCTTAGCAGGGTAATGGTTCCTTCCAAAGCTGACCCCTCATAGCTAAATTCCGCCGGTACGCGGCCCTGTTCCTCACGGTATTCCGTGGTCTCACCGTTGTGGGTTACCCGCCAATGAGCAGAAAAAACAGCCCCATCGCTACCGCCCATGGTGATATGGATCTGAGACATCGAATGCTCCTGCTGCGACTGTGCCATTAGCGGTAGGTGAAAAGTTAATCCGATTGCCAACAGGGCGGCGCTGGGTAACGTTAAAAGTCGTTTCATAATGGCTCCCACGACGCAAAGAGCCGCTGGATATCAGCGGCTCTTTGAGTATAGCGGGATTTTCGTTACTAGCTGTTACATAGAGGCAAAGGCTTTCTCGGCAGCATCCAGAGTTAACTGGATGTCTTCCGGCGTATGGGCGCTGGACATAAACCCGGCTTCAAACGCCGACGGCGCGAGGTAAACCCCATGATCCAGCATAGCGCCAAAGAAACGCCGGAACGCTTCAGGGTCACAGGCAGTGGCCTGAGCAAAGTTATCCACACGGCGTTGGCCGGTGAAAAACACACCAAACATACCGCCGACTGACTGCGTCATCATCGGCACGTTGGCGGCATTGGCGCGTTCTTGCAGACCGTTGCAAAGCGTTTCAACTCGCTGTGCCAAGGCATCGTGGAAGCCAGGCACTTTAAGCTTGGTTAATAGCGCAATACCGGCTGCCATGGCCAGTGGGTTGCCGGAAAGCGTTCCCGCCTGGTAGATCGGGCCCATCGGCGAAATGTTTTGCATAATCTCGCGTTTGCCGCCAAAAGCGCCCACCGGCATACCGCCGCCGACAATCTTACCCAAACAGGTGAGATCGGGGATGACGCCGTAGTGGGCTTGCGCGCCACCGAGTGCCACACGAAACCCCGTCATCACTTCATCAAAAATCAGCACGCTATCGTGCTCATTACACACCCGGCGCAGGGTTTCTAAAAACCCAGGCTGGGGGGGAATGCAATTCATATTGCCGGAGACCGGCTCAACGATAATACAGGCGATCTCATCGCCCATTTCCTCAAAGCACGCCTCAACGCCTTCAGGGTCGTTGTACGAAAGCGTAATGGTATGCGCTGCCAGCGAGGCAGGCACCCCTGGTGAGCTGGGTTCGCCATGGGTTAACGCGCCAGAGCCGGCTTTCACCAACAGCGAATCAGAGTGGCCGTGGTAGTTGCCTTCAAACTTGACGATTTTGTCGCGCCCTGTGGCGCCGCGTGCCAGACGAATCGCTGACATCGTCGCCTCGGTGCCGGAACTGGTCATACGTACCATTTCCATGGACGGGATCATCTCGCAAATCAGATCCGCCATGGTGGTTTCGACGGCCGTCGGTGTGCCGAACGACAAGCCGTTATCCAGGCGAGCGCGCACGGCAGCCAGCACATCCTGATCCGCATGTCCGGTAATCATGGGGCCCCAAGAACCCACATAGTCGACGTAGCGGTTACCTTCGACGTCAAACAAATAGGCGCCTTGCGCCCGCTCCATAAAAACCGGCGGACGATGCAAGCCTTTAAAGGCCCGCACAGGAGAGTTAACACCGCCCGGAATATGGCGGCTGGCAAGTTCAAACAGTTCAGCAGAAGTCGTCATGGCGTCCTCTTCATTTATCGCATGGCGTCATAAGGTCAAAAACGTGAAGCACGCGGGGTACGGTTGGGTAAACACTGTCCGCTTGCTGGCTGATAGCCATGTGACAAGCTTTGCCAGGTATAGTGCTGGGCCTGTTCACAGGCAGTAAGTAAGCGCTCACCCACAGCCAAGCGAGCCGCAATGGCAGATGATAATGTGCAGCCCGAGCCATGAAACTGCTCAGGTAAACGCGGCCATTGCCATTGGCGGGTGTTGTCCGGTGAATGCAGCGTCAACTGTACCTGGTCGTCAGTGCCTGGCAGCGGATCATCGGTGGCCGATACCAATACCGCTTGGCAACCTAACGATAGCAACGCTACCGCCCGCGCGGTATCGTCATCGGTTGTCTGGCACTCAGGGGTAAGCATCGCCAGTTCAGCCCGATTAGGCGTCAATATATCCACATGCGCTAGCAGTTGATCCCGATACTGCTGACGTAATTCAGGGGTCGAGAGTTCAGTGCCACCCCCTGCTTTTAACACCGGGTCAGCCACCACCGGTACCCCAGGAAAGCGCCGAATAATCGCAATGGCAGCCTGGAGCGTTGAGGCGCTGCTAATTAAACCCAGCTTAATGGCGGCCACCGGCATCATGGCAATCTCATCGACCATTTGGCCCATTAAGGCAGCGTCGGTAGGCACCACACGCACCACGTTATGGCAATTTTGAATGGTAAACGCGGTGGGGATGGTAACCGCCCAGCCGCCGCAAGCCGCGATCGACTCGCTGTCCGCAATTAGCCCAGCGCCGCCAGTCGGGTCATGTCCCGCCAGCACAAGTACAACAGGGGGTAATGGTTGGCGCATCAGAATGGTTTCACGACCGCCAGCAGGATAATCCCGATCAGTGCAATCACCGGGGCCTCGTTAAACCAGCGGAAAAATACATGACTTTTGCTGCATCGCGCCTGGCTGAACTGCTTGAGATAAATTAAACATACGTGATGATAGGCAATTAACAGAACAATCAGCAACAGCTTCGCGTGCATCCACCCCTGGCTCAACCACGCAGGCGCAAGAAACAAAAGCCAGCCACCAAAGATAAGCACAGCAATCATCGACGGCATCATAATGCCCCGATAAAGCTTACGTTCCATGGTAGTGAAGTAGCTCATCGCCTGGCTATCATCGGCGTCGCGAGCCTGGGCATGGTAGACAAACAGCCTGGGTAAATAAAACAAGGCGGCAAACCAAGTCACCATCGCGATTAGATGAATCGCTTTGATCCATAAATACATCGTTACTCCTTAGGCTGAAGACTCTTTGTTAGCTGAATCGCTGTCGCGAGGATCGCTGTAATGGTAATAACGCTCGATAGCGCCTCGTGTGATGATACCTGAAATACGCCGTTGTTTCGGTCGATATCCATGAACCACGTAAAGCGCCCCCAGCGAATTATCTTGCAACGCCAAAAAAGCCTCGGAAAGGGTGGCCTGCAGTGCAATCGGCGCCATTTCCAGTCGTTGTCCGGGAATTTCCAATAGGTCGATCAGTTCGTTTTGCGTTACGGCATCAGCCGTCGGCGAATTATCGTGTTCGATCATCCAACGCGCCAACTCGGCGGCTTTCAGTCCGAGTGCTGGTTTATCGTCGCGGGAGCGTTCAATCACCAGCCACACCGGGTTGGTTTCGAGTAATCGGCGCGCTTGGTCAGGGCTTATCATCCGCGGGGTACGCACCAGATGACGCTCCATAACCGCCGGCACCGACACCCTCGACAGTGCTTGCATGAGGGGTTGCTGTAACGGATGCAGGCCATAGCGCACGCTGCTTATGAAAAATCCTTCGCACCCGGTGAGTTGGCGCGACGTTAAACAGGCGACCACCACCGCTAACATCCCCGGCAACATAATACCCGGCGTATGCGTGAGTTCCAGTAGCGCCATCAACGCCGCCAGCGGTGCCTGTAGCACTGCCCCCATCATCGCGGCCATACCCAGCATGGCATAAACCCCTGGGTCAGCCGCTTTAGCTTCCCATATCCACCCGCCAAATAAGCCACTTAGCGCCCCGGACGCCGCCCCTACGACTAACACGGGACCAATAATGCCAATGGGCACACCCCCGGCGACCGTTAAGGCAGTAACCACCAATTTTACCGCCATTAGCGCCAGTAATACCTGAACGGTTAATTCGTTATTGAGCGCCGCGGCCACGCTGTCGTAGCCGATACCTTGCACCTCGGGAAACCAGAAAGCAGCCACTCCGGTGATGAAGGCAACCCCGCCCAATCGTCCCCAAAGCGGCCATTGTTGTACGCGTTGCAAACGCGAGAGATGAATAAATCCACCGGCCAGTAAACCAATCACCAAGCCCAACATGACCACCCAGGGCAAATTCATTAGCGAACCCAGTGCGACATCGGGGATATGGAACGCCGGTTGGTTGCCGTATACCAACTGGGCCACCAGCGCGCCCATCATAGAAGCCAATATAACCGGCATAAAACTCATCAGCGTATATTCCATCATCACCACTTCCATGGCGAAGATTACCCCGGCGATGGGCGTATTAAACGAGGCAGAAATAGCCGCCGCTGTACCGCAGGCCACCAGCACACGTAAACTATTGTTGGGCAGCCGCATCCGCTCGCCCAAGCCACTCGACGCTGCTGCCCCAAGGTGAATGGCAGGCCCCTCACGACCCGCCGACAGGCCTCCCAATACAGCAACCACCCCGACCCACCACTGATTGAGCCAATTGCGTAAGGGAAAGCGGCCCTGATGGTAGGTTAAGCGTTCAATCACATGGCCGACACCCAACTTACGCGCGGTGGTTCTTTGACGATAGAGCAAAATGCCGATCAAGCTAACGGCAATAAACGGCAATCCAGCTCGCACCCACGGCGATAGCGACTCAAAGGCCTCCGAATCACCGTCAGGCATGTAAAGCAACGCCCCCGCTGACAACAGCAGACGAAATATCACCATCAACGCCCCGGTAATCGTCCCCGACACCAACCCCAACACACACAGCTGGGGTAAGGCGTCGACATTCGCCAACTGACGTCGAAAACGCTCTAACGTAAAATCGGACCGAGAAAAACGCGCCACAGGCGACCTTCCTTACTCTTGTGTCTTTACACTCTTGTGTATCATAGCTGGATACGCTTAAACAGCTTGGTATCCTATGCTTAGGCTATAGGCGAGTTCGATTTTCTGCTCAGCGACATCCGCAAGGAGTGATGTGTGATTAAGGTAGGTATTGTTGGCGGCACGGGCTACACCGGGGTTGAACTGCTCCGGCTACTCACCCAGCACCCGCATGTCAGTGTGGAAGCAATCACGTCACGCTCAGAAGCAGGCGTTAAGGTCAGCGACATGTACCCTAACCTGCGTGGTCATTACGACACTTTGGCGTTCAGCGAGCCCGATGCCCAACAGTTAGGCGCGATGGACGCGGTGTTTTTTGCCACACCCCACGGCGTGGCTCACGCGTTGGCAGGCGAGCTATTGGACAACGGCACTCGCATCATTGACCTGTCAGCGGACTTTCGCCTGCGCGATGCGGCCGAATGGGCTGCCTGGTACGGCCAGCCCCATGGTGCGCCCGCGTTGCTTGATGAAGCCGTCTACGGTTTGCCTGAAAAACACCGCGAAAAAATCAAAACCGCCCGTTTGGTGGCGGTACCCGGCTGTTACCCAACCGCCGTTCAATTGGGTTACTTGCCGCTATTAGAAGCCGGCTTGGTGGATACCGATCGGCTGATTGCCGACTGCAAATCCGGCGTGACCGGCGCCGGTCGCGGTGCCAAAGTCGGCTCCCTATTGGCCGAAGCCAGTGAGTCCATGAAAGCATATGGCGCCTCGGGCCACCGCCATTTACCCGAAATTCGTCAGGGACTGGCGGATATGCAGGGAGGTTCTGTGGGATTAACGTTCGTCCCCCACCTAACGCCGATGATTCGCGGCATTCATGCCACGCTCTACGCCACACTTAGCCAAGAACCCGGCGATCTTCAGGCGCGCTTTGAACAACGTTTCGCAAACGAGCCGTTTGTCGATGTGATGCCTGCAGGGAGCCATCCAGAAACGCGCAGTGTCAAAGGTATCAATACGTGTCGCATCGCCATTCACCGCCAGGAAAATAGCAACACCGTGGTGGTGCTATCGGTGATCGATAATTTGGTCAAAGGGGCCTCAGGCCAGGCGATTCAGAACCTCAACCTGATGTTCGGCTTTGACGAAACCACCGGGCTTAATGCCCCGGCTATCATGCCCTAATGTTAACGCCATCGGGTAATAGTTGACCCTTTTGCTGGGTATTACTCATAATCATTGCTGATACAGACTATTTGTTTAGGGGCGTGCGTTTTACACTAAGCATTAACCGCCCCACTCGCTCACGGGAGGTAGCCATGAGCAGCGCAGAATCCTTTGTTCCTACACCGTTGTTATTGTCCGATAGCGCCCAAAAGCGCATCAACGCTTTGATGGCAGAAGAAAACAACTCAACGCTTAAGTTACGCGTCTATGTCACCGGCGGTGGCTGTTCAGGCTTCCAGTACGGCTTTGATTTTGCCGATAGCGTGGCGGATGACGACACCATTATCGAATTTGGCGACGCCGCGCTGGTTGTCGACCCGCTTTCTTACCAATACTTGGTGGGTTCAACCGTCGACTATGAAGAGGGCTTGGCGGGTGCACGCTTTCGGGTACAGAACCCCAATGCCACCACGACCTGCGGATGTGGCGCTTCGTTTATGGTGTAACCACCGCCCGCCCACCTCACCGTGCGATAACATCAACCCAACGTTTATCGCAAGCCAATACCCGTGACTTGACGCCCTGAGCGTTTCTCGCCAAGGTTATAGTGTCAATAACAGACTCAGAAACCTGCTGCGGAGCAGTATCAGCTGTCTTCCCAGCACTGGGCCATACAAATCACGGGGAAAAACATGAAATCACTATTACGCACTTTCCTTCCCATGTCAGCGCTTGCGCTGGCATTAGGCAGCACTGCCCACGCACAAGAAACACCGAGCGTTAATGTCGCCACTGATCCAAGTTTCGTGCCGTTTGAGATGATGGATCAAGAAACTGGCGAAATGATCGGCTTCGATATGGATATCATCAACGAAGTCGCCGACCGTGCTGGTTTTGAGGTCAACCTCACCACTATGGAGTTTTCGGGGATTATTCCCGCTGTGCAAACGGGTAGCCAAGAAATCGCCATTGCCGGCACCACGATTACCGAAGAACGCGCAGAAGTGGTCGATTTTTCCGACCCCTACTACGATTCAGGTCTTCGCATTATCGTGCGAGACGATAATGACAGCGTCGAGACACTCGAAGATCTTGAAGGCCTCAGCGTTGCGACCAAAATCGGCTCCACCAGCTACGATTTCCTTCAGCAAGAGCTAGGCGATGATGCCGATATTACCCCCTACCCGGGTACTGCCGACATGTACATGGCACTGCTAGGCCGCAATGTCGACGCCGTTCTGTATGACGCCCCTAACGTCGGTTACTTCTCGAAAACTCGTGGCGAAGGCCGTACCAAAGTCGTTGGCCCGTTATATGAAGGCCAGCAGTACGGCATTGTTTTTCATAAAGGAAGCGAATGGGTAGAACCTACTAATAAAGCGCTAGCTGCTATGAAAGAAGATGGCACCTACGATGAGATCTACACCAAATGGTTCGGTGAAGCACCAAGCGCAAGCGAAGAGTGAGCGTAAAAACTCACTGACAGCGTAACGCCGTTACAGGGCCGGGTGGCCACAACCCCCGGCCCTGCTGCGTTTCTCATCTGTATTTTTGTTTCAGGAGCCTACGCGTGGAAGTCAATTTTCAGTTTGATTGGTTGGCAGCGTTTGAGTCTATCCCTCATCTGCTGCCGGGTATTCCCTGGACGCTGCTTATCTCATTTGGCGGTTTGGCCATCGGGTTTTTTATCGGTATTTTCTTTGGCCTGTTACGCATTAGCCCATTACGTTGGCTTCGCTGGCCCGCGATTTTTTACGTCGAGGTATTCCGCGGCACGCCTATTCTGGTGCAAGTGCTGTTTATTTTTTACGGTTTGCCGCAGATTCTCGGCGGGCCGATTAATGCCCTCGTCGCCGGCATTGCCGCCATTGCGGTGAACTCAGGCGCCTACATCTCAGAAATCGTACGCGGTAGTGTGCAGTCGATTGAGCGCGGCCAAGGTGAAGCTTCCCTCTCCCTGGGCCTTTCCCGCACACAGGCATTTCGCTACGTTATCTGGCCCCAGGCCTTTCGGCGGATGATTCCACCATTGGGTAACCAGGCCATTATCAGTATTAAAGACACATCGCTATTCTCAGTGATTGGCGTCGGTGAATTGGTGCGTCAGGGGCAGATCTATATCGCGACCACCTTCACGGCCCTTGAGGTCTATTTCATGGTCGCCCTGATGTATCTAGCAATTACCTGGACCCTCTCCATCGTACTGCGCCAACTTGAGCTCAGAGGCCTGGCAGGACAATAAGGACACGCGCAATGAACAACACAACGCAGCCAATTGTGCGTATGCAGCAGCTCAATAAACATTTTGGCAGTCTGCACGTACTAAAACATATTGATATGCAGATTACCCCTGGTGAGGTCGTCGTGGTTATCGGCGCAAGCGGCTCGGGTAAATCCACCTTAATTCGCTGCATCAATGGGTTGGAGGAATTCCAAAGCGGATTCCTGGAGGTCGATAGCAATGAACTGCGGCCCTATGGGAAGAGCAGTGAGGCGCTGCAAACCATCCGAACCGAAGTCGGCATGGTGTTTCAGCAATTCAATCTGTTTCCCCATTTGAGCGTTATCGACAATATCACCCTCGCCCCCATGAAAGTACGTGGTTGGAGTCGAACTGATGCCGTAGAAGCCGCTAAGCGCCTGCTAGAGCGTGTGGGTATTGCTGACCAAGCGGATAAATACCCCAGTCATCTTTCAGGCGGCCAACAGCAGCGGGTTGCCTTAGCACGCGCACTGGCAATGGAGCCGCGGCTGATGCTGTTTGATGAACCTACCTCGGCCCTTGACCCCGAAATGATCGGGGAAGTGCTAGACGCCATGCGAGAGCTCGCTAAAGAAGGCATGACCATGGTGATCGTTACCCATGAAATGGGGTTTGCCCGGGAAGTTGCCGACCGCGTGGTATTTATCCATCAAGGAGAAATTACTGAAGAAGGGCCTCCTGAAAAACTGTTTGATACCCCACAACACGAACGTACTCAATCGTTTTTGGCACGCGTACTCAAGCACTAAATTTAGCCCACAACCCGATTAATTGATGATTTTTGATGGCCTGTGATTACCACAGGCCATTTTTTTGCCTGTGGATAAACTTTTTTTGTTGTCTTGTTAAACAGGCCTCTAGCCCCTGCGGTGAAGGGATTAACGAGCATGCCAACCATTGATAGCCAATTGTTCACCGTTGCGGTAACAACCCTGGTATGCAGCGGTGGAAAAGCCGTGCGGGCTTGTATCGGTGGATAAGTGAAGGTTTCATCCACAGGACTAACACCGCTTGTGCGCAGCTAGTCCGCCGTTTAATCATGTAAAGGTCAACATCGTAACATCATGAAATATAGTTAAATAAGTAGCTTATCAACAGATTTTGTCCACACCAGTAATTACAACATTAACAGAACTTCTCTTATTTTATTTATATGTAGTTATTAATAGCAGCTGATGAACAAATTGGCATGTGGAAAAACCTGACGGTTACCCACAGGGGGTTTATACTGGCGGGCTTATTGAATTAAGGTGCTTGCGCACCGCGCTCAACTCATCCGTGCCCAAGGCACAAGACGAGGTGTCTCTTGAATTACCCCGACCGCTTTGACGTGATTGTCATCGGCGGTGGCCATGCGGGAACTGAAGCCGCATTGGCCTCTGCTCGTATGGGCTGTCAGACCCTGTTGCTAACCCACAACATCGAAACCCTCGGCCAGATGTCGTGTAACCCGGCGATCGGCGGGATTGGCAAAAGCCATCTCGTCAAGGAAATCGATGCGTTAGGCGGCGCGATGGGGCTAGCCACCGACGTCGGTGGCATCCAGTTTCGTGTTCTGAACGCACGCAAAGGGCCCGCTGTTCGAGCCACTCGTGCTCAAGCAGATCGTGTGCGTTACAAATCCGCTATTCGCAGCATGTTGGAAAACCAGGCGAATTTGACGATCTTCCAGCAAGCGGCTGGGGATCTGATTGTGGATAACGACACCGTTCGGGGCGTGGTGACTGAGACGGGCATTCGCTTTCATGCCGAATCGGTCGTGCTCTCGACCGGGACTTTCCTAGGCGGCGTCATTCATATTGGCCTGGATCAAAGCCACGGTGGCCGTGCCGGCGATCCACCTTCAAACGCCCTGGCCCAGCGGCTGCGCGCACTGCCGTTCCGCGTTGATCGGCTAAAAACCGGCACACCGCCGCGCATTGATGCTAAAAGCGTTGATTTCTCACAGCTCGAAGAGCAACCCGGTGACACGCCAACACCGGTGATGTCTTACCTCGGCTCGCGGGACATGCACCCCGAGCAGATGAGCTGTCACATTGCGCACACCAACGAGCGTACCCACGAAATCATCATGGCAAACCTTGAGCGTTCGCCGATGTATTCGGGCGTTATCGAGGGCATCGGGCCACGCTACTGCCCGTCCATCGAAGACAAAGTGCATCGCTTCGCCGATAAAACGAGCCATCAGGTGTTTATCGAACCCGAAGGGTTGGATACCCATGAGCTATATCCCAATGGCATCTCCACCTCCCTGCCTTTTGATATACAACTGCAGGTGGTTCGCTCAATCAAAGGGTTGGAAAACGCGCATATCACGCGGCCGGGTTATGCCATTGAATACGATTTCTTTGACCCACGAGATTTGAAGCATTCTCTGGAAACAAAATTTATCCACAACCTGTTTTTTGCCGGGCAAATTAACGGCACGACGGGTTACGAAGAAGCCGGTGCACAAGGTTTGTTGGCGGGCTTGAATGCTGGACGGCGTGCTAAGCAGCTAGACGCTTGGTATCCGCGCCGCGATGAAGCTTATCTCGGGGTGCTGGTGGACGATCTAATCACCATGGGCACCAAAGAGCCTTACCGCATGTTCACCTCTCGGGCGGAATATCGCTTGCTGCTTAGAGAAGACAATGCTGATTTGCGTCTCACCGAAAAAGGCCGCGAACTGGGGCTGGTGGACGATGCGCGCTGGGCAGCGTTTAGCCAAAAACGCGACGCCATTGAGCAAGAGTCAGCCAGGCTTTCTAGCCTTTGGGTACAGCCGAAAAGCCCGGCTGCAGCGGCGGTTGCGGAACATACCGGCAAACCGTTAAACCGCGAGTATCGTGTAAGCGATCTGCTTAAACGCCCGGAATTAACCTATGCCACGTTGACCAATCTGCCTGGGCTTGACGGTTCACCAGTAACCGACGAAGCCGTGGCTGAACAAGTCCAAATTCAGGCCAAGTACCAGGGGTACATCGATCGTCAGCAGGACGAAATCGATAAACTGAAACGCCATGAAGCCATGCCGCTTCCGGATGAGCTGGATTATCATCGCGTCGAGGGGTTGTCCCACGAGATTCGCCAAAAGTTAAGCGAAGCTCGTCCGGAAACGTTAGCTCAGGCAGCTCGCATCTCAGGCGTCACACCGGCGGCCGTGTCGATTTTGCTGATCCATCTGAAAAAACGCCGTCTGGTCTCGACGTCCGAGGTAGCGAACGGATGAGTGGGATAACCACACCGTTGTCCGGGGTGCCCAGCCAAGTCGTCACTCGGCTGGAGGAAGGGCTTTGCGCTATGAACACGCCGGTAAATGCCCTTCAGCGCGATCAACTATTGGGCTTGCTGGCGCTATTGCACAAGTGGAACCGGGCTTATAACCTCACGGCAGTACGTGATATAGGCGATATGGTGTCACGCCACGTGCTCGACAGCGCCGCCGTATTGCCCTATGTGCAAGGGCCGCGGCTGCTGGATGTGGGCGCAGGCCCTGGGTTACCTGGCTTGGTTTTAGCCATTTTAATGCCCGATCTTGACGTAACGTTGCTGGACAGCAATGGCAAAAAAGTGCGTTTTCAACGCCAAGCGGTGATGGAGTTGGGGCTTTCGAATGTCACACCGGTTCAGGCGCGGGTAGAGCAATTTGCTGAAACGTCTTTCGATCAAGTGATTTCGCGAGCGTTCGCCAGCTTAGTGGACTTTGTTAATCTTACCCGGGGGCTAACTAGCGCTGACGGACAGTGGTTGGCGATGAAGGGCCCTGGTGCTAATGATGAACTGCTTGGATTACCGGATGGCATTGAGCTTTACGCGAGACACACGCTGAACGTCCCTTTCGAGACGGCCGAGAGACAGCTGTTGATTCTGACCCCACAAGGAGTTGAGTAAGTGAGCCAGATCATTGCTCTGACCAACCAAAAAGGCGGCGTGGGCAAGTCCACTTCAGCCGTTAATCTGGCGGCGAGTCTCGCTGGCCTTGACCGTCGGGTGCTGCTGGTGGATCTTGATCCACAGGGGCACGCCAGTATGGGCAGCGGCATCGACAAGCACGGCTTGGATAAAAGCGTTCTCGACGTCCTGTTGGGCGAGGCCACGGCCGCCGAGACGATTGTCCGCAAACTGCCCGTCAAGTATGACGTTTTACCCAGCAACGGTGACTTAACTGCCGCGGAAGTGGAGCTCATGCACGCCGAGCAGGGCGAAAGCGGCTTATCGACGGCGCTGGCGAGTGTCTTTTCTCAGTACGATGTGGTGCTGATTGATTGCCCGCCATCGCTCAATATGCTCACTGTGAATGCCCTCGCGGCGGCGCACGGTGTATTAATTCCACTGCAATGCGAGTTTTACGCCCTGGAAGGCCTATCGGCGTTATTGGACACGGTTGAGCAAATTAAACAAAGTATTAACCCTGATCTGGCCGTTTCTGGGATATTGCGCACCATGTACGACAAACGCACTAGCTTGACCCGTGAAGTCGATAAGCAGTTGCGGGATTATTTTGGTGATGCGCTGCTGAAAACCACGATTCCGCGTAACGTTAAAGTGGCAGAAGCCCCCAGTCATGGCCTGCCGGTCACCCAGTACGCGCGCTTTTCTCGCGGTAGCCAAGCTTACCGTGTGTTGGCTAAAGAGCTAATTCGCCGACTCGCGCTATAATCACCGACGACTGATCTATTTATCACGAGGGAATGCCCATGACGCGTAAACCCGCGCTAGGACGTGGCTTGGATGCTCTGATTGGTGCTGGTGCCCGTCGCCGCGATAGCCTTGAATTCACGGCAGATAAAGCGCCGACGGCGTCTGAAGGCAATGATCGTATAGAGTCAATTGCCCCACAGAACCAAGAACGTCTTGAACGCCTACCGTTAGGCCAATTAACCCGCGGTAAATATCAACCCAGGCGGGATATCCAGCCCGAGGCGTTGGAAGAATTAGCCGATTCGATTCGCGCACAAGGGGTTATGCAGCCCATCGTGGTGCGCCCGATTAGTCAAGATCGCTATGAGATCGTTGCTGGTGAGCGGCGTTGGCGAGCGGCCCAGCTTGCCGAGTTAGATGTCATTCCAGCGGTTATCCGTGAGGTCAGTGACGAAGTCGCATTAGCGTTAGCACTGATCGAAAACATTCAGCGCGAGAACCTCAATGCCATTGAAGAAGCGATGGCGCTGAAACGTTTAGGCGATGAGTTTGAGTTGACCCAGCAACAAATTGCAGACGCAGTGGGTAAATCGCGTACCCAGGTCGCTAATTTATTACGCCTACTCGCGCTGGATAGTGAAGTACAGACGCTACTTGAGCGCGGCGATCTGGATATGGGTCATGCCCGTGCACTGTTGACACTCAATAGCGCGCAACAACGCCAGGTGGCTCACGAGGTGGTGAATAACGACTTGACCGTGCGCGCCACCGAAGCATTAGTAAAGAAAGTACAACACCAGCCAGAAACCACCGCGGCTGCAAAACGCCAGACAAAAACGTCTGATGTCGCCAGGCTAGAAACCCAACTAGGTGAGTTACTCGGCGCACCGGTTTCCATCGATCATGGCCAAAAAGGCAAAGGTAAAGTCACTATTCGTTATGCTAGCCTGGAAGAATTAGATGGAATTTTGGGGCATATTAAATAGCAGGCTTAACACATATTAATAGCAAGCTTATTAAATAAATGTATAAAGTTGACTACTTTTTCCCCCTTTGGTCGCAAGCCACGACTGAAACGAGCGAAATACGCATAACGTCAGTTGAAGGTGGGATAGCCCTTCCCTATAATCGCGCAAGATTTGTGCAGGCTGCCCAAGGATGTTCATGCCTGTAAACGTATTTCGGTGGGCCCAAATGTCATGCAGCGATTGGAAACCTTACGACGACGGACGTATGTCATACGGCTGACAATCGCTCAAATGCTAATTACGTTAGCCGGCGTGCTGCTAGCATTCATCGTAGTCGACGGAGGTAGTGCAATTTCGGTAGCGTTAGGGGCGTTGGTAGCTATGTTGCCCCAGGCGTTTTTTGTCCAACGAATGGCGATTTTTAAGCAACGCCACGCCACTTCGCGCAATGAGCTCCGATTATTTCGCGCCGAGGCAGGTAAGTTTGGTTTGACGGTAGCACTTTTCTCACTTGTGTTTGTTCTAGTGCCCCCCTCAAACCCCGCTTTCTTTTTTAGTGCTTATGTTGCGGTTGTCCTGACGCATTGGCTAACACCTTGGCTAATGCCCAAGAAATCGCACAATTAATTGAGGTGACATCTCTATGGCCGCAGGAAACGAAGTCTCATCGACTTACTATATCCAGCACCACTTGCAGAATCTGACCTTTGGTAAACACCCGGATAATGGTTGGTCGCTGGCAAGTTCTGCTGAAGAAGCACGCGAAATGGGCTTCTGGGCGATTCACCTGGACACCATGGGCTGGTCAATCGCCATGGGGGTATTGTTTATTTGGGTATTCCGCAAAGCGGGTAAAATGGCCACAACTGGTGTGCCGAGCGGCTTACAGAATGCCGTTGAAATGGTGGTTGAATTCATCGAAAACTTGGTTAGCGCCACTTTCCATGGACGTAATCCACTGATTGCCCCCCTCGCTTTGACGCTGTTCGTGTGGATTCTACTCATGAACACGCTAAAGATTATTCCCGTCGATTATTTCCCGGAGCTATTCGCCCGTCTGGGGGTCGACTATATGAAAATTGTCCCGACGACTGACCCTAATGCCACGTTAGGCATGGCGCTGGGGGTATTTTGCTTGATTATTTATTACAGCCTCAAAGTAAAAGGCGTGGGAGGCTTCGCAAAAGAATTGTCATTAACACCGTTCAACCACTGGGCTTTGATTCCTTTCAACTTAGTGCTTGAAATCATTGGTTTACTTGTAAAACCCTTAGGACTTGGCCTGCGTCTATTCGGCAACATGTTTGCCGGCGAAGTCATCTTCATCTTGATCGCCCTGTTGCCGTTCTGGGCCATCTGGCTGCTGGATGTACCATGGGCCATCTTCCATATTCTGGTGGTAACGTTGCAGGCCTTTATCTTTACCACGCTCTCCGTTGTATATTTGAGCGCGGCGCACGAACACCACTAACCTAGCAACAACGTTTTCATTAACCCACAACCCTTAACCAAAACTTAAACTCAGGAGTAACATCATGGAAATGGTTTATTTGTCAGCCGCTATCATCATCGGTCTTGGTGCACTGGCTACCGGTATTGGTTTTGCCCTGTTGGGCGGCAAATTGCTCGAGTCGACTGCCCGCCAGCCGGAAATGGGCGACCAGCTGCAAACCAAAACCTTCATCATGGCCGGTTTGTTGGATGCGGTACCGATGATCGGTGTGGGTATCGCGATGTACCTGATCTTCGTTGTTGCCGGTTAATGACAGCTTAGCCGAGCGGCTTTCCGCTCGGTTTTGTTTCACTCCGGTCGCCACGAACTTGTCAGAGGTACATCCCTGTGAATATCAACATGACGCTAATCGGACAGACGATCGCTTTTGCGGTCTTTGTCTGGTTTTGCATAAAGTATGTGTGGCCACCGATCAGCAACGCGCTTCACGAGCGTCAGAAAAAAATTGCTGATGGCCTGGACGCAGCTAGCCGTGCTTCTCGTGACCTTGAAGTCGCCCAAGAGAAAGCCGAGCAAACCCTGCGTGAAAGCAAAGAACAGGCATCTCAAATTCTTGAGCAGGCAAACAAGCGCTCTGCTCAGATTGTTGAGGAAGCCCGCGAGGAGGCCCGCGCTGAAGGCGAGCGCCTGGTGGCAAGTGCACGTTCTGAGATTGAGCAAGAAGTAAACCGCGCCAAAGAGGATCTTCGTGCCCAAGTCTCTCACCTTGCCATTATCGGTGCTGAGCGCGTCTTGGAAGCGTCGGTCGATGAACAAGCCCATCGCAAGTTACTCGATGAGCTTGCTGCCGAACTGTAAGGAGGTGATCTATGGCGGAATTACTGACCGTCGCTCGTCCTTACGCTAAGGCGGCGTTTGAATACGCGCGTGATCATGAGGCGCTGGATAGCTGGTCACAAGCGCTTGCAATCTTAAGCTATGCGGTCACCGACAGTGACGCGCATCGTGTGCTAAGTAGTCCGAAGCTAGAAGCTGAACAGAAAGCAGCGTTGTTGGCGGGCACCCTGCCCGAGCAAAGCGACGATGCTTTACGGCGGTTTTTGGACAATTTGGCTAACGAGGGTCGGCTTAATGCATTGCCATCAATTGCTGATCAGTTTGAGCGCCTACGCGCCGAGCATGAGCAGCGAGTTGAGGTGATGGTGACATCGGCCTACAAGCTTGATAGCAAGCAGAAAACCAAGCTTAAAAACGCGCTCAAGAAACGTCTGAATCGCGAAATCTCCATTACCACTCAGGTGGACAAGTCGCTTATTGGCGGTGTCATCCTACGTGCCGAAGATACCGTCATTGACGGCTCGGTTCGTGGTCGACTTAACCGCCTAACTGACGCGCTAACCGCTTGAGTTTGAGGGACATGGCATGCAGCAACTGAATCCTTCCGAGATCAGCGACATCATCAAGCAACGAATTGAAAAGCTTGACGTCGCATCTGAAGCCCGCAATGAGGGCACCATCGTTAGCGTTTCTGACGGTATCGTGAAAGTACACGGCCTTGCAGACGCAATGTTTGGTGAAATGATCGAATTTCCCAACAGTATCTTCGGCATGGTACTTAACCTGGAGCGTGACTCCGTGGGTGCCGTGGTGCTGGGTGACTACCTGCAACTTGAAGAGGGTATGACCGCAAAGTGTACCGGTCGCATCCTGGAAGTGCCGGTTGGCCCAGAGCTAATTGGTCGCGTTGTCGATGCGCTGGGTAACCCCATCGACGGCAAGGGCGATATTAACGCCAAAATGACCGATGCCGTTGAAAAAGTGGCGCCCGGGGTTATTACCCGTCAATCCGTCGACGAGCCGATCCAGACGGGCTTGAAGTCGATTGACTCCATGGTGCCGATCGGCCGCGGTCAGCGTGAGTTGATCATCGGTGACCGCCAGATCGGTAAATCCGCCATTGCCATTGATGCCATCATCAACCAGAAAGGCAAGGGCGTGACCTGTGTTTACGTTGCCATTGGTCAGAAGCAGTCGACCATTGCCAACGTGGTGCGCAAGCTCGAAGAGCACGGCGCCATGGATCACACCATCATCGTCGCGGCTGGCGCTGCCGACCCGGCGCCGATGCAGTTCCTGGCAGCCTACTCTGGTTGCACCATGGGTGAATACTTCCGTGACCGTGGTGAAGACGCACTAATCGTGTATGACGACCTTTCCAAACAGGCCGTTGCCTATCGTCAGGTATCGCTGCTGTTACGTCGTCCGCCGGGTCGTGAAGCTTACCCCGGTGACGTCTTCTACCTCCACTCGCGCTTGCTTGAACGTGCCGCTCGGGTCAACGTCGACTACGTTGAGAAGGCAACCAACGGTGAAGTGAAAGGCAAAACCGGTTCCTTGACCGCGCTGCCGATAATCGAGACCCAGGGTGGCGACGTTTCGGCGTTCGTACCCACGAACGTAATCTCGATCACCGATGGTCAGATCTTCCTGGAAACCAACCTGTTTAACTCCGGTATCCGTCCGGCGATTAACGCTGGTTTGTCGGTATCGCGTGTGGGTGGCTCGGCGCAGACCAAAATCATCAAGAAGCTCGGTGGTAGCGTGCGTTTGGCCTTGGCTCAGTACCGTGAACTGGCGGCGTTCTCGCAGTTTGCGTCTGATCTGGATGAAGCCACGCGTAAGCAGCTTGAGCACGGTGAGCGTGTCACCGAGTTGATGAAGCAGCACCAATACTCGCCGATGTCAGTAGCCCAGATGGCGCTTTCGCTATATGCCGCCAACGAAGGTTACCTGGATGATGTTGAAGTCAACAAAGTGTTGGACTTTGAGCGTGCCCTGCACGACTACATGAAGTCCGAGCACAGCGACTTGCTTGATAAGATCAACCAGACCGGCGACTACAACGACGAGATTAAAGACGGCTTGAAGTCGAGTCTCGAGCAGTTCAAGGCGACTCAGACCTGGTAATGCCCCTAGCCCGCCTACCGGGCGGGCTTGCATGCTTTCTGAGAGCCACGAACGAAAGGTAGATCGCTATGGCAGCTGCAAAAGAGATACGCACCCAGATTGGGAGCATTAAAAATACGCAGAAGATTACCAGCGCCATGGAAATGGTGGCTGCATCGAAAATGCGTAAAGCGCAAGAGCTGATGAAAGCGAGTCAGCCTTACGCCAAGCAGATCCGCAATGTGGTTAGCCACCTTGCCGACGCTAACCCCGAATACACCCACGACTATATGGTCGAGCGGGACGAGGTAAAGCGCGTTGGTTTCATCGTGGTGTCCACCGATCGCGGTTTGTGCGGTGGTTTGAACCATAACCTGTTTAAGGCCGTGCTGAGAGATGCCAAGGCTTGGAGACAGGAAGGCGCGGAACTAGATTTTTGCGCCTTAGGCTCGAAGGCCAGTAGCTTTTTCCACAAATATGGGGGCACCTTAGTTGCTGCCAAAAGTGGATTAGGCGAGGCCCCATCGGTCGAAGGTTTGATCGGCAGTATTAAGGTCATGCTCGAAGCGTACGATGAAGGCCGTATTGACCGGCTGTACGTGGTGCATAACGAATTTGTTAACACCATGACGCAACAGCCGGTGGTACGTCAGCTTCTTCCGCTGACGACCGCTATTGGCGAAGACGCAGAGCAAGACGACGAAAACGCCCGTCCCGGAAGCTGGGACTACCTGTATGAGCCGGATGCCAAGGCGTTGTTGGATAACTTGCTGATTCGCTTCATTGAATCGCAGGTGTATCAGGCGGTCGTGGAAAACGGGGCTTGCGAACAAGCTGCCCGAATGATCGCGATGAAGAGTGCTACCGATAACGCGGGTGATCTGATTGACGATCTGGAAATGGTTTATAACAAGGCCCGTCAGGCCGCTATTACCCAGGAAATTTCCGAGATCGTCGGCGGCGCTGCTGCCGTATAACGCCTAGGGAGCCACTACTGCTAGGGGCTCCCGGCAGACAGGTTTCATTTGCAGGTTTTAGAGAGGAACCAAGATGAGCGGACGTATCGTACAAATCATCGGCGCGGTGATTGACGTAGAGTTTCCGCGGGACTCTGTGCCCAAGGTCTACGACGCGCTGAAGGTCTCCGAAGTTGAGACTGTCCTCGAAGTCCAGCAGCAGCTGGGCGACGGCGTGGTGCGCACCATCGCCATGGGCTCCACTGAGGGCTTAAAGCGTGGCATGGACGTGACCAGCACAGGTGCTGCTATTTCCGTACCCGTGGGTAAAGCCACGCTGGGTCGGATCATGAACGTACTCGGCGAGCCCATTGATGAAGCGGGCGAAATCGGCGAAGACGAACGTATGCCGATTCACCGTAAGGCCCCCGGCTATGCCGACCAGGCAGCGTCTGAAGAGCTGCTGGAAACCGGTATCAAGGTAATCGATCTGGTCTGCCCGTTTGCCAAGGGCGGTAAGGTTGGTTTGTTTGGCGGCGCCGGTGTGGGTAAAACCGTTAACATGATGGAGCTTATCCGCAACATCGCCACCGAACACAGCGGCTACTCGGTTTTCGCCGGTGTCGGTGAGCGTACGCGTGAGGGTAACGACTTCTATCATGAAATGACTGATTCCAACGTTATCGACAAGGTATCGTTGGTTTACGGTCAGATGAACGAGCCGCCGGGTAACCGTCTGCGCGTGGCGCTGACCGGTTTGACCATCGCTGAGAAATTCCGTGATGAAGGCCGCGACGTACTGTTGTTCGTCGACAACATCTACCGCTATACCCTAGCGGGTACTGAAGTGTCAGCCCTGCTGGGTCGTATGCCGTCTGCGGTAGGTTACCAGCCGACCTTGGCCGAAGAGATGGGCGTTCTGCAAGAGCGTATCACCTCGACGAAGACCGGCTCGATCACCTCCGTACAGGCCGTGTACGTACCGGCGGATGACTTGACCGATCCGTCGCCGGCCACCACCTTCTCGCACTTGGACGCCACCGTGGTACTGGCGCGCTCCATCGCCGAGCTAGGTATTTATCCGGCGATCGATCCGCTGGACTCTACTTCGCGCCAGCTAGATCCGCTGGTAGTGGGTGAGGAGCACTACAACGTGGCTCGCGGCGTGCAGGGTGTTCTTCAGCGTTACAAGGAACTGAAGGATATTATTGCGATTCTGGGTATGGATGAGCTGTCTGATGAAGACAAGCTGGCCGTTTCCCGGGCGCGTAAAATCCAGCGCTTCCTGTCGCAGCCGTTCTTCGTGGCCGAGGTGTTTACCGGTGCGCCGGGTAAATATGTGTCGTTGAAAGACACGATCACTAGCTTCCAGGGCATTCTCGCGGGTGAGTACGACGAACTGCCGGAACAGGCCTTCTACATGGTCGGCTCCATCGACGAAGCGGTCGAAAAAGCCAACCAGATGAAGGCGTAATCCCGTCCATTAGGGGGATTCGCTATGGCGAATAGCTTCACTTGCAATATCGTCAGCGCTGAAGCGTCCATCTACTCGGGAACGGTCGAGATGGTGGTTGCGTCTGGCATCACGGGCGATCTGGGGATTTTACCCGGACACGCGCCGCTGTTGACGGAACTCAAGCCTGGCCCGGTACGGGTGATTCACGATGGCGGCGAAGAAGAACACTTCTTCGTGACGGGTGGCTTCATGGAAGTTCAGCCCAACATCGTGACCGTCTTGGCCGACTCCGCGTCGCGTGCCAGTGACCTCAATGAGGCCGCGGCAGAAGAAGCGCGTCAGCAAGCGCTGAAAGCCTTTAACGACAAGTCATCGGAGCTCGACTATACCCGGGCTGCCGCGGATCTTGCCGAAGCCGTTGCCCAGCTGCGAACCATCCAGCAGCTGCGTAAAAAGGCGGGTAAAGGCTAACGATCACGCCTGGCGTGAACCACGACGCCCCTTAAGCCTGTGATTAGGGCTTAAGGGGCGTTTTTTTTGTCTGGTAGTATGGTGTGAAGGATATCGGCCGTGTAGCGCTCGTCAGCGTAAAGGGGAATGCCATGTCATTGAACGATGAAAGCCTAAAGGAATTGAAAGCCGAACTGCTCGACGAGTTGGCCAAGGAAACACCCAGTAAAACACTGCTCTCTTTGCGCTTAGCCGAAAATCGCTCAGCGGATATCGGTGAAGTGCTCGAAGAGATAATAGAAGATGATGAGTTGCTCACCGAAGCACTGGCGATTCTCGATATTCTCTCGACCGAGCGGGCAGCCAACGTGTTGGGCTACCTGCCAGGCGATAGCCAACTGGAAGTCGTGGGTGGGCTTTCAGATACACACGTACTAAAGCTGTTAGAAGAAATGGGCTCTGATGAGCGGGCCGATTTGTTTAACCTGCTTGATGAAGACCGGCGTGAGGGGCTTCTTCGGCGCATGGCCCATAAAGAGCGCGAAGATCTCAAGCGTCTTGCCAGCTATGAAGAGGGCACCGCTGGCGCCATTATGACCTCTGACTATGTGTCCATTGCCAGTGGCATGACGGTTTCAAAAGCGATGATGCGGGTACGCCAAACGGCCCCTGATGCGGAAACGGTCTATCAGCTTTACGTGTTGGATAGCGACGGCCAGCTAATTGGCACCATGTCGCTGCGCCAGTTGATGGTGTCTCGCCCGGGAGCGCTGGTCGATAACATTATGATCAAAGATGTGATCAGCACGTCGGTGGACGAAGAGCAGGAGGAAGTCGCCAAAATTGTAGCGCGCTATGACTTGATAGCGCTGCCGGTAATAGATGCCGATGGCCGGATGGTGGGGATTGTGACCCACGATGACGCCATGGACGTGGCCGAGTCAGAAGCCACCGAAGATATCCACAAGGGGATGTCGATTGGCCAGTTGGAGAATGGCGTTAGCCGTGTGCCGATATGGACGCTATATCGCAAGCGGGTATTTTGGTTGGTGCTGCTGGTGTTTGCCAACTTGTTTTCCGGTGCTGGCATTGCCTATTTCGAGGATACCATCGCAGCACAGGTCGCCTTGGTGTTCTTTTTGCCGCTGTTGATTGGTAGCGGGGGGAACGCCGGCGCCCAGGCGGCCACTTTGATGGTGCGTGGTATGGCGACGGGTGACGTTGGGGTCAAAGACTGGGGGAAAATGCTCGGGCGTGAACTTCTGGTGGCAGGTTCTCTCGGGATCACCATGGCAATTGCTGTCGCCCCCATTGGGGTAATGCGGGGTGGCGAGGCAGTGGCGATTATCGTCGCGTTAAGTATGGTGACGATTGTCCTATTCGGCAGTTTAATCGGCATGTGCCTGCCGTTTGTGCTCGAGCGCTTCAAGGTGGATCCTGCCACGGCCTCGGCACCACTCGTCACGACACTTATCGATGCCTCGGGCGTGTTGATTTACTTCAGCATTGCAACCGCCATACTCACGCCGCTCTGACACTAGCGCATGCTGTAGCTAGCCGCGCGGGTAATGAATAGCACTTCCACATTGCCCAGCCATTCAATATCGCTGGCCAGCGCCTTCAACTGGCTGGCAAGGCATTGAGGGGGCTGATGGACGGCATCGCTAATGATCAACGACACCGAGATTTTATCGTTCAGATAATGCAGCTGTAGCTCGCTGAGCGTACGCCATACCGGATGTTTGTACCAACGCGCATCAAGCGCTGCTTCGACCTCCGGGCGTAGTGGGAGACCGGGCAGACGGCTTGGATCGCCTTCACCGGCGTCGTCCTCGGGATCGATATGGAAGATAACGTCGGTCAACGCCGGGAACTGATAGCGCAACCGCCGGCTAACCTCGTTACCGATCTCGTGGGCTTCTGACACGGTGATTTTGGGGCCGACCACAACGTGTAAATCAACCATCACCCAGCCGGCGGATTGGCGGGTACGCAGATCGTGCACGCTATCCACGCCGGGTACGCCGCAAGCCACGTCGTGCATCTGCTGCTGGGCATCTTCAGGCAGCGCTGTATCGACCAACTCGCGGGCCGACTCCCAAAGCAAGTCCCATCCGACCTTGCCGACCAGTAACCCGACAATAATGGCCGCCACGCCATCCAGCCAGCCTAGCCCAAACTGGGCACCCATCAGGGCAATTAATACCACGGCAGTGGAAAGGGCATCGCTGCGGGAATGCCAGGCGTTGGCCTCAAGCAGTTTAGAGCCAACGCGTTTGGCAACTTGCATGGTGTAGCGGAAGATCCATTCTTTAGCGAATAGGGCTGCAATGGTAATTAAAATGGCCACCAAGCCCGGAGCGGAAACATGCGCACCGCTAAACAGTCGATCCAAGCTGGACCAGGCAATCCCCCCTGCCACGAAGATAAGAACGCTGCCTAGCAACAGCGTAGTGAGGGTTTCAATACGGCCGTGGCCGTAGTGGTGGTCTTTATCGGGTTCCTGGCGTCCGTAGTGAATGGCAGCCAGGACGAAACCATCGGTGACCAAGTCAGAAAACGAATGAACCCCATCGGCAATCAATGCAGCGGAACCCACCCAAAAACCCACGAGCACCTTTACGATACCCAACAGTGCATCTAGCCAAGCACCAATATAAGTGACGCGCTTAGACTCGCGGCTTTGTAACTGCGGGTTTTGAACCACTGATGAGTCGACGCTCTGAGTCATGAGGTACCTTGCAGGGACACACGCTGGAAAATATCGCTATTGTAGCGCACTCACCCGCCTGCTCTATAGCCCTAAGCGGGATTGGCACCAATAAGGAGCTCAATGCTTACAGCGGACAAGTTTGTCAGGGATGTGTATCCTTAAGCGCCAACTTATCCCCCTCAACCAAGCGTAGATTAGGATCATCAATGGATTGGCTTCAGGTAGTGGTATTAGCCCTGGTTCAGGGGATATCTGAGTTTTTGCCGGTGTCGAGTTCTGCCCATTTGATTTTGGTGCCTGTACTTACCCAGTGGGAGGATCAGGGGCTGGCCTTCGATGTCGCGCTGCATTTGGGTAGTCTTTTAGCCGTGGTTATCTACTTTCGCCATGAATTATGGCAGATGGCGATGAGCTGTTTTAGCGCATTGAAAGGACAACGCGTCGACCGCGATGCGCGTCTGGCCGGCTGGGTCATACTCGCCACCTTGCCAGTATGTGTTGTGGGTCTCTTAATGCGCGACGTGGTATCAGAATACATGCGCTCTCCACTGATTATTGGCTTGAGTTTGGTCTCGTTTGGCCTATGGCTTGGCTATGCCGATTGGCGAAAACGCGGGACGCGTAACGAGTACCAGCTGACGCTGAGTGATGCACTATGGATTGGCGGAGCTCAGGCGTTGGCCTTAATTCCTGGTACGTCCCGCTCTGGCGTTACCATGACCGCGGCGTTAATGCTGGGGATGAGTCGCGAAGGCGCGGCGCGCTTCTCATTTTTGCTATCTATTCCCGTCATTGTGTTAGCCGGCGGATTAGAGGCGATAGAACTCATTGGCCAGCCTAATCCCATCGATGGGACAGCGATGTTGGCTGGTACGCTGTTATCTGGGTTGAGTGCCTACGCGTGTATTCATGTTTTCTTGGTGCTGATTAAACGAGTGGGGATGCAGCCATTTGTGGTATATCGCGTGCTTTTGGGTATTTGGCTGCTATGGTTTTTTCATGGTTAGGGTGGGGTAATCACGATGCGACAAGAGGGTCATGTGCGACGCTATGGTGGGCTCATTGCGCTGCTGATGCTAGCGTTGGTCGGCTGTTCGGAAGCGGATCGAGAGTTGGATTCACCGGTGACATTAGAGGGCAATATTTTTGGCACCTTCTACCAAGTCACCATGGCCGATTCGCTCACCCAGGGGCAAGTCAACGATATTGAAGCAGGTATTCAACAGGAATTGGAAAGCGTTGATCAGGCGATGTCCACCTACCGAGATGACGCCGAGCTGATGGCGTTTAACCAATCACCCTTAGGTGAATGGCAGCCGTTATCGGATGGCCTTATCGACGTATTGGCGATTAGTCAGTCGATAGCTGAAGCAAGCGACGGTACCTTCGACATTACCGTGGGGGACTTGGTTAATCTATGGAGTTTTGGTCCTGAAGCGCGCCCCGAAGAGGTGCCTTCACAAGAAGCACTCAATGAGCGGCTGGAGCGGGTAGGTTATGATGCAATAGATATCAATAGCCACGCACTTGAAGCGCGGCGAACACGGGATGTGTTTGTCGACCTATCGGCGATTGCCAAAGGGCACGCCACCGATCGCGTCGCCGGGTATTTGGACCAGCAAGGTATTGAACATTATTTGGTTAACCTCGGCGGTGATTTGATCACCCAAGGCTATCGCGATATAGACGAGCAAACAGCGTGGCGCATTGGTATTGAAGTGCCAGAAGACCACGAGCAGCGCGTCCAGCATGTGCTGCCGCTTGAGTCGATCTCGGTGGCCACATCGGGGGATTACCGAAATTACTTTGAAGCGGACGGCCAGCGTTATTCGCATACCATTGATCCGCGTAATGGCCGGCCGATTACCCACGATTTGGCGTCGGTGTCGGTCTTTCATCCTTCCAACGCTTGGGCGGATGGTTGGGCCACGGCGCTAATGGTGGCCGGGGATGAAGAAGGCATGGCGATGGCCCGCGAGCATGACTTGAATGTGCTCATGCTGGTTCGTGAGGGCGACCACTGGCGCAGTGAGGCGAGCCCCGCTTTTGCCCAATATTTCGGCGATGAACTCGTCGAATCGTTAGCGATAGAGATTGCGTCTGCCGGCGCGGACGATCGTGAAACCGCGACAGGTGATTAAATGGAAGAACTCGATATTGTCATTCTCGCCGCCGGTAAAGGCACGCGAATGCGCTCCCAAACGCCCAAGGTACTGCACACGCTGGCGGGTAAGCCGATGGTGCAGCACGTGCTCGACACGGCCGCCGGGTTAAACCCGGCGCGCACGCATGTGGTCATTGGCCACGGCGCAGAGCAATTACGCCAAGCGTTGGTGGACTACCCCGTTAAGTTTGCTGTTCAAACCGAGCAAAAAGGCACGGGACACGCCGTTGCCCAGGCGCTTCCGCAACTGGGTAGCGGTAAGGTTCTGGTGCTCTATGGTGATGTTCCATTGATTCATCGCGAGTCGCTGGCGGCCTTGTTGGCTGAAGTAGACGATCAGCATATGGGGCTGTTGACGGTGACCATGCAGGACCCGACAGGTTACGGCCGCATTGTGCGTAATGCGGCAGGCGAGGCCGAAGCGATTGTCGAGCAGAAGGAGGCGAGCGAGGAGCAACGGGCGATCACTGAATGCAACACCGGTATGATGGCGATGACCAGCGATCAGTTGAAACGCTGGATGCCGTTGCTTTCCTCAGACAATGCCCAGGGCGAGTATTATCTCACCGACGTGATCGCCATGGCCGCAAGCGATGGAGTCAAGGTAAGCACTGTCCAGCCTTCAACCGCCATTGAGGTCGAAGGGGTTAACAATCGTGCCCAAATGGCACGCTTAGAGCGCGCTTATCAGCGCCAATTAGCCGAAAAACTCATGGAGCAGGGCGTGGCACTGGCCGACCCGGCTCGGCTTGATGTGCGCGGTCGGCTTAGCTGTGGCCACGATGTGTTTATCGATGTGGGCTGCGTATTTGAAGGCGAGGTCGAATTAGGTGAGGGCGTGCGTATTGGCCCCTACTGTGTGATTAAAAATAGTACCATCGGGGCTGAGAGCGTTGTCGATACGCATAGCGTTGTCGATACAACCGTAGCGGCCGGGCATAACCAGATCGGTCCCTTTGCGCGGTTACGCCCTGGCACCCGGTTAGCGGTGAGGGCAAAAGTCGGTAATTTTGTCGAGACGAAAAATGTTGATGTTGGTGAATCAAGTAAAATCAATCATTTAAGTTATGTAGGCGATGCTCGGTTAGGGCGTGGCGTGAACATAGGCGCGGGCACGATTACCTGCAACTACGATGGCATGAACAAGCACCATACGGCGATTGGCGATCATGCGTTTATTGGCTCCAATACTGCCTTGGTGGCACCGGTTAGCATTGGGGAAGGTGCCACAGTAGGGGCCGGCTCCACTATCGCGAAGGACGTCAGCGATCATGCCTTGGCCGTATCGCGAGGACGTCAATTAGAGAAAAGCGATTGGCAACGTCCGCGCGAGCATCGCGAATAATTTAGGAGAAAGCCTATGTGTGGCATTGTTGCCGCCGTTGCCCAGCGCAACGTCCAAGGTATCTTATTAGAAGGGTTGAAACGTCTCGAATACCGCGGCTACGACTCGGCAGGCATGACGGTTTTCAACGGCCGTGAGCTGACTCGCCACCGAGCCGTCGGTAAGGTCGCCGCGTTATCCAGAAAACTGGATACAGCCGCATTACCCGGTACGTCTGGCATTGCTCACACGCGTTGGGCTACCCACGGCAAACCTTCTGAAGCCAATGCACACCCCCACCATAGTGGTGAGCAGGTCGCCGTTGTACATAACGGCATTATTGAAAATTACGAGACCATTAAGGATCAACTGCAAGCCAGCGGCTACCACTTCAGTTCCGAAACTGATACCGAAGTTATTACTCACTTACTGGCTGAAAAGCTGGATAGTGGACTGAGTTTGTTTGATGCGACCCAGCAAATCGTCAACGGCTTAGGCGGTGCTTATGCGCTAGCCGTGATCAGCCCGCAAGCACCTGGGGTGGTCATTGGCGCTCGTCAGGGTAGCCCCTTAGTGGTGGGCGTGGGGATTGATGAAGCCTTTTTAGCCTCTGATCCGCTGGCGCTTCTCCCCGTCACGGATCGCTTCATTTATCTGGAAGAAGGCGACTTGGTCGAGCTGAGTGAGCAGGGCGCCATCCGCATCGTCGACTGTGACGGCAACGATGTCGAGCGTCCTATCCAGACGTTTGAGCACGGTGATGGCGCGGCGAGTAAGGGCGATTATCGTCATTACATGCTAAAAGAAATCTATGAACAGCCCGAGGTGATTCGCGCCGCGCTTGAGGGTCGGTTAAGCGACGATCATGTGCTGGTGGAAAGCTTCGGTCCCGATGCCCAGGCCATTTTCCAAACCACCAAGCAAATTCATATTATTGCCTGTGGTACGAGTTATCACGCTGGGCTGGTGGCGCGCTATTGGCTAGAGCGTTATGCCGGCATACCGGTGCAGGTGGAGGTCGCGTCTGAGTATCGTTACCGCTACCCTGTGGTGCCTGAAGGTACCCTCTTCGTGACGCTTTCCCAATCCGGCGAAACGGCCGATACCCTGGCCGCACTACGCTATGCCAAACAGCTTAATTACATCGGTACGCTGGCCATTTGCAACGTACCGGGTAGTTCGCTAGTGCGGGAATCGGATGTGACTCTGATGACCCGCGCAGGCCCCGAAATCGGTGTGGCTTCGACCAAAGCGTTTACCACGCAGCTCATTGGGCTGATGTTGTTGACCCTGTCGATTAGTCGAGTGCACGGCGGTCACCAACATCATGCGGATATTGTGTCGGCGTTAAAAGCGTTACCAGCGCTCTGCCAGCAAGTGTTGGCGTTAGACCCGGCGATTGAAGTGCTGTCGGAGGCGTTTGCTGAAAAACACCATGCGCTATTTTTGGGGCGTGGTGCTCACTTCCCGGTGGCGCTCGAAGGTGCGCTCAAGCTCAAAGAAATTTCCTATATTCACGCTGAAGCGTACCCGGCCGGTGAGCTAAAGCACGGGCCGCTGGCGCTTGTCGATGCCGATATGCCGGTGATTTCAGTAGCACCCAACGACGACCTGCTGGAAAAGCTCAAGTCGAACTTGCAGGAAGTCCGTGCCCGGGGCGGGCAACTGTTTGTGTTTGCCGACGAGCAGGTGGGTATTGAAGAACGCGACGACATTCGGGTGCTACGTTTGCCCCACATCCACGAAGCGCTTACCCCGCTGCTATATACCCTGCCGCTTCAACTGCTGAGCTATCATGTGGCGGTTTTGAAAGGCACTGATGTAGATCAGCCGCGTAACCTTGCGAAAAGCGTCACGGTCGAATAACGACGGCACGGTTGACCACTACTGTCGACTTAGTCGGTAGTGGTCTTCAATGGTGGTTCTACTGCACTTCTAATCGGGGTTGGGAAACGCTACCCGCGCTTGCAATCGCAAAAAGAAGGCAGCTTACATCCTAGCGCGTTAATGTTGCATTGCGATAAATAATTAGTCGACTTATTATTATGGCGGTTTATCTTTCCTCCGTTCCACCGCAGGGATTTTTCTGCCATGAAATCACCCGACTTCTTCATCGCTGGGCGTTATAGCCGTCGAGTGATGGGGCTGCTATTTGCATTATGTTGTATTGCTGTTCCTTCCTTGTCCTATGCCGCCGCCGGTCCACTTGATCTTACCCTCTCGCTTGCCGGTATTTCTTCTGTCGTGATCTTCGTGCTCGCCTATGCGTTGGTGATGAGTGAAGAGCTACTGCACATGCGCAAGTCTAAGCCTGTGCTGGTCGCAGCAGGGCTCATCTGGGCACTAGTCGCTTGGGTCTATGTTCAGGCGGGGATGCCGGAAGAGGCCGAAGCCGCTTTTCGTGAAACGCTGCTTGAATACGCCGAGCTATTACTGTTTTTGCTAGTGGCGATGACCTATATCAACGCCATGGAAGAGCGTCGTGTGTTTGATGCGTTGCGCTCTTGGTTAGTCCGCAAAGGATTTAGCTATCGTAGCCTGTTCTGGATCACCGGTGTCATGGCATTTGGTATTTCGGCGATCGCCAATAATATGACCACCGCTATGCTGATGTGTGCTGTGGTGCTCAAAGTGGCCGAGGGAGATAATAAGTTTATCGGCCTTTGCTGCGTGAACGTAGTGGTGGCTTCCAACGCGGGTGGTGCCTTTAGTCCGTTCGGCGATATCACCACGCTAATGGTGTGGCAGGCAGGCCAAGTGCCGTTCGAGGGCTTCTTCGCGCTACTGGTTCCCGCAATAGTTAATTTCATGGTGCCCGCGGTCATCATGAATTTCTTTATTGTTAATCGTAAGCCGGCATCGCTTAAAGAGAATGTTTGGCTTAAACGCGGTGCGCGGCGGATTATCGTGCTGTTTTTGATCACCGTGGCCATCTCGGTGCTGTGCCACTCTGTACTGTATTTACCGCCTGCCATGGGCATGATGTTTGGTTTAGGCTTACTGCAGTTCTTTGGTTACTACCTGCGCCGCAGCCTGCCGCGCTCGCTTGAGCGCAAGCGCGAGCGCTACTCGCGTCGGGGCGATTGGAAGAAGCTGGAGCAACTGGGTAGTGTCGTCCCGTTTGATATTTTCAGCCGGATCGCGCGTTCCGAGTGGGACACACTGCTGTTCTTCTACGGGGTCGTCATGTGTGTGGGTGGCCTGGGCTTTATGGGCTATCTCAGCCTGCTTTCTGAAACGCTCTACGGCGGTTGGAACCCGGTGTGGGCTAACGTGGTGTTGGGTATTATTTCGGCGGTGGTGGACAACATACCGGTAATGTTCGCGGTACTTTCCATGGCGCCGGATATGTCGGAAGGCAACTGGCTGTTGATTACCCTTACCGCCGGCGTGGGGGGCAGCTTGCTCTCGATGGGTTCGGCGGCAGGTGTCGCCCTTATGGGCCAGGCGCGGGGCATTTATACCTTTGCCGTTCACCTGCGCTGGATGCCGGCAATTTTGTTGGGCTATATCGCCAGTATCGGCGTCCATTTGCTGATCAACGCCGAATTGTTCTAACTCTGAATCGTAGCGTCGTCCCTACCTAAAACGCCCTTTACCGACTTTTCGGTTAAAGGGCGTTGTGCGTTAAAGAACCATCAGTGGCGACGGCTTACAGGTCGTGACCGGTAATGACCTGGCAAATGTCGGCAAAGCTTTTCGCCCTTGGTACTGGGCTGATCTCTTTACCGATCGCGTTCTGGATATCGGTTGCGGAGATAAGACCGCGAATCCTCAGTTCGTGGTGATCGTTCTGCTCGGTGACCAACAGATGCTGATCGGTGACCGCTTCCATCGACAGCACCAGATCCTCGATGGTCAGCGAGGCCAATTGGGCGACCGGCATGGCGCTGAGCTTGTGCCACGGCGTCATGATCATTTCCGCAGTGATGTCTTCGCGAGGGAGATCGCGCTGCTGCATGGCGAGATTGATACGCCGAGTACCAATCACTTCTTTTGAAGTAACAATGCCGATGCAGTGGGCCTGCTTGTCCATCACGAATAGCAGCCTCACACCGCCGTAGCGCATCTTGAGGTGCGCTTCGTCGATAGGCGTATCGGCATCGACCGATTGAGGTACCACCTGGGAAAAGTCGGTCAGTACGGTCATGGCCGGGCTGGTGGGCGCCAAGCGTCGCGCCGCCGGCATCGCCAGCAACGGCGTTGAGCCAAGCTGAATCAAGGGTTTGGGTGAAAAGGTGACTTGGTTCATTGGGAACCTCCTTGTGGAGAAAAGGGCAAGCCGTGATTTCTGGCTCACTATGCACTTCCACAGTTGCACGCAATTCTTATGGCAACCTTAAGAGATCCATCAAATAAACGAATAGGTTGATTATGGGGTTTCAGACTCGAGGTACGGCAGCTCAATACGTACCCGTAACCCTCTCCCGGGGGCCTCATCAAGCTGCAGGGTGCCGCCGTGACGGGCAACCAGCCTCTCAACGATGGAAAGGCCTAGCCCGGAACCGGCGCTGGGCCCTGCGCGCTGAAAGCGCTCAACGACTCTTTTACGCTCACTAAGCGGGATGCCAGGGCCTTGATCGTCCACCCACACGACAAAGCCGGACGGCGCCGTTGCCAGGGTAATGCTGATGGCGCTCTGGCGAGGGGAGTGCTGGATGGCATTGCCGACCAGGTTCTGCATCAGGATTTCCATGGCGCCGGGTTCTTCCCCTATTGACCAATCTGCCTGCTCGTCCGCGTTGAGCAATAGCTGCTGTTCGCGCTCGGCGGCAAGGGGCGAAAGCTTAGCCAGCGTCTCGCGAACCTCGCTGAGCAGATTGGCGGTTCGGTACTCGGCGCGTGATGCGTCTTCAGGCGCCAGGCGAGCCAGGGTTAACAGTTGGGTGACCAAGCGCGTCGCGCGGGCAACGCCACCGCGCAGGAGGTTGAGGGCTTCTTCACGATCCTCGCGGTTATCGGCGGCCAGAGCATTCTGGGCGTGTAGATCAAGTACCGCCAGGGGCGTGCGCAGTTCATGGGCGGCATCGGCAATAAAGCGCGTCTCACGCTCGCGCATCCTGCGGATTCGCGCCAACAGCCTGTTGAGGGCGCCAGCGATAGTGCCGAGCTCCTGGGGGAGCGGGCTAAAAGACAGGGGTTGTAAATTGTGCGGGTCACGACGGCGTATCTGCGCGGCCATGCGCGATAGGGGAGCGAGCCCCCAGCCGATAGACCACCAAAGCAGGACGGCGAGAAACGGCAGGCCAATCAGGTCGGGCATCAGTGTACGCATTGCCACCGCGCTGATAATATCGCCGCGCACATCTTCCCGCTCGCTAATCACGATGCGCCGGTCCGAATCGGGGACGTCATGGATATAAAGGCGCCATTCGTGTTCGCCGATGGGTTGGCTGGTGAAGCCTGCTGGGTGATCGGGAAGCGCCACGTCAGGTGCATGGGCAGAGCGCAGCAGGAGACGCTCGTTCTCCCACAGCTGAAAGCCCAGTTGGCTATCTTCGCGCCGCGCGGTCGTAGCTTGGTCGCCGCTCGCAAGATTGCCAAGCGCCTCTTCCAGGCTAATGAGCAGTTTGTCCTGCGTCTCTTCCGGTAGAGGGGCTTTCAATAAGCCTTCCAGCAGCCGGGCGGTTTGGGCAAGGCTTGAATCGTACAGCGCTTCGACTTCATGGGTGGCATAGCGGTAGCTGGTGAACCCAATCACCAGCATGCTGATCCCGAACACCAGCAGCGCCAGCCCCAGCGTGCGTTGGCGGATCGAGGTCATGCGTCTTCCTTTGGCGGCTTATCCATCACGTAGCCGATGCCGCGCACCGTGCGAATGACCCCGGGAAACAGCTTGCGGCGTAAATGGTGGATATGGACCTCAATGGCGTTGCTTTCGACATCTTCGTCCCAGCCGTAGACCAGACGGGTCAGCGTATCGCGGGTAAACACCCGGCCGGGATGACTCATGAACTCTTGCAACAGCGCGAGTTCACGGCGTGATAACGCCACGTCTTTACCCTGATAGCTAACGGTCAGGGTATGCGGGTCAAGACGAATGCCCCAGCCGCTCAGTACGCTGCTGATTTGGCCTTGACTGCGGCGTAGCAGGGCGCGTAAACGGGCTTTCAGCTCGGCCACTTCAAACGGTTTGGTCAAGTAATCATCGGCGCCGGCATCCAGCCCGGCGATCAGGTCGTCCACCGCATCGCGGGCGGTCAGCACCAGAATGGGCACTTGGCTGCCATGGTGCCGGACCGCGTTCAACACCTCTTTTCCGTCAAGATGAGGCAGGCCTAAATCGAGGATCACCGCGTCAAACGGCTCGCCTTCGGTTAAGGCATTCAATGCGGTCGCACCGTCGCTAATATGATCGACCGTGAAGTGTTCGGGCTTTAAGGCCAAGCGGATACCCGAGGCTAAACTTGCGTCGTCTTCTACCAGCAAAATGCGCATGACGCGGATGTCTCTTAGCCGAGCCAGGGGATGCCGTCCTAATAAGAAATGGCTGGCATGCCAAGGCGTAGACGGTCAGGATAAACGTATAAGTTAATAACGTAGCACGTTTTGTTGCGTATTCGGAGCCTACATTGATGGAATCCCATAAGCATACCGTCGGCTCTTCCTGGGTAATCCCCTGTCCGCCGGAAAAACGTCGTGAGGCCTTGCTGCAACTGGCGGCCGCCCATGACCCGGCACAGCAAGCCGCGCTTAGCGCCGGGGTAAAGGCCATGCAGCAACAGCCTGATGCCCAGTGGGGAGGGCTATGGATCAGCCTTGAAGGGCAGCAGTTAACGGGCGCTATCTGGGTGCAACCTCTGCCCTTGAACATGGCGCAGCTGTGGCTACCCCACGTCGAGGGCGTTCATCGCAACGCGCTGATTGAGACGGCACGCGCCTGGGTAATGGATCAACAACTGACGCTCTGCAATATCGAGATAGCGCCCGACGCCACCCGCACTAAAGCGCAATTACTCGCCCATGGAATGGCGCCTCTCGTATCGCTGCGCTGTTTGAGAGCCGCCACGGACAATCGCCTTCCTGGTATGACACCTGCTGTTTCACTGCGCTGGACGCCCTGGGAAGCGCTGACGCCCACGCAACAGCACGCGCTGCTGAAGGCGGTAGAGCAGGCATCGCTGGATAGCTGTGTGTTGCGCGAGATCCTCTCCGTGGAGGATTTGTTGGCGGGTTTTTACCAGCAAGATGCCCACGCCCCTGCGCATTGGTATGCGTTATGGGTGGATGAATCGCCGACGCCGGTGGGCGTATTGTTACTGGCGCCGCGTCATGAGGTTAACCGCTGGGAACTGATGCTCATGGGCGTGGTGCCCGAATGGCGGCGTCAGGGGCTGGGCCGATATATACTCAATGACGCCCTGGCGCTGGCCCAGCAGGCGGGCGCCCATGAGCTGCTGCTGTCGGTGGATCAAGATAATACACCGGCCTTCGATCTCTATTCGCGCGCGGGTTTCACCGAATATGCCCAACAGCACGTATTGGCCTGGCGTGGCTAAACAGGTGTCAGTGACTGAGAGCGTTGTTAACGCGTTGACCTGGTGGGGCGGTTGCTTTTCTTGCGCTTTGAATTGCCACTATACTGCTAGCATTCGCTAATTGGGCGTATTGGCAGCCTCGCGTTATTCAGCCGCCAGACGCCGATAACAATAATGACGAGGGGGTGAGCGTGAAGATTAAGCTAATGTTGGGTGGTCTCGTGGCGCTGGTGATGGCAATGGTGGGTGGGTCAGTTGCTCTGGCCGAAACATCACGGGAGGCGATTGCCGAACGATTAGCTCCCGTGGGGAGTGTCTGTTTAGAGGGTCAGGATTGCGGTACGGCCGCAGCCTCGGAAGCCCAGGCCCAGTCCGGGGCTCAAAGCGGCGGCGGTGAAGTAGACGGCGCCACGCTTTACTCCAATATTGGTTGTGCGGCGTGTCACGATAGCGGCGTGGCCGGCGCCCCGACGCTAGGCGATACGCAAGCGTGGGCGAGCCGATTAGACCAGGGTACCGAGGCCCTCTATCAAAGCGTGTTTAACGGAAAAGGTGCCATGCCGCCTCGCGGGGGCAGCAGCGCTTCCGATGAAGAGATTGAAGTGGTGGTGGACTACATGGTTGCTGAGGCGGAATAAACCGGTCTAAGTCTTTTAGGTTTATATAAAATTATCCACAGTGGTGTTGCAAAACCCTCTGTGGATAATTCTGAATGGTGTCTCGCTGGAGAACCCTCAATCCCGTAACGTCGTCAGTCGAATAAAGAGCCTTCAGCCTAGTAAAGAGCGCAGCCCAGCAATGGCGTCTTTGCCACGGGCCTGCTTTTTCTCTGGGTCTTCTTTGTCGGCGCGGCCTTCCCACTCCAAATCTTCGTCGGGTAATTCGTCCAGAAAGCGGCTGGGCTGGCAATCCATGAGTTCCCCATAGGCCTTGCGCTGGCGGGCAAGGGTCAGCGTCAGCGAGCGGCGTGCCCGGGTAATGCCCACGTAGGCCAGGCGGCGTTCCTCTTCCACGGTGTCCATTTCAATGGCGTTACGGTGGGGCAGCAAATCCTCTTCTAGCCCCATCAAATACACGTGGGGAAATTCCAGCCCCTTGGAGGCGTGCATGGTGAGTAGCTGTACGCGGTCGGAGTCATCCTCTTCGGCCTGCTGTTCGAGAATGTCGCGTAGCACCAGGCGGGAAATAGCTGCTTCGACGCCATCGGTTTCAGTGGTGTCAGACGCTGTATCGTCTTCCGGGTCGCGGTTGAGCGACTTTTCTAGCTGGTCGATCAAGATCCACACGTTAGCCATGCGCCGCTCGGCAACCGTCGGTGCGCTGGCGTTTTGATACAGCCATGCCTCGTAATCCATATCGCGCAGCATATCGCGGATGGCGGCAATAGCGTCACCTTGATCCATACGCTTGCGCACCCCGTCGATAAAGTGGGTAAAGCGCCCCAGGCGTTCCACGGCGCGGGTGGGTAGCTGTTGTTCCAAGCCGATCTCATGGCAGGCCGCAAATAGCGAATTCGAGCGCTCGGTGGCATAGTTCGCCAATTTTTCCAGTGTGCCGGGGCCAATTTCCCGGCGCGGCACGTTCACAATGCGCAAAAAAGCGTTGTCGTCGGCAGGGTTAATCAGCAGTCGCAGGTAGGCCATCGCGTCTTTGATCTCATTGCGTGAGAAAAACGACGTGCCCCCGGACAGCTTGTAGGGAATTTGATAATGCTGCAGCTTGAGTTCTAGAAGACGCGCTTGAAAATTGCCGCGATAGAGAACCGCAAAGTCACGCCAAGCGGCATTCTCTTTAATACGACGGGTAAATATTTCGCTGGCCACTCGCTCGGCCTCGGCTTCTTCATGGCGATTCATTATTACCCGTATCGGTGCGCCGTCGCCCATGTCGGACCACAGCGTTTTATCGTATACGTGGGGATTATTGGCAATTAGCGTATTGGCGGCGCGCAAAATCGTCCCGGTCGAGCGGTAGTTCTGCTCCAGCTTGACGACTTTCAAACGCGGGAAGTCATCGCCCAGGGTAATCAGGTTTTCCGGCCGTGCACCGCGCCAGGCGTAGATCGACTGGTCATCGTCGCCCACCACGGTGAAGGTCGCCCGCTCTGCCATGAGTAGTTTCACCAGTAAGTACTGGGAGACGTTGGTGTCCTGGTACTCATCCACCAGCATGTAGTGGATTTTGCGCCGCCAGCGAGCCAGTGCTTCAGGGTCGCGCTGAAGCAGCACCACCGGCAGCAAAATAAGATCGTCAAAATCCACCGCGTTATAGGCTTTTAGGTGGCGCACGTACGCTTCGTATACCCGGGCGGCAAAGTGTTCGTCGTCATCCGCGGCAAACGAGAGCGCATCGCTGGGCAGCACTAAATCGTTCTTCCATGTGGAAATCTTGCTCTGTACGGCGTTGATTTGCTCGGCATCTACCTGGGCATCTTTGTTCATTAGATCGCGTAGCAGCGCCTTGGCGTCTTCCGGGTCGAACAGCGAAAAGCCGGGTTTGTAGCCTAAGGTTTTAAGCTCGCCGCGGATAATGTTCAGCCCCAGGGTATGGAAGGTCGAAACCGTCAGCCCATGGCCTTCTTTGCCTTTGAGCATCTGGCCCACGCGTTCTTTCATCTCCCGGGCGGCTTTGTTGGTAAACGTCACCGCGGCAATTTTGCGTGCGCTCATTCCGCATTCTTGTACCAGGTAAGCGATTTTGGTGGTGATCACGCTGGTTTTGCCCGATCCTGCGCCCGCCAGAACCAAGCAGGGGCTATCGATGTAACGCACCGCTTCCTGCTGGCGCGGGTTTAACCCCTTAATGCGGCTAAGGATGCTTTTCGGCGGTTGGGGCGTCATGGCGAAGGCTGGCCTCTACAAGTGTTTCGGGATAGTTTCCATTACAATCGGCGGTACTGGGCGAATGCACAATGAGCTAACAATAGGCAGGTAGTGATGTTCGAGGTAGCGTTATTTGAACCGCGTATGGCACCCAACACGGGTAACATTATGCGTTTAGTGGCTAACAATGGTTGCCGATTACACCTAATTGAGCCGCTGGGCTTTGATCTCGAAGAAAAAAAGCTTCGCCGTGCTGGTTTAGACTACCGTGACCTGGCTAACGTTACCCGCCATGCGGATTTTACGGCTTTTCAAAGTGCGATGCAGGGGCGCACCGTTTGGGCAATAACCACCAAAGGGACGCGACCCTACAGCGAAGCTGCTTTTGCACCGGGCGATGTGCTGCTGTTTGGCTCGGAAACCGCCGGCCTTTCTGCCGAGGTACATGCAGCCTTACCCGCTGACCAAAAGCTGCGTATTCCCATGCAGCCCAATAATCGGAGCCTCAATCTCTCCAATGCGGTTGCCATCGTGAGCTATGAAGCGTGGCGCCAGCAAGGATTTGTTGGCGCCTAGTCGATCCCATCATTAGCCTGCAATACCATAGCGGTCACGATAAGCCCGCACGGCGTTTGCGTAGGCGAGCATTTCGCCACCGGCGTGCTCTTCCAAGTAAGTCAGCACTTGTTCAAGGGTGACAATGCTGACCACCGGTATGGCGTATTGGGCCTGGACTTCCTGAATTGCGCTCTGCTCGCCCTGGCCACGTTCCTGGCGGTCTAGGGCAATGATGACACCACCCGCGCGGGCGCCGCTTTGCTCAATCAGGCTCATTACCTCACGAATCGCAGTGCCGGCGGTGATCACGTCATCAATGATTAAAATATCGCCGGCTAGCGGCGCGCCCACAATATTGCCGCCTTCGCCGTGGGTTTTGGCTTCTTTACGGTTAAAAGCATAGGGCATGTCGAGGTCGTGGTGGTCGGCCAGTGCGGCGGCGGTAACGGCCGCAAGCGGAATTCCTTTGTAGGCCGGGCCGAATAGCACATCGGCTTTCAGGCCGCTATCGACAATCGCCTGAGCGTAGAAGCGGCCCAGTTTGGCTAAGGCGCGCCCGGATTGAAAAAGCCCGGCGTTAAAAAAGTAAGGGCTCACTCGGCCTGATTTGAGTGTGAATTCGCCAAACTTGAGTACGCCTTGTTCAATAGCGAAAGCAATGAAATCGCGCTGGTAGGGTTGTAGAGTGGTGGCCACGTCGATTTTCTCTTTTCGTTAGAAATGTAAGGCAAAAACAACAATAAAACGGGGGTAAATAGCAAGATTTGGTTTGTCAATTTACCCAAACGTCTAAACGTCGGGTATCATACAGCAGCGACGCAAAAGGGACGATTTATGAAAATTGCCAGCATCAATGTCAATGGTATACGTGATGCCGTCGACCGTGGCTTCCTGGACTGGCTGGCTCAGCAGGATGCCGACGTGGTCTGCGTGCAGAACATCAAGGCAAAAAGTTTTGAATTGGATGACCATATTCTCTATCCGGAAGGCTATGAAGGCTATTTTCTGGATGCCGAAGAAGATGGCTTCGCCGGTGTGGCGCTGTATTGCCGCAAAATTCCTAAGGCGATCATGTACGGTCTGGGCTTTCCCCAGTGCGACCATGAAGGGCGCTTTCTGCAAGCGGATTATGACCGCTTCAGTATTGCCACCTTCCTGATGCCCGACGGCAGCGACCAAAAGGCTAAACAGTCGTTTATGGATCAGTATCAGGAATATCTGACGAAGATGTCGCGCAAACGTCGCGAGTACATCATCTGCGGAACCTGGAACATTGCCCATAAAACCGTCGATTTGGCTAACTGGTCGGACAACCAGCTCACTTCGGGTTTCCGCCCGGAAGAACGCGCCTGGATGGATCAGGTGCTTGGCCCCACCGGGTTTATCGACACCTTCCGCGAAATTAACCGCGATGCAGGTGAATATACCTGGTGGCCGAAGCTTGACCAAGACGTGCCCCGTGAGCGCCAGGAAGGCTGGCGGATCGACTATCAACTAGTTGGCCCCAACTTCCGTCGCCACGTGGTCGATGCGTGGATTGATTACGATGCAACCTTCTCCGAGTTCGCACCGCTAATCGTTGAGTATGACCTAGCGCTTTAGGCGCTTTGCCCGCGTTGCCGTCTGTTAGTAAGCAACAAGCCGACCTTGGGTCGGCTTGTTGCGTTGTGGCTAGGAAAGAATATAAATAACCATTAGGTTACTGATCTTTAAAATAATCGTTATAAATATTGTCGAATGTTCCATCTTCTTTAATTTCTTGCATCGCCTTATTAAAAGCTTCTATTAGTGCTTCATCTCGTGGGCGGAAAGCAGCACCAATACCGGGCCCATAAATCGACTCAGGGCCGGTAATTAAGTCCCCCGTTTGTATAAAACGCTCGTCCTGGAGCATCGTTTCTTGAGCAAGAGAATAGGCGGTGAAAACCAGATCAAGGCGCTCAGCATGCATGTCGGTGACTACAGTTCCTGAATCACCATATCGACGAATATCCGCATCAGGATAGTAGGTAGTAACATATTCATCTTGGATAGTTGCCTGCTGCACGCCGATTGCGACGCCTGCCAAGTCATCTTCTAGATTGTACTCATTGCTTATGTTTTTAACCCAAACGGATGGTATTTGGTAGTAGGGAGCCGAGAAGCTAACTTGTCGCGAACGCTCTTCGGTAATGTTCATTGCTGACGCTATAAGGTCGTATTTTCGTGCCATTAATCCAGGAATAATTCCATCCCAACCTTGTTCCACCCACTCGCACTCGCGCTCCATATGTTCACAAGCAGCATTGACTAATTCTACTTCAAATCCTGTGATGGTACCGTCAGGCTCTTTATATTGATAAGGTGCATAGGGAACATCCACCCCTATGCGTATAGGTTTACTATCAGCATAGGCGATACCGCCGATCAATACTGTCGTAAAAAGTAAGCAGCAGGTAGCTTGACGCATTTTGCATTCCTCTTGGTTTTATCGATGGTTGTGTGAGGCGTCGTACTCTCGGTATAAAGTTTTTATTAGTTAATCTTGCTAAAGCGTGCACTAGAAAATTCGCTAATTTCATAGCTCAATCGGTCATGCAGCAAGGCTTGAGCCAGCTCTTCGGCGTGGAAAGCAGCCAAACTAATTCCGCTATGACAATTGATGTTATAGGCACCTGGGTAGGCTTTGGACGATTCATAAAGTGGAAACCCATCGGGTGTCATAACTCTTAACGCACCCCAAGCACGCACTATTTTGGCGTTCTTCAGGTGCGGGTAAATACGTACCCCTCGAGCAGCTAATTTCGCCATGATGCTGGTAGTCGCATCCCTGTTTAGGCCTGCGTGCTCATGGGTGTCACCGATCAAGTAGCTACCATTATCGGTTTGCCTTATCTGTGGTGTAGGAAGTTGCGATATCAGAGGCATTTTTTCCGTTACGAGGATCTGCCCTCGCAATGGGAATACATCTCCGCTCAGACCCAGCATGGGGGAGAGGGTGCTTCGCTCCTAGGCCTGCAGCTACGATAATACGCTCGGCTGAACAGTTACCGCCTAGGGTACTGGCAGTGAAGCCTGCTCTATTTGGTTCGAGATGCTGAACCGAGCAGCCTGGATGATAGCTAAGACCCATCTTAAGGCTGGCTGTTAATAGTGCGCGCAAAAGCAATAGCGGATTGCAATGACCATCATGGGGAGACCAAGTGCCCCCGTGAATGCTTTCGCCCAAGCCAGGGAGATAGGTTAACAGAGCCCGTCTATCTAAGTATTCCCATTGAAAATAGCGTGCGAGATAGGGTGATGAAGCCTGAAGTTTACGATAGTTGGCCACACGTGCCTCGGCTTCCTGAACGTCAAAGCAAATATCAATACCGCCCTGGCGAGAGTACTCAAGTGGTACACCACTGCGCTCGCTAAGCTCACTAGCAAAGAAAGGCCATGCATCGCTTGACTGTAGACTCAGCTCTGCATAACGAGGCATGCCCACACCTTTTCCCTGCACCCACGTTAGTCCGGCATTGCCTCGTGATGCGCGTAAAACATCATCTCCTTCGTCCAGCATGATAACTTTTTGACCTCTGCGCAGTAGGCCATAGGCAACAGCCATGCCTACTACGCCACCACCAATAATCAAGAAGTCAAATTGCATGCCGCTTGCTCAATCAAGTTTAAAGTAAGCTCGACTATAGGTAGGTATAGGCTATACGATCCAATACCAATGATTGGCCACCTTATGTGTAAAAGTTATGACTAATCCCTCTCTTCATCTGCGCGACCGTCAAGTCCTTGCATTTAAGCATGTCATGGAAATTGGCACTGTATCTGGTGCAGCACGACGTATGCTGATCGCCCAACCAGGTGTTACGCGTTTGTTAAAGCAACTGGAGCATGATGTGGGTTTTACGTTATTCGAACGTGTACGAGGGCGCTTGGTGCCGACACCTGAAGCACGCCTATTTCATCGCGAGGTGCAGCGAATGTGGAGTGGAATGGAACATCTCCGCGAGACCGCACGCCGTATTAGCGGAAGAGAAGTAGGTGGATTGCGTATTAGTGCTATGCCCTTGTTGGGGATTACTTTTTTACCTGATGTGTTGGCGGCTTTTTCCCCTCAGCACCCTGATGCACGACTTGAACTGGCTACTTTTCGTTCGGAGCAAGTCATTGAGGATGTGATTACACAACGTTGTGATATGGGCTTTGCTATTGTTGCTGAAGCCGATGATCGAGTGGATAGCGAGGTATTTAGCCTTGGTAGTCTATGCGCTTTACCTCGTCACCATCCTTTGGCAGGCCATGAAATAATAGAAGTAGATGATTTAGATAACCAGACGATAATCAGTTTTGAACCTCAGGATCCTTTGCGACTTGATCTGGAAAAACTCATGGAAACTCGTTGTATCAAACCCAAAAGTTACTTGGAGGTTTCTCTCGCTCTTCAAGCTGTTCGATTGGTTCGACAAGGTGTTGGAATTGCGATTATTGATCCAATCAGCGCAAAAGTTTTCGAAGGAGAAGAACTAATTTTGCGCCCCTTCAAGCCCGCCTTGAGTGAAAATTTTGCGCTGTTAACAACACGAGATCAGCCTATATCTCAGCTTGCAAAGGATTTTATTATTCTGTTTAGAGAGCATTTTAAACAAGCATCCGTATTTTCAACTTGGACAGATAGCGCATGATTAATCTTAGGCAGATAGAAGCCTTTCGTGCGGTGATGATACATAAAACCGTTACTAGGGCAGCACAGACTCTGCATGTTTCACAACCTGCAGTAAGCCGTTTGATAAACGACTTAGAGTATTACGTAGGGTTTTCATTATTTCAGCGAAGCAAGGGTCGCTTAATTCCAACACCTGAAGCCTTAGCGCTATATGAGGATGTTGATAGAGCATTTGTAGGGCTTGATAAAATTACCGATACTGCTAAAGAAATTAGAGAATTTCGAACGGGTAGGCTTTTCTTAAGTTGCATGCCAGCTCTCGCGCTTAGTGCATTACCTCCTATCATCCACTCCTTCACATCACGTCATCCGGGAATAACGGTCTCATTACAAGCACATAGCTCGCAACGAGTATTAGAGTGGGTGGCAACTCAGCAGTGTGATGCAGGTTTAATAGGCATGCATTTGGAGGATCCCTCTGTCACCGTACTCCCTATTGCTAGCGGTGAGTTGTGCTTAGTAATGTTGCCTGAGCATAGATTGGTGCAGCAAGCAGCTATTACTGCAGAAGATTTGGAAGGCGAGCCGTTTGTTTCACTGGGTCAGACACAGGATGTCAGACCCCTTATTGACCATGTTTTCCATCAAGCAGGTGTTGCGCGGCGTATGCGTATCGAAACTCAATTATCGAGCGTTGCTTGTGAACTCGTTTTGTCGGGTGCAGGCGTTTCATTAATAGATCCTATTACAGCAGGTAGCTATGCCTCGCGTGGCCTAGTTATACGTCCTTTTTCACCCAGAATACCTTTTCATTACAGTGCCGTGCTTCCTGCATTTCGACCTCCATCACGTCTAGTTTTGGAATTTCTGGATGAAGTAAAAGTTTATCTGGCTAATCAGCTTGATAATCCCTTTTTTGGCTAACCCATAACATTAGCGAATAAGGTGCCTAACAAAAGGCATTAGTCCTGATGCCTGAAGCAGTGCTAGCTTCATTGAAGGTCGCACTGCCCACGCCTTCTGACCGTTTTCTAGCAATACCAGAAGCGGTGGCGGCCATTGATAACAACAAGCAAAACACCAACATCAATGACAGGACACTGCAAATATGAAAAGACTGAATAAGCAAACGACCGCAATGGCAGGACTGGTATTTCTTGGCATGAATACAGCTCTTGCTGAACCGCTATACGTAGGTTCCTATGGTGGTTCTACCGAACAAGCTATGCGTGATGAAATCATTCCAGCCTTCCTTGAGGAGCATGAGGCGGAAATCATCTATGTAGCAGGAAATTCCACCGATACCTTGGCTAAGCTGCAAGCCCAGCGTGGAAACCAAGAGCTTGATGTAGTGCTGATGGATGATGGCCCGATGTACCAAGCTATTAATCTAGGCTTCTGCTCACCGATGCAAAATACCGCTATGTTAGACGATGTCTACGACATTGCACGCTTCCCTGATGACAAGGCTGTTGGTGTTGGCTTAGTCGCTTCTGGTTTTGCATACAATGCCGAAATGTTTGAGCGTAATGGATGGGAGCCACCTTCATCTTGGAATGATCTGGCCGATGAAAAATTTGCCGACAAGTTGGTCGTTCCTTCCATTAGCAATACGTATGGCGTGCATGCCTTGGTGATGGCGGCACGACTTAACGGTGGGGGGGAAAGCGATATCGATCCTGGCTTCATCTTTATGCAAGAAGAAGCCGCGCCCAATATTCTCTCTTTTGAGCCTTCTGCAGGCAAAATGTCAGAACTTTTCCAAAATGAGGAAATTGCTTTATCAGTTTGGGGTAGCGGGCGTTTACGCGCGCTTGCTAATACCGGTTTCCCTGGCGCCTTTGCATATCCTGAAGAAGGTGCCGTTGCTTTGATGGTTGCTGCCTGTGTAATAGAAGGTAGCGAAGAACGCGAGTTAGCCGAAGCGTTTGTTGAACATTTGCTGACCCCTGAGTCTCAAGAATTGTTGGCTGATACGCAAGGCTGGGGGCCTGCGCAGCGAAATGCAGAATTACCCGATGATTTAGCGGAAATCCTTCCTTATGGGGAAAAGGTCGACCAGCTAGTGGCTGTGGATTGGGATGTTATTAACCCTAATCGTCTTGAGTGGACTAATCGATGGAACCGTCAGGTTGAGCGCTAATCCTGCGCTTAATCTCTTTCTTTATTGATAACACTTAAGACAACACACCCTTGCTTTCAACACGATAGGTAAGGGTGTGTGGGAGTCCTATACCATGAGTTTTCTGCATTTAGAGTCACTGACTAAGCGTTATGGCAATAACGTGGCTGTGCAAGATATGACGCTTGATATTGCCCAAGGCGAGTTTGTCTCCCTGCTTGGCCCATCGGGGTGTGGGAAGACAACTACATTGCAAATGATTGCTGGTTTTGTTGAGCCTTCTCGCGGGCGCATCTGGATGAACGGCGATGATATTACGTCCTGTAAACCCAATCAGCGGGGAATAGGAATTGTGTTTCAAAGCTACGCCCTTTTTCCCCATATGACCGTCGCAGAAAATGTTCGATTTGGTCTGGAAATGCGCAAAGTTCCGATCAGTGAGAGTCGCCAACAAGTATGGGAAGCGTTGGAACTGGTTCGTCTTGAGCATCTGGAAGATCGGTATCCTCGCGAACTATCTGGCGGGCAACGCCAACGTGTCGCCCTGGCTCGTGCTCTCGTAATTCGTCCGCCGTTGTTGCTACTTGATGAGCCTCTTTCAAACCTTGATGCACAATTAAGAGAAAACATGCAGATTGAGCTGCGGAATATTCAGCAGCAGGTTGGCACTACAACCCTGATGGTTACACATGATCAATCGGAAGCACTTTCACTTAGTGATCGTGTTGTGGTTATGAATGAGGGCAAGGTAGTACAAGTTGATGAGCCATTTTCAGCTTATGAAAATCCTAAAAATAAATTTGTTTCATCTTTTGTTGGAAAGACCAATTTATTTGCTTGCCACATAGATCAGCAAATCGGTAGCCAAGCTCAGGTCAAACTAGGTGATTATCAGCTTGAAATCTCTGTGCCTATCGATATTCAAGGTGATCAGGTTCAATTATCAATCCGTCCAGAAAAATTAGAGCTAACACATCAAGGTGCTGGCCAACTAAACGGATGTGTTCGTACAAGGTTATTTCTAGGGAATCACTGGTTATACCAAGTGGATAGTAGTATCGGCGAGCTATTAATTACTCAACCTAATTTAGGAGTGCAGGGAGCCGCAGTTGGCGAAGATGTAGGAATTCGCTGGCAGGAAGGAGCTGTACGTATTCTGGGGGAGCAAGCACATGACTGAGCTCACCTCTAGCCTATCTCCTTCTATGTCGCGTACTCGTACAATTAATCCGGTGCCGTGGTTACTGAGTGCGCCAGGTGCTATTTTTTTTCTTGCCCTATTGGGCATGCCACTAATAATGACGCTGATACTTAGTTTTAATAGCTTTGATTATTCGATTGGTATTGTTTCTTCATTTGGCCTTGAAAACTATTATGAAGTTCTTCGAGATAGTTACTTCCACGAAATATTTCTGCGTACCTATAGTATTAGTATAGCAGTAGTAATTCTCTGTATTATTATAGGCGTACCAGAAGCTTATATTCTTTCAAGAATGCGTAATCCGTGGCGTTCGTTATTTCTAGTCGTTACTTTGGCACCATTATTAATCTCAGTAGTAGTGCGAACACTTGGTTGGGTATTGCTGATTGGTGGTAATGGCTTACTGGGTAAATTTTTGGAAGCAATTGGTATTGCTGAGTCTAGTGCAGGTAACTTGATGTACACTCACACCGGCGTAATTCTTGCGCTGGTACATGTTTTAGTTCCATTGATGGTGATCTCGGTTTGGGCCGCTCTTCAGAAGCTTGACCCTGCGGTAGAACATGCTGGTTTGTCGTTAGGCGCTAGCCACGGGACAGTTTTTCGACGCGTAGTCATTCCTCAAATATTGCCCGGTATCCTTTCCGGCAGCTTGATTGTATTTGCCTTATCAGCCAGTGCTTTTGCCACCCCAGCCATTATTGGTGGGCGCCGTCTAAAGGTAGCGGCTACTGCTGCTTACGATGAGTATCTCAACACTATGAATTGGCCTATGGGGGCTGCAATAGCCATTGTGCTGCTGGTGGCCAATGTTGTCGTGGTGATGAGTTATAACCGCATGATGGAGCGGCGTTTTCGTCGCACCCTGGGCTAGGAGACTTCCGAATGCTACATAACAGTAAACTTGCCCTTACGTTTCACTCGTTATTTGTCGTTTTTCTACTTGCTCCCTTAGTAGTGGTAATGCTGGTAGCTTTTACACCGAATGGCTATATCTCTTACCCGACAAATGGATTTTCTCTTCGCTGGTTCGTGGCAATCTTTGAGTACCCTGCTTTTATCCGTGCTTTCTGGAATAGCCTTTATCTTGGCGTTGCTGCTGCCAGTATTTCGGCCCTGTTAGCGGTGCCGGCAGCGCTAGCTATTGTCCGCTATAGTTTCCGTGGTCGTGATGCATTAGTGGGTTTGTTTTTATCACCGCTAATGATTCCTCATGTTGTACTTGGGGTAGCATTCCTCAGTTTCTTCTCTCAAATAGGCATTTACGGTAGCTTTTGGGCACTCATTGCAGCTCATGTGATTATCGTTATGCCCTATACCATGCGCTTGGTGATGGCATCTGTATTTGGCATGGATCGTAGTGCGGAAAAGGCTGCTTTATCACTAGGCGCTTCCCAGTGGACGATGTTTCGGCGCATCACCATACCGATGATTCTCCCAGGAGTCGCCGGTGGCTGGATCTTAGCGTTTACTACCAGCTTTGATGAGTTGTCGATGACCATTTTCGTGGCCTCACCCAGCACAACAACGCTGCCTGTTCAGATGTACAACCATATTGCTCATACCGTCGATCCATTAATTGCCTCTGTTTCTACGGTGTTAATCGTTTTGACGGTGCTATTTATGGTGCTGCTCGACCGGCTCTATGGAATTGACAAAGTTCTTATCGGTAAAGGTTAAGGAGCCGACTATGCAGCAGTGTGATTTCGCCGTCATTGGTGGGGGATTAGTAGGTAGTGCAATTGCTTATGGCCTAGCCAGCCAAGGTCACCAAGTTAGCATACTAGATGAAGGTGATGTGGCCTATCGTGCATCGCGAGGTAATTTTGGATTGGTTTGGGTTCAAGGAAAGGGGCAGGAAATACCGCGTTATTCCCAATGGAGTATGCGTTCTGCATCCAAGTGGTCGGCACTTTCTCAAGAGCTCTTTGAGTTGACTGGGGTCGCAACTCAGCACCACAACCCGGGGGGAGTCCATCTTTGCTATAGCGAAGCGGAATTGGCGAGTCGCGAAGTAGATCTTGATGCACTTTCTCAAGCAACGGATCGCCAGTTTTCGTTCAAAATGCTGAACCATAGCCAGTTACATGACTTGATTCCTGAAATTGGCGAAAGCGTAACGGGCGCTTCATGGTCAAGCTGGGATGGGCACGCTAATCCTCTTTATCTGCTTCGAGCGCTACATGCTGGCATTCGTTGCCATGGAGGCCGCTTCCTTGCTGTTGGCAAGGTAAAGGAGATTCGGCGTAATGGGGAGAGTTATGTGATCGAGAGCAATCATCAAACCATTACGGCGGACCGTGTCATTTTGGCTGCAGGGCTTGGCAACCGAGAACTAGCTCCGCAGGTAGGGCTAGATGCACCATTAATACCTAATCGGGGTGAAATCCTGGTTACTGAACGAATGCGGCCACTGCTTAACCTACCAACGACCTATCTACGTCAGACCGGAGAGGGCTCAATTCTCATGGGCGACTCTCATGAAGACGTCGGTTTCAATGACGGTACTGAAACACCCGTGCTTGCTCAAATTGCTAAGCGCGCCGTAAGAGCGTTACCGGCACTTGCAAATACTCGAGTGGTTCGCAGTTGGGGAGCCTTGAGAGTTATGACACCTGATGGTTATCCGCTTTATCAAGCATCTGAAAGTCATCCTGGGGCTTTTATCGCTTGTTGCCATAGCGGTGTGACGTTAGCCGCAGCCCATGCAAAGTGTTTGGCGCCCTGGTTTGCAGGCGCTGAAGCACCTTCTGAAATCACCCCTTTTACTGCGGAGAGATTCCATGTTCAAACGTCTATCCCCGCCTGAAGCCACTAACGAAGCGGTAGTAACTTTCCACTTTGATGAGCAGACCGTGACGGCTCGCCTTGGCGATACTGTCGCTGCGGCATTACTCACTTCGGGCATTAGTATCTGCCGGAGTACGCCGGTTAGTAATGCCCCTCGTGCTCCTTACTGCATGATGGGTGTGTGCTTTGAATGTTTGGTGGAAGTTGATGGCAATCCCAATGTTCAGGCCTGCCAAGTGGAGGTTCGCGATGGGATGCATGTCCATACACAGCAGGGTGCCAGGAGATTAACTTCATGATTACGCATGACCTAGTCATTCTCGGTACAGGCCCAGCAGGTATGGCCGCAGCAACTACTGCCCTCGAATATGGCATTACGCCGGTGGTAATAGATGAGCAGCCTGCGGCGGGTGGTCAAATTTATCGTGCATTGGAAAGTACCCCTGTGCGTGATCGGCGGATTCTTGGCGAGGATTACTGGTCTGGCGAGTCTCTAATCAAGGGGCTTAAAGACCCTCAAATTGACTATCGTCCTGCAACCACCGTGTGGCAGTTGACCCGGCAGCGCGAAATCGGGCTATTGCATGATGACAAGGCAGAAATGATCTGTGCGCGACATATCATCCTTGCCACAGGAGCCATGGAGCGGCCAATGCCAATACCTGGTTGGACATTGCCAGGGGTCATGACAGCAGGAAGTGGTCAAATATTGCTCAAGAGTGCCGGGGCCGTGCCCCAGGCTCCAGTCGTATTAGCCGGCTGTGGCCCCTTATTATTGCTGCTAGCCACTCAGTATCTTCGCGCAGGTGTCGAGATAGCGGCCATTCTTGATACTACGCCACGGAATCGATATCGCGCCGCTCTTAAGCACACTCCCGGTGCGTTACGTAATGCCAGCACCCTATTAAAGGGGGTGGGACTCTTACGTGAACTACGTCGTGCAGGTGTTCGCCACATTAAAGGCGTAAGCGCTCTGCGCGCCGAAGGTAGTGGTCAGTTGGAGCGCGTTTTATGGAAGCAACAGGGCGATGATAATTGGCAGACACTTGAAACGCCTACCTTGCTGCTTCATCAAGGCGTTATCCCCAATACCCAAATCACTCGGGCGGTGGATTGCCACCATGAGTGGGATGAGCAGCAATTATCTTGGAGGCCACGTCTGGATGAGTGGCTGAGCACCGATATCCCAGGTATTGCCGTAGCGGGTGATGGAGGCGGTATCGTAGGAGCCAAGGCCGCGGCCATGCAAGGTCAATTAGCGGGCCTGGGGGCTGCCCTGGCGCTAGATAAATTAACCTTGGCAAACAGTACTGAACGCGCCCAACCAATTCGTAAAGCACTAGCGCGTGACACTGCTATTAGGCCTTTTCTCGATGTGTTGTATAGACCTGCAAAACAATGGCGTTTACCCGATGACGATACGCTAGCCTGCCGGTGCGAAGAGGTAACCGGCGGAGAAATCCGGCGTATGGCCGAAATGGGCTGCCGAGGGCCCAACCAAACTAAGTCGTTCACTCGTTGTGGCATGGGGCCGTGTCAAGGCCGTATGTGCGGTATTACCGTGAGCGAACTGCTGGCAGATGCCAATCAGCAGAGTGTTGAAGAGACCGGCTATTACAGGCTGCGACCACCTTTCAAACCGATCACCCTCGGACAGCTTGCAAAGGCGGCGGAGGAAGGCTGATGTCTCGTCGTGTAGTGGTTGTGGGCGCGGGATTTCATGGTTGCAGTGCTGCGCTGCGATTAAGTAATCAAGGGTATGAGGTCACTGTCATTGATAAGGCCTATGCCGGTCGCCATGCCTCGGGCGTCAATGCCGGTGGTGTACGTCGGCTCGGCAGGCACCCGGCAGAGATACCGTTAGCGATAGCTGCTTGGGAACGCTGGCAGAACATGACGAGTATTGTCGGTGACGATTGTGGGTTTCGTCCTGTTGGGCAAATCAAAGTGGCTGAAAACAATAATGATATGGCCATCCTCAACGAACGTGAGCGCCAAGTGCAAAACCTGGGGTACCACCATGAAAAGCTTATCAACCGTGATGAGCTACGCAAGCGGCTACCGGCGTTGGCTGGCCATTGTCCAGGTGGGCTTGCGTGTGATGGCGATGGCTTTGCCAATCCTTATCGCACTGTTACTGCCTGGCGTCGCGAAGCTGAACGCCAGGGCGCCTGCTTCCGCGAAGGTATCGAGATAACTGATATAGAGCCTAAGGGAAATGGCTGGCGCCTAAGTGGAGGCGAAGAGCATTTTGATGCCGATTTGCTTGTCAATTGTGCTGGCGCTTGGTCAGGAGAGCTTTGCAAATGGCTTGGAGAACCGGTTCCCCTCACTGCTGAGGCTCCCATGCTAATGATCACTGAGCGACTATCGCCATTTTTAGGGACAGTAGTGGGCGCCACATCGCGGCCATTATCTTTTAAGCAGTTTGAGAACGGTACTGTTTTGATTGGAGGAGGGGTGTGCGGTGTCGTGGATATTGCTCGCCATGTGGCCGAAACCCGCTTGGGTGGGTTGGCGGAGAATGCCGATACCGTCGTCAGCCTGTTTCCGTTCATGAAAGAGGCACGCATCATGCGAACCTGGGCAGGCGTCGAAGCAGTCATGCAGGATCACATTCCTGTAATAGGTCTCAGCAGTCAACACGACAATGTTATTCACGCGTTTGGGTTCTCTGCTCACGGCTATCAGTTAGGCCCCATTACTGGAGAAATAGTCGCCGATCTTGCCATGGAGCGAGAGCCCAAGCTCCCCATTACTCCTTTTTCTATTCAAAGGTTTCAAACACCTTGTCCTGAATAGGACGAGTTAACGTACGCCAATTAAGGCAAACTGGAGATTATTATGATTAAACGACATATCCAAACACCTATTATGCACCGCGCTGTAGAAGCGAATGGCTTTGTTTTCTTCGGTGGAATAATTGCTGATGATCTTACGCTTGATATGGCAGGCCAAACACGCCAAGTGCTTGATAAACTGGAAAGCTATCTAGCCGAAGCAGGTACAGATAATAAGCGAATCGTTACCGCAACTGCTTATGTCTCTGACTTGAATCTCAAGAAAGGTATGAACGATGTGTGGACTCAATGGTTTGATGCTGACCATCTGCCAGCCCGAGCCACATTAGGCGTTGCTGACCTTGGCGAGAATGTACTTTTAGAATTAGTAGTGACTGCGGTTAAGTAATCGCGTAACACTATTGCTGGCGAACTTTTACGCCAGCAATAGTGCTTGATTGCTCTATCTAGCCACGAATCCCCAGCGCCTCACGCTGCTGTTCACGCAACTCATTGCCTGCTTTTTCAGCGAGGTCGAGCATGGCGTTGAGCTCGGCGCGGTTAAAGGCGCCCGCTTCAGCGGTGCCCTGTACCTCAATCAGCTCGCCGCTTTCGGTCATCACCACGTTCAGGTCGGTGTCGGCTTTGCTGTCTTCCGGGTAGTCCAGATCCAGCACCGGCTCGCCTTTATAAATGCCCACGGAAATGGCGCTCACCAGCTGCTTGAAGGGATCCCCTTTGATCTTCTTCTCGCGCTGCAGGTAGCGAATGGCATCCACCAGTGCTACACAGCCCCCGGTAATCGCAGCGGTGCGGGTGCCGCCATCCGCCTGAATGACATCGCAATCCACGGTAATGGTGAATTCGCCCAACTTCTTCAAATTTACCGACGCGCGCAGGCTGCGGCCAATTAAGCGCTGAATTTCCAGGGTGCGACCACCTTGCTTGCCGCGGGTTGCCTCACGGCCGCTACGTGAGTGGGTAGCGCGGGGCAGCATGCCGTATTCGGCGGTGATCCAGCCCTGATTTTTGCCACGCAGCCAGCGCGGCACGCCCGCTTCTACGCTGGCATTACACAGCACCTTGGTATCGCCAAACTCCACCAGTACGGAGCCTTCCGCGTGGCGGGTGTAATCGCGGGTTAAGCGAATATCGCGGAGCTGGTCGGCTTCGCGACCGCTGGGGCGAACAACATCAGGACGCATAGCACCTCACATCAGACTATTGATAAAAACAGTGACCCCATTGTACACGTCAACACAGCGGCTGACGGGTCTATTCAAAGCGGGCCTCTCAACCTCGTCTGGATCGGGTAGACTGTCCGAAATGCGCGACTAACAGGAATCACGAATGGCCAGCCCACGCCACGTCCACAGTATGACGGCTTTTTCACGCGCCGAGCACGTCGCCTCCTTCGGTACCTTGCAGGTGGAAATTCGCTCGGTTAACCAACGCTACTTAGAACCGCACTTTCGCCTGCCTGACACTCTGCGCGAGCTAGAGCCGCTGCTGCGCGATGCCCTGCGCGAGCGCTTAGCACGGGGAAAAGTGGAATGCAGCGTGCGGTTTGACGCCGCTGAGGCCAATCAAGCCCCGGCGGTAAATAGCCAGAGACTAAAAGATATCGCCGACGCTCTGGCGGCGGTTCAGCAGCAGGTGCAAAGCGCCGTGCCGCCGACTACCCTGGAGCTACTTAACCAGCCGGGCGTGCTGGAAACCCAGCACCTTGACCAAGAGGCTATCAAAGCTGCTGCCGCCACTTTGTTTGATCAAGCGCTGGACGAGCTGATCGACGCCCGCGCCCGGGAAGGCGAAAAGCTCGCCGAGATGATTACTATGCGACTTGCGGCAGTCAGCGAGCAGGTGATTACCGTGCGCGGCCTGCTGCCGCAGATCCTGGAGCGCCAGCGCGCCCAACTGCTGGAGCGCCTGGAAGTCGCCAAGACCGAACTCGACCCGCAACGCCTGGAAGCCGAGTTGGTACTGGTGGCGCAAAAAGCTGATGTGGATGAAGAACTCGACCGCCTAACCGCACACGTTGAAGAAGTCAGCCGCCAGCTCGCCCAGAAAGGCCCCAAAGGTCGCCGTCTGGATTTCCTGATGCAGGAGCTCAACCGCGAAGCTAATACGCTCTCGTCAAAATCTGTCGTAGCGGAGACGACTCGCTGCGCCGTGGAGTTGAAGGTGTTGATCGAGCAGATGAGGGAGCAGATTCAAAATATTGAGTGACTTCCAGTTAAATCCAATATCGTGTATTAAATATTGATTTTATTGATATTTTTATAATTTTTTGTCCAGTTGTGTCCAGCGATATCTAGCTTAAGCCAGCATAAAGTGGGGAGTAGATTGGGGAGTAGGTAGGGCTACTCCCCACAAAATGAGGTAAAATATAAGAATATACTCCCCACTTTCAATAAAAAATCTATATTTTTCATATAGTTGTGTTAATTTCATGATTTTTTATTATTTTAGAAATCAATAGGTTACGGGTGGCTCAGGCGCAGAGATAGGGAACACGCTATATGGGAAGCTTTACAGCCCGACGGGTACAAGCATATGTGAAAGATGGCAAGCCAGGCCGCTACAGTGACGGCAATGGCCTTTACTTCATGATTCCTAAAGGGGGTGCCGCTCCCTACTGGATGCTGCGCTACACGATTAATCGAAAGCGGCGGGAGCTGACTTTGGGTAAATACCCGCATGTGTCGTTAGCGGAAGCCCGGATAAAGACAGTCGAAGCTCAGGGTTTGATTCGTGACGGGGTTGATCCCATTGAGGCTCGTAAGCGTGAAGAGCAAATCACGATCCGCACGGTCGATGATCTGTTTTTAGATTGGCACAAAGAATTACTAAAGCGGCTGAAGCATCCGGGCATCCCTGAGCGAATTTTTAATAAAGAGATCGCGCCGTCCCTTGGTAGCATGACGGTTGATAGCGTTACTCCGATGGATGTTCGCGACATCATCAGAAAGGTCTCAGCAAGCGGGCGCCCTACCATCGCTAACGATACCCTGATGTATCTTAAGCAGCTGTTTAATCATGCCATCAAACTGGGCTTGCTGACATATAACCCAGCATCGGCTTTTAATGTAAATGACGCAGGTGGTGTCGAGAAAAGCAGGGATAGAGCGCTTAGCATTGATGAACTCCATCACGTCTTCAAAATCTTCAGAGATAACAACGACAGCTTTAGCCGTGAGAATTATTTAGCCTGTGCTTTGTTGCTCGTGCTAGGAGTGCGCAAAACGGAGCTGATTGAAGCTCCGTGGACAGAATTCGATTTAGAAAACCAGCGTTGGAAGCTGCCCAGTGAACGCAGTAAATCGGGAACAGGGCTCATCATCCCGCTCCCGCGCCTTGCCGTCACATGGCTTGAGGAGCTGCATGTACGTGCATGTGGCTCTCCTTATGTGTTTCCGAATCGCCGAAGCAGCAAACAGCCTTTTATGGGGAAAGACACGCTCAATCGTGCCATTGCCAAGCAGTTTGGTCATGAGGCAGGAAAAAAGAAGCAGCCAGCGAATAAAATGGGCGAGACACAAATGTTTACGGTCCATGACCTCAGACGTACCTGCCGCAGCTTGCTAGCTGAAGCTGGGGTGCCTGGTCATGTTGCTGAACGCTGTTTGAATCACAAATTAAAAGGGGTCGAAGGAATTTACGACCGTTATGACTACTTTAAAGAGCGCAAGCAAGCGTTAGAGAAGGTCGCTTCGTTGGTGTGGCCTATGATTGAAGCTCCTGAGTCCAAGACCTGTTAGGGCCAGCCTATAAGGAACCCGCGCAATTTAAGCGTGGCTGCCATGGCAGACATAGGCTTGGCGGGTGTGTTGCCCTAAACCCTGGAGGCCAAATGCCGAGCATTCAAAATATTAATACCTGTTATGCCGGAGACGCGTTGTGCCGTTTAGGCCAAAGCAATGAGAGCTAGAATCAATGTCTCATCATTACTTGCTGTTGCAGCCAGGTATCAATTTCTTCCTCTAGCCAAGCAACAGCTCTTGCTCCAAGCTTGATTTGCTTCGGGAAAGTAGGGTCGTAAGCCGATGATTTTGGATCAAGTTTGCTGTAGATGGTAGATCTGGACAACCCCGTTCTTACCTTGACGTCATTGATTCGTAGCATACAGGTAGACGTAAATCCTCCGTGTTTGTATGGCTGAGTGGTGCTGCGGTAGGGCTCGATATTCATGAATGTCTCCAGGTTCTTATGTCACAAAATTAACTGATGTGTTTATATAGTGACATTCTAGCCCGATTCTAGACGGAGTCAACTCAATATGTACGAAACAACACGATTAGCGATCGCCCTACGGATGGCGCGGGCCGCTTGCCAATGGACCCAGCAAGAGATGGCTGACAGGTTAGGCGTCACAAAAAGCGTCATTACTCGTAATGAAAAGCCAGATATGGCGATGCGAGCGGATACGCTGGTAAGGCTTGTCTACGTCATGCGGGAAGAGAAGGTAGAAATTGATGTCTTCAGTACGCTTGATTGCGTCAGGCTATACGCAGAAGGGGAGATGCTTGACGCCATGGCAATGCGCGTGGCCCGTGCAGCACTGAATATCAGCCAACAATCTTTTGCAGACCAGGTAGGCTTGACCAAGCCGTTAGTGACACGTGGGGAGAGGCCTGATCATAAAATGCAAGAACCCAGGTTTTTTACTATGGCCGATAGCCTTAGAAACCAGGGTATTAAAATTGATTATGTACCAATCGTCAGTGACCTTACCGTTACCATACAACGACACGCTGTGGAGCTTATTGAAGCGAGATCCGGTAGTTCTGCTTTGCCAGGTGAGCCAACGCAAGAACTGATTCCGACCAGTTTTGCAGATAAGCTTAGCGGGAAAACTTATAAAAAACATGAAGTTAAAGACAAGGTGTAGATATCGCTTCGTACATGGTGAGCTTACCCGTGATTGGTTCACAATAAGGGGGAGGCGAGGATGATTTGCGGCAGCTGTTATTTCTATTTTTATCAGTAATGTTTTGATTTTAATGGCTAAAATCCATATTTTATTTTTTGTTCATGTCGTGTTTTTGTATTTTAAAGCCTGAAGGTATAGAGTAATTCCAGTCATTGCCCAGCTACTGGAGGCGTTACATGACCACTCCAACACTCGAGTCACGCATTCGTGACAAAATTCGCAAAAGTCGGCGAATGGTGTTTCTACGTGATGATTTTGCTGCTCTGGGTGGTTACGACCAAGTTGGACGTGTGCTTCGGCAATTAGAAGCGCAGGGAAGATTAGTACGTATTGGTAAGGGGCTATATGCCAAAGCGCGCCAAAACCGTATCACGGGTAAGCCAATGATTGCGGCGCCCGGTGGCTTTGATCAAGTCGCCAAAGAGGCATTGAATCGCCTAGGGGTTCAGTGGGAGCCAGCCAGTGCAGAAAAGGCTTATCAGGCGGGACGCACACAAATTCCCGCGCGAGTGATGGTCAAAGTGAAAGGCCCGTTTCATCGCCAGATTGCCTACGGGAAATATCGCTTGGGTATTGAGCGTGCTTCAGCATGAACATCGATCCGGGGTTGTTTCCCGACGTGGCCGATGCGCTGGGCATTGATAGCCCCGCTATCGTGGAAAAAGATGTATATGCTGTCCAGTTACTGAGTCTGCTTTCAGAGCTGCATTCGGGAACTTTTGAGTTGGTATTCGCAGGCGGTACCAGCCTGGCAAAAGCCCACCACAAGCTTTTCCGTATGTCCGAGGATATCGATATCAAGCTTGTTCCCCGCGATGGGGTAGCAACGGGCATGTCTCGAACGGCGCTTAAGGCAGCAAGGAAAGCGGTTCTGTCTGAAATAGAAGCAATCATCAGTCGTTCCCAGATCCTGGCAATTGATCCCGATAGTGAGGTCGTCAAGCGTAACGAGTACCGCTATGCGGAGTTTACCGTTCGCTATCCCCGTACCCAGGGCAGCATTTCAGCGCTTCGACCTGACTTGAAGCTAGACGTCACTGCATCAGAGCTATACGAGCCCGCCGTGGCTTGCTCTGTCAGCTCTTTGTATGCCAATGCTCTTCAGCTACCGCCAGAGGTAGCTTCCTTTCCGGTGGTTAGCCTAAATGCCACGATCAGCGAAAAGCTGGTGGCATTACTGCGCCGTACAGCTCATGTGAATCGTGATCCTTCCCGAAAAGACGATGAAACGCTAGTGAGGCACGTCTACGATCTTCACATGGCGACATCTGGCGGATATGACATGGCCGCATTACGCACGCTGGTAGAGGCGGTCATAAAGACCGACTTAGCTCAGTTCGGTAATCAACATGCGCAATTTGCCAATAGCCCTGCAGATGAATTGCGATATGGCCTCGGGTGCTTACAGACCGATCCTATCCATCAGGATCGCTACGAGCGTTTTATCGGCCCGCTGGTTTATCACGATGAGCCCGCGTCCTGGCATGAAGCCTTGCAGACTGTGGACGAATTGGCCAAGCAGCTGCTGCCGGATGCTAGTGCTGAGTGCTGAAGCTTGCTTTTACCCATAATGCCATCTGTTGTTCGCCTATCACGTCGTACCTTGAATAACGGCCTCAGCCGCTTTGGGCGGCTTTCTATGCCGTTACCTAGCTACCTATTAGCTTTATGGAATAAAGCCTGGGAGGCGTGGGGTATCGTTTTTGGATAAACTACTAATCTTTTAGGCATTTTAGCGGCTATGAAAATTTCTTCTGCCCCCGTCAGCTATCAGACCCACGTTCGTCCGGCGCAAGTGCGTGACATGATTCGATGCTGTGAGGATCTACAGCAGACATTCAACCGTCTGGCCGATGCGACGACCAAAAACCTTGACCATTTTCAAGATGTTAGTAAAGAACCCGACTGGAAAGCAGTAGCGCTTCGGTGGCCGCAGCATTCAGCAGTACGGGCATTCAAGGAAGCCGCGCTCAATAACCACTTCGTATGTGCCAATTGGAAGACGTTTGATGAGCTTCAAAGTGAAGCGTATCGGTCACGCGAAGAATTGCTGACAACACGGTCTTTAGTGCCAGCGGAGGCTGACTTCATTTGGCTACGCCGTTTCATTCATTCAGTGGTGATGTGGGAAATTAACACGATCGAACCTTATCCGCCGACGCTGCGGGTGGCGCGGGCAATTCAGGGCTGGAAGGGTGTCGCCAATGCCTTACAGAAGGAGCTGAATAAGATCGATGGCAGTGACGACCCTTGGGCGACACTAAGACGTTGAGGTTATTTAGCGTTCAAAGTGTTCTGCCAACCTGTTGGCATGCCGGCTATCATCACCGACAGCATTGATTAAAACATCGTCGAAATGCCAGAAAATGCTCAGCAATTAGTAGGGCTCCTAGGTGACATATTAGTCACAATCTGTAAATTACAGCCATCATGCGGCGTGCAATGCAATGCAATGGAGAGGCAATGAGTAGCGAACACGACTTCTCGTACGACCCTAGAACAGGCGAGTGTGAGGCCCCCAAAAATGAAAACTGGGGTATACCACCAAATCCGTTTTTTCAGCCGCCCGCCCAAAGCAACGTGCTTTCAGAGAATTCCCCTTCTCACCACGCCCAGCAGCAAGTAGTACCAAAATCTTCAATAAAGGCGAGGGGCGGGAATCGAAGTCGTAAAGACAGGGTCGTGACTGAAATTTATCACTTGTTAAAAAAACATTATTTCAAAGGCATGACACCTCGTGGTACGGAGCTGTTGATTAATTACAAAACCTCACTTGCAACCCCCTTGGAAGTGGAGGGTTTCGTCAGCGATATTCAGAGCTTGGCTCTTCACACCACAGGTCTAGCGATTAATACCAAAGAAGTAGGGTTGGCATTAGGAGCTATCAAAGGCGATGAACCTGATGCTCAAGGGGTGGCGGCGAGTACTGGATTGACAGTACTAGGTGGGCAGGGAAGTCTATATTTATTGGCTCATGAAGAGATTGTCGAAATTCATGCGCAAATGGGGTTCCACCCATTGAAACAGTTTCAGGAACCTATCGGCTTCGTTCGCCTAAAAAATGCGAGGCCACCAATTTTTTACGCTCTGTATGGTCAGGTAGCTTATCAGCCACTAATTAGCTTTTTAGATCTGCTAAACGTGCCTAGGGAAAGCCAGCTACTAGTTTTAGCGTGGCTAGTAACTTGCTTGATTCCCAATGCTGATAATGTGCTTTTAGAAATTGTTGGTGAGCGCTTCAGCGGGAAAAGCACGCTGCAGTCTGCTTTGAAAACCTTGATAGATCCTAGTTTAGAACCGTTGATAGGTGATACTCCCCAAAAAGAGGCACAAATGTTCGAGCTAGGCAAGCGAGATCACGTGATCAGCCTAGATAGGGTAGACAAAATGTCCCCAAAAGCCCAAGAAGCATTAATGACTCTTTTGAAGGGCAAGCTCACTGACATTAGTGCAAAAAAGTCCTCGGGACAAACGCGAGTATTCCTTAGTCATCCTGTCATTATCAATAGCGCTGAAAGTGTGGTGACGTGGGCAGATTTGGCCGATCGCAGCATCTTGGTTTCGTTACCCCGGCTAGAAAAAATTGTGGATCATTTTCTTGAAAAACCGGCGGCTAATAGTTCTTTTCAGCCTGCCTTTGCAAGTTTAGTTGCCTTGCTAAGTTATGTTCATGCTAGTTGGAAATCCGTTAGAGCGACTGCAGCTCCTGCAGGGATGGTGGATTTTTACTGTATTGGTATAGCGGTAGCTGAGGCGATGGGAGGAAGCGCTTCGGACTTTGATCAGCAGCTGACGACAAGCTTGGAACGGCGTTTCGAGATGGAGCTTTATGAGTACCCTGTAGCAGCAGCTGTTAGGGATTTACTGGGAGCTTCTGGCAAAGAAAGCTTGGATCTGCCTGTCGGGGAGCTGTTGCAAAAATTAAATGACTTTCGGCCTGATGATGCACTGGATAGCCAGTGGCCTCGTGGCCCAAGAGATCTAGGATCAAAGCTAGATAAATGTTCAGGCTTGATGGAGGCATATGGCATGCGTGTCGGCCCAACTGAGCGTAAAGGAAAACGCGGTGTTTACCATCGTAAAATTGAAAAATGCACCCCTCAGCTATACCGCGCACGATCACCATTTTAAAAATTGCTAATCCTCTAACCAAGGATCAGGTAATTTTTCGAGGCAGGATGTCTGGAGGTGTAAAATTAATTTATTTGTTAATTTTCTGTATTTATAGCGTTTATTTTTAATAAATAAGCTATAGATGTCCAGTTATCTGGCTGCGGTGTCCTTCTAGCCACCGGCAAAGCAGCGTCTGCCCTGGACCTTTCGGATAGCGCCGCCCCTGCAACCACTCCTCCAGGGTGCGGCATGGCACCCCCAGCTCTTCAGCCATCTGGACTTGAGTGATCCCTCGCTGCTTACGCACGGCAGCAGCATCGCGGATTAGTCGGCGCTTGGGTTCATCTTGCTCCATGGCGGCTAGTCGTACTTGGTCGGGGTCTAATGTTTCCGGCAGGTACACCTGTGACTGGGGCTGAGATGGCGTGTTTGAACCAGCAGCATTGCTTATCGACGCGGTAGGGTGTTGCCAAGGGTATCGTGCCATGAGAACTCTCCTGTATACCAAAAGGAAAGGCCCGCGTTGACGGGCCTATATCATGGTAGAGCAGGTGCTACTTATTGCTTGTCAGTAGCCCCCTGTGGCGCTGACCATAGACTTTGGTATGCGCCTTGCAGAAATAGCTCATCCGGTAGAATGCTTCAGAGAACTGGGCGTATTCATCACTGGGTTCCAGGCGGTAAAAAGTACAACCAATCTTTTTCCTTGTACATTGCACCCTTTTCCCGGCTTCTGTTGGTGAGATCTCCAACGCACTGGCCCAAGCATCAGCGATACGCAAAAAATTGTTTTCACCCTCGTAATCCCTACTCCCCATCGTTCGAAAGGCATTACCGTTCAGAAGCAACATGACGTGAAAATGGGGGCGCTGGCTGTTGGTGCCAATTTCACGGGCAATAATGTGGCGAACCGGGCACTTATGTTTCACGTTGTTTCGCTTCAAGTGTGAATCGATCTTGCTCTGAAACGAGGATAAAAACCGCCGAATTACCTTATTGGTCTCGGCATCGTCTGGCAGTGTAAGCCCCAGCGGCAATTGCAAGTCAAAGCGCAGCACCAATACCCGCTTGTGTGCATTTATGGCCTTTTTAAAGACTCGATACCCATCTTCCAGGTAGTCAGGGAGTAGCGGGCCTTTGTCGGTCATTACATCCATGTGTGTGTCGTCGGAGGTAATGAATATTGGCTCGTAAAGGAGGCTGTGATTGCGATTGGCTTTTAAGCGCTTTGGTTTGTGGATCATGATGATAAGTCTCGCTGACGATTAGGAAAAAGTGAGCAGATGAAGCTCACGGCTATCGCCACGATTCATTGGCAGAGGAACCATTACCCGCCTCGAATAAGCACCATATAGCCATCAGGGATAATTTAGCGTTGCTAGTATCCCGAATTGACGGCTTCCCATGAGTGAGCTTGCTACGCGCTCATCGTTGCTTACTCGCGCTGTATTACTCCTTCGGAGATACGCTTAGTTCGATGTTCCTATATATACTAACGGACCCCTAAAAATCAGTAAGATACGTCAAGGGAGCTAGGCTGGGTTTCGTTACCTCAAACACCGTCTGTACCCTCGCTTGGCTGGTTTTTAAAGCTACGTCAGCTACTCTCACCGGAAATGAACTCGTGGCATCAGATAGCCACGCCGTGTAAAGAATTACACCACCCTGTCTAAGTACTCCGGCACTTGCCGCCGGAGGCCGTAATTCCCCACTTTTTTACGTTGCTGCCGGATACATACTATGTACACATCGAGCGCAACTTTCTAAATCGATTGAAAAAAATCTCAACTACGTACTACCTCCATGAAGCTATCAGGAATGGCTTGATACGCATCCATTCGCTGTCCTTGGAGGAAAATCATCATGACGATCCATTGCCCTAACTGTGGTTCACCACACGTTATATCCCGCAATGTTGGAAGAAAGCTGGGCGGTACCACTGGAGCGGCTGCCGGTGCTGCCTCTGGTGCAGCCGGTGCCCTTAGCGGTGCCAAAGCAGGTGCGCTGGTCGGCGCAATGGTCGGGCCCGCAGGCATTACGATTGGCGGTTTGTCCGGTGCCGTATTTGGTGGTTTGTTAGGCGGCACAACCTTTGGTGTTGCCGGTGCCAAGCTGGGCCATGAGATTGATCAAAAAATGCTCGATAACTACGCCTGCTGTGCCTGTAAGTGCACCTTTCGTCCCCACGCTGAGTAACCGCCTGTCAGCGGCCCTTTCTAACGCTTAATTCGTTCACTCCCCCTATCCGCATCCGCTTGCCCGCCTTATTCAGGGCGGGCCGTTATGCCGTGTGCGCTCATTAATATTGAAAAATCTGAAGGAGTTTGTAATGGCTCATCTCGTTGAACAAATGGCTTACGTTGGCGATACCCCTTGGCATGGCCTGGGGCAGCAACTGACCCGTCATCAACCGCTGGAAGTCTGGCAACAACAGGCCGGTATGAACTGGCACATTGAAGAAGCCCCGGTGCGTTTTATTGCCGAGGGTGCAAGCCACTTGGGCAGCATCCATTCGTTCCCGGAGCAAAAGGTGCTCTACCGCTCGGATAGCAAGGCCCCACTGTCGGTCGTCTCGCAGCGCTACAAGGTGGTGCAGCCTGAGGAAATCCTGGAGTTTTACCGCGACCTGACCGAGTACGCGGGTTACGAGCTGGAAACCGCCGGTGTGCTCAAGGGCGGGCGTAAGTTCTGGGCCCTGGCACGCAGCGGTTTGAGCACGTCGCTGAAAGGCCAGGATGAGGTGAACGACTACCTGCTGCTGGCCACCTCATGCGATGGGACGCTGGCGACCATGGCCACGCCGACTACGGTGCGGGTGGTGTGCAACAACACGCTGCAAATTGCCGTGGATGGCACGTCGCAGGCGGTGAAGGTGCCCCACCGCTCCGAGTTCGACCCGCGTGCGGTGAAACGTCAGTTGGGGATATCCGTTTCCCAGTGGAATGACTTCATGTACCGCATGAAGGCCCTGTCGGAACGCAGGATCGACCACCGTGAAGCGCAACAGTACCTGCAGTCGGTGCTCTGCGGTGCCGAGAAAGCCATGGACGATCCCTCCAAGCTGCCCAATTACCGGGCGCTCAATAAGGTCCAGAAGCTTTACCACGGCGAAGGACGAGGCTCGCACCTGGTAACCGCCAAGGACACGGCCTGGGGCCTGCTCAATGCGGTAACCGAGTACGTCGACCATGAGAAACGGGCACGCAGCAACGATACCCGCATGGATTCGGCGTGGTTCGGCCAGGGTGCCCAGCTTAAGCAGGAAGCCCTGGACGCAGCCTTAGCGCTGGTTGCATAGCCCGCCAGCCTGGACGCTCTTCCCCAACAAGCTGTTTCCATTTCCATGAACCCTATCCTCACGGCATAGACGCCCGGCCCCTCAAAGGCCGGGCGTTTTGCTATGGGGCCAATATGACGAGGTACCGACATGACATTCGTATCCAACACCGTCGAAACCGGGCTGACCCGACTGACCGAAGCCCTGCTGGCCAAGCAGGCCCACTACGCCGACACGGTGGTCTGTGCCCAGGGCAAATTCTACCGGGCGGAAGTCCGCCTGGAACCCATTGATCCCGAGGCGCTGGCCGAGCACATGGTTGACTAACCCGATACCGAGAGAGACACCTCTTCTCGCCCTGATTTTCTGTTGATTAATTTCTGGAGGTGCCCCATGGCACAGCGTCACTCAACACCCCACACATCATCCACGACCCCATCACCCACCTTGGTTAATGGCGCCGCATCAGTGAACGTGCCTGCGTCAGTTGAGGCCCACCCAACCGCTGACAGTACCGCGATCATTCAGGTGATCGAGCGGGCCGCACTTAACCCTGACGTCGATATCGACAAGATGGAGCGCTTGCTACAAATGCAGGAACGCGTCATGGATCGCCAGGCGATGATGGCCTACAGCGCTGCCATGGCGGCCATGCAGACCGAGCTGCCCAGCATTGAGGAACGTGGCCAGACCAACAACGGCCACTACGCCACGCTGGAAGACATCGTCGATACCGTGCGCCCGATCATGCAGAAGTATGGCTTTGCGGTGAGCTTCCGTATTCAGACGCAGGAACGCGGTATCCAGATCACAGGCGTACTGATGCACAAGGACGGCCATCGCGAAGAGACCAGCATGCTGTTACCGGCGGATATCAGCGGCAACAAGAATGCGGTGCAGGCGTTTGGTTCCTCTACCAGCTATGGCAAGCGCTATGTGCTGTGCGCACTGCTCAATATCACCACACGCGGCCAGGACGATAACGGTAACGCCAGCACCAAAGCGGGTATTAAGACAGTGACCGCTTTCCAAGCGGGACAGATCCAGCGGCTGATCAGCCAGTGCCCAGCGACGACCCAGGAGTGGTTCAGCGGCAAGTACGGGTCTGCCGTTCAGGTGCCCTACAGCGACTTCGACAAGCTACGGGCGTCCCTATCCAAGCGAGCGGTTAAGTAACAGGCCTTTTCCCCCTATCTAACCCAAGGAGGCGACCATGCAGATCCTCAACATGACGCAAGGCTCTCCCGAGTGGCTGGCGGCGCGTTTGGGGCGCGTCACCATGTCGGAGCTCAAGACCTTGCTGGTCAACGGCAAGGGCCCTGGTGGATTCGGTGCCGGGGCCATTACCTACATGCACCAGTTGATGGGCGAACGGATGACCGGTGAATTGGCCGAGCCGTTTCAGGGCAATGCCCATACCCGTCGGGGGCACGAGCTGGAAGGCGTGGCCCGTTCGCTCTACGTCAATGCATCCGGCGAGCCGAACCCGCAGGAAGTTGGGATTATCCTCAACCATGACGTGGGCTATTCGCCCGACAGCCTGGTCGGCGCTAACGGGCTGCTGGAAATCAAGACCAAACTGCCCAAGTTCCAGATCGAGGTTCTACTCAGCGGGGAGATTCCGGCAGAGCACGTTGCGCAGTGCCAGGGCGGCTTATGGGTCAGCGAGCGGGAATGGATCGACTTTGTAAGCTACTGGCCGGGGATGCCGCTGTTTATCAAGCGCGCCTATCGCGACGACATTATGATTCGCATGATTGCTGAGCGGGTCGACGCTTTTCATGAAGAGATGGAGCGGCGAATGAGCCAAGTGATGGCAGCGTGACAAAACCCTCCCATAGTTATACCAATCGATCATTAACGACATAGACGCCGGGGCCTCCACCCGGCGTTTTTTATTTTTTGGAGACAACCATGACACACGCCAAACTCAAAGCTGGGGAAGTGACTGGCACCTACCTAATCACTACTCCTGTTACCGAAACCGATATCATCACCATGGCCAAGCGTTTTACACGACGTAAACTCGCTAAAGGCCGCAAAATTACACAGCCTTCGCAGGCAATTGAACATTTACAGCTGCTGCTTCAAGACTACGAGCATGAGGTGTTTAGCGTGCTGTTCCTGGATAGCCAGCACAGGGTTATCTGCTTTGAAGAATTGTTTCGAGGCACCATTGATGCGGCAAGCGTTTATCCACGTGAAGTACTAAAAGCCGCCCTTGCCTACAATGCCGCAGCGGTCATCTTGGTACACAATCACCCCAGTGGAGACCCCGAACCCAGCGAAGCAGACCGACGTATTACCGAGCGACTGAAGGAGGCACTGGGGCTGATGGATATCAGAGTGATTGATCACGTGCTAGTGGGAAGTGACGGGTGTAAGTCGTTTGCGGAAATGGGGTATTTGTAGATTTTCACTGAGACCAATGGATCCGGCCACATGGCCGGATCAAGGGTCGTATCCATTATTTTTTTGTCAAAGACAGGTATCGGCCAAAAGCGGTCTTTTAGGCGACACTGATATAATTCAAAGGCAAGTTTCAAAAAGAGCAACGTAGAAGGCGACAACTTGCTCCAATTGTTTTTCAGTCATTTATTTGTGGTCCACGTATGTGACTGGGCGGTCTCAATGACCAAGTGCAACACCTAACCTATCAGGTAGGGTATTGCCATGACTCACTGTTATCGCCATCTTTCTGCTGCAGACAGAGCCGCTGTCGGCCTCGCCTTGCCCAAAGCTGCTTCTCGATGGTGAGCTATTCGAGCTGGTCGTTTACCTGCTGCGCAAGTACTGGTCACCAGAGCAAATAGCCCGCACACTGAAGCGCATGTTTCCTGGTAACACTGACCGCCACGTCTAGCACGAAGCCATCTACAATGCTCTCTACCTCATGCCGCGCGGCACGCTCAAGAAAGAGCTGATTGCCTGTTTGCGCCAGGGTAACGGTAAACGACGCCCTCGCAGCCGTGGCAAGGATAGGCGGCAACAGATTCCTGACCTGGTGAGCATCCACCTGCGGCCACCTGAGATTGAAGACCGCCTGATGCCTGGCCACTGGGAGGGGGATCTCACCATTGGCGCTAACAATCGCTCTGCCGTTGGTACATTGGTGGAGCGCACGACGCGTTTAGTGATCCTGGCGAAAGTGGATGGCACCACGGCCACAGCGGCGGCTGTTGGCTTCAGCGACAAGCTCAATGAGGTGCCGCGCGCTCTACGCCTGTCCATGACCTATGACCAGGGCAAAGAGATGGTGAAACATGCCGAGATCACTCAGAAGACGGGGACAGCGATCTACTTTGCCGACCCGCATAGCCCATGGCAGCGGGGTTCCAATGAGAACACCAACGGGCTGTTGAGACAGTACCTGCCAAAGGGCACGGACCTGTCGGTCTACAGTCAGGATGAGCTCGACGAGATCGCCGACTCACTCAATACACGGCCGCGCAAGACACTGGACTGGCGCACGCCGTTGGAAGTTTACGCCGAGGTACTCAAGAAATCCGTCGCCGGCCCGAGCACGCTTCAATAGTTTTGCACTTGGAACTTGAGGCCGCCCAGCTAGGCCAGAATGAAAAGGATACTCAACAACTTTAAGGAGGTCGGAAGTTGACCAGTGTCCACTCTTGCCGGGTAAGATCAATGAGACAGACTAGACAATACCCGACGGGCAAACCCGATAGTGTTGCCAGGCTAACGCGATTTGTTATCGCCCGCGCGAACGGGTACTTTTTACCGAAATTTGGTTAAAAAAGATACCGAGCGTAATAAGGTGTGCGGACAAGACAAAGGCGACGTCATAAACGATGCCCTCGGCCCCGGCGGTCACGAATATCTTCTACTTTTTTTTAAGGATACGAACCATGAGTCAGGCACATAGGGTGCTATTGGTCGAAGATGATCAGGCCGATGCTTACATCACGCAGAAGGTCTTTCGAGATATTGCAGAAGATATTGCCCTGTCGCATACGGAAACGGGCGAAAGCGCGCTGGAATGGCTAGCGGCGCGCCAAAAAGAAGGCACGCTGCCCGACCTTATCCTGCTGGACCTCAACATGCCAAGGATGGATGGCTTTACCTTTCTTGAGCAGGCCAAAGGGCAAGAGAGACTGCGTTCAATTCCCGTGGTGGTATTAACCACATCGGCATCGCAAGGCGATGTCGATCGTGCCTATGCCCTCGGAGCGGCGGGCTATGTGGTGAAGCCAAGCAGCATTGATGACTTCACCCACTACATGCAGCGGTTAGTCAGCTACTGGTTCAGCTTGGTAAAGCGGCCTGATTAGGACACGATTTCTTATAGGTAACCATGATGCAAAAATTATCCGTCGTACTGGTTGAGGATGAGCCGGGCGATGCTGGTTTAATCCAGTATAGCCTGAAGTTTACTAAAGGAGATCACGAAGTCCACTGGTTGACCAGTCTGGAAGATCTCAACACGCACCTTAGAGCGACAACGTCGGCTCCTGACGTCATTCTGCTCGACCTAAACCTGCCTGACTCTAGTGGGCTTGACACCATCTCACGCTGCAAAGCAATGGCGCGCGGTATACCCATTGTGGTATTGACCGGCCACGATGATATGGACTTTTCACTTAAAGCATTGGAGACGGGAGCCCAAGATTACCTGATCAAAAATAATGTCGAAGCGGATGCGCTTTTACGTGCGATGCGTTACGCCATGGAGCGCCACCAGCTCGAACGGCGCTTAAAAGAGTCCGAAGAGCTGACGACAGCTGCCATCGAAGGAGGTGGCCTAGGTATCTGGGAGTGGAACCTAAAAACGGATGCCTGCTACACCAGCGAGCGCTTGCGGAAAAACGCAGGATTCGATGTGGATGATGACACCGCGCCGCAAACATTATCGGAGTGGATGACGCGAACGCACCCTGACGACACTGACGCTATCGATGAGGCGCTCAAGCGCCATGTGAAGGGTGAAGAGAAGCGATATGAAATCGAGTACCGACTCAAGCACAAACAAGGGCACTGGGTCTGGGTATTTGAGTCCGGTCATTTAGTCAGCCGTGATGCAGAAGGCAACCCGGAGCGAATGGTGGGCATCCTGCAAGACATCTCTTCTCGCAAGGAAATGGAAGAGCAGCTGCGCACGCTTGCCATGCGCGATCCCTTAACAGGGCTTTTCAACCGCCGCAGCTTCATGGAAACCATGGACAGCGAATACGGCCGGGTCAAACGGCATAACGATTATCACACCAGCATATTGATGATGGATATCGATCACTTTAAGCACGTTAACGATACCTATGGCCACGCCGCAGGCGATGACATTCTCAAGAGCTTTGCTCGCACGATTACCAACAACCTGCGCGAAAATGACGTATTCGGTCGCCTAGGCGGGGAAGAGTTTGCGATTTTACTACCGGATACCGACCAAGACGGCAGCACTCATGTTGCTGAAAAAGTGCGGGCCGCTGTCGAAGCCATGCGCGTACAAGCGGAAGATGAAACGATCCGTATCACCACCAGCGTCGGCATAGCCATGCTATCGGCCAACGACAAACGGCCCGACGGTGCCCTTGCCCGTGCGGATGCCGCGCTTTACCGTGCGAAACAAAATGGACGTAATCGGGTTGATCAGGCAAAAAGCTCAGCTGATACACCCATAGCATCGGAATAACGTATTGATATCGCACACTGATACAGCAAAGGACACCTCAATGCCCTTACCTGCTTGCCTCCGTTCGCTGATACGGGGGTTATTGGCCGCGACGCTAATACTTTCACAGGCTGCGGTGGCCGCCCCCTCGACAACGCTGGGTGTTTTTGCATACCGCGACGTTGAAACGGTTCGCGAGCAGTTCGCCCCTGCGATTGAGGCGATGCAGCGGGCGCTTCCGCGTCATCAGGTGCACATGCAGGTGTTGTCACTTGAGGCGCTGGATGACGCACTCGAAGCGGGCAACATCGACTTTATTCTCACCAATCCGCGCCATTTTTTAGCCGTGCGGCAGCAATATAATGTCAGTGGCGCCTTGGCGACGCTCAAGGCATACCAGGGCGGCCGTAGCCTAAGCTTGCTCGCCGGCGTCATACTTGCCCCAGCTGAAGCCAACATAGAAACACTGGCTGAACTCGAGGGGCGCATCATCGGCGTGCCCGGCAAACGTTTTCTTGGCGGGTTTCTTACCCAAGCCTATGAAATACATCAGCAAGGGTACGATCCTGAGCGCTTTGCCGACTACCGAGAGCTCGGTTCTCACGACGCGGTCATGCAGGCACTGCTGAACGGCCAGATTGACGCCGGCTTTGTGCGCAGCGGCATTTTGGAAGATTGGTTAGCGAGCGGACGCTTAGCGCCGAATACGCTTAATGTCATACACACGCACTCGTTGCACTCGCATACACGCCTCCCACTGGCACATTCCACCCGGCTCTATCCGGAGTGGGCACTGGCCGCCATGCCGCATGTGCCAATGGAAGATATCCGCCGCGTCAGCAACGCCCTCTTGCAGCTTGATGGCGTCGTGCCGAATGGTAATAACTCGGTTGGATTCGACCCTCCGCAGGACTATCTCTCGGTTGAGTTGGCGGCGCGCGCCCTCGGCGTTGCGCCTTTCGCGGCAACGCCTCAAACGCTTTGGCAGCAGCTGAAATCTCGCTTCGGCACTGCCATATGGCTACCGATAGCTCTTGCAGCGGCGTGCATATTGTTGCTAGCGCTTTTTATCGGGCTTTATATTCGTAAATCTCGGCTATTTGAACGCTTTACTGCTCTGTTTTACTACTCACCGAGTGCCAAGTTACTGCTGCATACCGACGAACAGGGTCGCTTTGTCATTGCAGAAAGCAATTACGCAGCGCTATCGCTGTTTAAAGCGCAAAACACTGACGACTTACTTGGCAAGGACATTATCGATCTCTCGCCTAACACGCAGCCTAACGGCCAATCCTCCATCGCTCGCGTGAGAGAACTACTAACAAAAGCCTCCCAACAGCGCCAGCGTTTCATCTGGGAGCACAAAGACCTACAGGGCGCGCCCATTCTAGTCGAAGCCGTATTGATTAAGTTTACACACAACACGTTACTGGATGTGTTGCATCAAAAACCAACATTTTTGGTAGCCCTACACGACATCACCGAACACGAGAATGCCCGTATCAAACTAGAAGAAGAACGCAATGCGCTGCAAAACATCCTATGGGGCACCGCGGCTGGCACCTGGGAATGGAACGTTCAAACGGGCGAAACACGCTTCAACGAACGCTGGGCCGAGATGGTGGGATATCGCCTTGATGAACTGGGACCTACCACCATCGATACGTGGATGTCGTTCTGCCACCCCGACGATCTCAAGCGTTCGGAAGCGTTACTAACCGAGCACTTTGAAGGCAAGCGTGATGCCTACGATTTTGAAGCACGCATGCAACACCGTGACGGCCACTGGATCTGGGTGCAAGATCGTGGCCGCGTCATTACACGCACCGAGGCCGGTGAGCCGCTATGGGTCGCCGGTACGCATACGGACATCACCGCACGCAAAGAGGCCGAAGCACGCGCCAACGCCGCCATGGACCAGACACGCAAGCATGCGGCGCTGCTGCCGGGCATGTTGTACCAGTTCTGGCATCACCCCGATGGGCGCAGCGCCTTCCCCTACGCCAGCGTTGGTATTCAAGATATTTATGGCTTTACACCCGAGGAGGTGCAAGAAAATGCCAGCGCGGTATTCGATGTCATTGCCCCTGAAGACGTCGCGGCGGTAGCCGACAGTATTTCCACCTCGGCCACTGAACTAACCACATGGCGACAGACATATCGCATCAACCACCCCGACGGCCAGCAAATATGGGTCGAAGGCATTGCCACGCCTGAGCGGTTGGATGATGGCAGCACCATGTGGCATGGCTACTTACGCGACGTCACCGATGAGCACACGACCCAGTTGCAGCTTGAGCAGTATCGCGAATCGCTTGAGCGCTCTAATAAAGAGCTTGAGCACTTTGCTTACGCCGCGTCGCACGACCTTCGCCAGCCGCTGCGTATGGTGACCAGCTACGCCCAACTGCTGGAACGCCACCTCGGCGGGCTCGATGAAGACGGCGAAATGATGCTGCACTATATGCGCGATGGCGCAAAGCGTATGGACGACATGTTGCTATCGCTGCTGGACTACTCGCGCGTGGGGCGCAAGGGGCAACCCATGCAGGATATGCCATTAAAGGATGCCCTTGATGAAGCGCTGCATTTTTTGACACCGGATATCGAGCAAGCCAATGCCGCCATCAAAGTGACGGGAGACTGGCCCACCGTTAATGCCAGCCCTGATGAGATGACGCGGCTATTCCAAAACCTGGTCAGCAACGCCCTGAAATATTGCTCACCAGACAGCAACGCCGTGGACGTCACCATCGACAGCAAAGCGCTGACCGATAGACAACAGTGGCAAATCAGCGTGACGGATAACGGCATCGGCATCCCCCCAGATCAGATTGAGCGCTTGTTCAAAGTGTTTCAGCGCCTACACACCCGAGAGCAGTACGAGGGCACCGGTGTGGGCTTGGCCGTATGCCGCAAAATTGTCGAGCGCCACGGCGGGCAAATTTGGGTGGAATCCGAGGGGGAAGGCAAAGGAAGCCGTTTCACGCTAACACTCCCCATGAAACTCACCACAAAAGGGGAAACATGATGCGGCGAACTCGGCGTTTATGCCTTGCCATCTGTGCCATTGCCCTTTCGTGGCTGCCGGTGACAGGTTGGGCCATGTTGGACTTTAGAACATTTTTCGAGGAACACTCGACGCCGATGTGGATGCTTTCTGTCGATAACGGAGAAATTTTGGAAGCTAATCGGGCAGCAGAAGATTTTTACGGCTTCGAGCAGCTAGAGGGCATGCATATTGATCAAATCAACATGCTGACGCCGGAGCAATTAGAAGAAGAACTAAAGCGTGTTGCGCAAGCCGAGCGCAATCACCTTTACTTTCGCCATCGTCTCGCCAATGGCGAAGTCAAGGTAATGGGCGTATATACTGATCGTTACAACGTCGATGGGCGTGAGGTGATGATCTCTTCGCTTTACGATACCAGTGAATTTGAAAGCTCCGCCGAGCGGCACTATATCGAACGCGTGGAGGAGCAGGTCGACTTACAAACGCAACAACTTCAAGCTTCACGGCAACGGACGCTTTGGCTGGCGATGGGAGCGACCCTGCTGCAGCTTGGGGTCATCGCCATTCTCTTGGTGATTTTGCAACGCTTACGTCGCTCTCAGCGAGAAAACCGCCGCTTGATCGACGAACTTTCCTTTCGCAACCAGGAGCTTGAGCGCTTAAGTCATGTGATGGCGCATCACTTTCAGGAGCCCAGCCGGCGGCTCGTCAGCTTCGCCCAGCAGCTGTCCCAACAGCTCTCTCAAAAACCGCCCCAACAATCGTCTCAACAACCGTCTCAACACAATTCTCGGCTGCTTACTGAGGCGGATAACGAAGAGGTGTTGATGGCCGTGGGCTTTATCGAGCGGCAGGCCAAACAGCTCAAGGAACTGGTCAGTGAGATTCAGCGCTATCTCAGCCTCGATATCACGCCAAAGCCGGAAACACTCGAACCGGAACGAGTGATTGAAGCAGTCTGCCATCGTGACCCAGAGCTTGCAGAGATAAGCCGTGCCGGCGCAGTGGAAATTCCTCAGCGACTGCCGCCGGTAAACGCGGATGCACGCCAGCTCAAAATGATTTTCCGCGCCCTGTTGCACAACGCCTGGCTTTACCGCGACCCTGAACGCCCCCTCAGGATTCGAATCACGGCACATACGCTCGGTGAACGCGTAGAATTTCGCGTCGAGGACAACGGCAGCGGTATTGCCCCTGAGTATCGCGAACAGGTATTAGAAATATTCTCGCGCTTAGTACCGCATAGCGAACAGTACCCAGGCACCGGGATGGGGCTCGCCCTGGTGGTAAAAGCCCTGCGCAATGTCGAGGGGCATATCGCTATCGAAGAAGGGATCTCAAGCGGCACCGCCATTATTTTCGACCTACCACGCGCAAGGTGAAGTGTTGTGACAATGGAAAGTGATTTTACCGTTCTTCTGGTTGAAGACGAACCGGCTGATGTCCACCTGACAAGGATGGCCTTCAAGCAGAGCCGGCTGCTGGTCAACGTATACGATGTCGGTGACGGGGTTGAAGCATTGGCCTTTTTACGCCGTGAAGGCAAGTACCATGATGCCCCATGGCCGGATATTATCCTGCTAGATCTCAACATGCCGCGAATGGACGGCAAGACCTTTCTCGATCATTTAAAACGGGATGAAACGCTAAAACGTATTCCTGTCATTGTCCTTACCACGTCAGAGGCAGAAACGGACGTTATGGATTCTTACAACCTTGGCTGCGCCGGTTTCGTCACCAAGCCTGTGGATCTTACGCAATTTTTGAAGGCCATACAGAACGTCGAAGATTACTGGTTAACGCTGGTCAAACGGCCTTAGCTGAACATACTGCGAGAACATTGATGAGTGATAGCCCCGAGCACGCCGATTACGCCACGCTGGTTGAGCACCACCCGTTTATGCTCAATCGTTTTTTGCCGGATACCACGCTGGTTTACGTCAACTCGGCAATGGCCACCTTTTTTGAGGCTAACCCTGACGCACTGATTGGCAAACGCTGGTTGGACATGGTGGGTGAAGAAGAACGCCGTCAGTGGCATGAGCACTACGCCCAATTTACGCCGGAGGCACCACGCCATCAGCTGATCAATTGCGTGGGAGGGTCAAAGGGTGATTCGCACTGGGTAGAGTGGACCAATACGGCGTTTTTCGGCGACGACGGCTCGCTTATATTCATTCAAGCCGTCGGTATCGATGTGACCGCCCGCATGGAAGCCCGCACCGCCCTGGAAATAAATGAGGAGCGCTACGCGCTTGCTCAGCAAGCCGCAGGGTTCGGCGTTTGGGAGTGGCACCCTGAACGCGATGAAATTGTTTGGGACTCTCAATGCTACCGCATGCTCGGGCTTTTGCCTTCTGATAAACCGCTGACGTTCGCCGAGTGGCAGGCACGATTGCACCCCGACGATGTCGAGTGCTGCAGCAAAGCAGTGAACGAGCAGCTGCTTGAAGGGAACGAATTCATCATTGAGTTTCGCTACCAAACGGCCAGTGGCTACCTCTGGGTACAGGGGCGCGGCCAAGTGTTCGAACGCGATACATCTGGGGCACCGCTGCGTCTGATCGGTACTCATCTGGATATTCAATCGCTCAAATCTGTACAGCAAGAGCTGACACGCTCAAACCAAGAATTGGAGCAGTTTGCTTACGCGGTTTCGCATGATTTGCGACAGCCACTACGCATGGTCAACAGCTACTTGCAGCTTTTAACCCGCGAGCTTGGCAACGACTTAAGCGATGATGCCCAAGAGATGATTCATTTTGCCCGCGAGGGCGCTGAGCGCATGGACAAGATGATTTTGGGGATTCTCGACTACTCGCGCGTGGGACGTAAAACATCCCCAATGGAATGGGTCGACAGCCGCGCCGTGCTAGATGACGTCATGGGCTTTCTTAAACCCATGCTGACAGAAAGCGGCGGCCACGTTCACATCAAAGGCGACTGGCCCGAGGTTTACGCTAGCCGCGACGAGCTCACGCGGCTACTGCAGAACCTGCTGGATAATGCGCTAAAGTACGTAGAGAACGGCACGACCCCAGACGTCACCATCACCGGTCACAAGCAAACGTACGAATGGCAGGTAGACGTGCAAGATAACGGCATCGGGATCGCACCGGAACAACAAGATCGACTCTTTGGTGTTTTTGCGCGTTTGCAGCCGCGCAGCCGCTTTGAGGGCACGGGTATTGGGCTCGCTATTTGCAAACGCGTCGTCGAACACCATGAGGGGAAGATTCACGTCACCTCGCCCGGCGAAGGTGATGGCAGCTGCTTTACCTTTACCCTGCCAATCATGCGACACTATCTAAACACTAGTGAGCTGGACACCTCTGACTCTGCCCTTTAACACGGCATAAATGCCATGAAGCCTCCCCTCGTGGTCGAGGTCATGCGGACGGCCCGCTACCTGATCCCAGAGGGCATATCGCTTGGAAGTGTTAATGGCTCCCCATCCTCTCAAGGTTTGGAGCCTCCCGGAATCCCGGTGTGTTTTAGGCGATTCAGAAAGCCTTGAAAAAATAGATGATAGGTAAGCGCTGTTCAGGAATTTAAGAACTTTTCGACCTTAAGCTAATAACAATACGATTCCTTCCTGTCTCCTTGGCTTCGTAGAGCCCATTGTCAGCGCGCTTGATAGCGGCTTTTAAGGTCTTTTCGCCTCTTTCGATGTGCGTCACACCGAAAGAGGCGGTAATGTAAATGGTTGTAGGGACGTCGGCGTTCTCAATGGAAACCTGGGCCTGTTCCACGGCAGCCCGTATGCGTTCTGCTACTTGCTGGGCTCTATCAAGCGCGGTACTGGGAAGCAAGATGGCGAACTCCTCGCCGCCAACACGGCATAAGAGGTCTTCTTGACGCAGTAACCCTTTAATCACGTCGGTAAAACGTTTAAGTACTTCATCGCCTGCGTCATGGCCGTATTCATCGTTGATATGCTTGAAATGGTCAATATCGATGGCGATGAGGGAGATAGGCGTGTCGTGCCTTGAGGCGCGGGAAATCTCGATGCTGGCCTGCGCTTGCAAGTAGCGCCGATTGAAAACCCCGGTTAACGGATCGGTCATGGCCTGGGCGCGCAGTTTTTCTTCAAGTTGCTTCCGCTCAGTGATGTCAAAGACCGTGGCATTGGAGTACATAAAGCGATTATTTTCTCGATACCCGACGGCTTGAATGATCACATGGCGCGTTTGGCCGTCGTCGGCCACCAGCGTGCATTCTGCTTCAGCTTGTTGGCCTGCTTTGACATCCTGAAACGCGGCTTCAACATCTGGCAGTGACGCTGGCGAAACAAAGTCTAGATAGCAACGTTGCCCGATGGCATCACGGTCCAGGTTCAGCCAGTCAAGTTCGGTCTGGTTCATTTTAAGAATCACGCCATCAGCGTTTAGTGAGTGGTAACCGCAGGGCGCGCTATCATAGAGCTTGCTGACTTCATTGGCATGCAGCACAGCCTGGTGACGCAGCTTGCGCTGCTGATGGCTGCTAAATGACCAATAGATGCCCAATGCCACCGCCGTGGAGTAGGTGAGCAATAAAAACCAGATAACACTGGCATCATCTTGCAGCAGCGTTTTCCAGGTGGGCATCGTTAGGCTAACTCCCAATACCCATGGGAGGGTATCGTCCTGACTGAAAATACGTCCCGCGAGTCCTTGGTAACCTTGGCTGCGTATATCAAAACGCTGAAAACGCAATTGATGGTTTCCCAGGGTAAACGCCCCTTCGACTTGCTCGGTAACAGGCTGCCAAGGTTCAGCGGCTAATCGGGCGTAATTGTCACCAAAGCTGATCATCGGCAGTCGCTGGCTACCCTCCGTGAGCAGCCAACCCCCCTGGGCATCGGCTAAAAGAACGCCTGCATCGGGGTCAATGTGCATGGCCTGATGAACGGCCTCGGACAAGTGCTGCCAGTTGAGGCTAAGCAGGACCACGCCCTCGCGTTCGCCTTGATCGTCAAAAATGGGGGTGGCGACATTGACGACAGGTATCACTTCGCCGCTGAAAAGCTCATATTGAAGATTGCGACCGGGAGGCGAGATGTAAAGGTCACGGGCAAGGAGCTTGCTAGCGGCTTTGAAGTAATCCGTACTCGCATGACGTTTGGCAGTAAAACGCGGGTCAGAGGCAAGTTCAGTTGGTGCGCTCAGAACCTCGTTGCCCTGATTATCGATCAGGGTCAGTTTTGTGTAGCGCGGGTAATGTCTGACCAGCGTCGATAAAAAACTGCTCAATTGCGCCGACGTTGAATTCTCAGTATTTTCAGTGTCTTCGCTTGTCATGTGAGCTTTGATGATCGGCATCTCAGCGATAGCAAGCGCGTAGCTGAGCGTCTCGTTAATATCGCGCAATAAGGTGCTTTCACCGACTTGCAAAATGGCACGAGTTTCTTCGCGAATGCTTTCCTGGCGGGTTTCCAGGTGCATATGAAGCACTGGCCACAGCGTAGCGGTGACTAAAATCAACGGTAAGAGCACGGCCAAAATGAGGCGTGCGTACAAGCGTTGCTGAGTCAATTGCGTCTTCCTGTAGTGGACGAGACGGGGCATTCTGGATGACTAACTATCATACGTCGCCAAAAGGCAGGCCAATACGCTACTAAAGGCGCTGCCCACGGGGCATTTAACGTTTATCTAACTGATGCGGAAGTCGCTTTAATTCTCTGAAAGGGATAGGCCGAGAGAATAAAAACCCCTGCAGTAGATCGCACTGGCGTTGGCGTAAATCGTTTTGCTCTTCTGGCGTTTCAATGCCTTCGGCAACTACCACCAGATTGAGGTGGTGTGCCATGGTAATGACGCCTTGAACAATGGCCGCGTTTTTCGGGTTATGGGCAATTTCGCGAATAAACAACCGATCCAACTTTACCTTGTTAATCGGCAGATCTCGCAGGTAGCCAAGGCTTGAAAAACCCGTACCAAAGTCATCCAGCGCAACACTGACGCCCAATGCTCGCACTTGGTCAAGTAACGTAATCGCTTGGTCAGTGTTACACATCAAGGTGCTTTCTGTGACCTCTAGCTCCAATAGCCTGGGCGGTAAACCGCTTTTTTCCAACGCGGATTCCAGTTCGGTCAAGAAGCCACCGCGCTGAAACTGCATGGGTGAGATATTCACCGCCACTTTAAGTGGCTGAGTGCTTTCGCGGTTCAGCTCGGCAATATCACGGCAGGCGCGTTCAAGCACCCATTGACCAATCGCAATAATTTGCCCTGTTTGTTCGGCAATGGGCATAAAATGCCCAGGCGATAACAGCCCCCGCGTGGGGTGGTGCCAGCGAATTAACGCTTCCACGCAGCAGATGGTGCTGTCCTGAGCTGCCACAATCGGCTGGTAGTAAGCCGCTAGCTGGTTGTCGTGAATCGCCTCATGTAGCTCCCGGCGAATGATGACGTGCTCAGCAACATTGTCGACGTTCTCGCCACAGTACCATTGCCAGGTATTGCGGCCCTGGCGTTTGGCGTCTTGCATGGCAAGGTTAGCATGATGCAGAAGCTCTTGTGGCCTGGCGGCGCCGCCCCGCTCAGACGCAATGCCAATACTGGCACTTATATGTAAGCACAGTGAATCCAACGTGAACGGCTCGGCAATGGCGCTGAGGAGGCGGTGGGCGAGGTTGATGACCGCCTGCTCACTGGGGTAGCCGGTCAACATAATGACAAATTCATCGCTGGACAAGCGTGCCACAAGATCATCGGATCGTATTAGCTGGCGTAAGCGTTGACTGATGGTTTTAAGCAGTTTGTCGCCAACCGTATGGCCAAATGCATCATTAATGGGTTTGAAATCGTCAAGATCGATATAAAAAAGCACTAAGTGTTGGTTCAGTCGAGTTTTATCTAAAAACACCTGCTCCAGGTGCATTTGTAGCGAGCCAAGGTTAGGGAGCCCCGTCAGACTATCGTGGGAAGCTTGATGGGCAATGCGTGCCTCTTGTTCACGCTGATGGGTAATATCTTCCTGCGCGCCGATAAAATGCGTACATACGCCCTGGGGGTTGATCACCGGGGTCAGCGTGAACTGATTCCAGAAGGGCGTGTTATCACGGCGGTAGTTGAGCAGTACCACTTTAACGGTTTTGCAGTGCGCAATGGCGCGACGGATTTCTTGTATGGCGCTAGGGCTCGTGTCTTCGCCTTGTAAAAAACGGCAGTTCTGGCCGAGTACTTCTTGTCGGGTATAGCCGGTTAAGCATGTAAAGGCTTCATTCACATAAATGAGGGGGAGTCCGGGTTGGGTGGCATCAGCCACCACCATACCGTTTGGGCTTGCCTCAATCACCTGGGTTAATAAATGACGTTGCGATTCACCGAACGGGTACTGATTAATCTCTAGGCAGCGACCATAGACGCTGACTACCTTGTCCTGTTCAAACACCGCCACTAAGGTGAGGACTAGCCACTGTGAGTTCCCTAGAGCGCTGGTCGTTTTGCAATGAAACGACTGAGCTTTGCCTGTGCAGGCGGCTTTGAAGGCCCGCTGCATGAGGGAATGATAAAAAACAGGAAGTAGGGACAAGTAACTAAGCCCCGTTATCTCGGTCTCGGTTTTGTCGAGGACTGACAATAGTCGAGTATTCCAGCGTAGCAGTTTGCCTAGCGGATCAAGCTCAAAGAGTCCCTCGGGGTAACTCTCAAACAAGGCATGATGGTGCGCCTCCAAGCGATGAAGCGCGAGGATGGCAGCGGTCTGGGTCGCCGCCGCAGGCATTAAGGAACGAAAAGATGGCGTCATGGCAGGCAACCACGCTGTTAAAGGTAAGCGTCAGGGCGGCTAGATGAGGGGAGGCGCCTCATCCACTAGTTCCCATTTTAAAAACGTGCGGCGGAGGCCTGTCGTCCACCGCACGCTCAGTATTAATTAACCCACTATGCGTTCAGCTTAAAAAGCTTCCCACTCGGGTTCCTCTCCACTATTTGAGCGCTTTGGCTCAGCGGGGAGGCGCGTTGATGAGACAGCAGGTGCTCGACTGGTGCGAGAAGGTTGTTGAGCATCACTGGGTAATTTAAAGCCAGCAATTAACTGGGCAAGTCGGCTTGATTCCTCTTGCAGTGAATCTGCTGCCGAGCTGGTCTGGGTGACCAGTGACACGTTCTGCTGGGTGGCTGAGTCCATTTGGGTAATGGCCGTGCTCACCTGATCAATGCCGCTTTTCTGCTCATTAACGGCCAGGGCAATTTCCTGCATCAGGTCAGTGACTTGTGTAATGGCTTCAACTGTCGTGTCCATGCCTTCGCCGCTTAGCTCTGATTGATGTACACCATCTTTAATGCGCAAGGCGACATCATCAATGATGCCACGTATCTCGCCTGAAGATTGGGACGTTTGCGTGGCCAGTTTGCGAACCTCGCTTGCCACGACGGCAAACCCGCGACCATGTTCACCTGCTCTGGCAGCTTCAACCGACGCATTCAGTGCCAGTATATTAGTTTGGAAGGCAATGCTCTCGATGACTTTAATAATGTCCTGAACCTTTTTGGAATGTTCTTCCATTTGGTTCATCAATTCGGTGGTTCGATCGACTTCCTTGCGAGTTTCAAGGGCCTTTTGCGATGCGTTTTCGGTTAGCTGGCGTGCCGAGCTCGCGGCTTGGTTGTTCTGGTGAACTGTGGACGACATCTCTTCCATGCTGGAAGCGGTTTCTTGCAGCGCACTGGCCTGCTCTTCGGTGCGAGAAGCCAGATCATCACTACCGCTGGCAATTTCCCGGGCGCTGTTGGCAACTAACTCTCCCGTGTTGTTTAGCGTGACCATCATGTCGGTCAGCTTGCTTTGCATGGTGCGCATGGCTTGATAAAGCTGGCCAACCTCGTTGCGCCCTTCGTTTTCGATTCGGCTGGTCAAATCACCCTGTGCGATATTTTCACAGATATTGACGGCGCGGCTGAGCGGCTGGACGATAAAGCGACGCATGCCTATTTGAAGCACAATAAACAGCACGATGGCGACAACCAGTAACACCGTAGCGATCGAGATAGCCTGGGTGCTGGCGGCATCGGCTGCAGTCTCCATTTCGCTTGCACGTTCACTGGCAAAATGATTGAAGTCGCGTACTGCTGAGGTTAAGCCGCGTGCGTTATCTTCAAGGTGTTGTTCATCGGCAGTCATTTGCGACACATCGGCCGCCTCAATACCTTCAATAAGGTCGCTGGTAACTAATCCACGGTACTGACGCTCTACTTCCATGTAGTAAGGGTAGCGAGGCAAGGTTTCGTCGATGTCATAGGCGTCAAAGGCATCAAAACGAGCTTCAGTGCGTTCAAGGCTGGTGCGTACTTGGTCAAGGGTCGTACTGGCTTCTGAGCTACCTTCGTTGACGTACTCAATATAACGGGCCATGCGTAAGCGTAGCTCCATCAGGTTGACTTCCATCCTGTTAGCGGCGACTACCTGCTCGGCACTCAACTCAGACAGTTCATTGATGTCGTCCATACTGTTGCGCGAGGCGTTAATCGCAAAGGCGCTAATAACACCAATGATAAGCACCAACAGCGCCATGGCACCGGTCAAGCTGTATTGAATACGTATGTTTTTCATTTACATTTCTCCGCCGGGAGGGTTCGCAAAGTTATAAATGGCCAAAATGCTTATAATTTTTTATATTCTATTTTGCTGTATTAGCAGTTTAAGAAAAAGTTATCGACCTTGCAGGGAGGTGTATCGCCATAAAGTATGCCGAGTTTTTCCAATCATGTCGTGCAGTGGCTTAATCTAATCAGTTGATTTAAGGATAAAAATAGCCCCTTTTTCGTTGGTAAAAAGGCGAGAAATAATTAAAGAAGGCACTCTTTTGGTCGATTACATATGCGGTTGAGTGAGCTGACGGTGCTAACCTTGTCCGCAATAGCTAGCCGCCCTGTCGTTCGCAAATATCTTTGGTCAAATGGCCTGCTCACAATTTTATGTCTATTCAATGTGGGTAGTAGACTGGGGGGTAAATCTATTTTTACATCCCTATTTTTATTTTAAGTAATTGTTTTATTTGAATTTTATATATTTTTTCAATATTCAGATTCAGAATATTGAGTGATGTCTATGATGATTTATTTAGTTTTGTAAGTTACTGTTTATAAATATTTTATTGCAGTTTTTGTCTGCGCGAGTCTGCCAATATCCAGTGTAGTGGGCAATGGCAGGCAGCCCGACCTTATCGACTTCATCCTGGAAAAAGATAATTCCTCTTTGTCATACTTTTTGATCAGCCTAGTATGCTACTGCCAGCGGCTAAGCCGTTTACGACCATAATGGCTGTATCTCGCAGCAAGTATTTGTGAAGCACCTCAGTGAACGCGTTATACTTTATTCAATCAAAAAGCCAGCCCAGCTTGGGCATTTTTTCACAGACGCATCCGGTAACTTATGGCGACGGCAGAGCAAATCAAAGCATTATTGAAGAGCCACGCTGATCACGATGATCAGCGGTTCTACTCTATTGCCTTGCAAGTCGCGGCCAAAGAGGCTCGCAAAGGCCACCATAAATTGGCCAGCGAGCTAAAGGAAACCATCGAGCGCTCACAGAAGTCGACCAAAAGTCTTACTGTTGCGCCTTCTAAGCTGACCCCTCTCGCCCAGCATCCAAAGGGCGATTTGAAGGGGCTTCTGGAGCTGACGCACTCCATCGCTCGCAAAAATGAGCTAGTGCTGTCGAGTGAGGTGAGTGAACGGCTGGATAAGGTGCTACTTGAGCAACGGCAAAAAAGCCGCTTGGCTCAGTTTGGCCTTTCTCCAAGGCGCAAACTGTTATTTACCGGCTCTCCGGGCACGGGTAAAACCCTATCGGCCGCTGTATTGGCCTCAGAGCTGAAGCTTCCGCTTTACACGATCGTTCTGGACAACTTGATCACCCGCTTTATGGGGGAGACCGCCGCGAAGCTTCGGTTGATTTTTGATCACATCAAGCAAACGCGAGCGGTGTATCTGTTTGATGAATTTGACGCTATCGGCACGCAGCGGGGCGCTACAAACGATGTTGGTGAAATACGCCGGGTGTTGAACTCGTTCCTCATGTTCGTCGAGCAGGACACCTCTGAAAGCATCATTTTGGCAGCCACTAATCACCCAGAGCTTTTGGATAAAGCGCTCTATCGGCGTTTTGACGACATTATTCAGTTCGAAAAGCCTGGTCAGACGCAAATAAAGCAACTGATTGAAAATCGTCTATCAGCTTTTGAGACCGGCAGCCTGAGTTGGGAAGAAATCACCCAGGCAGCATGCGGGCTCAGCTCAGCTGACGTAACCCGAGCCTGTGAAGATGCGGCCAAAGAAGCTGTTTTACACCATGATGCCCAAATTACCACTGCAATGATTATCAAGGCCTTGCAACGCCGACAAAACGGAAAACAATAAGGGGACTTCATGGCGGATCAGAAACCGCATCTACTGTTAGGCGGTATTGGCCGCAACGAAGATTTTCAGTCCCGCAACCAAATTAGAAGTACCGGTGTTCCACTTAGAGATCGCTATACACATGGCACCGCTCTAAGGCAGCAATACTCGGATATACTTTCTAGGCATCAGGCTCGCCAATCTGAACCACAGATTCCCATTACTGATGAAACGGGTATTTACGTTGAGATCGTAGGGTTTGCGGATGTCGAGCTTCCTCTTGATAAGCTCGATAATCGTGCTTTTAAGCTTCGGTCATGCCGTAAAGTGGATGGAAGCGAAGTAGCAACGGTGTTTATCCCTGAACCTCAGCGAGAAGCTTTTCAAAACAAGGTGCATGAGTACTTAAATAAGGATAGAGCGAAGGGAAAGCCTGCCAATCAACCGCTCATCGACAGCATCGCTGAAATCAAGCTGGCAGACTTGCGTTCCTTCTGGACAGATGACCTAGCGCTATTCCCCAAAGTGACTGATCAGCCCGTGTGGTGGGAACTGTGGCTGAAAAAGCGTGCTACAGATTTACCTGCTAAAGAGGTTGCCGACCAGCTTGCTGAGCGGCTTAACGCTGAGCTAAGCAACACCTCACTTAGCTTCTTCGATAGTTTTGTTATTCTCATCAAAGCGTCCGTTGAACAGCTTGAGTCAGCACCAGAGCTGATTGCCAACCTTGAAGAGTTGCGTCGCGCCAAGCAACCCCCTAACGCGTTCATTTCCATGCCTGCCAAAGAGCAGCACGAGTGGGCTAGTGAGCTAGCTGATCGGATACGGCTAGACGAAAATACCACCACGGCTATTATGGTTCTGGATACAGGGATAAATTACCACCATCCACTGTTAAGCCAGGTTACTACGCAGCAATTAGCACAAGCGTGGGAGCCTTGCTGGCCTCTCTATGATAACTACCAGCCTACCTACCCCCTTGCGGCCTATAATGATCATGGTTCTAGGCAAGCGGGGTTGGCAGCATTAGGCGAGCTAGATAAGTCGTTACTCACTTCTCATGAGGTCTGGCTCACTTACAGAATCGAGTCTGGCCGCATACTGCCACCGGCTGGCAATAACGATCCTGAACTTTACGGTGCTATTACCGTAGGCACCGCTGCGAAGCTTGAAATTAATAACCCCGAATTTTCCCGCGTTTATTCTCTGGCTGTTACCTCGCCTGCTGACTCAATCAGTGGGCAGCCTTCGTCCTGGTCTGCCGAAATTGATCTGTTCGCTTGCGGCCTGGAAGACGACTTACAGCGGCTGTTTGTGATTTCTGCTGGTAATAACGAGAACTTAAACGCGACGGTAGATTACGGGGATCAGGTACTCCTCGCAGAAATTGAAGACCCGGCACAAGCATGGAATGCCCTAACCGTTGGTGCCTACACAGAAAAAACTATCAACGACGACCCAGTCTTTGCAGGCTGGGCACCCTTTGCTAAACCTGGGGATGTTGCCCCTGCTAGTCGATCATCGGTGAATTGGGGCTGGAAAAAACAAGCGCCTTACAAACCGGATGTGGTCGCAGAAGGTGGTAATCGGTTGTTATCGCCTGACGGCATGGAAGTGTCCGATGCCGACGTTGTTTCGCTACTAACCACCTCAGGCAGAACTAGCGGGCAGCTATTTGAGACCACCAAAGATACCAGCGCCGCCTGTGCCTTGGTGTCTAGGCAGGCCGCGCTGCTGATGTCGGAATACCCTGACTACTGGCCTGAAACGATACGCGGGTTGATTGTTCATTCAGCGGAATGGACACCCAGGATGAAGGAGCGCTTTGATTTACTGCAAAAAGACCAAACGCATTCAAATGCCGCTAAGACGATGCTGAGATGCGTTGGGCTTGGTGTTCCCAGCTTAGAGCGTGCACGGTACAGCGCGAACCATGCCTTGACGCTGATTGTTCAGGATTTTCTACAGCCTTTCAACAAACCTAGCACCAGAGCTTCTAGCGATCCAAAGCTGAACGAAATGCAGCTTTACCAGTTGCCCTGGCCTGTTGAAGAATTACGCAAACTGCCGCCAGAATTGGATATTAAATTACGAGTGACGCTTTCGTACTTTATTGAGCCAAACCCTGGCCGCAGAGGCTACCGCCAGCGTTACAGCTATCAATCCCACGGGTTGCGCTTCACTGTCATTCGCCCCGGCCAGCCGTTAGAAAACTTTCGTGCTGCGATTAACCGAGTAGCCAATGACGCTACTGAGGGCTATCAAGGTGTCGAAGGTGATGGTAGTGGTTGGCTATTAGGTTCCCAAATTAGAACCCGAGGTTCGCTGCATTCCGATACGTGGGTGGGATCAGCGGCGGATCTTGCCGATATGCACACGCTAGCGGTTTATCCCGTTGGAGGCTGGTGGAAATACCGAGCGGGAGAAGAGCGCTGGCAAAACCGCGTTCGCTTTAGCCTGATCGTCAGCATTGATGTGCCGGATAGCGAGGTGGATATCTACTCAGAGGTTGAGAATCTGATTGAAACCAGTATTCAAGTGTAGGCCTATGGGCGGCATCCCCACAAAGGCAAAGCCTTTGCCTAGTTCCAGTAAAAACTGTTGTAGGTTACTAATAATGGCCTGCTCTAGCTGACTTTCCTGATAGGTTTGGTTTTGTAGGTTAAGGAAATCCAGAATGTAGGGATCATGCAGGTAGTCTTTAGCGGCTTCCGCCAACGGCAGGGTGCTTTATTGCGCTTCGACTTCCACCAGGAATTTGTCTTGGCTGGCCAGCAGGCGCTCGTGGTAGAGGGCGCTAATCTGGCGTTCTAGAGTTCTGGCACTCCAGCTTTGGTTGATTGTTTCTTGCAAATACCAGTCGCGAGCTTGGGCATTTTCTATACGCAGTTGGACTCCGATAGTGAGTTCAGCTCAATTCGGTACGCACTGCGTTCTGTTTTGGAAAGCTTTGATAAAACTGGCGCATATTGCGTAGATTACGGATATCAAAACCCTATCCAGCCGCTCGGTAAACTGTTGTGAGAGCTGTTGCTCGCTGTGCTGAGCATATTCTCGGCCACTGCCCCGGCAAACGAGGCAATCTGGCAGGCGCTTGAGGAAGGCGGCTTGGTGATTCTCATGCGCCTACCCCCTGGCTGGATTCGTTCTTCCGCGGGCGCGGTGATCAGGCGTCAATCACTCAAACCGCCCAAGAGCAGATTGCCGCATGGCAGGGGCCGGGCAATTTGCTGCTAGTCACTCACCAGGTAAATATCACGGCATTGGTGGGTAGCGGTGTGGGCTCAGGAGAAATGATTGTGGTGCGCCCAGTGGGTGATGAGATGCAGGTCGTGGGGCGGATAAGCGGTAGTGGTCAATAATTCGTTTCTTATCCGCATGAGACTTTATACAGTGAAGAACGCTAGAGTTTAGGAGTTCTTTATGAAAGCCGTTGTTTTTGAGGAATTTTCCGCCCCACCAAAGATCCAGCACTTGCCTGACCCTACGCCTGAGGCGCATGGCGTTGTTGTGAAGGTGATGGCGAACGGGGTATGCCGCAGCGACTGGCATGGCTGGGTAGGGCACGATACCGCTATCCAACTGCCCCATGTGCCGGGGCATGAGCTGGCAGGCGTTGTCGAAGCCGTGGGTAAAGACGTAAAAAAGTGGTGCATTGGCGATCGCGTCACGGTGCCGTTCGTTGGCGGTTGCGGTACTTGCCCAGAGTGTCACTCCGGCAACCATCAGGTTTGCGATAACCAGTTCCAACCAGGCTTTACGCACTGGGGATCGTTTGCCGAGTATGTAGCTATCCACTACGCCGACGTCAATTTGGTCGCGCTGCCAGAGACACTCGACTTTGCGACGGCGGCGAGCTTGGGTTGCCGGTTCGTTACCTCTTTTCGGGCCGTGGTGGATCAGGGCAAAACAGCGGCAGGCCAGTGGGTGGCCGTCCACGGCTGCGGAGGTGTTGGTCTCTCTGCCGTGATGATTGCCAACGCCGTCGGTGCCAACGTGGTGGCCATCGATATTTCGGAAGACGCGCTTAATCTCGCCCGTCAATTGGGTGCCACTGCCACCGTGAATGCCGCCAAGGTACCCAATGTGGTCGAAGCGGTTGCGGAGATAACCCGGGGAGGCGCTCACGTATCGCTGGATGCACTGGGCCATCCGACGACCTGTCTTAACTCCATCAGCAATCTGCGTAAACGTGGCAAGCATGTTCAGGTAGGGCTGATGTTGGCCGAGAACAGCACGCCGGCCATTCCCATGAGCAAAGTTATTGCCCACGAACTTGAAATATTGGGCAGTCATGGCATGCAGGCCCACCGTTATGACGCCATGCTGGCGATGATTCAGTCTGGAAAGCTGGCGCCTGAAAGGCTAATCGGCAAACGAATCAATCTTGAGCAGTCGATTGATGCGCTGATGAACATGGATAAGTTCGAAGGGGCAGGCGTGACGGTGGTGACTGAGTTTTGAGGAAACCGCTGAGACGTTTAATAACAATTTCCTTCAACGAAACGGGGCAAATTATTCGCTCCTCATCTGCGGGTTGAGGTTTTACGCTGGGCGTATTGATAAGGAGTAAATTATGCCATCAGATACAAACCAAACAGTCCGCCGCGTGATCGCTCAGCACCCGGCCAAGCGCGATGATATCGGCGATTTAACTACCCGTCGGCCATTGCCGGGGCCGCAGATTGAGCAGCTCGATCCGTTCCTATTTCTTAACCATCATGGCCCGCAGACCTATCCGGCCAATAACCGTGGCCTACCTTTCGGCCCGCACCCGCACCGGGGCTTTGAAACGGTGACCTTTATTCTGGAAGGCTCGCTGGCCCACGCTGATAGCACCAAGCATCAAAGCGTGATCAACGCGGGTGGCGTGCAGTGGATGACGGCGGGCAGCGGCATTGTGCATGCGGAAATTTCGCCAGAGGAGTTTCTGCGTGACGGCGGCCCTTTGGAAATCCTGCAGCTGTGGGTCAACCTGCCGTCGCACTTGAAAATGAGCGAGCCGCGCTACGTGGGGCTGCAGCAAGAATCGATACCCGCTATTGCGCTGCCGGGTGGTGGTGAGCTGAACCTGATCTCAGGTGAGTGGCAGGGTAGTGCTGGCCCTATCGATACGTTGACGGGCGTATTTATGTCAACGCTGCGGCTGCCGGCTGGTAGCCAAGAACAGTTACCCGTGGCGCCAGGCCGGCAGGTGTTTCTCTACGTGGTGGAGGGCGATGTCGCAGTGGGCGGTGAGCCCGTTAAGTCCCATCATCTGATAGAAGTCGATCGCGATGGCAACAGCCTCGAAATTGAAGCCAGCAGCGACGCACGCCTGCTGTTTGGCCACGGCGAGGTGATCGATGAGCCGGTCTATTCCCACGGGCCCTTCGTGATGAATACCCGCGAAGAGATCGTTCAGGCGGTCGATGATTATCAGAACGGCAAATTTGGCGGGCTCGACGCCTAAAGTTTGTACAGAAAGTCGCTATAAGGGCTCGCCGCGGTAGTAGTGACGCAGAAGTACCAGTGCCACAAATAGCGAGCCCACGATAGGCGTTGACTTTAAAATCCGAAATCTTCAAACTGGATATAAATGGACTGGGAGTGCCCGGTCGGCGTCTAAACCTCGGTGAGCTTCATCGGGGTTTTTCGCTATCTAGGGGAAATGCTTTAGCCCCCACTGATCATAGCCATTCCCAACCGCCTGTCGGCCTCCCTCGCAATAAAACTTGTGTTTGAGAACTTCAAACGCTTGATTAGGCTGATTTGGAGCCAATACATGTCGACCGATAGGTCGCGCCACTAGATCCGCAAGCTGCAACCCGGCTGAATTGCTCGCTTTCGCCGCCATACGAATTTTAAATGGCAAGTCGCGCTGGTATTTATTTTCGCCATCACAAATACGGCGAAACTCTAGTTCGAGCTCGTCATCTTCCTTCGCTCCCCGCTTTTCAACGATGACATGTGTTTCCAGCGATTCTTGTCCTTTTTCTTTGACGAGATCGAACAGCGTCTCCAAGCAATGTCGCAACGCTAGGTGGTAGGGGTTCGACATCTCTTCACGGCTGGTCAGCCTGTGTTTGTCGATCACGCATGATGCAAGAATGAAGTTACTTTCGTCGATCAAATGGCTCAAACGCCCCATGAATGCCTGCTTTTCAGCTCTATCCTTAAACACCCTAAAATCGCCTTTCTCTTTGCGTATTTCATGCTCATGGAAGATAACGGGGTCGTGGCCGAAGTAATCGAATTTTAGCTGCTGAAGTGCGGGCACTACCTTTGCCATGTAATGCTGTTTATAGAATATGCAGAAAGCCAGCACAAAAACCGGATAGTTGGGATCGATATTAAGCAATCCGTGATCGCCACTTTCATCGACATACACCACAAAGTCGCTGAATCCATGCTCTTGACCAGTATTTTCCTCTATATCGCTAGTAGCCATTATGTTATTTCCCTTCTACTTCTGTGCCATGCTCGGCTAGCCCTAGCTTGAGCGTCTCGTTATCTGGCATTGATGATCGTTAATGTTAGAAGAGGCGTTGGCCCCTTCGTGATGAATACCCGCGAAGAGATTGTCCAGGCGGTCGAGGACTATCAGAACGGCAAATTTGGCGGGCTCGACGCCTAAAGTTTGTACAGAAAGTCGCTATAAGGGCTCGCCGCGGTAGTAGTGCCACAGAAACAGCGACCCCGCGCTGCGCCAGGGCGCCCAATGTTCCACCAACTGGCGGGCCTGCTTGGGCGTGGGTTTCTCGTCCATGCCTTTTAAGCGGCCTAAAGCGACACGCAGGGCGAGATCGTCGGCGGGAAAAATATCGGGGCGCTTCAGCGAGAACATCAGATAGATCTCGGCACTCCAACGGCCAAAGCCGCGTAGCTGGGTAATGGCGGCTATGGCTTCGTCATCGCTTAGCTGTTCAAGCCCCTCGGCGCTAAAAGTGCCTGCCAACTCTGCTTCTGCCAGCCCTTTAGCGTACTCGATCTTGCGCCAAGAGAGTCCCGCATCGCGCAGCGCCTGGCCTTCAACGTCGATGACTGCGTTGGCATGCAATTCGGGCAGCAGCGCATTGACGCGGCCCATAATGGCGCTGGCCGCTTCGATGGATAGCTGTTGGCTGACGATGGTGGAGAAGAAGGTCGCAAAGCCTTTATCGCGCTCGCGAGGCGAGGGTGCGCCCACCAGCGGGTAAGCGCGGGCGATATCGGGGTCGGCGTTGGCCAGTGTCTGCATGGCCTGTTCGATGGTGTCGGGCGTCATGGCGACCTCGCGCTGCTAAATTGAACCGTATTGTGCGCAGACTCGTCATTAAAGCTCAAACCGTGGCCGAATTCCTCAATAAGCGTTACGCATTCTCTTTGCCCGCTAACTTTTTAAGTGTTGCGTATTTATACCTTCGTCTAATCCTGCGATCATTCACCTCATAAAAGCCGGTTTGTTAAGCAGGCGCTAAAGGTGCCTTGGGGAACATTATGCAGGAATCGTCATCTGGGTTGGCGCGTAACCCGCGTCTGGCCGAATTTGTATTGGCGCTGGGTGGCTTTGGTATTGGTACCAGCGAATTTGTGATTATGGGGCTAATGAACCGCGTGGCGGGAGATTTAGCGGTCACCGTGCCCCAGGTGGGTTATGCAATTAGCAGCTATGCCTTGGGCGTAGTGGTGGGCGCGCCGTTGATTTCAGCGCTGGCCGCACGAGCACCTAAGCGGCTGCTACTGATTGTGCTAATGCTGGTATTTGCACTGGGCAACATTGCCAGCGCCATGGCGCCGGGCTTTTGGTCATTTGTTGGCCTGCGTTTTATCGCTGGCTTGCCCCACGGCGCCTACTTTGGCATTGCAGCGTTAGTCGCCGCTGGGGCGGTGCCAGTCGATCAACGGGCGCGGGCTATTTCCCGAGTAATGTTGGGCTTAACCGTGGCGATCCTGATTGGCGCACCGCTGGGCACCTGGGCGGGTAATTTGCTTGGCTGGCAAATCGCCTTTGCTGGTGTCGGCGGCATCGCGCTGCTCACCGCCCTATTGATTCGGTTTTATGTGCCGATTCAGCCCGTTGATGCCCTGGCGAGCCCCGTGCGCGAGCTGTCAGCGCTGCTTAAACAACGCGTCTTAGTCACGTTGGCACTGGCCTGCATTGGTTGTGGCGGCATGTTTGCGATTTTTAGCTATGTGATGCCGACGTTAACCCAGCAAGCGGGTATGAGCGAAGCGCTGGGGCCCTTGGTACTGGTGATCTTCGGCCTGGGGTCGATTGCCGGTAATTTAATCGGCGGGCGCATGGCGGATAAAAACCTGATGCGCGCTATTCCGACCATTCTTGTGTGGTGCGCGGTCATTCAGGGCCTGTTCTACTTTGCAGCAAATAACGTTTGGTCAGGGCTTTTGTTTGTCGGTTTGGTAGGCACCAGCATGGCGTTGGCGCCTTCGTTGCAAACTCGCCTGATGGATGTTGCGGAAGATGCCCAAACCATGGCGGCCTCGCTCAATCACGCGGCCTTCAACGGCGCCAATGCCTTGGGCGCGTGGCTTGCCGGGCTTGCGATCAGCGCAGGCTTTAGCTGGTCGAGCACCGGGTTGGTGGGCGCTGGTTTGGCGCTCTGCGGACTGGTGATTTTTGCCGGCGGGCGGTGGTTGGAAAAGCGCCGCCCACCGACCGCCGCACATTGTGCTCGCTCGTAACCAATGGCATGAATTAGCGGCATAGCGTGAACCCGCGCATACCCAAGTGAAAATGATCGGCATGGGCGGCGTTATAGTCGGGTCCTAGCGTGTTGCCGAAAAAGTCGCAGGTCTCGTCGCGCACGTCGTGAAGAAATGCACCTTTTGCGTTCTCGCTGGCCCAGTCGTTACGCAAGGTAATGTGCTGGCCGTTTTCCAGTTGAAAGCCGGACACGTCCAGCGCTTCGGCGGTGGCATGTTCGCTGAGCCGACCGCTTTCGCGGCCATAAACATTGCGGCAGGCAAAGCTACCAAGATGGTTAACTTGGCGTACCCGGCTGCCGAAGGCCGTCTCGGCACTGGGTTGTAGCGCGTGGCGCTCGAACATCACCCAGGCCAGCGCCAGGGGGCAGGAGGCCACGAAGCTCTGATTGAAGGCGACGCTGCTTGATTGCATGCGCACGATATTGGTGAGCGGACAGTTGCTGGTTGGCGAGTAATCGGCCAGCGGCGTGTAGCGCAGCTCGCCCTTGGGAACGGTATCTAACGCGGCTAAACAGCCAGCGCGGTCATTGTCCAAGCGGTGAAGCTTCAGCGACGTTACCGGGGTTATCGGGTCGTCGACGTGCAGCGGCGCCCACGGTGCCCAGTGGCGGGGGATCTCGATCAGCCCTTTGTCCAGGGCAACGCCTAGTGCGATCAAAGCCACTATTAATAGAGTGCTGCGCATCGTGGTTCCTCGTTAAGGCGAAACGCTACAGTCGAAGCAGTGGGTGTGCGATACTGCGGCCCTTCCATACACTGCTCTGATCGCATGAGTTTACTTCGCCAATAAGGGAAGCGCGTATGTCCCAAGGTACACTGTTTGTTGTTTCTGCGCCGTCGGGGGCAGGTAAAACCAGCCTGGTTCGCGAGCTGATTGAAAGTCTCGATGGTATTCAGGTGTCGGTATCGCATACGACGCGCGCCAAGCGTGACGGTGAGGTAGACGGGGTTAATTACCACTTCACCGATGCGGCAACCTTTGAGGCGATGATCGAGCGCGGTGAGTTTTTTGAGTATGCCAAGGTGTTCGATAACTACTACGGCACCTCGCGGGAAGCGGCTCAAACGGTGTTAGCTGCGGGGCAGGACGTGATCCTGGAAATCGATTGGCAGGGGGCTCAGCAGGTGCGCGCACAAATGCCTGACGCCGTGTCGATTTTCATCTTGCCGCCTTCGCGCAGCGAACTCGAGCGACGCTTGGCCAGCCGGGGCACCGATGAGCACGCTATTATTGCGCGGCGTATGCGCGATGCGATCAGCGAAATGTCTCATTACGACGAGTACGATTACTTAGTGATCAACGATGACTTCACCACGGCGTTGCAGGAATTACAGTCGTTGGTCATTAGTCGCCGGTTATCGATCTCTCTAATGAGCGAACGTCACGCCCCCTTGCTGGCAACGCTCTTGTCACAAGCGCCCGGCGTCGAGTAATCTACACGGTTCTACACCCTCTTTTGCTGGATCGACCCGTTTGACCCCTTACGGAGTCGATTCAGCGCTGTTATTACAGGAAGGCACCCATGGCTCGCGTTACCGTTGAAGACTGTCTTGATAATGTGGAAAACCGTTTCAAGCTCGTGATGATTTCCACCCAGCGTGCCCGTCAGCTGGCGCGGGGCACCCGCGATTCACAACTGCCTTGGGAGAATGACAAACCCACCGTGATGGCGCTGCGTGAAATTGCCGCGGGTTTGGTGGATCACACGGTTCTGGACGAACCAGTTGAAGCCCCCGTTCGCGCTCGTCCAGCAATAGCTCCCAGCGCACAAATCGACGAATAAGGTTCACGACCGATTAGAGGCGCGGTGAATGTTTACCATTGATGACCTGGCCGACCGACTCGGCGGCTATTTACCTCCCGACGAGATCCAACAGGTCAAACGCGCCTTTTATTACGCCGAACAGGCCCATGATGGTCAGCGGCGTCGCTCCGGCGAGCCTTACGTTACCCACCCGCTAGCGGTCGCCAATATCCTGGCCAATATGCACATGGACCATCAAAGCCTGATGGCCGCCATGCTGCACGATGTCATTGAAGATACCGGGGTGTCGAAAAAAGCGCTTGGCGCACAATTTGGCCATCCGGTCGCCGAACTGGTCGACGGGGTCTCTAAGCTGACCCAGATCACCTTCGAAGATAAAGCCGTCGCTCAGGCGGAAAACTTCCAGAAGATGGTGTTGGCCATGTCGCGGGACATCCGCGTGATTATCGTCAAGCTGGCCGACCGGCTGCATAATATGCGCACCTTGGGTGCGTTGCGTCCTGATAAAAAACGCCGTATTGCCCGCGAAACGCTGGAAATCTACGCTCGTATAGCCGGACGATTGGGGATCAACACCATCCGCGTTGAGCTTGAGGATCTGTCCTTTCAGGCGATTCACCCGATGCGTTCTGAGCGTATTAAGCGTGCCGTTTCCAATGCCCGGGGGCATCGGCGCAGTGCGATGCGCGAAGTGCAGGCAACGCTGCAAAAAAGCGTTGATGACGAAGGCTTAGATGGCACCGTGGTTGGCCGCCAGAAGCATCTGCTGTCGATTTATCGCAAAATGCGCGATCAGCGCAAACCGTTCGCAGAAATTATGGATGTGTTCGGTTTTCGCATCATCACCGAAGACGTTGCCAGCTGTTACCGTATTTTAGGCGTGGTGCATAATCTCTATAAGCCGGTACCGGGGCGGTTTAAAGATTACATCGCGATTCCCAAGGCCAACGGTTACCAGAGCCTGCATACCACGTTGTTTGGACAGCGGGGCATGCCCATTGAAGTGCAAATTCGCACCCGTGAAATGGAAGCCATGGCTAACAACGGCATTGCCGCGCATTGGTTGTATAAAGCGGGGCAAACGTCGCATCCGATTGCCGAGGGCAGCCACGCTCGGGCACGTGCCTGGGTGAAAGGACTCTTGGAGATGCAGCGCCATGCGGGCGACTCCCTCGAGTTTATCGAACACGTTAAGAACGATCTTTTTCCCGACGATATCTACGTATTCACGCCCAAAGGCGACATCATGGAGTTGCCTCAAGGGGCTACCGTTATTGATTTTGCCTACACTGTGCATACCGATATCGGCAATAACTGTATTGCCTGCCGGATTGACCGCCATCTGGCCCCACTTTCCACGCGCCTGGAAAGCGGCCAGACCCTGGATATCATTACGGCACCAGGGGCACGGCCTAACCTGGCATGGCTTAATTTTGTCGCCACGGCCAAGGCACGCTCGGCAATTCGCCATGCGTTGAAGCATCAGCAACATACCGAAGCGGTAATGCTGGGACGGCGATTGCTAAACAAAGCGCTAGCGCCGTTCAATACCAGCTTGGAAGAGCTTGAACCGACGGTGCTAAGCCGCGCGTTTGCGCAGCTTGATGTCCCCTCCGAAGAAGCGCTGCTAGAGTCATTAGGGCTTGGTAACCGCGTTGCCCATGTGGTGGCGCGACGCTTAGTGGACGTGGCAGACGGTCATCCAAACGACTTGGTCAACGAGGGCACTAACAGCAAAGCGGTGGTGATTAGCGGCAGCGAAGGCATGGTGATCAATTTTGCTCGCTGTTGCCACCCGCTGCCCGGCGATACTGTCGTTGGGCACCTTTCCGTTGGTAAAGGGCTCGTGGTGCACCGCGCCGAGTGTAAAAACCTGACGGATAAAGACGACCCCGATAAAGTCTTTGCCCTGCAGTGGTCCGACCAGATAGACGAAGATTTCCCCGTGGCCCTGCGCATTGAAATCGAGAGTCGCCGCGGCTTGGTCGCCGAACTGGCTGGGCTGGTCACCGATGCCGATGCCAACATTGAACGTATCGGCATTGAAGAGCGCGATGCGCGCCTGGCCACTGTGAATCTCACGCTTTCAGTGAAGGGCCGCGTTCACCTGGCCCGTATTATGAAACGCATTCGTAACCTACCCAACGTCGGCAAAATAACCCGCATGGCAAATTAATCGCCCGCTGTGGCTGACGCTAGCCAATGGCTGGCCAGCGTTAGCTATGGCAGCGCCCATGTTTTTTTAACGTTTAAGGCATCAAGGAGCACGATATCCAATGAGCAATAAAGCTGTTATCAACACTGAAAAGGCCCCCGCTGCTATCGGCCCCTATTCCCAAGCGGTCAAAGCGGGCAACACCGTGTATCTGTCCGGCCAGATTCCTCTCGACCCGGCGTCGATGGACATCGTCTCTGACGATTTTGAAACTCAGGCGCGCCAGGTATTTACCAATCTACAGGCGGTATGCGAAGAAGCCGCAGGCACGCTTGGCGATATCGTCAAACTCAACCTGTATTTGGTCGATTTAGATAACTTTGCGATAGTGAACAAGGTGATGGAAGAGTTCTTCTCAACGCCGTTTCCGGCCCGTGCCGCGGTAGGGGTAAAAGCGTTGCCGAAGGGTAGTCAGGTAGAAGCCGAAGCGGTAATGGTGATCGGCGACTAGCCCTTTTGCATACCGCCATGAGCGAGCCAAGTGCTCGCTCATGGTTTTCGCTTGGCGTTCAGGGTTAAGCTTTTTGCGCCTGACCAAAACCACCCTCTTTCATCACCTGAGCGTAGCCCTCGCGGTAGCTGGGGTAGCGGAATTGATAGCCCGCCTCAAGGATGCGCCGATTATCGCAACGCTTGCTGGTGCGCCGACGCAGCGGCGACTGCATGGTCTCGGTAGATTCGACGTTGAGCTGCTTGGCGATCCAGGCCATTACGTTATGCATCGTGACCGGCTCGCAATCACTGCCCAGGTAAAGGTTCGCCAATGACTGGCCGTTCTCCTGGGCGTGGATTAGGTGGGCCAGAATACCGGTGCAGTCGTTGCGGTGAATGCGGTTGGAATAAATGACTGGGGTCACCGGGGCGATTCGGCCTTCAACGACTTGGTGAATAAGCCGGTCGCGGCCAGGGCCGTAAATCCCTGAAAAACGCACCACGGTGCCAGGCAGGGGGTGATTGATCAGTGCTTGCTCGGCCTCGCACATTAACGTGCCGGAAAAACTGGTCGGCTCGGTGGGGCTTTCTTCGTTGACCACCTCGCCTTCTTGCTGGCCGTAAACGCTGGTCGACGAGACAAAGAACACCCGGCGTGGTGGTGTGGCATGTTGCTCCATCACGCTCAGCACGCGCTTTAAGCCCTCTGGGTAGGCACTTTGATAGGCACTTTCTTCAAAGTGATCCGCGCTGACCGTGTAAATGACGTAATCAGCCTCGGGCAGGGCGCTGGCACCGGCGTCTTCAAGCGCATTAAGATCCAGCGCTAGGGGTTCGATACCCGTGTCTTGCAGCGCATCGACATGGCGGCGAACGCCAATCACGCGGTGGCCTTCGCTGAGAAGCTCGCGGCCCAGCGTTATGCCAATATCGCCACAGCCAATAATCAGTACCGTAAGCGTCACGTTGCTCACTCCTGTTGATAAATAATCCCTATTAGATACAAAGTCCCTGATCTACAATTACTTAAACGATAAGCAATAGTAGAGACGAAATCGTCAGCAGGGCTTGCCTGTCCTTTTCCTACTCGCTAATTGTCACGCTAGTTAGTCACAAGCTGCTACGAGAGGATGCCACTGGCACCACTATGACTTTAACAGAACTTCGCTACATCGTAACCCTTGCCCAAGAGCGCCACTTTGGCCGTGCTGCTGAACGTTGCCACGTTTCCCAGCCCACGCTGTCGGTGGCCGTCAAAAAGCTTGAGGATGAGCTTGAAACGCCGTTGTTCGAACGCTCCAAGGCGACGGTTCAAGTCACCCCGTTAGGCGAGAAGATCATCGCGCAAGCCCAGCGCGTCCTAGAGCAGAGCAGTTTAATTTTCGATATGGCCAGCGCCGGGAAAGATCAGCTCGCCAATCCGCTGCGCATCGGGGCCATTTACACTATCGGCCCTTACTTGTTTCCGCATCTGATTCCCGAACTGGCCAAGGCCGCGCCGCAAATGCCCCTCTATATCGAAGAAGGGTTGACCGGTACGCTGCGTACCAAACTGCGCAGCGGTGAGTTGGATGTGATTATCGTGGCACTGCCGTTCACCGAAACTGACGTTGTCACCAAACCGATTTACGACGAGACCTTTGAGATCCTGGTGCCGGCCAATCACCGTTGGAAAGAGCGGGACGCGATCCATAAAGAAGAACTACTCGAAGAGCGGTTATTGCTCCTCGGCGAGGGCCACTGCTTCCGCGATCAACTGTTAGAAGCTTGCCCGGCGATCATGCAAAAGCTGAACAACCCCAATAATACGTTAATTGCCGAAGGGGGGTCGCTGGAAACGATTCGCCACATGGTGGCCTCAAAACTGGGCATTACGGTGTTGCCGCAGTCAGCGCTGGGCATGGATCAGTATGAAAATGCCATGCTGATCAGCCGCCCCTTTGTCGGGCCAGCCCCCTCGCGGACGGTAGCCATCGCCTGGCGGGCCAGTTTCCCTCGCCCTAAAGCGATCGATGCCCTAGTGAATGCGATCAATCAGTGCCATCGGCCAGCCAAGGCGGCGACCGCTGTTTCATGAGCATGCTTTCGGCACCGGTGACTGAGCTCAAAGGCGTTGGCGAAGCGCTGGCGTTGAAGCTAGCCCGCTTAGCGATTGAGCAGGTAAGCGACCTGCTGTTCCACTTGCCACTGCGCTACCAAGACCGAACGCGGCTAACGCCCATCAGCGAGCTTCGCGCAGGCGCCGAGGCAGTTATCGAAGGCGAAGTCACCGCCTGCGACGTGGTCAAGGGGCGGCGGCGCAGCCTGCTGGTGCGGCTGCGGGATAACAGCGGTATTTTGAGCCTGCGCTTTTTTCATTTTTCCCCTGCCCAGCAACAACAGCTGCGCCCTGGTGCCATTGTTCGCGCGTTTGGCGAGGCGCGGGCTGGCGCCACGGGGCTGGAGATTTATCATCCCGAGTACCGACTAAGCGGCGGCAGCGACACGCCGGTGGAAGAGTACTTCACGCCGATTTACCCCACCACCGAGGGGCTACACCAAACGCGTTTGCGGGCCCTAACCCAACAGGCCTTGGAGCTACTTGAAAACGAACCTGAGGGGTTGCCGGACGTTATTCCCGAAGCGTTGCGCCAGCGTTTTCAGTTACCGGGGCTGCATGCCAGCTTGCAGCTTCTCCACCAGCCGCCGCCGGACGTGGATTTAGAGCAGCTGACCCACGGCCACCACCCCGCCACGCGTCGCTTAGCGCTGGAAGAGCTGTTGGCTCACCAGCTAAGCCTGCGTGAAGTGCGCTTGCGTATTCAGGCCGATGGCGCCCCCGAGTTACCGTCCGGGCGCAACCTTCAAGCGCGCTTTTTAGCCCAATTGCCGTTTGCGTTGACCGGTGCCCAGGGCCGGGTGCTTGAAGAAATTGCGCTGGATCTTGCCCGCCCTGCGCCCATGCTACGGCTGATACAGGGCGATGTCGGGTCGGGGAAAACCGTGGTCGCTGCTATGGCCGCGCTTTCGGCGCTGGCTGGCAACTGCCAGGCGGCGATCATGGCGCCCACCGAGATCCTCGCCGAGCAGCATTACCGGGCATTTAAAGCTTGGTTTGAGCCACTGGGCATCGAGGTGGCCTGGCTAGCCGGGAAGCTCAAAGGCAAAGCGCGGCTGGATGCCAAGGCAGCGATTGCTGACGGTCGCGCGCGGATGGTCGTGGGCACCCACGCGCTGTTTCAGGACGATGTGCATTTCCAATGCCTGGGGCTGGCGATTATCGACGAACAACACCGCTTTGGTGTTCACCAGCGCTTGGCACTGCGCGAAAAAGGCGAAGCGGGCGGCTTAACGCCACATCAACTGATCATGACGGCCACGCCGATTCCCCGCACGCTGGCGATGAGCGCTTATGCGGATCTGGATGTCTCGGTGATTGATGAACTGCCCCCAGGGCGCACGCCAGTGAAAACCGTGGTGGTTGCCGACGAACGCCGCCCCGAGGTGGTCGAGCGTATTCGCAGTGCCTGCAGCGAGGGGCGCCAAGCCTACTGGGTCTGCACGCTGATTGAAGAGTCCGAAGTGCTTCAGTGCCAAGCGGCAGAAGTGACCCGCGACGAACTAACCGAGACGTTGCCGGAGCTCGCGATTGGCTTGGTGCATGGACGCATGAAAGCCAGCGAGAAAGCCGAGGTGATGGCCGCCTTTAAAGACGGCGAGTTGGATTTACTAGTCGCCACCACGGTGATTGAAGTGGGTGTCGACGTGCCCAACGCCAGCCTGATGATTATCGAAAACCCCGAGCGTTTAGGGCTTTCCCAGCTGCATCAGCTGCGCGGGCGCGTGGGGCGAGGCAGCACGGAGAGTTTCTGCGTACTGCTGTATCACCCGCCGCTGTCGAAAAGCTCACGGGAGCGCTTAAGCGTGATGCGCGAAACCACCGATGGCTTCCGCATCGCCGAAAAAGACCTGGAAATTCGTGGGCCCGGTGAAGTGTTAGGCACTCGCCAAACCGGCCTTGCGCAAATGAAAATCGCCGACCTGGAACGCGATGCCGACCTGCTGGATCAGGTCACCGCCCTGGCCCAGGCGCTACAGAGCCATAAGGACATCACCGCCGTGCTGGTACGCCGCTGGCTGGGCGAAGCCGCCGGGCGCTATGGGCAGGTTTAGGTCCGTTAAGCGCTAGCGGGTTGCGATTTGGTGTCTGGCTCGCTGTTCGTGAGTCGACCGGCGGCCTCGCTCAGCGGTGCTAACTGGTTGGCGATCAGGCGTAGCTGGCTTTGAATCGGCCGGTAACGAGTGATGGTTTTATCCTCCGTGGCGGCTGCCCCCTGCTCATCTAACTGGGTTAACAGCGCCTCGGCCTGATCAGCTAGTGGCGCAATCGACTGGCGTTTATATAGCCGCTCGGCCAACTGGTCGAGCAGCTCGCACATGCGCTTGGCAGCCGGCACCAGCGCGGTGTCGTCCTCATCGTCTGCCAACTGGTGGCGGTGAGCGCCCAGTGCGGAAAGGTGGCTTAATAAGGTGTTGGAGAGCACCAAAAAGCGCAGCCCGTTATCGGCATCCTGTTTACGGTAATGCCCCGGTTCGTGAAGCATATTGGTCAGCATGGTGGACAGCGCGGCGTCGGCGTTATGCGCATTGCGGCGGGCCAGGCGGTAAGCCAAATCGTCCTGCTTGCCTTCTTCGTACTGGTGGATGATTTCTTCCAGATAGCGGCGATGGTTGGTCAACACATGGGCTGCCTCGCGGTTGAGCTTCCGCCCTTGCCAGTCGGGCAAAATAAAGAATACCGCTAGGCCGGCAATGAACGCGCCAATTAGCGTATCGAATAACCGTGGCCAAATAAGATCGAATCCATCGCCCACCTGGTTAAAGCTGCACAAGACCAGCAGGGTAATGGAGGCGGTGGCCAGCACGTAGTGTTTTTCACGGTTGGCAAAAAACGACACTCCGGCGGCCACGGCGATCATGCTCTGCACCAGCGGGTGGGGAAATAAACTGATCGACGCCCAGCCGACTACCAAGCCGAGTATCGTGCCGATAATCCGTTGGGAGAGAAACCGCCGAGTGGTGGCAAAGTTAGGCCGGCAGACAAACAGCGTCGTGAGCAGAATCCAAAAGCCCTGCTCGGGGTCGATCCACTGCATGAGTCCATAGCCCGTCATCAATGCAATGGAAAGCCGCACCGCGTGGCGAAATGTGGGCGAGCCCAGATTAAGGTTCATGCGTACCCGTTTCCACGCTTCGAGCAAACTTGACGGAGAGCGGTCAAACAAGTCGCTATCCCGGCGATCGTCGGTCGCGTCCGGGGTATGGGCACTGGCGATCTGGGATTCCAGCGTGGTCAGGTTGTCGGCCAGGGCATTAAGCGGGCGTATGAGCGGTCGCCACTCGGGCTTGCCTCGGTCACGCAGGTTATCAATCGAGGCGCGTAAATCGACCAGCGCCTGTTCGCTTTGTTCGTGGCCAAACGGGCGATTCAGCAGCAGTGACTTGGCTAACTGGCGGCAGGCGCGGCCTTGCTGATCCAACAGCCGCTGGCAGCGGAACAGCACATCATGATGAAAAAAGGCATCGGTTAAGGCGCTATACGGGTAGTGGGTTGAGCTTGCCCGCTCGTGGATATCTTGGGCGATAAAGTAGATGCGTAGATAACGGTTGAGCTTACGGTCGCCCCGCTGGCCTTCTAAGCGACGGAAAATCATCTCCTTGGCCTGGTTAAGCGCGCCGACTACTTTGCCGTTTTGGCGTGCCAGCGCCACGCGGCGGGCTTCCACATCCACGCCGCGAACCGGCTCAAACAGCGCCGATTTCAAAATCAGAAATTCACCCAGCGCCTTATACACCCGCGCCATGCTCTGTTTGACCGGCTGGCGCGAAAACAGTGCGCACCACACCACGGAAATGGCGCCGTACCAGGCAGCCCCCGCCAACAGCAGCAACTGGCGTGCCGCCACGTCTTCGTCTACTCCGCCGTGCTGTTCGATGTTGATCATCGAGTAGATCGATAGAATCAGCGTGCCCGAGGCAATTGTGGCGTAGCGTTGGCCGACAGCGCCGAGCATAATCAGCGTAAAAGCCGAAAGCCCCAGCCCAAGGGCAAACAGCCACGGCCAGGGGAACAACCACTGCACGATAAACGACGCCGAGGCAAAGCACACAAGCGTCACCAGCAGCGCCTGAAAGCGACCCTCCCAGCTGTCGTCGGTTTCCGACAGGGCGCTGGCGATAATGCCGAGAAAAAGCGGGATGACCAGCGCCACATCGCTCAGCGTAATACTCACCAACAGCGCGCCACTAAACGCGATAAATACGCGCAGGCTATAGGCGAATTTATCTAGCGTCCAAAGACGTCGCAGTGGCAATGAAATGGGCATAAGGTCTCTTGTTGATCGTCATTATTAGACTTTAGTCGTGACCTTAGTATAGAGGGTTGGCATACCGGTTGTCTTCAACGGCGGCCCACTTGATAACGGCAGGCGCCATTAAATACAGGCGTCAGGCAGGGGGATATCGATAGTTGGCGTGGTTTAGGTTGGCCCCTCAAGCGTCAACCTGGCTGTCGGGGCCATCCACTACAAATACTTGAGCAGTTTCTGCAGCTTGTTCATATCGGCGGAGTCGCCTACCAGGCGAACTTCGCCGTTAATCATACCGTCGAGAAAGGCTTGCTGCGTTGGCTTTTTGAGGATGCGTAGTGCCGCCTCATCATCGCGAAAACGCAGCTCAAGATCCAGATCGACAGGCAACCCCTTACCCGATGTGATGCTTGTCGGCGACATCCGGTAATGGCGGGCAATGCTCAAATCTTCTGTGGCAATGCCCCAGTTCAGGCCGCGCATCCGTTCGAGTTGTTCCCGAAATTGCGGCTTGCGGCGCAGGGCTCGTTTGAGCAATAAGCCCAGTAGCCACAGCGTCAGTTTGAGCTTCATTACGAGACGGCATCCTTAAGCGCTTTACCCGGCTTAAATGCCACGTTCTTGCTGGCCGGAATCTGCAGCGGCTCACCGGTTTGCGGGTTTTTACCGGTACGGGCGGCACGTTCACGAACGGTGAAGGTGCCAAAGCCAATCAGGGCGACGTCTTCGCCTTTGGACACGCTGTTGGTAATTTCATCAAGAATGACGTTGAGTACTTGTCCCGCTTTGTCTTTGGACAGGTCGGCATTTTCAGCAATGGCGGCTGCAAGTTCAGGTTTACGCATAAGGAAACTCCCCTTGTTTAATAATCGTGCAAGATACACTGTCGTGTTGTTGGTAACGTCACTTAAGGCTGAGCCAGAGATTTAGACAAGCCGTCAGCGCCGCGGGATTTAGCCTAGCAGCGCAGGGGCTGCTCTGGAAAGCTCCACTTTCCTTCTCACGCAGCCGCCTGTCAATGCGAAACCAATCAAACGTCCGTCCCTATCTTCAGCGATCGCCGTCATATCTCCGCCTTCGCCTTCGATTCGCCAGCGCTCGGGAGGGTTAAGCGGCGGGTAGGCGACCACCGGGAGCAACGGCGTTTTGACGATGACCGGCCAAGCACCGAACCGCACCGGCGTGGGCGTGCCCGCCAGGGTCGTGGCAAGGGCCTGAGCACTGGCTTGAAGGGGCTGTACGTACATTGCGTTGACGCCGTCGACGCAGGCCACATCGCCCAGAGCGTCGATGTCTGGATGCGAGGTGCGTAACTGCCGATCCACCTGAATACCGCTGGTCGAGACGTCAAGCCCCGCGGCTTCGGCCAGCGCGGTACGCGGGGCCAAGCCGGTCGCCATTAAAATGATATCGGCGTTGAGCGAGTCCTCGTTATCCAGCGTAAGCGTCACACTATCGTCATCGTTCAACGCCATGGTATTGAGCGTGCGACCCAGCGCAAGGCGAATGCCCGCGTCAAGGAACGCTTCACCTAGCGCGCGGCCTAGCGGATCCGGTAACAAGCGGGATAGTGGTGTGGTGTCAGGCGCGATAACGGTGACGGCGTGGCCCCCCGCGTGCAGGTCATTGGCAAACTCGCAACCCACTAGCCCCGCGCCGATCACCGCCACACGGGCAGGCATTGACCCCAAGGCGCGATGAAAACGGCGATAGTCGTCAAGGTCGTTAATGGTAAAGCAGCGCGCTTTTAGCGAGTCGGGTATCGCCATCGGCACATGCGGTTTGGCCCCCGTGGCGAGCACCAAACGGTCGTAGTCAAGCGTATGACCGTCTTCCAGCCGTAGCGAACGGTTATCCACGTCAAGCTGGCCCACGCGGGTGTGGGCTATTACCCGAGCGTTAAGCGTTGTTTCGAGCTCAGCGGCGTTGCGTTGGGCGAGTCGCTCCGGAGGCAGGCGCTTGGCAAAGCCGGTAGATAGCAGCGGTTTGCTGTAGTCGTCGCCACTGTCGGCGCTGACCAATAGCAGAGAGCGCGTATCTCCCTGGCGGCGTAGCGCACGAGCAAGGCCAATGCCCGCCATGCCAGTGCCGACAATGATGAGCTCAGCGTGTGATGAGGGCATACAGTCACCCAAAGGTCGATGGGACAAAAGCCTTTACAGCGCCACATGTTACACTAATGCATCGTTTAATTACCTAGGAGGCGCTGGTGTCGCGTCGCTCTGTTTGGTCAGCCGATGACTTTCCCTGTTGGCGTCCCGTGAAAGCGCTGCGCCCTGCTATGAGTGCGCCGTGGTGGCAGTGGGTCGCATCGACCGATTCATTGACCGCGCGTATTGTGGCAGCTAGTGGTCACCGGCCTTTCCACGTGCGCTTATTGCGCCAGGGGGTGGCGCTGCCTGAACCGCACGAAGCCCAGGCGCTGGGCATTGCCGCCCGACGCTATGCTTGGCGGCGCGAAGTGGCTTTGTGTGTGGGCGAGTCACCCTGGGTGGTGGCGCGCTCGCTGGCCCCGCTGGCGTCATTAAAGGGCCAGTGCCTGGATCGTTTAGGCGAACGGTCATTGGGCAGTTGGCTGTTTCGTCAGCCGGATTTGGTGCGCGGCCCGCTCTACGCCACTCGCCATGCGCCTAGGTTCGCGTACCCGACAAGGGAGGCAGGTATTGGTAGCTGCTGGGGGCGGCGTTCGGTGTTTCAGCACGCGGGGTTATCGCTGCTGGTACAGGAATACTTTTTATCAACCATGGTGGATGATCTTGCGCTGCCTTCGCGCTAGGCTAGCGCTGCGTTTCTTGGATGGGTGAGGTAAGCATGGATCGTTCTCTATTGCGGCCAACGGGGGTTGGTCGCGTTATGGATTTTATACGGCTGATGCGCTTGGATCGGCCGATTGGCACTTGGCTGCTGATGTGGCCAACGCTCTGGGCATTATGGATTGCCGCCGAGGGCGTTCCGGGGCGTAACGTGCTGCTGATTTTTATCGCCGGGGTATACGTTATGCGCGCGGCGGGGTGTGTGGTGAACGACTATGCTGACCGACACCTTGACGGTCATGTGAAGCGCACAAAACATCGCCCATTGGCCACCGGCCGAATCAGCGACACCGAGGCCCAACTGCTGTTTATCGTACTGGTGGCCGCAGCGTTTATGCTGGTGCTGTTAACCAATTGGTTTACCGTACTGTTGTCGGTGGGCGGTGTGATACTGGCGTTTATCTACCCGTTTATGAAACGTTATACCCACCTCCCCCAAGCCGTGCTGGGCGCGGCGTTCTCCTGGGCGATTCCCATGGCCTTCGGGGCTATCTTGGGGTATGTGCCGGTGGAGGCTTGGTTGCTGTTTAGCGCCAATGTGCTGTGGACCGTGGCTTATGACACCCAGTACGCCATGGTGGATCGCGACGATGACATTAAAATTGGTATTAAATCGACGGCGGTACTACTGGGCAATGCTGATCGGCTGGTGATTGGGCTACTGCAACTGGCTACGTTGGCGCTTTTGGCCTGGGTTGGCTTACGCGTTGGCTTGGGCGGTTTTTTCTGGTTGGGTTTGGCGGGTATGGCGGCCACGTTTGTCCACCAGCAGCGCTTGATTCGTCACCGCGAGCGGGATCCTTGTTTTCAGGCGTTTTTGAATAATCACTGGTCGGGGCTATTGGTGTTTGCCGGCATCGCACTGAGTTGGTGGCCCATTGCTGGCGAATCCCTGGCTATGTCATAAAATTGTCATCAAGTCATGGTGTGATCGTCATAGACCAGTCACTGGATTTTTTCTATCGAACACCGTGAGGCACTGGAATGACCGCCAAGACCGTTTTAATTGTCGATGACGAGGCACCGATTCGCGAGATGATCGCGGTGGCGCTGGAAATGGCTGACTATAATGTACTTGAAGCGGATAATGCCCAGGACGCCCATGCGATGGTGGTCGATCACCAGCCCGACCTGCTATTGCTCGATTGGATGATGCCCGGTACCAGCGGCATTGAGCTGGCACGGCGTCTCAAGCGAGAAGAAACCACCGCCGAACTGCCAATTATCATGCTCACCGCCAAAAGTGAAGAAGATAATAAAATTCAAGGGCTTGAAGCAGGTGCCGACGACTACATTACCAAACCGTTTTCGCCCCGAGAGCTGGTGGCTCGGCTAAAAGCTGTACTCCGCCGCTCCACACCGCACGGTGTCGAAGACCCAATTGAAATCAACGGGCTGCTGCTTGATCCGGTGAGCCACCGGGTCAGCGCTGACGGTAAAGCGCTGGACATGGGGCCAACCGAATATCGCTTGCTACAATTTTTTATGACCCACCAGGAAAGGGCTTACACGCGCAGTCAGTTACTCGACCAGGTGTGGGGAGGCAATGTGTACGTGGAAGAGCGCACCGTTGATGTTCACATACGTCGGCTACGGAAAGCCTTGGGCGACGCGCATCAAAACTTAATTCAAACGGTACGCGGTACAGGCTACCGCTTCTCCGCGCGGGTGTAACCTTGCGTTTGTGGAGCCGTGAGTTGTGGCGCCTGCTGGGATGGGCGTTACTTGGCACGTGCTTAGGTTGGTTAGTGGGGGTGCCGGGCCTGGGGTTAGCCGGTGGCTTTGCCGTTTGTTTGGTCTTTCACCTGCGCCAACTGCGTGCCGCGTATCTTTGGTTGACGCTACGTCCGCAAGGCGAGCCGCCCACTGCAAGTGGCCTGTGGGGCGAGCTGTTTGATCGCCTTTACCGCTATCAGAAAAGTCAGCAAATTACCCAAAGTCGCCTGCGGACTACCCTGGCCCGTATTCAGGAATCCTCGGAAGCCATGCGCGACAGCATAGTGATGCTGGATCGCCACGGCGATCTGGAATGGTGGAATAGCGCCGCCAGCAATATGCTGGGACTGCAAACCGCCCACGACCGTGGCCAACACATTACTAACCTGCTGCGTGACCCGCAGTTTATTAGTTACTTCAACGGCCGTGATTACAGCGAGCCGCTCACCCTGACATCTCCCATCGACGAGCGGCGTATCTTGCAGTACCAGATTACCCTTTACGGCGACGACGAGCGCTTGGTGATGGCTCGCGATATCACGCGACTGCATCAGCTTGAGCAGATGCGCCGTGATTTTGTCGCCAACGTATCCCATGAGTTGCGCACGCCGTTAACCGTGCTATCAGGCTATCTTGAAACCTACAGCGAAATGGCCGAGCAGCTTCCTCCACGCTTGGGCCGCAGCATCGGGCAGATGCAGGCTCAGACCCAGCGGATGCAAAATCTGGTGAACGACCTATTGCTACTATCGCGATTGGAAATTGACCAGGGCGGGAAGGATCATGAGCCCCTCGATGTCACGGCGTTGCTCAACAGTGTTGCAGCCGATGCACGGGCGCTTTCCGGTCATCAGCATGCGCTCACCATCGAAGGCGATTACGCGGCACAGCTGGTGGGAAGCGAGCAGGAGGTTCGTAGTGCCGTATCCAATCTCGTCTTTAATGCGGTGCGTTATACGCCCGCAGGCAGTGCCATCACGCTGCGCTGGAAAGCTTTCGGCCAAGGAGCCTGTATTGAAGTGAGTGACGACGGGGAGGGTATCGATCCCGTACATATTCCCCGCCTAACCGAGCGTTTTTATCGTGTGGATAAAGGCCGCAGTACCGCGACGGGAGGCACCGGACTGGGGCTTGCCATCGTCAAGCACGTGCTGTTACGCCACGACGCCCAGTTACAAATAAGCTCCCACCCGGGAGAAGGGGCACTGTTCCGCTGCGTGTTCCCTGCGACACGTATCCATCTTCCCGCAGCTCTGCCGCGCAATGCTTCATCGGTGTGAGAATCCACGCTGCTGGATAAGCACGTCACATGTGCCATTTCGACTCACTTTAAGCGTGCCCTAATGTCACCCTCAGGTTTGACGGACGCCTCGCGCTTAAAACTCAACTCTTTGTTATTAAAGCATAATATGCTTTCAAGTGGGTAGCTGGCACAAAGTCTGCTCTTTTAAATGTAAGGCAGTCACTTCACATTGTAAAATGTAGAAAACTGTTGATACTTTTCTTTACGGAACGAAGAAAAGTAACTACGCTTAGAAAGTAAAACGATGCAGGGCAAGGATGTGCTGTATTAACAGGGATGATTGAAGATTCAAAGGATGAATCAAACAGGCGGTCACACGGCCAGTTAGGGTAACGTCCAAGGTTGGAATCCCGCAAAAGGAAAGGAAGCTGGTAAGCTCCATCGCCTGATAATGATCACTGTCGAAGACCCCGCCCCGGCGGGGTCTTGTTTTTGCTAGCGGCTAAGAACTGGGGCATTGCGGTAGTGGTAATCCCACATCAGCACGGCACCGGCTACGGCACCGGGGATCAAAAACAAGTTGGCCAGCGGGATCCAGGTCAGCAGTGTGACCAGGCCGCCGAAGCTAAAACTCTGCCACCATCGAGCGGATAAGCGATAGCGCATATCGCGGAACGATACCTTGTTGTTGTCCATGGGGTAATCCAAGTAGGTGATAGCCATCACCCAGGCGGAAAACAACGCCCACAGCAGCGGTGCAACGAGGTTAAGCCCTGGGATCCAGCCCAGCACAAATAGCAGCGCCATGCGCGGCAGGATATACCCCAGTTTGACCAACTCGCGTCCTAGCGCATCCACCGCCGTCTTGGCTAACCCGCGCTCATCCAGCGGCTCTCGGCCGATGACTTGACGTTCCACTTTGGCGGCCAAAAAGCCGTAAAACGGCGCGGCGATAAAGTGCGTTACCAGCGTAAAGGTGAAAAAAATCACCACCAGCAAACAGATAAAAAACACCGGCCAAATCAGCCAGGAAAGCCATTCCAGCCAGCTAGGCACGGCGCTCATCCAACTGGCTAGCCAGCCTGAAAAGCGCTCCAGCACGATGTGAAGCATCGCGCCGTAGACAAGCATGTTGACCAGGATGGGCAGAAAAATATAGCGTCTCAGCCCAGGCCCATAAACACAGCGTGTACCTCGGCTGATTGCAGTGACCGCGTCTAGCATGAAAAGGGGAGACTCCTCGTTGATTACAATGCCCTGGCTGCCGCGCAGCCAGGGCGTATTGCATGAGGAATCGAGGGATAGGTCAAGACTTTTTCGGCACTGCCTGCTGATCCAGGGTGTTGGGATCGGTATGGCGAATATCCAGCCCTTTGACGAGGTAAACCACGTGTTCTGCGAGGTTATTGGCATGATCCCCCACACGCTCTAGGGCACGCAGTATCCACATGACGCTGAGCACTGAGGTAATCGAGCGCGAATCTTCCATCATAAAGGTCACCAGCGAGCGCATAGCGCTGCCGTATTCACCGTCGACAAATTCATCTTCACGGATGACCTGCATGGCCAGTTCGGTATCAAAGCGAGCGAACGCGGTCAGCGAGTCGCGCAGCATTTTGCGCACGTGCTCACTGATATGACGCACCTCGACAAGCCCGCGCACGGAATTGCTGCTTTCGCTTAAGCTCAGGGCGTTACGGGCAATCTTGCTGGCTTCATCGCCAATCCGCTCTAAATCAGAGGTGGCGCGGATTACCGCCAGCACCAAGCGCAAATCCGAGGCGGCCGGTTGGCGACGGGCAAAAATGCGGGTGCATTCGTCATCGATTTGTAGCTGTAAATCGTTCACCTGGGCGTCGCCATCGCGAACCTTCTCGGCCAGCCGGGAGTCGCTTTCCATTAACGCGGCGATGGCGTCCTGCACCTGTTTTTCGACCATGCCACCCATCGCCATTAAATGGGTTTTGAGCTCTTCCAGCTCTTGGTTGAATTGGCGCGAGATATGTTGGCTGTGGGAATCACTGGTAATGTCCATGTCGCCCTCCTAACGGGGTTGCTTCAACCTAAGCCATGCGGCCGGTTATGTAGTTTTCGGTGCGTTGTAAACGGGGGTTAGTGAACACGTGGTCGGTGGGACCGTACTCCACAAGTTCACCCTCCTGTAAAAAGGCGGTGTAATCGGACACTCGCGCCGCCTGCTGCATATTGTGGGTCACTAACACTAACGTTAGCTGAGATTTGAGGTTACGAATCAACTCTTCGATCTTAAGCGTAGAAATCGGATCAAGCGCCGATGCCGGTTCGTCGAGCAGCAACACATCGGGTTGAACCGCCAAGGTGCGAGCAATCACTAAACGCTGCTGTTGCCCACCGGACAATCGCCAAGCGGAGCGATGCAAGTCGTCTTTGACTTCATCCCATAGAGCCGCCGACGTTAATGCCCATTCGATAATGTCATCACGCTGGCGCTTGGCGAGGCGCTTCTGCAGGCGCAGGCCAAAGGCAACATTGTCGTAGATCGACATCGGAAAGGGGTTGGGGGTTTGGAATACCATGCCCACCCGACGCCGTAGCTCTGTCACGTTTATCCCCGGGTCGTGAATATTGTGGCCCTCCAGCGAAATGCTACCGCTGTGGGTGACCGATCCATTCAGATCGTGCAAGCGGTTGATCGCCCTCAACAACGTCGACTTACCACAGCCCGATGGCCCAATAAAGGCTGTCACCCGATGGCGTGGCACCTGCAGGGTTAACGCCTGCAACGCCAATTTCCCCGCATAGGCGAGGTTGAACTGCTCAATGTTCAGGCAGCACTGATCCGCCGGAAAATGCGTTGCGGGTGCCTGAGTTGTCTGATCGACGTGTCGAGATGCTAGCATTCGCTTCCTCGCTGACGACGTAGATGATGACGCAGTAATATGGCAGTTAGGTTAAGCACCAACACAAGCAGCACTAACAATAAGGCGGTGGCATACACTAATGGGATAGCGGCCTGCACATCCTCGCCGTGAAAAGCGGTATCAAACAGATGATAACCGAGGTGCATAAACTTGCGTTCCAAATGTAAATAGGGAAATTCACCGTCTAGCGGCATCTGCGGCGCCAGTTTGGCAACGCCCACCAACATCAGCGGGGCCACTTCCCCCGCCGCCCGCGCCACGGCTAAAATGACGCCCGTCAACATGGCCGGCATAGTCATGGGCAGCACCACCCGAGTGATCATTTCAAGCCGCGTGGCACCCAGCGCTACCGCGCCTTCTCGTTGCGCTTCGGGGATGCGCGCCAGTCCCTCTTCGGTCGCCACGATGACGACCGGTAGTGTCAGTAGGGCGAGGGTTAACGAGGCCCACAGCAAGCCGCCGGTACCAAAGGTAGGCGAAGGCAACGCCTCGTCGAAAAACCATTCGTCCAGCGAGCCGCCAATACCGTAAACAAACACGCCTAAGCCGAATACCCCATAGACAATCGAGGGCACCCCGGCCAGGTTGTGAACGCCGATGCGCACTAAGCGGGTGAGGGGCCCCTGATGGGCGATCTCATTGAGATAGATGGCGGCTAACACGCCAAACGGCGTCACCATGACGGACATCAAAATAACCATCAGCATGGTGCCAAAGATAGCCGGCCATACACCGCCCTGGGTATTGGCCGCACGCGGGCCTTGGCTTAAAAATTGCCAAATACCGTTTCCCCACGTTTGGACTTTTTGCCCTACGCTCATGGCGTTGGGCGCTTCAGCGCTGAGCACGGTGGCCAATGACTGGCGCAGCGTTTGCCCCTGGGGAGTGCGCAGCGTGAGTTGATACTGGGCGCGTTGAAGTGTTGGTAAGCGTAGTGCTTGCTTTACCTGCTGCCAGGCGTCTTGGCCAGTAATACGCTGCCCGTTAACGTCGACGGCTTCCAGGTAGCCAATAAAGTCGCCCCAGGTGCGCCGTTCCAAACGAAGTAAAGTCGCCGGCTGTGTGCGTTGGGCAATGCTGTCCAGTGCTACCCAGCGCCAACGGACGTCGTCGATGTCGCGGTTGCCGATGAAATAGAGGCGTTCGTTGCCTGCTTGATCGGGAAGCGGCAACTCGCGCACGGCTTCACCGGCCACAATATCGCCATTGGCCAGCGTGACCTCGTCTAATGTTGCTGGCCAGAAATGCCCTAATCCACGGGTCAGCAGCAGCGCCAGCAATGCCCCTAGCATTAGCAGCGAGAGTGCGACACTGCCCGCACATAGCCAGGGCCAAACACCTTGCCGGAGGGCGCTTTTTAGTCGCTTCACGAGGCTCCCCCTATGCGGTGGTAGCGACGCCGCAGCCGTTGACGGACAACTTCCGCCAGGGTGTTAACTAAAAAAGTGAACAGAAACAGCACCAACGCCGCTAACACTAGCATGCGATATGGTGTCCCACCGGCGGAAGCTTCGGGCAGTTCAATGGCGATGGCGGCTGCCATCGTGCGCATGCCCTCAAAGGGGCTGGCACTTAGCAGCGCCGTATTGCTGCTGGCCAGCAACACAATCATGGTTTCCCCAACCGCTCTACCCGCGCCGATCATGGTCGCCGAAAACAAACCCGGCCAAGCCGCGGGCAGGGCCACTTTCATAGCGGCTTGCCAGCGACTGGCGCCTAGCGCCTGAGCACCTTCCATGAGCGAGCGAGGCACCTCGGTGAGGGCATCTTCTGCCAGCGAGTAAATGCTGGGAATAACGGCGAAGCCCATCGCCAGGCCGACAATCAGCGCATTGCGCGTGACATAATCGAGACCAAACCACAGATAAAGCCGTTGACGAAGGTCGCCACCCCACCAGGCCTGTTCTACCAACGGCGTTAACCAGAGCGCCACCATGAACATGGCGATTAGCCAGGGTATGAGCCACAGGGCTGCCCATGAAAGCGGCAGCCGGCGCTGCCAACGGCGACTCGCCAGGTGCCAGAGTAAGCCTGCGAGGCCCATACTGAGTGGCAGCCAAATTAGGAGTACTAGGGTGCTGGCCAGATGGCGCTCGACCCACGGGGCAAAAATCAAGCCGGCGATAAAACCGATGACCACGCCGGGAATCGCTTCCATCATTTCCAGCGTCGGCTTAATGCGGCTGTGCAACTGACGAGACATGAAAAAACCCGAGTAAAACGCCGCCCCTAGCGCCAGTGGCAGCGCAAATAGCAGCGCCATTAGTGCCGCTTTCAACGTACCCCACGCCAGCGGTGATAGCCTGGTGAGCGCGTTAGTGTTGCCGCTAAGTAACAATGGCATCGCTTCCCATACCAGGAACACCCCAATGCCCAACACTGCCAATAGCACACCCATACCACCGGCGGTAATTAATCCGGTAGCGATGCGGTCTTGTAGGTGGCGAAACGGCTGAGAAGTGAGCCGGTTGCGGGTCATGTGACGATCATGGACAAGTCAGTGATAAGATCAGCAAGTGGGATTGCATAAGGCCTCTTTACGTTACGTCACCTTTATGACAGTTAAATGACATTCTACCTACCATGTCCGCTGGGCTTCCAAGGTGCTTAAGGGCAAGGGAACAAAGCCTGCCGCGCGGGTAATCTGCTGTCCTTCAGCGGAAATCACCATATTCAGAAACGCCTGTTCGGCGGCAGGGAGTGTCTCGCCGGGCGGTAAGTTGATATAGACATATAGGTAGCGCGAGAGCGGATAGTCACCGTTTTGAATCGTGGTCTCGCTAGGCATCACCGCGTTACCCTGCTGGGTAGATAGCGGCAGTGCCCTTACCGAAGGCGTTAAATGATTATATCCGGAGTAGCCCATTGCCGCATATGACTCGCCGACCGCTGCGACCACCGCCGATGCGCCCATATGTTTACTGACATCGGGCCGAAATTCGCCGTCGCACAGCATGCGCTGACGAAACAGACCGTAGGTGCCAGACGCCATATTACGGCTATGCAACGCGATTCGACCCCTCGGCCCCGTATCATCCTCCACCAGTGTTTCCCAGCGCGCTATCGGATGGTCGCCACCACAGGCCCGCGTGCTTGAAAAAATCGCATCGACATCTTTAAGGGAGATCGCGGGCAGCGGATTATGGCGATGTACAATGACTACCAAGGCATCGCGTGCAACGCGCAGTTCTAACGGCGGGTAACCGTAGCGCTCGACAAAGGCATTGCGTTCCTCGTCGGTCATGCGCCGCGACATAGGGCCGATGCGGGTGGTTCCGGCGAGTAGCGCAGGGGGCGCGCTGGCGGAGCCGCTGGCTTGGAATTGAAGGCTGATATCCGGGTGCCGGGTAGTGAGTGCTTCTCCCCAACGCAGCATCAACCCGGCCATGGTGTCTGAGCCGACAGAGCCAAGGGTGCCGCTTGCTGAAGGCCCCGAGGTTTGCGCCCAGCCGGTAAGGGGCAAGCTGCAAAACAGCCATAGCAACCCCAAGGCGGTACGATATTTAATGCGTAAAGCGAAACCGTTACTATTCAATCGTAAACTCTCTTGTGATTAACTACTCGCGTATTGCGACGCAGCACGGTGCGCCCTCGATGGCGGCCTGATTTTCACAATAATAAACCGACAAAGCGACCGACACATGACATTGTTGGATACTGATTTGGATGACGTCCCCGCTCCCCAAGGACAACTCACCCTAAAATTATTGGCCTCGCGCCAGGATACCAATGTTTACGGCGATATTTCCGGCGGCTGGCTGATTAACCAGATGGATCAAGCGGTCGAGCTGGCGGCTGGGCGTGAGGCAGGTGGGCGTACCGCGACCGTTGCCATCGAGGCGATGGATTTTTTAAGCCCGGTGCGAGTCGGCTCGGTGGTCAGTGTGTACACCCAGCTACAGGAAGTGGGGCATAGCTCAATGACGATCGACGTAGAAGTATGGGTACGCGCCCCCCACGAGCGGCATTCGGACGAGCATCAAAAAGTCACCGAAGCGCGTTTTGTGATGGTGGCGCTGGATGACAACGGCCGGATTCGCGCCGTGCATGGTCAAGCCTAAACGATAAAGGACGCTTGTTTAAGCGTCCTTTATGCGTGTTTCATGTTGCCGCTTGGGTGGCTTAGGCGCCTACGTTGTCACGGCTTTTCAGGTACGCGTATTCGCCTACATCGCTGAACGGACGGACGATCTTTTGGAACGCCGCGTAGGACTCGTACACGCGGCGTGATTCCTCGTCGTCGTCTACCTGGCGTTGAATGGCGTCCTGAGAGCTTTGGTAAAGTGCCGTCATGACGTCTTCCGGGAAGGTGCGCAACTTAACGCCATGTTCGTCAACCAGGGCTTCAAGGGCCTGGGCATTACGGAAGGCAAACTCGCTATACATGGCCAGGTTCGAGGCGCGAGCGGCTTCGGTGATGACCGCTTGAAGATCTTCAGGCAGCGCGTTCCACGCATCCAGGTTGATGGTGCCTTCCAGCACGGCCGAGGGCTCGTTCCACACCGAGGTGTAATAGTAATCCGCCACCTGATGAAGCCCAAATGCCAGGTCGTTATAGGGGCCCACCCAGTCGGCGGCATCCAGCACGCCAGTTTGTAGCGAGGTGAATATCTCTGATCCCGGCATGTTGACGGTGCTCACGCCGATGCTGTTCATCGCTTCACCGGCGAGGCCCGGCAGGCGCAGTTTCAGCCCTTGCATATCCTCCAGCGAGTTAATCTCTTTCTTGAACCAGCCCGCCATTTGAGGCCCGGTATTGCCGACCGCAAAGGGTTTCAGATTGTGCTGAGCGTAAATCTCATCCCATAGCGTCTGACCGCCACCGTAGTAAAGCCAGGCGTTCATTTCGGTGGTGGTCATGCCAAAGGGCACAGCAGTGAAAAACTGTGAGGCGGCGACTTTTCCGCGCCAGTAATAGGACGCCGAGTGGCCCATTTCGGCGGTGCCAGCGGCGACGGCATCGAACACTTCAAGGGCAGGTACCAGCTCACCTGCCCCGTGAACGCGGATCTTCATGCGCCCGTTGGAAAGCTGCTCGACCCGGCGTGCAAAATCATTGGCACCGGTGCCTAAGGCGGGGAAGTTTTTCGGCCAGGACGTGACCATATCCCAGGTGTAGGTTTCGTTGGCGCGCGCAGTCGATGTGGCAACAAAGGGGGCGGCAGCGGCCCCTGCGACGCCAAGACTGGCGGTTTTGAGGAAGTGACGGCGTTGCATAGTGAGCAAGACTCCAAAAGTAAGCAGGCTGTTGTTATTAGGCGCCTAGGGCGCTGAGTAAGCGTATTAGTATGCGTGAATGCGAATTTTACTCGCAAGCTTGCTGATTAATCGTCGCTTGCGTCTTTCATACGGTTGGCATGGCGAACCAGCCAATAGGTACCCCCCAAGGCCAGCCCCGCAGCGGCCAGTGAGGCAATTTGCCAGGGGTCGATGGTTTCCATGTCCAGCACCATAAACTTGCGCACCAACGCCATAATGGCAATCAGCACCACGATTTCGACGTGGATAAAGCCTTTGCCGCTGGTCATCGTGCGGATGATGGAGTTGTTGAATTCCATGGCAATCAACACGGTGAGAATCATGTCGAACAGGGCTTGAAACACGCGGTAGTCGAAGGGGTCGCGACTCTCAATAAACAACAGCTGCACCACGTGAATCACCAGGTAGTACATGGCGACCAGCACAGCGCCGCCGATGGCCAGCGCCAGTACCAGCGAGATAATGCGTTCAAAACGATGGTAGCCGCTAAGTTCCGACCAGCCGTTACACACTTCAGGAAATAGGCGTTTTAAGCGTTGTTTCATAAGGCCCTCTGGATGGCGCATGGATGCGCGAGTAATGACGCGTGTGCGACGATTCGTGAGTGATTTACAGCGGCGTTAGCTTAGCAAACCCTAACACCAGCCATTTAACGCCTTCGCCTTCAAAGCTGACCTGCACGCGGGCGCGGGCACCTTCGCCTTCCGCGTTAAGAATAATGCCTTCACCGAATACTGGATGCTCTACCCCCTGGCCGACGTGCAGGCTAGGAAGGTCGCCGTCGCTCTCGACGCTTTGCTGGGCAAACGAAGTGCGCGAAGCGGTCACCGGGCGTGAAATATGCCCGCGCAGGCGGACTTCTTCGAGCAGGTGCGGCGGTAATTCGCGTATAAAGCGAGAAGGTCGTGGAAACACCTCTTTGCCGTGCAGGCGGCGCGTTTCAGCATGGGTTAAGTAGAGTTTTTGCATTGCGCGGGTAACGCCCACATAACAGAGTCGGCGCTCTTCCTCGAGCCGTCCAGGCTCCTCCAGCGACATCTTGTGGGGGAACAGCCCCTCCTCTACGCCGGCGATAAACACCACCGGGAATTCCAGGCCCTTCGCCGAGTGCAGCGTCATCAGCTGCACGCTATCTTCAAACTCTTCGGCCTCGTGGTCACCGGCATTGAGGGCCGCTTCGGATAAAAACGCCTCCAGCGCGGCCATGCCTTCGCCGGCTTCCGGCGTTTCAAAAGCATCGCCGTGGGTAAACGCCCGTGCGGCGTTGACCAGTTCTTCGAGGTTTTCCACTCGCGCTTGGCCTTTTTCGCCGCGTTCGCTTTTGTGGTGCTCAATCAGACCCGTGTGGTCGGTCACGTGGTCGATGATCTCGTGTAGAGGCAAACCGGCGGCGTCGTTATCCAACTGCTCGATCAGGTTGGCAAATGCCTGAACGGCATTGCCCGCACGGCCTTTCAAGGTGCCGTCTTGCATCGCGTCGTGCAATGCTTGCCATAGTGGGATGTTCTGCTCGCGTGCACGCAGGCGGACGATTTCCACCGTGCGGGTGCCAATGCCCCGGGTGGGCACGTTAATTACCCGTTCCAGGGAGGCGTCGTCGTCGCGATTGAGCAGCAGACGCAGGTACGCCAGGGCATTTTTAATTTCCAGCCGTTCGTAGAAGCGGTGGCCACCGTAGATGCGGTAGGGCATCCCCTGGCGTATCAGCGTCTCTTCCAGCAACCGCGATTGTGCATTGGAGCGGTAGAGAATCGCCATATCGCGTCGGTTCAGCCCCTCATCGACTTTTTCTTTGATGGTGTCGACGATGAAACGGGCTTCTTCGATATCGTTAAAGCCAGCGTATATCGAGATGGGTTCGCCTTCGCTGCCCTCTGTCCATAGCTGTTTGCCCATGCGTTCACTGTTGTGGCTGATAAGCGCGTTGGCGGCGTCGAGGATGGCGCTGGTCGAGCGGTAGTTTTGCTCAAGGCGCACGGTGTGGGTCTGGGGAAATTCCTGCTCAAAGCGGCGAATGTTCTCCACTTTGGCGCCGCGCCAGCCATAGATCGACTGATCGTCATCGCCGACGACCGTCATGGGCGTTTGCATGCCTGTGATCAGTTTTAGCCACGCATACTGAAGCGTATTGGTGTCCTGAAACTCGTCGACCAGTAAGTGGCCGAATCGCTCGCGATAGTGGGCCAGTAGCGCCGGGTTATCACGCAGTAGTTCGAGGCTTCTAAGCAATAGCTCGCCGAAATCGACCAACCCGCCGCGCTCGCAGGTCAGCTGATAGCGTTCGTAGAGCTCGACCATTTGGCCCAGGTAGGCATCGCCGTCCACGTTAACCTGGTGAGGGCGCAGGCCTTCTTCTTTGCAGCCGGAAATGAACCCTTGAACCTGACGCGGCGGAAAACGTTCGTCGTCGATGGAATAGTCTTTCAGCAGGCGTTTCACCAGCCGCAGTTGGTCGTCGGCATCAATGATCTGAAAGTGTTGCGGCAGCCGCGCATCCTGCCAGTGGGTGCGCAGCAGCCGATGGGAAATCGAGTGGAAGGTACCCACCCAGACATGGCGCAACGACAGACCTAGCAACGCCTCCAAACGAGTGCGCATTTCGCGCGCGGCTTTATTGGTAAAGGTCACTGCGAGCAACGCGTAGGGCGACAGCCCCTCCGCTTGCATTAGCCAGGCAATACGGTGCACCAGCACGCGGGTTTTACCTGAGCCCGCGCCCGCGAGTACCAATAGGTTGCCTTGGGAGGCGCTGACCGCTTCGCGCTGGTCAGCGTTAAGCTGATCAAGTATCGCCGTGACGTCGTCCATGTAAGCCGCTGCCGGGTCGAAAAATGGGCGACCAGTTTAGCACAGCCGAGGCGATAACTCGGCGTTCACGAGTCTTCCGGAAAGCGCAGCGAGTTAAGGCTCTTCTTCACCGATTTGAGCTGCTCTGCCAGCTTGGGACCGCGGGTTTTGGCCACGCCCACCGCCAGCACGTCGACCAATACCAGATGCGCGATGCGCGAACTCATCGGCGTGTAGATTTCGGTGTCTTCGTGCACGTCGATGTAGAGCGGCAGCGTGACTTCTTCGGCCAGCGGCGAGTCACTGGGGCAAAGACCAATCACCGTCGCCCCCGCTTCCCGCGCCAATCGCACGCTCGCCACCAGCGCCTTGGTGCGTCCGGTTTGCGAAATGGCCACCACCACATCGCCTTCCTTGAGCGTCACTGCCGACATGTTCTGCATGTGGGGGTCGGCATAGGCCGAGGTGGAAATCTGCAGCCGGAAAAACTTGTGCTGGGCGTCAAACGCCACGGCGCCAGAGGCGCCAAAGCCGTAAAACTCCACGCGATTGGCCATCGCCAGGGCATTCACCGCACGCCCCAGGGCGTCGTTGTCCAGGCGGTCGCGTACCGAGAGCAGCGTGCCCACCGTCGAATCGAAAATGCTGTGGGAGAACTCGGCGACCGAGTCGCTATCGTTCATCGAGAATTGGGCAAACTGGCTGCCGGTGGCCAGCATTTGCGCCAGCTGCAATTTAAAATCCTGGAAACCGTTGCAGCCCAGCGCGCGGCAGAATCGCACCACGGTGGGCTCGCTGACCTTCGCCTCGGTGGCGAGGTCAACGATCCGCATATGAATCACTTCTTCCGGATTGCGCAGTACAAACCGTGCCACTTTCTGCTCGGAGCGTCGAAAGTGCTCCATGCGGCGTCTCATTTCATCAAACAGGGCGCGACTCACGTGTAGCTCCTTTAAATCAAGCGGGCGCAGCGTTATGTGCTAAGCGTGCGCCTAGTATGCCTGAGTGACGCACTAAATGGGCAAGCAACGCACTGGCCCACGTTAGGTTGACACGGCGTTAGACGATTTTTTTCGAATTGGTCATCATTTTGTCAAGTAGGTTATAGTAAGAAATGAAGTGCCGCACTGCATCATCTAACAGTCGTCACCGATGTAGGTGGACGAAGGCATATTCACCTGGAGGAACGTCGATCATGCGAAACGTCGAACGAATCACCTCGGTTAAGAGCGAATTGCTCGATATTTTCATGAGTATGGAAGTGGACGAACACGCTGAGCGCCGTCGTAGTGCCGCGCAACGTAACCTGCGCGCACGGCGGGGGATAGAGCTGCATCGGGAATTTCAACAGCTATCGCGGGAGATCGCCCCCTTGCCGGACGAAGATGAACGGCAAGAGAGCGAACTGCACTAAAGTCTAAGATCAGGTTATTAAGGTCAAGCGGCTACGCCCTGCCACTGCAGGGCATAGACAACCAGTGATTAAAGGATGCCCGCCAGGAACACGGCAATCACGCCAATCGGTGCGATAAAGCGTGCGACGATGTTCCATACGTTCATTCCCGTCGCGGATAAGGCCAATTCTTGCTCGACGCCCTTACGCTCCAGGCACCACGCGACAAAAACGACCGCACCAAGACCGGTCAGCGGCAGTAGAATCTTCGCGGTGAACGTATCCAGCAAGTTGAAGATATTCAGCCCGAAGAACAACACGTCTGACCAAAGGTTAAACGACAGCAGGGCAGCCACGCCTAACAGCCATATGGCAATGCCGCTTACCAGCGTTGCAGTGATACGCGACAGCGGCGTGCGCTCTTCCAGCATCTCAACGGTGGGCTCAAGCAACGAAATCGCCGAAGTCAGCGCGGCAAAGGTTAGCAGCAGGAAGAACATCAGTCCCAATATCACGCCACCGGACATGTTACCGAACGCGATAGGCAGCGTGACGAAAATCAGGCCTGGGCCTTCGCCGGCGCTTAAGCCATTGGCAAACACAATGGGGAAAATCGCCAAACCGGCCAGTAGCGCAATGGCGGTATCAATAATGATAACGGTGCGCGCTGTGCTCAGCAGGTTCACGTCTTCGCCGAGATATGAGCCGTAGGCCATCATAATGCCCATTCCCAGCGATAGGGTGAAGAACGCTTGACCCATGGCTGCCAGCACCACGCCGCCATCCAGCGCGCTCCAGTCGGGGCTGAACATAAATTCTAGTGCTTCGCCGAAGTGGCCGGTGGTCATCCCGTAGCCCACCAAAATCAGCATTAAAATGACCAGTGCGGGCATCAGCGAACGCACGGCACTTTCCAGCCCCTTGGTCACGCCGCGGGCGACGATGCCAATCACCAACAGCATAAAGGCGCTGTGCCACAGCAGCAGTGTGCCGGGGCTTGCCAGCATACCGCTAAAGATCTCGCTGACGCTGTCAGCATCTTGGCCGCTAAAGGTGCCCATCACCGAACTTAGCGTGTAGTTGAGCGACCAGCCGCCAATCACGCTGTAGAAAGACAAAATCAAGAAACCGGCGAGTACGCCACTAATACCGACCAACGCCCATCCCTGGGACTTTCCACTTTGCTTGGCCAGCTCTCGCATACTATCGATGGGGTTTTTCTGCCCGCGTCGGCCAATCAGCCACTCAGAGAGCAAAATGGGCACGCCAACCAATGCCACGCAGGCAAGATAGACCAGCACGAAAGCCGCCCCACCGCTTTCTCCGACCAAATAAGAGAAGCGCCAAATATTGCCTAAACCAACCGCAGAGCCAGCGGCTGCCAGCACAAAGGCCATTTTGGATGACCACTGCGCATGCGCAAGTTTTGCCATACATCACCTGTTAATTAATTGATTGTAATAAGTCGTTGTCGGCGCGTTGCACCGCTATTCGAAGCTATTCGAAAAAAACATAGGTAAGCAGCAGATTGCCAGCGTCTTTTTCGAAAGTACGCGCAATTTATCCGATCAGTGCCGTGCATGCCAGTCAGCCACCCTAAAAAGGTGGGTTAAAATAGTTGGCTCTGCTTTTCACCGGCAAAGGGGACAAGCGGGGGGAGTGGGGTGATGTCGTGGACATCGTTATACAGCCTGCGGGCAAGCTCGGGCGACTCGCGGTTATCTGCAGTATGCACAAATAAGAAAGGGGTTTTCCCCTGATTTATCCACAGGCTTAGGCGAGCTTTCCAGGCATTGAAGTAGTTAACGTTAATGGTTTTGTCAACATGGCCAATAAAGCGAATCACAGGATGTTTCGCTGTTGAAAGCACGTGTAATGGGAGTTTCGGCTTTTCTTGCTGGGCATGAGCAAGGTTCGGATAGCCATTGGCTGAGGTTGAAAACAGCGGGCGCACATCAAGCATGACGCGGTTCGCCCGATAAGTTATCAACAATTGGTTAAGCGCTTTCTCAGCGGCGCCCTTGTGGAAAAATACAGGGTGGCGCACTTCAACTGCACAGGCTAAATGCGCGGGCCAACTGGCGAGCAGGGCTTCCAACTGCGGCAATTCATCGGGGCCAAAATCGCGGGGTAACTGAACCATCGTGGGGCCTAGCCGATCGTGAAGCGGGGCGAGGGCTGCTAAAAACGCCCAGGCGTCTTCCAGGCGTGTCAGGCGCTGGTCGTGGGTAACGCTGGCGGGTAGTTTGAAGCAAAAACGAAAATGCGCGGGTGCTTGGCGCGCCCAGGCAGCTACCGTCTCCGGCTTGGGCGCACCGCTGTAAAAAGTGGTATTGCCCTCGACACTGGAAAACACCGCGGCGTAATCGCTGAGCAACTCGGTCTTGGCATGACGCGGATAGAGCGTGCCCAACCAATCCTGGTTGGACCACATGGGCAAGCCGATATAGAGCGGGCACGTCATGATGAGGCGTCTACCTTAAGAAACGAGGCTGCTAATGTAACAGTCGTGTGGCGAACGTCGCCAACGACTTATCAGGGTGTTTGCTGTCTACCCAATGGCATTTTGATGAAGCTATGGGCGGAAAATATGCAATTGTCGGTTTAACAGTCGCGCTACTATCTTACCAAGTTCTTATTCTTCCCAAGGAGCGCATGATGAGTGCAGTGCACGTCAGCAGCGACGACATTCGCGATCAGTTTTCCAACGCCATGTCGGCCATGTACCAGCAGGAAGTGCCCCAATACAGCGCCCTACTGTCGTTGGTTGCGTCGGTGAATACGGATGTGCTGGCGGCAGATCCGACGCTGCGTGGCAGCCTCGCGGCGAATAACGAGTTAGCCCGCCTCGATGTGGAGCGTCACGGTGCGATTCGCGTCGGCACGGCTGATGAGCTTGCCATGCTGCGGCGTATGTTTGCGGTCATGGGCATGCAGCCCGTGGGTTACTACGATTTAGCCGCGGCGGGGGTGCCGGTTCATTCCACGGCGTTTCGCCCGGTCGACGACGCGGCGCTTTCGCGCAATCCCTTTCGAGTCTTCACCTCCTTGCTGCGCCTGGAGCTGATTGACAATCCTGAACTGCGTCAGCAGGCCAGCGAAATTCTTGATGCGCGCCGTATTGTCACCCCGCAGGCCGTTGCGCTGATTGAATGCTTTGAGCGCCAAGGCGGGCTGAACGCTGAACAGGCAGAGCAGTTTGTCGATCAAGCGCTGGAAACCTTCCGTTGGCATGAACAAGCCACCGTGGATCTAGCCACCTACGAGCGCTTGCAGCAAGAACATCGCTTAATTGCCGATGTAGTGTGCTTCAAGGGGCCACATATCAACCATCTGACGCCGCGCACCCTGGATATCGACGAGGTGCAACGGCGCATGCCGCAAGTGGGCATTGACCCGAAAGCTATCATTGAAGGGCCGCCCCGGCGGCGCTGCCCACTCCTGCTGCGTCAAACCAGTTTCAAGGCACTGGAAGAGCCCATTTCGTTTGCTGACGCGGCCCAGGGATATCACACCGCACGTTTTGGTGAAATAGAGCAGCGTGGCATTGCCCTGACCCACGCCGGGCGGACGCTGTATGATCGTTTGCTAGGCGAGGCAAAAAATGCAGCGGTGGCGGAAAACGATGCCCATCAGGCCCACTTGTCGGCGGTGTTTGAGGATTTTCCGGATGACGAAGCCACCCTGCGGCGTGAGGGGTTGGCGTTTTTCCACTACCACGCGGTACCAGGCGCCCATGTAGCCGGGCCCGTCGATGCAGATGACGTGGAACGCTTATTTGAGCAGGGCATGCTGACGGTCACGCCGATGATTTACGAAGACTTTTTACCGGTTAGTGCAGCGGGCATTTTCCAGTCAAACCTGGGCGACAAAGGTCATAATGGCTACGCTCGAGATGCCAATCAGCAGCAGTTCGAACAGGCGCTTGGCGTGCCGGTGATTGACGAAATTGCGCTTTACGCCAAGCGCCAGCAGGCATCACTTCAGCGGGCGCTGGCGCAGTTAACTGGTAATGGTGGTGCGAATTAGCCGGGCTTTTTCCAACAGCAGCGGCAAGTGTCGTTCCATCAGGGCCTCAAGGTCGACCCGGGCGGCATTGGTACTGATGTTGATGGCGCCTAATAGCTTGTCGTTAGCATCAAACGCCGGTACCGCCAATGAACGCAGACCCGGATCAAGTTCCTGGTCGGCAATTGCGTAGCCTTGCTGACGAACCTTGCCAATGCACTTCTTAAGGTCGTCTTTGTGGGTAATGGTTTTGTCGGTGTAGCGAGTCAGCGTAATCCGTTCCAGATAGGCGTCGAGCTTGGCCTCGGGAAGCTGAGCGAGCAGCACACGCCCCATGGAGGTGTGCGCGGCGGGCAGCCGTGTGCCCACTGATAGGGTAATGCCCATCAGCCGGTGGGGGGCGGCAGAGCGGGCCACGTAGGTGATGTCATCGCCATCCAGTACGGCAAGTGAAGAGGACTCACCGCTCTCCTGGGTAATATCTTCCAAGTATTGTTGAATGACGCTGCGGTAGTTGTTGGCCGACAAAAAGGCATAGCCAAGTTGCAGCACGCGGGGCGCGAGCTCAAAGTAGCGCTGCTGTTTGCGTACGTAGCCCAATGAGTGCAGCGTCAGCAAAAAACGTCGCGCTTTGGCGCGATTCATGCCGGTTCGCGAGGCCACTTCGCTTAATGTCATTCGCGGGTGCGCATCATCAAACGCCAGAATGACGTCCAAGCCGCTGGCAAGCGCGGTGACAAAATCGCGGTCATCGGGATCAAGTTTGTCTTCCTGAACCATTGCGTCCATGGGGTCGATAGGCCATTTTGAGGGTGATTAAAAAACGCAATATAACACGTTGTTCGAATAACGAACAAATGAGCGTTTTTGGAAGTCACCCGCTGATAACGTAGTATTAATAACAAGTTATAATGATTGTATGAGCTTATCTACGATGATGGCCTAGCGCTAAGAAAGGATATTAATCAATGAGTCAGCCAAAAGTAACGGTACTCCATGGTCCCAACCTAAACCTTTTAGGGGTACGCCAGCCCGATGTGTACGGGTATGAGACGCTTGACGATATTAACAACGCTTTGCGCGAGACAGCGGTAATGGCGGGCTGGGATATAAGCTGTTTTCAGAGTAATCACGAGGGCGAACTGATTGACGCGATTCATGCGGCGCGTCTCGATGGAACGCTGGCCATCATTATGAACCCCGCTGCCTATACCCACACGTCTATCGCTATCCTGGATGCGCTCAATGCCTTTGAAGGTAAGGTTATTGAGGTGCACATTTCAAATGTCCATAAGCGTGAAAGCTTTCGGCATCACTCCTATGTCTCGCTGCGTGCCGATGGGGTCATTGCAGGTCTTGGCACGCAGGGCTATCAAGCGGCGCTAGATTCTATTCTAAAATCCGCCGACTAAGCATTGACGCGCTACATGGTTAGCAAGCCTGCTAGCGTCATCCACCAGATAATCAGGCTGAGCGTAAAGAAGGACGCCACTGTCGCCACCAGCATGGCGGTGGCGCTGACACCGCCTAAGCCATAGCGCTGGCCGAACAGTGGGTAAATGCTGATCATCGGCGCGGCAGCGAACAGCAGCGCGCCGGCAAAGTAAACTGGGTCGATATTGGGGATCAGCAGAAACGCCACCAAGATCGCCAGAGGATGAAGGATAAGCTTGCCGACCACAATTTGGCCCACATCGCGCACCATCCCCTTAACGTGCAGGCCAAAGAGCGACCCGCCAATCACAAACAGCGCCGCAGGCCCCGCTGCTTCGGCGAGCATATTGATGACTTGATCGATAGGGCCGGGAACGGTGAGCCCTGTTAATGCGATCAATATCCCCACCGATAGCCCAATTAATACCGGATTTTTGGCCAGGCTAAGCACTGTTTGGCGAACGGTTTGCCATAGGCTGGAACCATGTTGGTTGCCCATTTCAGCAAGAATCAGCGTCGCCGGAATAATAAGAAGATTTTCAATCAGCATATTGAGAGCCAAAAGCACCGCGGCGGGAGAGCCGATGACCATGGCCGCAACAGGGTAGCCAACGAAACCGCTATTGGCCGCGGCCATGCCCAGCGCGTGCATGGCACTGGCGTTAAGCGGCTGGCGCTGTAGCCGCAAACAAAGAAACAAACCTGCGCTGAAAACGACGATGGAGCCCAAGCCGTAAGCGATCAGGTAGTTGAGTCTAAAAATCTCTTCCAGAGGCTGCTGGGTTAACGCGCGGATCACCAAGGCCGGCAGCGCGCAGTACAATACAAATACGCCGACACCCTGCAGTTGCTCGCGTGAGATTATGCCGCTCCACCGCGCCCCATAGCCAATGCCGATCAGCAGAAAGATGGGCGCGGTAATCGCCAGAATCGCGAGCATGTCAGCCTCTTTAGCGCATAATGGTAAACGGTGATATTCGAATAGCGAATAATTGTACGCTATTTTGCAGAGACGTCATGACACGCTGGGCGCCCGTGGCGAGACAAGCTGTTCGACATAGTGAGTACGCAGCGGTATCACATGCGGATCAATCTGTTCAGAAGCGATGTGACCAGCGGTGAAAAAGCGAAATGCATCCACGCCCTGGAACACGAAGAGATCAACGCCGGAGAGCGTTTTGGCACCGGCCTGATAAGCGGCATTTAAAAGTTCGGTATGGGCGGGGATGTACACTGCGTCAAACACCCAATGTTGGGCGCCCAGCCCGGCGGTATCGATGGGGCAGCCGGGGTGGTTGATATGACCAATGGGCGAGCAGTTGACCACGCCTTGCCAATTAGGCAGTTCTTGTTGCGCCTGCTCCGCTGTGATGGATTGTGCGGTAATACCCATGGCGTTGAGGTCGCGGCTGAGGTTTTTTGCCCGCGTGATATCGTGTTCGAGAATGTGGACGCAACTGACTGCGAGCTCACCCAAAGCACACGCCACCGCGCGACCCACGCCCCCGGCGCCAATCAGTAACACATCACCCGCGGGCTGGCTGCCGAAAGAGTGGCGATAGGCGCTGATAAAACCGGTGTAATCGGTGTTTTCAGCGCGCAGACCGTCAGCGTCAAACAGCAGCGTGTTGGCGGTGCCCACCCGGCGAACGCCTTCGCCGCGGATATCGGCCAGCTTCGCGGCTTTTTCCTTAAAGGGGAACGTAACGTTGGTGCCCCGGTAGCCTTCGGCACGTAGCCTTTGTATGGCGCTGGGAAAGTCAAAATCCGCCACGCCCCGGCTATCGACTAAATCGTAGCGTACCGGCTCGCCCAACGAGGCACCCAGGCGTTCGTGCAAATCCGGAGATTGCGATTTGGCAATGCCTTCCCCTACCAGTCCGAGTTTGATCATGCTTGGCTCCCTCCCGAGTCGTGGTTTGGTGTTTCTTGAGCAATACCATCAATTTCCGCTTCGAGGCGCTGCTGCGCGGTCACGCGCACAAAGGCATTCGGTGCGCCCAGCCCTTGGTAACCCTCACGCTGTACCAGCTCAAAGAAAAACGCCTGGCGCCCGGGTTGGGTATACAGCTGATGGAAGTCGCCGTCGCTGTCCTGGTCAAAGAGGATGTGGTGCTCTTGCATCCATTGCAGAGTTTGTGCCGGCAGGTCAAAGCGCGCGGCCAGGTCGCGGTAGTAGTTGCCGGGAATTGGCAGTACCGGTGTGCCTGCTTGCTGCAGTGCTGCACTGGTGTCGCGCATGGAGTTTGTGCGCAGGGCAACATGGTGGATTCCTGAGCCGCCGTACTGGCGCACAAAACGATTGCTGGCGGTATCCGGCGAGGCGCTGGCGTTAAGCGCCAGGCGGAAGCGACCGTTGTAGTTCTGCAGCACTTGGCTTTGGATCAGCCCGCGGGGATCGGTGACATCGAAGGAGGGCGTTGGCTCCAACTGGAAAATAGCGCGGTACTGCAGCATCAGCGAGAGGTAGTCGTGGTAGGAGAGCGCCACGCTGATATGGTCGATATCCACCAGCGACCCCTGGGGAATGGGCTGTACATCGACAGTGAACTCGCGATCCCAGGTGCGGCTTAGCTGTGAGTCATCAATAATGTAGGAGAGGCTGCCATCCACGTTGCGCAGTGCACTCATGCGGTGGCTGGCGTCGACCTCTTCGGGCTCGACGATATCGTAGCCAAGCTTGTCCGCCCGCTTGAACGCTTCATAGGCGTTGCCTACGCGCAGGCCAATGGCAGTGATAGCAGTGGCGTCGCGCCCCGGTACACGGCCGGTGAAACTCGCCTCGGTATTGAGCACCAGATTAACGTCACCCGCGGCCCAGCGTTCGGCGTTTAGCGTGTGGTGGCGCCCCACACAGGCCATACCCAGCGCGCTGAGCAACTCGCGTAGTGACGCTAAATCGTCAGGCTCAACGGCGATTTCCAGAAAGGCGACCGACTCAATCGGCTGCGGCGCGGGAATACCGCTGTCGCCCTGCATGCTGCGCAGCAAATTATACGAGCGCAGACCGTCGCGGGCGGTCTGGTCGCTATGGCCCATACGGAAAACATCGTTAAAGATCTCGTGGGAGAGCGGGCCGTCGTAACGGGTCTCCTGCAGCATGGCCATGAAGCTATCCATCTGCAGCTCGCCCTGGCCGGGGAAGCAGCGGTAGTGGCGGCTCCACGATAGGTGATCCATGGATAGACGCGGTGCATCGGCGGTCTGTACCAGGAAGATCCGATCCCCCGGAATGCGGCCGATGGTGCCCAACTCCGTCTGGCGCGAGAAGATATGGAAGGTATCCAACACCAGGCCAACATTGGGATGCGCGGCGCGGCGCACCACTTCCCAGCTGTCGCGGTAGTCGTGAATATGGCGGCCCCAGGCCAGCGCCTCATAGGCCACGCGCAGATTACGCCGCGCGGCACGCTCGCCGAGCTCATAATAGTCATCGGCGGCGCGGCTTAATCCCGGTAGTGAATCGGGATGAACGGTACTGCATGCCATAAGGAGATCGGTGCCGAGCTCCTCCATCAGGTCAAACTTGTGCTCGGCGCGGTCGAACGCCCGCTCCCGCGCGCGCCCCTGCAGGCCTTCAAAATCGCGAAATGGCTGAAGCGTGACCAGTTTGAGCCCGCGGGAGCGGATCAGCTCACCGGCCTCGCGTGGCGTGCCGGTGAACGCTGTTAGGTCGTTTTCAAACAGCTCAAGCCCCTCGAAGCCGGCCTGGGCAATGGCGTCTACCTTCTCTTCCAGCGAGCCGCTTAGGCAAACCGTGGCGATGGATGAGTACATGGCATTACGCTCCTTTTATTGATTAACATCAGTAACCCGCCAGGCGCGGCAGGAAGGTGACCAGCTCAGGCACGAAGGTAATCAGCAGCAGGATCAAAAACTGCACGGCGAGCATCGGTAGAATTCGGCGGATAATGGGGCCCATCCCCACGCCAGAGACGGAGTCGGCAACAAACAAGCAGAGCCCCATGGGCGGTGTGATCAGCCCCATCATCAGGTTGAAGATCACCACGATGCCGAAGTGCAGTGGGTCGATACCCAGCGCCATGGCGATGGGGTGAAGGATGGGTACCAGTACCAAAATGGCCGCGATGCCCTCCAAAAACAGCCCCACCACCAGTAGCAGGAGAATGACGGCAATCAGGAAAGTCCACTGGGTGTCGATGCTCATCAGCGCCCACTCGGTGAGCATGTTGGGCACGCGCTCGAACGTTAGTACCCAGTTGGCTGCGGCAACAGCGCCCATGATGACCATGATCACCGCACTATCGCGCATGGCCCGGGCGAAGATGCCGGGCAGATTCACCAGTTTGATATTACGGTAGAGCACCACGCCCAGAATCAACGCGTACACCACGGCAAAGGCCGCCGCCTCGGTGGGCGTGACGATACCGGCGAGAATGGCACCGACCACAAACACCGGCATGAGCGCGGGTAGCAGGCCGTGAAGGAGGGCGTGGCGGCGCGACTGCTGTTTTGACTGCGTGGCACCCAGGTCACCGGCAAAAAAATAGACGTAAATGGATAGCCCTAACGCCAGCAATAGCCCGGGCACGATACCGGCCAAAAAGAGCCCCGGCACTGACACCCCAGAAACCGTGAGTGCGTAGATAATCACCGGGATACTTGGCGGAATAATTGGGCCAATCACCGACGAGGCAGCGGTAAGCGCGGCCGAAAAATCACGCGGGTAGCCTTCTTTCTCCATCGCTGGAACGAACACCCGCCCCAGCGCCGAAGTATCGGCAATCGCCGAGCCAGAAAGGCCGGCAAAAATCACTGATGCCCAGATGTTGACGTGGGCTAACCCCGCCTTAAGGCGGCCCACAATGGCGGTAGCCAGGTTAATAATCCGGTGGGTGATACCCGCTTCGTTCATCAGCTCGCCGGCCAGAATGAACAGCGGTATCGCCAGCAGCGGAAAGGACTCCATGCCGCCGAAAAATTGCTGCGAAACAATACGGATGTGGTAGGGCAAGTCGCCGGTACTCATCAGCACCGTGAGCGTGCCGAGTATGGCAAAGGCAAACGGTACGCCAAGCAGGATGAGGGCTAAGAGCAATATAAAAATCAAGATGTTGCCTCCTCATCGGCATGCTTGGTCAAACGACGTGCGCCCATCACCATGGCAGAGAAGCTCAGCAGCCCACCGCCAATCAGCATGGAGGCTTGAAAAAGCCACATCGGCATACCCGTGCTTGATGAGGTGCGCCCACCACGCGCGGCGATAAATTCAACCGCCGACACCATTAAGCCGATGCCAATCACCAGTACCATTAAGTCGACAGCAACGGCCTGCCAGCGCACCCAGCGTGGCGGTAGCAGGCGTCGAATCAGGTCAAAGTCGATGTGTCTGTCCTGTAGGTACGCCCAGGACATGCCAAACATCAGGCCGTAAATCATTAGATAAATGGCGGTATCTTCTCCCCAGGTTATGGAGCCGCCAAAGGTGTAGCGCGCAAAGGCGTTGCCTGCGACCAGCAGAAAAATCAGCACCATGGCAAGCCCTGCCAAGCTGCCATTGAACAGGATCAGGCCGCGGTGTATCCGGGCGAGAAGAGGAGACATAAGAGCACCTTCAATCGATAGTCAGGCACGCAGGGTCGCGAGTGGGCCTTAGGTGGCCCACTCGCAAAGCGCTTTGATCAGGCGGGAGTTAGAAGCGCGCGGAAGCCTCTTCAACAGCGGAAGAGAGACGCTCAATCCACTCCGCGTCATCGCCAAGCTCTTCGGTCAGGTACGCCTGAACCGGCGGTTGGGCGGCTTCGCGGAAAGCTTCCATTTGCTCAGCGGTTGGCTGGGTGATTTCCATGCCCTCTGCCGCCAGTTTGGAGATGCCCTCCGCCGAGTTGAATTGCTGAACGGCACGACCGGTGGTGCCAGCGACCACAGCGGCGCGTTTAACCGCGGCTTGTTGTTCCTCGCTAAGCGACTGGAATATCTCATCGTTGATGAGGATATGATCCACACCGTAAACGTGGCGATCTAATGTGAGGTAATCCTGAAACTCGTAGAAATTATTGCCGTAGATCACCGAGATGGGGTTCTCTTGACCATCGACCACGCCAGTCGCGAGCGCCGTTGGCACCTCGCCCCAGGCGATACCCTGTGGTTCAGCGCCAAGTCCTTCTACCATTTCCAAATAAAGCGGAATGGTTTGCACGCGGAACTTCAGGCCTTCCATATCCTCCGGGGAGTGGATCGGGCGCACGGAGTTAGTGAAGTGGCGAAAGCCCGTTTCACCGTATGCCAACGTGCGCAGGCCCGTCTCTTGTAAGCAGTGCTCGGCCAGCGCGGTGCCAAACTCACCATCCATGACTTCCCAGGCCACCGGCGCTGAAGGGAAGGTGTAAGGGATATCGGTGACGGCAACCGCTTCGCAGAAGTTAGCGTAGGCACCGGAGACCATGGCGATGCTGATGGTGCCATCTTGGGCGCCTTCAATTAGCTCTGTTTCACCGCCCAGTGAGCCAGCGGGGTAAAGCTCCACGGTGAGATCGGTTTCAGCTTCTACCAGATTCTTGAACACCTGACCGGCCGCGCCTTTTTTAGAGGTGGTCCAGTCATCCGGGTCAACGTGGGCAAAGCGTAACGTTTGAGCAGAGGCACTGGCCGCGGTAGCGAGAGTGGCGGCGGCGACGGCAGCGGTTAGCGTGCGCTTAATGGATACTTTTTTTGTAAATGGGGTTAAAGGCATTGTTGTTGTCCTCTTATCGGGGTGTTGTCATGGGTTTGAAAAAGCCATAAGTAAAGGCGTGCTTGGCCGTTTCATCCTGTCCCAATGAACAATGTACGAAATGGTACGTTCAGTCAAGCTGTGGCATACTAGACAAAAGACGACCATGACAATAAAAGGCACGCTTTATGACAGTCCCTTCGACCAAGGCCAGCCCTCCTGCCGCGCGGCGTCGGCGTAAAAATGACCCCGAATCTGTGCGCGCCGATATTCTTGCGGTGGCTACCCGCGAATTCTCGGAAAAAGGCCTCTCTGGGGCTCGGATCGATGAGATCGCAGAGAAAACCCGCGCCTCTAAGCGCATGATTTACTACTACTTTAATGATAAAGAGACGCTCTACCTGCACACCCTGGAAGCTGCCTACCAGAAAGTGCGCCTGCAAGAGGCCGAGCTAGATCTTGACCACCTAACCCCGCTTGAGGCGCTTAGCCGACTAGTGCGGTTTACTTTCTGCCATCACGCCACAAACCCTGACTTTATTCGCCTGGTAATGATCGAAAATATTCATCATGGCCGCTTTTTGGCGCAGTCAGAGTTGATTCAATCGCTCAATGCCGGGGTAATTGATGTACTCACCAACGTCTATATCCGTGGTGTAGAGGAGGGTTGTTTTCGCGAAGGCTTGGATCCTCGGGAACTGCACTGGCTGATTAGCGCGTTGTCATTTTTCAATGTCTCAAACCAGCACACCTTTTCGCTGATTTTTGATTGGCACCAAGCCGCGCCGGAGAATCAGCAAAAATTAGAAGATCATGTTACCGACATGGTGCTGCGTTACGTACGTGTCGACGAGGAACCTTCTAAATCTTGAGTAAAAGCCACTTCACGTTGACGTTTGTTGGTCAGGTGGTGTTTGAAAGATGGTGCCTGCCTATTTAGCGTGTAGTTCGAATGACGAACATATGTGCAATTTTATCCTGAGCAACGTTATAAAGGAGGCCCGCTGCCCATGCCCCCCGTGTTTTTAAAGCATCCGTTCATGAGCCAGCATGCTATAGACGCGTGCGACGATAATGCCATGGTGCGCGCCATGCTGGCCTTCGAGTTGGCTCTGGCAGAGGTACAGGAAGCTAGCGGCGCCGTGCCAAATGGCGTTAGCCAGAAAATACGCAGCCAGCTGGAAAGCGCTACCTTTAATGTCGCCGACATTGCCGAGGGCATCTCAAGCGGTGGCAATGTGGCGATTCCTTTCGTCAAGCAGAGCCGTGCGTTGCTCGCCGATGACATCAAGCGTTACTGGCACCAGGGGGCAACGAGCCAGGACGTCATCGACTCCGCGCTGATGCTGTTACTTAAACCACGTTTAGCGGCGCTGGATAAGCTGCTGTTGCGCTGCCGCTCGGCTGCGACGGCGCTGATGGATGCGCATATCGACACGCCCATGGTGGGGCGCACCTTAATGCAGCAGGCGCTGCCAATTACCTTTGGGGTGAAAGTGGCTCACTGGGCAGTCGGCCTGGAGCAAGCGCGCCGCCGCTTGAGCAGCGTTGAGCTACCCGTGCAGTTTGGTGGTGCGGTAGGTGTGCACTCGGGTTGGGATACCCTCGGGCTTGAGTGGATGGATGCCTTGGCCGAGCGGCTAGGTCTGGCCGCGCCGGTGCTCCCCTGGCATACCGACCGTTACCCTATTCATACACTCGGCACGGCGTTAGATGCCGTGGCGGGGGCAGCCGATAAAATTGCCCTGGATGTGTCTCTGCTCACCCAGACCGAAGTCGGCGAAGTGGCGGAGCCTTCCGCTCCGGGGATGGGAGAATCCTCGTCGATGCCTCACAAGCGCAACCCGGTTCGCAGCGCCCTGATCCGCAGCGCGGCGCGGCAAGTGCATGGCCATACCAGCGTGCTGCTAAACGCCACCGCCCAACCCCATGAGCGCGGGTTAGGCGAATGGCATGCAGAGTGGGCGCCGCTTACGGAGAGTGTTCTGCTGGTAGAAGGTGCATTGGAGCAAGTGGCGGTGCTGCTTGAAGGTTTAGAGGTGAACCACGCGAACATGCAACACAACCTGGCGGCCACGGGCGGCGGCATTATGGCCGAGCCAGTAGCGCGATTGCTTACTCCCCAATTAGGTGCGGATAAAGCGAAAGCCGTGAGCGCGGCGGCTGCGGAAACGGCTCGCCAAGAAGCACGACCCTATTCCGATGTGCTTGCCGACCACTCCGATGTAAAAGGCAGCGTTGATACCGATGCGCTGCGCAAAGCGTGCGACCCTGCATTATACCTTGGTAGTAGCGCAGCTCAGGTCATGCGCGCTAAAAAATGGCTAAAAGCGAAATAAGCGCATTGAAAAACAATACGTTAAGTTACAGATGTGAAGTATGCGGGTGGTTCGCCAGGGCGTCAGGCGAGCGCTGATAGAGTTGACCGGATTAGCGTTCGACAGTAACTTGTTCGTATAGAGAATCTATGTTCGTTTAACGAACAAATACCGATAAGTTAGTAACGTCCAGCTAAGAGGCACCCCACATGGCCGAGTTACTCAGCTTGCATGACGCGGTAGCGCGCTACGTCGAAGACGGCGCTACCGTGGCCATGGAAGGCTTTACCCACCTGATTCCGTTTGCGGCGGGTCACGAAGTGATCCGTCAGAAAAAGCGCGACCTGACGCTGATCCGCATGACCCCCGATATCATCTATGATCAACTGATTGGCGCGGGCTGCGCCCAAAAGGTGATCTTCTCCTGGGGAGGCAACCCCGGCGTGGGCTCGCTGCACCGCCTGCGCGATGCGGTAGAGAAAGGCTGGCCACATAAGGTCGAGATTCTCGAGCACAGCCACGCCGCCATGGCCTGCGCTTTTGAAGCGGGTGCCGCCGGTCTGCCGCTGGCAGTTTTTCGCGGCTACATCGGCAGCGAACTGCCCAGCGTCAACGATCAAATAAAATTCATCGAATGCCCGTTTACTGGTGAGCGCCTAGCCGCCGTGCCGTCGGTGCGCCCGGACGTCTCGATCATTCACGCCCAGCGGGCGGATCGTCAGGGCAATGTGCTGGTGGAAGGTATCGTTGGCGTGCAGAAAGAGGCGGTTCTGGCGGCCAAGCACAGCATCGTCACGGTGGAAGAGATCGTCGATGACCTGAACACGCACCCCAATGCCTGCGTGATTCCTGGTTGGGCCATCAGCGCCATTGCCGTCGCCGAGAAAGGCGCGCTGCCCTCGTACACCCACGGCTATTACGATCGAAGCAACCGTTTCTACAAAGAGTGGGATGCCATCGCCCGTGACCGCGACACCTTTACCCAGTGGCTCGATGAAAATGTGTTTAAAGCGGGAGGCCAAGCCTGATGAGTCTGGAATATAGCTCTTCTGAAATGATGTCGGTGACCGCGGCGCGGGCACTGGAAAATGGCATGACCTGCTTTGTGGGTATCGGGCTACCCTCGGAAGCCGCCAACCTGGCGCGGCTTACTCACGCGCCTGAGGTGGTGCTGATTTACGAGTCCGGCACGCTACAAACCAAGCCCGAAATTCTGCCGCTTTCCATCGGCGATGGCGAGCTGTGCGAATCAGCGCTGACCACAGTCGCGGTGCCGGAAATGTTCCGCTACTGGCTCCAGGGCGGAAAGGTAGACGTGGGCTTTCTGGGCACTGCGCAAATCGACCGCTTTGCTAACCTGAACACCACGCTAATCGGCGATTATAAGTCGCCCAAGGTTCGCCTGCCGGGCGGCGGCGGTGCGCCGGAAATTGCCACTAACGCCGGTGAAGTGTTTATCACCCTAAAACACTCCAAGCGCGCCTTTGTGAAAGATGTCGACTTTGTAACCACCCTTGGCTTTGGCCGCGACGGCAAAGGGCGGGACAACGTGCCCAATATCGGCAAAGGGCCGACCCGGGTAATCACCGACCTGTGCGTCATGAAGCCTGACCCGGACAGCAAAGAGCTGGTAGTGGTGTCACTGCACCCCGGTGTGAGTCGCGAAGACGTGATTGAGGCGACCGGCTGGGAGATTCGCTTCGCCGAACAGCTTGAGAGCACTCCAGAGCCCAGCGAAAACGAGCTGACGATTTTGCGTGAGCTTAAAGCGCGCACCGAGCGGGCTCACGCGGACGCATAAAGGATCTATTTATGAGCGATGTTGTTATGCAAGACGTCTATCTATGTCATCCCCGCCGCACCGCCGTTGGCCGCTTTGGTGGCACCCTTGCCAGCGTGCGCCCAGATGATTTCGCCGCGACGATTTTTAAAGCCGTGCTGGCGGAGGCGCCGGATCTCGACCCCGCTGCGATTGAAGAAGTCTTTATGGGCTGCGCCAACCAGGCCGGTGAAGATAACCGCAACGTGGCGCGGATGTCATCGCTGCTGGCGGGCATTCCCACCTCGGTACCCGGCACGACCATGAACCGCCTGTGCGGCTCCGGTATGGACGCAGTGGGCACGGCGTTTCGTGCCATTAAAGCAGGTGAGGTGGCGCTGGCGCTGGCAGGTGGCGTGGAGTCAATGTCCCGCGCGCCCTACGTGATGGGTAAAGCCGACAGCGCCTTCGCCCGTGGGCAAAAAATCGAAGACACCACCATCGGCTGGCGCTTTATCAACCCACTGATGAAGAAAGCCTACGGCGTGGAGTCCATGCCGGAGACGGCTGAAAACGTCGCCGAGCAGTTCAACATTTCCCGTGAAGACCAGGACGCCTTTGCCCTGCGTTCCCAGCAGAAAGCCGCCGCGGCACAAAAGGGCGGGCGTTTCGCCCAGGAAATTACCGCTATTGAGATTCCCCGCCGCAAGCAGGAACCGCTGATCTTCGATCAGGACGAGCACCTGCGGGAAACCACGCTCGAGAAACTCGCTGGCCTGCCCACGCCCTTCCGCGATGGCGGTAGTGTTACGGCAGGTAACGCCTCGGGCGTCAACGATGGCGCCGCCGCCATGCTGGTGGCAAGCGAAGCGGCGGTAAAACAGCACGGCCTTACCCCGATGGCCCAAATCATCGGCATGGCGACGGCGGGCGTCGAGCCGCGCATTATGGGTTACGGGCCCGTTCCGGCCGTCAACCGGCTGCTTGAACGCACCGGCGTAAGCCTCGATGACATCGATATTATCGAACTTAACGAAGCCTTTGCCGCCCAGGCACTGGCGTGTATGCGCGACCTGGGCCTTAAAGATGATGACCCCCGCGTCAACCCTAACGGTGGCGCGATCGCCCTGGGACATCCGCTGGGTATGTCTGGCGCCCGCCTGTTGCTCACCGCCGCCCATCAGTTGCAGGCAAGCGGCAAGCGCTACGCGCTGTGCACCATGTGCGTAGGTGTCGGCCAGGGTATCGCCACACTGATTGAACGCGTTTAACGGAGAAAGTCATGGCATTTCATACCATCAACGGTCGCAGCGTAGCCTACCGGCTGCTCGGCGCGGAAGTGAATCCACTCGTGGTACTGGCGCATCCCCTGGGCATGAGCCAGGCAGTATGGGACGACGTGATCCCCGCGCTGCTTTCACGCTATCGGGTGCTGACCTGGGATCTACCTGGCCACGGCGCCAGTCAGGCGGTAAGCGGTGAGCAGATTACCCCTGCTGATTTGGCCGAAGAGGCCTTGGCCCTGGTGAAGCTTGCGGGTGCTCAGCGCTTTCACTTCGCGGGTACCTCGATTGGTGGCGTGGTTGGCCAGCAGCTGATTGCGGAGCATGGTGATCGGCTGCTCTCCGCCACGCTGACCAACACTGGCGCAGTGATCGGTAACCCGGATCTATGGAATACCCGCGCAGGGCGTGTGCGCCAGGAAGGCCTGGCGACGATGTCCCAGGAAATCGTGCCGCGCTGGTTTGCCCCATCGGCGTTTGAGGAAAGTCCCGCGCTGAAAGCGGGCTGGTGCACTCAGATGGGCCGTGGTGACGATGAGTCCTACGCCCAGCTGTGCGAAATGCTTGGCCGAGATATCTTCACCGGTAAGCTCTCCGGCAAGCGCGTCAAAGTGCAGTTGTTCGGCGGCAGTGAGGATATGGCTACGCCGCCCGCGACGCTGGAAGCGCTGTCTACTGAACTCGATGGAGCGCCGCTTGAGATTTTTGCCGACGTGGGCCACGTGCCCCCGGTGGAAGCCCCGGCGCTATTCGCGCAAAAGCTACTCGCGGTGCTCGCCGCTGATCTAGGCGACGTGGCCAATCACGGCGTGGCCTACACCAACGGCCTGGAAACCCGCAAGCAGGTGCTGGGAGAAGAGCACGTTGAACGTTCCACTGCCAACGCCAACAGCCTGGATGCGCCCTTCCAGCAGATGATTACCCGCCTGGCCTGGGGCGAGCTGTGGAGCAACAACGACCTGACCCACCGCGAGCGCAGCATGATCACCACCGGTATTCTAGCCGCGCTCGGCCGTGAAGAGCTTGCGCTGCACTTAAAAACCGCCAAGCGTATTGGTCTGACAGAGGCCGAGTTGCGCCAGGTACTGATGCACGTGGCGATTTACGGCGGCGTACCGGCGGCCAATCACGCCTTCGCGCTAGCCAAAGAGCTTGGCTGGGGTGAGTAGGCGAGTGATGTTAACAAACGAGAGGTAAGGGTGATGACCCACGATAATAAACGCTTTGTAGCACGCGACCGGGACTGGCATCCGCCTGCCTATGCCCCAGGGTACAAAACTTCGGTGGCGCGCTCGCCGCAGCAGGCACTGGTGAGTATGCAGCAGCCGACTGTGTCGGAACTAACCGGCCCGGACTTCAGCCATCTGCGTATGGGGCCTCACGACAACGACCTGTTGCTAAACTTTCGGCAAGAGTCTAGCCAGGGGCTGCCCCAGGGCGAGCGAATTATCATGTTTGGTCGGGTAGTGGATCAGTTCGGCAAGCCCGTGCCGCACACCCTGGTGGAAATGTGGCAGGCCAATGCGGGTGGCCGTTACCGGCACAAAAATGACAAGTACTTGGCGCCTCTGGATCCGAATTTCGGCGGCGTGGGTCGCTGCTTAACTGATGAGCTGGGCGTTTATCGTTTCCGCACCATTAAGCCAGGTCCTTACCCGTGGCCGAACGATATGAACAGTTGGCGGCCTGCGCATATTCACGTATCGGTCACAGGGCCTGCGATTTCCACTCGCCTGATTACCCAGATGTATTTTGAGGGCGACCCGTTAATTCCCCTTTGCCCTATCGTGCATACGCTGAAGGATCCCGACGCCGTTGAAACCATGATTGGGCGGCTGGATATGGCCCACAGCAAGCCGATGGACTGCCTAGCCTATCGCTTTGATATTGTGGTGCGCGGCGAGCTGCAAACCTACTTCGAAAACCAGTAAGGCGAGGGGAGTCATCATGAAACAGCCTGCTATTCAGCCCAACAGCCAGCCGACCAGCGAGATGATGCTGCGCGAAACCGCTTCGCAGACCGCTGGCCCCTACGTACATATTGGTCTTGCGCTCGCCGCGGCGGGCAACCCCGTGCGCGATGAAGAGATCTGGAACGAGATGGCCAAGCCCGACGCCGAGGGTGAGCATATCGAAGTGGTGGGTACCGTAATAGATGGCAATGGCGATTTGGTACGTGATGCTTTTGTAGAGGCGTGGCAGGCCGATGCTAACGGCGAGTACCAAGCGGATTATGACCTGAGCAAGCCGTTCAATAGCTTTGGCCGCACCGCTACCACCTTTGATCATGGCAGCGAGTGGTCGCTTGCGACCATCAAGCCCGGCGCGGTCAAACACCCCAGCGGCCAAATGATGGCCCCGCATATCAATCTCACGCTGTTTGCCCGTGGAGTGAATATTCACCTGCAAACGCGGCTCTACTTCGACGATGAAGCAGACGCAAATGCCCAATGCCCGGTGCTATCGCGCATTGAATCCCCGGCACGCCGCCAAACCTTGATCGCCAAGCGCGAAGAAGTCGAGGGCAAGGTTCGCTATCGATTGGATATCCGCCTGCAAGGTGAAGGCGAAACGGTGTTTTTTGATTTTTAGCCACAGACGTTAGTTATAAAAGCGTTGTTCTGGACTGAGCAGCGCTTTTTTTATGCTTAGACCATCGTCGTGGTTCCATACGGGAAAAGTCCAACTTTCCCTTGGCATTGTGACTTATTCAGACGCCTTGCCTAGCTAACACTGGGCGTGTTGCTGAAAAAGGCTGTGAGTAGCATAGGCATGGTCGTGATTATAGACCAATGTCGATTAGCCCTGCTGCCTGTAGTGAACTAACGTAGTGGTTAGAAACGAACTAATATTCGTAATGCGAACATATAAAAATCTAATAAAAGTCCAGGAGCTTCCGATGAAAACAATGCTTTCCCGCTGTGCGCTTGCTGTTTCGATGGCTGGTTTCACCATCGCCTCGGCGCAAGCAGAAACGACCCTGCGTATGGCGCATTTCTGGCCAGGCGCCTCAGGTATCAACGAGGATATTTTTGAAGTGTGGGCAGAGACCATCGAAGAGGAGTCCGGCGGCGATTTAACCGTTGAAATGTTCCCTTCCGGCACCCTCGCCAAGCCCGACTCCATCTACGAAGCAGTGGCAAATGGCATTACGGACATTGGTGCAACGGCGCAGGGCTATACCGCTGGTCGCTTCCCGCTGTCACAAATTGTCGAGCTGCCTGGCGTTGCCACGACCGCGACGCAGGGAGCCTGCGTGCTGCAGACGCTATACGACGACGGTCATTTGGATAGCGAGTACGAAGATACCCGCCCGCTGTTTATGTTTACCACCGGGCCGGGCGGTATCCATACCATCGATACTGATGTGCAATCGCCCTCGGATTTAGAGGGGTTGCGTATTCGTCGTCCGACTGCCGTTGCCGGTCAGATGTTGGAAAACATGGGGGCTAACCCGGTCGGTATGCCAGCGCCGGATATCTATACCTCCATGCAGCGTGGCGTTATCGACGGCCTAAGCTTCCCTTGGGAAGGCCTGAAAGGTTTCCGGATCAACGAACTGGTCAGCTATCACACCGAAGTACCCTTCTACACGCTGATTTTCGTGGCCACCATGAATCAGCGTGCTTATGACAGCCTGACACCCGAGCAGCAGGCGGTGATTGATGATAATTCGGGAATGAAATGGGCAGAAAATGCCGGTGAGGTGTTTGACCGCTTGGATGTGGAAGGCAAACAAGAAGCCGCCGATGCGGGCCATACCATTCGTGAAATTGAAAACCCGCTGGATCATCCTGACTGGCAAAAACCTCTTCAGGACGGCATTGAGAGCTACCTCACCGAGCTCAAAGAGCGTGGTTTACCCGGTCGCGAGGTTTATGACGCAGCGCTCGAGGCAAGCGAATCCTGTGCTACCCAACAGGGGTAATCGGTAATGCAGTTAATTCTGTTAAGGGCCAGCCACTGGCTGGCCCTGTTTTGTCGTCTGGTCGCGGGTGTAGCGCTTGTTGGCCTATTGGCTGTCACTATTGCAGATGTCTCTACGCGCTATTTATCCCGGCTAACCGAAGGGGTGATTGCGTTTCGCGTGAGCGGCAGCGTCGAACTGGTCAGCTACTTAATGCTTTTCTCATTGTTGGCAGCGATGGCGGCGAACGTCGAGAAAAGCCAAGTGGTGGTGGAGGCTTTCTCCCATGGTCTTCCGACGAAGCTAAAAACACGGCTGCAGGGCGTCTATCTACTGGGTTTTGCAGCACTTGGCTTAGTGCTCTTTGTGGGCTTGCTGGATTCCGCCTCCGCGGCGGCTCGCCATGGCGAGATAACACAAGATCTGCGCATTCCGATGGGGCCGATTTACTATCTGGCGGCCTTTTTAAGCCTGCTGTTGGGTGTGCGCAGTGCGCTACATGCGCTGCTAGGCGCGCTGTTTGGTGTGGATCAGGAGGTAGCCCATGGGGAGTGAAGCTATCGGGGCCATGGGGCTAGGGCTTTTATTGGTACTGATGATTCTGCGCGTACCGGTCGCTCTAACGATGCTTATTGTCGGCGTGGTGGGATTTGCTCAGATCATCAGTTGGGATGCAGCCGTTGCGCAATTGAAAACGGTGCCAGTCGAGGTGCTCTCCAATTACAGCTTTAGCGCTGTCCCCATGTTTATTTTAATGGGTGTGCTGGCGGCCCACTCGGGAATGGCCGGTAAACTATTTGATTCGACACGGACAATTTGTGGCGGCTGGAAGGGCGGCCTGGCCATTGCGGCGGTGGGCTCCTGCGGTATCTTCTCTGCCATTTCCGGTTCTTCGCTGGCGACGGCGAGCACCATGACAAGAGTGGCGTTACCGGAAATGGAGCGCTACGGCTATAACCGGGGCTTAGCCACCGGGGCGCTGGCGGCAGGCGGTACGCTGGGCATCATGATTCCGCCGAGTATTGCGCTGCTGATTTACGCCATACTGACCGAGCAGTCGGTGGGTGACATGTTTATGGCGGGGCTAATTCCCGGCCTGCTGGGGCTGGTGATGTACTCGCTGACGATTACCGTGATAATGCGTTTACGTCCATCGCTCGCAGTGGCCGGGGAGCCGACTTCGTGGAAAGCCAAGCTGGCGTCGATGACAGGATTGTTGCCGTTTTTTGGCGTCTTCCTGATCATGATACTGGGGATCTATTTTGGCGTCTTTACCCCAACCGAAGGGGCTAGCGTAGGGGCATTTGCCACGCTGATTTACGCATTGGTTAAAGGTATGCGGCTTGCTGGTTTGTGGCACAGCGTACAAGAGACGCTGGCGCTTTCCGCCGTGGTATTTTTTATGCTGGTGGGGGCCGAAACTCTCGGCTATTTCATATCGGTATCGCGCATATCGTTTTCGATTACCGATCTTCTCTTCAGTATGGATTTAACGCCGATCGTGGTCGTGCTGTGCATCCTCGCGCTCTACTTTGTGCTGGGCATGTTCATGGACTCTATCGCCATGTTGGTGATCACCGTGCCGGTGGTGTATCCCATCATCCAAGCCATGGGCATTGACCCGGTGTGGTTCGGTATCATTACCGTTTTGACGGTGGAACTGGGGCTAATGACGCCGCCGGTGGGTATGAACGTCTTCGTGATCAAAGCGATGGCGCCCCACGTTGGGCTAGGCGAGATTTTTAAAGGGGTTGCGCCTTTTGTCGTGTCTGACTTGCTCCGCTTGGCGCTTTTAATCCTCTTTCCGGTGCTCTCGACCTTCTTTCTGCTCTAAACAGTATTAACACTCTTGAGACTGGCGAAGTCGAAAGTCACGCGGGGAAAGTTTGGTATTGCGCTTGAAAAACCGCGTGAAGTAGGCGGGTTCCGAGAAACCCAAACTATCGGCCACTTGGCCGATAGTCATGTTGGTGTAGGTTAATTGCCTTGTCGCTTCCAGTAAAAGACGTTCGTGAAGCAGCTGTAAGGCACTGCGCCCGGCGAGCTGGCGGCAGAGCATATTCAAATGCGCGCTGCTGACGCCCAACTGTTCGGCGAGCTGCTCAATGCTCGGCTGCTCGCGGTAACATTGCTCGATCAGCGCTTGAAAATTTTCCAGGTGGTGGCGCCCTCGGTCATGCTGGCGCGGACCGTAGCGTTTTGGAGCGTTGCCGCTGGATATCGTCAAGCGGGAAAGCTCCACGACCAGCGCTTGTACCAGCGCTTCCAGCAGGGTTTGCCGGCCTAATGCGGGCTGGCGGTATTCCTGGTCAATCTGACTAACCAGCGTGGCGATGCGCTGGCCCTGCTTAGCGCTTTCAAAATGCACAACGCCAGGCTTTTTCAAAGCGCTGTGTTCGCCAATATGGGCGTTTAAGTGGTCCGCGAGTGGCTTGGCAAGGGTGATGACGTGGCCATCGATATCGGGTGAAAAGTGAAAGCCGTGGATCGCCATCGACGGCACCAAAACCACTGCGGCGCCGTTAAGCGAGTGACGTTCCCCTTCAAGTTCAAGTGTCACCTTTCCCTGATGAATAAATAAGACATGCACCAAGTCGGCATGCCGGTGTGGCCGAATCTGCCAGTTATGCAAACGACTGCGCTCGGCGATGGATTCGCAGTGCAACAGGTCCGGCGTTGGCCAGTGCTGGGTTTCACCGTATAGTTTGAATACCGGCACGGTGCTCGTTGTGGTGCCCCCCATCTCCGACTCCTGCTTATGCGACCAAGGTCGTGGTAAAAGATGCTAAAAATCCAATTAATAGTTTCAATCATGCCTTATTGTGCGGACCATTTCATTGAAAAATACAAGTCATTAGTTTGTCGATAATGATAATGATGAGGCACCTCTTATGAAGACGCAGGTCGCGATCATTGGCGCTGGCCCTTCAGGTCTTTTGCTTGGCCAACTGCTACAGCGTCAAGGGATAGATAACATTATTGTCGAGCGCCGCTCGGGCGATTACGTGCTTAGCCGCATTCGCGCCGGAGTGCTTGAGCAGGGCATGGTGGATTTGCTGCGTGAAGCGGGCGTCGACCAGCGCATGGATGAAGAAGGTCTGCCCCACGATGGTTTCGAGCTGGTCTTCGACAACCGCCGTGTACGGGTGCCGCTGGATAAGCTGACCGGTGGCAGTAAAGTCATGGTATACGGCCAGACGGAAGTGACGCGGGATTTAATGGCCGCCCGCGAAGCGGTGGGAGCGACGACTCTCTACGAAGCCGACAACGTCCAACCCCACTCGCTGGAAAGCGAGCATCCATATCTGACCTTCGAGCATAACGGTGAAACGATCAGGCTCGATTGCGATTACATTGCTGGCTGCGATGGCTACCACGGGGTATCGCGCCAGTCGATTCCCCAAGACCGACTTAAAGAATTTGAAAAAGTCTATCCGTTTGGCTGGTTAGGCATGCTATCGGACACCCCGCCAGTGTCGGATGAGTTGATTTACGCCAGCCATGAACGGGGCTTTAGCCTGTGCAGCATGCGCTCTGCTACCCGCAGCCGTTATTACCTCCAAGTTCCGCTAGACGAGAAGGTGGAAGATTGGTCCGACGAGCGCTTTTGGGATGAGCTCAAGCGTCGCTTGCCTGATGATGTGGCCGACAAACTCGTTACCGGGCCGTCGATCGAGAAAAGCATCGCGCCGCTGCGCAGCTTTGTGGTCGAGCCCATGCAGCATGGCCGGCTATTTCTGGTGGGTGATGCTGCGCATATCGTCCCGCCTACCGGCGCTAAAGGCCTCAATCTGGCGGCCAGTGACGTCAACACGCTGTATCGGCTAATGGTGAAGGTCTACCAGGAGGGGCGCACGGATTTGATCGAGCGCTACTCAGCCACTTGCTTGAAGCGCATTTGGAAAGCCGAGCGCTTCTCCTGGTGGATGACCTCTATGCTGCATAACTTTTCGGAAGAAGAAGATTTCAACAGCCGTATGCAGCTGGCTGAGCTGGACTACGTGACCAGCTCCCAAGCCGGGCTGACCACGATTGCAGAAAACTACGTTGGTTTACCCTACGAGCCGCTTGAATAACTCCTAACCTTGATCAACCCATTCTCATTGCCCAAGCACCTGCTTGGGCACTTTTGCACTTAAGTGCCATGAGGGTGGAGAGCTTACTCCACTCATTACACCCGCAGCGTTCTCGGGCCTCAGAGTAAGAACCTGGGTAAAATGGTGGTATGAACACCGTGAGCTAGTAAGGATTTGACGCTTGCGAATATCTGGCCTACTTTGTTCGCATGACAAATTATAATGCGTAATGCGAACAAAAGTGAGGTTTCTATGTCTCTTCCCTGTATTATCTGCGTCGCTATAACCGGTAGCCTGCCGCGTAAAGAGAATAACCCCGCCGTTCCCATCACGGTTGAAGAACAGATTGAAAGCACCCAGGCGGCCTTCGAGGCGGGCGCGAGCATTGCTCACTGCCATGTGCGCAACGATGACCAAACGCCTTCCTCTGACCCTGAAAAGTTTGGCCGTTTGATGGAAGGGCTCAAGAAACACTGCCCGGGTATGATTATTCAGCTCTCCACCGGCGGGCGCTCGGGCGCGGGGGAGGCACGCGGCGCAATGTTGCCGCTCAAACCCGATATGGCTAGCCTATCGGTGGGGTCCAACAATTTCCCTAACCGTGTTTACGAGAACCCTCCGCAGCTGGTGGAATGGCTTGCCGATGAGATGCTCAAGTACGCCATCAAACCCGAAATAGAGGCGTTTGATTTGTCGCATATCCATCAGGCGGTCGCACTTTCCAAACAGGGCAAGCTTAAAACGCCTCTCTACGTGCAGTTCGTGATGGGTGTTAAGAATTCCATGCCAGCGGACAAGCCTACCTTTGATTTTTATATTGAGACGCTCAAGCGCCTGGCGCCGGACGCCCAGTGGTGTGGCGCGGGCATCGGCGCCAACCAATACCTGCTAAATGAATGGTCGATTGACGCTGGTGGACATACCCGAACCGGGCTTGAAGATAACGTGCGCCTGGACCGCGATACGCTAGCGCCTTCAAACGCGGCGTTGGTCGAGCGTACCGTGGCGCTGTGCGAAAAGTACCAGCGCCCAGTGGCCACCTGGCAGCAGGCGCGAGAAATACTAGGGCTACAGCAAGCGTAAAACCTTTCACTAATCCAAAGGAAGTTAAAAATGACGAATACCGCTGTCGTCGGGGAAGCACCTGAGATAGACGAGATCAAGCGCGTTGTGCAGCTATATGTTGATGGCTTTCAAGGTGGTAGAGAAAAGCTACAGGAAGCGTTTCATAAGGATGCGTGGATTTTTGCGCTGGACGCGGAAGGCGAATTGGCGACGGATCTCATCAGCGAGCGTTTCGAACGTTGGGCAAATAGCTATCGGCCAGTCAAAAGCCGTTTTATTGCCGTGACACAGGCCGGCGATGTCGCCAGCGTGCTGCTGGGCTTTGACAACAGTGAAAACATTGTAGATTCCTGGGTTGATGTGATTGCCCTGATAAAGGTTGACGGCCTTTGGAAAATCACCAGCAAAACGGCCGCCCATAGCAGCCGAGCGGCGTGGGCCAAGCCTTAACGCCAGTGGCAGTGCCCCCAGCGTTTCTGGGACCGCAGTTGGAGAAGCTAAACCAGAGAAGCCTCGATTTCGAGCCCCGTGTGGTGCAATACGGGGCCGATAACCTCACGAATGATGGCGGCAGGGTTGGGGGTCGCCATTGTACCGGCCGCCAGCCGTAGCCATCCCATGCCCGGTATCTGTTTTATTGAGCTTGAGGAGTTAACCACCTGTGATATGCCGCTGTAGTTGGCATTACATGGCGTGCGGGTGAGGTATCTCCTGTGCTGGATAATTTTATCCATATGGCAGTAGAGGTGTTTGGTTAACTTCGAATGCTCGGTCTAATACGAGCAAGCCGCTGCGATTTTAACGCAGAGACTTGAGCGAAGGCTGATAGTGGTGCAGCAGCCGGGGTTTGAACTATCAGGATTTTTTGAGCGTTTCAGCAAAAATCTCGCCGGAAATGGCCCAGTTTTCCATGGCTACATCATTAAAAATGACATAAACGTATTGCGGGTCGATGTTGCCATGTTGAGCAATCGCATCGGTGACGGCTTTGGCAATAGCAGGTTTGGCTTCGTCGCGGCCATCAAACATCTGAATATTTACGACTGGCATGTTGAATCCTCTTGGGGTTTAGGTGGTAGGTTTCGTCGAGCTAGCTGCTCGAAAAAACAGCTTAGTCCTGTTCCAAAGGTTGATAAACACGCTACAAACTTATTCAGAGTAGAGTTAAATTCTACAGTCAGCCGAAAGTATTCTGACCTGCCAGTGAGACCAGTTCGTCGATAATAAAGCGAACGCTCGGTAGAAGCTGGTATGAGCGTGGCCAAATAATATTCAACTCGGTTGGCGAGGGAGCATGCTCCGGGAGGATCGTCACCAGCTTTCCCTGAGCGATAAAAGGCCGTAGCAATGCCTCTGGAAACTGCACGATCCCTGCGCCTGCCATGCAGGCATCAATCATGGCGTCACCATCGCTTATTTGATGAAAAGGTGGCGGATTAAACCTCACTTCCTGCCCATTATCGTCTTTGACTCGCCAACTCAACGGTGACCCACCGCGCCACGCCATCAGGCAACGGTGTTGACTGAGCGCCTGTAAGTTCTGTGGGCTTCCATAGCGTTCAAGGTAGCTAGGCGATGCACAGAGCAGGAGATGCTGGTCATTGAGCTTCTTGGCGACCAAGTCACCACTGTCTTTCAATGCTCCATAGCGGATGGCGAGGTTAAACCCCGCATCGAGTGGATCAATGATACGGTCATTGAAGGTGAGGGTGAGTTTCAGGTGTGGGTAACGTTCGGTCATACCCAGCAAAATAGGCATCATCACCGAACGACCGAAAGCGGCGGGCATATCAATCCGAACCGTACCGGACGGCTCGGTTAGCTTGGAACGCAGCGAGGTTTCTGCCGCCCGCAGTGTGTCCAGAGCGTTTTGGCAGCTGGCAAAATAGGCTTCCCCTTCGGTAGTGAGACTTAGTTTACGCGTCGTCCTGTAAAGTAGTTTGGTTGCTAAGTGCTGTTCCAGCTTAGCGATACTTTTACCCATTGCCGACTTAGAAATACCCAGTTCGTTGGCCGCTGCGGTGAAGCTTCCCGCTTTAGCAACGGCCACAAAATAGACAATGGCGCGTGGATTGTCAGAAAGAACCGGGCTGCTCATGGTAGGTAGTCCTGTATGACGGCGCGGGCGGTTGTCAACATGACATAGACGTAATGGCGGAGAAGCTAAGGCTATTCGCCCGTCTCGAAGTTGTCCCAGTACGGGGGTTCTCCGAAATACCCGTCTAAAAAGTCGATAAAGCAGCGTACCTTACTTGCCAGTAATTTGCGGTGCGCATAAACAGCATAAAGCCCTAAACGGGCGGGTTCGCACTCGGGGAGAATCACGTTTAGACGGCCCTGGGCAATCGCATCGCCAGAAATAAAGGTGGGCTGAATGGCAATGCCGGCCCCCTGAATAGCGGCTTTGATCAGCACATCACCATTGTTACAGATTAAGTCTCCCTCCTGATGCCGCCCGGTGGTGGTGAGCCACTCCGTCGCGGGCAGCCCCATATCATGCTCCATATAGCTGTAACGCAGATATCGATGGTTTTTAAGTTCACTGGGGCTTTTAGGTGTGCCATGGCGGGCTAAATAGTCAGGCGAGGCGCATATTACCAGTCGCACGGGGGCGATATATTTCGCGATCAAGGAAGAGCTCTTCAAATGACCAATGCGTAAGGCAATATCAAATCCTTCCTCTACGATATCCACCTTCCTATCGTTCAATTGTAAGTCAATGCTGACGGCCGGATGTGCCTGCTGAAAGTCAGCAAGCATTGGCGCTAAGTGCAGTGTCGCAAAGGAGACAGGGGCACTGATCCGCAAACGGCCGCGAGCACCTTCTTGCAAGTCATTGAGCTGACTGTCCATATCGTCGATGTCGTCAAGCACCTGCTGGGCATGCTCAACGTAACGAATACCCGCTTCTGTCAGATGGACTTTGCGGGTGGTGCGGTTCAAAAGGCGTACCCCGAGGCGTTCTTCCAACTGAGACACGTACTTACTGACGAGTTGAGGTGACATCTCAAGCCGTTCAGCAGCCTGGGTGAAGGTGCCTTCGTTAACCACGTTGACGAAGGCCCGCATGGCGTCAATACGATCCATTCGTGTGCCCTACCTGAGTGAAAAGCTGATTATCAACACTATGTTGTTAATTATGCAATATATGCGGCCTTATTGTTCTTTAACGGCGAGAGTAAAGTGCGTACAGCAGTCACGCACAGAGGGTTGAACAAACCCATTCGCTATTTGAGGAGCAACTCATGAAAAATTCATTCGCACACACCTTATTTAACTCTACTGGCGGCTATGCGGCCCTGGCTTTGAGACTACCGGTCGGGCTGATATTGGCGGCACATGGCGCACAGAAACTGTTTGGTTGGTTTGGGGGCTACGGCTTGGAAGGCACCGGACAATGGATGGCCAGTATCGGGCTTGAACCCGGCTATGCCATGGCATTACTGGCAGGAAGTGCCGAATTTTTGGGCGGGATCGCTTTATCCCTCGGACTTCTGACGCGCCCGGCGGCGGTCGTGACAGCCATCACGATGCTGGTCGCCATTTTCAGCGTCCATGTGAGTAACGGCCTCTTCCTGACGAACGACGGCTACGAATATGCACTCACGCTTTTCGCTGCCACTACTGCCTTAGCGATCCAAGGCGCAGGGCACTTGTCAGTCGACCGCTCGCTACAGTCGCGCTTTGCCCGTTAATAACGCTCAGCATTCTGAATCGCCCCGACTTGATTGACGGGGCTTGTTTTGGCACGGAGTAGAGTCGTATGTTGGTTAATGGAACATGGCAGGAAAACTGGCACCCGGTTCAGGCCAAAGACGAAGAGGGGCGGTTTATTCGCCAATTATCGTCGTTTCGCCACTGGATCACGCCCGATGGCTCGCCTGGCATCACAGGCAAGGGTGGCTATAAGGCAGAAAAAGACCGCTACCATCTCTACGTTGCTTATATCTGCCCCTGGGCTTCCCGAACGCTTATGGTGCGCCAGTTGAAAGGGCTTACGAATCTGATCAGCATGACGGTCGTTAATCCCCGGCTATCCGATAACGGCTGGCAATTTGGCGGCTTTCCCGGTGCCAATGACGATGATCTTAACGGTGCCCAGTATTTGCATGAACTGTATTCACAAGCCGACCCGACCTACACAGGGCGGGCAACCGTTCCCATTTTGTGGGACAAGAAAACACGCACCATCGTCAGCAATGAGTCAGCCGATATTCTTCGCATGCTCAACAACGCGTTCGAAGCGTTTGGTCAGCAAGGGCCGAATCTATACCCGGCAGATTTAGCCGACGACATTGATGCGTTGAATGAGGTTATCTATAACAACCTTAACAATGGTGTCTACCAAGCGGGGTTTGCTTCGACACAACAGGCGTATGAAGAAGCGTATGACAAGGTGTTTCTGACCCTGGATGAGCTCGAAGCGCGCTTGTCAGACGGGCGCGCTTATCTGTTTGGCGAACGACTAACCGAGACCGACGTGCGGCTGTTCGTGACCTTGGTCAGGTTTGATGCTGCCTATCACGGGCTCTTTAAATGCAATCGGTATACGCTTATTGCCATGCCTTACTTGCACGCTTTTATGCAGCGTATCTATGCGATTAATGGTATCGCCGAGACGGTCAATATTGAGCACATTAAAGCTGGATATTACTCAATCAAAGCGCTGAACCCCAGCGGCATTGTGCCGGTTGGTCCTGCCATCATTTGAATTTAAATTAATTAATAGGGGTATGGCTGCATTTTGCTACCCAGAATTCTTAAGTCACCACGAGAAAATGATGATGAACACCTCGCCAGATATTTTATTCCTCTCCCACGGCGGAGGGCCTCTGCCGCTATTGGGCGACCCAGATCATCAGGAGATGGTCGAGTCGCTGAAAGGGATAGCCAACGTCATCAGCAAACCGTCGGCTATTTTAATTATCAGCGCCCATTGGGAAGCGTCTGTACCCACGATCACTTCAGGGGCCGCCCCAGAGCTGAACTACGACTATGCGGGCTTCCCACCCGAAGCCTATCGAATTCAGTACCCCTGTCAGGGTGAGCCTGAGTTGGCGCAACAGGTGAGTCGGGCACTTGAAAACGCCGGTATTCCAGCCCAGCAAGATGCCCAACGGGGATTTGACCATGGCGTGTTTGTCCCGCTCAAAATAATGTACCCAGAGGCTGATATTCCCTGTGTACAGCTCTCGTTGGTTAACAGCCTCAGTGCGGAGACGCACCTTGCCATCGGCCGAGCGCTCAAATCGCTGGAGCGCGAGAACCTGCTGGTGATCGGTTCGGGTTTTTCATTCCACAATATGCGGGAATTCTTCAGCCCTATCACGCAAGACAGCCAAGCAAAAAATAACGCCTTTGAAGACTGGTTAGTGGAAACGTCCTCCAGCCATCACATTGATGAAGTAGAACGCAGCCGTCGCTTGGCAAACTGGGACAGCGCCCCCCATGCACGCTTCTGTCACCCTAGGGAAGAGCACCTTCTGCCGCTGCATGTCTGTTATGGCTTAGCGGGCAGGCCGAGCGATGAACAGTTATCAGCCACGATATTGAACAAGGCATCAGGCATGTTCTATTGGTCAAGAAAGAGTGCCAAGTAAAGCGCGCTGAGGGGAGTCGCTGAGTGAGAGATGTATTACTCTGAGAACATCTCAAACATAAGCCCTCTTAACCAGCGGTTGCCAGGGTCTTGATGAAAGCGGCGGTGCCAGAAGAGATTGATCGGAATCTCGGGGAAGGCCAAAGGGTGCTCGCGGGCGATTAGCCCAAAGCGCTGGCAGGTTGCTTCGGCCAGCTTTTTAGTCACCGTCACAATAAGGTCGCTGCTGCTGACGATATAGGGAACGGCTGCGAAATGCGGCAGGGTTAACCGAACCGGGCGCACAACCCCGGCGTGCGCCAATTGCTCTTCGATAATGCCATGCCCGGTACCCTGGGCAACCACCACGGCGTGATGCGCTGCGCGAAAATCCTCAAGGCTAAAATCCCCAGAAGCGAGTGGGTGATCCGCACGCATCAGGCAAACGTAGCGCTGCACAAATAGCCGTTGCTGGTAAAAACCGGCTCCTAGCTGCGGAATCAGGCCAACCGCCAGGTCAATCTCTCCCTCCTCCATTTCGTGTTTCAGGTCGTTATGGTGGCTGCGCACGGTGTTGAGTGAAACGTCCGGTGCATGTTGCGAGAGGTGCTGCAGCAGGCGTGGAAGAAATACTATTTCACCGATATCAGTCATATTGAGATGAAAGGTGCGATCGCTCTTTGCGGGGTTGAAATCGTCGCATAGGTTCAGTGTGTCGTTCATTCGCACCAGCGCATCTGCAATGCCAGGGTGAAGTCGGCTGGCACGGGGCGTAGGTTGCAGCCCTTGTGACGTGCGCTCGAAAAGTTCGTCCTCCAGCAAGTGGCGTAACCGCTTCAGTGCATGGCTCACCGCCGGTTGAGTGATACCCAAGCGCAGCGCAACCCGTTGTGTATTTTGCTCTTGGTACAACAAGTCAAAAACGACCAGCAGATTAAGGTCAATGTTGGCAAGTTTTTCCATCACCTAGCGCCTTGCCACGTATCCAACAATAGTTGAATGCGGCAGTCGAAGAGGTTTTTAACTGATTGATTCATATTGTTATTAGCGCCGTTTATAGTCCGAATGAAGGAAGCTGTGTGGTTACTGTTGACACTCGCGAATAGCGTTAGAGGGAGAGCATGACGCTCAACATACAACGACAAGCCCCAGAGCAGAGTGAAATCATGGTAGCTAACAATACAGTAGCAAATACACAGCAAAAGCGTCTTTCGATTGGCATCGTTGGTGGTGGTATCGGTGGCGTGGCCTTCGCCGTTGCGCTATCTCGCGATAGCCAACTCGATATCCAGCTTTTCGAAGCTGCTCCTCAGTTCTCTGAAATTGGTGCTGGGGTCTCCTTTGGCCCTAATGCGGTAAAGGCTATTCAGCGGCTGGGCTTGGAAGACTCCTATCAACGTATAGCCGACTCTTCGCCCGCTCCCTTTGAAGATGTTTGGTTTGAATGGCGGCGTGGCAGTGATGATGCTTACTTGACCGCCAGCCTGGCCTCGGGCGTTGGTCAATCCTCGGTACACCGTGCCGATTTTCTGGATGCCATTGTCGCCAATCTACCGGAGGGCATCGCTCATTTCGGCAAGCGATGTGTCGAGGTGCAACAGGATGCCGATAGCGCAACGGCTTACTTCGACGACGGCACCCACTTTACCGGCGACGTGATCATTGGCTTTGACGGTATCAAGTCAGCAGTGCGTCACCATGTTATGCCCCCAGCGGAGTATGGCGAGATTACTCCTTTTTGGAGTGGTACTTATGCCTATCGCGGCATGATACCCACCGATGAACTGGAGGCCGCCTTAGAGGCTAAAGGCAGCGAGAATCGACTGGCACTCGTACCCCAGATGTATCTGGGCAAAGACCGCCATATTCTGACGTTCCCGGTAAAACAATCACAACTGATCAACGTCGTCGCGTTTATCACTGACCGGACCACCCCGAATCCTAAGCTGTCCGAAGGTGAAGAGTGGGTGCAAGCCGTCAGCCAGGAGGAATTGCTGGAGGTTTTCGAGGGGTGGAGCCCAGCCTGCCAAGCGATTCTTGAATGCATTCCTGAGCCAACCCGCTGGGCGCTGCATGAGCTGCCTGAATTGCCCCGTTATCATCGCGATCGCGTATTGATTGTCGGCGACGCCGCCCATGCATTGGTACCGCATCAGGGGGCTGGAGCCGGACAGGCGCTCGAAGATGCCTACGTACTGGCAAGCCTGCTGTCGGATGAAAACTGTGATCGCCACACGGTGAACGATGTCTTAGCCGCTTTTGAGCAAGTACGCCACGCGCGCACTTGCAAGGTACAGCGAACTTCGCATGAGGCCGGGAATGTCTATGAATATGCGGGGATAGGCATCGGCGATAACGAAACCAAGCTGATCGAAAATCTGGAACACCGCTTCGATTGGCTGTGGAACCACGACCCTCACGACGATGTTGTGGCGGCGCAGCTATACCTAGCTTAGCCATAGAGGGGTATGGGCGGAGATTGATGTCCCTTTGAGCCTTATTCTTTTGTCGCAAGCGTGCTTGCGGCCAACCGATATAGGGGCCAGCGCACTGCCCATGTAATAGAGGGAATAATAAATAACTGATAAATAAGCCTATATTTATAGGCTTGATAGGAATTAAGCGTATTGCTTGGCTCATCAATAGGAAAAGAGCGATAGCCTTGGGAGGCGAATGTGTTAGTACACAGGGTTAATCACCACTGGTGATACCTCCTCGGTATGGCAAGGCACCTAAACAATATTGGTTCCGTCTTCCTAGCGCAATCAAACTGAACTCCAGTCAATGATTGCCAGACGCCGGAGCCGCCATGTCAACCGTCATCCAACATATTGAGACACTGCTGGTCGATTTGCCGACCATTCGTCCTCACAAGCTTTCCATGACCACCATGGCCTGCCAAACCATGGTCATTGTGCGCATGCGCCATTCCGACGGTATTGAAGGGTTGGGCGAAGGAACCACCATTGGTGGCCTTGCCTATGGCCCGGAAAGCCCGGAGAGCATCAAGCGCAATATCGATACCTACCTGGCGCCGCTGCTAATTGGGCAGCCTTCTCACAATATTCACCAACTACGTACCCGACTGAACCGTCATGCACGCGGCAACATGATCGCCAAGTCGGCGCTGGAAACAGCGTTACTGGATGCCCAAGGCAAGCGGTTGGGGCTAAGTGTCACTGAATTGCTTGGGGGTGCCCATCATGAGCACATGCCTGTGCTGTGGACACTTGCCAGCGGCGATACCGCCAAGGATATCGATGAGGCGCTGCTGCGTTTAGAACAGCGTCGACACTGCGATTTCAAATTGAAGATTGGCGCTAATCCGCTCAAGCAAGACGTTCGTCACGTAGCGGCGATAAAAGAAGCCCTGGGTGATCGTGCCAGCGTTCGTGTTGACGTTAACCAGGCATGGGATGAATCCACTGCAGTGCAAGGGATTCAGGCGCTGCAGGATGCCGGTATTGAGCTAATCGAGCAGCCCATTCCCGCCCGCGAACATGCCGGCCTTGTGCGCTTAGCCAATCGCTTCAACGTACCGATGTTGGCTGATGAAGCCGTTCAGGATGCCCGAGATGGTCTGGATCTTGTATGTGGCGGTTTTAGTGGTGCCTTTGCTTTGAAAATTGCCAAGTCCGGCGGTATCTACAGCGTGCTGGAACTGGCCCACGTGGCGCAAGCGGCTGGTATTGGCCTATACGGCGGCACACTGCTAGAAGGCACCATTGGTACGGCGGCCTCACTGCATGCTTGGGCCACGCTGCCGGAAATGGCTTGGGGTACCGAGATGTTTGGCCCGCTGTTGTTGAAAGATGACATCGTCGTTGAACCACTCAACTACACCGAATTTGGCGTGGAGCTACCCCAGGGCGCTGGGCTGGGCATCACGTTGGACGAAGATAAATTGGCTCACTACTCACGTAAATAAAGCCGCGTCACCAACCGCGCGCCAGCTCCAGTTTGCGCTCGCCCGCGACATAAAGAGGAGAGACATATGCTATTTCAAGTAGAGATGACCGTTAAGTTGCCGACCGATATGCCAGCAGAGCAAGCGGCCAAGATCAAAGCCACCGAAAAGGCCTATTCACAAGACCTTCAGCGCCAGAGCAAATGGCGTCATCTATGGCGGGTGGCGGGCAGCTACTCGAATGTCAGTATTTTTGACGTCGAAGATAACGCTGAGCTGCAAGAGCTGGTTAGCAACCTGCCGCTGTTTCCCTATATGGAAATCAACGTCAAGCCATTGTGCCGTCATCCTTCTTCAATTCGTGACGACGACACCTAAACGCTCACCCAATACGCCAGTTCTTATTCATAAAACAACACCCTATAACAAGCTGAGGGTTTCACCATGACCGTGAAGATATTTGATACTCCCGAGGTCCAGGACTTTGTCAAAACCGTGGCCGGCTTTGACCAGACCGGCGGCAACGAGCGCGCCAAGCAGATTGTCCATCGCCTGGTCGGCGATCTGTTCAAGCTGATCGACGATTTCGACGTCAGCGAAGAAGAGTACTGGGCCGCCGTCAATCTGCTCAACGCCCTGGGCGGCCAGACCCAGTTCGGCCTGCTCTCGCCCGGGCTTGGCTTTGACCACTTCCTTGATATGCGTCAGGACGCCATCGACGCCGAAGCCAAGCGCGTGGGCGGTACCCCGCGCACCATCGAAGGCCCGCTGTACGTGGCCGGCGCCCCGGAAGCGGAAGGGTTTGCCCGCCTGGACGATGGCCAGGATAACGACGGCGAGACCATGTGGCTGACCGGCCAGGTCCGTGACGTTGACGGCCAGCCGATTGCCGGTGCCAAGGTCGAGATCTGGCACGCCAACTCCAAGGGCGGCTACTCCTTCTTTGATCCCAGCCAAAGCGACTACAACCTGCGCCGCACGATCTATGCCGACAGTGAAGGCCGCTACACCGCGCGCAGCATTATCCCCTCCGGCTACGGCGTGCCCGAAGGCGCCCCCACCGATGTGGTACTCAAGTCGCTGGGTCGCCACGGCGAGCGTCCGGCGCATATTCACTACTTCGTCTCCGCCCCCGGTCACCAGCACCTGACCACCCAGATCAACCTGGCAGGCGACCCCTACACCTTCGACGACTTCGCCTTCGCCACCCGCGAAGAGCTGGTGGTCCCCGCCGAGCGGATTGAAGACCCGGCCGAGATCGCCAAGCGCGAGCTGGACGGTCCGTTCTCCCACGTGGAGTTCGACGTCGAACTGGCCAAAACCGACGCGCCGGAGCTGCAGGTCCGTCACGCCCGCCCGCGGGCCAAGGAAGACGAACAGGACCTGGCCAGCCAGCTTGCCGGCACCGCCAAGGTTTAAGCTCAACAGCGCCACCCCTGCGGGGGTGATGCATAAAAGAGAGGAGAGAGATCATGACCATTAAGCTTGATCAACTCGCAGCCCGCGTTCGCGGCGCCGTCCAAGACGACCCCGAACAAGGCATCTTCCGCTGCCACCGCAGCATGTTCACCGACCCCGAGTTCTTCGAACTCGAACTCAAGCACATCTTCGAAGGCAACTGGCTGTTCCTGGCGCATGAAAGCCAAGTCAGTGAGCCCGGTGACTACATGACCGTCACCATGGGCCGCCAGCCGGTGATCATCACCCGCGACAAGCAAGGCGAACTGCATGGTCTGATCAACGCCTGTGCCCATCGCGGCGCCACCCTGTGCCGCCGCAAGCGCGGTAACAAGGGCACCTTCACCTGCCCGTTCCACGGCTGGACGTTCAAAAACGACGGCCAACTGCTCAAGGCCAAAAACGAAAAGACCGGCGCCTATCCCGACAACTTCAAGCAGGATGGCTCCCACAACCTCAAGCGCCTGCCGCGCTTTGAGAACTACAAAGGCTTCCTGTTCGGCAGCCTCAGCGATGACGTACAACCGCTCGAACAACACCTTGGCGAAACCACCAAGGTCATCGACAACATCGTCGACCAGGCACCGGAAGGCCTCGAGATCCTGCGCGGCACCTCGTCGTACACCTACACCGGCAACTGGAAGCTCCAAGCCGAAAACGGTGCCGACGGCTACCACGTCAGCTCCGTGCACTGGAACTACGCCTCCACCATGGAACGCCGCAACTACGACGCCGGCGGCACCAAAGCCGTGGACGCCGATGGCTGGTCGAAGAGCAAAGGCGGCTTCTACTCCTACGACAACGGCCACATGATGCTGTGGACCCGGCTGCTCAACCCCGAAGTCCGCCCGGTCTACCAGCACAAAGACTGGATCCAGGAACAGCTGGGCGAGGCGCGTGCCGACTCGATCGTCAACCAGACGCGCAACCTCTGCCTCTACCCTAACGTCTACCTGATGGACCAGTTCTCCACGCAAATCCGCGTGTTGCGCCCCATCGACGTCAACAAAACCGAAGTCACCATCTACTGCTTCGCACCCAAAGGCGAATCCGCTGAAAACCGCGAAGTGCGTATCCGCCAGTACGAAGACTTCTTCAACGTCTCCGGCATGGGCACCCCCGACGACCTGGAAGAGTTCCGTGCCTGCCAAGAAGGCTACAACGGGGCGCTGGCCGAATGGAACGACCTCTCCCGCGGGGCCAAGCAATGGGTCGAAGGCGCGGATGAAAACGCCCAGGCCATCGACATGAAACCCCTGCTCAGCGGCGCCTCACCGGAAGACGAAGGCCTCTACGTGATGCACCACAAGCACTGGGTCGACGAAATGCTGCGCGCGATCGACAAAGAGCGTAGCCAGTTTATCGCCACCGAGACTGCCTAAGCGTCCAGCGCCTGATAAAGAGGAGAGAAGTGACATGAGCATTAGCTATCACGACATCCAAGCCTTCCTGTACCGCGAAGCGCGGCTGCTGGACGACCGGGAGTGGGACGAGTGGCTCGCGCTGTATCGCAAGGACGCCGAGTTCTGGATGCCCGCCTGGGACGACGACGACCAGCTCACCCGCGACCCACACAGCGAGATCTCGCTGATCTACTACCCCAACCGCGAAGGGTTGGAAGATCGCGTGTATCGCATCAAGACCGAGCGCAGCGGGGCGAGCACGCCGGAACCGCGCACCACGCATCAGGTGAACAATCTGGAGATCCTGTCGCAAGACGGTGACACGGTCGAGCTACGGTTCAACTGGCACACGCTCAACCACCGCTACAAGAAGACCGACAGCTTCTTCGGCACGTCGTTTTACCGCCTGGACGTCTCGGGTGAGACGCCGCTGATCACAAGAAAAGTCGTGCAGCTGAACAACGACTATATCCATCAAGTCATCGACGTCTATCACGTGTGATCGATATTGATGAGACAGGGATGTCGCTTACCTAGATATCGTCTGAAGCGATATCTAGGTGGCAAAAACAACTTAACAACAACTGAACCCTGGTGAAGACGTAATGAAAACATTTAAAAAGACCTCCCTAGCAACTCTGCTTAGCGCTACTGCCATACTGTCAGCAGGTAGTGTCGTCGCCAATGAAGATCCGGTGAAACTCGGTTTGATGCTTCCTTACTCAGGTACCTATACGGCGCTTGGGGAAGCCATTACTAATGGCTTGAAACTGGCCATTGAACAAGAGGGCGGTCAGTTGGGTGGCCGTGAGGTGGAGTACATCGAGCTTGATTCGGAGGCTGATCCATCCAAAGCACCCCAGAACATGAGTCGTCTAGTTAACGGGGATAAGGTTGACTTCGTGATTGGGCCCGTACACTCAGGCGTTGCCATGGGCATGCTGCGAGTGGCTAAACAGTCCGGTGCGATCACGATCATTCCTAACGCGGGATTGGGTGCAGCCACTAATGAACTCTGCATGCCGAACGTTTTCCGTACCTCGTTCAGTATGTGGCAAGACAGCTATCCAATGGGCAAAGTGGCTTACGATCAAGGGCATCGCAAGATTGTGACCATTACCTGGGATTATGCTGGTGGAAAGGAAGATCTAGCGGGTTTTGAAGAGGCTTTTACCGCTGAGGGTGGTGAGATCGTCGAACAAATTTTAGTGCCTTTCCCAAGCACCGAATTTCAGAGCTACTTGACGCAAATAGCTAGCCTTGAGCCAGACGCTGTATACACCTTCTTTGCAGGTGGTGGTGGTGTGAGTTTTGTTAAGGATTATGCCGCAGCGGGTTTGAAAGAAAGCATACCGCTACTAGGATCAGGCTTTCTTACCGAAGGTAATTTAACCGCCTTAGGTGATGCTGGCGAAGGGGTAATGACTACGCTGCACTACGCTGAGACTCTCGATAATGACGCGAACCAAGCGTTCGTTTCCGCCTATGAAAATGCCTATGGTGAAATGCCTGATACCTATGCCGTGCAGGGCTATGATACGGGCATGATGTTGGTGCAGGGACTCTCTGAACTGGATGGCGATACCTCAGATCAAGAGCGCTTGATAGACGTATTGGCCAATGTGGAATTGGAAAGTCCACGTGGGCCGTTAAGCTTCTCCGACTCCCACCATCCCATTCAAAATGTCTACCTTCGTGAGATTAGAGACGGAAAGCACGAAGTCGTTAGCATCGCTCACGAGAATCTAGAAGTACCCGATGAAGCCTGCCAGATGTAACAGCATCTTTATGCATTATGGGGCGGGTGTAGCCCGCCCCTCATTCTGATTCTCGGAGGGATCTTATGGATCTCGCATTTTTCAGCGTACAGCTACTTAACGGTCTGCAGTATGGCCTGCTGCTTTTTTTGATTGCCAGCGGGTTGACTTTGATATTCGGCATTATGGGAATCATTAATCTAGCCCACGGTGCCATGTATATGATCGGTGCCTATTTGGTTTACGACCTTAACTTGCGGTTGGGCAATTTTTGGCTGGCCATTATGGTCGCTATTCCCATAGCGATTGCACTGGGGCTCATCATTGAGCGCCTGTTTCTCGATACGCTGTATAAGCGCGACCACCTTTACCAAGTGCTGTTGACCTTCGGACTGATATTAGTACTCAACGAAGCGCAGCGCATTATTTGGGGTGGCGATGTCCATCGTGTTCCAGTGCCCGCACCGTTTGATGCCAGTATCCAACTGACAGACAACTTACAGTACTCGGTATATCGCCTCTTTGTGATGGGTGTCTGCTTAGCATTGGCCGGGGTGATTTATTGGGTTATCCGCCATACAAAGCTGGGCATCATCATTCGCGCCGGCGCCGTTAATCGCGACATGGTTGAAGGTTTGGGAATAAATGTCCGCACCCTCTTTACGCTTATCTTTAGCGTAGGTGTTGCGCTAACCGCCTTCGCGGGAATGATCGCCGCACCGCTTACCTCCATCGCGCCAGGAATGGGCGATAACATCCTTATCACTTGTTTTGTGGTCGTCGTCATCGGCGGTATTGGTTCCATTAAAGGGGCATTTTGGGGAGCCATTATCATTGGTATGGCCACTACCTTTGGTGCGGTGCTAATTCCGAGTCTCGCCAGCATGGTGATCTACTTGATTATGGCGGCGGTGTTGCTGGTGAAACCGCGCGGTCTTTTCGCGTGAGGAGAATAAGACATGTTACATAGATATCCCAAGCGCGTTGCGATCATCATGCTGATATTGACGGCTTTGGTGGCAGCTTTTCCTCTATGGGGAGAAGCGGTATTCGGTACCCAGGCCAACTTCATGCTAGAAAAGCTGACATTAATGCTGATTCTGGCGCTGTTCGCCATGAGTCTGGATTTATTGGTCGGAATCGTGGGCTTAGTAAGCCTGGGGCATGCGCTTTTCTTTGGGCTGGGTGCTTACACGCTGGCGTTAGCCAGTCCCGACTTTAGTCCAGCATCGATGTGGTGGATGCTGCCTCTTGTCATGGGCGTCTCGGCTTCTATCGGATTATTCATAGGTGTATTAGTGATCCGAACCAAAGGCATCTTCTTTATCATGACGACCCTGGCGTTTGGGCAGATGCTTTACTACTTCATTAGTACTTCCCAGTTCGCGGGAGGGACTGATGGGGTTTTTATAATGTTCCGTCCCAGCTTGGCGATAGGTGAGCGCACGCTAGTGGATCTTGATAACCCTTACAGCTTTTTTTACTTCTGTCTGGGTATGCTGCTGATCGGTTACTTCTTTCTACGCTGGCTGACCCGCTCCTACTTCGGACAAGTGCTCGATGGTATTCATGACAACGAGCACCGTATGCAGGCATTAGGTTACGCCACCAGCGGTTATAAACTGATTGCTTTTGTTATCGCTGGAGTAATGGCGGCGATTGCCGGGATGTTGGCGGCGATGCAGTACGGCTTCGCTAATCCGGCGCAGCTAGGCTGGCACACCTCCGGTGAAGTGCTAATGATGCTGATTTTAGGCGGCATGGGTACCATCTTTGGTCCCATTTTAGGCGCCTTCGCCTACGAAATTCTGCTCTTTATCTATGAGCATGCCACTACTCATTGGCCGATCCTGATGGGACTGACCATTATCGCGGCAGTACTGGTACTACCACGAGGTATTGCAGGTTTGATTATCGCTCCCCCTTGGCAGCGAAAGCGTAACAACGACGATGCACCGGCAGCCAAGAAAGAGCAGGCGTCAGAGGCAGTGCAATCCACCACGCCGAGAAAAGAGGGCTAATCATGCAAGATAAAACGATATTAGCCACTCATGGCCTTACCCGTCGATTTGGTGGCTTGGTGGCGGTCAATGAAGTGGATTTCGACGTGGCCTCCAATGAGATCCACGCCATTCTGGGGCCCAATGGCGCGGGTAAAAGCACACTGATTAACCTGCTCTCTGGTGAGATTCCGCCCTCTGAAGGCGAAGTGCTGTATCGGGGACAATCGATTCAAGGCAAGAGCATGCGTCAGATCGCCCGTATGGGGATCGGTCGTAGCCACCAGAAAACAAATATCTTTCCGCGACTTAGCTGTTTGCAAAACTGTGAGTTGGCGGCGCGCATCCACATGGGAGGTGTCTTTGGTAGCTGGCGTTCCCGGCTGCGGGCACACGCGGTAAGCGAACGTGCAATGGAGATGTTGGAGACGTGTCGGCTAACTCACCGAGCCTATATCCCTGCGGCTGCTATGAGCTATGGCGAGCAGCGCCAGTTGCAGATTGCCATGGTGCTCGCGACAGCACCGTCACTGATGCTTCTTGACGAACCAATGGCGGGAATGGGCCGAGAGGAAACTGCTCAGGTAACCGAGCTACTCGCGAGCTTAACGGATCGCTATACCCTGGTGTTGATAGAGCATGATATGGACTCGGTATTTCGCTTGGCGGATCGGATCACTGTCATGGTCGATGGCAGCGTATTAGAGAGCGGCCCGACCGAGCAAATTCGCACGAGTGAAAAGGTTCGCGATGTCTATCTTGGACGTCATGACGAGGAGGTGACGGCATGACGGAAGCACATTCTACAACACCGCTGATCGATGCCCGCGGGCTGCATACGTATTACGGTGAGAGCCACATTTTACACGGCGTGGATTTGACCCTGATGCCGGGTGAAACGTTAAGCCTCCTTGGAAGAAACGGCATGGGCAAAACCACCACGCTGAAGTCGATTCTTGGTTTTGTGCCGCCGCGACGAGGCGAGGTCTTTATCAAGGGGGTTTCCACTGCGAAGCGACGTCCCTGGCAGCTGATTCGCCAGGGGGTTGGCTACGTACCGGAAGGGCGGGGTATTTTTCCCGGTATCAGTGTACGTGAACACTTGATTATGGCGGCACGACCCAACGAGAGCGGGGAGAACTCCTGGACGTTGGGACGCGTCCTGGATACGTTCCCGAGGCTTGGGCAGCGTATCAACCACGATGGTTCTTTTCTCTCTGGCGGAGAACAGCAGATGCTTTCAATTGGCCGGGCGCTGACCACCAACCCAGATCTAATGATTCTCGATGAGGCAACGGAAGGGTTGGCTCCCCTGATCCGCGACGAAATATGGAAAATTATCCATGAAATAAAGGCGTCGGGTATCGCCACGATTATCGTCGATAAAAATATCGATCATTTGCTGAAAGTGGCTGAGAAGCACCTGCTGTTAGTGAAGGGGGAAGTGGTCTACAGCGGAGGAAGCCAGGGGTTAAAGGATGATCCTTCCATCCTTGAGACGCATCTAGGCGTTGCCTGAAATGGAGCTGGCAGGCGCAAGTCTGCCAGCGTCAATTGATGAGCGATAATATCCACTAACTCTCGGGATTTTTGGTATGCAATTTCTAAAGGACGCCTCGATACCTGCGGTCACCGCCGGTTTCGTAGCGGTGCTCGTCTCATATTCCGGCCCGCTCGCGATCTTTTTCCAGGCGGCTCAGAGCGCGGATATATCCAACGCGATGATGACCTCGTGGGTCTGGGCGATCTCGATAGGAGCTGCAATATCGGGGATTCTGCTAAGCCTCTGGTTGAAGGTGCCGGTGGTGACTGCCTGGTCTGCCCCGGGCACGGCGTTGCTGGTGACCTTGTTTCCAGGGTTGTCGCTCAATGAAGCGGTGGGGGCATATTTGACCGCGGCGATCGTGATTTTCGTGATTGGTATTACCGGCTCTTTTGATCGAATTATCCAAATGATCCCGCCGGGTATTGCCAGTGCGATGATGGCAGGCATTCTGTTTCAGTTTGGCGTAGGGGTGTTTGATTCATTGGAAAGCGTACCAGCATTGGCGATTAGCATGATCATTGCCTATCTGGTCTTCAAACGCTTGACGCCGCGCTACAGCCTGGTGTTGCTGCTGGTGGTTGGCGTTATGTTGGCGGTAGGGTTGGAGGGGGCCAGTTTGGAGGGCGTCTCTATCCAACTGGCCGAGCCGCAGTTCATTCGTCCTGAGTGGACGTGGAATGCCACCCTGAGCCTGGCGATTCCGCTGGTATTGGTCAGTCTGACTGGCCAGTTTCTGCCCGGCATGGCGATTTTACGTACGTCCGGCTATTCAACTCCGGCCAAGCCGATTGTCACCGTGGCCAGCTTAACTTCCATTATTACTGCTTTTTTTGGTGGTATCACGACGGTGATTGCGGCAATTACAGCGGCGATCTGCACCAGCAAGGAAGCCCACAAAGACCCGGATAAGCGCTATGTTGCTGGCGTGGCCAACGGGGCTTTCTATCTGATTGGCGGCACCTTCGCTGGCACGATCGTGGCGCTGTTTACCTCATTGCCAGGAGAGTTCGTTGCAGTGCTGGCGGGCTTGGCGCTGATTGGTGCGATTACCAGCAACCTGAGCTCCTTTGCTGCCCATAAAGATCATCTCGAAGCCTCGGTTATTACCTTCATTGCGACGGCATCGGGCATTAGCTTTTTAGGGCTGGGCTCGGCTTTTTGGGGCGTGGTTGTAGGTGCACTTGCCTATAACTTATTGCATCGGCGTTTTTCGTCGTCACAGGAAAAAACGCAAAAACAAGTTTAACAGTGTGGCGGTTTCAGGAGGGGCATCATGGATAAGATCTATGTGGCGATAGATGATAGTGAGGATTCACTGCGCGCGATGGCGTTTGGCAAGTCGTTTGCCGAACAGCTCGACGCATCTCTAAGCATCGTTTCAGTTGTGCCAACCCAGGAAGGGAGTGCCGCTAGGTATTCCGCCCTGAAACCGCACTTGTCGGTTTATCAGCTCGACGAGACAGCGCTGGAGGTGGTGGTGCATGACAGTGCCAAAGCCTATCTCGGTGAACTGGCTGGCGGTGAGCATACGGGGTTATGCATGATGGCCCATGGGCGTCGCCCAGTGCCGGAGATGCTGATTGGCAGTGTCACGGCGGGCGTAGTACGCCGGGCGCATCGTCCAGTCTATTTGTGCGGGCCTCGCTATGATGCGATCAAGCATCAGCGAGTCGAGTTGCTGGCAGTCTGTGTAGATGGATCCAAGCTTTCCGAGCGGATTCTACCTTTTGCGGCAGCGCTTGCTAAACGGCTTAAGGCGCGTTTGCAGTTGCTGCAGGTTCTTGATAGCGCTGCGTCTCGGAAACCGACAGCGTTAGACCATGCCGATGTAAGCGAGTCGAGCTACTTGCAGGGATTGGCGCGAAGAGTTGGACACGAACAGTCACTAGAGGTTGACTGGGAAGTGTTGCACGGTGATCCGGCAGACTCCATCGTCAGTTATTTAGCCGCTAGCCGTAACACGATGCTTGCAATGACAACCCATGGGCGCAGTGGCCTCTCGCAAGTGGTGGCAGGCAGCGTGAGCCACGAAATACTCCACGAGGCATCTTGCCCCGTGGCGGTGATGCGTCCGTAAGTTTGCGGTAGTCGTCAAAAACGGTTAGGGGTAGCGTCCGGAACGGCGATTTTCAACCAGCACCTCTAAGATTGCGTTCGCCTCCTGCATCAGCGTGGAGGGCGCTTCACCGCGACGGCGACTACAGATCACCGGAGTAACAAGGGATTTATCCGCCAACGTAATATAGGTGATACCTTCGCGTTGAACGCGCTTGACCTGCTCGGGCACCAGGGTGATGCCGATGCCGGAGGCCACCAGGCTGAGCGCCGTTTGCAGTTCGTTGGCTTCTTGCACGACTTCTACCTTTAGCCCCTGTCGGCGGAAAATGCCAAGTATCATGTCCGCCATGCTCGGGCGAGGCTTGGCCGGGAAGAGAATCAGCGGGTAGCGTGCGAGTTCCTCGCAGCTCGGGGTCGTGCCTTCCAAGGGGTGGCCATTAGGCAAGGCAGCTATTAATGGCTCATTAAAAAGAATCTCTTGCTCGACGTCTGGGTCATCGATACGTAAACGGCCAAACCCGATATCGATACGGCCAGCCTTGAGGGCCTGAATTTGTTGGACAGTAGTGAGCTCCGCTAAGGAAAGCTCGACATTATCCTTTTGGCGTAAGTCGCGCACTAGCATCGGCAGTTGGCCGTAAAACACAGAGGGAACAAAACCAATACCGAATAGCTGACGTTTGCTGCGTGCCATCCGCCGCGTGGCATCAATGGTCACTTCGACTTTTTCCAGTATTTGTAGTGCATGCTGCTGAAAGAATAGGCCTGCAGGAGTCAGGCGTAAGCCTCTGGTGCTACGTTCAAATAATTCTGCGCCTACTTCCTGTTCCAGCTGTTTGATTTGGCGGGATAGAGGCGGTTGCGACATGTGCAGACGCTCGGCTGCGCAGGTGAGGTTGAGCTCCTCTGCAACAATACAAAAGTACCTCAAATGGCGCAGTTCCATGATACCTCCTGGGTATGAGCGGCTGCTTAAACAATATTGGTTTTATCATTTTGCTGGCAGCAGGCTGTTTATAGTGGTTGTTAGGACAACGCCAGAGCTGCATCAGGTCAATTGCTGGCCTTATCATACAATTTTTTGCTCGTTAACGATTAAGCGTGTCGTACGTAAGCGACGCAATAACACAACAAACGTATCAACAGGGTGGTTTTATTATGTATAACCGTATTCTGGTACCCGTCGATGGTTCTGAACATGCCAAGGAAGCCTTATCCATCGCTTGCAGGCTGATGGATAGCAATAACGCGACGCTTTATGTGTTGCACATACCCCAGGCGCTGGCGTATGGAACAACATTGGTCTGGGGGGTTGGCGCGATCAATGCGTCAGCCCCCCTCGCTGAGCGCGAGAAAGCAGGCGATCAATTGCTGGAGCAGGCGATGACATCTGCGCGTGAGCAAGGCGCCCCGCAGGTTGAGAAACGCCTAACACAAGGTGATCCGGTGAGAGTTATCCTGGAAACCGCTAACGAGCTGGATGTTGACACGATTGTCATGGGAAGCCGCGGCTTAAGCGATTTGGGCGGCGTCATAATTGGCAGCGTATCCCATAAGGTGAGCCATTCCGCGAAGTGCCGGGTAATCACTGTCAGTCAGTAGGATTAACACCAGGGTATCGCCTCGGGAGAAAGCCGAGCGCTTTTCCTGGTGGATGGCCTCCATGCTTCACAACTTTTCGGAAGAGGAAAATTGCAACACTCGTATGCAGTTGGCTGAACTGGACTAAGTGACCAGCTCTCAAGCGGGGCTGACCACGGTTGCGGAAAACTACGTTGTTTTACCCTACGAACAACTCGAATAACCCTAGCCGTTTGTAGCGCTTTATCCCCCTTGCCCAGGCGTTGCCTGGGCTTTTTGATTATGACATAAAAAAGGGTGCCCGTAAGGCACCCTCTTCGTTTGCGGTCGTAAGGCCAGCTGGCTTTTAAGCGCGCTTTGCGGCTTTTTTGCCGCTGCCCGGTTGGCTGTCGCTGGCATCGCTGGGTTGAGGCAGCGAGGGTAGAGACTTGGCCAGCATCTCAACGCTGTGGCGGTAGTACAGCTGGCTTTTGTTGTGTTCGCCAAGGCTGGCATAAAGCCGTGCAAGCTCGGCACAGACCACGCCGCTGGGGCGTTGACGCTGGCTTGCCTCAAAGTACTCTTGCGCCTTGGCCCACTTGCCGGTGCGTAACGAAAGACGTCCGCAGGTCAGCAGTAGCTCGGGGTCGTTGGGCCGCTCTTGAAGCCACTTTTCGGCCTTGGCGAGCTGGCGTGCCGGGTCAACGTTGAGTAGTCCGTAACGCTTGACGAGACGCGCATCCCAGTGATGGTCGAGGGAATGGTTCAGCAATCGCTCGGCAATGGCGTCTTCATTGGCTTGCAGCAACGCTTCGGCATACAGCACGATGAGTTCCGTTTTGCCGCGCAGGTAGTCGGGCATGTCGGCCCAAAGGCTGCGTACCCGTTCGATATCGTTAGGGTTTTGGGCCTCGAAGATAATCAGCTCACGATAGGCTTTAAACTCAAGCTCCTCGCGTTCCTGCTGTGAGATCAGCTTTTGCGCGGCTAAACGGGGAATCAACCGGCGTAACCCTTCCCAGTCGTTGACGCTCAAGAAGACCTGCTTAAGCAGCTTGAGCACCTGAGGATGGTTGGGGAGCTGTTTGTCCAACCGGTTGAGAATGGCCAGCGCTTCCTCGGGTTGCTGGCGATCAATCAACAACTGAGCTTGCATTAAACCAATCGCGGTATCGGCGCCTTCGGTCGTCAGTTGGGCCTGATTGATATGCTCCTGGGACTGGGTGTAGTGGCCTTGATAGTGCGCCGCCAGCGCCGCAGAGAGATAGTTGACCAGCGGCGTACTGGAGTCGTCCGCTGCTTTCACCAGGGTTTTTTCGGCGCGTTTCCAGCGCCCTTCGGTCATCGCCACCAGCCCCCGTTCGGTGCGCTTCATCGCGCGGCGGTTACGGGCGCGGCTGTTCCATGTGCGGAAACGACCTACCGGGCGAATCATGCCGCCTAGTAAACGCAACACAAAATGCACCACAAGGAAGGCAGCCAACAGTAGAACCAGACCGAACCAGAACGAGGTTTGTACGGACGTATCACCGACACGGATCAGCCAGTAGCCGGGAACCGACATCATTAGGTGACCGAACAGTGCCCCAACGGCGAGCCCGGCGACAATCAGCAGGATGAGCTTTCTCATGACTCACCTCCCTCTTGCTGGCGCGACTCGTGACGGTTTTCGATAAATTCCGCCATGGCTTGCTGTGACCCGCTAATATCGGGCAGCTCGGGTTCAACGGTCTTCTGCTTCAGTTCCTCAAGGCGTTCGATGACGCGCTGGGCTTCCTCGCGCGAGGTATCGTAGTAGCCGTTGAGCAAATTAAGCGCCTTGTCGATGCTCGCCTCATATAGCCCCTGCTCTTCTTTGAGCAGGGCTAACTGGGCCTGCTCAAGGATTAAGCGCAGGCTTTGACGCAGATAAGACTCTTGTTCCGGCGTGACCAGCGTTTCAAGGGCCTCATCGTGATGGCGGATCATCACTAAGTCTTTTAGCTCTTCGCCGAAGCGGGCCAGCTGACGCTGGAAGGTGCCGGTAGGCGGCTGCTCGATACTGGATGTGACGGCGCGCTCTTCCACTTCTTGGGAAAGACGCAAACCGGCCACACGCTCTTGCTGGGCATTAAGCGCCAGATAAACCCCGGTGCGATCTAAGCGCGGAACGGCGTCAAGTGCGGCTAAATCGTTGGCGATCTCACGACGTACGGGCGTTAAGGCGGGGTTGTCGGCATCTGCCAAGCGGGCATCAGCGGTGCGCAGCAGTGCGGCGGCGCCTTCAACATCGCCCTCCAGCTGTAAACGCTGATTGGCTAGGCGAAGTAAATAAGCGGCCTCGGCATGTAGCCAGTCGCGTTCATCGGTTTCTTGCTCTTGCGAGAGCTGCTCAAGGACATTGTCCAAGGTCTCGTCGACGTTGCTGCGATAGTCGGCAAACTCATTGCGCAGTTCGCTCACGGTGCTATCAAGCTGTTGCTCACGCTCGGCTTCGCCGCTTTCAATTTGCGACGCAAGCTCATCGACAGCCTGCTGTGATGCGCTGCTCTCGGCGCGCTGGGTCAGCTCATTGAGTCGCTGCTGTTGGGCTTCTAAACGTAGCCAGCCCTGCCAAGCGATAACGCCGACGATCACCGCCAGTATCAGCACCAAGATAATCGCGAAAACGCTTTTGCCTTTGCCGCCACCACTGGTGGTGTTGTTTTGGGGCGGCGTGCTTTGCTTGCCACCGGATGTCGACGTTGAGGACGAAGCAGCCGTGTTGTTAGCGCTGTTGGTAGGCGTGTCCTGTGAAGATGACGTCGACGTTGGCTTGCTGGATGCCGACGCCGTGGTATTTGTCTCACTACTGGATTTGCTGGCGGTTGGCGCGCTGTCTTTAGCTGTGTTCTGGGGTTTGTGCTGAGTGGTGTCTTGGGCCGCGTTGTTTTTGGCGCTTTTTTGGCGCCGCCGCGAGCGCTGACTGTTAGTTGAAGAGGCAGGCGGTTGTGACGACGGTGAGGCCGGGGTATCGGTGGCAGGGCGGGTTTCTTCACCGCGACTGTTGGCACCGGTTGGCGAGGATGGAGACGTGGCCGCATTGTCCTCGCTGGCGGTGTCCGCCGCATTTTTCTGCGTATCGTCCTGATCGTTTGTTTGTTTGCTCATCTGTCGCTAGCCCTTATTAAGTTCCTTGATCGACATCGGCACCCGCTGGGTCTAGGTCCGAGCCAACGCGGCAATTAACGCCGGTGGTGTGGCTCCTGACGCCACGGTGGGGGCACAAAACCCCAGTCTTTCTGCCAGTGTAGCCAAACGGCGACTGGAAACGATTAGCGGTTGGTTCAACGCTGCCGGTTGGCACCATTTTGCCAGATGTTCTAAGAGTTCGCCGCTGGTAACGATCAACGCCCGATAATCACCCGCCGCGAGACGTGCTTGCATGGTGCTTGACGGTACCAGTAAGCGGCGTCGATACACCGCCAAGCGGGTCACCTGGGCTCCGCGCGCGGCAAGCGTATCCGCTAAAAGTGAACGTCCGCCTTCCCCTGCCACGATTAATGCGCGCCGGTGGGTCAACGCTTGGAGCGACGCTAAACCCAGCAACGCCTCGCTGGTGTCTTCGCCAGCGCTTGTCGGGGCAACATGCACGCGAACCCCTAGTTGGTCGTGAAGTGTTGCGGCAGTACTTTGCCCCACGCTGTAGTAATCAATGCCAGCCGGCAGCTGTGGCCAATAGCGATCAAGCGCCTCGCTTAAACACCCTGCGGCAAAGGGGCTTACGACCACTATCTTATGGTACTGATCAATATCTAACCATACTTGGCGCATGGTGGCGTCTTCAGGCAGCGCCTCAAGTTGCATGACTTCCAGGGTATCGACCGTCACCCCTTCGCGACGCAAGGCGTCGGCGAGTATCTCACCGCGGGGCCCTGGCCGGGTGATGAGCACCGGTAGCGTCATATATCGTTGCCGTAGACCTCGGCGAGGATCTTACCGGCGCCTTGATCCAGCAGGTCTTCGGCGACCCTTAGGCCCAGCGCTTCGGGTTCATGCATCGAGCCGCGATCTTCGGCGCGAAGCACGTTGGTGCCTTCTGGATTGCCCACCAGCCCACGTAGCCACATTGTTTCGTGCTCAAGATCCAACACGGCATGGCCGGCAATGGGCACTTGGCAGCCGCCTTCCAAGCGCGTATTCATCGCTCTTTCCGCGCGCACACGGGTGGCAGTATTAGCATCGTCTAGCGGCGCCAGAAGTGCAATTAATTCAGGGTCATGAAGTCGGCACTCGATGCCTAGTGCGCCTTGGCCGCAGGCTGGCAAGCAAATTTCAGGTGGCATCGCTTGGGCGATGCGGTCGTCAAGGCCGAGACGTTTGAGGCCGGACGTCGCTAAGATGATCGCCTCGAATTCGCCGCTATCCAGCTTGCCCAAACGGGTTTGCACATTGCCGCGCAGGTTCAAAATGGTGAGGTCGGGGCGTGCCTCGCGCATTTGTAGGCCGCGGCGTAGGCTAGCCGTGCCTACCCGTGCGCCTTCGGGCAGTTCGTCTAGGCTTTGGTAATGGTTGGAGACAAACGCATCGGTAGGGTCGGAGCCATCCAAAATCACTGACAGGCCCAGGCCCTCGGGGAAGTGCATGGGGACATCCTTCATGGAGTGAACCGCAATATCGGCGCGGCCATCCAGCATGGCGTCTTCTAGCTCCTTAACAAATAACCCCTTGCCACCAATCTTAGAAAGCGGCGTATCGAGGATTTTGTCGCCCTTGGTCGAAAGTGGCACAAGCTCAACCTCAAGCCCGCTGTGCACCGCCATCAGGCGGTCGCGTACATGCTCCGCTTGCCACATCGCCAATTGGCTTTTCCGTGTGGCGATGCGTAGTTTGGTGATAGATGCCACGTTATACTCCTTAATTGCCGCGAACACGGCGCGTCTAATTATGATAGTTCCATCATAAAGCACCCGGCCACGCAGTAAAAATAACCACCATCAGGAACGATCTTTACATGCGCCTTGCGATATTGCCCCAGGATACCCTATGACACCCGCTGGACCGCATGGACAGCTGGATCAATTTTTCTTGCTTTCACATGATCTGTTTTGCTGCATTGATCTAGATGGGCGAATGCTGCAAGTGAACCCTGCGTTTGAGACCTTGCTGGGTTACCCCGCCGACGCGCTGTTAGGCAAGCCCTGCGGTAAGGTGATTGACGAGCGCGATCATGGCGTCATTGAGGGGGTGCTGGCGCGCATCGTCGAGGGGCGCGATGTCGCCGCCTTCGAGGTGCGTGCGCGATCGGTGACGAGGGCGCTGCACTGGTTAGAGGTCGATCCTTCCCTTGGCGAGGGGGTGGTTTATGTGGTGGCGCGTGTGGTTACCGAGCGCAAGCGTGTAGAGGAACATCTAAAGCGTACCCAGCAGTTGTTCGAGATTGTCGGCAAGACGGCGTTAATCGGTGGTTGGTATGTTGATATGGACGAGGGAAAGCCGATCTGGTCCGACGAGGTGTGCCATATCCATGGCGTAGCGCCGGGTTTTCAACCGACTATCGATGAAGCCATCGCGTTTTATACCCCCACCTATCAGCCGCGTATCAGAGCATACTTCGATGCCTGCTGTGAGCACGGGATTAGCTTCGACGACACCTTTGAAATCATTACGCACGATTATCAGCCGCTTTGGGTACGCGTGATTGGCAAAGCGGTATGCGATAGCGACGGCAACGTAATTCGGGTGCAGGGCTCCACCCAGGATATTACCCAACGCAAAGCCACCGAGCGCCAGCTGCAGCTGCTGGAGCGCAGTGTCGAATCAAGCACCAATGGTGTGTTGATTGTCGATGCAGGCCATGATGACCTCCCCATCGTGTATGCGAATACCGCTTTCGAGCGGATTACCGGCTATAGCCGTCAGGAGGCGCTGGGTCGCAACTGTCGCTTTTTGCAAGGCGAGGACACCGACCCCAACACCGTCAAGCAACTCCGCCAGGGCATTGCGGCTGAGTCCGAAGTGCACGTGGTGATTCGCAACTACCGGCGTAGCGGTGCGCCGTTTTGGAATGACCTGTACATTTCCCCGGTGCGCGATGACCTGGGCCAGGTGACCCATTTTGTTGGCGTACAAAATGATATTTCCGAACAGCGAGAATACCAAGCTCAACTGGCCTATAACGCTAGCCATGATGCGCTCACCGGGCTACCCAACCGGATGCTTCTGACGCAGCGGTTAGAGCAAGGCTGTTTGGTAGCACGCCGCTACCAGCGTCATTTAGCCGTGCTGTTTATCGATTTAGACGACTTTAAACCGATCAACGACACCTTAGGGCATGAGGTGGGTGATTTCATTCTGGTCGAAGTAGCCAAGCGGCTTGAAGATGAGCTTCGCCCTTGGGACACCATCGCGCGTTTTGGCGGCGATGAATTTGTGGTGTTACTGCCGGATCTGGCTCATGAAAACGACGTCATCCAGGTCGTCGAGCGGATTCTCAAACGGTTGGCGACCCCCTACTGGCAGCGCGGCGGCGAACTGCGTATTACCGCGAGTATCGGGGTGGCGATGAACGACGGCTTGATCAGCGAGCCGCTTCAACTGATCCAGCAGGCCGATTTGGCGATGTACAAAGCTAAACGGCGAGGGCGAAATACCTGCCAATGGTATACCGACGACCTCAACCGTAAGGTGAGCGAGCGAGTCAGCCTACGCAATGCGCTGCAACAGGCCATTGAGCAGGAGGAATTCGAGTTATATTTCCAACCGCAAATACACGGGCCCAGCGGTAGGGTCATCGGCGTAGAGGCGCTGATTCGTTGGCAACACCCCGAGCGCGGCTTTGTTTCCCCCGGCGACTTTATCCCCTTGGCGGAAGACACCGGCCAGATCATCCCGATTAGCGATTGGGTATTGACCACCGCCTGCCGGGTGGCCAAACAGCTAAATGGGCTGGGCTTGGGGCGTATCACCATGGCAGTGAATGTGTCGCCCATGCAGTTTCAGCGCCCGGGGTTTTTAGCGTCTATTCAGCTGGTGTTGGAAGAAAGCGGGTTGGCCGCCGATTTGCTTGAGCTTGAGCTGACCGAAGGGGTGCTGATGGATAGCGCCGAGCAGGCGATTCAAGCGTTGCAGGATTTGCGACAGCTGGGCGTTCACATTGCCATGGACGATTTTGGCACTGGTTTTTCGAGCCTTAGCTATCTGAAACATCTGCCGATCAATAAAATCAAGATTGACCGCTCGTTTATTAACGATGTGGTCAGCGACCACCGCGATGCGGCGATTGTCGAAGGCGTGTTGACTATGGCGGCCAAGCTGGATTTGGATGTGTTGGTGGAAGGCGTGGAAACCGCCGCGCAGTATGCCTACTTGCGCCAACAGCTTTGCGACTATTTCCAAGGCTTCTATTTTGCCCGCCCGATGCCCCTGGAGGCGCTACTAAGTTTTCTCTGCGAGCAGCAACGGCACTTATAGTTGACCAGTGTCGCTCGCGCCCAGGGTGATGGTGCAGCAGGCGTTTCGCCATCCCTCACGGTTGCGGCAGGCCCGTCAGACGAGTGCCGTGTTGCCGGATCGCTAAAACGGCGTGCCGCTCGGGTTGGTGACTCTGTTACACTTTCTGCTATTCGACTCTAATTGTTTTGTCAGCAGGATATGCCTCCGATGAGCCAAGCTACGAACCAGTCTTGGGGCGGTCGCTTTAGCGAGCCCACCGATGCCTTTGTTGAACGCTTCACCGCGTCCGTTAATTTTGATCAGCGCCTGGCGCGCCAGGATATTCAGGGCTCCATTGCCCACGCGACGATGCTGGCCCGGGTGGGCGTGCTGACCGACGATGAGCGCGACGCGATTATCACCGGTCTGAGCGAGATTAAAGGCGAGATCGAACGCGGCGAGTTTGACTGGTCGGTGCCGCTGGAAGACGTGCACATGAATATTGAGGCGCGGCTGACCGAAAAGATTGGCATCACCGGTAAAAAACTGCATACCGGCCGCTCGCGCAACGACCAAGTGGCCACCGACATTCGCCTGTTCATGCGCGACGAAATCGACGTGATCGAAGCCGAGCTGGTTCGCCTGCGCGAGGGCATGATCGAGCTGGCGGATCGTGAAGCTGAGACCATCATGCCCGGTTTTACCCACCTGCAAACGGCCCAGCCGGTCACTTTTGGCCACCATTTGCTGGCCTGGCAGGAGATGCTTGCCCGCGACCATGAGCGCTTATTGGACTGCCGCAAGCGCGTCAACGTGATGCCGCTGGGCGCCGCCGCCCTGGCCGGCACCACCTATCCCATCGACCGCCATGTGACGGCAGAACTGCTAGGCTTTGAGCGCCCGGCAGAAAACTCGCTGGATGCCGTCTCGGATCGCGATTTCGCTATCGAATTCACCAGTTTCGCCAGCATTCTGTTGATGCACCTGTCGCGCATGAGTGAAGAACTGGTGCTGTGGACCAGCGCCCAGTTTGATTTTATCGACCTACCCGATCGTTTCTGCACCGGCTCGTCGATCATGCCGCAGAAGAAAAACCCCGACGTCCCCGAACTGGTGCGCGGCAAAACCGGGCGTATCTATGGCCATTTAATGAGCTTGCTCACGCTGATGAAGTCTCAACCGTTGGCCTATAACAAAGACAACCAAGAAGACAAAGAGCCGCTTTTCGATGCGGTGGATACCGTACGCGATTGCTTGAAAGCCTTTGCCGATATGGTACCGGCCATCGAGCCCAAAAAAGCCAGCATGCTTGAGGCTGCACGGCGTGGGTTTTCCACCGCCACGGATTTGGCCGACTACCTGGTACGCAAAGGGGTGGCCTTCCGCGATGCCCATGAAATCGTTGGCCAATCGGTGGCATACGGTTTAAAAACCGAAAAAGACCTGTCGGAAATGACCCTTGATGAGCTCAAGCAGTTCTCCGACACCATCGAACAGGATGTTTTCGAGGTGTTAACCCTGGAAGGCTCTGTTGCCGCGCGTAACCATATCGGCGGCACCGCCCCCGATCAGGTGCGCGCTGCCGCCCAACGCGCCCGCGATTCGCTGGCTTCAATGCAGGGGGCTGGGCAATGAAAAATATCGCTTTACTCGCGGTGGTCGCGCTGTTGCTTGTTGGCTGCGGACAAAAAGGGCCGCTCTATCTGCCCGACGACGATGCTACTCAGCAGGAGGGCTAAGTGGATCATTTTAACTACCGTGATGGCCTGCTATACGCCGAAGAAGTGCCGCTTGAACAGATTGCCGAGGACTACGGCACACCTTGCTATGTCTACTCAAAAGCGACCCTGACGCGGCATTTTCGCGCCTATACCGACGCCTTGGGTAGCCATCCGCATTTGATTTGCTACGCAGTGAAAGCTAACTCCAATATCGCCGTACTGGGGCTTTTAGCGAAGCTAGGCGCCGGGTTTGATATTGTCTCGGTGGGCGAGCTTGAGCGGGTTCTTAAAGCCGGTGGCGACCCAGCGAAAGTGGTGTTTTCCGGCGTCGCCAAGCAGGCACACGAAATGGCTCGTGCGCTGGATGTGGGCATTAAGTGCTTTAACGTCGAGTCGCGCCCCGAGCTTGAGCGGCTCAACGCCGTGGCCGGTGAGCGTGGTCAGGTGGCCCCGGTATCGCTGCGGGTCAATCCCGACGTAGATGCTGGCACGCACCCGTATATTTCGACCGGCCTAAAAGACAACAAGTTTGGTATTCCCATCGACGATGCTCTGGCGGTGTATGAACTGGCCGCGAGTCTGCCTAATCTTCAGGTTAAAGGGCTGGATTGCCATATCGGCTCGCAGCTTACCGAGACGGCGCCGTTTCTCGATGCGCTGGAGCGGTTGTTGATGCTAATGGAGCGGCTGCGCGAGCGTGGCATTGAGATTGACCATCTGGACTTGGGCGGCGGACTCGGTGTGCCTTACCGTGATGAAACTCCGCCCCACCCATTTGATTACGCCAGCCAGCTGCTTGCGCGTCTGTCGCGCTGGGAAGGCGGCGAACGGCTCACGCTGCTGTTCGAACCCGGCCGTTCGATTGCCGCCAACGCCGGGGTCATGCTGACGCGGGTAGAGTTCCTAAAACCCGGCGAGACCAAGAATTTCGCCATCGTTGATGCCGCCATGAACGATCTGATTCGCCCGGCGCTGTATCAGGCGTGGCAGGCCATTGTACCGGTGGATACGCGCCCGGTGCGCGAAACCGCCATCTACGATGTGGTCGGCCCGGTCTGCGAAACGGGGGATTTTCTCGGCCAGGAGCGCGAGCTGGCGATTGCCCCCGGCGACCTACTCGCCGTGCGTTCTGCCGGTGCCTATGGTTTTGTGATGGCCTCCAACTACAACAGCCGCCCGCGGCCCGCCGAGGTCATGGTGGATGGCGAGCACTGCTACGTGGTGCGCGCGCGTGAAACGCTGGAAAGCCTGTGGGCCGGTGAAGCGCTGCTGCCCGAAGGAGCCTGCTGATGCTGCTGCACTTCACCAAAATGCACGGCTTGGGCAATGACTTTATGGTGGTTGATCTGGTCACCCAGCGTGCCCGGCTGCGTGACGAGCAGATTCGCCAACTGGCCGACCGGCGCTTTGGGATTGGCTTTGATCAGTTATTGATCGTCGAGCCGCCCCGCGACCCCGACATGGATTTTCGCTATCGGATTTACAACGCCGACGGTAGCGAAGTCGAAAACTGCGGTAACGGTGCGCGCTGCTTTGCACGCTTTGTCCGCGAGCAACGCCTGACCCACAAGCACGAGATCCGTGTGGAAACCGCTGGCGGCCCACTGGTGTTGAACGTGCAGCACGACGGCATGGTGCGAGTGGATATGGGTCAGCCGCGTTTTAATCCGGCCATAGTACCGTTCGACGCGCCGGGCGATAAGCCATTGCACGAGGTCGAGGTAGACGGCGAAACGCTGGCGATGGGCGTGGTGTCGATGGGTAATCCCCACGCGGTCTTGCAGGTTGATAACGTTGATGCCGCCCCTGTCGAGCGCCTTGGCCCGCTCATTGAAGCGCACCCACGGTTTCCCAAGCGGGTGAACGTGGGCTTTATGCAGGTACTATCAGCTAGCGAAATCCGTCTGCGGGTGTTTGAACGCGGCAGTGGCGAAACACTAGCCTGTGGTACGGGGGCGTGTGCCGCCGTGGCCAGCGGTATTCGCCAAGGACTGTTAAAAAGCCCGGTACGCGTGCATTTATCCGGCGGCGAACTGAGCATTGAGTGGCCGTCCCCCGAGGGCGCGCTGATCATGGTGGGCCCGGCGACGCGTGTGTTCGATGGCCGGGTAGCAATTTACTAATCCCAATGACTTACCGGCTTGCCAGCCGAGCCTAAAGCGAACAGTCTTTCACTAACCCAAGGAGAACGGCGATGTCTCAAGCCCCCGAACCTCGCAAAACGCTCGACCCCGACCAAGTCGCGTTTTGGCTGGCTCGTCATCCCGATTTCTTTGTGGGTCGGGAAGGCTTATTGCAGCAGTTGCAGGTTCCCCATCCGCATATCGAGGGAGCGGTCTCGCTGTTGGAGCGGCTAGTGATCGATTTACGCCAGCGTGCCGAGACCGCCGAGGGGCGTCTTGAGCATTTGCTGGAAACCGCCCGCCACAACGAGGCCCAGTATCGTCGCCTGCGCGAGACGCTGCTGGCGCTGGTGGAAGCTGATACCCGCGACGCCCTGGCCCAGGCGCTGGCAACCCAGCTGAGCGAGCGTTTCAACACGCCCGCGATGGCGCTCTGGTGCCCCGCCACGCTAAGCGACAGCGAACCGTCGCCACCGCAACCGCCACGTCATGTTTTAGATCAGCACGCCGGGGCGCGGCTGGCGGCGTTGCTCGATGGGCGCACCAGTCGTTGCGCCAAGCTTAGCGTTAGCGATTGGAAGTGCTTGTTGCCCCACGTGAAGGCGCCGCGCAAAGCAGGGTCATGCGCGATCTCGCGTCTCTCGGCGGGCGAATCGATGGGCTACTTGCTGCTCGCTAGCCCCGACGCTGACCAGTATCGAGCCAGTATGGACACGCTGTTTACCGAGTATTTAGGCGATATCGTCGCGCGGCTGCTGATCCGCTTGAACCCCCATGAATGAAGCCGCTATCCGCCAGCACGCGGAGGCGTTTCTTGTCGCGCTGGCGAGCCACTCAAGCCCGGCCACGGTAGCGGCTTACCGTCAGGATACCGCTGCGCTCTGCGCGTTTGTCAGCCGTCAAACGGGTGACACCCTTGCCTTTGATCAACATCTATTGCGCGCCTTTTTGGGCGCCGAGCGCCGCCGGGGGCTTGCGCCGCGTAGCTTGGCACGGCGCCGTGCGGCGCTATCACGGTTTGCCGACTATCTGGTGAAACAAGGGGTTATCGACGATAACCCGCTGGATCTGGTGCGTACTCCCAAGCAACCCCAACACTTACCACGGCCGGTGGATGTGGACACGCTGGCGCGTTTTCTGGATATGCCGCACGATGACTCGCCGCTGGCGCGTCGTGATCAGGCGATGCTGGAGTTGCTGTATTCAAGCGGCTTGCGTTTGGCGGAGCTGGCCGCACTAGACCTCAACGCCTTGGAACCGACGCGCGTGCGCGTGCTGGGTAAGGGCGGTAAACCACGCCAAGTGCCGGTGGGGAGCCGGGCTCAGCAGGCGCTGGCGGCGTGGCTGAGCGCGCGGCCAAGTTTGGCTCCTGACGATGAATCGGCGTTGTTTGTGGGACAGCGCGGGTCACGTTTAGGCCACCGAGCGATTCAAAAGCGCTTGGCTCAGTTGGCCATTCAGCGGGGGCTGCCGGAACACTTGCACCCTCACCGGCTACGCCACTCGTTCGCCAGCCATCTGCTGGAATCCAGCCAAGACCTGCGCGCGGTTCAGGAATTGCTGGGCCATGCCAACCTCTCGACCACCCAAGTTTATACGCGGCTAGACTGGCAGCACTTGGCGACGAGCTACGATGCCGCACACCCCCGAGCGAAGCGCCGCCCGACACGGAGTGAGCCATGACCTCTCTTAAGGCGATCACCTTCGATTTAGACGATACGCTATGGGATAACAGCGGGGTGATGGCGCGAACGGAAACGGGGCACTACGGCTGGCTGCTCGAGGCGCTACCCCCTTGGTTAGCTGAGCGCCGTTGGCCGCAGTGGGCGTTAAGCCACGAAGACGGCCTGCAAGATTACCTTCAGCGTCGCCAACGGATTGCCGCTGAGGTGCCCGAGCGGCGCGGTGACTTTACTTGGTTACGCTTGCGTGCTTTGGAAGCTCAGCTAGAAGCCCACGGTTTGCCGCGCAGTGCTGCTCAGCTTTGGGCTGCTGCGGCCATGAATGAATTCCATCGACTCCGGGTGCAGGTCACACCGCATCCCGAGGCGGCCGACTTATTGACGGCTCTGGGGCAGCGCTATCGTCTGGCGGCGATTACCAACGGCAATATTCATCTCAAACGCCAACCCTTGGCGGGCTACTTCTCAGTGGCGATTGCCGCCGGTGAGCTATTGACGCCAAAGCCTGATCCCAAGGCGTTTCTCACCGCGCTCGCGCGTCTCAACGTCGCGCCGGAACACGCCATGCATGTGGGCGATTCCTGGGAAGAAGACGTGCTACCTGCCCAGCAGTTGGGCATGCATGCAGTGTGGATATCTGAGACGTGCGTCGACGCATTGCCAGAAGGTGTCTATCAAATTGCCCATATCAAGGAGTTGCCCGGCGTGCTAAACGCGCTGAAAGCACCCTATTGAGGGGTATGCAGCCACTGATCCAAGCGTTGCGCAAGGCTATCGACGCCGTCGCGTTTGAGCGACGAAAACAGCTGAACCGACACCAGGTCTTCCCATTCCTGTAAGCGCGAGCGTACTTTTTGCAGCGCCGCACTGGCGGGGCCTTTTTTCAGCTTATCGGCTTTGGTGAGCAAAATATGCACCGGCATGTCGCGCTGATCGGCAAAGCCCAGCATCATTTGGTCAAATTCGGTGAGCGGGTGGCGCGCATCCATTAACAGCACGAGCCCGCGCAGGCTTAAGCGACTGTGCAAGTAGTCAGACAGGTGCTTCTGCCACTCCAGCTTGACGGCTTCCGGCACTTGGGCATAGCCATAGCCAGGCAGGTCAACCAGCCGACACGCCTCGTTGTTCATCACGCTAAAAAAGTTGATCAGCTGAGTTCGGCCTGGGGTGCGCGAGGTGCGCGCCAGCGCTTTCTGCTGGGTGAGGGCATTAATCGCGCTGGATTTGCCCGCGTTGGAGCGCCCGGCAAACGCGACTTCGGCACCGGTATCCTCCGGGCACTTTGCAAGCGTAGGCGCGCTGGTCATAAATTGCGCGGTGGGGTAATTAAGTCGCACAACTGGACTATCATGGTAGGTAGGCATGGCATTGATCCTGACAAACTAAGAGAAAAAACAATGAGTAAAGGTGGCCATGAATGCGCGACGACATTTGCGACGACAAAGGCGAGCGGCACCGCGACGAATAGCCTCTGGTGTCGTTGAACGACAACATTCCTCCTATCCTGAGGCTTCGTTATACTGAGCAAAGCGATATGTCTTTGAACTGGGGCTAGTGTAACACCGCGCTTTGTCGGGCAGCGACTAACCTGTTGGGTTGTTTACACGGGTAGCGGTTCGTTATGCCAGTGCCTTAGTCAGCGCCTCGTGTATGATTACAATATTAACTACTTACATAAAAATGGACGAGCGATGAGAATGTTACTGGTAAGCCTGGCCATTAGCGTCGGTGCGATAAGCACCGCGTCTGCAAACCCTCGGGCTGAGGCCGATGCCTCTGCCGGTGAAGCTTTAGCAACGCCCTGCGCGGCTTGCCATGGGCAAGCGGGGATTAGTCCCACGCCGGTATTTCCCCATTTGGCGGGCCAGCAGATGTCGTACCTCGCCAAGCAAATCATGGATATTCGTGACGGTCGCCGCGTGGTGCCGCAGATGGCGGGCCAGGTGGATGACTACGATGACCAAGACGCTTGGAATGTCGCAGCATTTTACGCGGGCCTAGAGCCCCACCTGGGCCAAGCCGATGATGATGACGATTTGCTGGCCCGCGGCGAAGCACTGTATCGGGCCGGAGATCAGGACAAAGGCATTCCCGCCTGCAGTGCCTGCCATACACCTACCGGGGCGGGTATCGGCAGTGCGGTTTATCCGGCGCTCTCGGGGCTGCAACCTGACTACACCGTGTCGACCCTACAAGACTTTGCCGCCGGTGAGCGAGACAACGACCCCAATCAAATAATGCGCGATATCGCCGCTAAAATGAGCGATGACGATATGCAGGCGGTCGCCAATTATCTGTATGGTTTGAATTAAACGACCACCCTCAATAAGCTAATCTTTTTAACCGCTTGCTTGCTCAAGCGCGGAACCCTGGCAGACCGTTAGGGTCATAGCTTTCGCTTTCCCACGGAGAAAAGACACTATGTTGAAAACGTTGATGGTCGCGCTAGCAGGGCTAGGTTTGTCGGCAGCGGTCAGCGCCCAGGAACTGGTCGAAGACCAGCACTACGAAGCGCTGGATGAGCCGGTCGAGACCCAGGTGGATGAAGGCCAAATCGAAGTGCTTGAAGTGTTCTGGTTTGGTTGCCCGCATTGTTATCGCCTGCAATCACACGTTAACGAGTGGTATGAAACCCTCGATGATGACGTGACGGTTGTAAAAATGCCCGCCACGATGGGCGGCGATTGGAATACCCATGCCAACGCATTTTACGCTGCTCAAGCGCTCGGCATTGAGGATGACCTGCACGCAGACTTCTTCGACGCTATCCATCAAGACGAGCGCTCGATGACCGATAGCGACGACATCGCTGCTTTCTTTGCCAACTATGGTGTCAGCGAAGAAGAAGCCCAAGAAGCCCTCTCGGCGTTTAACGTCCGCAGCAACGTCAATCAGGCCAACGGCCGTATGCGCGATATGCGTTTAATGGGAGTGCCCGCACTGGTGATTGATGGCCGTTACGTCGTCACGCCAAGCAGCGCCGGTAGCCTGGAAAACATGCCCAACATCGCGGATGCGCTGGTCGACCAAGTGCGTGAAGCGCGCGATGAGTAGCGTTGTTTGACGGCTGATTCGGCATGGGAAGAACCATGAGAGAGATGGAGGCTCGCAAGCCGCTGCTTAGCAGCGGCCATTTGCGCCTGTTAACGTTTAATCTCCAGGTGGGTATTCAGACCTCGGCGTATCACCACTATGTGACGCGCAGTTGGCAGCATTTTCTGCCTCATCCGAGCCGTTTGAAGCGGCTTGAGGTGATGGGCGAGGTGCTGGGCAAGTTTGATGTGGTGGGGCTGCAGGAAGTTGATGGTGGCAGCTTTCGTTCAAGTCGTATCAATCAAGTTGAATACCTGGCCACCAAAGCGGGCTTCCCCAGTCATTTTCAACAGCTCAACCGCAACCTCGGCCACATTGCCCAGCACAGCAATGGGCTGTTGTCGCGCCTGGTACCCAGTCAAATTGAAGAGCACCGGTTGCCAGGCGCAATGCCAGGGCGCGGGGCTATCCATGCACGTTTTGGGGATGGCCCGGATGCGCTGCATATCTTTGTGGCCCATTTGGCACTGAGTCACCGTGGGCGGGTACGGCAGTTGAATTATCTCAGCGATATTATTCAACCGCTGCGCCATGTGGTGGTGATGGGCGACCTAAACTGCACGCCGGATCAGCTGCATGCCCACGAGCGTTTCAATGCCGCGTTACCGCTGCACCCCGTGAAACCCCTGCTTAGCTACCCCTCCTGGCAGCCGCGCCGCGCGCTGGATCATATTCTGCTGTCGCAATCCCTAGAGGCAGTGGATGTTCAGGTGTTGGATCACCTGTTCTCCGACCATCTGCCGATTGCCGTTGACCTGCCGCTACCCGCTGCCTGTTTGGCGGCGATTCGCTCAAGCGTTAAATAATAAGCGCGTCTCGCCGCTAAGGGACGCTGCATTGTCTGCGTATATGCGCTATTGTCTGGTCGCTGACACCCCTTAGCCGTTTTATGCGAGACACTCCCATGTCGGACACTACACAACTACCTGCGTTTATTGGTGCGCTGGATCGCGCTTCAGAGTGGTTCGGGCGTACCCTTGCGTGGCTGATCATCATCATGATGCTGATTCAGTTCGCGATTGTACTGCTTCGTTATGCTTTCAGCGTGAATAGCATATTTATGCAAGAGCTGGTGATGTATATGCACGCCAGCGTCTTTATGCTCGCGGCCGCCTATACCTTTCGCCATGATGGCCATGTGCGGGTGGATATTTTCTACCGGGGAATGTCACCGCGTCGACAAGCCTTAATTAATGTCGTGGGTATCATCACGCTTCTTATGCCGGTAATGGTCTACATCATCGCGTCCAGCCTGGGTTACGTGGTCAATTCCTGGAGCATTCTCGAAAGCTCGCCTGATTACGGCGGTATTCCGGCGGTGTACGCCCTGAAAACCTTAATACCGCTATTTGCATTGCTGATGATCGTACAAGGCGTGATTGAGGTGGTGCGCAATGGCTATGTGTTAACCGGAAGAATTGCGCCAGCCAAAGATGAAAGCCACCTTGAGGAGCGCCTTTGATGCTGGAATTCATGCCGATTGTTTTATTTGCTGTTATCTGCATCGTATTGATGTTCGGCTTTCCCGTGGCGCTCTCGCTGGCGGGCACGGCGTTGCTGTTTGCCGGGATGGGGCTGGGCCTGGAAGCCATGGGTATCGATGCCAATTTCGATGGAGGCTATCTCGCCGCGCTGCCCAACCGGCTTTACGGCATCATGACCAACCAAACGCTGTTGGCGGTGCCACTGTTTGTGTTAATGGGCGTGTTGCTGGAAAAGTCCAAAGTGGCGGAAACCCTGCTCGACGCCATGGCGCTGCTGTTTGGCGCCATGCGCGGTGGTCTGGGCATTTCGGTGACGCTGGTGGGCATGCTGATGGCTGCCTCTACCGGTATCGTGGGGGCCACGGTGGTCACCATGGGCCTGATGTCGTTGCCTACCATGCTCAAGCGTGGTTATAGCACCTCGCTCGCCACCGGCACGATTTGCGCCACAGGCACGCTGGGTCAGATTATTCCGCCATCCATCGCCTTGGTACTGCTGGGTGATGTGCTGTCGTCGGCGTATCAACAAGCGCAACTGGATATGGGGATTTTCAGCCCGAAAACGGTCTCTGTGGGCGATCTGTTCATGGGCGCACTGGTGCCGGGCTTAATTCTGGTCGTGATGTATATGCTCTATGTGGCCTTCATAGCGTGGCTGCGCCCCAGTATGGCGCCTGCTGCCGACCGGCAAGAGCTAATGGAAGAGTTGGGCCACACTTCCGGGATAGGCATGCTGTTGCTCAAAGGCTTGGTGCCGCCCGTAGTATTGATTGTGGCAGTGCTGGGGTCGATCCTGAGCGGTTTTGCCACACCCACCGAGGCATCCTCTGTTGGGGCCTTTGGTGCCTTGGTGTTGGCGCTGGCCTATCGCCAGCTCGACTGGGCGACCCTAAAAGACGTATTACGCTCGACAACCCACGTCACCACTATGGTGTTTCTGATTCTGATTGGTGCCGCGCTGTTTTCGCTGGTGTTCCGGGCGTATGGCGGCGAACACATGGTCACCGAGCTGTTTGAGGGCATGCCCGGTGGTGTAGTGGGCGCGACGATCATCGTCATGCTGGTGATCTTTCTGCTCGGCTTCATTCTCGACTTTATCGAAATTACCTTTGTGGTGGTGCCCATTGTAGGGCCGATTCTGCTCGCCATGGGGCTGGATCCGATTTGGCTCGGCATCATGATCGCGATTAACCTACAAACATCGTTTTTGACGCCGCCGTTTGGCTTCGCGCTGTTTTATCTGCGCGGTGTGGCGCCCCCGTCGGTGCCCACCTCGGCCATTTATCGCGGGGTGATTCCGTTTATCCTGATGCAGTTGGGCATGTTGCTCATGCTAACGTTCTTCCCGCAGCTGGCGACATGGCTGCCCACGCAGTTCAGCTAACGGGGGGTTGAAAATCAGTAGGGTTGTCAACGCAAGGACGTGGCAAGCTGTCACAAAATTAGTTAAATAACTGACTACAATTTTGCAGTAAGCCGCCTAGTATTTTGTTTGCTACATCGTTCTAGGCGGTGTCTCTAAACCATAAAAGTAATAATAGAAAGCAAAGAGGTTTAACGTATGAAAGTCAAAACACTCCCCGTCGCCATTGCCATGACGACTGCTATGTCCGCCAGCTTGCTGGCGGTTTCGAGCATTGATAATCACGCCCAGGCACAAGAAGAAGAATTCCGCTGGAAAATGGTCACCTCATGGCCGAAGAACTTCCCGGGCGTGGGCCAAGGCCCCGAGCGTCTTGCGGAACTGGTTGATGAAATGTCGGATGGTCGCCTGACCATCGAGGTCTTCGGCGCGGGTCAATTGGTGCCGGGGTTTGAGGTATTTGACGCCGTTTCCGACGGCACTGCCGAATTGGGCCACTCCGCTTCCTACTACTGGAAGGGCAAAGCCCCCGCGGCGCAATTCTTCGCTGCCGTGCCGTTTGGCATGAACGCGCAAGAAATGAATGCTTGGCTGCACTTCGGTGGCGGCATGGAGTTGTGGAACGAACTGTACGATGACTTCGGCGTCGATGTGCTGGTGGCCGGCGCTTCAGGCGTTCAAATGGGCGGCTGGTACAACAAAGAGATCAACTCGGTTGACGATCTCGATGGCCTCAAAATGCGCATGCCGGGCCTAGGTGGTGAAGTGATGAGCCGCATGGGTGTGGCGATTGTGAACATGCCGGGCGGGGAAATTTTCACCTCGCTGCAGTCCGGCGCCATTGACGCTACCGAATGGATTGGCCCCTACAACGACCTAGCTTTCGGCCTGCACCAAGCGGCGGATTACTACTATTATCCAGGCTGGCACGAACCGACCGTGATGTTCGAAGCCATCGTCAACGAAGAGGCCATGGCTGAGTTGCCCGCGGATCTGCAGGCAATCCTGAAAACGGCTGTGCGCGACGTCAATGCCAACGTGCTGGACGAGTACACCGCACGTAATAACGATGCACTGGAAACCCTGGTCAACGAGCACGATGTCGAGCTACGCCGGATTCCTGACGACGTGCTGGCGCAGGCGCGTGAGCATTCGGAAGATGTGGTTGCCGAACTGGCCGAATCCAGCGAAATGGCGACGCGTATCTACGAGTCTTACAGTGCTTTCCAGGATAAGGTCGAGGACTACCACGCCATCTCTGAACAGGCTTATTACAACGCCCGCAACCCTGACGGGGATACCACCGAGTAATATCGCGTTCAGCTAGACTGAATGGCCGCCTTCGGGCGGCCATTTGCGTTTAAGTGCAGCACAAAAGTTCCAGCTTGGGTATCCTAGGCAAATACTGACGATTCTGCCGAGGAGCCCCATGTCTACCGATTCCCGCCTCCGTAATGTGCTGACGATCGCCGGCTCCGACCCGTCCGGCGGTGCCGGCCTGCAGGGTGATCTCAAAACTTTCTCGGCGCTCGGGGTGTACGGCACCAACGTGATTACCGCGGTGATTGCCCAAAATACCTGTGGCGTGGCCTCGGTGTACCCAGTGTCGCCCCAGGCCATTCGCGAGCAGCTTGAGCATCTACTCGATGATGTGGCGATAGACGCGGTCAAAATTGGCATGGTGGCTAGCCGCGAGGTTGCCGAGGTGATTGCCGATGTATTGCGCCAGCGCCGACCACGCTGGATTGTGCTCGACCCGGTGATGGTCGCTAAAAGCGGCGATATGCTGGTCGATAACGCCGGTATTCGCGCAGTGCGGGATATTCTGGTGCCGCTTGCCGATGTGATCACGCCTAACCTCCCCGAAGCCGCCGTATTGCTCGATACGCCATCGCCCACCAGCTTGGATGCCATGGAAGCCATGCTACCTGGTCTAACGCAGCTTGGTGCGCCTTACGTGGTGCTCAAAGGCGGGCATTTACGCGGTTCATCCTGCCCTGACTTGTTGGCTACGCCCAATGGCCATGAGTGGCTTGCGGCCTCACGTATTGCGACCGAGAATCTGCACGGTACCGGCTGCGCGCTGTCTTCGGCGATCGCCGCTTGTTTGGCTAAGCTGCCTGTGCAGGCAAACGTGGATGCCCCGGTAGCCGCCATCAGCGATGCCAAGCAGTGGCTGCATGCGGCCCTGGAGGCCAGCGTACGCTTAAACGTGGGTAAAGGGCGCGGCCCGGTGCATCACTTTCATGCCTGGTGGTAAGGAGCTCAGCGCGTCGGGTAGCCAACGCACATCGCCTGACTTGCGCAATAGGTCGTTGCGCACCATGCTGAAGGATGTTCGCTTGCAGGCTGGCTAGATAAGGCTGAGTCGCTCGGCCGAGGAGCATTTGCCATGACCCGTACCGTGCTGTTTGCCACCGATCTGTCGGCCGATAACCGGGCCGCCTTTGCCAGAGCGCTGCGATTAGCCTACTTCGACGGCGCGCAGCTTGATATTGTCCACGTCCTTGACCCCTACTTGCCGCATCGTGTGCTCCATGAAGTGGAGGCGGCGGTGGTGGATGATATCGCCGCGACCCTCAAAGATATTCGTGAAGACTACGCTCTAGATGAGCCCAAGACGCTGATCCAGACCGTGACGGGATCACCTTACGTCGAAATTGTCCGCGAAGCTCACGAGCGTCAAGCGGATCTGGTCGTGGTAGGGATGCACCGCAAGCGTGGTCAGAAAGACCTGCTAATGGGAACCACGTCGATGCGCATTGTACGCAGCGCCCCCTGCCCCGTGGTGATTGCCTCGCAGCCGCCTACCCAACCGTGGCGCTCGATTCTGGTGCCTGTTGATTTCTCACTGACCGCTCGGCATAGCTTGCGCGAAGCGTTGCAGCGCTTTCCCGATGCCTCCTTGACGCTATTGCATGCCTGGACCTTGCCTGGTGAGCGAGAGCTGGGTTCGCACCCCTATTATGCTCAATGGCGTGACCATGAGGTGGCACAAGTACGCGAACGGCTGGCCCAGGAAGTCGACAGTTTGATGACCGAGCTGGCCGGCGTGCCGGATGTTGAGCTGGTGCTGGAGCACGGCCTACCCGGTGACGTGTTGAACGCCTATATCAAACGCCAAACGCCCGATCTGGTGGTGCTCGGCAACCGTGACCAGCCCCACCATGTCAGCCAATTGACCGATATGCTGCTGTGCGAGCCGCATTGCGACGTGATGCTTTGCCGCGGATAGTCATATGAAAGAGTCGTATGGAATAGTTGTACGGAACTTTAATATAAAAAGCATGTAGTATAAGCACTGTTTGTGTGAATAAGAGGTGCTTTGCTATGCCGCTACTATCCGGTATTTCATTACTGCGGGGACGCCACGTCGGTGTATGGCTCGTTAGCGCGTGCCTACTTGTCGGGTCTTCGGCTGCTTGGGCACAAACGGTCAGCGTCGAGGGTGAGCGCTTTGAGCGAAACGTGGAAGAAAACGGCCAGCGCTACGCGCTAATCGGCAGCGGCATTTTCACTTATATGCTCTGGACGGCCTACGTCGGGGCGTATTATCAGGTGGAAGGTGAGCCCGAGCCACAGCCTCAAAACGATATTCCTCGGCGTCTGGAACTGGCCTACTTCCACGATATCGAGGCTGGAGAGTTTGCCGAGGCTACCACTGAAACCCTACAAGATACGCTGAGCAGCAGCGCTTATCGTGCGCTTCAAAGCGACCTTGAAGCGCTTAACGATAGCTACCGCGACGTGGCCCCCGGTGATCGATACGTGCTGAGTTGGGACGGTGACCAACTGCGCCTTGTGCTGAATGGCGAAACGCTGTTTGAAGGCGGCGACGCCACCTTTGCCAACGCTATGTTCGGCATTTGGCTGGGCCAGGAACCGCTAGGTGAAGACTTTCGCGACGCGTTACTCGGCAGGGAGTGAGCTTTTTCGGTAGCACGTTATACTGGTGCTTTTTTGCGTGGGAGTAACGGCGTGAAAGCACTGATACAGCGGGTAAGCCGCGCGAGCGTTGACGTTGAGGGGCAAACCATTGGAGCTGTTAACCAGGGGTTGCTGGCGCTAATCGGCGTCGAAAAGGGTGATCACGAAGCGGACGCCGATAAGTTGCTGCACAAACTGCTTAACTACCGCGTGTTCAGCGATGCCGACGATAAAATGAACCACAATATTCAACAAGCCAGCGGCGGTTTGCTACTGGTGCCGCAGTTCACCTTGGCGGCGGATACCCGAAAAGGGCTGCGGCCCAGTTTCTCAAGCGCCGCGCCGCCAGCGGAGAGTCAGCGCCTGTTTCATTATCTTGTTGAGCAGGCGCAGTCAGCATGGCACGAGGTGGCCACCGGCGAGTTCGGGGCCAATATGCAGGTATCACTGGTCAACGATGGCCCAGTAACCTTCCTGTTGGAAAGTTAGTCGAAACGCGATTAGGCATTTTCACTGGCCAGCAGTTCGGCTTCCATAGCTTCTAAGGCCTCCTCGGCGGCGAGCCATTGCTGCTCGGCGTTATCCAAGCGGGCTTTGAGGTCGGCCTGTTTCGCCAGGGCATCGGTCAACTCCGCTTTGCGGGCGCCGTCGGTGTAAAGCTCAGGGTCTGAGAGTACTTCCTCAACGCCTTCTAACGCCTTCTGGGCTTTCTCCATGGCTTTTTCCGCTTGGTCGCGTTGCTTTTTTTGCGGACGCAATTTTTCACGCAGTTCGGCCGCCGCTTTGCGAGCGGCTTTGCGGTCGCCGATGGGCTGTTGCCCCTGGCGCTCGCTCTTCTCGTTGCGGCTGTCACGGCGACTTTCTTCCAGGCGTGCTTTTAGCCACGCCCGGTAGTCGTCCAAGTCGCCGTCGAAGGGCTCAACGCGGTGGTCGGCGACCCGCCAGAATTCATCCACCGTGGCGCGCAGTAAGTGGCGGTCGTGAGAGACCAGAATCACTGTGCCTTCAAAGCTGGCCAGCGCCTGGGTGAGCGCCTCGCGCATTTCCAGATCCAGGTGGTTGGTGGGTTCGTCCAATAGCAATAGATTGGGTTTTTGCCAGGCCACCAAGGATAGCGCTAAGCGGGCTTTTTCACCGCCTGAGAAGTTTGCCACTTGGCCGAAGGCGTCGTCGCCTTTAAAGCCAAATCCGCCTAGGAAGTTGCGGATATCCTGGTCGCTGGCGGTGGGCGAAAGGCGCTGTACATGTACAAACGGCGAGGTGGTGACGTCCAGCCCTTCTAACTGATGCTGGGCAAAGTAACCGATGGCTAAATGCTCGCCGGGCACGCGTTTGCCTTGCAGAAGATCTAGCTCGCCAGTGAGCGATTTGATCAGCGTTGATTTACCAGCGCCGTTGGGGCCTAGCAAGCCGATACGGCTGCCTGGTAGCAGGGTAACATTGACCTTTTCGAGCTGGGCGACATCGCCTGTGCCACTGCGATAACCCAACGTCGCCTGGTCGAGCACCAGCAGCGGATGCGAGGTTTTATCCGATGCGGGTAAGGTGAAATGGAAGGGTGAATCGACGTGGGCAACGGCGATGTCTTCCATGCGCTCGAGCATCTTGACGCGGCTTTGCGCCTGCTTGGCCTTGGTTGCCTTGGCTTTAAAGCGAGTGATAAAACGCTCGATTTCCTCGCGCCGTGCCTGCTGCTTGGCGGCTTCGGCCTGCTGGAGGGCGAGCTTCTCGGCGCGGGTGTGCTCAAAGCGCGAGTAATTGCCGCGGTAAAGTTCCACCGTTTGATGATGCATATGCACAATGTGGTCGCATACGGCATCCAGGAAGTCGCGGTCGTGGGAGATCAACAACAGCGTGCCGGGATAGCGGGTGAGCCACTGTTCCAACCACAGCAGCGCGTCCAAATCCAGGTGGTTGGTGGGCTCATCCAGCAGCAGTAGGTCGGAGGGCATAAACAGCGTGCGGGCTAAATTGACGCGCATTCGCCAGCCGCCGGAAAACGCTGACAGCGGGCGGTCGAGGTCGGCCTGAATGAAGCCGAGGCCGACCAGTAATTGAGCAGCGCGGGATTCGGCGCGATAGCCGTCCAAGGTTTCAATCAAACCGTGTAGCTCGGCCTCACGGTGGGCGTTGCCGGCGTCGCGGGCGGCCTGTAAATCGGCTTCTGCTTGGCGCAGCGCGATATCGCCGTCGAGCACGTACTCGATAATCGACCGATCTAGTGCATCGACTTCCTGGGCCATGTGGGCGATACGTTGCCCACCGCTCAGTTCTACCTCGCCCTGATCGGGGCCAAGTTCCCCCAGTAACAGCTTAAAGAGGCTCGATTTGCCTGCACCGTTAGCCCCGATAATGCCCGCTTTCACCCCATCGGGTAGGGTAAGGTCGGCGTTGTCGAGTAGCGTTTGCTTGCCGCGTTGCAGGGCGACTTGGCGCAGTGCGATCATGCGTTCTCCCGAAAAGAGTGGGTCTTATGATGCGAGATTCTATTGCGCTTGATTCTACCCGATTAGCGGCGCTACAGCAGACACCGTTGTGGGATTTTGCGCTGACGTTTTATGCGCGCCCGGGCGTCGAGCAAGCGTGCTTGACGTTGCAGGAGGCGGCCTCCATCGACGTGTGTGAACTGCTGTTTCATAGCTGGCTGTATGCACACGGACTGGAGGCATTGCCTGTACCATTATCAACGCTGCGCCAGGCGCGTCGTGAGTGGCAGGCCGGGATAACCGAGGTGCTGCGCGGGCTACGGCGCGATTTAAAATCGACAGTTAACCCGAGCGAGACCGTGACGACCCTACGTGAACGGATCAAGCAGGCAGAGTTACTCGCGGAGCGTGAAAACCTTCAACGTTGGCAAACGTGGGCTTGGGACAACGATCAGTCTTCAGCACACTTAAGAAACCGGCGCGAAAATCCGCATGATGCCGGGAGATGGCTGCAAGAACGCCTATTATTGCCTCAAGATGAGACCTCACCTGATTGTGACACAGAGGCCACTTCGGCTATTCAATACGCCTTTGCCGTGCTAGGTCAGCAGCTTGACCCCTTACAACGGGCGCGCTAGCCTAAAAATTAGCTGCTTTTGAATAACCGTTTGTTATTCGGGCTTTCAGACGTGCAGCGCCAGCGAGCGTTGGCACTATTGTGAATAACAACTGCGCGTTGCTAACGCGCCGATCAAAGCAGATTTTTGCGCACTCGTATAGCGCGCTTACCACTGCAAGGGGAATACCGCATGAAGGCAAGCAAGTTAGTAACGACGGCGAGCGTCAGCGCACTGTTGGTGGGTATGTCAGGCGTCGCTCAGGCGGAAAACTGGCGTTATGCCCACGAAGAATACGAAGGTGACGTTCAAGACGTCTTCGCCTACGCGTTCAAAGAACACATCGAAGACAACTCAGACCACACCGTGCAGGTCTATCGCTTTGGTGAGCTGGGTGAGTCTGACGACATTATGATGCAGACTCAAAACGGGATTCTGCAGTTCGTTAACCAGTCGCCTGGCTTCACCGGCTCGCTCATTCCAGAAGCACAAATCTTTTTCATTCCCTACCTGCTTCCCACCGACGAGGAGACCGTACTCGAGTTCTTTGACGAGAGCGAAGCAATCAACGAGATGTTCCCAGAGCTCTACGCCGAGCAAGGCCTTGAGTTGCTGCAAATGTATCCGGAAGGTGAAATGGTCATCACCACCAATGAGCCGTTCACCTCGCCAGAGGAACTGAATAATAAGAAAATCCGCACGATGACCAACCCACTGTTGACGGAAACCTACGACGCGTTCGGCGCGACGCCAACGCCACTTCCCTGGGGTGAGGTCTATGGTGGCCTGCAGACCGGCATCATTGACGGTCAAGAGAACCCAATTTTCTGGATCGAGTCTGGCGGTCTTTACGAGGTGTCTCCGCACCTGACCTTTACCGGTCACGGCTGGTTCACCACCGCGATGATGGCCAACCAGGACTTCTACGAAGGTTTATCCGACGAGGATAAGGAACTGGTTCAAGAAGCCTCCGAAGTGGCTTATGACCATACTATCGAGCACATCCAAGGGTTAGCTGAAGAATCGCTGGCCAAAATTCAGGAAGCGTCTGATGAAGTTACCGTCACGCGCCTGGATGAAGAGCAGATTCAGGCCTTCCGTGAACGTGCACCACAGGTTGAAGAAGCCTTCTTGGAAATGACCGGTGAGCGTGGTGAAGAGCTGCTTGAGCAGTTCAAAACTGATCTGGAAGAAGTAACCAACGACGAAGAATAAGCAGCCCTCGCCATTAAGGCGCTGCAACTGAAGGATCAAAGGGGCGGCCAGCGGCCGCCCCTTTTTCATCTGTTTGATAGCAATATCAATTCGCTAAGGTGAATTGCCTTCGTTCATCAAACGTTGAACCAGTAACGTTGGGTTACCGTTAGGCTAGTGATGTTAGCCATGAGTGGATCGACAACACCCGGTATCGAGATCGGTGTGGGAACGAGAAATCGGCAGTTCAAGACTGCTGTGATTAAAGGAGTCCGGCCATGACCGAAGAAGAGTCTGAGAAAGGCTACCGCTCTGGTTTGCCTGGTATCCTCGGGTTAGTGGATACCGTCATCAGCAAAATTGAGTCAGTGATTCTGGCACTTGGCGTGATACTGATGGCAGTGAACACAGTGACGAATGTGGTCGCGCGCTTTGTGTTTGGCAACAGCATTATGTTTTCAGGCGAGCTTAACCGCATCCTGATCATCATGATCACCTTTGCCGGTATCGGCTATGCAGCGCGCCACGGCCGCCATATTCGTATGTCGGCGATTTACGATGCGCTCCCGACCGGCGGCCGCAAGGTATTGATGATCGCTATTGCCTTGCTCACCTCAATAATGATGTTCTTTTTGCTTTACTACTCGGTGTTTTTCATCATCGATTTGTATAGCAAAGGGCGCGTACTGCCTTCATTGGGGATGCCGATTTGGATTATTTACCTATGGGTACCCATGGGCTTTTTCATTACCGGAGTGCAATACCTGCTAACGGCAGTTAAAAACATGACCTCACGAGATGTGTACCTGTCGACCGGGGTTGTTGATGGTTATAAAGATACCGAAACGGAAGTCTAACGCGGGGCACAGCTGCCTAGGGGAACTGCTATGACGACAATAATGGTCTCAACGATGATTGTCCTGCTATTGCTGGGCTTTCCGATGATGATCCCGTTGATCACCGCCTCGGCCATTGGCTTTTTCATGATGTTCAACGGGTTTGGGCAGATGGAAACCTTGATTCAGCAGATGATGGCAGGCATTCGCCCCGCGTCGCTGATCGCGGTACCCATGTTCATTCTTGCGGCGGATATTATGACGCGAGGCCAATCCGCTAGCCGTCTTATTGACATGGTTATGTCGTTCATTGGCCATGTGAAAGGCGGTCTGGCTGTTAGCACGGCGGCTTCGTGTACGCTGTTTGGCGCGGTATCAGGGTCGACCCAGGCCACCGTTGTGGCGGTAGGCTCGCCGCTACGCCCGCGTATGTTGAAAGCGGGGTATTCGGATTCGTTTACGTTGGCGTTGATTATTAACTCGAGCGATATTGCCTTTCTGATCCCGCCCAGTATTGGCATGATCATTTACGGGGTGGTGTCGGGTACGTCCATTGGTGAGCTTTTCATTGCCGGCATTGGGCCTGGCGTGATGATTTTAATGATGTTTGCCGCCTACAGCATGATTTATGCGACGGTGAAAAAAGTACCCACAGAGCCAAAAGCGACCTGGGGTGAGCGTGGTAGGGCCGTGCGGATGGCGCTTTGGCCACTTGGCTTCCCTGTGATTATCGTCGGTGGTATTTATGGCGGTATTTTCAGCCCCACGGAAGCGGCCGCGGCCTGCGTACTGTATGCCTTTTTCCTTGAATTTATGGTGTTCCGCTCGCTCAAGCTGAACGATATTTACGCGATCGCCAAATCCACGGGGTTAATTACCGCTGTTGTGTTCATTCTGGTGGCCGTGGGCAATAGCTTTTCTTGGATTATCTCGTTCGCGCAAATACCCCAGGCCATTCTGGAAGCGGTGGGTGTTAATGAAGCAGGCCCCACGGGCGTGCTGATTGCGATTTGTATCGCGTTCTTCGTGGCGTGCATGTTTGTCGACCCGATCGTCGTCATCCTGGTGTTAACGCCTATCTTCGCGCCGGCGATCGCCTCTACGGGGCTGGATCCGGTACTGGTCGGGATTTTGATTACGCTACAGGTGGCGATTGGCTCGGCAACACCACCCTTCGGTTGCGATATCTTTACCGCCATCGCGATTTTTAAGCGCCCGTATTGGGATGTGATCAAAGGCACACCGCCGTTTATTTTCATGCTGATTTTAGCGGCCGCTTTGTTGATCATGTTCCCGCAAATTGCGCTGTTCCTGCGTGATATTGCCTTCCGCTAAACAGCCACAAGGAGTGCGCGTATGTTCAACCGCATTTTAGTTCCGGTGGATGGCTCCAAAGGGGCCTTGAAGGCGCTTGAAAAGGCCGTTGGTCTGCATATGTTGACGGGTGCGGAGCTTTACCTGCTGTGCGTTTTCAAGCATCACAGCCTGCTTGAAGCCTCGTTGTCGATGGTACGGCCTAGCAAGCTGGATATTCCCGACGATGCGCTGAAAGAGTACGCCACGGAAATTGCCGTCCATGCTAAGTCTCACGCGATTGAATTGGGCGCCGATGGCGCGCGCGTGCGGGCATTCGTGAAAGGTGGTCGACCGTCGCGTACCATCGTCCGTTTTGCACGTAAGCGTGAGTGTGACCTGGTCGTCATCGGGGCCCAGGGGACTAACGGCGATAAAAACCTGCTGCTGGGGAGTGTTTCCCAGCGGGTAGCCGGTGGCGCCCACTGCCCGACGATGGTGGTGTAACGCGCTTCCCCGTAAACGTCGATGGGTATTAACACCCGCCGCCTCGGCAGATGCAGCCTGGGGCGGCGGGTGTTATTCTTTTAATGACCCTCATTAAGGTGCTTTGCACCATGGAAAAAAGGTGTTTTATGAAAGTAGCTATTTCGTCAACCACGCTGGTTAGTTTACTGCTGGTAGCCCCTTTGGCGGCTGCCGCGCCGGAAACCGAAGAAGAGCGTTTGGCTTATAGCCTGGGTGTCACGCTCGGCGAAAGCATGCAGGCTGATGTCGAGGATTTGGACATCGATACCTTTACCGATGGTATGCGCGATGTGTTCGAAGGTAATGACCTGGCGCTTGACGACGAGCAAATGAGCGAAGCGTTAATGGCGTTCCAAGAGCAATCAATGGCGGCTCGTGAAGCGGAAGCAGCCGAAGCCAGCGAAGCCAATCGTGAAGAAGGCCAAGCCTTCTTGGCCGAGAATGCTGAGCGCGACGAAGTGACCGTTACTGAATCTGGTCTCCAGTATGAAGTGATTGAGTCGGGTGATGGCGAGTCTCCCGGCCCTGAAGACACCGTCGAAGTGAATTATGAAGGCATGCTGTTAGATGGCACCGTTTTCGATAGCTCCTTTGAACGCGGTGAATCAGTCAGCTTTCAAACCAATCAAGTGATCGAAGGTTGGCAGGAAGCGCTACAGATGATGAGTGTCGGTGATAGCTGGATGTTGTATATCCCCGCTGATCTTGCCTATGGCGAACGTGGTCAAGGGCCGATTGGGCCTAACGAGGTGTTAACCTTCCGTGTTGAACTGCTCGACGTTGAATAAGTGATGTCTTTGCCGTCGTGTCGCCCCCCGCGCTGTTTAGCGAGCGGCCTGTTGCTGATCGGCAGCTCATGGATGGTAATGGCTGTCCAGGCCGCGCCCGAGGCGCTGCCTGCCCTGGATGCTAAGCAACAAGACACCAGCGTGGTGGGGGTTTCGTCCGGCGGCTATATGGCCACCCAACTGGCGGTGGCGTTTCCCGAGCACTTCAGTGGCTTGGGGGTGTTGGCCGCCGGCCCCTGGGGCTGCTCGGGAGGGTCGTTAATTCGGGCGCTGAATACCTGTATGACAACTGAGAGTGGCGAGCCTTCGCTTGACCGGCTTGATACCCGTCGTCGTCGGTATGAATCAGCGCAGCAGGTAGGTTCCCAGGAAGCGCTTAGCCGATTAAGGGTGTTTTTATGGCACGGCGCGGATGATGAGGTGGTGGAACCTGAGCTGGGCGATTTATTGGCGGCTCAGTGGGAGCGCTGGCTGGCCTCACCCGAGCAGCTTCGCGTGATCCGCCGCGAGGAGACGGGGCACGGCTGGCCGGTGCGCTTAAACGACGATCCACCGTCTCCCCAGGTTCTGGGTGACTGCCAGCAAGGCGGTGGCAGTTACCTGCTTGCCTGCGATGACGATGTGGCCGGCCAGATGCTGAGCTTCTTGTACCCCGAGCGCGAATCACAAAGCGAAGGCCAAGGGCAGTTAAGTACGTTTGATCAATCACCGTTTGCCGTGAACGGTATGGGCGATACCGGCTTCATATACCTACCCGAAGGATGCGAGCAGGGTGGCTGCCCGATCACGCTAGCGCTTCATGGCTGCCAAATGGGCCAAGACGCGATTGGCGATGCGTTCGCGCGTCACAGTGGCCTAAATGATTGGGCGGCGACCCACGGGCAAATCATCGTGTATCCACAAGCAACAAGCACCCTGAAGAACCCTCAGGGCTGTTGGGATTGGTGGGGATACGCTGAGCGCGCTTTACCGTTGACGGCGCTGCACGACACCCGTGAAGGCGTTCAGGTTGAAGCGCTGATGGCGATGCTAGAACACCTGCAAGCGTCACCTAACAACGATTAGCGACTCAACTCGTTTTCCAGGGCGGCGTTAAGCCCTTGAGGGGTTGGCGAATACAGCACGCGTTGTAGGATCTTCCCGTCACGGTCGACTAAATAAAGCGACGAACTATGATTAATCGTGTAGTCGATTGCCGAGTCGGGGGTCTCAACCCGCTGGCGTATCACGTCATACCGGGACATGACATCGTCTAACGCCGCTTGATTGCCCGTAGCGCCGATAAACGCCTCACCAAAAAATGCCAGATAGTGCTCAAGCCGTTCCAAGGTATCGCGTTCCGGGTCAACGGTGACCATCACGGGCACCACCCGCTCGCGCTGTGACGGCGAAAGCGTGGCGAGGGCTTGGCGCTTTACCGCTTGGGTCATCGGGCACACATCGGGGCAAAATGTATAGCCGAACGACACGATGGCGATTTGATCGTCGGAAAGCTGGGTAAGCGAAAAGTCACCCTGTGTGGACGCCAGTTCAATCGGGCCGCCGCGAGGTGTGTCGTTGGGGGTAGATAACGCGACATCATAGAGCGCGACGCCACTTGCGACGATCACTACAACCGCCAAGCCTGCACCCAACCAACTTCTTGGATAGGTCATGGTTTTCTCCTCGCAAGCAGTGAGTCAGATCACAATTGTCATAGTAACAGCAAACCCGCGACTGTCACGGCGAGTTCGAACGTAAGGATAAGGAAGCCCGATGGAAAGCATTAGCGGTGCCCTAGGCCCCCTGTTTTTATTGATTTTGCTAGGCGCCGCACTCGGTTTTAAGCGCTGGCCTAGCGATACGTTCTGGCCGCATATGGAACGGCTAATCTACTTTGTGCTGTTTCCTGCCATGCTGGTGAGCACCCTGGCTACCGCCGATGTTAGCCAGGTACCGGTCGGGCGCTTAGCATTGGTGCTATTGAGCGCGATAGCGCTGTTTGGCTTTCTGTTATGGCGTTTGCGTGGCTGGCTACGTCTGTCGCCCGCTGAGTTTACCTCGGTGTTTCAAGGCGCCGTGCGCTTTAATACCTATGTGGGGGTGGCTGGCGCAGCGGCGCTACATGGGAGTGCGGGAGCTACCACGGCGGCAGTCGCCGTGGCGTTGATGGTGCCGGTCGTCAACGTGATGTGCGTGGCCAGCTTTGTAGCCGCCGGCACGCTAGGTAATACCAGCATCGGCAAAAGCATGATGGCGCTGATCAAAAACCCATTGATTTTGGCGTGTTTGCTGGGTATTAGCCTTAATCTCTCGGGGGTCGGGTTGCCGGGCTGGAGACAAAATACTGTCGAACTATTAGGTCGTGCCGCGTTACCGCTGGGATTGGTAGCGGTGGGCGTGGCGCTACGTCCTGCGGCATTGCTGCGCGTTGATCGCGGTGTGATGGCCACTAATAGCGTTAAGCTGGTACTGATGCCGGCTTTGGTATTGGGCTTGGCTTGGCTGTTAGGCCTTGACGTAGTGAGCCGTGATGTTGCGTTGTTATTCGCCGCGCTGCCCACCGCCACCTCGGCGTATATTCTGGCGCGCCAACTGGGCGGCGATGCTGAACTGATGGCGGCGATTATTACCGGGCAGACGCTGTTGGCGATGCTGACGCTACCGTTTTGGCTGCAGCTTGGTGGTTGATGAGACCACGGCAGCCAAGCCAGCAGCGGACGCTTAAGCAAATTACTGCCTGGGGAGCGTTCATCCCGTCAATCTACGCTTTCTTTTCCCACACACTCAAGGGTCGTGACATATCGCCCATTTTGGTCAGTAAGCGCATGATCACCCGTACGCCTGCCTCAGCATCTTTCGCTGCAATGGCTTCATCAGGGTGGTGACTTAAGCCCCCCCTACAGCGGAGAAACAACATGCCAATATCGGTCAGATCATGCATTGCCAAACCGTCATGCCCCGCCCCGCTAAACAAGCGGCGGGTTGCCTGACCTTCATCTTTGCACGACTGTTCCAGAGCCTCGATCATCCACTCAGCGCAAGGAACTCCCTCAGCCTGGTAGTCCACGCGGGTGCTTATTTCCAGCCCACGCTCCTTGGCGATACCGGACAGCGCAGCAAGGATCTCGCGACGTCCAGCAAGACGCTTATCCGTATCTGGCGAGCGCACTTCCAGCGTGAACTCGACCTCGGACGGAATGACGTTTACGGCGCCGGGCCTCACACAAAGCTGGCCGATTACGCCGACCAAACCGTCCAAATGGCGAAGCAGGCTGTCGGCCTCCAGAACCATGGCCGAGGCACCCACCAGTGCATCACGGCGACCCGCCATGGGGGTTGTGCCAGCATGACCTGCCTTGCCGGAGACCTTTACACGGTGCCGCTCGATGCCCGTCAGAGCCGTCACCACTCCCAGCGCTAATCCCTCATTTTCGAGCACTGGGCCTTGTTCAATATGTACCTCGATATACCCCAAAACTCGCGCGGGATCGCGTGCGGTCTCTGCCAATCGTGACGGGTCTGCTCCGAGACGTTCCAGTGCTTCGCGCAGCGTTATGCCCTCCTTGTCCTCTCCTTCCAGCACTTTCGGATCCAGCGTGCCAGCAAGCGCACGGCTGCCCACGAGGGTGGATGGAAAGCGCACCCCCTCCTCATCGCCAAAGGCCACGATTTCTACTGCACAACTGGGCTCGCGTCCCTGTTCACGCAATGCTTGCAGCGCCAGCAAGGGCATGACGACACCTAGCATGCCGTCGTACTTGCCCCCTTCAACTACGGAGTCTTGGTGAGAACCAAGAATAAGCGCAGGCTCCCCGGCAAGTGCCCGTGGGCATCGTCCCACGAGGTTGCCCACGGCATCCAGCTCCGGCTCGAGGCCGGCGAGTCGCATCCATGATGACACCAGAGGAAGTAATTTGCGGTGCTCTTCGCCAGCGAAAAGTCGTGTAACGCCTGGCCCCGGCAACGAATAGGATGCGGCTTCATCGAGTCGATCCATCAGGCATTGCCCGAGGTCGTCAAGGGGAGTGGAATGGGTCATGGCAATGCTCCTCTGAGTGATCGAAGCCTAATGACGGTGAGGGTCTGTAGCATCCGGCAGGCGTGCCAGAAAGGTCTGAAAATCCTGATCCCCGCGAATTTGGCGATGCAAGCGCTCCAGCGCTAACACTGCCTCCGCATCATTATCGATGCGCAGGTCGTAGGGCACGCCGCCAGGGCATCTAACCTTCAAAGCCGCCGAAACGGCACCTCGCTGATCTCCCCCTTCGGCCCGGCCAGCGGCCAACGAGGCCAACAGCGACTCAGCCATAGGTTCACCTCGGGATCTAGCCTCATGGAAAGCCGTAACCATGACGGGCACCACGCGGTTACTGGCAAGCATGTTGCCAGCCACCACCAATCCGTCAACGAGATGCATATCCATAAACGGTAGATTGCATTCGCCGGTCCAGCCGGCAACGCTCCCTTGAACATCCATGATCGCTAACTGACGCCAGCTGGCACCCTGGTCGGCCTGGCGCAGGGCCGACACCACTGTGTGCACGGACTCGCCTATTGCAAGGCGTGCCAGTCCCTGCTCAGCCGCCAGCACGTGGGTACTGTACCCCTGAGTAATGGCGGCACCCACGCCGGGCCACAGATGGAGCACGAAACCACCGACCGCGGGGCTACCAGTAGCGCAAGCCATCCCGAGGCAGCCATTGTCGGGATCCAAAGCAATCAGGCTAAAGGTCATGGGATTCTCCGTATGTCACCCTAGCTGGCTTGCATGGTCAGCTTCTGTGTGCCATACCTAAAGGGTAATTTATCATGATAAATATAAATGAGAGCAAGCGTACTCGCTATCGCTTGCTCTTGGCAATTCGCCAGCGAACAACCAAAAACTCAATTGAAGAGGCAAACCATGACACTCAAATCTTCGGGAACACATCGCTGGCTGCTCTCCACCCTGGTCACTACCGCTCTAGTCGCCGCTAGCCACGCCCTGGCTCAGACGCCCCCCAATGTGCTGATCGTGGGGCAAATCGCCGAGCCCAAGGCGCTCGACCCGGCTCAAGTCACTGCGGTCAATGATTTCCGTATCGTGATGAACCTCTATGACGGCTTGGTGCGCTACGCCGATGGCTCTCTGGAGGTTGAGCCTTCCCTAGCCAGTGAGTGGACGATCAGCGATGACGGCACCGTCTATACGTTCACCCTGCGCGACGACGTCAATTTCCATGACGGCAGCGCATTCAACGCTGAGGCCGTCGTGTTCAACTTCGAGCGAATGCTCGATGAGGAGCACCCCTATCACGATACCGGCCCCTTCCCGCTCGCTTTCTTCTTCGATGCCATTGATTCAGTGGAGGCCACTGGCGATCATGAGGTCACCTTCCAACTGGAAGAGCCCTATGCGCCTTTTCTCTCCAATCTGGCCTACCCGACTGGCCTCATCGTCTCTCCGGCCGCAATCGAGCAGTACGGAGAAGAGATCGCGCGTAATCCCTCAGGCACTGGCCCCTTCCAGTTCGAGGAGTGGCAGAGCAACAGCCGCGTGGTGGTGACGCGCAACGAGCAATACTGGGACGGAGCGCCTTCGCTTGAAGCCGTCGTCTTCCGCCCCATCACTGATGCCAACACAAGGGTCGCCGAGATGCTCTCCGGCGGCATCGACCTGATGGTGGAGGTGCCACCGGACAACCTCGCCAGCATGGCCTCGGAAACGACTTTCGACGTCTATGAACAGGCCGGCCCTCACGTCTGGTTTCTGATCCTCAACACGCGAGAGGGCCCCTTCGAGAATCAGTCTATGCGCCAAGCCATCAACTTCGCCATCGACAAACAATCTCTCGTCGAAAATGTCCTTCAAGGCACCGCTGAAGTGGCTGCGGGCCCCACCCCCCCGGCCTTTGAATGGGCCTACAATGAAGAACTCGACCCATACCCCTATGACCCGGAAAAGGCGCGTGAGCTAATTTCAGACGCCGGTTACGAAGGCGCAGAGCTAACCTTCTACGTCACCGAAGGCGGTTCAGGCATGCTGGATCCCATCCCGATGGGAACCGCCATTCAAGCTGATCTCGCCGAGGTGGGACTTGAGGTCAACATTGAGACCTACGAGTGGAATACCTTCTTGGATCGCGTCAACTCAGGGTTGGAAGGCAAGGCCGATATGGCTCAGATGGCCTGGATGACGAACGATCCCGACACGCTCCCCTTCCTCGCTTTGCGTAGTGATGCCATGCCAGAAAGCGGTGGCTTCAATTCCGGCTATTACAGCAACGCCAAGGTCGATGAACTGCTTGAGCAGGCTCGACGCAGTGTGGATCAGGATGAGCGCGCTGCCCTCTATCGCGAGATGCAAGCCATCGTCCACGAAGATGCCCCCTGGGCTTTCATTGCCAACTGGAAGCAAAACGCAGTGGCCAGCGCCAATGTCGAGAACTTCCAGCTGCAGCCATCCTTCTTTCTGCTACTCCACGACGTCGAAAAACGATAATCCGACCGCTGGCGGCACGGCATAAGCCGTGTCGCCGAAACACCTGATTCGGACACCGTTAACATGATCCGCTATACACTGCGCCGTCTGCTGATGACCTTTCCAGTACTGCTTGGGCTCTCGGTCATCGTCTTCTTGATCATGTCGCTAATCCCAGGCGACCCGGCCCAAGCCATTCTGGGCTCCTATGCGACACCAGAAAATCTTGAACAACTGCGCGCCGACCTCGGCCTCAATCTGCCCTTGCCCCAACAGTATCTTGTGTGGCTAGGCAACATCCTGCAGGGAGACCTCGGTCGCTCCTACACGCTCAACCGGCCTGTGCTCGACGAGGTACTTGAGCGATTCAGCGCCACTCTGATCCTCGCTGGCACATCGCTGGTGCTGTGCACGATTGTCGGTGTTACTGCCGGTATCGTTTCGGCTATTCGACAATACGGCTGGGGCGACAGGATCATCACTCTGCTGGTTTTGGTAGGTATTTCGGTGCCAGCCTTCTGGCTCGGCATGCTGATGATTATGTACTTTTCGGTGGGCCTTCGCTGGTTTCCGGCCAGCGGCATGACAGCGGCCTACGGCGGCGGTGGGATTCTGGATGTACTGCATCACTTGGTGTTGCCAGCCATCGCACTGGCCGTGGTAGCTGCCGGGGTGATTGCCAGGCTGACACGCTCCAATATGCTGGAAGTTCTGCGCCAGGATTATATTCGCACGGCCCGCGCCAAGGGGCTCGGCGAGCACCGCGTGGTGCTACGCCACGCCTTCAAGGTGGCTCTGGTCAACCTGATCCCGGTAATAGGTGTACAGGCAGGCTTCGTCATCGGCGGTGCCGTTTACATTGAGACGGTCTTCCAGTGGCCCGGCATCGGTCGCATGCTGGTCAACGCCATCTCTACCCGGGATTTGTTGCTGGTCCAAGGCGGTGTGCTGGTGGTGGCCGCCGCTTATGTGCTATTCAACCTGATGGCCGATCTGTTCCAGCACTGGCTCGACCCGAGGATCCAGGCATGACGAACTTCATCAGGCTTATCGCCCGCAACCGACTGGCCGCTTTCGGCGGTATAATGCTGGTGCTGCTCGTATTGCTGTGCCTGATCACCCCCTGGCTCCCGCTGGACGATCCCAACATTACCAGCCCTGAAAACCGGCTGAAGCCCCCCCTGTCAGCGGGTCACCTGCTTGGCACTGACGCCCTGGGGCGCGATATCCTATCGCGTCTCTTGTGGGGAACACGCGTCAGCTTGGCCGTAGGCATTGCCGCCTCCTTGGTGGCGGCCTTTTTCGGCTCGCTAATAGGCATCGTTGCCGGATACTTCGGCGGACGCACCGATAACACCATGATGCGTGGTATCGACATGCTAATGGCCTTTCCCTATATCCTACTCGCGCTGGCCATTGTCGCGGTATTAGGCCCGGGGCTGATGAACGCACTCTATGCCATTGCTATCGTCAATATCCCCTTTTTCGCCCGTAATATCCGTGGCGTCACCGTTGGCATTGCCCACCGCGAGTTCATTGATGCTGCTCGACTCTCCGGCAAGGGCCACATCCGTATCCTGGCCAGCGAGATTTTACCCAACGTGCTGCCGGTCATCGTGATCACCATGTCCACCACCGTTGGCTGGATGATCCTCGAAACGGCTGGCCTCAGTTTCCTTGGCCTTGGGGCCCAGCCGCCCCAGGCTGACTTGGGCTCGATGCTTGGCGAGGGGCGCAGAATGATGCTTAACGCCCCCCATGTAGCCGTTTTGCCCGGCCTGGTGATCTTTTTGCTGGTGATGAGCATCAACCTGCTGGGAGATGGCATTCGCGATGCCCTAGATCCCAGGCTAAAATCAGGTGCCTTATCGCGGCCGGCCCCCTTCACGCATATTCGCCGTCGTCAGGTGCCGCCTGAAAATGGCTCGGCCGCTAACGCCCTGCTAGACGTGCAGGATTTGCACACCCATTTCGAAGTGGGGCGGCGCACACACCGCGCCGTTAACGGCGTTAGCTTTACTATCAGGCACAACGAGTGCCTGGGTTTGGTCGGTGAATCAGGCTCCGGCAAGTCGGTCACGGCTCTTTCATTGCTGGGTCTTGTCGCGTCGCCACCGGGGGTGATCACCGAGGGGCGCATCGCCCTGGAGGGGCGAGACTTGCTCGACTTGCCGCATCGTTCGATCCGCCGGATTCGAGGGCGCAACGTGGCCTATGTTTTCCAAGACCCGCTCTCCACCCTGCACCCTTTATTCCGAGTCGGTCACCAGTTGATTGAGGCAATCCAACAGCACCAGGCGATACCACGGCAGGAGGCCCGGGAACTTGCTGTCTCGCTGTTGGATCAGGTGCGTATCCCAAACGCCGAGCGGCGCGCCGACCAGTACCCGCACGAGCTCTCCGGGGGCATGCGCCAACGTGTCGGCATCGCCATGGCGCTGGCCAATAATCCGCAGCTGATCGTTGCCGACGAACCCACCACGGCGCTGGACGTCACCGTCCAGGCACAAATCCTGGCGCTGATTCAAAACCTACGTGAGACCAAGGGCACGTCGGTGCTATTTATCACCCACGACTTCGGTGTGGTTTCTCAAGTCTGCGATCGTGTCGCTGTCATGTACGCCGGTCGCATCGTGGAAATCGGTCCAACTGCCGACATTCTCGACGACCCGCGCCACCCCTATACTCAGCGACTGATCGACTGCGTGCCGCGTCTGGGAGAGCCCAACAACGAACCAGCCGCCATCCCCGGCCTGCCGCCCGCTGCCGACGCCTTACCGGAAGGCTGCGCATTTGCTGACCGTTGTGATCTCGCCGAGGACGCCTGTCTCCGTGGTGATATCGCATTAAGAGCCACGGATAGTGACCGCCAAGTGCGCTGCATTAAACCGCTGGGCCTTCCAACTCGCCAAGGAGTTATGCAATGAGCAAGCCCCTCCTCGAGATTCGCGGTCTTACCCGAACCTTCGGTGGTGGCCGACGCTGGTTTGGCCACGACATACCTGGTGTGCATGCTATCCAGGGAATCGATTTGGACGTAGCGCAAGGCGAGACACTGGGCATCGTCGGCGAATCCGGATGCGGCAAGTCTAGCTTGGCCAGGCTGTTAGTCGGACTCGATACTCCAACTGCCGGCCAAATCCTTTTCGCTGGGGAAGATCTTCAGGCACTGCGTAAAAAAGACCGGTATGCTCTTTCACGGCGGCTGCAGTACGTGTTTCAGGATCCACTGAGTTCACTCAATCCACGCAAGCGTATCCGCGACATCCTGGCGGCGCCGCTTCGGCATCTTCGCGGACTGGAAGGAACAGCCCTGGATCGCCGCCTCAGCGAGCTGATGGAGGTGGTCAATCTGCGCCCTGAGTTCATTTCCCGGTACCCTCACGAATTTTCCGGGGGCCAGGCCCAGCGTATTGGCATCGCCAGAGCGCTGGCCGCCGAACCTAAGCTGCTGGTACTCGACGAACCGGTCTCGGCGCTGGACGTTTCCATCCAGGCCCAGGTGCTAAAGCTTTTGCGCCGACTGAAAGACGAGTTCGACCTTACCTACCTGTTCATCAGTCACGATCTTTCGGTGGTGGAAGCCATCAGTGATCGTATTGCGGTAATGTACTTTGGACGCATCATTGAGCAGGCACCGTCCCGCCGCCTATTTCACTCACCGGCGCATCCTTACACGCGTCTGTTGCTGGACAGTGCTCCTGTCCCAGGTGGGCCGCCTATCCGTGCAGAATCTGGTGAGTCCGAGCTGCCTGATCCGCTTGCCCCGCCACCAGGCTGCTCTTTCGCTCCGCGCTGCCCGAAGGCTGAACCCGATTGCCGTCAAGCAGTACCATTGCTGGACACGCTGGGACAAAGAGGTGACCATCGAGTTGCCTGTCACCACCCCATCGAAGGGCCATGGCGACGCCTAGACACCCAAGAAGTCAACGAGACAGCCAACGAATGACGTCAACCACCCCACGTCGTAAGCGCCCCGAAGCGATAGGAGAAGCCATCAAGGAGTATGTGGTTGCCCAGGCACTGCGTCCCGGCGATCGTCTACCCAGCGAGGAACATTTAATCAACGCTCTGGACGCTGCCAAGGGCACCATTCGCGAAGCGATGCGCGGCCTGGAGTTCCAAGGTTTGATCCAGACGCGCACCGGCCCCGGTGGCGGTGCCTTTCTTTCAGAGGTCAGTGATAATCGTGCGATGGAGCTGCTCGGGAACTACTTCTTTTTCCGACCACCGACTATTTACGATATCTACGAAGTCAGAAAGCAGCTTGAGCCCGCCTTAGTAGCGAGCTTGACCGGCCAGCTAACGGAAAATGACCTTGCAAAGCTGGAAGCGGTGATGGCCTTTTATGACCACCCACCGAATTCCCTGGAAGAGGAGCGGGAACAGCGTATCAAAGAGTTGGAGTTCCATCTGCTGTTGGTGGATCACTGCCCCAACCCCCTGCTCGCCCTAATGTGCCGCTTTCCGATCCGCCTGCTGATGAGCATGACCGTCTGCCAGCGCATCTACTCGCACCCCTATCCCGAACTTCGCCGCCGTGGTCACGGTTACCAGCGGCGATTGATAGAAGCAATGCGGCACCAGCAAACCGAAGAGGCGAGCGCGATCATGGCCGAGCACATGTGCGCCGCTCAGGCACTGATGGAGGAGAGAGAAGCTATGCTCCAGCATACCTTTTTCAGGGCCGACGCCTCCACGAGTCGTGACTACCTGGCGCTCAACAAGCACCTGGCAAGTGGCAATCATTACTGATCGGCAAGCCTGACGACGAACTTTTCTATTGCCAGCGTTTAAAAATAAATAAAAAGTATTCGCATTTGTGTTGACAGGCTAAATGAGAATTATTACATTGCAAGGGTCGGCGTTTAATGAGACGTCGACAACCACGACAGCTGCTTGGTGCGGCTTGGTAACAAAGCAGCGCCTGTTTCCTGTCATGGTTTCTCCTTCTCATTGCTAGTCACGGTCTTTTGCCGCTCCCTTTGGAGCGGCTTTCTTTTTTTCTGGCAGGCGACAGTGGTTTTCGTTGATCTCCGCTAACGAAGACGCACGACGTTTGTGCAGCTGGGTGCCAAGCCTGACGACGGACCGTTGCGATTGCCCGCTTTAGAAATAAATAAAAAAGATTCGTATTTGTGTTGACAGAGTAAATGAGAATTATTACATTGTGAGGGTCGGCGTTTGATGAGACGTCGGCAACCACGACAAAGGCTGGGTAAAGCATCATCACCAGCTGCCTGTCATGGTTTCTCCCTCTCATTGCTAGTCACGGTCTTTTTGCCGCTCCTTTGGAGCGGCTTTCTTTTGCCTGCTCTCTGCCCGTCTCCTTCTGCCCATACTGACCCTTTTCCGCTTATTTCCTCGATTAGCAGCTGTTTTTCAATGCGTTAATGATAGCGCCGGGCTGAAGCGGCGAAGGCGCCGTTGATGGGCCGCATTTTGGCGTCTACGTTTTATAAGTAGCGTCTAAGGCGCTTATGACCACGCATGCTAATGGAGGAGTTTGCCATGAGTGATACCCAAGACCTTTTCCCTACTCGCTTGGAACGAAAGCTGGGAATGTTCGAGCGCATCGACCCAGTGGTATACGGCGATGAAACACAGCTTGCCAAGGGGCCGTTGGATAAGTCGCAAATCGATGAGTACGAGAGAAAGGGGTTCCTCTCCTTTGAAGGCTTTTACGATGCTGATGATATGCAGGTTTTTCTTCAGGAACTGCGTGAGTACGAAGACGATGCCGACCTGAAGCTCTCCGAAGGAACGATCCTTGAGCCGGGACGTGAAGAGATACGAACCATTTTTGGTATCCACGATGTTTCAGAGCGTTTTCAACGCCTGACTCGGGATCCCAGGTTGCTGGCAATCGTCAAACAGCTACTCGGTAGCGACGTCTATATTCATCAGTCACGGATCAACTATAAGCCAGGCTTCAAAGGAAAGGGCTTTGAATGGCACTCGGATTTCGAGACGTGGCATAGCGAAGATGGCATGCCGCGCATGCGTGCACTGAGCTGTTCCATCGTGCTCACTGATAACGGGGAATTTAATGGGCCTCTAATGCTGATTCCCGGTTCGCACCGCTACTTTGTGCCCTGCGTGGGACGTACCCCGGAGAATAACTACAAGGAGTCGCTCAAAAGCCAAGAGGTGGGAGTACCGCCAGCAAGCAGCCTGCGCGAGCTAATGTTGGAGCACGATATTGAAGCGCCCAAGGGCCCAGCCGGATCCCTGGTGATTTTCGAAAGCAACACCATGCACGGTTCCAATATCAACATGTCCTGCTGGCCGAGAAGTAACCTGTTCTTTGTTTACAACAGTGTTGAAAACACACTTCATGCCCCTTACTGCGGCAACCGCCCCAGGCCGGAGTTTCTGGCCAATCGCTCCGAGTGGGAACCGATAGAACCACTTCAGGAGTAATACGGTAGAACGCTACTCGTTGAGCTTTTTGATGCGCGACGGGCGGCAGACAACCTTTGCCATGACCACCTAGAGAATATTGATACCTTCGAAAGTGGCAGTGGGACAATGCATCAGGTCGTTTACGATAATCAGAAGTAGCCCAGCATGCCGATTCGCTCACTCTTTGGAGACCTTTATGCAGCTATACCTTAATGCGACGTCCCCCTACGCCCGTGTGGCACGTATCTGCCTTTACGAGAAAAAGTTGATCGAGCGCACCGAGCTTTGCTGGTGCGACCCCTGGGCAGCCGATAGTGAGCTGTTGCAGATAAACCCGCTGAGCCGTATTCCGACGCTGGTCACCGACGACGGCGAGGTGTTGACCGAGTCGGTGTTGATTGCGCTCTACCTGGATGCTCAAGGGGAGGGGCCGGCGTTGCTTGCCCACGACGCCTTGACGGATACCTTGGCGTTGACAGGGTTGGGGCAGGGCTTGATGGACGCCGCGTTCAACGTGGTGATTGGTCGTAAGCACGGCGGCAATGAGGTGGACTTGACGCTGCTGGGTAGCCGCCGTTTGAAGGCCATTGAACGCACGCTGGCGACGCTCAATACGCACCCCAGCGTGCTGGCAGGTAAGACCGAGCGAACGCTGGGGTCGATTGTGGTCGCCGTGGCGCTGGCCTATATCAGCTTTCGCTTACCCGCGTTTGATTGGCCAAACCGCTTCCCGGCGCTTAACACTTGGTATAGCGAGGTAGTGGAAAGCGAGAGCTTTGACCTAACAGCCTTTGAATAGAGCGGACTAGTCACAACGCTGGTAAATCAAATCCCATACGCCGTGGCCGAGTTTTTCGCCGCGCGCCTCGAACTTGGTTAGCGGGCGAAAATCCGGTCGTGGCACGTAAGGGGCCGTGGTGGTGCTGGCGGTGTTCTCATAGCCGGGGGCTGCCTCCATTACCTCGGCCATCCATTCGGCATAGGCTTCCCAGTCAGTTGCCATATGCAGCGTGCCACCGGGTTTTAGGTGCGTGCGAATCAGCTCCACAAAGGCGGGCTGAACAATACGCCGCTTGTGGTGTTTCTTCTTCGGCCAGGGGTCGGGGAAGAACAGCTGCAACGTGGTCAGCGAGCCTTCCGGTAGACACTGTTCCAACACCGCTAGCGCATCCTCGCGATACACTCGCAGATTGGTGAGGCCGCGTTTATCGACCTCGTCAAGCAGTTTGCCGACGCCAGGGGCGTGGACTTCAATACCGATAAAGTCGGTATCCGGATGGTTTTCGGCCTGCTCAATCAGCGAGTTACCCATGCCAAAGCCAATTTCGACCACGCGTGGCGCTTGGCGACCAAACAGGGCATCCAGGTCTTGGCGACCATCGGCCAGTGTCAGCCCAAGGCGTGGCCATACCTCTTCTAGGCCACGCTGTTGCGCCTGGGTCATACGCCCGGCACGAATCACATAGCTTTTGATGCCCCGGCGGTGCAATGGGGCATCGGGGCTTTCGGGCCCCGTATCGTTGGGTGCTGTCATGGTGTCTCTTGAAAGGTGATTAACCGTTAATGCGGTCTGCAAAGGGGGTCGAGGGGTCTGCGCTTTGGCGGCGTGGCATTCGGCCTGATAAAAACGCATCACGGCCGGCTTCAACGGCGAGCTTCATGGCGTTGGCCATACGCAGTGGATCACGGGCGTGGGCGATCGCGCTATTCAGCAATACGCCGTCGCAGCCCAGCTCCATGGCCATGGCCGCGTCTGATGCTGTGCCAATGCCCGCATCCACGAGCACCGGGACGCGGCTTTGTTCAACGATTAAGCGTATATTGTGTGGGTTTTGAATGCCGTGGCCCGAGCCAATCAACGAGCCCAGCGGCATGATGGCGCAGCAGCCCATGGCTTCCAGCTCGCGTGCCACAATGGGGTCATCGCTGGTATACACCATCACGTCAAAACCGTCTTCGAGCAGCGTTTCGGCGGCCTTGAGCGTTTCGACAACGTTGGGGTACAGCGTGGTGTCATCGCCGAGCACTTCCAGCTTAACCAGGTTATGGCCGTCAAGCAGCTCGCGGGCCAGGCGGCAGGTGCGCACGGCGTCCTTGGCGGTGTAACAGCCAGCGGTATTGGGTAGCAGGGTGTAGCGCTTGGGCGAAATGACGTCCAGCAGGTTGGGCGCATCAGTCTCTTGGCCAAGGTTGGTGCGACGCACGGCAAAAGTGACAATCTCGGCACCGCTTTGCTCAACGGCAGCACCGGTTTCGGTAAAGTCTTTGTATTTGCCGGTGCCGACCAACAAGCGGGAGCTGAAGTGGCGTCCGGCAATGTTAAACGGGGTATCGGTCAGTGACGTCATAGCGATTCCTTGATAAAGCGCAAGCGGATAAAAACGGTTTAGCCGCCGCCAATGGCATGGACGACTTCTATTTGGTCGCCGCTGGTCAAATGGGTATCAGCGAGCTGGCTTTTGGGCACAATCTGCTCGTTGATTTCCACAGCGATACGACGTCCGCTCAGGCCTAGCTGTTCCACAAGGTCAGCGGCCGTGGCATCAGCGGCAAGGGAATGGGGTTTACCGTTGAGCGTAAGGTGTATCGACTCATTCGAGGTAGACATAAACTAGGCGCGTCCCGTGGTGTGGTAACAAAACGAGTAAGGCGAATCATCTTCTATTGTAGCGGTTTCGAGTCGTTCAAGGTACGCCATGGGTGTAATCAGCACGATGGACGTAAACGAAAATGGGGGGGCAGAGACGTGGCGTCGGAGAGCAACGTGCAACGAACAGAGAAAATGTGGTGGTGTATCGCGGCGCTTTCGGGCGCCATGATGGTGATGCTGGGTGCCTATGCAGCCCACGGCCTGTCAGCGCGAACAACCGAGGCTATGGTGAGCGCTGTTGAAACTGGCGTACGTTACCAAGCCTGGCACACGCTTGCCATGATGATCGTCCTGGTGTGGCGCCAGGTGCAGCCGTTTGCCGGTCAGCGCTGGGTATTGGCGCTGTGGGGGCTGGGCATTGTGTGCTTCTCAGGCTCGCTCTATCTAATGGCGCTAGCGGGCCTTAATTTGGGTATCGTGACCCCCATCGGTGGACTGCTGCTTATGGCAGGTTGGCTGGCGCTGGGGGTGGTGACGTTGCTAACGCAGCTTCGTCATGCGTAATCGTAATGCGTTGCCAATAACGCTCACTGAGGATAGCGACATCGCCGCGGCTGCGATAATCGGCGACAAAAGGATGTCAGTGAATGGGTACAGAATCCCGGCAGCAATGGGAACGCCCGCCGCGTTGTAGGCAAAGGCAAAAAACAGATTCTGGCGAATGTTGCGCATAGTGGCTTTGGAAAGCTGGTGCGCTGTTGCAATGCCGGTAAGTTCGCCTCGCAGCAGAGTTATCCCGGCGCTTTCTATCGCTACATCGGTGCCGGTACCCATGGCAATACCTACATCCGCCGTCGCAAGCGCTGGGGCGTCGTTCACGCCGTCGCCCGCCATAACCACGATGCGGCCTTCATCGCGCAGCCGCTGAATCACTCGGCCTTTATCTTCCGGAAGAACTTCGGCTTCAATCTCGTCAATGCCCAGTCGGCGGCCGACGGCCTCGGCAGAGGTTCGATTATCCCCTGTCAGCATTACCATGCGAATGCCGTCGGCCTGCAGAGACCTGATGGCTTCTTCGGTGGTTTCCTTAACAGGATCGGCGATGGCGAGAAGTCCGGCTAAGCGCCCGTCGACACTGGCAAAAATGACCGTGGCACTGTCGCCACGCAATTGATCGGCGTGGGCGTCTTGAGACTGGGTGTCAACGCCTTCGCTTTCCATCAACAGCCGGTTGCCAAGGGCCACACGCTGGCCATCAACCTGGCCGATTACGCCCTTGCCGTTGGGGGCTTCAAAGTCTGATGCTTCGGTCACTTTAACGTCTGACTGCTTAGCCTTCTCGATAATCGCATGGGCCAAAGGATGTTCGCTACCGCGCTCTAGACTGGCCGCCAGGCGCAGCAGTTCCGCTTCAGCGATGCCTTCGGTGGGCACCAGTTCGGTCACCCGCGGCTTGCCTTCAGTGAGCGTGCCGGTTTTGTCGACAACGACGGTGTCTACCTTTTCCATGCGTTCAAGTGCTTCGGCATCGCGAATCAATACGCCTAACTGGGCACCACGTCCCACACCCACCATAATCGACATAGGAGTGGCGAGCCCCAGTGCACAGGGGCAGGCGATAATCAGAACGCTAACCGCCGCAATTAGCCCGAACGCCATCGGCGGTACAGGGCCCCACACTGACCAGGCAATGAAAGCCACAACAGCAATGAGAATAACGGCGGGCACAAAGACGCTAGCGACTTTATCGGCAAGCCCTTGAATGGGAGCGCGGCTGCGCTGCGCACTGGCCACCATTTGCACAATTTGTGACAGCATGGTGTCGCGGCCCACTTTGTCGGCGCGCATGACAAAGGATCCTTGGCCGTTGATACTGCCGCCGATAACGCTATCGCCTGCTGATTTTTTCACCGCCAGCGGCTCGCCAGTAACCATCGATTCATCGATATTCGAGCGGCCTTCCAGCACTTCGCCGTCCAATGGCACTTTGTCACCTGGGCGCACCCGCAACCGATCCCCCACCTGAACGTTATCGAGAGACACATCCTCCTCATTGCCCTGGTCGTCTAACCGCCTTGCGGTAGCGGGAGCCAGGTCGAGTAAGGCACGGATTGCCCCGGAGGTTTTTTCCCGAGCGCGTAGCTCCAATACTTGACCAAGTAAGACCAGAACGACGATGACCGCCGCCGCCTCAAAATAAACCGCGACCGAGCCGTCGGCTTGGCGAAAGGTATCGGGAAAAATGCCGGGCACAAGAGTGGCCAACAGACTGTAAATCAGTGCGGCCCCGGTGCCGATGGCGATCAGTGTGAACATGTTGAGACTGTGCCGCACAATAGAGCGCCATCCGCGCACAAAGAACGGCCAACCTGCCCAGGCAACCACTGGCGTTGCCAGTACCAGTTGAATCCAGTTAGAGGTTTGTTGGGAAATGAGATAGCTAAGCCCGATCAGGTGGCCGCCCATTTCCAGCACAAACACGGGCAGGGCGAGCGCCAGCCCAATCCAGAAACGCCGGGTCATGTCCTTGAGTTCGTCCGACGGTCCGTTGTCCGCAGACACGGTCTCGGGCTCTAGTGACATACCGCAAATGGGGCAGTCTCCAGGGCCTTCTTGGCGAATTTCCGGATGCATCGGGCAGGTATACATGGTGCCCGGCGGAGCCGGCTCTGCTGAGGGTGCGCGTTCGCTTAGGTACGCCTCAGGTTCGGCAACAAACGTATCCTGGCATTTTTGTGAGCAGAAGTACCAGGTTTTGCCCTTATGACTAGCGCGGTGGTCGGTCGAGTGGGGATCCACATCCATGCCGCAAACCGGATCTTTTACCTGATGATCGGAGCGGGCTTCAGACATCACTCATTCTCCCCGTTTGGCGAGCGAGGCGCATGGCTTCGTGTTCTTCCAGCGCCAACAGCGCTTCTACCAGTTCTTTGGCCTCGGGAATTTCCGCTTTACCGTCTAGGCTCCGATACAGGCTGATGGTTTGTTCATGTAGATCAAATACTTCGCGGCAAATGTCGTCAAAACTAAGGGTTGCATAGGGAGCGTCGCAAGTGCGGTGCGTTTGGATGGGCTGATGCTCTAGATAATCGTAAACATAGGTTTTCAAGGCCTTTTTGTCGGCCTGTTCCTCAAAACCAGCGACAACGCGCTGCATCTCGGCTTCATGGGAAGCGAGGTAATTGAGCAGCATACGAGCCCGCTCTTCTTCGTGTTCGTTGGCACAATGGGCAAGGCAGTCAGCAAGGTGTTGGTGTAGCTGGCGCGTCCAGTCGATCAACTCGCCAAAGGTTTTAATGTCCATGTAAGTCGCTCCTAGTAGGCTGCTGGGGTTAGTGCGTATGCGAATGATGACTGTCTTCTGACGGGTCGTGTTTGGCGAGAAACAGCCATTCGCCGAGCAAAAGACAGGCCATGACCACGCCGGCAACGATAAGAACCAAGGGGTCTGAGATGGCTTTTACCCAAATGAAGCCGATTAGCACAACACCGTCCAGAAGAATCGCGATGCTGGGTATGACCGGGTTGACCCCTACCCTGTCTTTGAGGTGGCGCAGCACGCCCCAGTGAATGGCGATATCCATGATCAGATAAAAAATAATGCCGAGTGCGGCGATGCGGCTTAAATCGAAAAAAGCTGTAAGCACTAAGCCTAGCACGACGGTGTAAACCAACGTGTGCTTCTGCAAGCTGCCGGGCATGTGGAAATGGCGGTGTGGCACCAGCTTCATCTCCGTCAGCATGGCGAGCATGCGTGACACAGCAAAGACGCTGGCAATAATCCCACCTGCCGTGGCCAGCATGGCGAGGATGACGGTAAACGCAACCGCGGCTTCACCGAGCGCGGGCCTGGCCGCGGCGGCCAGTGAGTAATCTTGAGTTTCAATAATTTCAGGCAGGGAAAGGTTGCTAGCAACAGCAAAGCCGACGAGCGCATAAATCACCACGCAAAGCGCAATTGAAATCGTGATGGCCTTGCCGACATTGCGTTTGGGGTCTTTAAGCTCAGAGCCGCTATTGGTGATGGTCGTAAAGCCTTTAAAAGCCAGGATGCCAAGCGCCGTAGCCCCTAAGAAGCCGGTCATCGTCGGCGCGGGTGCATCGCCACCTGAGCCCATTTCCAGGGTGTCGGCGATCAACACGCCGACAATGCCGAACACCACAATACCGCCTATCTTGATGACACCCAGCACCGACGCGACGGTCTCGATCAAACGGTTCGCCGACAAGTTGATCAAGAAGGCCGTTAGTATCAAGCCGACGCCCAGTAGCGGAACAAATAGCGAGCGGTCGCCCAAATCAACCAGCTCAAGGGTATAAGAACCAAAGGTTCGTGCCAGAAAGCTCTGCGCAATCACCATCGAGAAATACATCAGCAGGGCGTGAAAGGCGGTAGGCAGCGTTGGGCCGTAGGCTTTCTGCAAATACATGCCAATGCCCCCCGCTGAGGGGTAGGTATTGGATATTTTGACGTAGGAATACGCGCTAAATGCGACGATGACCGCAGCGGCCAGAAAAGCCAGGGGAAACAACCGGCCCGTCATTTCGGCCATTTGGCCGGTTAGCGCAAAGATACCGGCCCCAATCATAACGCCGGTACCCAGCGCAACGGCGCCTACTAAACTAAGACTCCCTTCTTCGTAATGCGGCGTTCTATCCTTATCAGCCATGGGCAAGTACTCCTTTTACTGAGCCAGCCACGGCCAAGTTCACCGCGCTGATCAGATGTTAATTAAGTCACCTTGCCTATAGCCTGGATGATGTATCTGAATGCAGCCTGAAAACGTTTAACGAAGACATGACTCCGATCAAGCGTTGGGCGAAAAGGGGCTTAATTACCCGATCAGCATGCGCAGCGGCATCCACAGGCCCATGCCCATCATGACCAGGTTTTCGGTCAGCGATACAAAGCCCAGCGGGACGTTGCTGTTGCCGCCCACGCAGGCGCACTTGAGCTCGCGCTTGTCGATGTAGACCGCCTTGAATACCGATACCGCCCCGACGGTGCCGACAAACAGCGCGAGCGGCGCGGCCAGCCAGATTAGCGTGCCCGCCAGCATCAGCAAACCCGCCAGCGTTTCGGCGTAGGGGTAAACGTAGCTGTAGGGGACATAGCGCTGGGCGAGCAGGTCGTAGTTGAGAAACATGCTGCTGAAGCTTTCCACGTCCTGCAGCTTTTGCAGCCCCAGCAGTACCATTGCCGCGGCAACGGCGTACTCCGGCATGCGTGCCGTGAATAACGTACCCTGAGCAGCCCAGCTGACGGCAAAGCCGATAAATAATGCGGTGACAAAGATGGCCAGCACCGGGCGATAGGTGGTCTCTTTGGCGTTAGGGACGCTCATCCCCAGATATTCGCGCAGCTCTTCGTAGCCACCGATACGTTCGTCGCCCAGGTACACTTGGGGTGTTGTATCGACGTTTTCCTGCTGCTTGAAAGCGTCGATTTCCTCCCGCGAGGTCAGGGTGTTGTCGTCGACGTCAAAGCCCTTGCGCTTGAGCAGGTCGACGGTTTTCAAGCCGAACGGGCACATGTGCTCCGCCGTTTTCATACGGTATACCCGGGCAGTAGTGTGCGTGGTCGATGCCATGATCAGCCTCCTTGTTGCGAATCGGCATAATTCCTAACACTAGCCTAGAACCCGGTGTTGCCCTTAGGTCAAGTTTTCGCCGGTAAACGCCGCCACCCGGCGATCTGATGGGCGCCGGGTGAGGGAGCCGTTGTGTGACACCCCGTATTAAGCCTGGGTCGGAGAGCCCAGCATACGAGTGTTGGGCAAGGAGGCGGTCGCCGGCAGGGTGAAACCACTGACGGCCTGCATCATGGCATCGGCGGTCTCGGACAGCTGTTCGGCCATGCTGTGCGAGTTATCCACCGCATCGCGGGAAAGCTCGAGAGCGTTGTAGATCTCGTTGACGCTTTGCTCCAACTCTTCAACGCCCTGATGCTGTTGCTGAACGGCGTTGTCCATATTGGTCAGCCGCATTGCCACTTGCTCAAAGCTTTGCCTCAGCGACTGGGTGGTCTCAGCGAGAGTGGACGTCTGGCTGACGCCCAGGGAAACCTGATCGGTCGTATCGGCGATGGTTTGACGAATCCGCGATGCGGTGTGCTGGGTATTTTTCGACAGCGTACGCACTTCGTTGGCCACGACCGCGAACCCCTGCCCGTGCTCACCGGCGCGCGCGGCTTCCACGGACGCGTTAAGCGCAAGCAAATTGGTCTGGAAGGTGATGTTGTCAATCTCGCTAAGCATTTCGTGGATCTTGCCCGCGTGCTGATTGAGTAAGCGCATCATTTCGCGCATTTCTTCGACCTGCGCGCCGTTCTGGCGTGCGATCTCTTCGGCATGGCCGGCCAGGCGGCGGATGTGCTGGGATTCTTCCGCCGTCTCACGGGTAGTGGCGGCAAGCTCGGCGGTGCACGTGGAGATGCGCTCGGTCTGGCTGCTGTTACGCGCCGTTTGCGTGCGCAGCTGCTCCTGGGCAACGAACAGCTGCTGGCTGTAATCGGCGACCTGACTCGCGGCGCTCTGTGTTTTACGCAGGCTCTCGGCGACCTGGTCGCGCATGTTGACCACCGCGGCGACGGCGGGTAGCTGCTGCTGTTGATCACTGAAGACCATGTCCAGCTTGCCGCCACCCGCCGCCACGGCAAAGCGCGTCACGTGCAGGCCTTCTTTGACCATGCTTTCCAATACCTTGGCCAGGTAGCCGAGGATAATGACCTGGACGACGACAGCACCGCCGTGCATCAGTAAGCAGTAGACCAAGGCGGCGACGCCCTGGCTGGTCTCACTGCTAGCCATGTTGTCCATATCGCCCATGCTGGTGTAGAGCTGGACAACGCCGTGGTATTGAAGCCAGGTGAATAGCGCGTGGTGTAGCGCAATCGTCAGGCCGCCAAACGCGATGACCCGCCAATCGCTGTAGAGAATCAATACGGCGAGCAGGATAAAGATACTGAAGTGGGCCTCGATCAACCCGCCGCTTTGTTCGATCAACACGGCGGCCCAGGCCATCATAACGGCGGCTTTGACGAAACCGTTGATAATGTGGCCGTGCCATTGGCGCTGCACGAGGTACGTCAGCGGGAGGGTTATGGCCGCTGCGACCACCGCCAGCCATAGCGTTTGCGTGAAGATACCGACAACCAGGCACAAAAAGGCGACGAAGCCCAACGGCAGCCACATCAGCCGGTCGGTGCGTGCAATATGGTTTGAAAAGGATGCATCTGACATTGTTATCGTATCCTTGCTTTTCGGGGAGGGGGAGCAGTGCAGGGGGATAAGATATTTATCGACGCAGCTTGTGATAACTTTAAAAAACCAAGCAATAACTTTTTGTTATATAAATACGCAATTATTGATACTGGTATTATTTATCTTGATGGCATTGTATAGCTTTTGAGAAACTTTCTGGCTGGACGGGTCGCCCAAACAGGAATCCCTGGTAAATACGGCAACCCAGGTTGGCAAGTACCAGGCGCTGGTCTTCGGTTTCCACCCCTTCGGCAATGACCCCCAGTCCCAGGCTCTCGGCGAGCGCCACAATGGTGGCGGCAATCGGGGTGGCTTGCATGTCCAGGGTCAAATCCCTGACGAAGGTAATGTCGATTTTCAGCGTATCCAGCGGCAACAGCTTGAGGTAGGCAAGGGATGAATAGCCGGTGCCGAAATCATCCAGCGCAAAGCTGACACCCCTTTGCTGCAGCTGCTGCATTTTGCAGATGGTGCCATCGGGGTCGCTCAGCAGCAGCGACTCGGTAAGCTCCAGCGTCAACCGCTCGGGAGGCGCATCATACTGCTGGATGACCGCCAGCACTTGATCGGCAAAATCGGGCTGCTGAAACTGACGAACGCTGACGTTCAACGACAGTTTCAAATGACAACAGGCGGGCTGATGGCGCCACTCTCCCAGCAGACGACAGCCTTCCTTCAACACCCAGTGGCCCAGCGGCAGAATGAGCCCCGTCTCTTCCGCGATGGGAATAAAGCGTCCCGGTGAGATCATGCCGCGTTCCGGGTGTTGCCAGCGCACCAGCGCCTCGGCGCCAATCACCTGCCGATGGGCATCCACCTGGGGCTGTAGATGGAGACATAGTTCGTCGTGGTCAATGGCGTGTTTCAGTTCACGTTCAAGGGTTAAGCGATCTTCCAGTTCATCTTCTTGCGCCTGCTGAAAGAACTGGGCCTCCCCGTCCCGCTGGCGCTTGGCTTCCAGCAGTGCCAGGCCCGCCCGCTTGAACAGCTGCGCGGCAGGTAGGTCTTCGTGAGGGCAGAAAACGAGCACCCCCACGTTGAGTCGGCATGGATAGGTGTGGCCCTGGAGCTGATAATCAGCCGTCAACGAGGCCTGCATCGCGTTGATTTGCCGCTGTGCTTCGCGCTCGATACCGGCGGGGTCGCGGGAGGCAAGCTCGCCGACCAGCGCGAACTCGTTGCCATCCAGGCGTGCCACGTACAGCCGGGCTCCCGACCATTGCTGCAGTCGCCTGCCCAGTTGCCGTAACAGTTCATCGCCAATGTCCTGGCCCAGGCTGTCGTTGAGCATCTTGAAGCGGTCAATATCGAGCAGCGCCAGGAAGGCATGCGCGTCGGGCGATGGGTGTTGTCTGGCGAATCCGGCTAAATGTTCCTGTAGTGCCCGGCGGTTGGGAAGCTCGGTGAGCATGTCGTGATAGGCGAGGTAACGAATTCGCTGCTGGGCTTGCTGCTCTTCCGAACGATCGCTTAAGAGCGCGACATAATCGCGGTCGTCGCTATCCGCATAGGTGACCCGGCTCACGCTCAGCCACGCCGGGAACCCGTTACCGTCCGACCGTAGGGCAGTGATCATCCCACCCCACTGGCCTTTTTTATCCAATGCTCGGCGGATGTGCTGACTCAGCGTGTGGCTATCCTCGGCGTAGGCAAGCTGTGATACGGACAGCCCCATCAATTGATCTGAACGCAGCCCTACCTGGCGTTCAAACGACGCGTTACACAGGCGAATGCGGGCCTGTTCGTCGAGCAGGATCACACTATCCTGAAGCGAGGAGACGACTTCCAGCAGACGGGTGTGGGTCATGTGTTCATGGCGCTCGCTGGCCTGAAGCCGCCTTTGCACACTGGCCGCTATCAAAGCGAGCAGGGCGGTCAGAACCCCCACGCCGCCGATCAGGAAAATGATCCAGTGGGAAGCGGGTGATATAGACGGAGTGGCATCTGGCAAGGGTAAAAACCAGGCGGCCTGCATAGCGACATAATGCATGCCACATACCGCAATGGATACGCACAGTGCGGCAATGAAGGCGCAGGTTCTGGCGCGCTGCATGCCCCACTCATGCTGGCAGAGCCGATAGGCGTAAACGCTCAACATACCCAGGCCAATCGCGACGAGCAGCGATACCAGGAAAAGATCCAGAACGTGATACAGCTCGGCCGGTGCGCGCATTGCGGCCATGCCGCTATAGTGCATCACCCCGATACCCGCCCCGAGGGCTAGCCCGGCTAACAGCAGGGCGCGATGCGATGGGGCATCACGGGAAAGCACCCACATGGCGCTAAAGCTGCCCAGTATGGCGGGAATAATCGACAGTAAGGTAGGCACCGGTGCGTGGCTAACCGGAAAATCTAGCCGGTAGGCATGCATGCCGATAAAGTGCATGCTCCAAACGCCCAGCCCCATGGCACTGGCCCCAGCCCAGAGCCATGCCCGGCGCCATGCCGGTTGAGATCCTTTGCTCACCAGCTTGATGATATCCAGGCCCGCGTAGGATGCCGCCAGCGCCACAAGCCATGAGAGCAATACCAGCGAGGCGGAGTGCTCCCCCTGCACGGCATTCAGGGTTTGAGGATCGGGCAAGATATTGAATAGCATCTAAATACGGTCAACCCATTATTCATGGTAAAAAACAGCTGTACTGACAGTAGCGCTGGCGTGGTGATGGGTCGCTGGGGCGATGGGCAGAAAATTGCACGCTGAAAACCACCGGAGATTAACATGAATAACGCCCCAGCGGCGTCGTTACACCGTTGGGGCGTTAGTGAAGGCGGTTTAACGCAGGGGGTTGACGGCAGGTTCAGAACATCAGCTTGACGCCCGCGACGACGCCGGTGTCTTCAGTACTGTCGCCGCTGGCACGAGAAAGGTCGGCGGTATCGCCATACACTTTTTGCCAGTAAGCGCCCACGTAAGGTGCTATGCGGCGAGTCACTTCGTAGCCTAATCGAAGGCCCACACGCACCGAGTTCAGGCCTTCGCCCACACCAAACTCATCGACTTCACTGGCAGCTACAGCAATTTCCGTGCGTGGTTGCAGGTAGAGTCGCTGGGTCAGGCGCAGGTCGTATTCGCCCTCGAAGCTGGCCGCCACGTCGCCGTCGTCGCTCAGCTGCAGGGCGACGTCCGTTTCGATACCGTAAGGCATCACGCCTTGCAGGCCGACCACCGCGTAGGTGCGCTCGGCGTGGTCATCGGAAAACACGCCGCCCTGGTAGCCTATACCGCCCTGTAGCTCCCAAAAGTCGGCGACCAGGCGGCTGTAGAGCAGTTCAAGCGATTCAAACTCGGCGTCTTCGCCGTCGCCCTGGACGTTCTCGCCTTCCGACTTCACGTACACGCGGTTGACGTCACCACCGTACCAGCCTTGGAAGTCCCAGACTACGGCGTCTTGGCCTTTATCGGGCACGCTGTACTCAAGGCGGTCGAACAGGCCCATGCCCATATTGTGTTCCTGCATGGGCGCGGGCCAACTGTCTGGGGCGTCGTAGCCGTCGTCGGCGTTGGCCGTTGCCATAGTGGCCACCATGAGCGCCGCGCTGGCAGCGGTTAGGAAATGCTTGATCTGCATAAATGCCTCCTTAAGAAACCTGAACAACGCGGAACATGCCGGCATCCATGTGATAAAGCAGGTGACAGTGGAAGGCCCAGCTGCCTTCGGCGTCGGCCGTGATCAACGCCGAGACGCGCTCGCCGGGTTTCACATTCAGGGTGTGCTTGCGCGGAATCAGCTCGCCCTGTCCGTTTTCCAGCTCCATCCACATACCGTGCAGGTGAATGGGGTGTTCCATCATGGTGTCGTTGACCAGGATCAGGCGCAGGCGCTCGTCCTTTTCAAAGTGGATGGGGCCGGAGACCTCGCTGAACTTCTTGCCGTCGAACGACCAAATGTAGCGCTCCATGTTGCCGGTGAGGTGCAGCTCAAGCTCGCGGCCGGGCTCGCGGCGGTCGGGCCAAGGGGTAAACGCTTTTAGGTCGCGGTAAACCAGCACGCGGCGCTCGTCGGGGTTAATACCAATACCCGCCTGGCCGTAGCGCGATCCCGGCTGGGCCTCGCCTGCCGCCAGCATGCCGTTTTCGCGGGTTTTGGCCCGTTCACTTGCCATGCCCTGCATTTCACTATCAGACATGCCTGAGTGATCCATGCCTTGCATATCACCGTGGCCCATGGCCTCCATTTCACTAGCTGACATGTTGGAGTGATCCATGCCCTCCATATTGGACATGCCCGAATGATCCATACCGTCCATGTGGACGCTCATCGCCTCCATGCCCCGGTCGGCAATCTGACGTCGCTCGGGAATTTCCGCCTGCATGCCTTCGCGAGGGGCCAGGGTGGCGCGGGCGTAGCCGCTGCGATCCATAGATTCGGCGAAAATCGTATACGCCTGATCGTCTTCGGGTGACACCAGGACGTCGTAGGTCTCGGCAACGCCGATGCGAAACTCATCCACGGGCACGGGCTGTACCGGCTGCCCGTCGGCGGCCACCACGGTCATTTTCAGCCCGGGAATACGCACGTCGAAGTAGGACATGGCCGATCCGTTAATCACCCGCAGCCGAATGCGCTCCCCGGCCTTGAACAGCGCGGTCCAGTTTTCCTCGGGGGAATGGCCGTTGAGCAGATAGGTGTAAGTGCTGCCGGTAACGTCGGCAATATCCCTCGAGCTCATGCGCATCTTGGCCCACATGCCACGCATTTCGGCTGTTTGTTCCAAGCCGTTTTGGCGCACGTCGGCGAAGAAATCGGCAATCGTGCGTTCCTGGAAGTTGTAATAGCCTTCCATGGTTTTAAGGTTGCGAAACACCGACATGGGGTCTTCAAAGGTCCAGTCTGTCAGCAACAGCACATGCTCGCGGTCGTAGCGGAAGGGTTCGCGTTCGGCGGCGTCGATAATCAGTGGCCCCACATGCCCCACCTGTTCCTGAAGGCCCGAGTGGCTGTGGTACCAGTAAGTGCCGTTCTGGCGCACCGGGATACGGTAGGTGAAGGTTTCCCCGGGAGCGATACCGGCAAAGCTGACCCCCGGCACACCGTCCATTCCCGGAGGCAGAATCAAGCCGTGCCAGTGGATAGAGGTCGGTTCATCAAGCAGATTGGTGACGCGCAGTACCGCGTCCTGTCCTTCCTTCAAGCGGATCAGCGGGCCAGGGCTGGTGCCGTTAATGCTGAAGGTACTAGCCGTCTTGCCGTCAATCGGGAGGATTTCGCGGCGGATGGCCAGCGCTATCTCAGGCCCTTCTTCAACGCCCTTGGAATAGACGCTTGAGTGGCCCCAGGGGGTGGCCCAGGCGGGGCTCAACCCCATGGCGGCAGCCGAACCTAGCCCCAACGCCGCGCTGCCTTTCAGCACCTGACGGCGCGAAAGTGGGTGACGGATAATGGTCGAACGCGACATGTGCAACTCCCCTCAATGATCAATATCGCCATCTTGCGGGAGTAAGCTGAATCAAGGCTGAAAAAGCCGTCAGGGGGATTTAATGTCCGGCAATGGCAGGCAGGTAACGACCCGCAAGCCGCCGAGTGGGCTGCGCTCGAACCGGCAGTGCCCCGCGTAACGCGCCACCAGCTGGGCCAGGATGGCAAGACCCAGGCCGTAACCGGGGTGGCGCTCATCCAAACGTGTGCCGCGCTCGCCGAGGCGTCCCATGTCGTTTTCGGCAACGCCGGGGCCGTCATCGTCGATCGTCAGGGTCAGGGCCTCGGAGGTAGCGCTGACATGACAACGCACCTCGCCGACGGCCCATTTGCCAGCGTTATCCAGCACAATGCCCAGCATCTCGGCGTAATCATGGGCGTCGATGGGTACTTGGTCGCGGTCGTTGAGCGACTGCGTGAGCTTGAACCCCTTTTGAGGGTGAAGGCTGCGAAACATGTCTATCAGGCGCTGGCTGTCACGCGTCAGGTGCGTCATGTGTCCCGTATGGGGGCCAGCAATCCGCGCGCGGCGAAGTTCGGCATCCAATTGGGCGTTGATGTTTTCTATGCGCATCAGTAGTTTGCGACGACGGTCGTCGTCTATCGGTCGGCCACCTCTGAGCACCTGGGTGATCGCCGCCAGTGGGGTCTTAAGAGCATGAGACAGGTTAGCGACCGACTCCCGCGAGCGCTGTAATCGCAGGTCGATATCATCCATAAAACGGTTGAGCTGGGCGACGAGGGCGTCAAGCTCGGCGGGCGCGGTGAGAGACAGGCGTTGGCGCTTCCCTGCTTGTAGGTCTTCAAGCTGGTGGCGCAACTGCCAAAGCGGCCGCAAGCCGCGGTTAACCGCCAGCATGTTAAGCGTGACCAGCATCGCAAGCAGGCCCGCGGCAATCCCGCCCACCCACCAGTGCAAAGTGGCAAGCCCCGCTTCCACCTGGGAAAAATCCTCACCAATCAGCAATACGCCATTGGTGTCTTGCCACTCAAAGTGGCGGCGATACACCAGCAAATGGTGCTCACCGCGTTCCACCTCAAGGAGCGCGTTACCATCATCGTCGAGCAGCGGGGCAAGCTGGCGCTGCCAAGCTGGGTCTGAGGCGCTGAGCTCACCGTTGAGTTGCAGCAAGTAAAGATGGTGGAAGACTTGATAGCCCTGGCTTGTCGAGGCGAGCGATGCGGGAACCGCCAGGCGGTCTTGTTCCAGCTGTGCCACTGCGTGGTCGGCTTCACGCTTGAGGCGCTCACCCAGGAAATCCTTGGCCAGATTTTGCAAAAATACACCGTGTAGTAGCCACGTCAGGCCAACCACCAGTATTGCGACGCCGCCCAGCCAGGCCAGTAGGCGAAACCGGAGACTGCGTTTATCAACGTGAAACAAAAACGTACCCCTGACCGCGTCGCGTCTGGATGATCGATTTGCCAAGATAACGTCGCAGGCGCGCAACGTATACTTCGACCAGATTGGGGGCTGCGGCGTCTTGCTCCAAGGCGTAAAGCTGTTCCAACAACCGCTCCTTGGAGTGAATGCGGTCGGGGTGGAGCATCAGGTAGCGCAGTAGTCGAAACTCGGTGGCGGTTAGCAGACGCCACGCGCCCCCGTCGCTGGAAACGCGCTGGCCAGCCTCTTCCAGGGATACGCCGTTAAGCGTGATTACCTGGGAGAGTTGGCCGGATTGCCTGCGTAGAAGGGCCTTCAGGCGGGCCATGAGTTCGGCTTCGTGGAAGGGTTTGGTGAGGTAGTCGTCGGCGCCGGTTTCCAGGCCGACCACCTTGTCCTCCCAGGTATCGCGCGCGGTGAGTATCAAAATAGGGATGGCGCGTTTTTGTTGGCGCCATTGGCCGAGCAGTTCCAGCCCTGAGCCATCGGGCAGCCCAATGTCGAGAATGGCAAGCGCGTATTCTTCGGTGGCCATGAACGACGCTGCCGCCTTGACTGAGGCGGCCACGTCGACCAGGTAACCGTTGTCTTTCAGACTCTCCGCGAGGCTTTCGGCCAGCAGGTCATCATCTTCTAATAGCAACAGTTTCATCGCATAGCGTCACAGGTTGATGGTGCCGTACATGCCGGATTCGTAGTGCCCTGGAATATTGCAGGCGTATTCAAGGCGCTCGACTTTTTCGGGTGCTGTCCATATCAGCGTTTTGGTTTCACCCGCCCCAATCGTAACCGCAGGCATCTGACCACCGTGCTCGCCTTCGGCCATATTATGACCGCCATGGCCACCGTGGCCACCCTCGTGATGACTGCTGCCCATCATATCCTGCATCATTTCCCGGTGTGCTTCCTGAGCTGCCTTGTCGCCAATCACGAACTCATGCTCTAGATGACCATTGTTGGTGATTTCGAATTGGACAGTTTCGCCCGCGGCGATGCTCATGTCCTCAGGGTCGAACCACATGTCGCCCGCTTCAACGCTGATGGTGCGTTCAACGTCGGCGTCGTTGGCCACACCATGGCCGCCGCTGTGCTCGCCTGAAGCCCCAGCGGTGGCAACCATGCCTGTCATGGCAATGGCAAAAAGGGCTAACGTCATGGATGTGTTACGCATAGTGGATAGTCTCGCAAAGAGGGTTTAAAAAACTGACAAGGTGTTTATAAGCTACCAACCTGAAATGAGCCTGAACCCAACGGGGCGATATTGATCTGCGTCAAACAATACGCGGCGTTCACTGCCTTCGCTTGACCTTGGGGTAACCCATAGGTTGTAAGCTTTTAACGAACATGTTCATCACGCTATTGTCAGGAGGCTATCATGATGAATGCAGATTGTTTCGCGCTAATGGGTTCAATGGGCTGGTTGGGCTGGCTCATGCCGCTCACAATTTTGCTGCTCGCCGGGTTGGGTATCGCCTCGCTGGCCAAATACCTGTTCAGCCGGGCTAATTGATCTCGTCGTTACCACTGAGGAAATGCTCATGAATCGAAAAACTGCCTCGCTATGGGTGTCTGGTGTGCTATTGCTGGGCGCCACTACGGCGCATGCCGACTTGCCTGACGAAGCCACGCTGTACAAGAACCCCCAGTGTGGCTGCTGCGATGGCTATGCTCGACACCTGGAGGAACTGGGGATCGATGTCACCATTGTGGATAACGTTGAGCTGGGCGACATCAAGCTGCAGGCGGGCGTGCCCTATGGCCTGGGCTCATGCCACACCATCGAAATCGGCGAGTATTGGATTGAGGGGCACGTGCCGATGGAAGCCGTCACCAAGCTGTTTGAAGACCAGCCCGATGTCGGTGGCATTGGTCTGGCCGGTATGCCCATCGGCACGCCAGGCATGCCAGGGCCGCAGGCAGAGCCCTACAACGTCTACGCGTTTAGCGACCAAGAAAACGAGCCGTTTATGACGCTTGAGCCGTGAAGTAGGCTAGGACTTATCCGGCAGCATATAGCTGGCGGTGACGTGTATCACCGGCTTGGTCTCATCGGCGGCAGAGACAATCTGAACTTCGCCGACTGCTAAGCGGCGGCCGAGCTTGAGCAGTTTGGCATGGGCGATGATGTCGTGATCACCCGATGCTGCGCGTAAAAAGTGGCAGTTCAAGTCGCTGGTCACCGCCATGGGCTCCGGGCCTATCTGCGCCAGAATGGCCACGTACATCGCCACGTCGGCAAAGCCCATCATGGTGGGCCCGGAAACCCGCGGGCCAGGGCGCAGATGTTCAACGCCAATGCTCAGGCGCATGGTGGCGCTCATCTCGCCTACGCTTTCGATCTTGCCTATCCGCTGGGGAAACACTTCGTCTAAAAAGTGTTCTATTTGCTCGGCAGTCATTACCGTCATTGTTGTTATTCCTCGCTGTTTTTCTTCTAGGCACTGGGCCTGTAGCGCCATCTTCCCTTAACGTTAAGGTAAGTCAGCATAAATAAAAAAGCCCCAAGGCGCGAGCCTTGGGGCTTAGGTGGCCAGTGCGCGATTGCGCTTATTTGGCCTTATGCACCTGACGCCACTCGTGGAGTAGCGGTTCGGTGTAACCCGAAGGCTGTGCGCGGCCTTTGAAGATCAGGTCGGACGCGGCCTTGAACGCGGTAGAGTCTGCAAAGTTAGCGCTCATGGCGGTGTAGGTGGGGTCGCCGGCGTTCTGCTCGTCGACCACCTTGGCCATGCGCTTGAGGGTTTCTTCCACACGCGGCGCATCGACAATGCCATGGTGCAGCCAGTTGGCAATGTGCTGGCTGGAAATGCGCAGCGTGGCGCGGTCTTCCATCAGGCCGACGTTGTGGATATCCGGCACCTTCGAGCAGCCGACGCCGTGTTCGACCCAGCGCACTACGTAACCCAAGATACCCTGGCAGTTGTTGTCCAGCTCCTGCTGAATCTCGTCATCTGACCAGTTGGCGTTTTCGGCTACCGGCACAGTGAGTAGATCATCTAAGTAGTCAGGCTCACCCAGCTCTTCCAGCTCGCGCTGAACGTCAGTCACGTTGACCTGGTGGTAGTGCAGCGCGTGCAGCGCCGCGGCTGTCGGCGAGGGCACCCAAGCGGTGTTAGCGCCGGCTTTTGGATGACCGATCTTCTGCTCGAGCATGTTGTGCATCAAATCGGGCATCGCCCACATGCCTTTACCGATCTGGGCGCGACCGCGCAGACCACAGGCCAGGCCTACCTGCACGTTGTTCTTCTCGTAGGCGGTAATCCAGGCGGCGCTCTTCATGTCGCCCTTGCGCACCATCGGGCCGGCTTCCATGGCGGTGTGCATCTCGTCGCCGGTACGGTCGAGGAAGCCGGTGTTGATAAACACCACGCGCGAGGTAGCCTCGGCGATACTCGCCTTGAGGTTGACGGTCGTGCGGCGTTCTTCGTCCATGATGCCCATTTTCAGGGTGTCACGGCTCATGCCCAGAATATCTTCCACGCGGCCAAACAGCTCGTTGGCAAACGCGACTTCTTTAGGTCCGTGCATTTTCGGCTTAACGATATACACCGAGCCGGTACGCGAGTTACGCGGCTGGTCGGCGTCTTTCTTGAGATCGTGCAACGCCAGCAGCGAGGTCACCACGGCGTCCAGAATGCCTTCCGGCAGCTCATTGCCGTTCTCGTCGAGAATCGCCGGGGTGGTCATCAGGTGGCCGACGTTACGCACGAACATCAGCGAACGGCCCGGCAGGGTAACGCTGCTGCCATCGCTGGTTTGCCAGGTACGGTCGGCGTTAAGCTTGCGGGTGAAGGTCTTGCCGCCCTTGTCGATGTTCTCTTCCAGGTCGCCCTTCATCAGGCCGAGCCAGTTGCTGTACACACCGACCTTGTCTTCCGAGTCCACCGCGGCGACAGAGTCTTCGCAGTCCATAATCGAGGTCAGTGCCGCTTCGACGACCACGTCCTTAACGCCCGCCGGATCGGTTTTACCGATCGAGTGGTTGGCGTCGATCTGGATTTCCAGGTGCAGGCCGTTATTGCCTAGCAGGATCGCATCAGGCGCGGCGGCATCGCCGTTAAAGCCAATCAGCTTGCCCGCGTCTTTCAGGCCGGTTTCGCGGCCGCCTTCCAGGGTCACGACCAGGTGCTCGTCGCGGATGGCGTACTTCACCGCATCGCGGTGTGAACCGGTCGCCAGTGGTGCCGCGCGATCTAGCACGCCACGGGCGTAAGCAATGACTTTTTCGCCCCGCTTGGGGTTAAAGCTGGTGCCTTTTTCCGCGCCGTCTTCCTCGGAAATCACGTCAGTGCCGTAGAGCGCGTCGTAGAGGCTGCCCCAGCGAGCGTTGGCGGCGTTGAGCGCGTACCGCGCGTTGCTCATCGGCACGACCAGCTGTGGGCCTGCCTGGACGGCGACTTCGCGGTCAACGTTGGCCGTGGTGGCGCTGACGTTGGCGGGGGCGTCCACCAGGTAGCCGGCGTCTTTCAGGAAGCGCCGATAGCCGGGCATATCGCTCACCGGGCCGGGGTTTTCGCGGTGCCAGGCATCTAGCTTTTCTTGAAGCACATCACGTTCTTCTAGTAGTTGACGATTTTTGGGCGTTAAATCGTGAAATAAAGCATCAACGCCGGCCCAAAAAGCGCTTTCGTCGACGCCGGTACCGGGCAAGGCCTGCTTGCTGATGAAATGATCTAGGTCGGCGGCCACCTGTAAGCGGTGACGCGTGATACGCTCGTTCATAAAGACTCTCCTGTTAGGGTGACCATGACGCCGTGTTGCTCAGCAGATGCACCGTCACAGTCAGAATAAATACGCATTTAAAAAATATTTGTGGAAAATAATTCCACAAATGGTTGGGCATGTAAACAGCGTAGACCTTAAAGCGCCTTTATGCTCGACTAAAAGATAAGGAAACAAGGCACAGGGCAGCCACTGACCCATTGCCAACGAGCGGTTGAAGGAGAGTAGCCATGCGCGAGTTCGATCATTTAGAGGCACTGTTTCGTCACCATGCTGGCGACGCAGCACTCTCCCGCTTGGTGCCTGGTGACATCCTTGCCACGGCGATGAATGACTATTTTCAGCATTATGGTCTAGAAACGCTGCGCCATGACACTCGCGAGGTGTATGCGGGGTTTATTGATACCGGACGCTTCGCGCTGTGGTGCCAGGTATGGAGCCCACCCAACCCTAGGGGGACTGCCTTCGTCGTCCACGGTTATTTTGATCACCTAGGGCTTTACCGGCACTTGCTGGAGCGCCTGTTGGATAAGGGCTGGCGCGTGGTGCTGTGGGATCTACCTGGTCATGGGCTTTCCAGTGGGGCTCGTGCGGCGATAGATGACTTTGACGACTACCAGCACTGCCTGACGCATGTGCAAACTATCCTGTCCCAGCAGTTGATGGCCCCTGCGCCCTGGTTGGGTGTCGGGCAAAGTACCGGCGCGGCGATTTTGGCCACCGATGCGCTAAACCGCCGTGACGCAGCAGGCTGGGACGGCTTGGTACTGTTGGCACCACTGGTGCGCCCATGGGGCTGGAGCCAGTCGAGCTGGCTGCACCTAATTGCCAGCCCGTTCGTTAAAGCGTTGCCGCGCAAATATAGGGCCAACTCGACCGACGAGCAGTTCACCGAATTTTTGCGCGAGCACGACCCCTTGCAGCCCAATCAGCTGAACGTAGCTTGGATCACCGCGATGCGCCGCTGGATTCCAAGGCTGTTGGCCCGCGATCCGCTGAACTTGTCGGTGCTTATTCTACAGGGTGAGCAAGACGTTACCGTGGACTGGGAGTGGAACTTAGCGATTTTGGAAGATAAGTTTCCCGGCGCACAGATATATCGCCATCCAGATGCCCGCCATCACTTGGTCAACGAAGCCGAGCCGATTCGTCGCGCTTTGTTCGACGCCCTGGATGCCTTTGTCGATCAAGTGGCCGCTATGCCAGAGGCAAAGCCGTTGGGCGGCGTTATTCCTCATCCCCCGCACCATGATTAATAACTTTTAACTATCAATCCCTTTAGGTTCTTAAGGGTTAATGCTATCGCCTAGTGCTTGTGCGAAACTGATCATCTACTTAACTTCGCTTCTTTGTGACTAGGATCGTGTGATGACACATAACCCACCGAAAGTGCTGGTATTTGCCGGCAGTGCCCGTGAAGGTTCGCTCAACAAACAGCTTGCCCAACTCGCCACAAGACGTATCGAGGCCCTTGGCGGCCAAGCCACTTTTATTGATTTAAAAGATTACCCCTGCCCGCTGTTCGACGAAGACATCGAAGCGCAAGGCATGCCCGAGAACGTGCAGAAACTGCGTGCACTCCTCGCCGAGCACCAAGCCGTTTTTATCGCCTCTCCTGAGTACAACGGCTTTATCACGCCGTTACTCAAAAACACCCTGGATTGGCTGTCCCGCCCCTATGGCGATACCCCGGGTCTGGGGCTATTTGCCGGTAAATGGGCAGCGCTGGTGGCGGCATCACCCGGTGGACTTGGCGGAATACGTGCCATGCCCCTAGGCCAGCAGCTTTTAGCCAACTTGAGCCTGACGGTACTGCCGCAGCCGCTTTCACTCCCTCAGGCGGGCAGCGCCTTCACCGATGGCGGCACGCTAAAGGATGAGGCGACGGCGAGCAAGCTAGATGCCCTCTGTCAGCGCCTGGTGGATCGCCTCGCGCAAACCCACCGCTAAGCGCCTTTCAACAACCGATCCAGTTGCCGGTAGCCGATGGCTTCGATCAAGTGCGGTTGGGTGGGTTTGGGCACGCCCTGTAAGTCGGCCAGCGTCAGCGCGACGCGCAGCACGCGGTGGTAGGCGCGGGCGGAGAGCTTTAGCTTTTCCAGCACATCGGCGAGCCAGGCGCGCTCTTCGTCGTTTAGAGCGCAGGCGCTTTCCAGCGCCTTGCCGCTGAGTTCGCTGTTGAGCGCGCCACGAGCCATCTGGCGTTCGCGGGCGGCCATTACGCGCTTGCGCACGGCTGCTGATGATTCGCCCTGGGTCTGGGCGGTGAGTTGTTCCGGTGGTAGCGCGGGCACTTCCACCTGTAGATCGATGCGGTCTAATAGCGGCCCGGAGAGCCGTGCCTGATAGCGCTGAATCTGGCTGGCGGTACACTGGCAGCGCTGGCGGGGGTCGCCCAGATGCCCGCAGGGGCAGGGGTTCATCGCGGCCACCAACTGAAACTGAGCGGGGTAGCGGCGTTCGTGGCTGGCGCGGGCCAGATGGATTTCGCCGGTTTCCAGGGGCTGGCGCAACACTTCCAGGACGCTGCGGGAAAATTCCGGCAATTCATCCAGAAACAGCACGCCATGGTGGGCCAGCGAGATTTCACCCGGTTTGGGTTTTGAGCCGCCGCCTACCAGGGCAGCGGCGCTGGCGCTATGGTGGGGCTGGCGGAACGGGCGCTGCCCCCAATCGGCGTTCAGCGATAGCCCACATACCGAACGCACGGCGGCGACTTCCAGCGCGTGCTCTTCGCTCAGCGGCGGCAAAATGCCGGGCAGGCGGCTGGCGAGCATGGTCTTGCCGGTGCCTGGAGGGCCTGCGAAAAGCAGATTATGACCGCCGGCGGCGGCGACTTCCAAGGCGCGCCGGGCTTGCTGCTGGCCGCGAACGTCGGCCAGGTCGGCCATGGGCTCGGTGGTTTTCACCGACGCCGGTAGCTGGTGGGGTGGAATTTTTTCCTGGTCGAGCAAATGAGCAACCACTTGCCAAAGGGAGTCGGCGGGCAGCACTGGTAGGTCGCCGGCTAGTGCCGCTTCATCGGCGCAGTCGCGGGGCACTATCAACGCTTTTTTGGCCCGCCGCGTGGCCAGCGCAAACGGCAGAATACCGGGCACGGCGCGTAATTTGCCGTCTAGCGCCAATTCGCCTGCGCACTCCATGCCTTCCAGCGCATCAACGGGAATCTGCCCCGAGGCGGCGAGGATGCCGAGAGCAATGGGCAGATCAAAACGACCGCCCTCTTTAGGTAAATCGGCCGGGGCCAGGTTCAGGGTGATGCGGCGGGTATTGGGAAAGTCAAAGCCGGCATTGACCAGGGCGCTACGCACCCGTTCGCGGCTTTCTTTTACCGCTGTTTCCGGCAGACCGACGAGCGTCAAGCCGGGCAGGCCGTTGGCCAAATGTACCTCTACATGTACGGCGGGTGCATCCAGGCCGACCCCGGCCCGTGTCGCCACAATGGCAAGCGTCATGAGCGTTCCCTCGCTGGTTTTTCGTACAAACCCAAATTCTAATGTAAGCAAAAACTACTTTAGCTTAAGCGTTTAACCTACCGTAATTAAAAACGCTTTGATAGCTTCCGCATTTCCCGCTAGTTATTGGGTTGGCGGTTATTAGCAGGCGCTTCCAGCGCCGCAGTCAGTTCCTGAGCAAAGCGCTGGGCAGAAGGCAGCGCGCCAAAACTCCATACCGGCGGTAAGCGAACCAGCTTGTCTTGCTTAACGCTGGGCAGTTGCTGCCACAGGCCGCTTTCATCAAGCTGCTCCTCGACCCCGGCGGGCAGCGGGTCGACAATCACTATCGTGGCATCCGGATAGCGCGTGAGTTCCTCGACGCCAACCAGCGAAAACCCCCAGGCATTGGTGGTTTGATCCCAGGCATTGGGCAAGTCAAGCTGCTCAAGCACCGCGTTGTAGAGACTGTTGTCGCCAAATACGCGCACGTGGCGGGCGTCCATGAACTGGATCATCAACAGCGGGCCGGTGTCGGGTCTTTCATCGCGCAGCCTAGTCATCAGGGCTTGAGTCTGTTCGATCAGCTGCTCCGCTTGGGGTTGCCGGTCGGCCAGCTTGCCCAGCCGCTGGGTAATCGACTGCATTTCGTCCCAGGTGTCGCTACCCGGGGTATAGAGACCGATCGAAGTGACCGGGGCAATCCGCTCCAGGCGTGGCGTTAGCCCCGCAAACATCGGCGAGATGAGGGTGCGCTCGGGCTGCGTTTGGGCCAGTAGCTCTAGGTTGGGCTGCATGCGCAGACCCAAGTCGGCGATATCGTCTGGCAGTCGGGGCTCGCCTACCCAATCGTGGTAGGCCTCTTTCTGGGCGGCGCTGCCAATAGGGGCTTCCAGCGCCATTAAGGTTTCGGCCACTGTCCAGTCGACCGTCGCCAGCTGCGCTTGGGCGGGCGAAAAGCCGAGCAGGCATAGGCTAAGCAAGCCAATGCGGGCGAGCAGTGGTAACACAATGAAGCAGCGCATGGTAATGGCATCAATAGATAATGGGGTGTATTTAAACGATAATATTTATTGTTTGCAAACAAAACGCCCAGGTGGGCTGCCTGGTAACCAGCTGCTCGGTTACCTCCAGGCGCACCCTGATACTTTTTGCGGTGACGGTCATAGCACGACACTGCTCGAGCATCATCTCGACGTGATCGATGAGGCGGCTCTCAGCTTTTCCTTTGTTAATGAACCCAATCTTCGTAAACCAGCCCAGGAACGCGGCTAAATTCACGAACGTTGTTTGTCACCACGGTGCAAGCTGAGGAGATGGCGTGCCCTGCAATTGCTGAATCGTTTGCTCCAATCGGGGTGCCTGCTTTTGCTAAAACCTGCGTTAGCTCTACTGTCGCGTCCACGGCTTGCTTATCCCAGGGCAGTACAGCATCTAACCGCTTCACAAATTCATCTACCAGAGACGTGTGCTTAGCAGAGGCTTTTTTACCGATTTGGCCATAGCGCATTTCTGCATAGGTAACCGCAGAAACGACAATGCGATTGCCACGCTCAACCTCGGACGCAAGGCGACTTATAACCGACGCAGGTTGTTCACGCATGATGAATGAACAGATACAAGTGTCGAGCATATAAGAGGTCACAGATTGAACCTGCCTTCATCACTTACAACGTCTGGACGATCAATAAGAAAGTTGTCATTCGCTTTCGGTAGCTCAGAAAAGGACGCCCAAGAGGGTCGCGCAGGTCGCAATGTAATTACGTCACCTTCTCGGCTGATTTCAAGCTCACCGATACCCTCATATGCCATATCATTTGGCAAACGAACGGCCTGATTTTTGCCGTTTTTAAAAATGGAAACTGTGCGCATAAAACCTCCTGCATATGCCGTACATATGCAATATAGCAACGACTTAAGGCATATGCAATACATATGCTGAGCTAGGGTGCTATACAAACTTGGTACTGTGTGGCCATGGAAGCCCTCTGTCAGGATTGATGCTTGATCGCGTGCATTCCTGGAGAGTTGATGGCCTGCCTGCAGGCACTGACGGATGATGTACGATAGCTCGGGCTTGGCGCCATGGGTGCCGGTGTTCTGAGTCTCTTCGCTCCTAGCGAGAAAATCACCTTTGGGGCATGAGTTGCCCGGTTTGTTCTAGGTGCTATCATTTGGGTAACAGGCATTGCGCTTCATGCATAATTCGAGCGCAACAGTGCAGAAATAAAGGTTTGAATCTATGAGCCCTTTTGGATGGATAGTTACAGCTTTTGCAGTGTTTATGGCGATTGTGAGTTTATTCGCGTTTGTTCAAATTGAACGCAGCAAGCATGATAACCATCAGAACGGCAGCAGCAGTTAGCCGAATCCTGGCGATTGTCATTCTCGTCAGGACAAGAGACATTGATCTCATACTCAACAAGCTCTTCCTTTGCGAAGAGCTTTTTTATTTCCGGTTATCGAAGACTGTCGGCTGGTTCAACTAATCACGTCCTTGGCAAGGGGTAAACCCGCGACCACCAACACTAGGCAAGTCCACACCATAGGGTTGGTTAGCAGCCGATGCGCTGCAAAGAACGCTGACGGCAACATGATGGGCTTCAAGGTGCTTGTTGCCATAACTGCTGCTACCTGGGAGGCATTGGTGGCATGACAGTACAAGCCCTCATGAGATGCAACAGCAAGAGAAAAAGCGACGCCTAAGGTATCTAGACGCGCCTGGGTTTCAAAAACGCCTCAATCTCAAAAACGGTAATGCACGCTGGCGGTGATCCCGCGCTCGGCCCCGAAGTAGCAGTACTCGAGCGAGTTGCACGAGGCCACGTAGTCTTCATCCAGCAGGTTGCTGACGTTGAGGCGGGTGTCGACACCGTTTAGCCCCACTTCGCCAAGGTCATAGCCGAGGGTAGCGTCCACCAGGGTGTAGTCGGGCACGCTTTGGGTATTGGCGCGGTCGGCGGCAATGTCGGCGTAGTGGCGAACGCCCGCGCCGATGTCGGCACCGCTCAGCCAGCCGTCGTTAAACGCATACTGCGCCCATAGCTGTATCTGGTGGCGCGGCGAATAAATCGCGTTGTTGCCCTCGTTGCCGTCGTCGCTTTTAGCGTAGGTGATGTCTGTGAAGCTGTACCCGGCCTGTAGCGACAGCGCCTCGGTTAGCTGCGTGTGCGCTTCAAGCTCGATCCCTTGGGACTCGATTTCACCCACCGCGCGGTAGGGGTCGGTGGGCTGCTCCTTGGTGGCCACGTTTTCCTGGCTGATGTGAAACAGCGACGCGCTGTATTGGTTTTGGCTGCCGTTAGGCTGGAATTTAACGCCAGTTTCCCACTGTTCGCCTTCCATGGGGGCCAACAGGTCGCCGTCGGCATCCACAAAGCTGGTCGGCGTGAAGGCCGTGGAGTAACTCAGATAGGGCGCGACGCCGTTTTCGAACAGGTAGACTGCCCCGGCCCGGCCGCTGAACTGGGTGTCGTCGAGGGTGCTTGCCTGGTCAGTGTCCTGATTGGTATTACGAATATCCACCCAGTCGTAACGCCCGCCCAGGGTGAAGCGCCAATTATCGAGGGCAATCTGGTCTTGCAGGTAAACGCCGGTTTGCTCCATTTCGTGGCGTTCGTTGGTCGGTGCGTACATCGCCGTAGGCTCCGCGCCGTAGACTGGGTCGAAGGCGTTAAGCGAAGGAAACGCTCCCGACGGCCAACTGACGTCGTTATCGCGTTGCTGATAGTCGACCCCCGCCAAGACGGTATGCTCTATGAATCCATCGCTGAGGTTGGCTTCCAACTGGTTATCGACGGTCCAGGCGTCGAGCGATTCCTGGCTGCCGGAATAGTAGCGGGTTAGCTTATCCGAGGTGGGCGAGGTCCAGCCAAAGCCGTAGACCTGGTTCAAGGTCACATCAGAATTGAGATAGCGCAGTTGCTGGCGAGCGATCCAGTCATCGTTGAAGCGATGCTCGAAGGCGTAACCCACCATGCGCTGGGTGCGCTCGTAGGCGTCGTAATCTTCTTCTCCGTCGAAGAAGTTATTGCTGATCTTGCGCCCATTGCGTGCTTCAACAGCACCATCAAAAGGCACCCCGGAATGGTAGCCGCCTTCGGGCTCGTCCTGCAGATAGGCGTCAAGGGTCAGGCTGGTGGCGTCGCTGATATCCCAGGTGAGCGATGGCGCAATGGCGTAGCGTTCCTCCTCCGTGGGGCCAAACTGGGTATCGGCAGCGCTGGCAATGCCCACCAGTCGATAGGCCACGCGCTGCTCGTCACCCAGTGGCCCGGTCAGGTCAAAGGCCGCGCTACGCTGGTTATTATTGCCTACGCGAAAGCGCAGTTCACCGCCGGACTGGAACTCGGGCCGCTTGCTGTTCAGGGCCACCACGCCGCCGGGCGAGGCCTGGCCGTATAGCACCGAGGCGGGGCCCTTGACCACTTCAATGCTGTCCAGAAACCACGGGTCGACCCGCAGCGAGCTATGCGAGTTGGTATCGCCGAAGAGTTTCAAACCATCGAGAAAGGTGTTGCTCAAGCTGCCGTCGGAGAAACCGCGCAGCACCAGGTAGTCAAAGCGGTTCGAAGCACCAATTTGGTTGCTGTAGACACCTGGCGTGTAGTTGGTGGCCCGCTGAACGGTGCTCACCCCGCGTTTATCCATCTGTTCGCGGGTAATCGTGGAGACGCTTTGGGGTATTTCGATCGTCGGTGTTTCCACTTTTGTGGCGGCCTGTTGAGCGGTCACGGTGACGGTGCCAAGCGTTTGGTCGTGGTTCTGTGCCAGCGCAAAGGGCGCTGTGCCACTGGCGATGGCCACCACAAGGGGCAGCAGACGCTGGCGGAAGTGGCAAGGTAAGATTGGCATGATAACGATCCCTGACTAGTTTTTAGTAATGAGAATTATTACTTTGTACTCAGGGATATTGGTATGCGTTCTGCCAAATTGCCTATGCGCAATGCCATGTTTACCGGGCGACGCGGTGTGTGACCACTTCGTGAGGGGCGATGCCGAAGCGGCGGCGAAAGGCTGTCGCGAAATTGGTGGCATGGCGATAACCGCAGGTATGCGCTACCTGTTGAACGCTCATACCGCGCTGAAGGTCTTGGTGCGCCTGGGCTAAGCGGCATTCGCGCAAGTGGTCAAAAATCGAGCAGCCATAACGCGAGCGAAATTTCTGGCGCAAGCTGCTGGGGCTCATGGCCGCTTCCCGAGCCAGGTCGTTGAGGCAATAGTGGCGAGCGGGGTGGGCCGCTAATTGGGTGTGAAGTGCGGCTAGGCGTGGCTCGTCACGTGCGGAAAGGCCATGACTCGCCTGAGCTGACGATGGGTTTGCCGACGCTTGTAGCGCCTGGTCAGGTAATCCTGCGCCTAACAGTTGCAGCGCTAAGCCTTGCCAAATAAGCGGCTGTCGCCAGTTCGCCAGCGGCTCGGCTGTTGCCTGGCGCAATGTTTGGGTGAAGGCACTCGATAAACGCCAAGGGTACAGCCCTGGGGTGGCGGGTAACGGGGGTAGCGCCAAGGAGGTCGTCGCAAGCACCGCTAGGTTGACCGTATGCAGCCGTGCCTGGGCGGGTTGGTAAACCGTAAGCGGTTGCTCAGGCGTGAAGTGGGCAGAAACGCCGTCTCCCTCGTTAAGTTCAAGGCGTTGAGAGCCCAGGCGGGCATTAATGTGGCCTTCCAATACCACGCTGATAAACCAGGGCGCCGTCTGGCGCGAGGATGAGCTATAGGCGAAGTTCACGGATAAGTCGGAAAGCGTTAAATGCATCGCTTGGGGAAGGGCAACGTCGCGAACGCTTCCCGTGGCAACGCTTGCCTCAGCGGGTGCATTTCGCACGCGATAGTCGATACCGAAACGCTGGCCTAGCTGGGCTAGCGTCCCTGGCGTGAGCTCGTGAAGCGGTTGGTTGGCCTGGGAGTCATAAGTGGCGGTGGTCATGCGTGCATCGCGGTAGTGAGAAGAAGCAATGAAGCCGCGATGCATCAAAATGGGGCATTGGCAGAAGGAATGCCGCGCTAACAACCGTGCACCGCTGGTTTCATGGGTTGCGAATCACGTTACCACGTGCACGATGTTAGTCAATGATATTTATTCGCATTTATGATGACGACTTAGCGGCGTCATCAGCCTCTTGAGAGTCGACGCTGTCGTTATCCGTATGAGGCTCCACCGGCAGCGGTGGGGCTTCTGCTTCGACGGGAGTCGACGCATCCGCCGCCTGGGCATCCACCGCGGCTTCTAAACTGGCCACTTGGCGTTCAAGCGCTTCTACCCGCGAGCGGGTGCGCTGCAATACATCCATCAAAATATCGAAGTCTTCGCGAGAAACCAGTTCCAAGCGATCGAAGGCCCCGCGCACCACCTGCTGGACGCCCTTTTGGATATCTTCCGGCGCTTGAGACGCGTTTTGTAAGCGGTCGCCAATCTGCTGCGCGAGTCGGTTGATACGGTCTTGAGGCATCATGGCTCTCTCCTAAATGTCGGTGTCGCGATACGGATTACTGATAGTCAGGATACCCAACCCAAGCGGGATTCGCATGTTTCTCGTCTCAATTCGTTCGTTGAGTAAATGCGTCAAATTGGGGCGCCTGCGTTTTGTCTTTGTTCGATTTTGGTGCAAAGGCAGGCTGGGCAACGCGCGTTAAATCAATAGCTAACCGTCATGACAAGTTTTATTTATTTTAAGTTTCTGAAATATAGGGATAAAAAATTCAGTGGCACGGTATGCGCATTAGTGATGCAGGCACTCTTTTCGGGCGGCTCGGCCGCTCCTTAAACCAGCAGGGGAGATTCGGGATGAAACTCATCACCGCCATCATTAAGCCATTCAAGCTCGACGACGTTCGTGAAGCGCTGGCCGACAACGGTGTTCAGGGCATCACCGTCACCGAAGTCAAAGGCTTTGGTCGTCAGAAAGGGCACACCGAACTATACCGTGGTGCTGAATACGTGGTCGATTTTTTGCCCAAGGTAAAAGTGGAAGTGGCCGTGGACGATGATCGCCTTGAAAGCGTGCTCGACGCCATTTGTAGCGCGGCCAACAGCGGCAAAATCGGCGACGGCAAGGTGTTTGTCACACCGCTTGAAGACGTTATTCGGATTCGGACAGGTGAACGCGGAGCTGACGCTGTTTAAGCCTGACTTATCGAATCATTTCTTTAGTTCAACGGGGAACTTCCAATGAATGAATTGGCTGATCTGAGCTATGCGCTCGATACGTTTTACTTCCTAATTTGCGGTGTGCTGGTCATGTGGATGGCCGCAGGCTTCTCCATGCTGGAAGCGGGCCTGGTGCGTTCTAAAAACACCGCTGAAATTCTAACCAAGAACATTGCGCTGTTTGCGATCGCCTGCACCATGTATCTATTGGTGGGCTACTACATTATGTACTCCGGCAACGCCGGGGGCTTCCTGCCTAACCTGGGCTTCTTGATCGGCGCTGAGAACAGCGTGGATGCTGTCACGGCGGGTGGTGATGACGCGCCTTACTATTCCATGCGCTCTGACTTCTTCTTCCAAGTGGTATTTGTCGCCACTGCCATGTCGATCGTATCGGGTGCTGTCGCCGAGCGTATGAAGCTGTGGGCTTTCCTGGCGTTCGCCGTGGTGATGACCGCAGTCATCTATCCGGTGTCTGGCTACTGGACTTGGGGCGGCGGCTGGTTGGCCGAAGTCGGTTACTCTGACTATGCCGGTTCGGGCATTGTGCACCTCGCTGGTGCGGCCGCTGCGCTGGCAGGGGTTATCGTGCTTGGTCCACGTAAAGGCAAGTACGGTAAAGACGGCTCGATCCACGCTATCCCCGGTGCCAACATGCCGCTGGCCACGCTGGGTACCTTCATTCTGTGGATGGGCTGGTTTGGCTTCAACGGTGGTTCGGAGCTGAAGTTGGCGGCGATTGATTCTGCTAACAACGTTGCGCAAGTCTTCGTTAACACCAACGCGGCGGCAGCCGGTGGCGTCATCGCTGCGCTTATTCTGGCCAAACTGTGGTTCCGTAAAGCGGATCTGACCATGGCGTTGAACGGCGCACTCGCAGGCCTGGTGGCAATTACCGCTGACCCGCTTTCACCTTCTGCGTTGGGTGCAACAATCATCGGTGCCATTGGTGGCCTGATCGTGGTCGCTGCCATCGTCACGCTGGATAAAGTAAAACTGGACGATCCCGTCGGTGCCATCTCCGTCCACGGTGTCGTGGGTATCTGGGGTGTCCTGGCCGTACCGCTGAATAACGACGGTGCCTCGTTCGGCCCGCAGCTTATCGGTATCGTGGGTATCTTTGCTTGGGTCTTCATTGCCAGCCTGATCGTGTGGCTGATCCTGAAAGCCATCATGGGTGTTCGGGTTAGCGAAGAAGATGAATACGAAGGTGTCGATATCGCCGAGTGCGGTCTTGAAGCCTACCCTGAATTTGGTATTAAGAAATAAATAGCGGCATTAAGAAGTAAACCAATGCTGACCAGGTGAGCCCGAGTGCTCGTCTAAGGCCTCCCCAGATAGGGAGGCTTTTTTTATTCTCCGTCGGTAGCGGTGTATGCTGAGAAGTAAGAGATAGTGAGCGGCTACGCGACGCTCCTTATCTTCAAACCATTATGGCTACCTAGCTAGAGGATCTCGCAATGAAATTAATCTCTGCCATTATCAAGCCGTTTAAGCTTGATGACGTGCGCGAATCGCTCTCCGACATTGGCGTACAAGGCATTACCGTCACCGAAGTGAAAGGCTTTGGTCGCCAGAAGGGGCATACAGAGCTTTACCGAGGCGCCGAATACGTGGTCGATTTTCTACCTAAAGTGAAGCTTGAAGTGGCGGTTGATGACGATATGGTCGAACAGGTCATCGACGCGATCACCCAAGTGGCCAATACCGGTAAGATCGGCGACGGCAAGATTTTTGTGATGCCGTTGGAGCAAGTGATGCGTATCCGTACCGGCGAGACCGGTAAAGACGCGGTATAACCCCGCCGCGCGCTAGAACATAAAACCCCCGCCAAGCAGTGCTGTTATGCACCGGTTGGCGGGGGTTTTTACTGAACGGCGGCCGTCAGAGGGTTATTTCTCGACCTTATTTTTCAACAAATGCGCGCTCGATGACGTAGTCACCCGGCTCACCCATACGCGGCGAGATGTTCAAGCCCAGCTCGTCGAGCAGCGCGCTGGTGTCGTCGAGCATCGCCGGGCTGCCGCAAATCATCGCGCGATCCTGACGGGGATCAATGGGCGGCAAGCCAGTGTCTTCAAACAGCTTGCCGGTGCGAATGTGATCGGTCAGGCGGCCCGTGGTGTGAAACTCTTCTCGGGTCACCGTGGGGTAGTAGATCAGTTTCTCGGCAATGTCTTCGCCCAGGTACTCGTGGGCCGGCAGTTCTTTAGTGATAAAGTCGGCGTAGGCCAGTTCCGAGACTTCGCGCACGCCGTGAACCAGCACAACATTTTCAAACCGCTCGTAGACTTCCGGGTCTTGAATCAAGCTTAAAAAGGGCGCAAGACCCGTGCCGGTTGAAAGCATGTACAGGTTGCGGCCTGGTAGCAGGTCGTCGGTGACGAGGGTGCCGGTTGGCTTGCGGCTGACCATGATCTGATCGCCGACTTTGAGGTGCTGCAGGCGTGAGGTAAGCGGGCCGTCAGGTACCTTGATGCTAAAGAACTCAAGGTGATCTTCGTAGTTTGGGCTGGCAATCGAGTAAGCGCGCATTAACGGTTTGCCATTGACTTCCAAACCAATCATAACGAATTGACCGGTTTTAAAGCGCAGGCTGCGTTCCCGGGTAGTGCGGAAGCTGAACAGGGTGTCGTTCCAGTGATGAACGCTCAGTACGTCTTCCAGGGCGAACTTACTCATGCCAATTCCTCCGTCGAGTAGCGGTGTCAACGCCACGAATATGCTTAAAAAGAATAAAAAATATGTATTAAGTTGCCAGTAAGTCTAAGCAAAGGGTGGTATATCTGTTAAGTAAATTATATTGATAACGGATATCTTAAAAATAGATATAGGCGAGTGTTATGCACTATACCTTGCGTCAACTCGAAGTATTCGTTGCCGTCGCGCAACACGAGAGCGTCTCCCACGCGGCGCGTTCGCTTGCCATGTCGCAGTCGGCGACCAGTACCGCGCTTGCCGAGCTTGAGCGCCAGTTCGACTGTCAATTGCTCGACCGTCTGGGCAAGCGTTTAAAGCTTAACGCCCTGGGCTTTCAGCTGCTGCCCAAAGCCGTTGCGCTGCTAGACCGTGGTGAGGAGATCGAAGAACTTCTGCGCGGCCAACAAGGTGTGGGGGCGTTAGACGTTGGCGCTACGCTGACGATTGGCAATTATCTGGCCACGCTTTTGATCAGCGATTTTATGCAGCGCCATCCGGGGAGTCGTGTACGGCTCGCGGTGCGCAATACGCGGCATATTATCGAAGGGGTGCGTCAGCACTCCCTGGATTTAGGGCTGATCGAGGGGCAGTGCGACGACGAAATGATCATCAGCCAACCCTGGGTCGAAGACGAGTTGTGTGTGTTCTGTTCGCCGCGTCATCCACTGGCGGGTAAGGCGCACCTGGAGCTAGAGCAGCTGCTGCGGGAGGACTGGATTATGCGTGAGGAGGGCTCGGGTACGCGCATGACGCTGGAGCACGCCGCACGTCACCGCCGCAGCCGGTTCAATACGCTACTTGAGCTGGAGCATACCGAGGGCATTAAGCGGGCGGTGGAGTCGGGGTTGGGGATTGGCTGTGTTTCACGGCTAGCGCTGCGCGACGCGTTTCGGCGGGGCAGCTTGGTTCCGCTGCCCACGCCGGAGTTGGACTTAAAACGTCAGTTCACCTTTATTTGGCACAGGCACAAATATCTCTCCACTGGGGTGCGCGAGTTTCTGCGCCTGTGCCGGGAGATGACCGCTGGTGCTAAGCGCAGCGATGATATCTCCCTGCCCCCGATCCCTTAACCGCGTGTTTTAGGCGCGGGTAATGCCGAGCCATGGCGATCTGGCTCCAGCGTGAAACCGCCGACCAGCTCGGCAAGGTAGTCGGCTTGATCTTTTAACTGCTCGGCAGCGGTGGTCGACTCCTGCACCATTGCTGCGTTCTGCTGGGTCATTTGGTCTAGGTCGGTGACCGCTATGCTGACCTGACTGATGCCGTCACTTTGCTCGCTGGCAGCGGTGCTGATATCGCCGAGCATTTGGGTGACCCGTGAGACGCTTTCGGCGAGTTCATGCATGGCGGCTTCGGCATCTCGCACCATTTGAGTACCGCTTGCTACCTTGTCGGTCGAGGTATCGATACGCTGACGGATGTCCTTGGCGGCGTCGCTGGCGCGTGATGCCAACTGACGTACTTCATTGGCGACCACGGCAAAGCCCCGGCCCTGTTCACCCGCACGGGCCGCCTCAACAGACGCATTCAATGCCAACAAATTGGTTTGAAAGGCGATGCCATCAATGACACTGACGATGTCCTGAATTTCCGTCGACGTCGTGCGAATGTCATCCATGGTGGTCACCACCTGCTTAATGGCCGTATCGGTTCGCCCTGCCAGCTGCGAGGCGGTCTGCGAAAGACCGCTGGCCTCTTGCGAAGCGTTGGTGGTGTGGGCCACGGTGCTGCTGATTTCCTCCATGGCAGACGACGTTTGCTGCAGACTGGCCGCCGCTTGCTCGGTTCGCTGCGATAGATCGCGACCGCCTTGGGTGATTTCATTGGCGGCGTGATTAACCGATGCACTGCTGCGCTGAACGTCGAGCAGGATGGCCTGAATTTTGTTGGCAAAAGCGTTGAACTGTTCGGCTACCGCCGCACTTTCGTCGCGCCCATGAACCGGCAGACGCTGGGTCAGGTCTCCGTTGCCCGACGCGATTGCTTGCATGCGGTTGGCGAGGCGCTTGAGCGGGCGGGCAATCCGGCCACCTATCCACCAGAGTGCCAATAGGCCCAGGGCGGCGACAATGAGGCCTATCACCGTCATACCCATCGCATCGTTTCGACGCTGCTCGCCCAGCACGTTTTGCAGGGCATTAATTTCGGCCAGCACGGCCTCTTCGGGCAGTTGCACCATCAATACCCAGGGCAGTTCGCTATCGCCGATGGTGATCGGCTGGTAGCGCTCAATCATGCCGTCGTGGGTATCGCTTTGCAGGCGTTGCTGTTGGGCTGCCGTCGTCACACGCTCTAATATACCGGCGTCCAGCACCGCCTCAGCGTGCTTGCCTAACGCCTCCGTGCCTTGGGTATCCGCTACCAGGCCGCCTCGGCCGGCCACCAGTGCCATCCGTCCCGCGCCGTCGTAGAGCGATTGGTTGGCGTCCTCAAGGAGTTCCTGGATAAAGTTGAGCGACAGGTCGACCCCGGCTACGCCACGAAACTCCCCGTTGACCAGGATAGGCGCATTGAAGGACGTTACCAGTAGCGTCTCGCCGTCGTAGTCGTAAGAGGCGGGATCGATGATGCACGGCGCGAGTGTTTCGCGGGGGCAAAGATAGTATTCACCTTCGCGTACGCCAGAGGCCATCAGCGACTGGCTTTCCATGGTGTCGCCCAGCGGCAGCACCGCTAACTCGCCGCTGTCGGTGCGGTACCACCAGGGCATGAAGCGTCCGCTGCCGTCGTGACCGTAGCGTTCGTCACCGGCAAAGCGCTCATCGTTGCCGAAGGCATCGGGTTCCCAGCCAATGAAGGCATCCAGCAGCGCGGGGTTTTGCGCAACGGTGTTGCGCACCATGTTGGATAGCTGGCGGCGGCTCAACGACAGCGCTTGCTGGCCTTCTCCGTCCTCTTGGCCCATCAGCGCATTAGTATCGGCCAGTTGGGCGGCCAGCGTCATGGCATTTTCCAGTTCGCGCTGGATACGCTCGCCTTCGGCGCTGGCCACTGCATCCAGGCGGGCTCCCAGGGCGCCTTCCAACAGCTCGCTGGTGTGCTGCTCCACGGTCTGCTGGGTGCGTGAGGTGGCGATCAGGTTGTAAGCCACCAAGACCACTACCATCGCCAGCAAACATGGGCCGGCCAGTGCGAGGACGAAGGTGCGTAACGAACGAAAGTGCATCAGCGATCTCCCGATCAGTACGCTTTAGGGGCATTAAGGGCTGGCGCTGAACTGCTCTGCGACAGCTTGAAGCGGCTGATGGCACCAGTGAGATGATCTGCCTGATCTTTGAGCTGCTCGGCCGCGGTGGTCGATTCCTCAACCATGGCGGCGTTTTCTTGCGTCATCCGATCAAGTTCGGCAACGGCTACGTTCACTTGGCTGATACCGTCGTTTTGCTCGCTGGTGGCGGAGGTGATTTCTCCCAGCACGTCGGTCACGCGGGTGATGTGGTTGACGATGTCATCCATGGTTTCACCGGCGCTTTGCACCAGCGTGGTGCCGTTTTGAACCTTGCTTTGGGAATCTTCGATCAAGTTTTTGATGTCGTTGGCAGCGTCAGTACTGCGTTGTGCCAATTTACGGACCTCTTCCGCCACGACGGCAAACCCACGACCTTGCTCACCGGCGCGCGCCGCTTCCACCGAGGCGTTGAGCGCCAGCAGATTGGTCTGGAAGGCGATACTGTCCATCAGCGTGACGATATCGCCGATTTTGCCCGATGACTGGGCGATATCTTCCATCGTCGACGTGACCTGCGACACGGCCTCACCGCCACGCCCTGCCACGTCCGAGGCGGCCTGCGACAGCTGGTTGGCTTCCTGAGCGGACGACGAGGTGTGCTCGACTGTGCTCGTGATTTCTTCCATTGAGGCGGAGGTTTGTTGCAGGCTAGACGCGGTATTTTCGGTACGGCGCGATAAATCCTGGCCGCCGTTGGCGATTTCCGTGGCCGCGTTGTGAACTGCTTCACTGCTGGAACGAACATCTTGCAGCACTGTGTCCATGGTCGCGACAAAGCGGTTAAAAGCGGCGGCGATATGGGTGATTTCGTCGTTACCTTCTTCCGGCAGACGCTGGGTTAAGTCGCCTTCCCCGGAAGCGATGTCGTTCATGGCATCGCGGGCAGAGATAAGACGGCGCAGCAGCCACTTGAGCAGAAAGCTAAGGGCGACGGCGGTGATACTTGCAACAATCAGTAGGGTAATAATTGATGTACTGGCAACTCCGCGCAGACCAGCGGTAGCCTCGTACTCATCCATTGCGACAACAAGTTGCCAGCCGCTGTCGCCACCCACGCCTCGGCCTTGCAGTAAGGTATCGTTTCCATCGAGTGCCAGCGCTAGGGGCTGCTCACTGGCGGCAATCTGTTGGAGATAGTCGGCGTCGAGCTGGTCGCTAAGCGCGGAAGACGGTTCCAGGATTAGATCGGCGTTGGGGTGGGCGACCAGGGTGCCGTCGCCAGTGGTTAGAAAGCCAAAACTTGAAGGGGTGGGAGCGATACTGTCGACAATACTGATCACGTCTTCAATGCTGATATCAGCGCCTACCACGGCTGCCAGTTCGCCGTTTTGATAGTAAGGGCGAGCAAAGGTCACAATTAACCCGCCGCTTTGAGCATCCACATAGGGGTCGGTGATAATCGTGTCTTCGGCAGCGACAGCATCTTTGTACCAAGGGCGCTGGCGTGGGTCGTAATCACTCGGTGGCTCCCAGCCATCCGAAAAAACGGCGTCCGATGTCTGTGGGTAGGCCATGTAGGCCGTCATGAAGTTGCCGGAGTTGGCTAATTGCTGCAGCGCTTCCAGCGGGGCGTCACTATCGGCTGCATTGTCCATGCTGGATAGCATGGTGAAACGGGCGTTAAACCACTCATCAAGCGCCTGGGTATTGCCGTTGGCAACCGCGTTGAGATTGCGGGTCACCTGCTCGGTGTTGTGGTGCTTGACGGTGGTGTAACTGGCAATGCCATTAACTACTAGGGCAAGGATAATCGCGACGAGGGTCGCAAGTAATAGCTTGGCGCGCAGGGATGCAAACATAATCGCTCTCTGGTCGAAGTGCGGATCAGGGCGCTTGTGATGCGCCCTGATAGTGAGTACGCACTACTATCGGCAAGAGCGATGATTTCTTTAGTGAAGGCGAATGTTATAAATTGTTAGCGGAGATCGCTGACCGCGGCGGTAATAGTGTCCACGGCGCTTTTACTGTGGTCTTTGGCGAGGGTATGGATCACTAGCTTCTGGGTGGGCGCATCCATTTTCTCGCGCAGTAAACCTAAAAATTTGGGCGGTGCGACCAGGATCAGCTTGTCCATGTGATGATCCACCCGGGCGGTATATAGCCGCTGAACCACCTGTTTGGCGAATAGCTCGTTTTCGTGCTGAGAAGCGGCCCCTTCCTCGCCGGAACTGCGGGCGCTGGTCGAGTTTGACTCGTGGACGTCGGCTCCCGGGCGGTCGGTGACCAAATCGCCTTCGTGCAACCGCCCTTCGGCGTGTACCAAGCTCTCCTGCTCGGTGAGCGTTAGCGCTTCACGGGTAAATATACGGGCGCGAGCGGCGTCGGCGACGACGATGTACGTGGTCATCGTGGCGCATCCTCCTTGTCGTTGATCGTTATTCAACCATGGCAAGCGTTTGGCGTTTGGTCAAACGCTTGCCCCGGTTTAAGAAACGTCGGTTAAAGCACCTTGCTACGCAGCAAGCTCGTCACGGCCTCGCCAATCAGCACCAGCACGATGATGGCGATCAAGATGGTGGCCACAGTGGGCCAGGCGAAGGTATCAATCGCCCCCTGAAGGATAACCCCAATGCCGCCAGCGCCGACCAGTCCCAAGACCGTCGACTCACGGATATTGATATCCCAGCGCAAGATCACAATGGCAAAAAACGCCGGCATCACCTGCGGTACTACGGCGTAGGCAATTACCTTGGCCTTGGAGGCTCCGGTGGCTTCCATGGCCTCGACTGGACGACGGTCGATTTCCTCAATCGCCTCGCCCATTAGCTTGCCGATAAAGCCGATGGAGCGAAACACGATCGCCAAAATGCCCGCCAGCACCCCAGGACCGAAAATCGCCACGAATAGCAGCGCCCAGATAATCGTATTCACCGAACGGCTCGAGACCAGAATAAAACGCCCCAGCCAAAGGCATGCCCGGTTAGGCGTGGTGTTCTGGGCGGCAATGTAGGCCACCGGCAGCGCCAAAAAAATCGTTAGGAAGGTGGCTAGGGTGGCAATATGCACGGTCTCAATCAGCGCGGCGATAATGCTGTTTAATCCGGCTGCACTGGGCGGCCACATGCGCGCGCCAAGCCCGGAGATTTGATTGGGTGCATCCCATACCCAGGGCCAGAAGATATCAATATCGCGTACTGCCCAAAACACCACCATCACAGTGGCGAGCAGCACGGCGTAGCGGATAAGGCGTTGTTTACGGTCGTAGCGTTGCCAAACATGGTCGGCAAGTTGCTGTGCGTGATCTACCATATTTTTTTCCTCACCCAGCCACTAATCCCTTCGCTGAGCAAAATGACCGCGATGATAACGAGCAAAATGGCAAAGGCGAAGTCGTAATCGTAGCGTCCAAAGGCGTTCATCAGCGTGCTGCCGATACCACCCGCCCCGACAATCCCAACCACCGCCGAGGCGCGTAGGTTGCTGTCCAACTGGTACATTGAAAGCCCCACCTGGCGTGGCAGTATCTGCGGAAAGACCGCGTAGAACAGAATAGCCCCGTAGCCTGCGCCAGCGGCCTTCATGGCTTCTACCTGGCCCCAGTCAATCTCCTCGATCTCTTCGGCGAGCAGTTTGCCTACAAAGCCGATCGAGTAGAGGGTGAGGGTCAAGATCCCTGCTAGCGGGCCAAACCCAACGGCGGCGACAAACAAAATGGCGACGATGACCGGGTGAAAACTACGCGAGACAATAATCACCGCCCGACCAATGATATAAATCGGCATTGGGGCGATATTACGCGCTGCCATCACCGCAAAGGGGATCGACAAAAAAACGCCCAACAGGGTGGCCATAATGGCGATTTGAAAACTTTCTTTAAAACCGGTTATCAGCAGTTCGTAGCGCTCAAGGTTGGGCGGAAAACCACCGCCAAATATGCGTGCTGCGCGAGGCAACCCTTCTGCAATGCGCGCCCAGTTGAACGGCAGTGAGCCAAAGGCCCAGACCAGGTAAACGATCGCCACGATGATCAAGCCGTAGCGCAGTAGCGGGTTGGCGATAAACGGCGGTTTTTTCCAGGTTCGCGGCGTTGATGAAGAGGCGTCAGGCGGAGTCATGAGCGTGCTCCTCCGCTGGCGTGTCGGTGATAGCATCGTCCGGCGCATCAATCCCGCCATAGATGGCGTCGAGAGCGTCTTTATTGAAGTCGGCGGGCAGCCCGTCGAAGATCATTTTGCCGTGACGCAAGCCCACGATGCGCTCGGTGTAGGTTTTGGCCTGCGCAACGTTATGGATATTAATCAGCACCGGTAGCGACAGTTCGCTAGCCAGGCTTTGCAGCAGCACCATAATCTGTTCGGAGGTTCTCGGATCGAGGGAGGCGGTGGGCTCATCGGCGAGCAGAACTTCGGGTTCCTGCATCAGCGCGCGTACAACCCCGACCCGCTGGCGCTCGCCGCCGGAAAGCTCATCCGCGCGCTTGTTGGCGTAGTGGGCGATGCCCACGCGTTCCATCAGGCTGAAGGCGCGCTCAATATCGCTTTGCGGGTAGCGCCGCGTAATCGCCTGATAAAGATTCACGTAGCCCAGGCGTCCGGCGAGCACGTTCTCCATCACGGTTAACCGATCCAGCAGGTTAAAGCCCTGAAACACCATGCCAATTTTGCGTCTTGAACGACGCAATTCAGCACCCCTCAGATGCACGAGCTCGTTGCCGTTGAGTTTGATCGAGCCGGAGGTCGGCTCCACCAATCGATTAATGCACCTCAGCATGGTGCTTTTACCTGCACCCGAGGCGCCTACGATCGAAACAACACTGTTTCCCTCTACCTTGAGGTCAAGCCCTTTCAGCACGGCTTCATCGTGGCCATAGCGTTTGACCAGATTGGTAATTTCCAGCATGTATCTGCTTCCATCGTCGAGAAAATCACCGCACCGCCGGTGGCGGTGCGTTCCGCTTACTCCAAGTCTTCGGGCGTATAGCTCACGTCATTGGCGGCTTGGATGGCACGAATGACTTTCCAGTTATCCTGATAGTTGATAGGGATGAATTTCTCGACGCCTTCAAACTCATCGCCCAGTTCGGTACCGACAAAATCGAAGCTGAAAAAGGCTTCTTCAATCTTGTCGACCAGATCAGGGTGCAGGTTATGTGCGTAATTGTAGGATGTGGTGGGGAAAGGGTCGGATTCATAGATCAGGCGCACATCGTCTTCGTCATACAGATCGCGTGCGGCCATACGCTCCACCACTTCTGACGCCACGGGGGCAGCATCGTAGTCCTGGGCAACGACACCCAGCATGGACTGGTCGTGACTGCCCGAGTAGATCACTTCGTAATCTTCACCAGGAGTAATGCCGAGCTCAGGCAGCAACGCGCGAGGTGCCAGGTTTCCTGAGTTGGAAGTCGGTGACGTGTGGGCGACCCGCTTGCCCTTAAGGTCTTCAACCTCATGAATATCCGAGTCGACGTGCGTGAAAAGCTGCAGGGTGTAACCAAATCGGCCGTCGTCGGAGCCCATTAAGGCAAACGGCACGGCCCCGGCAAGATTCACTGCGAAAGGCGTGGGGCCCGTGGAGAAGCCGGCAATATGTAGCCGCCCGCTGCGCATGGCCTCAACTTGAGCCGCATTGGACTGCACCGCGAAGAAACGCACATCGCGCTCGGTCACCTCGGCCAAGTGGTCGATGAAGGGCTGCCAGATATCCGAATAAATCGCTGGATCCTCGACCGGAGTGTAGGCAAAGATCAGCGTATCGGGGTTGGCCCATTCCGACTCATCGCTGGGCCGGTCGGCGACCATGTCACCATCTTCGTCACAATAGATGTCAGCCAGATCGCCGCGTTCGCATTCGGCGTAGGCCTGAGTTGATAGCAGTGCTAATGGTAGTAGAGATGCGGCGGTCAGCATCGCAAGCGGGCGCTTGCGGAAAAGCGACGTAGTCATAATAAGCCTCTTGTGTACGTTGTTTTTGTATTCTTGCTGTTAGTCGTTGTGTGCCTTCACTGGGATTTTCTACTAGGAAAGCGGAAAATGTTTCATAAGTAGACATTTGGCGTGAAGGATGATTATTTTCGAAAACAGACACCTTCAATCTAGAGTTTATTACAAACTTATGTCAAATACTTTACATGCGCTCTCCGACCATTGGCGCAACCGCTATTTACTAATGCGTCACGGTCATAGTCAGGCTAACGAACAAGGTATGATTGTCAGCTCTCCGGAGCGCGGGATTGAAAACTTTGGCCTTTCCGAGCTTGGCGAGCAACAACTTGCCCAGCGGGTGGCCGACTGGCAATGGTCAACGCCAACCCGTGTGGTGCATTCGGATTTTCTACGCACGACGCAAACAGCAGCGAGGGTTGCCGCCGCGTTTCAGCTTACTCCGCGCGTGGATACGCGATTACGCGAGCGCCATTTTGGCGAGTTAGAGGGCCAGGGGGACGATCGCTACCCGAGCATATGGGCGCTGGATGCCCAGAACTCCGAGCATCAACGCCACCAGGTGGAAGCGGTGAGCGCGGTGGCGAAACGTATGCGGGCGGTGATAGACGACTGGGAGCAGCAGGTCAGCGGGGAAACTATCCTGCTGGTCAGCCACGGTGATCCTTTGCAAATCCTACTAACGGTGCTGGCTAATAAGCCCCTTACCCAGCACCGTGATCAGCTCGCGTTAGTTCCCGCGAGCGTTACGCAAATAGGCGGTTAGGCGCTGCTGTCAGCAGGCGGAATCCAGGCAATCATATCCACTTCCACATCGGCACCGCCGGCTAAGCCGGTAACGCCAATGCAGGTGCGAGTGGGGAGTGGCTGGGGGAAGTAGCTGGCGTAAACCTGATTCACTTCCTCGAAATGGCCCATATTGGTAATAAACACCCGTGATTGAACCACGTACTCGAAGCTGCTCCCCACTTCCTCCAGCACAATCGCTAGGTTCTGCATTACTCGATGGGTCTGCTCGGTGAAGGTGCCCAGCAGCATCTCATTGGTTTCCGGCACGGTGGGCATTTGACCGGTGATGAACACCAGATCGCCTACCCGGCAGGCGTGAGAAAAAGGTGCAATCGGTTGAGGCGCGCGGTCGATGAACAGCTTTTCGATCATCTTATTATCCTTTTTAACCTGTGTGTGACAGCTGTTTTTAAAAGGCGTTTAAACATCATGGGCCTCACGCGAGGCCCATGGTGGTGTACTTGTCCACAGCCGTTCTGGTGGCAGGGTTGTGGATTAATGGCCGAGGATCTGGCTCAGGAACAGCTGTGTACGCTCGGACTGGGGGTTATTGAAGAATGGCTCAGGCGCGTTTTCTTCAATGATTTGCCCCTGATCCATAAAGATCACCCGGTCGGCCACGGTTTTGGCGAAGCCCATTTCGTGGGTCACACAAATCATGGTCATGCCCTCTTCCGCCAGCTCCACCATGACGTCCAGCACTTCTTTGATCATCTCGGGATCAAGCGCTGACGTTGGTTCGTCGAACAGCATGACGTCCGGGTGCATGCACAGCGAGCGGGCAATCGCCACGCGCTGCTGCTGACCGCCGGAAAGCTGCCCCGGGTACTTAGTCGCCTGCTCGGCAATGCGAACCCGCTCCAGGTACTGCATGGCCAGTTCTTCCGCTTCTTTGCGCGGCTTTTTCTGCACCCACATTGGCGCGATGCAGCAGTTTTCCAGCACTGATAAATGCGGAAACAGGTTGAAGTGCTGAAACACCATGCCGACGCTGCGGCGAATCTGCTCGATCCGCTTGACGTCTTGGGTCAGCGGGACGCCGCCCACGACGATGTCCCCTTTTTGGTGCTCTTCAAGGTGGTTGATACAGCGAATCAGCGTTGATTTACCCGAGCCCGAGGGGCCGCACACCACGATACGCTCGCCGCGCTTGACCTCAAGGTAGATATCTCGCAGTACGTGGAAATCGCCGAACCACTTATTGACGTTGTGCATCTCGACCATCAGGTCGGAGGCGTTGGTGGCTGCTTGTGTCATATTGAAATCCTACTCAAAACCTGAAGGTTTAAACGTATAAAAGCGACATTACTGCTTATGACCGGTATTTAGCTTGCGTTCCAGGTACTGGCTGTACCGCGACATGCTGAAACAGAAGATCCAGAACACGAACGCGGCAAAGACATAGCCCTCTATCGAGAAGCCCAGCCAACGTGAGTCGGAAAGCGCCGCTTGCACGATGCCCAACAGATCAAACAGCCCGATGATCATCACCAGCGTGGTGTCTTTAAACAGCGAGATAAACGTATTGACGATACCGGGGATCATCATCTTCAGCGCCTGGGGCATGATGATCAGGCCCATGCGCTTCCAATACGTCATCCCCAGCGCCGCCGCGGCTTCATCCTGGCCTTTGGGTATCGCCTGCAAGCCACCGCGAATGACCTCGGCCATGTAGGCACTCTGGAACAGCGTTAAGCCGATCAAGGCACGTATGAGACGGTCGATGTTAATCTCTGAGGGTAAAAACAGCGGCAGCATCACCGACGCCATGAACAGGATGGTGATGAGCGGTACGCCGCGCCAGAACTCGATGAAAATCACACAGAAGGTTCTGACGATGGGCATGTTGGAGCGTCGTCCAAGCGCTAACACAATGCCGATGGGTAACGCGCCAATCATCCCCACGCTTGCCAGCAGCAGCGTCAGCATCAAGCCGCCCCAGCGATGGGTGGGAACGCGCGGAAGGTCAAAATAGCCGCCGTGTAAGAGCACATAGGCAGCAACCGGGAAGCCCAGCAAGGCAAACACGGTCATCCAGCGCTTAAACGGCAGGCGCGGAATCACCATCCAGGCAATAATGCCCGCGAACATGGCAAATACGATGTTGGCGCGCCAATACTCCTCGCTGGGGTACAGGCCGTAAATGAACTGCGAAAAGCGGGCATTGACGAATACCCAACAGGCGCCCACCCGTGAACAGTCCTCACGGCTATCGCCTATCCAGTCGGCATTAATAAACGCCCATTGGATCGTTGGCACCAACAGCAGATACAGAACATACAAGCCTAATAGCGTGAACAGGCTATTGATGGGGCCGTTGAACAGGTTGCCGCGTAGCCAGCCGATGGGGCCAATGGTGCCTTTCGGGGCCGGCTGCTCAGGTATCATATCTTTGTTGTGAATCATAAAGTCGCCTCCGGCCTAGCGTTCGACCAGTGCAACGCGAGCGTTGAACCAGTTCATGAACATGGACACCAGCAAGCTGATGATCAGATAAACCGCCATGGTCATGGCAATCACTTCGATGGCCTGACCGGTTTGGTTAAGCGTGGTGCCGGCAAACACCGAGACGAGGTCGGGGTAGCCGATGGCGGTGGCCAGTGACGAGTTTTTAATCAGGTTGAGATATTGACTGGTAAGCGGTGGAATAATCACCCGCAGGGCTTGGGGAATCACCACCAGACGTAGCACTAACTTGCGCGGCAAACTGAGTGCCTGTGCCGCCTCCGTTTGGCCATGGGGGATGGCCTGAATACCCGAGCGCACTATTTCGGCAATGAACGACGCGGTGTAGATAGAAAGCGCCAGCCATAGGGCTAAAAATTCGGGAATAATGGTGATCCCACCACCGAAATTAAAGCCGCGCAGTACCGGCATCTCCCAGGTGACCGGGACGCCGGTAACGACCAACACCAGCAGCGGGAGGCCAAAAATAATCACCAGCGACATCCAGAAAACTGGCAAGCGCTTGCCGGTGGCTTCGTGGCGTCGCTTGTTCCACATAACCAGCGCGATGCTAGCCACGATCGCCACAATGAACGTAGCCGGGATCAACCCGAACCCCGACTCAAACAGCGGTTGAGGTAGGTACAGTCCGCGCACGTTCAGAAAAATAGCCTCGCCGAACGCCATGCTCTCTCTGGCGCTGGGTAAGGTACGCAGGACAGCGAAGTACCAGAAGAAAATCTGCAGCAGCAGCGGAATATTACGGAAGGTTTCGATGTAGGCGTTGGCTAGCTTAGCGATCAGCCAGTTGGGCGATAACCGCGCAATACCGACGATAAAGCCAATAATCGAGGCGGCCAACACCCCCAATCCACCCACCAACAGCGTATTGAGCAAGCCAATCACGAAGGTGCGGCCATAGCTGCTTTGGGAGGTGTACTCGATTAAGGTTTGGCCAATACCGAAGCCGGCTGTGTCACTCAGGAAGCCAAAGCCGGTGGTTATACCGCGGGCCTCCAGGTTGGCTTGGGTATTGCCAATAATGTAGATCAGGAAAGCCGCGACAACGGCGACTAATATGAGCTGAAAAATAAGCGCGCGCTTAGCGCGGTCTCGCCAAAACGGCGGCTTGTGGCCGGCGGGGCGAGCGTCGGGTCGTACAGACATGGGTGGCGTCTCCGCTATACGGAAGGTCAATCAAACGGCCCGCCAGACACTTGAATAAGAGCGGCGGGCCAGGGGTCAAGCGAGACGCTTAGCGAATCGGCGGTGCGTACTGTAAGCCACCTTCGGTCCAGAGCTTGTTGATACCGCGCTCAATTTCCAGCGGCGAGCCCATACCGACGTTACGGTCAAAGCTTTGGCCGTAGTTACCCACTTGGCTGATGATGTTGTAAGCCCAGTCAGCTTCAAGGTTCATGCCTTCGCCATAGTTGCCGTCCTGTCCCAGCAAACGCGCGATGTTGGGGTTTTCAGATTCCAGCATTTCGTCCACGTTATCGCTGTTAATGCCTAACTCTTCGGCGTTAAGCATCGCGAACAGCGACCACTTGACGATGTTGAACCAAGTGTCGTCGCCTTGGCGAACCACAGGGCCTAGCGGTTCTTTGGAGATAACGTCCGAGAGAATCATAGAGGTTGAGGGATCGCTAAGCTGAATACGCAGAGCAGCCAGTTGCGATGTATCGGAGGTCAGCACGTCACAGCGGCCGGCTTGGTAGCCACCCACGGTTTGCTCAGAGGTATCAAACACGATCGGGTTGAATTCCATGTCATTGGCACGGAAGTAGTCGGCCAGGTTCAACTCGGTGGTGGTACCGGACTGGATGCAGATAGAGGCGCCATCGAGTTCATCAACACTGGTAATGCCCAGGTCGCTAGGCACCATGAAGCCCTGGCCGTCATAGAAGGTAACGCCGGTGAAGTTAAGGCCCAGGGTGGTATCGCGGGTGGTGGTCCAGGTGGTATTGCGTGAAAGCACGTCAACTTCGCCAGACTGTAGGGCGGTGAAACGCTCCACTGCGTTGAGTGAAATGTAGTTAACCGCCTCTGAGTCGCCGAGTACTGCTGCTGCTACTGCGCGGCAAACGTCAACGTCGATCCCTTGCCAGTTACCGTCGTCATCCGGTGCCGAGAAGCCAGGTAGGCCGTCGCTGACGCCACACTGAACCGCGCCGCGCTCCATGGTGTCTTCCAAGGTATCGGCTTGAGCGGTCGACATTCCCGCTAGGGTGATTGAGCCAGCAGACGCCAGCAGTACTAGGTGTTTTTTGTTGAACATTTAAGTCCCCTCGAATTAATTGAAATCATTATTTATGCCGTAGCATGCCATAAACCTAGCAAGGAAGATGCCAACAGGGGTACAGGCCTTAATTCAGCGCTTTTCAACGCTACTCAACGAAATTGAGACGAACGTCTAGGTGCAAAAAACAGGACTGCCCACTTTGCTTTGCACCGTTGTGGAGCAGGCAGAGGTGGGCAGTGATCTAAACGGGCGTTTGGCGGGTTTATTTAGCCGCAAATGCCTTGCGCATAAACGGCGGTAGGGCGAGCGCGCCGCGGTGGGCTTCAACGCTGTAGTACTCAAGCGGCAGGTCGTGGCTGGCGGCTGCCTGTTCGCGAAACGCGTTAACATCAATGGCTTTACCGGCCAGCGTCACGCTCCACCAGCCCGACGGGTAAACCGGTTGTGGGAAGGGCAGCGTGGCCACGCTGTCAAAACCGGCTTCCTGCATGTCGCGGCGCAACTCACGGATGATCGAGCCGCTGTGATAAAGCGGTGATTCACTTTGCTGCACCATCACGCCGCCACTTTTCAAGATGCGATGGCAGCGCTTTAAAAAGTCGGTTTTAAACAGTCCTTCGGCGGGGCCGACGGGATCAGTGGAGTCGATAATCAGCAGGTCGATGCTCTCATCAGGCGCATCGTCGACCCACTTGACGCCATCGGCAAACAGCAATTCGGCGCGTGGGTCTTGGTTGGATGCCACCAGTGCTGGGAAGAAGCGCTCTGAGGCTTTGGTAACTTCTTCGTCGATATCGATCTGGGTGACGTGTTCAACGCCTGGGTGGCGTAGCACCTCTTTTAAGGTGCCACAGTCGCCACCGCCAATAATCACCACCCGCTTAGGGTCTTGGTGGGTAAATAGCGCAGGATGAGCAATCATCTCGTGATAGAGAAAGTTATCGCGATCGGTCAGCATCACGCAGCCATCCAAAACCAATAGATTGCCGTAGGTCTCGGTGGCGTAGACTTCCAGGTGTTGGTAGGGGCTTTGCACATCCAGCAGTTTTTCAGAGATCTTCAGCGAGAAAGCACTGCCGTGGCTATCAAACACCTCGGTGAACCACTGGTCATCGCGTAATTCGCTCATTACTTTACTCCTGAGTAGGCATCGCTTGATTGAGTCGGAATGCCCTGATGATACTGCGGACTGAGGTCGTGCAGAGCCTCCATAAAGGCGGTGACGTGGTCGGGGTTGGTAAACTGGCTGATGCCGTGGCCCAGGTTAAATACGTGGCCCGGGCCGTGGCCGTAGCTTTCCAGCACGCGGGCCACCTCGGCGCGGATAGCGGAAGGACGAGCGAACAGCACGTTGGGATCCAGGTTGCCCTGTAGCGCCACTTTATGACCAACCCGAGCGCGGGCATCGGAAAGCTCGGTGGACCAGTCGATCCCCAGTGCATCAGCACCGGCGCAGGCGCTATGTTCGAGCCACTGACCGCCGTTTTTGGTGAACAGAATCACCGGTACGCGGCGTCCGTCGTGCTCGCGGATCAGGCCAGCGACAATCTGTTCCATATAGCGCAGCGAGAACTCCAGGTAAGCAGGCGTTGATAGCGCTCCGCCCCAGGTATCAAAAATCTGCACCGCTTGGGCGCCGGCACGGATTTGCGCGTTGAGGTAATCGGTCACCGCGTGGGCCAGGGTATCCAACAGCTGGTGCATGGTGTCCGGCGTGTCGTAGAGCATGGTTTTGAGGTGGCGGAAATCTTTGCTGGAGCCGCCTTCGACCATGTACGTCGCCAGCGTCCAGGGGCTACCGGAAAAACCGATCAACGGCATGCGGCCATTCAATTCGCGACGAATCGTAGACACCGCACGCATCACGTAATCCAGGTCGCGCTCGGCGTCGGGTACGCTCAACGCGGCGACTTCTTCCTGGGAGCGCACGGTTTTTTTAAATTTGGGCCCTTCGCCGGTTTCGAAATAAAGCCCCAGACCCATGGCATCGGGGATGGTCAAAATGTCCGAAAATAAAATGGCCGCATCCAACGGGAAGCGCTCAAGAGGTTGTAGCGTCACTTCGCAGGCCAGGTCATGGTTGCGGCACAAGTCCATAAAGCTGCCGGCGTCGGCGCGTTTAGCGCGGTATTCCGGCAGGTAGCGGCCTGCTTGGCGCATCATCCACACCGGAGTGCGGTCAACGGGCTGGCGAGCCAGCGCGCGAAGAAAACGATCATTTTGCAACGGTGTGGTGGTCATAAACACTTGCTCTTGAGAAATTTACCCGCATTGTAGTGGAGCAATTGTACTTGAAGATAGGGCGCCAAGCGGCGTTAAACATGGCAAAAATCGTCGCACCCAGGCAACTTTTCTCTCCAGTTGCTCATCAACCTAACCGTGAGCTGGCCTTCGCTTCCTGCTAAACTAGCTTCCCCATTCTTCCAACACTGGTTTGGTTAACTGGTTTGGTTAATCAGCGAGGTAACCTGTGACCATTCGCTTTATCGCCGCTTCCCGGCTGCCCACGCCCTGGGCTACATTTACTATGCATGGCTTCGAAGATGAGGCCACCGGCAAAGATCATATCGCCCTTACCTTGGGCGACGTGACTGGCGACGAGCCGGTGTTGGGGCGTGTTCATTCGGAGTGTCTGACCGGCGATGCGCTGTTCTCGATGCGCTGCGACTGCGGCTATCAACTGCAGGAAGCGCTGAAGCGGATTGCCGAGCAGGGGCGTGGCGTGCTGCTATACTTACGCCAGGAAGGCCGTGGCATTGGCCTTTTGAACAAAATCCGTGCTTACCATCTGCAAGACCAAGGGGCTGATACCGTCGAAGCCAACGAACAGCTGGGGTTTGGTGCCGATATGCGCCGCTACGACCTGTGCGTGCCGATGCTCGACCATTTGGGCGTCAGTGCGCTCAAGCTGATGACCAACAACCCGCGCAAAGTCGATGCCCTGACCCGCGACGGGGTTAACGTTGTGGAACGTCTATCGATTACCACGGGTCTAAACCCTCATAACGAGCAGTATCTCTCCACTAAAGCTGGCAAGCTCGGCCATATGATGGCGTTGGATGACTTCACCCAAGCCAGCGATGTCGATATTGAGCGCAAGGGGTGATTTTGACGAGGGTTGACGACCAGGAGGCCCTGATATGGAAGTCGAGCGTAAAGAACAGAGTGAAGTCTTTTCTGAAGGGCAGGGCGAATTTAGCGCTCTCGAAGAGCGTCTAAACAGCATTTCCCACGGTTTCGGGGCTGCTCTCAGCCTGGTGGGAATGGTGGTGCTGTTGGTCGTTGCGAGCTTAGCGGTCAAAGTGGATCCGTGGAAAGTGGTCAGCATGAGCCTATACGGCACCACCCTAGTACTGCTGTATAGCGCCTCAACCCTTTACCACGCTATCTCGCACCGGCGCTGGAAGCAGCGTCTTCAATTACTCGACCACTGTGCGATTTATCTACTCATCGCGGGGACTTACACGCCCTTTCTGCTCGTCAATATGCGCGGTACCACGGGCTGGGTGTTGTTTTCCGTGGTATGGTCGCTGGCGCTAGTGGGCATTGGCTGCAAACTACTTTGGCCCCAGCGCCTTGGGGTTCTACGCGTGGTGGTCTATCTGTTGATGGGTTGGATGATTGTGCTGGCTGCCGACGAAATGGCGGCTAGTTTATCGACCACCGGCATTGCATTGCTGGCGGCTGGGGGCATTGTCTATACGCTGGGCGTTGTGTTTTACGCCGTGCGGGCTATCCCATTCAATCATGCGATTTGGCATCTGTTTGTAATCGCCGGAAGCGCCTGCCATTACTTTGCCGTTTACAGCGCCGTTTTGCCCCACGCCACGGTGACTTAGTGTTCAGCGGCGGCGACGCCCGGTATATATAGAGGGAGATGAATGATCGCGCTGCGTATGCCGCGTTGATCTATCCATAACTTGCCTAAGGTGATGGGGAGTTTGAAACGGCGCTTCCCGGCGGCGCCAGGGTTAAAGAGTAGCTTGCCAGCTAGGTATTCGTTGCGCGGTTTGTGGGAGTGGCCATGCAGAATGGCATCACATGGCGTCTCCGGATCAAAATCCTCTAAACGATGAACAAGATGCAGGCGTTGACCATTGACGATAATGTCTTGGTGCATCGGCAAACGCGTCGCCCACGACGCTTTGTCGATATTACCTCGCACGCAGTGAACCGGCGCCATTGCGTCCAGGCGTTCTAAAATAGCGCTATCGTCTTCTTTGTTGCCCACATCGCCCAAATGCAGAATTAGGTCGCATCCCTGCAGCAACACAAGTGCCTCATCGCGCAGCAACCCGTGGGTATCGGAAATCACGCCGATGGGAGAAGTAAGCCGATAACGCGCTGTCGGTGGGCACATTAATAACCTCTGCCACTAATTTGCCGTGTATAGCGCCGTTTTACCCCGTGCAACGGTGCCTTAGTGTTCAGCCGCGGCTTTTTCACGCTCCATGGCTTTGACAATCCCCGTACTTCTCAGCCAGGTAACGGCAAATGGGCAGCGACTCAAACAGCCTAAGCTCACCGTCCTTCAGCACCTTGCCGTCGGGGGGCCCGCCAAGTGCTCGGGCGGCTGCCCGAGGGCTTGTGAAGTTGCGTTTTCAATCTAAGACGCTGAACCATTACCTGTCATGGTTCTTTATCCCCGCGCTTCACGGATCCGGTCATAAGCATTACTGATTTCGCTGGTTCGCGCCTGGGCCACTTCACGCATGCTTTCAGGCAGCCCTTTGCCCGCCAGTTTGTCCGGGTGGTTCTGGCTCATCAGGCGTCGATAGGCCTTTTTAATCTCGGCGTCGCTGGCGTCTTCCGATACGCCCAGCACCCGGTAAGCATCTTTAAGGGCTTCTTCGCTGGCGCCTTGCGAGTTGGCGGCAGCGCCGTGCAGCATGGCTTCGATTTGCTGTACTTCGGCTTCGCTACAGCCCACGCCGCGCGCCACGCGTAGAATCATCTCCTGCTCGGCATCGTGCAGCACGCCGTCGGCGGCGATCGCCGACAGCTGCACCTGCAGAAATACCTGACGCATCACGGGCTGGTGGCGGGTGAGACGGTTCACGCTGGCAAGCTCAGCGTCTAAATCAAAGTCATCGGCGCGGCCGCGTTCAAAAGCGGCGCGTGACTTGTCGCGTTGTTCGCCTTGCAAACGCATCTGGTCGAAGAGTTTTTCGGCAATATCCAGCTCGCCTTCGGTCACTTTGCCGTCCGCCTGGCACAAGCAGCCCATCACCGAAAAAATCGATTCCAAAAAGCCTTCTTGAATGCGCATTCGCGCGACATTTAAGCGCCGCTTGATACTCCGTCCAAGCCACCAGCCCAAGCCACCGCCCACTAACAGGCCAACGGGGCCGCCCACAGCGAGGCCGATCAGTCCAAATACAATAATCAGAAATAACATGGCAATCTCTAACGTTGATGAAAAAAGTTATGGTAGCCGGGCGCGGATCGCGCGCTCGATGCCGTCGGCATCCAGGCCGCAGTCGCGAAGCAGTTCGGCGGGGGTGCCGTGTTCCACAAAGGCATCCGGCAAGCCGATATTAAGCACCTCTACCTGAACGCCTTCAGCATGCAGGAGCTCATTTACCGCGCTGCCCGCCCCGCCGGCGACGACGTTTTCCTCCAGCGTGACCAGCAGTTCGTGCTCGTCGGCGGCGTGAAGGATGGCGTCACGATCCAGCGGTTTGATGCTGCGCATGTTGATGTGCGTGGCGTCGAGCCTGTCGGCCACCTCGGCAGCGGCGCTGTTCACGCTGCCAAAGGCGAGGAGCGCGATGCTGGCACCTTCGCCGGTCGCTTTGCGGCGCACCTCGGCCTGGCCAATGGCTAACGCTTCCAGGTGGTCGGGAATTGTCACGCCAGGGCCAGTGCCACGGGGGTAGCGCACGGCGGCAGGGCCAGGATGATGGTAGGCCGCACTCAACATCGCCCGGCACTCGGCTTCGTCGGCCGGGGCGAGAATCACCATGCCCGGCACGCAGCGCAGAAACGACAGATCCATGCTGCCGTGGTGAGTGGGGCCGTCTTCGCCCACTAAGCCAGCGCGGTCAATGGCAAAGGTGACGTCGAGGTGCTGTACCGCAACGTCGTGAATCAACTGATCGTAGCCGCGCTGCAAAAAGGTGGAATAAATCGCCACCACCGGTTTCATACCTTCACATGCCATGCCCGCCGCCAGCGTCACCGCATGCTGCTCGGCAATTGCGACATCGAAGTAGCGCTCTGAGTACTCTTTTGAGAACCGAATTAGGTCAGAGCCTTCGCGCATCGCCGGGGTAATGCCTATCAATCGTGAGTCGGCGGCGGCCATATCGCACAACCAGTCGCCGAACACGTTGCAGTACTTTTTCTTTGGCGCGGCCTCTTTAATGATGGGCTTCTTGAGCGGTCCGGTATTGGACGCAACGCTGGGCTTTTCCAGCTTGGTGATGGCGTGGTAGCCAATCTGATCTGCTTCGGCGGGCAGGAAACCTTTGCCCTTGACGGTTTTGACATGCAGAAATTGCGGGCCCTCAAGGTCACGCAGGTTTTCCAGTGTCTCGGTCAGCGTATCAAGGTCATGGCCATCAATGGGGCCGACGTAGTTAAAACCCATCTCTTCAAACAGCGTGGCGGGGCTGACCATGCCTTTCATGTGTTCTTCGGTGCGCCGCGCGAGCTCAAGCGCCCCGGGCAGGTGGGACAGCACTTTCTTGCCCTCTTCGCGCATTTTGAGATAGGGCTTGCTGGACAGCACCCGGGCCAGGTAGGTCGCCATGCCGCCGACGTTTTCGGAGATCGACATTTCGTTGTCGTTGAGGATCACCAGCATGTTGGCGTCGACGTGCCCGGCATGGGCAAGGGCTTCAAAGGCCATGCCCGCGCTGAGCGCACCGTCGCCAATAATGGCGCAAACCCGGCGGTTTTCCCCTTGGGCGCGAGCGGCGAGTGCCATCCCCAGCGCCGCTGAAATTGACGTGCTGGAGTGACCAACACCAAACGTATCGTAGCCAGATTCGGCACGCCGCGGAAAAGCCGCGAGACCGCCGTGCTGACGAATGCTCAGCATTGCTTCGCGGCGGCCGGTGAGAATTTTGTGCGGGTACGCTTGGTGGCCGACGTCCCACACTAAGCGGTCGTCGGGCGTATGAAACGCGTGGTGCAGCGCCACGCTAAGCTCGACCACCCCCAGGCCTGCGCCAAAATGGCCGCCAGAAACCCCTACGCTGTAAAGCAGGTAGGCGCGCAGCTCATCGGCCAGTTGGGCCAACTGCTTGTCGTTCATGGCCCGCAGGGCAGCAGGATGGTCAAAAGAGTCGAGCAGCGGCGTCGCGGGACGCTCGCGGGGTATCTCGTCGAACAGCTTCATGGGCATTGTCTAGTGGTCGCGCTCGATCATGTAGTGGGCAAGGTCGGCCAATGGCTGCGCGTTCTTGCCCAGCGGGGCAAGCGCGGCGATGGCCTCGTCAATTAGCGTCTGGGCTTTGTGTTGTGCGCCCTCAAGTCCCAGTAAACCGGGGTAAGTGGGCTTAGCGCGGGCGGCATCGGCGCCCGATGTTTTGCCGAGCGTGTCGGTGTCGCCGGTCACGTCGAGCACATCGTCATGAATCTGGAAGGCTAGCCCAATGGCGCGGGCGTAGCGAATTAGCGCTTTTAAACGCGGGTCGTGCTCGTCAACGGCGATCAATCCGCCCAAGCGAACCGCCGCCACAATCAGCGCGCCGGTTTTATGGGCATGCATGTGGGCCAGGGCGTCAACATTAGGGTGGCCACCAACGGCGGCTAGATCCAGCGCCTGACCGGCAACCATACCATCTCGGCCGGAGGCGGTGGCCAGGGTGGTGACCAAACTGCCCAGCCGTGGATGCGCCGTGCGCGCCAAGACTTCAAAGGCCAACGCTTGCAGCGCATCACCGGCGAGAATGGCGGTGGCTTCGTCGAAGGCCTTGTGGACGGTGGGCTGGCCGCGGCGCAGGTCGTCGTCATCCATGGCGGGCAAGTCGTCGTGAATCAGCGAGTAGGCATGAATCAACTCGATGGCGGCCGCCGGCGCGTCAAGCTCTTCGTCGCGAGCCCCCAGTGCCTGACCGGCTAAATATACCAGCAACGGGCGTAGCCGTTTGCCGCCAACCAACAGGCCATGGCGCATCGCGGCTTCAAGACGCGGTTCAGTGGCCGTGCGTGTATCAAACAGCGCGGATAGGGTGGCGTCGACACGGGCGTTGCTGGCATCACGTAATGTGGCCAGTCCAGCGGCGTGGGTCGCTACCATGGCGGCGTCTCCTTGCTGTCGTCTGCATCGTCCGTGGGATTGTCGGGGCCGGCAAAGGGCGCAACGTTCAAACGGCCTTCGCTATCTTCGCTTAGGGCGCGCACTTTTAACTCGGCGCTATCCAGGCGCTGCTGAGCATCGCGGGTTAGGCGGACACCTTGCTCGAAGGCCGTCAGTGCATCTTCCAATGAGAGTTCGCCGGACTCAAGGCGTTCCACGAGCGTTTCGAGTTGCTCGACCGTGGCGGCAAAATCTTGTGCGGGGGGTGTCGTGTCGCTCATTGGGCAATGCCTGCTGTTAGTCCTGGCGCTCTGATGCGGGCGCGGGTGCCTGCAAATCGTATTTTCAAACCGTGTCTGTCAATAACAGGCCCACAGTATACACCGAGGCTGGGGGGTGGCGTCTGCCCTCATTGCCTTGGAAAGACGGCGACTTGCGCCGCGTTCATCTTGTAAACGCAGACTTTTCATCACGCGGGCAGGGCGTGTACGGGGGCGGATGTGCTACCCTACGAGCCTCCCACGAACCGAATACACGGCGCATGCCGCCGACCATAGAGGTTGATTCAGCCATGGCCAAAACGTCCCTGGACAAGAGCAAGATCAAGATCCTGCTACTCGAGGGCGTCCACCAAAGCGCGGTGGACAATTTTCACAACGCAGGCTACGAAAACATCGAGCACCTGCCGACATCGCTGGATGAAGACGCGCTGATCGATAAGATCCGCGACGTGCACTTCATCGGCATTCGTTCCCGTACTCAACTGACCGAGCGCGTGTTCGAGGCGGCGGAAAAGCTGGTGGGCGTTGGCTGTTTCTGTATTGGTACCAATCAGGTTGATCTCAATGCGGCCCTCAAGCGCGGCATCGCGGTGTTCAATGCGCCTTACTCCAACACCCGCTCGGTGGCGGAGTTGGTTCTCGCCGAAGCGATTATGTTGCTGCGCGGTATTCCTGAGAAAAATGCCCGCGCCCACCAGGGCGGTTGGTTGAAGTCGGCCAAAAATTCCCACGAAGCGCGGGGCAAAACCCTGGGTATCGTGGGTTATGGCAGCATCGGTGCGCAGCTGTCGGTGCTCGCCGAATCGTTGGGCTTTAACGTTATTTATTACGATGTCATCACCAAGCTAGGCATGGGCAACGCCAACCAAGTCGGTAGTCTTGAAGAGTTACTTGGCCGCTCTGACGTCATCAGCCTGCACGTGCCCGATTTGGCGTCCACTCGCTGGATGGTCGGCGAGAAAGAGATCGCTGCCATGAAGCCAGGGGCGATCTTCATCAATGCTTCCCGCGGCAGCGTGGTGAAAATCGAGCCGTTAGCCGAGGCGATTAAAGCCGGCAAGCTCAACGGGGCGGCGATTGACGTATTCCCCGTCGAGCCCAAGGGCAATAGCGAAGAGTTCGAAAGCCCGTTGCGCGGTCTGGAAAACGTAATTCTGACGCCGCACATCGGCGGCTCTACCCTGGAAGCCCAGGAAAATATCGGCATCGAAGTGTCCGAAAAGCTGATCACCTATTCGGACAACGGCACCACGGTGACTTCGGTCAACTTTCCCGAAGTGGCGCTGCCGGCGCATCCAGACAAGCATCGCTTGCTGCATATCCACGACAACGTGCCCGGCGTGCTCTCGCAGATTAACCGCGTGCTTTCCGAAAACGGCATCAACATCTCGGCGCAGTTCCTGCAAACCAACGATAAAGTGGGTTATGTCGTGATCGACGTCGACAAGGCCTACGGCCCTCAGGCGCTGGAAGCCTTGAAGAAGGTAGAACACACGCTGAAGATTCGCGTGCTGTATTCAGCGCATAACAGCTAAATCCGCACACTAGGTTAATCGTGAAACAAAAACGGCCCCATCGTGGGGCCGTTTTGCACTGCGTGGAATATCCCTGTCGGTTTAGGCCAAGTCGAATAGCAGCACTTCGCCTGCCTCTTTGCCAGTGAGGTTAATGGTCTCTTCCGGCGTAAATGCCGCGGCGTCGCCTGCGCTCAGTGTCTCGCCGTTAACCTCCATGGTGCCATTGACCACGTGCAGCCAGCCATAACGCGAAGGCGGCGCTGCCACTTGTTCGTCAGGGCTAAACAGACCCGCGTAGAGGTTAACGTCCTGATTGATGCTTACGGAGCCTTCGCGGCCCGCTTGAGAGGCCACTAGGCGCCACTGGCCCTGGCGCTCGGCGATTGGAAAATTCTTTTGCTCGTAGCTGGGAGTAATGCCGCGCTGGGCAGGCTCGATCCAGATCTGCAGGAAGTGCAGGCTGTTTTCCTTGGAGTGGTTGAACTCACTGTGCAGCACCCCGGTGCCCGCTGACATGCGCTGCACGTCGCCTGGGCGCATGACCTCGCCGTTGCCCATGTTGTCCTTGTGCTCCATTTCACCTTCCAGCACGTAGGAAATAATCTCCATATCCCGGTGGGGGTGGGCGCCAAAGCCGTGGCCGCCGGATACGCGGTCTTCATTGATCACGCGCAGCGCGCGAAAGCCCATGTGGTTAGGGTCCATGTAATTGGCAAACGAAAACGTATGGTAAGAGCGCAGCCAGCCGTGGTCGGCGTAGCCGCGCTCGAGGGCACGGCGAATCTTCATGTAATGCTCCCGAGTGTTAGCGAACGAAAATAGCGGTAATGAACGATACCGCTCAATATACGCTGGGCAGCGGTGGTATGGGGGTGAAGGTTTCTCAATGATTAAATCGAATAAATCGACGTATCGGGTTCGTCGCATCGTGACTTGAATCAAATTACCACCTTGCGTGGTACGCGCTTTGCGACAAACTTTTTGCTAAAATATGGCCGCTTATTAACCTGGTCCGCCTTTTACGGGGGCGACTACCTGGAGTTTGTTATGTCAGTACCCACCTCTTCGCCGCGCATTGTGGTCGCGGCGCTATATAAGTTCGTCACCCTGAACGACTTTGAAGCCCTGCGCGAGCCGCTGCGCCAGACCATGCTGGATAACGGCGTGAAAGGCACCTTGCTGCTGGCCAAAGAGGGTATCAACGGCACGGTAGCGGGCACCCGCGAGGGCATTGATGGGCTGCTCGCCTGGCTGACCGCCGACCCCCGCCTCGCCGATATCGACCATAAAGAGTCGTTCTGCGACGAGCCGCCGTTTTACCGTACCAAGGTGAAGCTGAAAAAAGAGATCGTCACGCTGGGGGTGCCGGACATCGACCCCAACGACACCGTGGGCACTTACGTCGAGCCGGAAAGCTGGAATGACATCATTGCCGACCCGGAAGTGCTGGTGATCGACACCCGCAATGACTATGAAGTGGAAATCGGCAGCTTTGAAGGCGCGGTCGACCCCAAAACCACCACCTTCCGCGAATTCCCGGAGTACGTGCGCGAGCATTACGACCCTGAAAAGCATAAAAAAGTGGCAATGTTCTGCACCGGCGGCATCCGCTGCGAAAAAGCTTCCAGCTTTATGCTTAAGGAAGGTTTTGACGAGGTCTATCACCTCAAAGGTGGCGTGCTGAATTACCTGGAGAAAGTCCCCGAAGAGCAGTCGCTGTGGCGCGGCGAGTGCTTCGTGTTCGATAACCGCGTCACGGTGCGTCACGATTTAAGCGAAGGCGAATTTGAGCAGTGCCATGCCTGCCGTCGGCCGATTTCCGCCGATGACATGGCGTCTTCTGCCTATGAACCAGGCATCAGTTGCCCGCACTGCATCGACACACTGCCCGAGAAAACCCGCGCCGCTGCACGCGAGCGTCAACGCCAGATTGACTTAGCCAAAGCTCGCGGTGAGCCCCATCCGCTGGGCCGCGATATGCGCAAAGCAGCGTCAAGTTAGCGCCTTTTTTGAGCTCATGCGCGGATGGAATTCGTTTCCGCAAACGCGACAGGCGGTGCCTAAGCGCGTTATCCTGCTGCCATTTACGCCTCCATAAGCGTCGTCTTGAAAAGCATTTTTGGGAGCGTCTTTAGGAGCGTCATGAGGAGAAAGTGCGGTGAGTGACGTAAAGCGCAGGGGTGTCGGTCGTCCAGCCAGTACGGCTAAAGCAGGCGGCGGACATAGCCAGTCGTTGGTGCGTGGTTTAAATCTGTTGGAATACTTAGCCAGTAGTCCCGAGGGCTTGGCGCTATCCTCGTTGGCTGAAATGGCCGATCTTGCACCTTCAACGACCCACCGTTTGCTGCAGGCGCTGCAAAGCCAAGGCTTTGTGAGCCAAGAGAACGAGCAAGGCCTGTGGCGTATCGACGTCAAAACCTTCCGCATCGGCAATAGCTTTCTTGAGGCCCGCGACGTGGTGGCCACCAGCCGTCCCTTCCTGCGTCGGCTAACGGCCGAGACAGGAGAAACCGCCAACCTGGGCATCCGCGACGCCGACACGGCGGTGTTTCTTGCTCAGCACGAGTCGCCGCAGATGATGCGCATGATTACTCGGCTCGGCTCGCGGGCCCCATTGCACGCCTCAGGTGTGGGCAAGGCCTTGTTGGCGTGGATGCCCGACGATGACCGCGCCCAGTTGTTAGCGCGGGGCGAACTGGCCCGGGTAACCGAGAACACCCTTTACCAGCCCGCTAGCCTGCTCAGTGAGATTCAGCGTATCCGCGATCAAGGCTTTGCCTGTGATCGTGAAGAACACGCCATTGGCTTGCACTGCGTGGCGGCCTGCGTCAACGACGAATACGGCAAGCCCCTGGCGGCCATTTCGGTCTCGGGCCCCGTAGCGCGCATCCCCGAACCGCGGCTTTTAGAGCTGGGCGCGCTGGTTCGTCGCGTGGCCGATGAAATTACCCTGCAACTGGGTGGGCAGCTTAGCTCGCCCTGATGTTCAGTCTTTTTTGGGTGGCGCTGCTTAGCGCCACGTTGTTGCCCGGCGGGTCGGAAATATGGCTAGCGCGGCAATGGTGCCTGGATCAACCGGCCTTGGCCTTATGGGGCGTCGCCACCGTCGGCAACACCTTGGGTAGCTTGGTTAATGTGGCGTTGGGCCGCTATGCACGGCGTTTTCAGGATCGTCGCTGGTTCCCGGCATCCGGCAAGCAACTGGCTCGTGCAGAGCGCTGGTATCACCGCGCTGGCGAAGCCAGTCTGCTGCTTTCCTGGCTGCCGGTTATCGGTGACCCGCTTACTGTGATGGCCGGGGTGCTGCGCTTGCCTTGGTGGCGCGCACTTGCGTGGATACTGGTGGCGAAGGGCGCGCGCTACGCGCTGATACTCAGCTTGGCGCAGTCCTGGCTAGGCCCTTATTGCTGAGGGCAGTGGTTTATCCGTGCTGTTTGGCGCTGGCCCGATGGCCGCGATAAGTTAATGGTTGTATAAAATTGTTATATAACAAACCGGCCTTGCCTTCCTTTTTACCTCGTCATGTTAGGCTAAGTACCTTATACAATGCTTGCATGTCGATACGCGTTGATTGCCGGTTGCATTAATACGTGCCGTTATTTGATCGACAAGACGACTCACCATAGAACGGAGATTACGGTGTGACGCCACTACGTTTATTACCCTGGCTCGGCGTTTGGCTGTTAACGCTGGTTGCGTTGTTTGCCGCGCCTGCGTTCGCGCAAAGCAGCGCTGAAACTGACGGGGCTCAAGCAGCTGAGCCGCAAACATATGAATCCCTGGCGAATTTGCTGGAAAATGAGCAGAGTCGCCAGGAACTCATCGATTTGCTACGCAGCCAAGCCTCGGAGGTTTCCGAGTCGGCTACGGCCAACTCAGAACTTTCCCAAGAGGCTGCGCAAGGCAGCGATATTACCCCTACAGACGTGTCGCTGCCTCGCCAACTGGCCGAATTAACGAGCCAGGTCGTCAATGACGTAGGTGGCCAGTTCGAGCAAGTTGCATCGTTGATGAGCGACTTGTTTACCGGTCGAGGTGAGAGCACCTTTGATATGCCGGCGTTCGTCACCGCAGCGATTAACTTGGGTATCGTGATTGCTGCCACGTTTGCGATGTTTATTGTGTTTCGCCGCGTGGCCAAGCCGCTGTTCACTAAAATAAGCGGTTGGTCACAGCATGGAGCGGGCATGACGCCCGTGCTGCGCTTGATTGTCTGTGTGGCCGTTGCAGCGGTGGTCGATGTGATTCTGGTGGCACTTGCCTACGTCGGCGGTAATCTTGTCGCAACCTTTGCGGTGGGCGAATCGGGTGATCTTTCCACCCGTGCCTCGCTGTTCCTGAATGCTTTCTTAATCATCGAACTGTTAAAAGCCGGCGTGCGGATGCTGTTTTCCTCGCGTTATGAGGGGCTGCGTCTATTGCCGCTGTCGGCCCCCGAAGCGTCGTATTGGAACCGCTGGCTAGCGCGTTTGGTCGGCTTGATCGGCTACGGTTTGATGGTGGTTGTGCCGCTGGTCAATTTCTACTTGTCGGCGGCGTTAGGTCAGGCGTTAGGTACCCTGATCATGCTGTTCGCATTTATTTATGCTGTGGCGGTGGTGCTGAAAAACCGCGTGCGGCTGCGCGACAATTTGTACACCATGGGCGCTCGCTCAACGTTGACCGCGAGCCGGGTATCGCTACAGCTATTCGCGCGCACTTGGCATCTTTTTGCGCTGTTCTACTTCTTAATGGTCTTTGTGCTAACGCTGGTTCGCCCGGGCGATGCGTTGCCGTTTGTGTTATTTGCCACGCTGAAAACCCTGGCGGCGGTGGTCGTGGGGCTATTGGTCTCGACGTTTATCACCCAAACCATTGGCCGTCGCATTCAGCTGTCACCTGAAATGCGTCGCAAATTGCCGATGCTGGAGAAGCGCCTGAACCGCTACGTGCCCAATGCGCTGCGTATCTTGCGCACGGTGATCGTGGTGGCGGTAATCATGGTGGTGCTGGATGCCTGGGGCGCCTTTGACTTGGCCGCCTGGTACGCCTCTGAAGCTGGGGCTGGCTTGGTAAGCAAGTTAATCGGCGTCGCTATCATCCTGATCGTGGCGATCGGCGCATGGCTGGGGCTGGCCAGCTTGATCGAGCACAAGCTCAATCCGGATACCGGGGTGGGCGAGCCTACCGCCCGGGCCAAAACCCTGCTTAGCCTGTTCCGCAACGCCTTGGCCATTGCCATGGTGACCATGACCGGCATGATTGTACTCTCGGAGATCGGCATCAATATCGGCCCGCTGATTGCCGGTGCCGGTGTACTTGGCCTGGCGATTGGTTTTGGCTCGCAAAAGTTGGTGCAGGATGTCATCACCGGCGTCTTCATCCAGGTGGAAAACGCCATGAATACCGGCGACGTTGTCACCGTGGGTGGCGTCACCGGTACCGCCGAAAAACTCAGTATTCGTTCGGTGGGCATTCGCGACCTAAGCGGCACCTACCATATCGTGCCGTTCTCGAGTGTCGATACGGTGTCCAACTACATGCGTGAGTTTGGTAATCACGTGGGCGAGTACGGTATCGCTTACCATGAAAGCATCGACGAAGCGATCGAGCAGCTCAAGGTCGCCTTTGAGGATCTCAAAGCGAGCGAAGAACACGGCCACAAGCTGCTGGAAGATCTTACCGTTGCAGGGGTGGTAGCGCTTGCGGATAGCTCGGTGAATATCCGCGTGGTGATCAAGACCACGCCGGGCGACCAGTGGGCCGTAGGCCGCGCCTACAACCGTTTCGTCAAGCTGCGCTTCGATGAAGCCGGTATCGAAATACCTTTCCCGCATACCACGCTCTACTTCGGCGAAAACAAGGAAGGCAGCGCGCCACCGGCCAACGTACGCGTTATCGAGTCTACCGCCGAGCAGAAAGCCGAGGACGCTGCGCCCAAGGGAGACGCGAGCGAGAAGCAACAGGACACGGCAAGCCACGAGGATGTGCAGCAAGCGTCGGATTCGGATCATCTCAAGCCCGATCAGGATGACGTTGACGCCCCTGAAGGTCGCTAAAAGCGGCATTATGAAAAACAAAGGGGCTGCCTTCGGGCAGCCCCTTTTGCATGGGGAGCACTCGCTTGGGCGTTGCTTAGCCGGGATAATTTTCTGAATGACGGCCCACAAGATTGATCGATTCGCCGCCGTCGACAAACAGGATTTGCCCAGCAACAAAATCGTTGCTGAGCAGATAATGTAAGGCCTGCACCAAGTGATCGGGTTTGCCTTGATGGTTGACGGGAATGCCGTCGATTCGCCAGTCAATGTAGTCGCTGGTGCGCTGAGACGCAGGCAGCACGACACCGGGGGCAATGCCGTTGACTCGGATGCGCGGGGCAAATTCCAACGCCGCCATGCGGGTCATTTCCGCCAGGCTCTTTTTGGACAACAAATAGGCCGCGTACGGGTATTGGTGATAGGCCACTTTGTTATCGATGATGTTGATGACTTGGCCCGTGTCGACTGCATTGGCAAAGTGCCGGGTTAACAGCAGAGGGGTAAACAGATTCACCCGGAACTGGGTTTCCAACATGGCGAGATCGGTTTCGGCAAGCGGCGCGGGTTCGTAGGCCGATGCGCTGTTGAGCAAAACGCTCACGTTGGGAAAGCGTTGGCTTACCTGCTCAATCAACTGACCAACATCGTCTTGCAGAAAGTCGCAGGCAAACAGCTCACACGCTCGACCCTGAGCGCGGATGCCCTCGGCGACCAGCTCTGCTTCATCGCGGGAGCGGTTAACGTGTAGCGCGATATCATAGCCCGCAGCGGCCAACGATTCCGCAAAATGACGCCCAAGCCGGGTGGCGCCGCCGGTAACCAATGCTGCCGGTGTGCTCATTGAACGATCCTCATCGTGATAGGGTGCTTGGATTGTATAGAATGACAACGACTGTCTGCGTGAGGGCAGCGTTTGTCAATAAATTGTACAGCACTTGCACAAAAGGATCGGGGCGCTAGGCTAGAGCGAACTCCGGCGCTTCGTTCAAGGATAGATAGCCATGCCTTTGCCACGTTTATATCCTCAACCGACTACCTCGCTGCACGAATGCGTGATTTCGCTGGGGTCAAACATTGACCCCGAGCGACACGCAGCCGAGGCGCTGAACATACTTAGCCGGGAATGCGAGCTGGTGAGTCGCTCCCGTGAGATCATCACCACACCAGTGGGTTACCAGGAGCAGCCGAATTTTCTCAATGCGGCGCTGCTGGTGCGTACGCGCCTAGACATGAGCGACTTTCGCGACTACCTAAAGGGCGTTGAAGATCGGCTGGGGCGGGTGCGAGGGCCGATTAAATCCGGACCGCGTACCATGGATCTCGACATAGTCGCCTGGGACGGTGAACTGGTCGACGAAGGGTATCTCCAGCAAGATTACGTCCGCGTGCCGGTGGATGAACTACTTGCAGCGACCGGACGGGATTCCTCCTAACCGCCTGCCTGCCTGCCGTTTCACGGGATCCTCAGCGCTGTTCTCAACTTAAAACTTGATTATTTTGGGTTTTGGCCGATAAGTAATTATCTGCCCAGCGGGCTATTTCAAACGCCTCCGCTTGAAGGCAGCCCTATGAGGAATCCCCGTGATCAGCCTTGCGACCAACCTGACGTCGTTACTGGTGATAAACAATCTGCGCGAAAGCCAGCAGTCGATGCAAACGGCTATGCAGCGGTTGTCGTCCGGCCTGCGTATTAATAGCGCCAAAGATGATCCGGCAGGGCAGGCGATTGCCAATCGAATGGGCGCGCAGATTCGTGGTATGAACCAGGCGATCCGCAACACCAATGATGGCATCTCCATGGTGCAAACGGCGGAAGGCTCGCTCGACCAAATTAACGACAACCTGCAGCGCATCCGTGAGCTGAGTGTCCAAGCGGCTAACGGCACCAATTCCTCTAATGACCTTGTCTCTATTCAAGCCGAGATTGATCAGCGGTTAGAAGAAATTGACCGCGTTGCAGTGCAGAGTAACTTCAACGGCATTGGGCTAATCAACAGCGATAAATCGCTCAATATTCAGGTGGGCGCTAATGCTGGCGACAGCATTGCGGTGCGTTTTGACGCCATGAATTTACAGGCATTGGGTCTTGAGGGCTTGAGCGTATTGGACGATGGCACTGGGTCGGTAAAACCCATCGATATTATGGATGAGGCGATTAAGCGGTTGGATCGCCAGCGCAGCTATTTAGGCGCGGTGCAGAATCGCTTCGAAAGCGTTATTGATGGCCTCAATAACAACATTATTAACACCTCCGCCGCCCAGTCGCGTATTCAGGACGCCGATTACGCGAAGGAAGTTTCCAACCTTGTTCGCGCGCAAATCCTCCAGCAGGCAGGCATCGCGATGTTGGCCCAGGCCAATCAGCAGCCACAGCTGATTCTGCGGCTGCTGGAAGGACGCTAAGTGACTACTTGATAATGCCCTGATCCCGGGCCATGGCATACGCTGCCTTAGGCCCGTTCCAAAGCGTGGGCAGCAGGATCAACGAGACCGGAATAGCGGTAATCACGATAAACTGCTGTAGGGCGCTTATTTGGCCGGCGCCCATGTTCAGTAGGACGGCTGCCATCAGCGCCATGGCGATACCCCAGAACGCGCGAACGTACGGGCTGGGGTCATCGTGACCGGCACCTACCACGGCAATCGCGTAGCTCATCGAGTCACCGGTGGTGGCCACGAAAATGGTGGTTAACAATAAAATCGCAAAGGCCATCCAGATCCCGCCGGGCAGCGCCTGGGCCACGGTTAATGTCGCGACGTCAAACTGAAAGTTATTGAGCGCTTCGGTCAGTTCAATGGCACCGGTCAACTGGTAATAAATCCCCGAGCCACCCAGCAGAGTAAACCAAACCGAGGTGGCGATTGGCGCCAGCACGGCAACGGCGACAATCATCTGGCGAATGGTGCGGCCGCGTGAAATGCGCGCCACAAAAATCGCCATCAACGGCGCGTAGCCGATAAACCAGGCAAAGAAGAACACCGTCCACCACTGCATCCACCAATCGGGCGCGGTGTCCGCCGTGGTGGTGGCCATGGTGAAGAACTCGCTCACGTAGGTGCCCATACCGGCCATATAGCTGTTGGCGAGAAACAGGGTCGGGCCGAAAATAAAGATCACCGCGCCAATCGTTAGAGCGAGTAAGACGTTAAACCGACTGAGTAATTGAATGCCTTTGTGGATGCCGCTCATGGACGACAGCACATAGATGCTGCCCAGCGCCGCGAGAATGATCAACTGGCCGGTATAGCCCTCCGGCAAGCCAAACAGTTCGTGCAAACCAAAGCTGACCTGGGTCGCGAGAAAGCCGATCGGGCCCACTGTGCCGGCCACCAGGGCAATAACGCAGCACGCATCAATCACGCTGCCTAACGGCCCACGCAGAAGGCGCTCGCCGAGCACTGGGTAGAGCAGTGTGCGGGGCTGAAGCGGTTGGCCTTTCACGTAGTGGGCATGGGCCAGCACAATCGCCGACAAAGAACCTAGCACTGCCCAGGCTAAAAAGCCCCAGTGATTAAACGACTGGGCCAGTGCATTGGCGACGGCCTCGGGGGTGCCCGCTTCGCTGTCGAATGCGGGTGGTGTGACCACGAAATGATAGACCGGCTCGCCGGCGGCAAAAAACACCCCGCCACCGGCCAGTAAGGTGCACAAAATAATCGACAGCCATTTGAAGGTGCTCATCTCGGGCGCGTCGAGGTTGCCGATTTTGGCATTGGCGGCGGGCGTAAAGGCCAAGCCAGTGGCGATGAAGAAAGTTGCGAGCAATAGCAGTTGAAAGTAAGTGCCGAACACCCGCGCCGTCCAGGCGAAGCCGGTGCTGATGCTGTTGGCCACGAGGTCAACGTCGTAAAACGATAGACCAATAAAGGCCACAATAAAGCCGATGCTGAGCAACAGTACGATAGGGTCGCCGAGGGCGCGCGCGCCGCTTTGGCGCGGTACCGCGTCTTGAGTTGATTGTGTCATGAGGATCCGTTTGGGGTTGGGCTAAGGTCTACCAAAAATAGCAGCCCGCCACGTTGCAAAGTGAGCGCAAAAAAAAGCGCCATTCTTGGAATGGCGCTAGGACAGGAAACTGGGTCTATTGTAACGTTTTCATAGACCAACGTCTAATCAGGGCATTAGCTATTGGATGATGAGCGCAGGCTCACCGTGGGCAAGGGCGTTAAGCGGCGCTACCAGTGGTACAGCACAGAGGCGCTAGTGGTGGTGTCGCTGTTTTTTTCAGCGTCTTGGGGCGGCTCGGAGTTGTGTTTGAGCTCATGGGAGAGACGCAGTGACAGCTTGGCGTTGAGCGGCGCAGTTAATGCCGTCAGCGAGCGGGAAGTCACGTTTTGGCGGGTATATTCCAGCGACACCTCCTGACGAATATCGGCATAGTCGGAAAACGACCAGTGATAATCAAACGCCGTGTAGGCGACCCCTAGCTGTTCGTCGCCATGTTCGCGCAGTCGGTCATCGCGGTAACCAGGCCCCGCTTCTAGCGATAGCGTGTGGCGGTCATTGTCCAATAGCTGCCGGCCGTAGCCACCAATCGCGGTGAGCTGTTGATCGTAGCCGGCAAAGCGATCCTTCTCCCAGCGCGCAAAGCCAAACAAATAGTGGGGACCGCTAAAGTCGTACCTTTCGCGGCCTGCGATGAGGTATTGTTCGGTGCTGGTATCGCCCTCTTTACTCACGTGGCGCACGTCACTACGCAGTGAGTGGGTGACGTTGCCGGTTAGCCACTGCAACCGCGCTTTGCTAATTAGCGTTTCACTGTTGGTATTGCCGGTTAGTCGGTTATAGCCGAATTCTATGTCGCCGCTGAACATAGGTGTGTCCTCGGCAGGCGGCGGCGGGGCGTAAAAGGGGCTGGCGACGGCAGGCGCGGCCCATAGGGCACCGATAACGATGGCGCCCCTGACTGGCCATTCTTTCGCTAGCATACCGTTCTCCATGATTGGATTGCGCAAGTCCGAGTGGCGGCCAAGCACTCTCAAGCGGCGAAGTTTAACGCCCTCTGCGTCTGCGTGCCATAATGGGCTCGTTACCGCTTGTGAGTACCGCTATGCCCACCCCTCGCCCCAAAACGTTAGCCGAACTGCAGCGCTGGCGCCGCCTCCGAACACGGCGGCGCTGGTACAAGCGCAGTTTTCGCCTTCAGGTCATGGTGCTGGTGGGGCTGCTGCTGGCGGGCATGCTACTGGCCCAGGGTACTTACCTGAATTACCGTAAAGCTGAAATTATCAGCATGCAAATGGGCGAGCGGGCCTTGGCAGTGGCCAAGACCGTGGCTTCAATGCCCGAGCTCATTGACGCCTTTGACGACGATAATCCCGCCAGCGTCATTCAGCCGCTTGCCGAGCGCGTGCGCCGTGAAACCGGCGCGCGTTACGTGGTGGTGGGCAATACGTTGGGCGTGCGCTATTCCCATCCAGTCGCAGAGCGCATTGGACTCACCATGGTGGGTGGGGATAACGCGCGGGCGCTTCAAGACGGTGAATCGTATGTGTCCGAGGCGACCGGTACCTTGGGCTCCGCGATGCGTGGCAAAACGCCGGTGCGCGATGAGGCAGGCAACATCATCGGCATTGTCTCAGTCGGGTTTATGCTGGATCGCGTCGCGATGGATATCGCGCGTTATAACAGCCTGGGTTGGACGTTAGTCGCGTTGATGATCGTGCTGGGATTTGCCGGCGCCTACTGGCTGTCGCAGCACCTCAAAAAGGTCATTTTAGGCCTGGAACCCTATGAAATTGCCCGGCTGGCCATGGAGAAGGAGGCCATCCTACAATCGATTCACGAGGGTATTCTGGCGGTTAACCGTGAAGGCCATATTACCTTGGTCAATCAGCAAGCGCGGCGCTTCCTTAATTTGGACGATGAACACGTGCTGCTGGGCCAGCCCATCCGCGAGGTCGTGCCTAATTCACGGTTACTGGAGGTGCTCCGCCGGGGCGAGCAGGAGTTCGATCAGGCAATGTGGTTAGGCGATCATCCGGTGGTAGTGAACCGAGTGCCGATTTTGCACGAGGGCGAGATTGAGGGGGCGGTGGCCACCTTCCGCAGCCGTCGGGAGATTGTCGATCTTTCTCATGCGCTGACCCAGGCCAGCCGCGATGTGGATATGCTGCGAGCCCAGGCGCACGAGTTTTCCAATAAGCTGTATACCATTTCAGGTTTACTACAGCTCAAGCGCGTCGATGAAGCGTTGGCGCTGATTCACCAAGAAACCGAGCGCGCTCAGGCGCAGATGAGCTTTTTGATGCGCAGCGTGGCCGATACGGTGCTCAGCGGCACGCTTATGGGCAAACTGACCCGTGCCCGCGAGCTGGGGGTGACGCTGGAAATCGACGAGCAAAGTTCGCTCTCCTGCCAGCTAACACCGACGGGCCAAGAGGTTATGATGAGCGTGGTGGGCAACCTGCTGGATAACGCCTGCTACGCCGCTTTGCACGGGCAGAACGACCCGCCGCGCGTGCGGTTGTTTTTCACCGATTTAGGCGAGCAGTTGCTCATTGAGGTCGAAGATAACGGGCCCGGTGTGGCCCCTGAGCATGTTGAGTCGATTTTCAGCGAAGGCTTCTCAACTAAAGCCGGCCAGCATCAGGGTATTGGCCTGGCGCTGGTGGCGCGGCTATGTCGACAGCATGGCGGCACCGTCACGTTGGAAGACAGTGAGTTGGGGGGAGCCTGCTTTATTGCCGTGTTGAACCGTTCGCTGTGCGCCAACGTAGACGCGTCATCGCCCGTGGTAAACTAACGCTCCGCTGATTCACTAACATTAACAATGACGATTGTCGCGGTAAAAGGGAGCGCTATGTCGGCGAACGAGTACGGTATTTTGGTAGTGGAAGACGATTTTCGCATTGCCGATATCCACCGCGCTTTTATTGAGCAGAGCGAGGGATTTAATGTGGTCGCGGTTGCCCGCAACGGTGCAGAAGCGCGCGAGCAAATGGCGCTCCATGCATCCCACATTCAGTTGGTATTGCTGGATGCTTACCTGCCCGATGTAGAAGGGCTGGAACTGCTCTGGGCGCTGCGTCGCGATTACGTTCAGGTGGATATTGTCATGGTAACGGCCGCCCGCGAAGTGGACACCATCAGCGAGGCGCTGCGTGGGGGCGTGTTCGACTACCTTATCAAACCCATCGAAGCCAGTCGTATGCAGCAAATGCTGGCGCGTTTTCGCCGTGAGCGGGCAGCGCTGGCGTGCCGTAATGAAATGAATCAGGCCGAGCTTGACCAAGTGTTGGCCCGCTCGCAGCCAGCGGAAACCACGACGGCCAGCGGGCGCAGCCTGCCGAAAGGCATTGACCGTCTGACATTACGTTCGGTGGCAGAAGCGCTCAAGCAATCCCACCAGCCGCTGGCCGCCACTCAGGTGGCGCGGGCTATGGGGGCAAGCCGTTCCACGGCGCGGCGCTATTTAGAATATTTGGTATCGGTGCAAGTGGTCGACGCGGAATTGGGCTACGGTGATATAGGTAGGCCCGAACGACGTTATCGTTTGCGGACGGATACCAACGGCTGGCTGGAAGGCCTTTGAGGCGCTTTAAAACCCCGATAAAACCCTTGAAACAGTGCTCGAAAAGCCCTTGAGAACGCCGCCGTGAACACAATGAACAAAATGCCCAAAATGCTCTTTTTGTGCTTTATGTTCACAAGCTTGTCGCTAGGGTCTGCCTTCTTCTAACGTTCGCAGCGTGAAGCACGATGCATCACCACAATACGCATCATCACAACACGCATCACTACAAAAACAGATTGAAACGTGGAGAACGCTATGACTCTCAAGCCTTCCTTGAAGTACGTAACCCTGCTGGCCCTTCCGCTAGCTGCCGCTGCCACCTTTTCCAGCACCGCCGCTGCTTTCGAACCCGAAGGTAAGGTTGAGTGTATTGCGCCGTCCGACCCAGGCGGCGGTTGGGACTTTACCTGCCGCAGCGTGGGTAACGTCATGCAGGAGCTCGATTTAGTACCCGGTAATGTGCAGACCATCAATATGGCCGGTGCCGGCGGTGGTGTGGCGTATGCGCATACCGTGAGCAAGCGCGCCGGTGACGACCATCTGCTGGTGGCAGCGTCCACCGCTACCACCACGCGCCTGGCTCAAGGGCAGTTCCCGGGGTTGACCGCTGATCAGGTCAACTGGGTCGGTGCGTTGGGCGCGGATTACGGCATTATCGCCGTGGCCGATGACTCCGAGATCGAAGACCTCAACGATCTGATGGATTCGCTCAAAGAAGACCCGCGCAGCGTTAAGTTTGCCGGCGGTAGTGCCAAAGGCGGTTGGGATCATCTGAAAGTGTTGATTGCCGCTCAGGCAGCTGACGTCGAGAATCTTCCGCGCATTGCGTACCTGTCGTACAACAATGGCGGCGAAGCACTGACTCAGGTGATCGGTGGGCACGTTGATGCCTTCACCGGCGATATCACCGAAGCGCAAGGGTTTATGGAATCCGGCGACCTGCGCGTCCTGGCCGTGCTCTCCGAGGAGCGTCTGCCCGGCGATCTGTCTGACATCCCCACCGCCCGTGAGCAGGGCATCGACGCACTGGGCCCCAACTGGCGCGGTTTTTACATGCCGGCGGATATCTCCGAAGAGGCTGAGACGTATTGGACCGATGCCATGGACACCATCTACCAGAGCGAAGAATGGAAGAATGTCATGAAACAGAACGGCTTGATGCCTTTCCACATGACCGCCGGTGAGTTCGAAGACTTCGTTCACAACCAGATCGATGACATCGAGCAGCTTTCTAAAGATATTGGATTGATTCAGTAATGACTTTCAACGACCGCATCTTTGGGGTCTTGATGATCGTCCTGGCCGTCGCGTACGGCTGGGGCGCCACTCAGTTCCCGGAGCCGTTTGGTGGGGCCGAGGCCGTCGGCCCCGACACTTTTCCCAAGTTGTTGGCCGTGGTACTGATCATTTCCAGCCTGTATATGATCGTTCGGCCTGATCCTGACCATGCCTGGCCCTGGAGCCGTACGGGTATCGAGCTGATTATCGCTGTCGTGGTGTTGATTCTCTACGCCATGCTGCTTCAGCCGCTGGGTTTTATTATCAGCACCACGCTTGCCGTGGGAACGCTTTGCTGGCGCATGGGCTCGCGCCCGGCCAACGCCTATATCACCGGGGCCGTCTCCGGGGTGGTGGTGTACTTCCTGTTTAGCTTTGCGCTGGATCTCGCCTTGCCGCTGGGTCTGCTGTCATTCCTGGAGGTGAACTGATGGAAACTCTAGGTTACCTGATGGATGGTTTCGGCGTTGCGCTGCAGCCCCATAACCTGATGTTTGCCCTATTGGGGGCTTTTCTCGGCACCTTGATCGGCGCCTTGCCTGGGTTAGGCCCGGCCAACGGCGTGGCTATTTTGATCCCGTTGGCGTTCAGCCTGGGGCTCGCCCCGGAAACCGCCCTGATCATGCTGACCTCGGTGTATGCCGGTGCCATGTACGGCGGGCGTATTTCGTCGATATTGCTCAATATTCCCGGCGATGAACCGGCCATGATGACCTGTCTCGACGGCTACCCAATGGCCCAGAAGGGCAAGGCGGCCGAAGCGCTGGCTATCTCTGCCATCGCTTCCTTCATCGGTAGTCTGGTGGCCACCGTGGGCTTGATTTTGCTGGCACCGCTGCTGGCTAAATTCGCCCTGACGTTCGGCCCGGCGGAATATTTCGCGCTCTTCTTGCTAGCGTTTGCCACCTTGGGCGGCATCACCGGCAAGAACCCCATCAAAACGGTGGTCGCCGCCTGTATCGGCCTGATGATCGCCACGGTTGGGATCGACAATACCGGGGTGCAGCGCTACACCTTTGGCGTGCTTGAGCTCTTTGAAGGCGTAGACTTCATTATCGCTATCGTCGGTCTGTTTGCCATTTCCGAGCTGATGTTCTTCATCGAGGAGCGAGCCGGTGGCGGCAAGGAGAAGATGAAGGTCAACAAGCTCACGCTTACCTGGCGGGAAATCCGCGAGATTCTGCCCTCGAGCCTGCGTGGCGGGGTGCTGGGTTTCATCGCGGGTGTCTTGCCGGGCGCTGGCGCGTCGCTGGGTAGCTTTATCGGCTACACCCTGGAGAAGAAGGTCGTCGGCAAGAAGGGCTATTTCGGCAAGGGTGACCCACGCGGTGTGGCCGGCCCCGAGGCGGGCAACAACGGCGCCTCCAGCGGTGCGCTGGTGCCCATGCTGACCCTGGGCGTGCCGGGTAGCGGTACCACAGCGGTGCTGTTGGCGCTGTTGATCTCGCTCAACATCACCCCGGGGCCGTTGATGTTTACCCAGAACGCCGACATCGTTTGGGGCGTCATTGCGGCGCTGTTGATCGGTAACTTCTTGTTGCTGATCCTCAACATCCCGCTGGTGGGCATCTTCGTCAAGCTGCTTTCCGTGCCACCGATGTTCCTGTTGCCGATCGTCACCATGATCGCCTTCGTGGGTATCTACTCAATCAGTAACACCACCTTCGACCTCTACTTCATGGTGGCTTTCGGGGTGGGCGGTTACATACTGCGCAAGCTGGAGATTCCGCTGGTGCCGGTGATTCTTGGCCTGTTGTTAGGGCCCGAGATGGAGAAAAACCTGCGCCATGCCATGGATATCTCCGATGGAGACTGGATGATTCTGTGGGACAGCGGCTTGGCCATTGGCCTGTGGGTCTTCGCGGGGCTAGGCTTGATCTTGCCGTATATCATCGGCCCCCTGCTGCGCCGTCGGATGCAAAATCCGATTGAAGAAGGCACACCAGGAAGCGATTGATATATAACGCGTTCAATCCTGAAAAACGGGGCGTCGACGAAAGTCGGCGCCCTGTTTTTTTGTATGAGTAATGTGCCTGAAAGCGCCACTGCGCGTTGGTGGTGCGCTCAACGGCGTGGATGCATGGTGAGGGTGCAGTCGCAGGATGGATTTGCGCCTTTTTAGTGCATTTGGATGATTTTAGGCTTTTTAGAATTATTTTAAGTAACTGATTGTGCGTTCTTAAGTTGGTTATGTGTCAATTTGGCGCAGCCTTTGCAAATACTCCTTGCTAGTGGACGTGTACCAGCGCTTAGCGCTTGGCATACGAGGCCAATAAACGAGCCCCCAGCATAAGGGGTGCAAGGAGATTCAAGTGACCACTTTCCTACGCAAGACACACCCAAACACCGCTCGACTTTTCACCAGCGCCTTACTTAGCGCCGCCGGGATGGGGGCCAGCGCTCAAGCCATCGCCCAGGAAGAGGATCCGATCAAGGTCGGTATCCTGCACTCCCTCTCCGGCACCATGGCGATCAGTGAGACCGTCCTCAAAGATACCGTCGAGATGCTCATCGAACAGCAGAACGAAGCCGGTGGTTTGCTGGGTCGCGAGCTAGAGGCCGTCGTGGTAGACCCTGCTTCCGACTGGCCGCTGTTTGCCGAGCGCGCTCGTGAACTGCTCGACCAAGAGGAAGTCGACGTGATTTTCGGTAACTGGACCTCGGTTTCGCGTAAATCCGTGCTGCCGGTTGTAGAGGAGCTAAACGGCTTGCTGTTCTACCCGGTGCAGTATGAAGGCGAAGAGTCCTCGGAAAACGTCTTCTATACCGGCGCGGCACCTAACCAGCAAGCCATTCCTGCGGTTGAGTATCTGATCAATCAAGTGGGTATCGAGCGCTTCGCCCTGGTGGGTACCGATTACGTTTACCCGCGCACCACCAATCGCATCCTCGAAGCCTTCCTCAAAGATGAGCATGGCATTGCCGACGAGGACATCATGGTCAACTATACGCCGTTCGGTCACTCGGATTGGCAGAACATCGTGGCCGAAATACGTCGCTTCGGCGAAGAGGGCAAACCCACCGCGGTGATCTCAACGGTGAACGGCGACGCCAACGTGCCGTTTTATACCGAGCTTTCCAACCAGGGCATCGACGCGGCCGATATTCCGGTTATTGCTTTCTCGGTGGGCGAACAAGAGCTTACTGGTATCGATACCGGCCCGCTGGTTGGCCACCTGGCCGCCTGGAACTACTTCATGAGCGTTGATACGGACGCCAACTACGACTTTATCGACGCCTGGATTGAGTACACCGGCGACGATATGGCGGTCACCAACGATCCCATGGAAGCGCACTACATTGGCTTCAATATGTGGGCCGAAGCGGTGCGCAAAGCGGGCACTACCGACGTCGATACGGTCAAAGACGCGATTATCGGCGTGACGGTACCCAACCTTTCCGGCGGCTATGCGGCGATGATGCCCAATCACCACATCACCAAGCCGGTGCTAATTGGCGAGATTCAGGACAACGGCCAATTCGATATCGTCTGGCAAACGCCGTCTACCGTGGCGGGCGATGCCTGGTCGGACTACCTGCCGGGTTCGCGTGACCTGATTGCCGATTGGCGCAAGCCCATGGAGTGCGGCAACTTTAACGTCGTTAACGGCTCGTGCGGTGGCAGCACCGCAGCAGAAGAAGCCGAAGCGGCACTTGCAGAATAACACTACTACCTTGCTGCGCCGTTAAGCGCGGTGCGGCAAGGAGCACGCTATCTTCCCTTTTCTGATCACCAAAGGAAGAACCCATGAGGCGTTTCCTTTCCCTAACGCTGATGTGCCTCCTGCTGCTAGGTATTACTGTCACCGCGCAGGCACAAACAGACAACGAGAACAGCACCAATGATGATGCGGCCGCGCTCGAATTGCTAGAAGCGCTGGACGTTGAGTCTTACGCCGCCAAAGGCGAAGCGATCACCGCTATTTTGCAAAGTGACGACGAGCGCGCCCGTGATTGGCTTCAGGCTCTGCTTGATGGTCGCTTACAGCGCACCGACGACGGTCGCTTTGTGCTGGTGCTCGAGAACCGTGGCCGCGACTGGCCGGTGGCCGATGTACTGACCGGCGAGGCGCTGGGTGAGATGTCTCGCCGCGAGCTGGATCGTATCGGCATCAATAACAACCTGCGCAATCAGCTGCGTAGCGCCATTGCGGTGGTGGATCTCTACTCGCCCAGCGTTGAGCGTCGACTCACCTCGGCAGAGCGCCTACTAGGCGAAGTCGATGCTGATTTAGTACCGACCCTGAATGACTTGATCGAGCAGGAAGAGGACGACCAGGTGCGCTATCGCCTGACCCAGGCCGTGGCGATTTATCGCGCTGAAGAAGGCGAAATGGCCGGCGTTGAAGCCCTGGATGGTAGCCTGCACCCGCGCTCACGGGTGGCGTTAAGCCGAGCAGCCAATAGCGACGACCCGGTGGTTGCCAACGCGGCGGCGGCGTCCCTTGCGGGCATCGAGCAGCAGCTCAAAATCAACCGCGGCCTGGAAACGCTGTATTTTGGTTTAAGCCTGGGCTCGGTGCTGGTGCTCGCAGCGATTGGTCTGGCAATCACCTTTGGTGTCATGGGCGTGATCAATATGGCTCACGGCGAGCTGATTATGCTGGGTGCCTATACCACTTGGGCGATGCAGCAACTGTTGCCCGGCCAGCCGGGTTTAGCGCTGGTTCTGTCGATTCCTGCCGGCTTTATGGTGTCGGCGCTGGCGGGGATTGCTATCGAGCGCGGCGTGATCCAGTTCCTCAAAGGCCGCCCGCTTGAAACCCTGCTGGCGACCTTTGGCGTTAGTCTGATTCTGCAACAGCTGGTGCGTACGGTGATTTCACCGCAAAACCGTACCGTGATCACCCCGGAATGGATGAGTGGTTCGCTGGTGGTCAACGACGCGCTGTCGCTCACGCTCAACCGGATGTTCGTGCTGGGTTTTGCGCTGGTGGTGTTTGCGGGCCTGATGCTGATTATGCGCCGTACCCGACTAGGGCTTGAGGTGCGCGCCGTGACCCAAAATCGCGCCATGGCGCGTTCAATGGGCATTCGCGCTACCCGCGTGGATATTATGACTTTTGCGCTGGGCTCCGGCGTGGCCGGTCTTGCCGGTGTCGCGCTATCCCAGCTCACCAACGTCGGGCCCAACCTGGGCCAGAACTACATCATCGATTCTTTCATGGTGGTGGTGTTCGGCGGCGTGGGTAATCTATGGGGCACGCTGGTCGCCGGCCTCTCGCTTGGGGTCATCAACCAGGTGCTGGAACCCTGGGCAGGCGCGGTGCTGGCCAAAATCATTGTGCTGGTATTTATCATCCTGTTCATTCAGAAACGCCCGCGTGGACTCTTCCCGCAGAAGGGCCGGGCTGCGGAGGGCTAAGCGATGTCATTAACGACGCAATCATCAGCCAATTTTTGGCTAACACGCCCGTTTAGCGAACGTTCTACCCAGATCTTTTTAGTCGTGCTGCTAGCCACGCTGGCGTTGGTCACGCTGCTACACGTAGCGGTACCGGCGGGTAATCCGCTGCATATCGGGGCCTATACGGTCAATCTGTTCGGTAAGTACCTAAGCTACGCGCTGCTGGCTGTCGCGGTGGATTTGGTGTGGGGCTATCTGGGCATTTTAAGCCTGGGACACGGCGCCTTTTTCGCCATTGGCGGCTACGCCATGGGCATGTATTTGATGCGCCAAATTGGTGATCGGGGCACCTATGGCGATCCAGTGCTACCCGATTTTATGGTCTTTCTCAGTTGGGACAGCCTTCCGTGGTTCTGGCACGGCTTTGATATGGCCTGGTTTGCCTTTGCCATGGTGCTACTGGCGCCGGGGCTGCTGGCGCTGGTGTTTGGTTTTCTGGCCTTCCGTTCGCGAGTCACCGGGGTGTATCTGTCGATTATTACCCAGGCGCTGACCTTTGCGCTGATGTTGGCCTTTTTCCGCAATGAGATGGGCTTTGGCGGTAATAATGGTCTCACCGACTTCCGCGAGATACTTGGCTTTGATTTACGCACCGACGCCACTCGCTTGGGGCTTTTCCTGGCCACCGGGATTGCCCTGGCGCTGGGGTTTATTCTCTGCCGCGCGATTGTGACCAGCAAGCTTGGCCGGGTGAGCGTGGCCACCCGGGACGCAGAAGCACGCACGCGCTTTCTTGGCTACCGGGTCGAGCGCTTCCAGCTATTTGTGTTTGTGGTTTCGGCCATGCTGGCGGGCTTGGCGGGAGCGCTCTACGTGCCCCAGGTGGGGATTATCAACCCCAGCGAGTTCTCGCCGATTTTCTCCATTGAGATTGTGCTCTGGGTCGCCCTGGGCGGTCGCGCGACGCTGTATGGCGCGGTCATTGGTGCCATTTTGGTCAATTACGCCAAAACTATCTTTACCGGTGTAATGCCCGACGCCTGGCTGTTCGCCCTGGGCGGGCTGTTCGTCTTTGTCACGGTGTTCCTGCCCAAGGGAGTCGCCGGGCTGCTGGAACATCTCAAGCGTCGCCGACACGATCCAACACCGACGCCGGATAAGGAGGCAACGGCATGAGTTTTTTCCAATCGCTCACCGAACGCGACCGTGTATTCGACTTTATGACGCCCCAGGCATCCAAGGTGGACGTTCGCCACGGCCCTATTCTTTACATGGAAGATGTCACCGTGAGCTTCGATGGCTTTAAAGCCATCAATAATCTCAACCTGACCATCGATGACGGCGAGCTACGCTGCATTATCGGCCCTAACGGGGCGGGTAAAACCACTATGATGGATATCATCACCGGCAAAACCCGTCCCAACAGCGGCAGCGTGTGGTTTGGTAGCCGCCATAACCTGCTGAATATGAACGAGCCCGATATTGCCAGCTTAGGTATTGGCCGCAAGTTTCAAAAGCCTACGGTATTTGAAGCGCTGTCGGTGTTTGAAAACCTGGAACTGGCCATGGCGGCGGACAAGCGGATCTTACCTACGCTCACCGCGCGTATGACCGGCGAGATCAAAGACCGCATCGACGAAGTGCTGGAAACCATCGGCCTGACAACGCTTCGCCATCAGCCTGCAGGGATTCTCTCTCACGGTCAGAAACAGTGGCTGGAAATCGGCATGTTGCTAATGCAGCGCCCACGCCTATTGCTAGTAGATGAGCCGGTGGCGGGCATGACAGAGCAGGAGATGGAGCGCACCGCCGAGCTGCTCACCGGGCTGGCCGGTAAGCAGTCGGTGGTCGTGGTGGAACACGATATGGGCTTTGTACGTTCGATTGCCCGCCAAGTGACGGTGTTGCACCAGGGGAGCGTTCTGTCCGAGGGCACGATGGATCAAGTCTCCAGCGACCCCAAAGTGGTTGAGGTGTATTTGGGTGCTGACGACGAGGAGGCCGCCTGATGCTTGCGATTGAAAAGCTCAACCAGTTCTACGGTGAAAGTCACACCCTCTGGGATTTGGATCTTGAGGTGCCTGCGGGCCAATGCACCTGTGTGATGGGGCGTAATGGCGTGGGTAAAACCACGCTACTAAAAGCGGTGATGGGCGAAGTGGCGGTGAAAAGCGGTGCACTGCGCTACACAAGTACTGATTCAAGCGGCGAGATCGAGCTAACCCAAAAAGCCGTGGAAGCGCGATCCCGACTGGGGATAGGTTATGTGCCCCAGGGGCGGCAGATATTTCCGCTGCTAACCGTGGAGGAAAATCTACGCACCGGCCTGGCTGCTCGCCGAGACGGTGTGAGAAAAATCCCCGAGCGGGTCTATGAGTTATTCCCGGTGCTTGAAGAGATGAAAAACCGTCGCGGTGGCGATCTCTCCGGCGGGCAACAGCAGCAGCTGGCCATTGGCCGTGCGCTGGTGATCGAACCCAAACTGCTGATTTTGGACGAGCCAGGTGAGGGTATTCAGCCCAATATCGTCGCTCAAATCGGCCAAGTGATCCGTCAGTTGATCAACGAGGATGGCCTTACGGTGCTACTGGTAGAGCAGAAGCTGCCCTTTGCCCGTAAATACGCCGATCGCTTTGTGATCATGGATCGCGGTCGCCCGGTGGCCAAAGGTGAGATCAGCGAGCTCTCCAATGAGCTGATCAAGCAGCATCTGACGGTTTAAGTTATCCACACCCGGTTACCGCCTGCCCGGCCAAGCGGTTGCCGAAAGGCGGTCGTTTTTTTGTGTACGAGCGGTAATTCCAAAAGCTGGGTTTCAAACGCTGGGCGGCGGCTCCACCGGCGCCTGGCGTGCCCGTTGGCGTTTGACCAGTTGGGTAATCACGCCGTAGCGTGGCCCTGCCAGAAAGGCGAGCATCAGGAATACGCCGGTCATGACGGCCATCATGCCGCCAATGGAGACATTGAGAAACACGGCGAGGTAGTAGCCGGAAATACTCGAGGCGATAGAAATTAGCGCACCGATGATAAACATCATCCACAGCCGGTCGGTCAGCAAATAGGCGGCGGAGGCGGGAACAATGGCAAAGGCGATAAACAGCACCGCGCCTACCGCATCAAAGGCCGCCACGGCAGTGGAACTAGTTAGCATCAGCAGCACATAGAAAAGAATCGAGGGCATAAAGCCGAACGTTTTGGCCAGCGCCGGATCGAAGGTGGCCAGCTTCAGCTCCTTATAAAAGAGTCCGATAAACGCGTAGTTGAGCACCGTCATCACGCTCATCGATACCAGCGCCTGGGGGATGGGCAGGCCGAAGATGTCGAGTGTATCCAGCCAGACAAAACCGATCTCACCGAGCAGCACAGTATGCGTGTCGATATGCACATCATTGGCATAAATATTCAACAGCAGCACGCCGATAGAGAACAGCGCCGGGAAAACCAGGCCGATAGCGGTATCCTGCTTGACCCGTTTGGTGCTCGCTAAGGCTTCGGTGAGCAGGACGGTTAACAGCCCGGTGAGGGCGGCCCCAATCAGTTGTACCGGCCCGCTCTGTTGCTTGGTCAGCAGCCAGACGATGACGATGCCAAACACAATCGAATGGCTGATTGCGTCGGATAACATGCTGTTGCCGCGCAGCACTAAAAAGGTACCCACCGCCGAGGAGGCGATGCCTACCATCGCGCCCACTAGCATAATGGGCAGGGCAGTTGTGGTCAGTAGCTCGGCCATCATGATGCTAATTCCTCAAAGGCCGCGACCACTCTTCTAGCCTCCGCCTGGCCCTGTGCCGTTAGCCCCCAGCCGTCGTCGCCTGGGGTGGTGCCGCGCGGAGAGCGGGATAGGTAGCCTTGCTGCTTAAGCTTGTTGAGCATCCTGCGTGAACCGAGTGTTGAGGGGGCGCATGAGGGATCAGCCGAGTGTTTATATAGCGCATAAAGTAGCTGCTGTTTCTGCAGCGCTGACTTCTGGCGATAGTGCTTTATCACACCCCACAGCAGGCCACGGCCGGGCGCCAATGCCAACGATATAAGCACAATGACGGTTGCGGTAAGGACAATCAGCGGGCCGGTTGCCAGGCCGCGCGATAGGGTGCTGATGGTCGCCCCTGACACGCCACTGACAATGCCGACGCCTGCGGCAATGGTGAGCATGCCGCCCAGGTGGCGGCTCCACTGTCGCGCGGCGGCCGCGGGTGCCACGATCATGGCGGCCATCAAAATCACACCGACCATCTGCAGGCCGACGACGACCGCTAGCGCCACCATAGCGGTGAGCGATGCTTCAATCACTGTGATAGGCATGCCGAGCGTGCGGGCGTACTCCGCATCAAAGGTGACCAGCTTGGCCTGTTTCCAGAAGACGGCAAGCAGTACCAGCGTGACCAGCGTAATGCTGCCCATCACCCATAAGTCGGAGCGCAGCGTCGCGGCGGCCTGGCCGAAAAGAAAGGCCTCAAGACCGCCCTGGGAGGCGTTATTGGTACTCTGGATATAGGTGAGCAGAACGATACCCACGGCAAAAAAGATACTCAGGCAGGCGCCCAGGGCTGCGTCAGTTTTCAGGCGGCTTAAGCGCGTCAGCACCAGCATAATCAGCGCGGCGGCGGAGCCGGTGATCAGTGAACCCATAATAATCCCGCCAATATCCCGGCTGCCGGTGATGATAAAGCTTAAACAGATGCCGGGAAGGGCTGCGTGGGAAATCGCGTCTCCCAGCAGGCTTTGGCGACGCAGCACCGCAAAACAGCCCAGCGGGCCGCTGATCAGCCCCAGCAGCGAGGCGCCAATGACTACATTCTGAAAGGTGTAGTCAGATAAAAGCTCAAGCCACACCATGGGTTACTTCACCTTTGAGGCGGAAAACATTAACGATTCATTATCATTAAGTAGCGCGATTTGGCCGCCGTAAGCCTGGCGCAGGTGATCGATCTTGAACACCTCCTCGGCCTTGCCGCTGGCGATGACTCGCACGTTGAGTAGCAGTAGCCAGTCAAAGTAGGTGCGCACCGTTTGCAGATCGTGGTGTACCACGATCAGCGTCTTACCAGCGTCGCGCAGGCGGCGCAGGATATCGATAATGGCCCGCTCGGTGGTGGCATCGACGCCAGCCATGGGTTCATCAAGAAAATACACATCGGCTTGCTGCACCAGCGCACGGGCCAAAAATACGCGCTGCTGCTGACCACCTGAGAGCTGGCTAATCTGGCGCTCAGCCAAGGCACTCATACCGACCATCTCAAGGGCTTCCTGCGCCTCGTGGCGCTCTTTTTGCCCCGGTCTTTTGAGCCAACCTAAACGCCCGTAAAGCCCCATGGTGACCACATCCAGCGCAGTGGTGGGAAAATCCCAGTCAACGCTTGAGCGCTGGGGCACGTAGCCCACCCGTTTACGCTGCGTGGCGTAGGGTCGTCCATGCACCATCACCTCGCCTGACAACGACGGCACCAGCCCAAGCAGGCTTTTGATCAACGTGCTCTTGCCCGCCCCGTTAGGGCCGACAATGCCCGCCATGACACCGGCGGGGATATCCAGATCGATATCCCATAGCACGGGCTGGTTATGGTAGCTCACCGTCAGGTTTTTAATGCTCAGTGCGGTGTCTGTAGGGTTGAATATCGCCATGGATGCACTGCCTTATCGAATGCTTATTGAGCGAGTTGCCACTCGCTGGCCCAGTCATCCAGTGCCTTTGGCAGCGGGGCCAGCGAACCGCCTAGCGCCTCGACAATGTGCTGGGTGTTACGGTAGATCATGCCCATATAGGTACCATCTACCGTGCCTTCATCGCCCATGGCGTCGGAATAAAGCTGGCCGCCGATGGTCACATCATGGCCTTGCTGCCTTGCGGCATCGATCACTGCCTGAATGGTGCGCGGGTTGATCGTGCTCTCGATAAATACCGCGGGTACGTTATGTGCAACAACGCTATCCGCCATGCTGCGAATATCGGCGATCCCGGTTTCGGTTTCGGTACTGATGCCCTGAATCCCTTCCACTTCAATGTTATAGGCGCGGCCATAGTAGCTGAAAGCGTCGTGGGCGGTGACGAGAATACGCTGCTCTTCGGGGATGCTGGCAATGCTCTCTTTAACCCACTCATGCAAGGCTAGCAACTGAGCCTGATAACGCTCGGTATTGATTTCAATCGTCGTGGCGCACTCAGGGCGTGCTTCGTTAAATGCATCGCTCAGGGTGGGCAGTGTTTGGGCCCATAAAGAGACATCCATCCACAGGTGAGGGTCTACTCCGTAGACATCCTGAGCGGTGATCAACGACGCCGGATCAATGGAAGCGGGCGCCACAGCAAGCGTGGGTGTTCGTGCCGAGAAATTCTCCAGCACACTCCCCAGTTGTCCTTCCAATGAGTAGCCTGAATAGAGAATGTGTTCGGCGCCCCGCAGCAAGGCCACGTCGCTAGCGCTTGCCTGATAGAGATGGGGGTCTACGCCGGGGCCCATCATGGCTTCCACATTAACGCATTCGCCGCCTACTTCCTGCGCTACATCGGCAATCATCCCAATCGTTGCCACCACGTTTAAGGGCGTTTCATCGGCAGTTGCCAATGCACTAAAAGGCAGCGTTCCCAATAGAATCACGGCATATTTTGTTGCCATTATTTAGCTCCAGACTCGTCATGAGGTAGATGGGTTGGAATTGCTTTGTGTAAACTGATTGTCTTGCGGAAAGAAGTATAGCCTTGGCTAAGTTTGTGGCGCTATTCATGAAATGTCAAGCGGATAAAAGACGCTGAGGTGGGCTGAAAAGGGTATCTGAGTATTGCGGGAATAAACGTAAGACGGGCTACTAACGCGCCTTTGGAATCTGCTAAGAACGGTTTAAGTTATCCACACCCGGTTCAAAGTCTTGGATCGGGTTGAAATGGCAGTGCCTCGACTGTCGCGACGATTTGATCGAGTAAGGGGTGTGCCGGGTTGAGCATGTAGTTGAGCTCTCTCGGCACCACCACGCTCGGCACTGCCAGTGCCAGACTTTGGCCTGAGGCCAGCCAGCCATCGCCCAGTTCAGCGGTCTCTGCGGGCGCTGGTGCTTCCTGCCAGTTTTCTTCTGCGCCAACGCTTAGAATGCTGTCGGCTGGCAGCGTTAGGCGCATCAGCGCATACGCATTGAGCAGCCGATAGCTTTCCAGATTAACCATAATTTCCAGTAGTGCCAGCGACTCGGAGCTTGCCACATACACACAGGCATTCCCTGGGCTGTTCCAGCGCCCACCGTAAAGCCGTGCGCCCTCACCATCAAACGCAATGTCCTCAAATTTGCGTTTAACCAGCCGATAGGCGGTGACCTCGCTCATGCCGAGACCCCGTGCTCCAGCCGTCCGATCAGGTTCAACACCGTTTGATACTCTGCCGAAGTGGCACTCATTTCGATAGGCCGACGACCACCTAACCCCATGTTAGGTTTGAGCAGCCAGGCGCGGGCGCCCTCGGTGTCGCCCTCGAACAGATCCAGTGCCGCCTTGAAAAGCTCGGCGAAGCGATACAGTCGATCGCTTTCCACCATCTTGAAGCGGCCTGATTTGGCGCGTCGGCTCAGCGTGGCAGAGGGAATATCCACGTAGCGCGCCAGTGCCTTCTGCTCGATACCGGACACCTTGGCAAGCCTTGGATAGACCTGGTACTCAACGCCTTGATGCAGCAGCTCATGCAGCTTGCGGCCTCGGGCAGGCAAGCCGATCTGCTGCCAGAACCCGGATGCCAGGGCTTTTGGGGGCTGATATTGAGTGAAGGGGATATCCATGGCGATTCCCTCATTTGATAATTACGAGATGTATCAAATGGTATGCAGGGCGCACTGTCACTCGTCAAGTACTTCGCTTAGTAGAGCCGCCCCACGGTGCGTCTGATCTGATTTCGCCGTTTTGATGAGCGCTTATTGATTTTTGCCAACTGCGGTGATGGTCAATATGGGCGCGCCATTTTGGTGCTTATAAGGCTCTAGTTGTCCTTTCTTGGTGCAATAAATCCTGGTTAACCACCTTAAACAAACGCTTGGATCCTCTTGTCATCGGCGTGCCGACGCTTTTCACCATTTTGGCGCATAAATTGCAGTGGTTAGTAAAAGGCTGACTGTAAGGACGCGATAGCACCCCATGATTCTATGCGATATCGCCAACCCCCCGATTGCTTCTGGCCACCGCTTTGATCAGGAACGCCACTGGGCGGCGTCGCTGGCATTGCGGTTTGCGCCACGCAGCGGCGCGACGCGTTTGCTCCACGCCCGCCATCAGGGGCCGCTACGCGTGCAGCGGCCTTTTTACCCGGAGGGCCGCGACCAAGCATGCCACCTGTATTTATTACACCCGCCGGGCGGGCTGGTGAGTGGCGATGCGCTCACTATTAGCGCCCATGTAGGGCGCGGTGCTCATGCGCTGCTCACGACCCCTGCCGCCAATAAACTCTACAAAGCCGACAGCCAGGGTGTCGCCTGGACGCAGCAGACCCGGTTAAGTGTGGAAGATGGCGGTACCCTTGAGTGGCTGCCCCAGGAAACCATCGCCTTTGATGGCTCTAGGGGCCAGCAGCGCACCCAGATTGATCTTCACGGCAGCGCCCGCTGCTTGGGCTGGGAAGTGATGGCGCTAGGGCGCCCAGCCAGCGACTTGCCCTATGTTTCCGGGCGCATTGAACAACACTTTCGCCTCACCCTGGACGGCAAGCCGCTTTGGTTGGAGCGCCAGCCGTTGGATCCGACACATCCACGATTTACCGGGCGCTGGGGCCAAGGTGGCGCGACGGTTCATGCGACGCTCTGGGCAGTGGGGCTTGCCGACGCGCCTGCGGCTATTGAGGCCCTGCGAGAAGTACTGCCGGATAACCCGCGTTGGGCGGTTACCGTGCGCCACGGCGTACTGCTGCTGCGCTATTTAGGCAACTCGCGTAACGAAGCCTGGGGGCTATGCGAACAGGCCTGGCAGTTACTGCGCCCTCGTTGGATCGAGCGCGAGGCCCACACACCGCGTATTTGGCTGACCTGATTTCAAGGAGACACCATGGAACTCACCCCAAGAGACAAAGACAAGCTGCTGCTGTTTTCTGCGGCGCAACTGGCCGAGCGGCGTAAAGCGCGTGGCCTGAAGCTCAACTACCCCGAAGCCGTGGCGCTGATCAGCTTTGAGATTATGGAAGGCGCCCGCGATGGCCGCAGCGTGGCCGATTTGATGAGCTTTGGTCGCGAGATTCTCAGCCGCGATGACGTGATGGAAGGTGTGGCCGAGATGGTCGACGAGGTGCAGGTGGAAGCCACCTTCCCCGACGGCACCAAACTCGTGACCGTTCACACCCCCATTAACTAGTTATCAGCAACCAGGAGACCGCCATGATTCCCGGTGAGTATCAGTTACAAGAGGGTGATATTGAGCTTTGCGCGGGGCGCGAGCGAATTAGCGTCGACGTGGCCAATACTGGTGACCGACCCATTCAGATCGGCTCCCACTACCACTTTGCCGAAGCCAACCCGGCGCTGGTGTTTGATCGCGACAAAACTCGTGGCTATCGCTTAGATGTAGCCGCAGGAACCGCGATCCGCTTTGAGCCCGGCCAAACCCGCGAAGTGACGCTGATTCCTTACGTCGGTAAGCGTGAAATTTACGGCTTCCGTGGCGATGTCATGGGTGCGCTAGAAGGAGACGCAAAATGAAAATCTCACGGCAAGCCTACGCCGATATGTACGGCCCCACAGTTGGCGACCGAGTGCGCCTGGGCGATACCGAGCTATGGATCGAAGTCGAACAGGACGCCACCCACTACGGTGACGAGGTGAAGTTCGGCGGCGGCAAGGTGATCCGCGACGGCATGGGCCAAAGTCAGCGGCTGGATAACAGCGTGATGGACACGGTGATCACCAACGCACTGATTTTAGACTGGTGGGGCATCGTCAAAGCCGACGTGGGGATTCAAAAAGGCCGCATCGCCGCGATTGGCAAAGCGGGCAACCCGGATACCCAGCCGGACGTCGAGATCGTGATTGGCCCGGGCACCGAAATCATTGCCGGCGAGGGCAAGATTCTCACCGCCGGCGCGCTGGATGCCCATATCCATTTCGTCTGCCCGCAGCTGGTCGAAGAAGCACTGATGAGCGGCATTACCACCATGCTGGGCGGCGGTACCGGCCCGGCGACCGGCACCAACGCCACCACCTGCACCCCGGGTGAGTGGCACATCGGCAAGATGCTTCAGGCGGTGGACGACATGCCGATGAACATCGGCTTTCTCGGCAAGGGCAACGCCAGCCTGCCCGAGGCGCTGGAAGCGCAACTGGAAGCCGGGGCCATGGGCCTCAAGCTGCACGAAGATTGGGGGACGACACCGGCGTCGATCAACAACTGCCTCAACGTGGCGGATGCTTATGACGTTCAGGTGGCTATCCACACCGACACGCTGAACGAATCGGGCTTTGTGGAGGACACCCTGGCGGCGTTCAACGAGCGATGTATTCACACCTATCACACTGAAGGGGCGGGCGGCGGCCACGCGCCGGACATCCTCACTGCCTGCTCGAAAGCCTATGTGCTGCCGTCCTCCACCAATCCGACGCGGCCCTACACGGTCAACACCATCGACGAGCACCTGGATATGCTGATGGTGTGTCATCACCTCGACCCCAATATTCCCGAGGACGTGGCGTTTGCCGACTCGCGCATTCGCCGCGAGACCATCGCCGCCGAGGATATCCTCCACGATCTGGGCGTGATCTCGATGATCGCCTCCGACTCCCAGGCCATGGGCCGCGTAGGCGAAGTGGTCTGCCGCACCTGGCAAACGGCGCATAAAATGAAGGTGCAACGCGGCCTGCTGCCCGAAGATGAAGCCCTGGGCGCCGATAACTTCCGCGCCAAGCGCTATATCGCCAAGTACACCATTAACCCGGCGATCACCCACGGCATTGCCCACGAAGTGGGCTCGGTAGAAGTCGGCAAGCTGGCCGATCTGGTGCTCTGGAAACCGGCCTTCTTTGGCACCAAACCGGCGATGATAATCAAGGGCGGCATGATCGCTGCCGCACCCATGGGCGACCCCAACGCGTCCATCCCCACGCCACAGCCGGTGCATTACCGTTATATGTTCGGCGCCTTGGGCCGGGCGGCCAGCCAAACCCGGCTGAGCTTTGTCAGCCAGGCAGCGCTGGATGCCGACGTGAAACAGAAGTTCGGGCTCAACAGTACGCTTTCGGCCTGCAAGAACGTACGCGGCGTGCGCAAGCAGGACATGAAACTCAACGAAGCATGCCCCGACTTGACGGTGGATCCGCAAACCTACGAAGTACGTTGCGATGGCGAAATTTTAACCTGCGAGCCCGCCACCGAGCTGCCGCTGGCCCAGCGTTATCATTTGTTTTAATTGAGGCTATTCCACTTAGGTAGAGGTGACGGGGGTAGGCCGTAGAGAGGGTCTTTTGCCATGGCCGGAAAATGTTCCATACATTTCCAGCATTTCCGCCATCCATGGCGGTCAGATGGCAAAAGTAGCGTACAGGGAGGTATTCACAGCGCCCTCTCGTAGGCCTACCCACGGCACAGCCGCATAGATAGCGAAAGGACGATAGCAATGCTGAAACTAGTAGAACGGCTGGGGCCAGTGCAGGCGAGCGCCGCCAGCGATACCCTCACGCTACCCTTTGAGCTGCGCATTCGCGGGCGCTTGAAAACCCAAAGCGATAGCGGCCGCGAACTGGGGCTGTTTCTGGATCGGGGCCCGGTGCTGCGTAGCGGCGAAGGCCTGAAAGCCGAAAGCGGCGAGGTCGTTCGCGTCTGCGCCGCCGTCGAACCGGTGGTCACCGCGCGAGTAAGTGCTGGCTTACCGCTGGCGCGGCTCGCCTACCACCTGGGTAATCGCCACGTGCAGCTGGCGCTGGGTGAAGATGACAAGGGCGGCTGGGTGCGCTTCCCGCCGGACCACGTGTTGGAAGAGCTTGCCGCGCTGCTAGGCGCCGAACTGGAGCATCACGACGCCACCTTCGATCCGGAGCCAGGCGCTTATAACCAAGTGGGCGGCGGGCATTCTCATTCGCACGGCCATGCTCACAGCCACGACCACGCCCATTCGCACGACCATTCGCATGAGCACCACCATGCCCACTGATTTAAATGCACTAGAAAGCCAGAGCGACGAGCTAGCGCTACTGGGGCTGATGCAGTTGGTGAGCCCAGCATTGCCCATCGGCGCTTTTGCCTTTTCTCAAGGGCTGGAAAGCGCCTTTGAGCTGGATTGGGTGCGCGATGAGGCCAGCCTCGCCGAGTGGCTAAGCGGCGTACTGGAAGATGGTCTGACGCGTTGCGAGCTACCGGTGCTGGCGCGCCTGCACGATGCGTTTGGCCAGGCCGACAGCGAAGCGGGTCGTGACTCAATCGCCACGTGGGATGAATGGTTAGCCGCCACTCGGGAAACCGCTGAGCTGGCCGCCGAAGATAGCCGCTTGGGTGCCTCGCTTAAGCGCCTGTTGGGCAGCCTGGACTTATTACCCAGCGAGGAGCTGCATCCAAGTGAGGACTCACTACCGCCCTTGTTGCCGGCTAATGCGGGCTATGTAACGCTGTTTGCCTACACGGCCCACGCCCGCGGCGTGTCTGTTCGCCAAACCCTGCTGGGCTTTGCCTGGGCATGGCTGGAGAACCAACTGGCGGTGGCCTGCAAAGCTTTACCGTTGGGCCACACCGCCGCCCAGCGCGTAATCGAGCAATTGCGCCCCGCGCTAGTCACCGCTGTTGATCAGGCACTAACGCTGGATGATGACGAGCTAGGCCCGGTACTGCCCGGTCTGGCCCTGGCCAGTGCGCTACACGAAACCCAGTATTCGCGCCTGTTTAGAAGTTAACTAGCTTAGAAGTTAATCAGTTTATCGATTGAGGAGAAATTTATGACTCACTGTTTACGCGTTGGCGTGGGTGGCCCGGTTGGTTCCGGCAAAACCGCACTGCTCAAGCAGCTATGTTTGGCGCTGCGGGATTACTACGACATTGCCGTGGTCACCAACGACATCTACACCCGCGAAGACGCCGATTTTTTGCTTAAGCACGACGCTCTACCGGCTGATCGTATTCTGGGTGTCGAGACTGGCGGCTGCCCGCATACCGCGATCCGTGAAGATGCCTCCATGAACCTGGCGGCGATCGACGAACTGCAAGAGCGTCACCCCAAGCTAGAGCTGGTGATGGTGGAGTCGGGCGGCGACAACCTCTCGGCGACCTTCAGCCCCGAGCTTTCCGACCTGACGCTCTACGTCATCGACGTTTCGGCAGGCGACAAAATCCCCCGTAAAGGCGGGCCGGGCATCACCAAATCAGATCTACTGATTATCAATAAGATCGATATTGCCGAGCAGGTGCATGCGTCGCTGGACGTGATGGAGCGCGACTCTAAGAAAATGCGCGGCGAGCGGCCTTTTGTTTTTACCAATCTGTATGACGGGGTAGGGCTTGAGGAGATTATCCGCTTTATTCTTGATAAAGGGATGTTGGACGAGCGCCGCACGGCGATCGCGGGCTAACCCAAGGTGAGGCAATAAAAAAGTCGCCCCGACCAGGCGGTTGAAAGGTCGAGGCGACTGAACAAGGTGGTTGGCATCGAGCCTAAAACGGGCCATCCCTGGCCACCACGAGTACACAATGGACTGCAGCGCTTTTCAGAACCTTAACGTATGTTATGAAGTTCTTGATATCACTCTAAATAATCAAAAAAACGCAAAAAATAGTGCTAGATAGTTAAAGTTTAAATACCGTTTGTCGATAACAGCGTAATGATAACTCTAATATTTTCACACACAATAACGCTGGAAATTGCTCACGATGACTACCTCTGATTCTCCCGGTCGCTGGGCCTTGGGCTTGCAAACCAAGGTACTGATGCTGGTATTACTCCCCCTTTTATTGGTCACGGTCTCCCTGGTGGGATTTAAGGCCTATAGCAACATCCAAGACTCTCGCGACACGCTAGCGGAACAGCGCGAGCAGTTAATTGAAGAGCGCCGGAAGGCGGTGCGTGACGTGGTGCAAATGGCAAGGACTGCCATCGAGCCGATTTACGAAGACGCCAGCGTCAACGATGAGGAGGCCAAGCAGCAGGTAGCCGAGCTGGTACGCTCCATGCGCTTTGAAGACAACAACTACATATTTATCTACGACTATGACGGTAACAATATCGTGACGGCACCCGCGCCGGAGCGTGAAGGTACCAATATGATCGATGCGCAAACTCCCGATGGCACCTATCTGATTCGCGAGATTATTAAGGTCGCCCAGAGTGGCGGGGGCTTCTATAACTATGTATGGGAATACCCAGGTACTGACGATTATGAACCCAAGCACTCTTATGTTGACCGCCTTGAAAAGTGGGACTGGTTAATTGGCGCCGGTGTGTACGTGACCGATGTCGACGAGTCGATGGCCGAGCTGGAAGCCGCCGCAGCTGCCGATTTGCGCCAAGGGATTTTGTTTGCCTCTCTGTTGGGGCTGGTATTGTTTATCGTGATTGCGTTGGTGGCATATGTCTTTGTGCGTCGCACCGTCGGGCCGATTAAGCGCACGGCGTCGGCTATGAACGATATCGCGCAAGGGCGCGGCGACTTAACCCGCCGTCTCTCGGTGGAAAGCAACGACGAGATTGGCGATCTGGCGGTGCAGTTCAACGCCTTTGTAGAGCGGATGCAGGACACTCTGCGTGACGTGCGCAACAGCACTACCAGCGTTTACGATTCTGCTGGGGAAATCTCCCGCAGTAGCGAAGAATTGTCTACGCGAACCGAGCAGGCCGCCGCCAACCTTCAGGAAACCTCCGCCTCCATGGAGGAAATTACTTCGACGGTTAACCACAGTGCTGATAACGCCCAGCAGGCCAATCAGTTGGTGCAGTCCACCGCCGAAGTGGCTCACAAGGGTGAGGAGTCCATGGGGCAGGTCGAACGCACCATGCAGGATATCAATCAGTCGGCCAGTCGCATCAGCGACATCATCACCATGATTGATTCCATCGCCTTCCAAACCAATATTCTGGCGCTTAATGCCTCGGTGGAAGCCGCTCGGGCGGGCGAGCACGGCCGCGGGTTTGCCGTAGTGGCGGAGGAAGTGCGTACGCTGGCGAGCCGCTCCAGCGATGCGTCTAAGGAAATTCGCACCCTGATCGACGCCTCGGTGCAGCATACCAACTCCGGCGCGGAGCTGGTTCGCGATGCTGGCGCCACAATGCGCGAGATTGTCGAGAGCGTTGCCAAGGTGACCGATGTGATTGGTGAGATTACCGCCGGCGCTAAAGAACAAAGCAGCGGCATTGGTCAGATCAATACCGCCGTGGCCGAGATGGACACCATGACTCAGCAAAACGCCGCGATGGTGCAGGAGTCGACCACCGCTGCCGCCGACATGCGCCGCCATGCAGAGCACCTTAGCGAGTTGATCAACTCCTTCGTGCTGGGTGACGGTGAGCCCTCGCGCCGCAATCAAGCGCTGCCCGCTGCGGCGTCAGCGCCTGCTAATCCGGCGCTAAAACGCCCTGAGCCCTCCTCCAAGCCGACGGCGGCCACATCGACCGGCGACGACTGGGAAGAATTTTAGACCCACTGTGCAATTAAACCTGCAAAAAGAAGGGGCTTGCCAATCGGCAAGCCCCTTTTTTTATGTCAGCCTTTCCTACCTCAGTGTCATCAGCGTTACTCGACTTAACCACCCGACCAACCGAGCAGCATAGGCACGTAAACCACCAGCAGCAGCACGCCAATTAACCCCAGCAAATACGGAACGATAGCCTGGGTGATACGTTCCAGCGGCAGCTGCGTCACTGAGGAAGCCACGTAGAGGTTGATTGCCACCGGCGGGGTGATCATGCCGATGGACAGCCCGACCACGATAATCAAGCCAAAGTGGATCGGGTCAATGCCCAGTTGAAGCGCTAGCGGAAGCAGAACGGGGGTCAAAATAATCAACGCGCTGGCGGTTTCGATGAACACCCCGGTGAGCAGAATGACCGCCACTATCAGCAGCATGATCACGTACGGGTCGGTGGACAGCGACAGCACCGACTGGGCAATCGCGCCCGGTACCTGCCAACTGGAGAGCGTCCAGCTAAGCACCGCCGACATGGCAATAACTAGCATAATTACCGACGTGGTCATCGCCGAGCGAATCAGCAGCCGGTAGACATCGCCCAGGGCTAAATCGCGATATACCAACAGCGACACCATAATGGCGTAGTTCACCGCCACCACTGCCGCTTCAGACGGCGTGAAGATGCCCGAGAATATCCCGCCGAGGATAATCACTGGCGTCATCAACCCCCAACTGGCGTCTTTAAAGGTACGCAGAATTACCGGCCAAGCTAGCGGGGTTCCCTTGGGATACTGACGTCGATACGCCTGGGTAATGGCAATCGCCATCAGCCCCAGTCCCATCGCCAACCCTGGTAAAAAGCCGTTTAAAAATAGCTTAGACACTGATTGTTGAGCAATCACCGCGTAGATAATCATCGGAACCGAGGGCGGAATCACCACACCGATAGTACCGCTAGCAGCGATGAGACTAGCGGCCGAGGCGGGGTCGTAGCCTTTGCGCCTGAGTTCGGGCACCAGGCTTGAACCCACAGCGGCGGTAGTGGCCGCCCCCGAGCCGGAAATTGCGGCAAAGAACATCCCCGCCATAATCGACACCAGCGATAGCCCGCCGCGCATAAAACCCACTAAGGAATCGGCAAAGCTCACCAGCTTTTCGCTTACCTTGCCCTGGGCCATTAAATCCCCGGCGAGAATAAACATCGGAATGGCAACCAGGGCGAAGGAGTTGATGCCCTGGAACATTTGCTGGGGCACCACCATCAGCGGCACGCCCGCCTGATGCAGCGCGAACAGCGTACTGGCGCCAATCGCAAAGGCGATGGGCACGCTGATCAGCATAAACAGGAAAAACAGCCCAAACAGCAGCAGCGTCATAGCGGCTCCTCCTGGGCTTGGGTCGTCTTGCCGTTAACCAGCAGCTCAATGATATCGACCAGCGAGTACCACGCTATGATGGCGGCACAAATGGGCATGACGGCGTAGACGTAGGTCATCGAAAGTCGCAGCGAGGCGGATTTCTGAAAGCTTTGCACCTGCATATAGCGGTAGCCGATAAAGATCAGCGCGATCATAAACGCCAGCACGATCAGCAGGGCGGTAATTCGCGCGGCTTGGCGCAGGCGACCGGGTAGGGCATCTACAGCGAACGTTACGGCGATGTGCCGCCCGCGCTGAAACGCCAGCGTGCCGGCCAAAAAGGTGATCCACACCAACAGAAAGCGGGCGACCTCTTCGGTCCAACCCACGGCGGTGAATAGAACCCGGGAGACAATCTGTAGGGTAATCACACCAATCAGCGCTGCCATGCTCACAAAGACCACGGGCTGGATGATGGCATCCAGCCCGTGCTCAATTCGCCGCAGCAGCTTTAACAGCGGTTGAGTCGAGGTGGTCACTTACTTGAGCGCCTCCTGAATGCGCGGTAGGTACTCGCTAAACTGCTCGCCATATTCCTCGTAAACCGGCTGTACGGCTTTTTGGAAAGCCTCGATATCCGGCGACTCGTTAATTTCCATACCGGCTTCGCGCAGCTCGGCTAGCTGCTCGGCTTCCATATCGGCATTGACCTGGCGCTCATGGGCAGCCGCCTCACGTGCGGCTTCCACCATCACCTCTTGCGCGTCCTCCGGTAGTTGGCTCCAAACGGAAGACCCCATGACAAAAATCGCCGGCGCGTACGTGTGGCGCGAGAGCGTCATGTAGTTCTGGGTTTCGTCCAGGTTGAACGAGTGGATCACGTTGACCGGGTTTTCCTGGCCGTCGATGGTGCCCTGCTGCATGGCAGTGAGCGCTTCGGTCCAGGCCATGGGAATGGCGTTGGCACCCAGGGCGCGGAACGTATCGGTGTACACCGGGTTTTCCATCACGCGAATGCGCAGACCATCGATATCCTCCGGCGCGTTGACCGGGCGCTCGCTGTTGGTCAGGTTGCGGAAGCCACGTTCGGCGTAGGCAAGGCCTTTCAGGTTAACTTCGGACAGCTTGTCCAGCAGCTCCTGGCCGATGGGGCCATCGAGCACCTCGTAAGCGGCTTCAGGCGAGGGAAACAAGAACGGCAGTTCAAATACCGCCATTTCTTCGACAAAATTAGCCACCGGCCCGTTGGTGATCACGCCCATATCCACGGTGCCGATCTGCATGCCTTCCAGCAGCGTGCGTTCGTCACCCAGGGTGGCGTTGGGGTAGATCTCGATATCCACCTTGCCGTCGGTGCGCTCTTCGACCAGTTCTTCAAATTTGGTGGCGGCAATGTGGAAACCATCTTGCTCGTTGACCACGTGGGCCAGGCGCAGGGTAACGGGGTCCATATCAGCAAAATCAGCGGCGTTCGCGGCGCTCACCAGCGCCAGTGAGACGCCCAATGCCAGCGTGCTACGTGCAAATGTTTTCATTTTATTGTGTTCCCTGAATTTCAAAGGTAGAGAGCTAACATGCAAAAGTGCACTTAAAGCATGCACTAAGGAGTGGAAAAGGGTCAATTGAGTCACGGGCTAAAACCGCTTCGCGGCTGGACACAGCGCACCCGCACCGGTACGATACGCCCCCAATGCGCCCGTAGCTCAGTTGGATAGAGTATCGGCCTCCGAAGCCGAGGGTCGCAGGTTCGAATCCTGCCGGGCGCGCCAAAATATCAAGGGCTTACGCTAATGCGTAGGCCCTTATTTTTTGTCTGTGACCACCCTGTGACCAAATCGTGGCCACAATCTCTTAATTACCTTATTAATACACTTGTTCGGTTATGACCTTTGGCTTTTACTTGCCACAAGAATGGTCACACGCTTTATTGGCGCATCCCAACCCATTACGCTAATGTTGATTGGCCTTTAATCGTTGGCGTTGCAATAAGGCGCTATCAAATAGCATATCCAGGGAGGTTGAAGAGGTGGCTAGTGGAATCGCGACGGCAGCGTCGTCACGAAACTGATGACAGACCGAGCTATTGTCATCGAGATATTGCCACCAGTGCAAAATGTCCTGTTTAGCCTTTTGCATTACCTGAGCGGCAGGCAGTCGATCCGATTTGGATTGATTGGCTTTTCAGTGGCAGGTATGTCTGGCGCTGACTCACTAGTTGGCGAACCTGCTGTTTATCACGATGACTTTCCTGTCACTGCATGGCAAGATGCAATGTACAGGTATAGTAGGAGTACGCCGTCGCAGTTGGAAATTGAGCAGCCGTTATGCCAAAGCTTAGGTAAGCAGTAATCAGCCAATATTTTTACCTTACCAGTTTCCTGCACGTTTGATGTTGGGTGTATCTGAAAACTTCATCTATCGGCCGAGGCTGTGTGAAAACTGTTAAGCCGTCCAGAAGTTGACGTCCGTACGCGAAATCTGGAGAAATTTCGCAATGAAGATGACTCAAATTTAGCGAGGGAGCGCGATTTTTGATCTTTTTTTGGCCGGACCGAGACTCCTCAAGCGTTTTCACACAGCCTCGGCCAAAAGCGGACGTTCAGCGTGGGCTGATATCACGCCAAGCTTACCGAGCAAATTTTTATGGCGGCTTTTGTGCGGCCTTTGCACAAAAGGTGGCAGCGAAAAATTGTCCGGTGAAGCCATTTTTTATGCGTTTCTCTCTAAATGAAACAATTAACTTTTACTCATAAAAGCGTTCAATTGGCGAAGATTGTATTGGAAAGGATAGCTTTTCATTGTCTATATCTCTTGTTTCCTCTTCCCTATGCATAGCAAGAGACAAGTATACTAGGGCTTCTCTTGCCATCGACATGATTCGTAAAGTTTTTAACTGAAAATCATCAATGCTTATATAGGAATAAATATCAGTACTTTTAGTGGGAGCTTCATAATCTTTCAAGCTCAAATACCTATGCTCGATACGATTCCTTAAACCAGCTAAGTCTTTCGCTTCTGGCAAAGCCACATCATCAAAGTCGTCATCAAAAAGATCTTTAGATAAGTAGTAAAGCCCACGTAGAGGCCAATTTTTACTTCCCGCAAAGCAAGAGTTAATTTCGATTTTTTTATTTTTCCTTTGTCCCCAGATTTTTCTAAAACTTACTGTCCTTGTTTCCAATCCAATACTGTAATAATCGTTCAAGAAAAGTGCGATTTTATCAAAAATCGAATATGCCAAACGAAAAGCTAGCTTTAACTGTTCAATTCTATAGCCAAACTGAGCCCCATCAAATCCGTCCATCAGAAGGACACCTTTGTCTGAAATATGCTGGCTATAATAATCAAGCGATTCAAAGAGCATATAACGTGCAGTAACATACTCTTGCTTAATAATATTGAAATAATTTGGGAACCGAGCTTCCTCATCAATGCTATACGTGTGACTTGGAAGATGGAGGATATCTTGAGCAGAAACAGAAAGTTTTGTCACATCGTTCAGTGGCGATAAAAAAAGGCCATTATCTAAACACCATGTGCGATATTCTACCTCGGTTTTGGCATCTCCAAGTGGCCATTGGTTTAGGTCGAATTCAAATCTATACTCGATTCTTTCTAGGTGCTTTTCAGCGCTAAAATAATTTACCCTAAAACATTCTTCGGCTTCAGGATGCAATCCACTATCCCAAAGCGCATCTTTTGAAATTGCCCCCTTGAGTTCATCAAGAGCATGAGCAACCACAACGCTCGCATTTCCATAGTCATAAAGGGCACGAGCATAATCTGCAAGCCCGACGCCTTTATTCCCAAGAGCCATAGCAAAATTAGGGATTAAATTAAGTGCGCAATCCCAAGCTTTAATTGCTTCTATAAATCTTCCAAATTGATTCAGACTATTTCCAAGGTTTGTATAGATTTTACATTGCAATATAGAATCTAAACTAGAAAATTTTGAATCAGAGACTGCTCTTCGTAAATGCAATATTTCTATAACTTTTTCACTCTGTTGCCAACTCCAAGTATATTCAGGCTCATGAGATTTTAAAGCAGCTAGTGAGCTATAAATGTTTGCCTTATAGAAAAAAACTATAGGTCTTAGATGAGTGTCTTCAGACTCTATCATAGAGTCACACTTTTCTATCAATGTAGTCAGAGCAGATACATTGTTGCTCTCAGCCGCCGAATCTATCTCTGCACCAAGAATATCTAACTTACTGCTCATCTGAGTCACCATAAACGATATTAGTTTTCCTGATCATTAATTGCTTAACCCGTCCATGACGTAGACTCATAACGCCGCCAATGCGGGTTGTCGCGTGCTTGGCCTTGTTATAGTTTTCATATTCGCGGGATCATTCTTAAAGCTTTAAGCCGCTCATTATTGGCTGCTTCGCTACCAATGAATGTGATTGTGATAAAGGCTGATACTGCTGGTCCAGAGTGGATTTTTTTTATCCTTTCTTTAGCAGCATACACATGCTTTAGACGAGAATAAACATCCTCCCACCAGTCTCGCCCATGCTTTTTAATAAGGCTGTCCTTTATATTATACATTCTTTTCTTACTATTATAGCTTTCATCTGAACCAATGAGACTGTCCCATATCATTCGTTTCTGCAAATCACTGGGCAGCCAATTTTGGCCTTCAAGTTGTATGATTACATCCGGGTGTAAGTAGAGTTTACACTCGCGAATCATCCTGTAAACCCACAACGGCTGTGCCTCTTTATAAGCTTGGGCTCTTTGGGATCGCGATAACCCTTGAACATGATCCTTCCATGTTTCCAGTTCATCTATTTCGCTTAACTTCCTGGATAATTCTTCCATGACTCACTTTCTTATAACAGGTACTAGACTGCCCACCCTATGATTGGGTGAACGTGCCGTCGCGTTTATTCTGCAAATACAGCATATAAAAGGCCTCTAATGTATTGAAAGACATAATTACTTATTTTTATTAGGCTGCATATCTAAAATTTGCGCGCCTACTGCCTTTCCAGGATGGCCGCTTTGGGTCGAGCCCTGACCGTAAATTAACCTTAGCACATGACGAGCGTGAATTGAGCCATTCTTTTACCATCCACCCGATGGAGGATCATGCCATGAACGTTTCGACTGAAATGTCCTTTACACCTTGGGATAAAGGCAAGTTGGTTGGCCAGAAGAAACCTCTACGTCTCAGAGATATCTGGGCCATCCGTGTTCGGCTACAACTTGCGTAAAAGACGAGAGACCTTGCCCTTTTCAATTTAGCCATTGATAGCAAATTACGGGTCTGCGACATTGTCAATTTACGAGTACGGGATATAGCCCATGGTGCGTGCATATCCCCCCGAGCCATTGTCGGCCTGTCCAGTTAGAAATTACCGAGCAAACTCGCATCGCTTTTATCGACCGGATACAGCTTGCTAAGCTCCGAAGCGAAGACTTCCTATTTCCCAGCCGAATCAATAGCGCAAAGCATCTCTCAACGCGCCAATATGCCCGTATTGTCAAAGCATGGGTCACCGAAATAGGTTTAGATGCGTCAGTGTATGGCACGCACACGATGCGCAGCACCAAAGCGTCACTGATATACCGTCGCACGAAAAACTTAAGGGCAGTGCAACTGCTCCTGGGTCACTCGAAGCTGGAAAGCACCGTCAGGTATCTAGGGATATAGGTAGATGACGCGCTGGAAATGGCAGAACAGACAGAAGTTTGATGAGGATAAACGACGGCCTATCTCGGGCCGTCGTTTTCCGGCTAGAGGCGGTCTTCTAGGCGATACTGATGTAACGCATCAAACAGCGGCGCAGCCTTGCTGCGTCCTTCTGCTTTGATTGGTTATGCTCTGGCTTGGCACGCTCTTAGTCACTTTTAATGCAGCAACTTTTTTCGCGACAGCCATCTGAGCCATTTTTCTCTGGGACTCTCCAAATTGACCGTTAATCTTGTTTACGGCATGCACAAAACTTGTAGTGGAAAAAGCGAAGTAGATATCGGAAACACGACTTACGGCATTTCACCAACGAAATCAGTTGTAATTCCGTTGGTGTAAATAAATTAAGGACTAACGATAACCTTGATGTCCGAGCCAGAGATGCTCTTGATATACGAGTAGCTCGTTCCCAAGACTGCAAGCTGCTCCTGCGACACCTTCCTTGCTGATATCGCAGGTTGCACGATCACAAATTTGAAGGTCAGCTCGTGGTCGTGGCATTTGTTGCGAAGTATCTCCAGCTGCTGAGGCGTGCCTTTCAGGATTCTATCGAAGTCATTGAGCAATGATTTCTGGTAGCGATCCATCAGTCGGTTGAAGAACTTATCAGCGGTGTGGACCCATTTTACCGATCTCGACGCCTGACCGCATACCTCGTATACGTCGGCAACGCGCGCCCCGGGTGCGGCCACGCCATTAGTCATCGGACAGAATTTGCAGTGGTAGAGGTCAATGTAGATGACGTCCTTGCTTTCTCGAATTGCCACTAGATCAGCGATTTCGCCTTTACCGTCATCGTTGAAGACGATTGAGTAGTCATCAGCGATCTTTGCAAAGGTAAAGCCTTGTACAGAGTCCTCACGTCTCTCCGGACGCATGGACTCTTGATGAATTTTCGTCGTTCCCCAATTCCAAGGTTCAAGCAAGCTGACAGGCAGTTTGACATCCATACTGTTGAGCGAGTAATGACGGTAGTTGCCCTGCACCATGGAGCCGTCGACCTTGAGTAATACAAGTGGTTCTGCATCTAGATAGGAATCTAGGGGCATTTCGTGTGGACAAAGAATCTTCGCACCCGGGCAGGAGGTCTTGTATCCGTCCTCCAGCAAATCGATAGCGATGGAAGTAAGGCGACGCTCCCCACCATCGTTACCTGCGATCAAGACGGGGATATACAACGTCCGTGCGCCACTGTAATGGGGTTTACCAAGCTCGACATCGAGAAAGTTGAACGTCTCTCCCCGAAAATACAGCGAGATCCTTTGCTCGTTTTCAATCGCGATCGACTCAGGCCAGTCGGCGTAAAACAGGCCTTCTGGCCAGCAGCCCTTGATTTGGTCAACACGCATAACATTTTTGAGTACATCAGCAGGGTCGATGGTGTTGTCATTGAGTTTGACCGACATGCGCTTGCACCACTCGATCCAGTAGTTGATCGGAGAGGAATTCATCTCCCAAATCTTGCCTTTGTGCGAGCAGCCCACGGTAGTTCGTTCTCCACCCCAAAAACCGGTAGCGAAGATGTTGGATTTTGTAGCATTGCCCTTTTCGATGTCGCTGATTACTTGATTTATATCGCGTCCCACATGCATCGTGAAGCGTAGGTCTTTCCGGGCGCGTGAAAGGCCGACGTTCTGCAGCTTCATCAGCTGAATGTCGTGGAGTGTACGGAAGGTCGGCTCACCATTGATGCGACGTGAGTCTCTGGCAACAAGATTGAGAAAGCGAGTTGCCTGAGTATCGTCACCTGAGGTGTGAACAAAGAGGGTTTCCTGCATCTCGTTGTAGAAAGCGATATACAGATTCCAGTTGGTATCAATAATTTCTTCGGTCTGAGCCCACCCAACCAAAGTCTCTCGCCGGGTCACGGCAATGACTGTATCGGACTGATCGTTGATCGAAATGTACTGCAGTGTTTCCCTGCGCCCATTCAGGCCTTGCGCACGCTGTGGAGTCCAGTCTTTAGGGGAGACGCGATATGCTACAGCGCTAATTTTGGGATTCGGGTTCAGTCCAAAAATCACCTGGGCATCATCACCGTCGGCAAACTGCTCGTTAAAGTCCGCCTTCGCAATTTCCCGGCTGACTTTTTGCTCACTCACATCGCGAATGACTGCCCCCCAGTCAGCACTCTCTTTGTAAAGGGCTGCCATTTGGTGGTCGGTCTTCTGGTTAGCGATGTTGGCCACAAACTTGGCATCACCCAGAGCCGCATCTACCCTAGTCAGCCGACCAATGAACTGAAGTGTTACGGCAGGGCTTTGGTGTTGATCGTGAATGGCGGCAATTTTAAGCTCGGGCAGATCGAAGCCTTCGCCAAGCATATCTACACAGACGATGATCCGGTGTTTTTTCTTGACGATATCTGCCATCACTCTGGCTTGGTTTGGCACCTTGCTATGAATCAGAACTGGCGTCAGGTCAAGATACTGCTTGTAAATCTCAAACAAGTCTGTAGCCCGCTTGTGCGACTTGGCCCGAACTATCATCAAATGGTTATAACCTGTCTTGAGGTCAGCCCGGAGCAACTCAACAGCCTTATCTGCGATGGCCTGGTCCGACAGCTTGAGGTTATACTCCCGTACCGGATGGAATTCGATACCCTTGAAATAGCCATCAAGCTGCGCATCCCGGAGCGGGTAGTTGTAGATGATCTTGCCAGTCAAAGCCAAACCATCTTCCCGGAATGGCGTCGCAGTGAACTGAATGCAAGGTTTGCCCCTAAAGGCTATTTTGATTCGGTTCCAACTGGCTGCCACGACATGGTGAGCCTCATCAATCATCAAGTGGCTGCACATGTTCACTAACGAATCCAAAGCGGTATTTTCGAATAGCAACAATGCCTGGGGAGTGGCCACAATGATGTTGGCAGTGGCCAATTCAGCAACCTGCGCCTCCGACAGCTTCGAATCAATGGCAGCAATAATAGGATTGCGCGCCGTGTCCGATACTGCCCCGACTGTACGCAGCGTTTTCATCTCAGCGCATTTGTTCACCAGTTGAGTTCTGAGGGCGTCTGACGGTACCAGGATCAGTGTACGACTCATTTTCGCGGCAATGATCAGCGCGAGCATTGTGTCGGTTTTCCCTGTGCCGGTGGGCATGACCACGGTAGCCGTAGCGGCGGGCTCGACCACCAGATGACCAAGGGTCGCGTAAAGTGCGGCTAGCTGTGGCTTTCGTAGACCAGACGTATTGGTCTTAGGGTCGTCCAATCTAAAATTGAATAGATGGTTTTGCCAGCTTTGGTAAACATCCGAATGCGTTATTACTAAGTCGTCCATGGCGATTACCTGAGAACAGAAAGGATTTCTTTGCTAGGTGGCGCAATGCCCCTTGCACATGACTTTACCTGCGTAGGCATAAGAACAAGACCAGTCGAGCCCGGACGCGGGATTGTTGAACTTATATGTCCGCTTCTGCCGAGATGTCCGCTCAGGTCGTCAGTTGTCGCTTTGCAACAATGCATGGTGCGACTATCTATCTGCTGTCTTGCTATCTTGATCACGGAAATAGTCATCGGTAGCCACTAGGCCCAAGATGCCATCTGCTTTCATTACCTCAGCACAGCCATCTTCGCTGAATAAGTTTTGCACACGACGTTCCTGCTTAAAGTAAGCCAAGGTGCTGAAGAAACAGCTTTCACACAGATGCAATTCGTAACGCTCTCCATCGTGTTGAGACCCATAGCCCCACTGTGCTTGAAGTGTGGCAAATTCAAGCCCTTCATCCGCTACGCGGGTTGAGGAAAGGCATACATCACAAACCACATCGGTGACGGCATCAATTTCTACTTTTTCGATAACTTTCATTTTTCCCTCCCAAGGCCCATCACCTTAGTTTACGTCAGCCTAGCACGGGATGCTTAAGTCGGCTGAGTATCGTAAGCTTGAGCTTTCAACGCCCACCCCGCTTGAAGAGCAGACAAGGATCGTCCAAAAAGTTGATGAACTTATGGCCCATTGCAACCAGCTCAAAGAACGCCTGAACCAAGATAGAGAAACCCACTGCCAGCTAGCGGGGGCGGTGGTGGGGCAAGGACTCTGCGAAGGAGACCGTGATGCCGGTTTTTGATAAAAGGTACGACAAGCTTGTTCTGAATGACGATTGCCTCACAGATCCACTGCTCATGGCGCTTGCGTGGAAGAAGGCCCATGACTATATCCGCACAGCGAACTGGTATGCAGATAACTTCGAGCTCGATGTGTCCTCCATCGACTTACCGAACCGCTGTAGTGAATGGGTTGAAGCCATTAAGAGTGAATTGGTATTCAGGCCCCTTGAACTCGTTCCTGCACCAAAAACCCATTCATGGGAGTTCGTTGATCACATCGACTCTGCGGGGGGCGCTGATTACAAGCTGATTTGGCAGCCCAAGAAATCAGGCGAGGAAGCTAAGAGAGCCGACAATAAACAGAAGGATGAGGATAAAGAATTCCTGAAGCTAAGACCTTTGGCCCACATAGGCATCCGTGAACAGACAATTATGACGCTCGTTATGATGTGCCTCGCGGACGAAGTGGAAACCAAGCAGGGTGACCCATCAACTGAATACAAGAAGGCCCATGAAAAAGGCGTTGTCAGCTACGGCAACCGACTCTATTGCCGATACGAAGCTGACAAAGCTGAACACAGCTACGGTGCAACTACCACTTACAGTAAGTATTTTACTGACTATCGTAAATTCCTCGAACGGCCTTATCACTTTGCTAGAAAAGTGCTGCAAGAAAAGTCAGAAGAGGAAGAGGTATATCTACTTGAGCTCGACTTATCTCAGTTTTTCGATCGTATCGACCGGCAGATACTGATAGACAAAATTAAGGAGCTGGCGCGAGAGCAAGGGTCTATTAAAGAAATCGATGAGGCGACTTTAGGTAACGTCCTTAGAGCTTTTAAAGATTGGGACTGGTCGTCATTGGCTAAAGCCACCTTCGGAGAAGTGTGCTTCTCCGAAGGTGTACCGATAGCCCCATTAGGATTGCCTCAAGGATTGGTTGCATCGGGCTTTCTAGCAAATATCTATATGGCTAATTTTGATGAGCATATGAAGGGCTTAATAGGAAATGTTATTAGTGATGAAGGTGACATAAGACTCGTTGATTACTGCCGCTATGTTGATGATATGCGCCTTGTACTGATAGGGCCTAATCGGGAAAAGCTGGAAGAAAAGATTTCAGTAGATAGCTTAAAAGCTAATAATCATTTGGACGTTATTAAGTTAGCAATAATAGACAATATAGAATCTGAGCTAAATTACCTGAACCTTGAGGCTAATAAAAAGAAAACTAAGGTTGAAATTTTCAGAGGTAAATCTATTGGTATCTCTCAGACGCTAGAAGATATTCAAACCAATGTGTCAGGCCCAGTATCACACGAGGATGTGGAGATTCATCTTGGACAACTGGAATCGCTACTCGCCTTATCGAGTGGAACCTCAGAGGATCAAAGCAACGGCTCAGGACGATTCAATCGGCTGGCTGCAATAGAAAAAGATATCTTTGATATTCGTGAAGACACACTTAAAAGATTCGCAGCAAACAAAATATCAAGACTTTTAAATAATATTCGTCATTTCACATCCCGTGAGATCGATGAAAACGGCCACACAATACCCGGAGAGTGGGACTACTTGCAGGAAAGACTCGGTCGGCGTTTGGTCGCCTGCTGGAGCCGCGACCCCGCACTGGCTTTATTGCTCAAGAAAGGTCTTGAGCTGTATCCAGGGACTAAACTGCTTGAGCCGGTATTAGAACAAATTGGTTACCTACAAAACCTACCCCACACTTCCTCCCTTGAGATATCTGAGCAACAAGCAATTAAGCAAGCCGCCATTGGAAATTATTGCCTCGCAGAAATTTTCAGGCATGCAGCTACTGTTATTCATCGGAAAGACAGACAGGCAATTCCAGCTCATGCCGATGTTGATGGTTTTTTTGAACGACTGCAAACTTCGGCGATAGCTATTACTAGCGTTACGAAAACCCTAAGCACCTCAAACGGTTCGGAAGAAGATGTAGCTTCTGCTTCATCTGAAAAGAGTAACTCTAAAAGGTTTGACTTTCTGGCTGCTCAAGCTCGATTCCTGTTGTTAGTGCGACTTGATACAACACTCGAAACTAGCTCTGGCTGTTCATTTCACGACTATATTTTTAAGCTTGCTAAAGGTTTCCGGAATATCACCCTCCCTAATGATTTGGTAACACGAGATATCTCAGCAGGGATCCTCATTGCCAGTCAGCTAATAGGAGATGCGAAGCCGCTTCTCCGAGCATCTGCAAGCTTGTTGGAGAAGCTGGAAGATGCGAAAAAGGTATTGGAGCTAATAGCCATTCAGGATGCAGAGCTGTTCCGTTCTCTTATTCTCCATGCCCGGCCTTTGAGGTATAAATGGCTTGATGAAATCGGGGTGCCTGAGCTGGTTGAAAAGCTCTATATCGGCATCCGACCGTCAGCCAAACCACTTGTAGAAATTAAATCTGCCACACCGCTATACAAACTTATCTCGCGACCGGACAACCCTTTTGATAATGAGATAATGGCGCTAAAACTGATGCAGGCGCTGCTTGATGAAAAGAAAAATGCCGACTTTCAAAAAGCCGAGCGGAGCGACGTTATCGACTTAGCAAAGACAAAAGTAATATTTGAAAAATTTTCAGCTCCACCTACCTACGAAGTTTTTGACTCTGCCCTGTTGATTGAGATCGAATTCAATTCGACACTTACAGAGGCTACAAAGCATTTATATTCTGAGCATGACGATACCTTTGTTCTTCAACGCATAGCTCTCTGTCTTCGTGCCGTACTAGCAGGCTCTGGTGATCCTACAGGTTTTGGGCAAACCATTTCACCGAAAACAGGTTACCGTGGCCTCAAGTCAACTCAGTACAAAAGGCAAATTGGCCTGCTGACCACGCCAGAGTCTTTAGCGGGTGAAGCCGCTCAGTTCTCCGGCTGGCTTACCACTTTGTTATCAAAAATGCTCAAGTGGCCCGGTATCCGTATTAATGACCATGGGTACCCTTGGCCGACTGAACTAACCGTTGAAAATGTTAGAACGTTAGTTGAAAAGCGGCTCGCCAAACTCAAAGAATGTTACTGCCAGCAATCCGGCATGCCAGGTCTTCCTGAGCTCATTTCACCCGATTGGAACCCCTCTAAAAGTAGCTTGGTTGTAGCCATGGTTCAAACGAAGATGCCACTACAAAAGAACTTTGTTGAGCATGGCCTATATTTAGACGCTCCCGAGTTTAGGGTAAAACATCGGAAACATCTGGCACGAGTTGCAAAACTCGTAACCAAGCATATCGAGGCCCAGCATATTGAGAAGCCAACCAATGGTGAGCGGGAACAAAACATTGATCTAATCATATTACCTGAGTTGGCTGTTCATGAAGATGACATGGACATCCTGATTCACCTTTCCCGAAAAACCCATGCGATTGTTGTCGCGGGGCTTGGATTTATTAATCAGTCAAATGTGAAGGGCCCAAATAATTGTGCCGTCTGGGTAGTACCCAGAAAACACAATGGGAACAAGAACGAAATCCGAAGACTGCAGGGAAAGCACCACATGACTGCATCTGAAACAAAGATGAAAGTTCAACCGTGGCGCCCATATCAGCTCATGCTAGAGCTTGCACATCCAGCTTTTCCAACTGCCCCAGGCTTTACACTCACGGCTGCCATCTGTTTCGATTCCACAGATATAGCGCTGAGTGCAGACCTGCGTGACAAATCCCACGCTCTTATGATTCCGGCACTCAATCGTGATGTGAATACCTTTGATTCAATGGTTGAGGCGCTTCACTACCACATGTACCAGCATGTTGTTCTGGTAAATACCGGCGAATACGGTGGCTCCTACGCCATGGCACCCTATAACGAACGATACGATCGATTGATTGCACATTCGAGTGGCAATGACCAAGTGACAATTAATACCTTCAAGATGAATATGTTTGATTTTAGACGTGACGGCGTTGGCGTGAGCATGCAATCAGGTATTAAGCAGAAAGCCGCGCCAGCAGGGATTTAGGTCAAATTTAAAAATCTGTCCAATGAGACCGCCTCCCTATCAAACTTCAAATTATAAGCAGTTTGCCGATTCGTAGTAAGCTTCTCAATTGTTATCGGTTTCACGGGCTCGTTAAAGAAATTAGGCTTCTTTTCTTCAATTAGTTGAGATAAGTGGCATCTTAGTATGAACTACTCCATTGTTTATGCAGTTGGTTCAGACTTATCGGGTGTAGGGACGTATTCGATGATGTCTGCGACGTTGCATTCAAAATACTCGCAAAGCCGGTCTACGTTTTCAGTCCCGGTGTTATAGCCACGCTGATTAGCGATTTTTGATAGTGTCGTCCTATGGATACCTGTGGCTTGCGACACTTCATCAAGCGTAACCCGCCGGTTTTCTTGAAAACCTTTCTCTGCGAGCAGCTCTTTTAAGCGAAATCGAATCATGGCTGTGCCCTTTTTTAACTGACCGCATCCTAACAAATATTTCGTTCCCCCGCATCTTATGTTGAGCAGAAGCTACAAAAGTCGCTTGACAGCATCTTTCTGATGTCTATTATGTAGCGTGTAAGCTACATAAAGCCACTAAAGAGGACATAAGATGTCTATTCACTACTTAACAACGGGTGAGCTTGCTGAGCGTATCAAATACGATGCGCGCACCATTCGTGAGTGCTTAAAAGACGACGTGTTGCTGGAAGGTATTCACTACATCCGCCCATTTGGCGGCCGCAAGATTCTATATCTGTGGGAGCCCATCGAGCGTGATATGCAACTGCATTCGCAAGAGGAAAGCATCGGTGTACCGATGGCGGGAGGAGGTGTGTGTCATGGGTAAAATCGCCGCACGCCAAGAAACCGGCAAGCTCTACTTCGACTTCCGCTATTTAGGAAAACGTTGCCGCGAACAGACCTCTCTGGATAACACCGCTGCCAACCGTAAGAAGTTAGAGCGAATTCTGGAGAAGATCGAAGCGGAGATTACGCTGGGCTCGTTTGATTACGGGCGCTACTTCCCGGATAGCCCGCGAGCGAAGACGCTAAGCAAACGCGCGCTGACGGCCGTCGGGGGGTATCAGGCGACGCCATTGCTGAAGCAGTTTGCAGAGACGTGGTTTGCGGAGAAAGAAATCGAATGGCGTGAGTCGCAGATCGTCACAGTGCAGGGCTGTTTGGATCGCCATATCTTGCCAGCATTAGGGCATAAAGAGGTCGGCAGCATCACCCGTGCAGAAATTCTTGAGTTCCGGGCATCACTCGCCAAAGTTAACTCCCGGAGCGGCAAGAAGCTCTCTGCCAGTCGTATCAACCACATCATGACGCCATTGCGCATGATGCTGAATGAAGCCGCCGACCGCTACGAGTTTAGCTCACCATACCGCGGGATTAAATCGCTCAATGTGCCACGCACGGACGTGGAACCGTTCTCCCTGGAGGAAGTGCAGCGCATTATCGATAACGTACGTGACGATTACCGTCAGTACTACATCGTGCGCTTCTTTACCGGCATGCGTACGGGCGAAATCGACGGTCTGACGTGGGAGCATGTCGATTTTGCCCGTCGCCAAATCCTCGTTCATCAAGCGCTGGTACGCGGCCAGTTTGTCCCGACCAAAACCGATGGCTCCTTCCGTTCCATCGACATGTCTCAACCAGTCTTTGATGCGCTTAAGGCGCAATTTGCAGTGACGGGCAAAACAGGCCTGGTCTTTGCAACGCGTAAAGGCACCGCGCTATCGCACCATAACGTCACCAAGCGCATTTGGTATCCGTTGTTAACAGAGCTGGGGTTGAGCAAGCGTCGGCCGTATCAGACACGCCATACCGCCGCGACGCTGTGGCTTGCCGCGGGCGAGAGCCCAGAGTGGATCGCTCGGCAGATGGGTCATACCACCACCGAAATGCTCTTCCGTGTTTACTCACGCTTTGTACCCAACCTCACGCGTCAGGACGGCTCTGCCTTCGAACGCATGCTGAATCAAGAACGCGCTTAGGAGACGACGATGAAAAACCTGGATAATGTGGTGATGGCGCATACTGGTATCGAGCGCACGCTGCACGTGACCATGGCCGGTAAAAATCGCCGGCGTGTCGAGCGTCGTTTAGCGGAGTCTCTGGCAGCTGCAACGAACTTGGCGAAGGGAGATGCATTGGTCATGTGGCTTGGGACTGGCCATGAGGCCACCAACCTGGAGGCGCTTGCCACGTGGGTGAGTAACACCCTCAAGCAGTTGAACCTGGACGCGAACCGGCAAGCCATTCCGCACTTGCTCGCGGAGTTGGAGCGCACATTGTGGGCCTGGGAGGATCAAGCATGGCAGTAACACAGCAAGTATCACCCGATAAGGCTGGGCGTCAGTTTGAGGGCGAGCTGTATGTGGCTGGCGTCGAAGGCCCCGAGTGGTTGATGCAGCATCGTGTATGGTCGCTTTACTTGATTGGCCCCAAGGGTAACTACCGCTTCTTCCTCACCGACCGCCACTTAACGGCGCAAGGCGTGCCTAAAATGGGTCAGCATGTGCAAGTGACGACCACGTGGGCGCGATTTGCCAGCTGTAAGCTGTGCTTCATCAACGCTTACAAGATACGAAACGACTAGGACAAGGTCGAGGCTCAAGATCCAACTTATCCCCACCCCCTTTTAGCTGGGCAGTGGGGATAATTTTATAGGTATCAATGCCTGACTAGACGGCTTTGTCATAGACGCGGTATGTTATTCCAAATAAAAATTAAGGGACATCGGGGATGTTAAGCTCCATTCGGAAAATACTAATCATGGTTGCCTTTGCTGCCACTTCGTTTGCAGCATCCGCCCAAGAGGCATACGTAACCTCAAGCTCACTTTCGCCGTCAAAGGATGAGAGCCCTGTTCTCACACTGCACAGTGCCGAGGAACGCTGGTCCATCAGTCGTGCAGAGATTGAGCAATCACCGCTCTACGAGGTATCACTACAACACTTTGAAGGGCCCCAAGGGCGATTTGCGGGTGTCTGGCTGGACGATTTTCTCAAGGCCGAGAGCATTGATGACGTTGCGACGTTACGGTTCGTGGCTCACGATGACTACACGACCTTTTTAACGCCTGACGACCGTACAGCCAAACGCTATATGCTCGCCACAAGGCTGGACGGCGATACGCTGACCAGAGATGAGTTCGGCCCGACGATGTTACTCATTCCCGCCGATGCCGACGCCGTTGAGACGGGCACCGTGAGCATGACCTCATGGATTTGGTCGATTAAAGATATCTACGTTCAACAATGAACTGGCGCTCTAACCGGCCACTTGGCTGGCAGTTAGGACTTGGGTTCACCCTGTTGGCAGGCATTTGCGCTATCGCAACAGGTGTCTACCTGTACCAGGTACGCGAGCATCTTGGGTCAAACTACACGGCAGTCGTTGCCGATGTAATACGCCCGCAGTTGCATACTGTTCTGTTGCGTTCAGCATTGGAAGAGTTCCGCGAGCATCCGCAGGACAGCGAACTGATAGAGCGCTTCGACAACCTGCTTTGGCGTATCCCACAGCATATCGAAGGTGTTCAATTCGGACTCAGCAAAACCAGCTTCACAGCAGCCGATTATGAAGCGTCTTTACATCGCCTGGAGCGAGTGAGAGATAAGCTGCCTGGCCTGCGACAAGCGCTGGGAGAAACTGCCGCAGGTGCGCCGCCAGATGACCTGATTCAACAAGGCTTCGCCATTGAAAATGAAATGGCTCAAGCCTATAGCAGACTCAGTCATCTACTGCATGCTGAAGCCGCCAAGCAGCGGATTGTGATGGAGCGCTTGGCATTTGGCATTGCCCTTCTGATCCTTGTCATTCTTCTCCTGGTTGGCTGTCTTATGCTGGTATTGGTGCGCCTGCATCATCAGCATAAAAAAGTACTTAGGCTCAGCCTGATGGATGAGCTCACTGGGTTAGGCAACCGTCGTTACATGTTTAATTTCACCGAGCTCTTATTCGAACAGAGCCAGCGCAGTGGCCACCCCCTGAGCATGGCGCTTCTCGACCTTGATCACTTTAAGCGCGTGAATGACGATTTTGGCCACCCGGCAGGCGATCAAGTGCTTACAGTCGTTGCTGGCGCCCTGCTTAGCGAGGTTCGTAAGGCAGATGTGGTGGCTCGCCTTGGTGGTGAAGAGTTCTGCGTCCTCATGCCTGAAACCGATACTGAAAGTGCGCGTGAGGTCATTGAGCGGATACGTCAGCGAGTGGAGTCGTTATCTCCCCAAGAGTTTGGCGTGCCCGTTGCTGTGACGGTCAGCCTGGGACTAGCCACCGTCACTCGCGATGACGCATCCTTCGATCATCTCTATTTCCGTGCTGATCAGGCCCTCTATCAAGCCAAGATCAAGGGGCGCAACCGTGTTGCCGTAGACGGACCTATGGTTCAGGCGCCGGCAACTCCTTAGGCAGTGCAACAACCGTGGGCATAGGGATAGCTCTGGCGAAAAGCCTTGCAGCAAGTCCCTGGTACGGCCGATCGTGTCTTGTTTTTCCACTTCGCCACCTGGCAATGGTGGGGTACATAACCGTCCGTCCTCTTAGAATTTCAAGCGGAATATGCTCAGTCACCAGGCTCACCACCCAATCTTTCAGACTGGGCATGGCCATCAGGCATTGTTTCTCCGTCTTTCTGCATGTCGTCTCCCAGACCCAATACCAACTTCGTCATAAAGGCTGCAAAACGAACGGCTTCCCATAGTGGCTGTTGTCGATCTTTGTAGTGCCCCCGCGTTATTTTGAGATTGGCGTTCCCATACCAATGCCGCGTTTGGCCAGACGGTGAGGGCGTTGGCGTCAACTCAATGAGTTTGTGCGAAATGTCGGTCGCGTTGGACCAGTGGCGTTTGATGTCCTTTTCGTTGGCTTTTGCCTCGACCTCGACAACGAGATAAACACTTTGAAAGCAGCGCAATGGACGCAACAGTTCACGGACGTTGTTAATGGCGTCGGCATCGGGGAGCTCGATCTGCCCGGTGCTGCGCTGCATGTGATTGCGCAACGTCACCAGGCTTTTTTCTGCGGTCTCAGGCTGTGACTGGTGCCAGTCGAGCAGGCGGTGAAAAAACTGCCCGGCCTCTCTTAATACCGCAGGCTTAATAGGCGGTGCCATGCAGCGTTTAAGCTCTGGCATATAGATACGTTGCGAGGCCACGCGACGAGCACGGTCATGGCGATTGTCTTCGCGACTAAACTGCTGATTGGTGCGCCGTGTTTTACGCTGCATCAATGCTTCGCCATTCTCCATCCAGAGATACAGCTGTTCAGCGTCGAGCACAAACCGCTTGGCTGTTCGATGAATAGCGTCATCAAGCGCTACGCCTTGCACCTCTTGTTGTTCGACGAGTCGCAGGCTTTGATAGATCGTCGTGGCTTCGGGCCAGCCGAACGCAGCCCCCAGGGGGTTATCGAGAGGATTCTCGGATGGTGGTTGGTAAGATCGCCACTCTTGCTCCAACGGGTCATCTGCCAGATATGGCTGCCACTCATCCTGAAGATATTGGAGTAGCACACCGGCTTGCGTCTGTCCTTTGAGTCCGCGTCGGTTACGCCAACTGCTCAGCGCTGTTTTCGTCGGAAAATTCAGTAGCGCGAATTGTTGGTCGATACTGAGGGTGGGGTTAAAACGTTCACGCAAGTCTTGCCCAAGGATCCAGTCGAGAGAGTGAGTGTACGAGCTAAGCGTTTCATCGGGGCTGGCATGCCCTGCCCAAAGCGCGAGTTGCCAAAGCCGTTTTCGAGAGGGCCTGTCTTGAGGCGCAAGACCGGCTAACGCAGAAATGTCGGCCTTAGCGTTTGGCATTGCTATATTACGGCAGTCATCCAGTCGCCATACGTTGGGTAATATCTCGCCTGAATTACTCTCCAGTAGGCACATCAGCGTAAAAGTCACAAAGCTATGCCGCAGGTGGTGGTAGCGTAGTGAGTTATCGCCACTGACCGTTTTCAAAGCGGTTTGTATGGGATGAAAGAGGGCTTTATCTTCCAGCAGCAACCGCCCATTTCCGCTGCGGCAGAACAGCAGCTGTTTGGTAGTCTGTTGGGTGGTGATCTCACCTTGGCGACGTTGGACCCAATTGATCAGTTCCTGTCGCTCTTCAGGCATCAATAACCACAGTGGCAAGCGTCGTGTTGCCGAGTAGCTTTTGCCTCTGCGGTATTCATTGGATCGAATGATGACCTCACCCTCGAAAGCATCGTTATCAAATAGGTAGGCGACATCCTTTATCTGAAGCCCGGCGCATTCGCTGCGGCGGACCCCGAGACGGTAACCAAGAATAAGCGCAAGTTTTTGCATGGTGCGAAAGCGTTCGGGCTGCTGTGAGGCTTCAATCAGTGCCAAAGCGCGGCGAAATTCGGCAGGCGTGACGATGTTGACGTCGACACGCTGTTTTGCTGTATTGCCACTCTCCAGATCGATGTGGGGGATTGCGAGGGTATCAACGAGGAAATGATGAAAATCAATAAGACGATTTTGCATTTTCGCTCTGGAAGCGGGGGTTTTGGCACTGTTTAGCACGTTTTCATACAGCGCTTCCCACTCATCAGCACTGGCAGCAAGTACGTCACCGAAGGTTTGGCTGTGCGCTACTAGCGGGCGTGCAATGGTCGATAAGTAAGTTTCAGCCGAACGGGCGACGAGCTTTGATTTAACGCGGCCCCCCTTTTGCATCAGCTTTAGGCACCATTTGGCGAGCAGCGTCACCATGGCACCATTACTGTTCGACACCGCCAGAAATGCATCGATATTGGCAATGGCTTCACGTCGGCCTGTGTGGCCCACCAAAGAAGCGGAAAAACAATGCTGCAACTGACGTAGCTGCTGTAATTGGTCGACTGGAGTAGAGCTGACCTGGTCAGTGGCTTGGAAGTCCAGGTAGACGTTATCGTCGTGGGTGTCGATTAGTGTGTTGGGTAATACGCTGCGAGTCAGCAAGCGCTGCCATGAGGACGGACGTAACGAGAGCGATGAGTCGGCTTTGCTTGCGTAGTGTACCAACAATGGTGGCATATCCAGTGCCGACGCTGTGTTAGCCATCGTAAGCAGGGCGGCGAGGCTTGTTGGCGCGCTATCGGCAATGTGTTTGATATACACCATCAAGCACTGCTCGACAGATACCAGGCTGTTGGAAGCGGTTTGCGGCCATGCCTTGCCAATGGCTTGATAGGTAATGAGGAGTAGCAACTGACTCATCGGACTCAAACAGAGTCGCCGGTATTTAAATCGAAGCTCTTTGTCGATGGGTGTTTCAGTATTCGATTCGGAAGGTGGATTACCACTAAATGCTTCGTCGGCTTCTTCCTGTTCTTCCTCATCCGCATTAGCCGACTGAATGCAGTCCGTTAAGGTGACAAAGCCAGTGCCAGGCGCAAAGGAGATGCCTTGCTCAAACGCTTTAGGTAGCTGTTCAAGGTGGTGCTTATTCAGCACCGCACCTTCCCGGACCAATTGAAATAGCCATCGCCCCACCATCCACTTTCGCAGCGCAATGTCGCTAAGCTTTTCCACACTGGGCAAGGCTGCGTCATGCACGGCTACCAGGGCATCCCAGCGATGCAGTTCAGAAAAAGACGCCGTGGTGACGGCAGGCGGCTTGCGGGCGTTAGTGACCAATGGGCTCGGTATCGTCACGCGCCATTTCAGATTTTTATGGCCGTTTTCCAGACCTCTCACTAGAAAATTGTGCGTCTTGCGCAGCGCCTTTGGCGGCGTGTTCTGGTGCAGAGTTTCAAATACCGCCGTGGTATCTGCGTCTGAAAAAGAGAGGTTCGGTTTGCCTTCCATGGAACCGGGTACCTTTTGTTCTAATGTTTCGAGAAGGCCCATTAGATACTGGTACCGCTCACGGTCGCGTTGATAGCGGCGCTCTTCTTGGCCGTCGCTTGTCTTCTTTTGAGGCTGCGGTAGTCGCCACCCAGACCAGAGAGTCTTGTCGCTCACAGCAAGGCTCCTTTTAATGCCTTCCAGCCTTGCTGCACCATCAAGCGTTGTATGACTGACGCGATAAGGGCCTGATACTCACGAGGGCAAAATGTCGAGTAGCTGGCCCAGGGCTCCTGGCCTGGATCCCAGTGACCCATAAAGGCATCGACGACTTCCGACGATAAATCGCTCTCTTTTAATCGCGTATGCAAAAAGTGGCGGTTGATATTTAAAGGGGGGCTGTCGATCCACTGTAACTGGTCATGTAGCCGGGTCGGGGTGACTTCTTTTGGATTGCCATAGTGATCCAGGAACATGAACGGCGTATCCCACCTGTTTTGAAGATAAAACGATAAACGCTCGATTATTCCTTCTCGATGGCGTTGATAGTGCTGCAGCTGCTCAACCATCAGGCTGGTCAGCGGCAGAAAACGCGCATGGCTTTGTTGGTCGTCGGTTTTGTCCGCGATGACAATGATGCGCCGCGATAATGAAATATTATCCCAGCTTGGCAGCGGGTCACGGACGCTTCTATAGCCTGTCGAGAACATCAGCATGGCTACGGTATACGCCACATAAGCGTTGTGCACACTGCAAAGGGCAGTCCACGTAGAGCCCTTTTTCGCGGCCTTAATCTGCTGTTGCATGCTGGCGACAAGGCCGTTTACGTATGTTGTTGTGGGGACTAGGTTGGATCCCACATGGTGGGCTGAATCAGAGGAAGCATTAGCGTACGCAGCCGCATGGGAAGGCTCAGCAACAGATGATGGAGAGCTGGGCGTCCATTGCTGCCTGATGGTCTCCATGGCGTGAATATAGTGCTGTTCCAGACGTTTCATGTGCGGGGCATAATAATAAAGAGAAGCCTGCTGACCGAATGAGGGAACACGTGCGGTTATGAGGCATGCCGCTGTTAAATCAGCGTCACCCTGGTTGAGCGTATTGAAAAGGTGGGCTCCTAATCGATGGACAGTTAACCGTGACCCAGTGTTGCGGTTTGCCTCAGAGAGCAGGGCTTTCATCTCCTCTCTCAAGTCTTCCCGATAATCTTTTGGAAACAGCGGCACAGAGCGCTTATTAACTCTTATAGCGACTTCGAGTACATTTTGCTTTATGAGTCGCCAATATATTAGCGGGATGGGTAGTGCTAGGCGGTCTTGTGTGGTGCGCATGTGAGCGGGCCAATCGCCTGTCAATTGGCGACTATTTTCTGGTCGATAAACCCCTGATACCCAGCAAGCGGGCTCATTGGATAGAATGTAAATAGCCTGGTCGGTAATGACCTGTGGGATTCGCTCAAGGCGCTTTATGATCTGCGTGTCCAGCACACTGTCGAGGCTACGGCCCGTGATTAATAGCAGTCCGATTACACACTCAAGTCGCTGACGTAGAGCGGGTTTCTTTTGTTCTAATTGGCTTTTTAATTGCTGAAAGTCGAACGTATTTAGCTGTTCCCATCGCCCCGGTAACAATTGAGCGGCTTTATCCTGAAAAATTTGCTGGCTGCGTGCGCGAAATACTGCCAGCAGCGAGCTATCACCCTTCGCGGCTTTGATTGGAGCGTCATTTTGGGTGAGTTCGGTCGCTGGGCGCTCTTCCATGGTAGATAACCCGGAAGCACGCAGCGTGTTTTTCGTTTTTTCATCTATATCGGGTGGCAGGGTGATCGCTGAATTAGCTGTCTCGCTCCAGCTTTCCTCAGGATCGTCATCGAAGCGACGCTTGCGCTGTACTTGCGCTGTACTTGCGATGTGTTGTTCGCTTCATCAGAGCTAGGATCTTGATAACCTTGGCGTGGCTGACGGCGATTGAGAGCGTAGGCAAAGAAACGCTCTAATTCAGTAATATACTTTTCTTGCTGATTTTTATCTCCGTATGCCCGGTAATTCCTGCATCTTTTATAAAGTTCGTCTGTTGGCTCATCGAATGGTTTGAGATATACAAGCCACTCAGCCTCCATACGCCTGGCAACTTTGCAAGCGGATTCCAGGGTTTTAAGGTAAGTTGTTCTCTTAAGCCGCTTTTCATCCTCTTCGTTAAAATTTAAATAGTTGTTCGCGGCTTGAATATCGGTGCGCCAGTGAAACGCCGCATTGATAATGTGCGCCAGTAAGTGAAGACGATCATTGAGCCCTTCAATATCGTCTTGCATTTTTGTCAGCTTATACAAAGCACCATGGATGGGGTGCGTGCCATGAATGCCTTTTTCCCTCTGACTTGGCAGTGATGTGAGTGCTAACTCTCCCTTCATTAAGGCGTCTGCAAGCTGAGCAAGTGCTGATGAGTCCCAAGCGTCGTCACAAATAACAGCCAGTTTTTCAATGGTAGTGACCAGAAGTGGACGAATGGTCTCAATAGCAAAATAGCCATCGCGGGGTTGCAGCACTTCATCTAGCAGAGCAGTGAGTTGCGCATTACTGTCCATAAATTTAGCTGCCCTTAAACGTTCCGCCGATTGATACTGAGGGCCTCACAGAAGGAAGTCTTACTGTTGAATTTTTCCGACAGGGCTGTTAACGCTTTGTGGTCAGAAGAGGCTAAGTGTTCCCATAGCGATACGATATAATGCGAGAGATCTTTTGGCGGAAGTGAATGGCAAGTTTCGGAGGTTAGCGCTAAAGAAAGTGCCAATGCTTCTGTGTTTTTACTGAGGGGCGCATCCACCAAAGTGACGCGAACCTTTTCGCTTCCTGCTAGGCGAAGCCGGGCAAGGTATAAAGGGAACAGGTTAGCAATGCACATGAGCTGGGTGCGGCTCTTACCTCGTTTAGCCCCGTATACAACAGGAGGGTGCTGAATCATATAGATTTTTAATGCCTCATCTGACAAGCTCTTGACGTCCCGCAAAAACGATGAGCGCGCTAGGAATAGGCGAAGCACTGAGGGGGAGAGATGCGGACTGACTTCAATTTGAGATAATGACACCCGTCGTGAGCCTCGATCATTTAGCATTAAAACACCTGTTTTACTTTCTTGGCGAGCCTTGCCTAGCCAAGTGGCTAGCTTTCTCTTAAAGGGTTATACACCTCCTTTTATCATGTTTTTTGATGATCGTAACCCCTGGACTACAAAAAAAATTGGAGAGTTTTATGGCCACTAGCTTTGGCTTATTATTTTCTTTTAATATTTATTTACGTAAATAATATGGATGCGGTTATTATTTTAAATAAAATGGCAGTCAATTTTATTTAGTTGTTTTTTATGAAACAGGCTGGCTGCCTCACCGTACGAGACCAGTGGCATGGCTAGACGTCGGCGGCGCGGAGATATCCGTTTTTCCAATCCGAAAGGGTGTGTGTGAGGGCTGCTCGCCAATCATTTTGCTTATCAAGCCGATGGCAAGCGCACCTCCTACGAGGCGAATCTGAAGGTAGTTCGAAGCAGAGCGGTGACCTTACAACCGAGAAGAGGACCTGAGGCGTTTGTCTGCGTTAAGCGTATCCGCCTTGGCGGATGTGGGTGAGGTAAGCGATTACGTCGTTAGCTCTGCCCCGCATAATCAGTTGTTCGGCTGTAAGTCCCCCCAAGGCAGAAATTGTATATGTTCGATACCACGTCCAGGCAGCGGTTCGAGAGCCCGCCCAAAGTTCGACCAGGTCCAATATGGTTTGAGTTATCTTTTCTCGTTCTTCCTCGCTTTGGCGATCGCGGTAGCGGGCCCAAACCAAGCCGGTCCCAAAGAGGAGTAGGGCGGCACACAGGATGCCGAGAGGAAGAAGAATAGCCAAAACATCAGGCGATAAGGGCTGCATTTGTAGACTCCTCTTCGATGTTCAGGATGAGCCTTATGACTTCTTTAGGCGATAGCCTAGCAACGAGGATAGCTTCTCGTAAGGCCGCTAGGTCTGAGACCATGCTTTCCAAGTTAGCGCTAGCCGTGATTTTACGCTGTCGTCGATTTCTATAACTCTATCATACTCGCCCATCGATGGGTGTCAGGCGGGGCTGCTCGAGGTAACCTCTGGTTACCTCGAGCACCGTGAATCCGTCGCGGTGGCCATTCAAGGAGCATGACTTCTCTAGCGCAATGGGTTTGGTATTCACAAGGGGGGCTTGATGCTTCTCGATCTCTACCCAGCGCAGCACAAGATCGCAACCGTAGATGCTATGCATTTATAGATGTGCAGGCAATTCATTGGCCACCTTAACCACAACAAACATTGGAAAGCTTTGAGCCTATATGACGAACCTCTAAAAGGCTGCTCAGGGTCGATAGCACCTATGCATGAGTATTCCTGTTTCGGCCAAGAGCAGTCGTTCAGTCGAAATACAGCTAGGTGATTTGATATAGCAATAGAAAATGGATTTAAAGGTACTGACAGCTATGCCTCAGATGGCCACTGGTCGCGGAACGACTAATCCAAGCAGGGTCGACTGCGCAGTGTGATGTGTGTGCGAAGGTTGGGGCCACTTCATATATCGGTAAACACTTCAATCCAAAAAGTCGACGACGGGTTCTAATGGTGTAGTGAGTGACGAAGGAAATACCTTCAGATCGATGCCGCTGATGAAGTCGCCATCACCTGACACGGTCAGCTCTCTTCTGCCGCTATCGCTCAGGCTCAGGCGCTGCAGTTGCTGCGGTGAAATTCTTAACTGGTACTCCCCAGCGATGACGCCTGGCACAATATAGAAACCGTCCCAGCTGCTTGTCGTGCGGGCCACTACCTCTTGCCGGTTGTTGAGCAATTCCAGCTCAATATCACCGACACCGCGCTCGACACCCTTCTCCAGCAGGTAGACCGTGCCATCGATTTCCGTGGTCATGCGCACCGGGAATTCCAGGCTGGCTACGCTGCCCGGTCGCGGCACCAGCCTCAATCCTTCGATTTCCGGTGCCCATTGCGGGTCTTCCAGCGTCGCGGTGTCTATCGCGATGTCGAGATGCTGCTTCACAGGCAAGTGATCGATATAGGCGATACCTTCCGCATCCGTGTGGGCCCGGTGCTTGACGCCATTAACCTTGAATCCAGCACCTTGCAGCGGCGCCTCATTGTTGCCCATTACGCCATCGTTGTCCTCGTCGATGAAAACGCGCACGGAAGCGGCCCCTGTGTTCGCCATGGGCTGGGCATCGAATCGCCAGTCGGAACGCCGAGAATCCCTGCCCATGGCAATAAACAATTGCGCCCCTAGCGCGATATCTCCTGTGTCTACATAGCTGGCACTAACACCCAACCCGAAGCGGCCCAGGCTCTTGGTTAAGCCAGCGGAGTACCGGGTTTCAGGAGGCAAAAAGGTGTGGGCGATGCCCAGGGCCCCGCGGTAGCCGTCTGCAAGATATTTTTCGGCGGAGAGCGCCACCGAGGAGATGTCACTCTCAGCGTCCAGCCGGTAGTCGACCTGGCCGCGCAAGCTCATATCGCGTACACGGCGGCTGACCTGGAGGCTGCCAGTCGTGTCCTCGCTGATATCGGAGGCGCGCCAGCGAAGGGTGTTGGTGAGGGCCGTGCGATACACATAAGCGGAAACGCGGGCGCTGACATCGGTATTGGCTCTGCCGGACTCACGCTCGTCCCGCGTGGCCTCCAGGGTGAGGGGTATGCGCGAGCGAGAAGTCAGCGGAAGCGAGCCGGTGAGTCGAAGTGCATCACGGGTGAGAATGGGGTCGTTACTGGTGGTGAACACCTCGCTGGTGAAGTCGGTCAGGAGAATGCGACTCGCGTCCACGGCCACGCCGCCGATACGGGTCTGGACATCTAGCTTGGCCAGTGCGCCTCCGTCCTTCGCCTGGACAAGGCCCCCGCCGAGACTCAGCGACCGCCAGAAGGTGCGTACTCCCAGGGTGGAATAGAGCTCCTCTTCGCCGTCGGTCGGTGCGCGGATCAGCCCGGCCGAGGCGGTCAGTGAGCGCGAGAGGCCCAGGTCGAACTGGGCGATGGTTCGGGATTGCCCGTCGTCGTCCCGGTGCTCGGTCAGGCTGTACTGAAAATCACCGGGGAGCACCATAGATTGATCCAGGGGAAAACTGTATTGCTCAACCCGGGTCTCGCCCAGGGGACCGTTGAAGATAAGCCGGAAATCATTGCGACCATAGCTCAGTGGCTGATCCTCGAAACGATAGCGCCCCTCGGCATCAGGCTGTGCGAAGCTTACCAAGGCACCATTGTAATAGAGCTCCACGTCCCATCCCGGCAGCAAGTCGCCCTCGAAGGTCTGGCGGTCGAAGCTGGTGGGCCGTGTCAGAGGGCGATTGCTCAGCGTCACCCCTTCACCTCCGATTCCGCGGGAAACGTTGTCAACGCTGGGGGTCGAGAAGCTGCCCAACTGAAACGAACGGGCATGCAGGGGACCCAGCAGTTCTCCATCGGGATCGTGACGACCTAATGTCGCTCGCACCTCCGGCGAAGGGTTCTTTAGGCCGCTGGAAAAGTAGAGCGAGGTCTCCATGCCCAGCAGATCCCCCGTGAGGTAGGCGGTATAGGCCGTATCACCTTGGGTACGGTTATTGCTGTGCTGCACTTCGGTGGTCAACGTCTGATCGATGAAGGGCACGCTCAGCAGGCGATACGGCTGCTCGTGGCGGGGATAGTCGGGATCCTCATAGCCACCAGGCATTCCGGCACGACCCCCGAGGTCTTCCCGAGCCAGGCGGGCCTGCAGTGGCAATGCCTCGAGGGCATGAGCGCGCAGGGAGAGGCTGGCACGGTCGACCTCGAATGTCAGCGGCAGCCAGTCTTCGAGCAGCGACGCCGCGACATAGATATCGTCAGGCTCCGCCAGCACCAGCGCCGGATCGAAGGTCTGGGTATTCCCGGCGAGGGTCACGCTAGCGTTGTCTAGGTTCAGGCTGAACCCGCGATCCTCGCTGAGGATAAAACCGCGGGCGACGCCTTCTACTGGCTGAGTCTGGATGGAAATGGTCAGCAAACTGGCCAGCTCGCCCAGCGGCAGCAGGGTATGGTTGCCCACCGCATAGGCAGGAATGGCGCCTGAGAGCACGGACTGGTCCAGGCGCACTTCCAGGATCAGTAACTCCGGTTCGCTTTCCGGCTCCTGGGCTAGCATGACGGGGGCGTGGGCCAGCAGCATTAACCACAACGCCAGCATCACCAACTGACTGGTCCGGTGGACGTGACTGGCTCGGTGGGTGGTAGTGAGTATCGGATCATTGCGGTAGAGCAAGGGGGCTATAGCGATAGCTCCGCTTCGGCCAGCAGCCTGCCACCGTCTTCCGCCTGTTCCTGGTAGGTGACGCGCAGGGTGCCGTTGCTGAGGGGCAGGCCACTCGGTGGTTGCAGTGCAATGCCCGCTCGACGCAGGGGGTTGGGGGTATAGACAGCCACCCCATTGGCACGGCCGATGACCTGCTCTGCGCCGCTTCGCGGGGTGAAACTGACGGTCAGATCGCCGAAGACGGACTGGGTACCGTTGCGCTGCATCTGCAGGGCAAGCAGCGGTAATCCGCTTGAGGATCGCTGAAGCTGGAGCTGGGTCAAGGCAACATTGGCGTCTGTCGCGCCATGACGCACGATCACCGGAACGGAGGCGCCGACCAGGGCCGTCAACTGAATGCCTATCTCGCCAGCGCCAGACTCGATGCTCCGAATTCCGCTGATTTCTGGCTGTTGTGCGAACAGCAAGTGAGATCGGTACTCACCGGCCACCAGATCGGCAGGCTTGCGTACCATGATGCGTACCGCCTGCCCGGCACCGGGCTCGAGGGTCACCTGGCGCGGCGAGTACTGCAGCAGATTATCGGCAAGCTGTTCTCCCGCCAGAGGCTCGGCGACGTCGGAGAACTCACCGGTTTCACTCATGCGCCGGTTGACCAGCGTGATGCGATAGGTGGCAGTTTCGCTGCCATTGTTGATCAGCTCCAGCTGGGCCGACCGCTGGTTGCCCTCGAAGACGACCCGGGTCGGATAAAGCATCAACTGGGCCAATGCCTGGCCCGCCGGCAACATGAACAGCAGGGCGCAGAGGGTGAAGCGGGAGATTGACGTCATGCCACGCGCTTTCTGGGTCGAGGTCTTGGGGATCATGGTGGAATCCATTTATCGTCTGTTTCGGGAGTACCGGATGGCACTTGGAACGACGGGCGCCACCCGGTCGCGGCGCTCGAGATGCATCAGTTGTAGTTCACGATCACGCTGAAGCTGCCGGTATAATCCCCTGGTGTCTGTGCAATACCGACATTGAGTGTTCCCCCGACCGTCAGGGCCTGGGAGCCGCCGGCACTCAGCTGGCCGCCAGCCCCGGAGGGAGCACCGGTAAAGTCGTTGATGACCATATCGCTGCCCGGGCCCGTGAGCGTCACGAAATCGTTGCCAGGCAACTGGGTCGTATAGGTCGCCTCGGTATCGCCGGTTACCGTAAACTCGGCGGCGAAGCCCTCGCCCGAGCGGAGCAAGAGCACCTCCCCGCCAGCAGTGCGCAAGCCATTGGGGCTGACGGCGACCGAACCGCCATTGCCTGCCACGAAATTGCCGAACGACAATCCTCGGGTATTCTGGATCACGATGTCCTGCGCCAATCCATGGGAAGCAACGAGAGTGGCCAATAAGGCACCAGCCGTGATCACTGCCCATTTATGGTTCATCGCAATATCCTTGGAGTCTGGTAATGCGGATCTGGTGGTAGAGTAAAGTGACGCTGACGTTGGTCAGCGCCAAATCAGGGTGGAGCCTCCGAAAGGTCCTTTCAGCACTCCACCCTGGTCGTCGCCGGGCTGGCGCCCGGCTCGACATGCCGGTTATCGGTTAGTTGTACTCTACCGTTGCCGTTACACTGCCTGTGTAGTCCCCGGTCACTTGCGCTGCACCCACTGTCATTACTCCACCCAGATAGATGGATTGAGCACCTGCTGTGAGTGTGCCGGATGTCACTTCACCGGAGGTAGCATTGGAGCCGGTTAGGTCACTGATTCTTGCCAGTGCCATGGTCTCCCCCACTCCGCCCGCACCGGTCGAAAGCTCGGTATCGCCGGACCAGGTAATACTGTAGGTGGCGGCACCGTCACCGGTAACGTCGAACTTGGCGGCGGTCGGAGAAGACCCGACGCTCGAGAGAATGACACCCGAACCTGTTCGTGCACCACTGGTTGAGACCGTCACACTACCACCGGCACCAGGGGCGAACTTGCCAAAAACCAGGTCCGCCGACTTTGCGATGGCGATGGGCACGATAACGGTACCCGTCGCTGTGGTCGAAGTGGCCGCAGCAAAGCTGTTGGATGCCCCGAACGCCCCAATCGCGACGACGGAAGCCAGCACGGTACGGCGAAAATTCTTGCGAATGAAAGCAGATGATTTCATTTGTCTATCCCCTGTAAGTCATTGCCACGGTGGTTTGCCGTGGGCAATCGTTTGAGTTAAAACCCAAGTAGGGGAACCGTGAACATTGCGATGGAGGGCGGGCATGAGAAAAGCGTGCTCGGACCCAAAGGAGATGTAGGCGATCCCGCTGTCTTGAGGTGATTACACCCTTTAGACCGGTGACTTTGCGTCCCCGCCTTTCGACGGGTTTGCCTTTTTCTTTCTTTCCGAAAAACGGTAAAGTTATCGTTTTTCTTCGGGGTCTTATCACTCTTCAGTGAGTTGACCTAAGTGTATGCTGGCTGAAGGCGAAGGTTTCCACAAGCTTTTTATTTGCAATAATTCTAAATTCAGGGGGGGATTACTCATATTAAATTCTATCTGTTTTATTTATAGAATAAATACCATTAAATGCTGCACTGGATGCCAGTTTTTTAAACCTCTATTTGAGCATGAAAGTTCTGCGAGATAAAAGCACGGAATAAATCAGCACATTAATCACTCCAGAGTTATGAAAAGAGTATGCCATTCAATGGTTTGTTATTTTCCTTCCGATGCGGCCGAACTTTCATCTAACCTTGCTATTGGAATTATTAAATCGGGTAGTTTGGGGTTTCTATAAAGAAATATCCGGAAAAGTTTTCTCGTCGGTTTTTTCTTTTAAGTATATCTTAATTTTCAACAACTTACTCTTTAGCTGAATGTACTGTAGGCTCGACGTCGTCAGATCAATATCGCATTGAGTAGATTTTTTCTTTTCTGACGCTTCTGATAAAAAGCTTGTAACAGAAAGCGGAGTGCAGCAATCAGGTGGATATGTTAACTGCGAGTGATCTTCCTCTGATTACTTTCATTAATATCGAAGTTTCGGGACTTGAATCCAGGGTACAAGGCCTGAAGGTGCCTACAAACTCGGGCCATTCAATAATCTGAAATAAATATTGCACTTTAATCGGCCAGGGCGGTCTTAAGAGCTATGTAACAGGTGTCGCTCATCCCTCGCTCATCCCTCGCACATCCTTCGCTCATCCCTAATGAACTGTATTCTTTATAAACTTGTGACGGGGTCATGCCTCATCACTCTCTTGGCGGGCAAAAGGTGATATCAAAAGTCAAAAGTTTCGGACTGTCTCCATCATTGCTGTTGGCTTGTATAACAAGCTCTATGATCCATACGGCAAGCGCTGCCAGCTCCATTTCGTCACTTGAGTACGACGGCTTTACCTACGATTTGACGACGACCTTGACATCCTACACGGAAAATCTCGGTCTTCTGGAATCACAACCATGGTGGGGGGATGGGCGGTCTCAATGACCAAGTGCAACACCTAACCTATCAGGTAGGGTATTGCCATGACTCACTGTTATCGCCATCTTTCTGCTGAAGACAGAGCCGTCATCATGCTGATGCGGGTTAGCTACTCGATTCGCGCTATCGCCCACCAACTGGGACGTGCACCTAGTACTATTTCACGCGAACTGGTGCGCCATACAGTCAAGCCTGACGGGGCGTATGACGCTAGCCTCGCTGGACACAGAGCCCGACTGACCCGCTGTCGGCCTCATCGTAGCCCGAAGCTACCTCTCAATGGTGAGCTTTTTGAGCTGGTGGTCTACCTGCTGCGCAAGTACTGGTCACCAGAGCAAATAGCCCGCACACTGAAGCGTATGTTTCCTGATAACACTGACCGCCACGTCTCGCACGAAGCCATCTACAATGCGCTCTACCTCATGCCGCGCGGCTCGCTCAAGAAGGAGCTGATTGCCTGTTTGCGCCAGGGTAACGGCAAACGACGCCCTCGCAGCCGTGGCAAGGATAGGCGGCAACAGATTCCTGACCTGGTGAGCATCCACCTGCGACCACCTGAGATTGAAGACCGCCTGATGCCTGGCCATTGGGAGGGTGATCTCATCATGGGTGCCAACAACCGCTCTGCCGTCGGCACGTTGGTAGAGAGAACCACGCGTTTAGTGATCCTGGCGAAAGTGGATGGCACCACGGCTACAGCGGCGGCTGTTGGCTTCAGCGACAAGCTCAATGAGGTGCCGCGCGCTCTGCGCCTGTCCATGACCTATGACCAGGGCAAAGAGATGGTGAAACATGCCGAGATCACTCAGAAGACGGGGACAGCGATCTACTTTGCCGACCCGCATAGCCCATGGCAGCGGGGTTCCAATGAGAACACCAACGGGCTGTTGAGACAGTACCTGCCGAAGGGCACGGATCTATCGGTCTACAGTCAGGAAGAGCTCGACGAGATCGCCGACTCACTCAATACACGGCCGCGCAAGACACTGGACTGGCGCACGCCGTTGGAAGTCTACGCCGAGGTGCTCAAGAAATCCGTCGCCGGACCGAGCACGCTTCAATAGTGTTGCACTTGGAACTTGAGGCCGCCATGCCTCATTAGCCAATGCATTGATGGATTTAGTTCGGTACGATCTTGGCGACTATTTCGATAATTACCCAGCTTCATCAGAAACAACCGTAAGTGCTTTGACAGCTTATGATATCAGCAACGGTTATGTGTCTATCTCGTACTGGAATGGAACAGAGCTGATCGATTGTCCTGAAAATTGCCCCCGAGTATCTGATTTATATGCCTATATCATCGGTTCCAGAACGGTGCTGGTCTTGGTGGATTTGCCCCCAGATTCTAAACCCGAACTGGTCTTGTTAACTTTGGCCGACATTCAAGCCAGTCTGCTCTCCACTAGTGCCGGCATTCAGTCCAGTCTTTCCAGTGTCAGCACACTGGTCAACGGAGCCCACAGTCGCCCCATGTCGCGGTGGGTTGCCCCGGGCCAGAAAACATTCTGGGTGGCCGGTGACTGGGGTAATGACAACAATGGTAGCCGTGACGGTACGACAGGCCTCGCCGAGTTGGGTGCTGGCTACAATTTTGGCTCTGCACAGATCAATTTTTCCCTCGGCAAGACATGGGCTGATCAAGATCTGGTTCATAGTGGTGATCTGGATGTTGACGGCCAATACGTCATGGTAGAGAGTATCTTTCCCGTCTCTAAGTTAAATGGTGTTTACGCCACACTGGGTGCCTATAGGCACTGGGCAGATGCCGATATCCAGCGCGGCTATCTCAATATGGGAAATCCGGAAACTTCATCGTCCAGCCCCGATTCACGCTCATGGGGCGTAAGAGGGCGGCTTGATTGGGAAAATGCTTTCGCTGTGAAGTCCGCACGATTTAGTCCCTATGTGGACCTATGGTATACCGAGACTAAGCTGGACAGCTATACCGAATCAGGCGGGAGCTTTCCTGCGCGTTTTGATCGCCGTGAAGACGATGTCTCTGAGCTACGGTTTGGTACAAATATGGCCTTGCCTATCAAGGAAACCGGTTTTGATTTCATCGCCAACCTCGAAGCAGCCCGCCGCTTTGAAGGCAATGCCGAAAACACCACAGGTGAGGTCATTGGCCTTTTTCCCTTCGATGTTGATGGGGGAGAATATGACCGCAACTGGCTGAAAGGTGGTGTTGGCGTTGAGGGAAATCTTGGCAACGGCAAAGTCTCACTGATGGTCAATGGCACCACTGAAGGTGAGTTTATGAGCTCCTGGGTGGCGGCTTCCTATCAGTTGGAGTTTTAAAATCTGTAAAAGGAGTTGGCTAACCCTCATGTTTCATGAGGGCTGGCCGTCCGTGGCAGAGCTGCAAAGTGGCAATTGTCCCTAGGGTGCAACCTGTAGGCGACTGAGACCGGGACTAAAAGGCGCTACCTTGAGTATGACCCAGGATACCCTCTGCGGCTTAAGACATTGCCTACTCAAAAGGTACCCCTCACCTACCCCATCGCTGAGGGGCCGCCTAGTTATTTCCTGAGAGTTATCCAATTGAACTCGGCTGGGCCGACACGCTTGGCAACGGCGATGGGTTTCTTGTTCACCCCCTAGACGACTGGACGCATTGGGATCCCGTGGCAGCGTCTATACACGGTATACGGCGAGACGAGCTGTTCGAAAAAGGTTTACCTGCCCATGAAGCTGCTGATCGGCTTAACGACATGCTTGGGTGTGAAGTCGTGTTTTGTGACGGACTGGATTCAGATCAATTATGGCTAAATAGGCTCTTTGATGCCGCAGGCGAAGTGCCTTCGTTCGAATTGGCTGATTTTCATCAGCTGCATACATTGCTCAGCAAGCAGCAGATAAAGTGTCGCTTCAACACATCCTTAGAGGCCTGCCCATACCTCACCGCACACAGGCTGATGCCGAACGTTACGCTAACGCCTTGCTCGCGAGCTACGCCAAAGAAGGCTCTCGCTAATATAAAAGCGGTGGCTTGTGTTCATTCCTGGTCTCCTTGATACTGTTTTTATATACAGTCTTTTGAGGTCGCCAATATGTCGCTCACCGCATCCTTGCTGGGGCGTGCTGATTCAGCCGCATCTCCCTATCGAATACCGCTTTATAGCAGCGCCGTGCGTGCTGGTTTCCCGAGCCCCGCTGATGACCACCTCGATACCGAACTGGATTTACACCGCTACGTCGTGAAGCGCCCCGCGTCGACGTATTTTGTGCGGGCGGAAGGGGATTCGATGATTGGCGATGGCATCCATCACGGTGACTTGTTGGTGGTGGATCGAAGCCTTGAAGCGCTCCCTGGCCGTATTATCGTTATCGCCGTCGATGGCGAGCTGACCGTAAAAAAGCTGGACCGCATTGGCCAGCGCGCGTACCTCAAAGCCAGCAATCCTCATTTCAAACCGATCCCTCTCGAAGGACGGGAGTCCCACGTGTGGGGCGTGGTCACCCATGTTATCCATGGTCTGCCGGGATCACTGCCATGATCGCGCTGGTCGACTGCAATAATTTTTACGTCAGCTGCGAGCGGGTATTTAATCCCGCTCTGGAAGGGCGCCCAGTGGGGGTATTGTCGAATAACGACGGTTGCGTCGTGGCGCGTAGCAATGAGCTAAAAGCCCTGGACGTTGAGATGGGCGCTGCCATGCACCTGCTATCGCCTGGGATTCGTCGGCAAGCGACACTGCTTTCCAGCAACTACGCGTTGTATGGGGACATGAGCAAACGCGTCACCCAGGCGCTTAGCGAGTTCTCTCCCCACGTGGACATTTACTCCATCGACGAGAGCTTTGTGGGGTTTCAAGGTTTTGACCCCGCCAGTCTAGAAGCGCGAGGCCATCGCATGCGCGCCACGGTGCGCCAGTGGACGGGCATTCCGGTATCGGTGGGCTTTGCCCCAACCCGCGTCTTAGCCAAAATTGCCAACCACGTGGCCAAGAAAGACCTCGTCTGTCACGGGGTCTGCAAGCTGGAAGCCAATAGCCTGGCCACCCAAGTGCTGTTGCAACGGCTGCCGGTCACCGAGTTATGGGGCGTCGCCAGACGGACAGGCGAACGCCTGAACGTGATGGGCATCGAGACGGCGTGGCAATTGCGCGAGGCCGACCCCAAGCAGATACGTAAGCGGTTCTCCGTGGTTCAGGAACGCATTGTGTGGGAGCTGCGCGGAGAGAACGCCATCAGCTTGGATGACATGAGTTTGCCCAAACAGCAGATCATGGTCTCCCGCAGCTTTGGCCGGCTGACTGAAAGCCCTCACGATCTTCGTGAAGCATTGCGGACGCACGCCTCTCGGGCTGGCGAAAAGTTACGCAAACAGGGCAGCGTCACGTCGGCGGTGATGGTGTTTGTGCGTACCAATCCTTTTCGTACGGATTTACCCCAATATCGGAACCGGATCGTGGTGACGCTGGAACGACCGACGGACGACAGTCGAGAACTGGTCGCCGCGGCCATTGAAGGACTGCGGAAGCTCTGGCGTAAGGGATTTGGGTATCACAAGGTAGGCGTCATGCTGCTGGATCTGTCCCCCAAAACGAATCGTCAGCTCACGCTCAACGAAACACCCCAAACGGAAGCCGAGGCCAAACGTAGCGAACAGCTGATGGCGACCGTGGATAAGCTGAATCGTGAGCTAGGGCGGGGCACCATTCAGTTAGGCGTGCCACGCCAACACAATGCCTGGACGCTACGCAGTGAACGGCGGACACCTCGTTACACCACCCAGTGGCGAGAGTTATTAAAGGTGCGTGCCTGATACAGAAGGGGGCGAGGGTGGATGCTATGCTGTTGCTAAAGGTTAGCGAAGGGCCTTTAACGGCTCTTCACGATGGCATACTCATCCATCAGTGGATCAGACCCAACAACCTCATGATTGATGCCAGCTAGCGAGGTTTATACGCCATGACGGATCCCCAGGAGAAACTCCGCAGCAGTGTCACCTCCCAAGGCGATTTACTTAGCCCTGTGGGCGAAAACGAGTGGGAAGCCCTAAGTGAGACGCCACGGTATACGCTGGAACAGCTGCTCGCCCAGTGCGATGCCGATGCCCCTGAAATGAAAGACGTCATGGATTGGCAACTTCTGAAGCGGACTGGGCGTGAACAGTAAGGTCTTTTCATCAGTCACACCTGATGGAGGAGGCGCAAACGAACGGAAAGCAAAGCGAGCGAGGCAAGCGTTGAGAGCAAAGCTGTCATTACCTCAACTATGGGAGCGCGCCAAATACGTCTCATGGCCACGTAGTCACGCCAACCCCATTGTCCGCGTGCCGAGGAGTCTAAAACGATTGCTCGGTTGCCCAATGAGTACGATACGTTTGAGTGCTGTATCGCGTATAGGGATCAGCGCGGCGTTGAGGTGTGGGGAAAGAAGCGCTGGAGGGAGTTACTGCTCGTCGAGGCACGCTCGGTCGCGAAGCATCATCAACGGCCTGCGGGTCCGATAACAGGTGTCTATCACTATGAACGCCCGTCGGGCTCAACCGCATGGATTGCAGCATGGTATGAGCTAACAGCCGACGGATCACGAAAAAACGCAGCGCCCAATTTACTTATGGCACTGACATATCCCGCTATGCTTCTTCTGATGACGCCATGCTGGCCGCGATTAGTAAACGAAAGGAAGAAGAAGCGCGATGGTACTGTTTACTGGGAGAGTGGGATGAGCGCTATGTGAGCAAATAGATGGACATCAAGCATTGCTCAGAAGCTTATGAAGTATGTGGTTTTAAACTAAAATCGAAAAGTTAGCGGTCCAAGCTTGATATGGTATATTAACCAACGGATAATCGTGAATAATTTAAAATCGTTTGAGTAAATTATATGCCGTCAGTATTAAATGATTACCTTAAGAAAGAACAAATGTTAAAGCAGCTTCAAGAAGAGCTGCAGCAGCTAGAAAGTAATAGCGAGCTCAAGAAGGAGCTAGAATTCAAAGAAAAATTGCACGCGCTTATGTCTGAATACGGAAAAGCGGCACGTGATGTGTGTGAAATCTTAGACCCTTCTAGCCTTAAGGCTCCCGCCAAGGGTGCCAGTGCAGGTGGACGTAAAAAACGGCTATTGAAGGTCTACAAGAACCCGCACACAGGCGAAGTGGTCGAGACTCGCGGCGGGAATCACAAGGTTATTCAACAGTGGAAAACTGAGTATGGTAACGACGAGGTCGTAAGCTGGGTTGTGGAAGAACGAGGCTAGCCCTCTCCTCGCCCATCGTCTTCGTGGTTATAGACTGCTTTAGGTGAAGACAATCTACTCACCACAATGCGTTATGCCTTCGGTTCTTATCAACCACCGAGACTTTTCATGCACACTCCACGTATTGCCATTGTAGGCGCTGGATTGGCAGGGCTTTATGCAGCGTTTTTGTTGGAGCAGCGGGGTATTACTGATTACGTGGTGTTGGAAGCGCGGGAGCGAGTGGGGGGGCGTATTGCGTCGTTATTGCCTGATGAGACTAACACTATGGAGGCGTTTGATTTGGGGCCTTCTTGGTATTGGCCGGGGTTTCAGCACTCGCTAGGAGCGCTGGTGGACTCGCTAGGTCTTACGTCGTTTGCCCAGTATGAAACTGGCGATATGATAGTGGAACGCTCTCACCAGATGCCGCCAGTACGTATGCAGGGCTTTGTAAATCAGCCCCCCTCCATGCGTCTACGGGGCGGCATGCAGGCGTTGATTGATGCGTTGCACCAGCGCGTTGGTTTTGCACGTATTTACACTGGGCAGGCTGTTCAGTCTATGTCGCTCACTTCCAGCGGCAGTGTGGAGTTGGTGTGTGCTGGCGGGCAGCGTTATACCGCCCAGCATGTGCTGCTGGCAGTGCCACCGCGGTTAGCAGCGCAGGCGGTTACGTTTTCACCGCCGCTACCCGAGCGGCTGACCCACCAATGGAAGAGTACCGCTACCTGGATGGCGCCTCACGCTAAATACGTCGCGCTGTACCCCACGCCTTTTTGGCGTGAAGAGCAACTTTCGGGAGAAGCGCGAAGTTTGATGGGTCCGCTGGGTGAAATTCATGATACGTCACATCCGGATGGCCACGGGGCGCTGTTTGGCTTTTTCAGTTTGCCCGCCAGTGCCCGTGCGCAGCTTGGCGATGAGGCGCTACTCCAGCACTGCCGTGCGCAGTTGGTTAGGCTGTTTGGTCCTCAAGCATCTAGCCCTAGGTGGGAGATGATTAAAGACTGGGCGCAGGAGCCGTTTACTGCTACTGATGCGGATCAAATGCCCAGCGAACACCACGGTATGGCGCCGCCAGCGCGCGCTGAACATGGCGCTTGGCAGCCTTGTTTAACTGGGATTGGCAGTGAGTGGGGCGAGCAGTATGCCGGTTATCTAGCAGGCGCCATCGAGGCGGCCGAGCTTGGCGTGGCGGATGTGTTAGCACTTTAGTGCGTTTGCTTGTCTTTGCATTAATTCCAACAGCTAATCACTAGAGCGCGTCAGTAGCGCTTTTAGGCTGTGGGATTCAAATCGCTGCTGAATATTATTGGCATAAAACTCTTCCAATACGTCGGGCAGCTTGCCGTTGAGCAGCTCATCGTACGGTGACAGGTGGCATTACGAAAATATGCTGGGTGTCTCTGTCCAGGAGATATATCATGGCCATGCCGTTGGTGATCAGACACTCATCGAAACGGCAAAGCAATTGAGTGAATGCGTACGAACCACTGATACGGTTGCACGCATTGGCGGTGACGAATTCGTGATTCTATACGCGCCGCCACTCCAGCCTGACGATATTGAAACTCTGCGCGCCAGAATCATCGCCTGCACGGATATACCCATTACCCTTAACGACGGCCTTTCCCTGACGTTATCGCTTAGCGTGGGGCTGGCTATTTACCCGACTGATGGGCAGCACATTGATAACCTGTTTACTACTGCCGACAATGACATGTACTCGCACAAATCAGCGCGAAAATCGCAAAACCGCCGCTAGATGTAAAGAAAATTCGGCTTTGAGTCGTTTTGTGGGATGTTTATCGCCTGTGGGTGGTAAGCTCCCCCCCCCTTGCTTATGAAAACTCACCAACCCCTGGTGTGCTACCTATGTCTCACAGCTTTCTAATGACAATACGGTTCCTGCCTGTGTCTTTTGCTTCATAAAGACCATTGTCAGCGCGCTTGATGGCGGCTTTTAACGTCTTTTCGTTGCTAGCGACATGCGTGACGCCAAAGGAAGCAGTAATGGTAATAGTGGCAGGCGTGTCATCGTGCTCAATAGATACATGAGCTTTTTCCACGGTAGCCCGTATGCGCTCAGCAACTTGCCACGCTTCCTCCAGCGTGGTGTTAGGCAGCAAAACTGCGAACTCCTCGCCACCGACGCGGCACAAGAGATCTTCCTGGCGCAGTAATCCTTTAATCTCGTCGGCAAAGCGCTTGAGTACTTCATCGCCTGCGTCGTGACCGTAGTCATCATTAATCTGCTTGAAATGGTCGATATCAATGGCGATGAGCGAAATGGGAGTTTGGTGCCTTGAAGCACGTGAGATTTCAACGCTGGCCTGAGCTTGTAAATAGCGCCGATTGAATACACCGGTTAACGGATCAGTCATTGCCTGGGCGCGAAGCTTCTCTTCAAGGTGCTTTCGATCAGTGATATCAAAAACAGAGGCGTTTGAATAAATAAAGCGGTCTTGTTCTAAATATCCAACGCTCTGAATCACCACCTGGCGCTGTTCGCCATCGGTGGCTACCAATTTGCATTCCGCTTCACCTTGGCGACCTGCTTTTACTTCCTGAAATGCTTGATCAAAATCCAGCAGTGAATCGGAGGAAATAAAGTCACGATAGCACCGATAACCGACGGCATCACGAGTTAAGCCTAGCCAGTCAAGCTCGGTTTGATTCATCTTGATGATCACACCATCGGCATTTAACGAGTGGTAACCACAGGGGGCACTTTCATACAGGTTGCTGACTTCAATGGCTCGCTGCTGAGCTTGGTGGCGCAGCAGACGCTGCTGATGACTGCTGAAAGCCCAATAGATACCAAGTGCAACAGCTGTCGAGTAGATGAGCAGTAAAAACCACACAACACTGGCATCGTCTTGTAGTAGCGATTTCCAGGTAGGGTTGGGGAGGCTGACTCCCAACACCCAGGGTAGGGTGTCGTCCTGACTGAAAATATGTCCAGCTAAACCCTGGTGAGTTTGGCGACGCATATCCATGCGCTGAAAACGTAGTAATCGGTTCTCCTGGGTCAAAACTCCTTTATCGAGTCCGGTAATATGCTGCCATGATTCGTCGGTAAGTTGAGCGTAATCATCACCAAAGCTCATTGGGGGCAGTTGTTGGTTTCGTTCTGTAAGTAGCCATCTTCCCTGTGCATCCGTCAATATAACGCCCGCAGTAGGTTCCATTTGCGCTGCCTGATGAACGGCCTCGGTCAGGTGCTGCCAATTAAGGCTCAGCAAAACCATCCCTTGGCGTTCACCTTGGTCGTCAAACACAGGAGTGGCAACATTGACGACCGGAATCACTTCGCCGCTAAAAATTTCATACTGAAGATTGCGTCCGGGAGGAGAGATGTAGAGATCACGTGCAAATAGTTCACTGGCACTTTTAAAGTAATCTGTGTTGGCATGATCTCTTCTGGCTAAGCGAGGATCGGAGGGAGTATCACCTGGAATACGCAGAACCTCTACGCCTTGGTTATCGATCAGCATAAGCTTGGTGTAGCGGGGGTAATGCTTGATCAAAGTCGATAAAAATCCGGTCAATTGTTCTGGCGCTGGGCTGCCAAGACCTGCCTTACCGTCTTTGGTCATGAGCGCTTTGATGGTCGGCATTTCTGCAATAGCGAGCGCGTAGCTAAGCGTCTCGTTGATATCGCGCCACAAGGTATTTTCACTGACTTTCAAGATAGCACGTATCTCTGAGCGGGTATTCTGCTGTTGTGTTTCCAAGTGCACATGAAGAACCGGCCATAGCGTAGCGGTGACTAAAACCAGCGGCACTATCACAGCCAATAATAGGCGCGTGAACAAACGTTGCTGAGTCAATGTTGGGTACCTGTGGTGGTTCAGACTCGCCATTCTATTATTACCAATGCATTATACGACGCCAAGCGACGGGCTGATACGCCAGTAAGCACACTAATTGAAGAGTAGTTAACGGTATTTAAACCATAGTGAAATAAACGTCAATCGGCCTATTAAGATCGGGCTAGAAAAAATTCATGCGGTAATACAGCCTGCAGTTAGAGATAATTGTCTTGCTTTTCTGATTTATGGATGTATTAAAATTTAATTGTCGCACCATTGAAATTCCTTTCAGAAAAACAGTCACGGTTTTTGAGTTTTATAAGCAATAACCCGAATGACCAGCTGAATTAAGTTAAATTAAAAACTGGAAGTCGCTCAGGTAACTGCCTAACCATTTCGCAACCATGTGAACTATAGAAATTATTTTCTAGCTATAAGTAAAATAAGAAGCTTGAAATCTATGTTTATCGGCAATCATATCACCGAAAAGGATTTACTGGCGAATCCCAGTAAAAAAACTGCTTATTTTTAATTTAAAGATGTTAGCACGGTCTCGCGAAGATTGTTTCCAGTGACCCGACCTCGATCCATAAAATCCACTGAAGTGCTGCTATTGTTGACTATATATTTAGTGAAAAGCAATCTCATCGAGCCGCACAGCTCGATCTCTTGGGTATCGCATATGACGCTACTGCCTATGATATACCGGGTTGGCGACTAGCTGAGATGTTACTTCAGTGGGCTAAAGAGTACGTGAGGCCAGAGGATTGGCGACGATTGCAAGCACGTGTCAGAAGGCGCCGCGGTTGACTTGCTATCTAGGAAGCCAGAAACCTGCGTCTCCAGACAATTTTTCGTTTTGTGCCTCATTAATAGACCTTTGAATAATTGGCTTTTAAAGTCAGTGGCCTCGAGTTCCAGTCATGGGTAATGGAGCAATATCAGCGGTATCTATCTAGTTTATTTGTTATTTTTTGACCGATTTCCGCCGTGTTGACGGAAACCGGAACTTCCTCATTCAAGGCGTTAATGCTTACTGAAAGAAAGCGCCACAATGTCATCTCAGTCGTGCGTTAAAATGACTCCCACTCCGGCTCTCTGTTTGTGCGGCTGTGCGTGCTCGGCAAGCTGGCTGATGAAGAGCTCTGCTTGGCGGGTGAGGGGGCGTTGCCCTTTGGATCACTGGGCAGCTTAAAGCTCGTAATTAGCTCAGCAAGGCGATCCGCCTGATCTTGCAGTGAGGCCGCAGCCGTACTGGTTTGTGTAACAAGCGAAACGTTTTGCTGTGTCGCCGAATCCATTTGCGTTATGGCTGTGCTCACCTGGTCGATACCGCTTTTCTGTTCGTTAACAGCCAGCGCAATTTCCTGCATCAGGTCGGTTACTTGCCTAACGGCTGCGACCGTCTCGTCCATTCCCTCGCCGCTGCGCTCCGATTGGCGAACGCCTTCTTTAATGCGCGTGGCAATGTCGTCGATGATAACGCGGATCTCGCCGGATGATTCCGAGGTCTTAGTGGCAAGCTTGCGCACTTCGCCGGCAACTACCGCAAAGCCTCTGCCATGTTCACCTGCACGGGCAGCTTCTACCGAAGCGTTAAGCGCCAAAATATTGGTCTGGAAGGCAATGCTTTCAATGACCTGGATGATTTCCTGCACCTTTTTGGAGTGCTCTTCCATATTGGTCATTAACTCTGTGGTTTGGTCGACTTCCTTGCGGGTATCACCGGCTTTGTGTGAAGCACTCTCTGTTAACTGACGAGCTGAGCTTGAAGTTTGATTGTTTTGATGAACGGTCGATGACATTTCCTCCATACTGGAAGCAGTTTCCTGCAGAGCGCTTGCCTGTTCTTCGGTACGCGAGGCTAGGTCTTCACTGCCGCTAGCAATCTCACGGGCGCTATTCGCCACAAGCTCGCCGGTTTGGGTCAGTGTGAGCATCATGTCGGTGAGCTTGTTCTGCATCAGCCGCATAGCCTGGTAAAGCTTACCGATCTCGTTGCTGCCTTCATTATGGATCTGACTGGTTAGGTCTCCTTGAGCGATATTCTCACAGATAGTGACTGCCCGGCTTAGCGGCTTAACGATAAAGTGACGCATGCCAAATTGAAGGGCTACAAAGAGGATCAACGCTATCACTAGTAATATGGTGGAGATCCAAATCACTTGCTGGCTATAGGCTTCAGCGTCTGCCTCCATTTCACTGGCGCGATCACTGGCATAACGGCCGAAATCACGCGTTGCGCTGGTCAAATCACTAGCGTTATCTTCCAGGCGTTGTTCGTCAGCGGCAATTTGTTCTACGTCGCCTTGCTCAATGCCGGCCACCAGATCCTCTGTAATTGCTTCTCTGTAGCTGGTGAGAACTGCCATATAATAAGGAAAACGCGATTGGTCTTCCGTGATGTCATGGGCATCAAAGGCGTCAAAGCGTGCTTGCGTACGTGCGAGACTTTCGCGAACTTGCTCAATCGATTCATCAGCCCCAGGTTCGTTGTTGCTTGAAAGTTCAACAAACTGCGCCATACGTAAACGCATTTCCATCAAGTTAACTTCCATCCGATTAGCAGCCATTACTTGGTCTGCACTCAATTCAGACAGCTCATTGATCTCATCCAGGCTGGTGCGCGAGGCGTTGATGGAAAAAGCGCTAATGATGAGCACCATAACAATGAGCAACGCCATCGCGCCGGTTAAGCTATGCTGAATGCGTATGTTTTTCATGTGTGTTCCCTTGGGTTTAGCTGCGTGGGTTTCAGAGGTGTATTAATAAGTCATTTTTAATTTATTTAATTTTTATGACATCTTTGTGTTAAGCAGCTAGCGTGTCTCGCATTAGCTCTATAACTTATTATTAAGTAGCATTTGAAATGCTTCTTAATCAAGTGTCTCTTGGGAAAAATGCTTCCAAATTCCACTTGCAATGTAGCCCCCATCATTGGTAACGCCTTGGGTTTATTTCTGGATCCTGTTGCAAAAATGATTTCTGCCTCGTTGTCAATTATCTAAAGGGTGGAGGGAGGCGCTCATCATCTCGTCCATATTTGCAATACTACCATCGGCATTGGTAGAGGATCGTTGAATTACTAAAGCTGATGCCTAGTGACTGGTCATTGCAACTAGCTTAAATTATAACTAATGATATTTTGTCCTTCTTGAAGGCCAAACAAAGCACCACATTTTGTCTCGGGTTAAAACTTATGCGCAAGGACGGCCTGAAGGATCAAGAAATCGAGCAGCTCAGGAAAGAGCGAGACAGGTACCGGAACCTTTTCGAGTCGGCACCCGGCCTTTACCTTGTGCTTTCACCAGAAGAATTCCGCATCGAAGGCGTGAGCGATGCGTATCTGGACGCTACTTACACTCGAAGAGAAGACATCATCGGTCAGAAGCTCTTTGATGTTTTCCCGGACGACCCCAAAGACGCTAGCGCGGATGGAAGTCTCAACCTCAGGGCATCTCTGCACAAGGTTAAGATGACGTTTGAACCCGACGCCATGCCACTTCAGCGTTACCCGATTCTTAATCCGCAGACCCATCAGTTCGAGCAACGTTATTGGAGTCCTGTCAATGTTCCGGTTTTTGAAGGTGATGCGCTGGTTCTGATCATCCATCGGGTTGAAGATGCCTCCTTGTCACATCGGTTATTCAAGACCCTGGAAAGCATGACTGATGCCTTCTACATGTTGGATCAGGATGCCAACTTTACCTATGTGAATAGAGTGGCCGAAAGCGTCTTGCAGAGATCCTCTGCTGAGCTGATGGGCAAAAATGTCTGGGAAGCGTTCCCGGAAGCAAAAAACACCGAGCTCTATCCTCACTATACTGAGGCAATGAAAACAGGTCAGTCCAGGCACTTCGAGTTTTACTTTCCTCCGCTCGATCACTGGTTCGAAATCAACGCCTACCCTTCCGAGGGAGGGTTGTCAGTGTATTTTCGAACGGTGACAACACGGGTACGGCTAGAAGAACAGATCCGGGAGGCGGAAGAACGTTTTCGGCTTGCCGTGCGGGCGACGCTTGACAATATCTGGGATTGGGATCTGGTCGCCGATAGAGTTCGCTGGAACGATGGTATTGAGCCGGTATTCGGTCATGCTCAGGCGGAACTGGAATCCTCCTCGGCTTCCTGGATAAGGCGTATCCATCCTGACGATCGGGATGCCGTTGTCAGTAGTATTCATAAAGTGATTGAGGATCCTGCTGAGTTATTCTGGGAAGGTGAGTATCGGTTTCTGTGCGACGATGGCTCCTTTGTCATCGTGGATGACCGCGGGTTTGTCATCCGGGATTCATCTGGCTCGGCGACGCGAATGGTGGGAGGAATGAATGACCTTACCGAAAAGCGACTTGCCGATCAGAAACTCAGTCAGGCTCAAAGGATGGAGTCGGTTGGTCAACTTACCGGTGGTATGGCTCACGACTTCAATAATCTTCTGACGGTCATCCTTGGCAATGGTGATCTTCTGGTTGAAGAGCTTTCCTCAAACCCTCGCTTACAGCCATTGGCGGAAACTATCTGCAATGCAGCCCAGATGGGCGCTGACCTAACTCAGCGGTTATTGGCTTTTTCACGCCGGCAGATGCTGGATCCTGAGCCGACTGATGTAGACGGATTGATCCAAAGCATGATCCAGCTGCTAGCGCGCACATTAGGGGATCATATCGAACTGACGTTTAAAAATTCGGGCCATAAACGCCTGGCGATGGTGGATCCGTCCCAGCTAGAAAATTCGCTGTTAAATCTGTGCCTAAACGCGCGTGATGCCATGGTCAATGGCGGAGTACTAACCATTGACTCTGACGTCGTAGACGTTGACGAAATCGCTTCAGAGTCTGTCGACGACCTAGTGCCAGGAAGCTATATTCGGGTTTCGGTAACAGATAACGGCTGTGGTATATCTACAGATAACCTTTCAAGAGTATTTGATCCCTTTTTCACTACGAAAGATCGCTCAAAGGCAACAGGCTTAGGTTTGAGCATGGTGTATGGGTTTGCTCGGCAAAGTGCAGGCCATGTCAGTATTGACTCAGAGCCTTCTATAGGTACCTGTGTCAAACTGTATTTGCCCGTTCACTGGTCGTCACCACAAGTCTCCTTAAAAGGTCATGAACATAAGATTCCAAGCCAATATGAAGCTCATAAGACAATCCTGGTTGTTGAAGACGATGAGTTAGTGCGAGATCAAGTCAGAAATCAGCTGACCATGTCGGGCTATCGAGTGCATTCAGCGTCAACGGCCAGCGAAGCACTCACACTTATTGAAGAGCAACCGGATATTGATCTGCTGTTCACTGACATCATGATGCCCGGTATGACAGGACGTGAACTGGCGGAAAAGGTCCAGGAAATCAGGCCTAGAATGCCCGTTCTTTTTACTTCGGGCTATGCGGAGGAGTTGCTCACTGCCGACTACACCGGGAAGCCGACGTTTTCGCTACTCTCCAAGCCTTACCGCAAGGCGGAGCTACTCGAACGGATAAGCAGGGCAATCCATGAACGCTAAAACAGAAACGGGAAGTCTTGCCCGTCGATTGTTGGTTCTTGACGACGACGGAATGACCGGTGAAACCATTCGCAGGATTGGTGAGTTCGCGGGCCTAGAGTCCACTCATACCGCTTCGCCTGTAGAATTTTTTGAACTGGTTGAAAAGTGGCTACCAGATGTCATTGCGCTGGACCTGCTGATGCCGGAGATGGACGGTGTAGAGGTCATGGCAAAACTTTCTAGCCTGGAGTGTGATGCAAACCTGATCATTACCAGCGGTGTTGGAACCGAAGTATTAAATGCTGCCAGTTTGTCTGCAAGCGGACATGGCCTTAACCTGATTGGAGTGCTTCCCAAGCCCTTTTCTCAGGCAAAGCTTCGCTCTCTGCTTCTACAGCCGAATCAGCGTGAGGGAAAAGAAAAAAACATATATCAAGGCACAACATCAGAGCAGCCTACCGTGGCGGATCTGCGTAAGGCTATCGAGTCACGTGCTATTTCCGTCGTTTATCAGCCCAAAATATTTTGCAAAACGGGGACACTGGCTGGCTTCGAAGCTCTTGCCAGGTGGTGTTTGGATGGAAAGCCCATTCCTCCTGACAGGTTCATTCCTCTTGCGGAAGAAAGCGGCCTTATCGATGATCTTACACGACTCATCATAGAACAAGCGCTTAAATGGTTGGCCGCAGTTTCCGAAGAAGGGGAAAGTAATCTCTTTGCAGGCATCGGGCAAGCCCATCTGTCTATTAATATATCGGCTCGTACTCTGACTAACGCCCCCCTGTTTCAGTGGGTCGTTTCATTATGCGATGAGCTAGCCATAGACCACCATCGACTGATTTTCGAACTGACAGAAAGTAGCGCAATGGGTGACACGGTGACAGCGCTCGATACCCTGACAAGATTACGGATGCAGGGTTTTAAGCTATCCATCGACGATTTTGGCACTGGTTTTTCCTCTATGGTCCAACTCGTCCGGCTGCCCTTTTCCGAGATCAAGGTCGATAAGTCCTTTGTTATGGACATCGGTGCGTCGGCGGAGTCTCGGGCCGTTACCCGGTCTATTGTGGATCTGGGTAGCAGCCTCGGGTTGCTCTCCACGGCGGAAGGGGTTGAAGATCAAGACACCCTTGATTACTTGAAAACGCTAGGGTGTGATCTTGCTCAGGGTTACTTCATCTCTAGGCCATTAAAAGACAATGATGTTGTCGACTGGTATCGACAGCGTGAGGGCGAAAGAGAAACGTTTCGTCTGGATTCTGTGAAAGAGTCAATGATCCTGGGGACGTTACCGGAGCGACGATTTGATCGGATAACACATATTGCACGCCGTTTATTCGACGTGCCTACCTCGCTGATTACCTGTCTTGATCGCGATACACAGTGGGTCAAATCGGGTAACGCCGACTCAAATTATAGAGTGCCCAGGGATGAGAGCTTTTGCACGCATACGATTATGGCGGATGGCGTGCTTATTGTTCAGGACGCACGTCTTGATACACGCTTCATGGAACTGGAGTTGGTCAAAGGCGCAAAGCACGTCAGGTTCTATGCCGGTTACCCGGTATGCCTGCCCAATGGGGCGAAGGTGGGTGCTTTATGCTTACTGGATCGGGAGCCCCGTTATTTATCGGATCGCGATATTGAAATTTTTCAACGCCTGGCGGCAATGGTGGAAGACGAACTGACGACGCCAGAAAGTCCCAGTGATACTGTCATGGAAGGTGTTTTGAGCAAAGGCGCACTGCGTGCGAGAGCGCAAGCTACATTGGAGCTTGCAGAAACTGTTAACGAGCCAGTAGCCGCTATACTCGTAACATTGGATCAGCTTGGCGATATCAACAGACAATTTGGTTGGGCAATGGGGGATCGCTGTCTCAAGGCAGTAGCCGCTGTCATCAACCGTATTTCGAACCCATCGGATATGGTAGGGCGTTACCGAGGCGGAGAAATTGTCATTATCAGAATGAATCCAAGCGTGGCCGATGCACAAGCGCTTTGCGAGGATTTACAGCAGTCGCTCGAAGCACTCAGCAATACCCTTCATATCCCAATGCATGCGCTAGTGTCCATTGCCTTTCTTGATACCAAGAAACCGGGGGCCCTGGAAACGGCTATTGAAGACGCTCGGGCCTCGGCAACGGCCGTGGGGATATCACTGGAAGGAAAGCGCTGATGACACTTCAAGAAAGCCAGGCAAGGGCACGCCCTATCGTAAAGGCGCTGATCTTGGTGTTGCTTAGTGCGGTTTTTCTGACAGATCTATTTACGCAGTTAGGGTTTGCCCACGGCATTCTTTATCTGCCCGTTCTGATCTGGGCGGTGAGGTTGCGTGGAAGATCCGGTCCCTTTCAGAAGACGGTGCTACTTCTGTCACTGGTAGGCGTCACGATTGGTTATTTTCTAGCGCCTGAACCGGCCGAGGGCTTCCCAGACTACTATGTGGTGGTCAATCGAATCCTTTCTGCTGCCATCCTCATTTTCAGCTACTGTGTTCTCAAACGTAATCTGGACATGAAAGCCCGTTTTTCTGAGGTGGAACAAAAAGAAGAGGATCAACGTGAGTATCTTCAGTATTTCATTGAGTACATGCCAATTCAGATTTGGTCTGCCAATCCTGAAGGTCAAGTGGATTTTGTCAGTGGTCAACTAGTGGAGTTCACCGGGAAAAGCGAAGATGAAATATTGGCAGACTGGCTGGCAATACTTCATCCAGATGATCGTGAAAAGACCCGAAAAGCTTGGGCACACTCTGTGGCAAACGGTGATCCATACCGGATCGACTTCCGACTGCAGCGTCATGACGGCGTCTTTGTTTGGTTCCAGACCCAGGCCACTGCTCAGAAAGACCCGAAAGGTAATGTGAAGCGCTGGCTAGGTTCATCTATTGATATAGACGACCTGAGGCAACTGCAAGAAGAATCTGAACGCCAGGCTGCTAAGTTTCAGCACACAGTAGAAAGTATCACGGATGCGTTCTTTACTCTGGATCAGGAGTTTCGTTTTACTTACCTGAATAAGAAAGCGGCTGATACTCTCGGAGTTGCCTCTACCCAATACTTGGGGGAAGTGATATGGGGAGCGTGTTCCATTGGATACTACAGTCCTTTCGCCAGACAATATCGTCAGGCTGCAGAGACCCAGGAAAAACTCCATTTCGAAGAGTATTTTGAGCCTGCAGATCTATGGCTGGAAGTGCATGTATATCCTTCTTCCGAAGGCCTGACCGTCTATTTCTCTGATGTGACTGTTCAGCGCCAGGAAAAAGAGCAGCTTAAACTACTCAGTTCGGCTGTTGCACGGCTAAACGACATCATCTTGATTACTGAGGCTGAACCGATTGGTGATCCGGGGCCCAGAATAGTATTTGTCAACGATGCTTTCGAGAAGCGCACAGGCTACACCCGCGAGGAAGCTATCGGAGCCAGTCCGAAGATATTGCAGGGGGCGAAGACAAGTCGTGCCGAGCTCGATAGGATACGTTTGGCTCTTGAGAAATGGGAGCCCGTTCGTGCGCAGCTGATTAACTATACGAAGTCCGGGGAGGAGTTCTGGCTGGAGCTGGACATCGTCCCGCTCACCAATGAGTCCGGATGGTACACCCACTGGGTTGCAGTGGAGCGGGACATCACCGAACAGAAAGCCATGCAAGAACAGCTTGTGGCGTCTCAGAAAATGGAATCAATCGGTCAGCTCACCGGAGGAATGTCCCACGACTTTAACAATTTGTTGACTGTGATTCTGGGCAATGCGGAACTTCTCGAAGAAGAATTGGAGGGTAACGAAGAGCTCTCAAGTCTCGCTGCGCTCATTTGCCAAGCCGCAGAAAAAGGCGCGGCCCTAACTCGTAACTTGCTTGCGTTTGCCAGGAAGCAACCGCTGTCCCCTCAGATCATTTCGGTGGGGGACCTGTTGAGAGACATGCAGCCTATTCTTAAAACATCGTTAGGAGAACGGAACCACCTCGAACTTGAGACGGCGGAAAGTCTATGGAATGTTTTTGTAGATCCTGCCCAGTTAGAGAGTGCTATCCTAAACCTCGCCATTAATGCTCATGATGCAATGCCGCGTGGGGGATCGGTCAAGGTGCTCGCCAATAATTATGTGGTAGAGGAGATCGAACGCACTCAGGATCCAGACTTGTTACCTGGTCAGTACGTTCAGATCAGCTTCACTGATAATGGTGAGGGTATACCGCTAGAGCTACAGAAACGTATTTTCGAACCTTTTTTCTCTACCAAGCCGGAAACGAAGGGAAGTGGTCTGGGGCTGAGCATGATTTTTGGCTTTCTTAAGCAGTCTCGGGGAACGATCACTGTCTACTCCGAACCTGGTCTTGGTACTACCTTTCATCTCTATCTACCTCGCGCTGACACAGAGCTCCGTATTGATCCAGAAGAACAATCTTTGCATGTTAATACTGATTACCATGATGCTTCAGTATTGGTGGTGGAGGATAACCCCGAGATTCGAACCCTCGCTGAGAATGCCTTGACTCAACATGGCTTTAAGGTGGTTTCGGCAGCAAGTGGTGATGAGGCAATGGATCTTATCAATGGTGGATTACAGACAGACCTTTTGTTTACGGATTTCGTAATGCCCGGACGTTTGTCGGGGCCAGAGCTTGCAACCATGGCTGTTGATAAAATGCCAGGAGTACGGGTTATTTTGACGTCTGGTTTCGCGGATCTGAGGTCGGTTTTTCCATCCTACAGTGAAAATCACACGTTGTTGCCTAAACCCTATCGAAGTGGTGAGTTGATTGGCTTGGTGCGCCAAATGTTGCGCCTTTCGTCTCTTAATTGACTTGTGCTGGGAAACCAGGGAGAGGCGGTGTTACCAATCTTACTAATCGCCCCGGTAAGTGAAAGAGGTATCACCCAGCACAAGTATTCTTCGCATAATATTCAGGAATGCTGACAACGTCGTTTATTTTGACTGGTTTATGAATTCAGGTTTTCAGTACTTTGATTCCGTAATCTGACGGATTAACAATGCCTTCCAGCTTGCCGATCTGAGACAAGTCACCTTGGGTGATCACACTGTTGATATTGGTGTCTGGAAAACGTAGATTCTTGACCACGTTAACCTTACTGGGCATACCTTTCCCATTTATATCCATGACCCAGGCAAGGAACCCACCCGAGAATTTGGCCAGACTGCCAATCGGATACAGACCATATATTTGAATATATTCCACCAGCTCCGTTTTATCATAAACGGTACCCGTCTCATGAATTCTGCGGTAAGCGTCAAGCGGTGAGCGCGGGGGCTCCCCATTACGCGCATGGAGGAGTTTATTAATCGCCTTGATCACCGATACCAACCTAACGAGTTCTGATAGCTGTTCGCCGCGTTTCCCCATCGGATAGCCCGAGCCATCCAGACGTTCGTTGGCATTCTCGATAACATCGCGACAGGTGGGGCTTGGTTCCCAGTCAAGCTCGCTGAGCTTGTTATTCAGCACGGTCACATGGCCACTAAGCATCGTTTTTTGGGCGGGCGTCATGTTGACCTTCAGCGACGGCAGTGCCGCGCTGACTAGCAAGGGCTTGCCCATGGTATGCAGCAAAACACCCAGTACAGTCTCACGTACCTGAGGGTCATGTGGATCACGGCTCAGCAACATGTCGATCAATTGCCCTGCGACCTGAACCGCATGCCTCACCCAGTCTGGTTCATCACGCAAAAAAGACAGTGCATAAAGAAATGTCTTCCGATCCTTTTCTACCAGGTAACGCAAGGTATCAACACAGTCGTAGAAAATCTCTGCAGGGAACAGTTGTCGCGTTTTCATGTACATCAGCCCTACTTGCAACTGATGGGACACGTCCATTACACCGCGCTCCATGGGCGACTGGCGAGAGCGCTTGTCACGTTCCTGGGCTTCCCGCTGCTGGATTTTTTTTTCCTTGGCGCCAGGAATGAATAAGGGAGAGTGATAAACCATTTTATCGTTCGTTCCGGTACGAAAAGCGGCTTCTCTTTCTGACTCATTCACGTAGTGATATAACGCTTCGGTCTGTGCGGTTGATAAATCTATAAACTGAATACCGACAGCTGCATAACCCTGGTTACCAAAGGGGCGTATATGACGAATTATGCCCTGGGTAAAAAAACTATCGCCGTTGGGGAACTCCAGCGTTACCCCGGGAATATCCTGGTCGACGCCAATCGCAACGCTATCCGCCAAGTCAATATCGACCATGCAGCCGCCAATCGACAGGTTGCGCAGTCGACCCGGGACGTTGAGCTCATGAAGATAGACTTCGATGCCTACCCGCGTTTGCATGCCCAGAATAAACGGAATACGAACGGCGCCTCGGTTCTCTTTTACGAACACAGATTCCGGAAGCTGACACTCTAATCGATATACCGTGCTGTCTGTCTTGAGCAGCTTGGCGGCAACGTTGCTGAGGCTGTAGGTATCTCGCTCGGTACCGTGTGGCCCTTTCAGCGCCTCCAGATCAAAGCTCAGGTTGCCGCTAGCCAGATAGTGCTCAATATCTGATCCGGCATAATCCACCTCAAGTACCATCCGCCCGCTACCCAGGTTCAACTCCAATACCTCTGCCTTTAAGGCGTAGGGCATGTATTTCGAATAGATAGATAGCTCATGGGTGTGTTGAAGCAGTGAGCGAATCACGCTGGCTGATGGGTTTTCGTAAAGAGTTGGAGCCGCCATTTGAAATACCTGCTCATATGCTAGTAATAATTATTTTCCTATATCGTGCGCATAGGATTTTTCTATTATAGAGCAGACTATATACACTTTAATTAGCAGGGCAATCACTAGGTTTGTAATGTTTTGTGCGTAGATAGCAGTGTGCAAATCCGCCATGCCTGCTCCAAACGCTTGTGAGCTAGAACAGGCAATCAATGATGCCGTGCTAAGTCATTACTGGCGCTTGCGTCATACCACTAGCAGCACAACTACTGATCAATTCTGATGCGTCGAGGGAAGCACCTCCGGCAATGCCATGACATTAGCAAGCGGCATAGGCTTAGCAAAAAGAAACCCTTGCAATAGATCACACTTCCGGCGGATGAGGTCTTCTTGTTGGTCGAGCTCCTCGATGCCCTCTGCCACTACCACCAGATCCATATGATGGGCCATGGTAATAATTCCCTGCACGATAGCGGCGTTGCGTGAATCTTTCGTGATGTCCTTGATAAAGGCTCTGTCCAGCTTGACCTTGTGTATGGGTAAGTCGCGTAAATAGCTCAGGCTTGAAAACCCGGTACCAAAGTCATCGAGTGCCACCTTGATACCCATCGCTTTAAGCGTGTTAATGAGTTCAATGGCTTGCTCAGGACCGTCCAACAAAACGCTTTCAGTGACTTCCAGTTCTAGCCATTCGGGTGGTAAACCCGATATGGTCAACGCCTGCTGAATATCTTGAAGAAAGCCTTCCCGACGGAACTGAAGCGAGGATATGTTAAGAGCCACCGGTACAACTTGTGCATTCCTAGCCTGCATGGTGGCGTGTCTGGCGGTATCTTGACAGACACGGTGCATGATCCATCGTCCTAACGATATGATTTGCCCCGTCTGCTCAGCCAGCGGAATAAACACACCGGGTGAGATCATTCCCCTTTCAGGGTGATGCCAACGAATCAATGCCTCGAAACCGCGTATTCGACCGCTTATAGCCTCTACAATGGGTTGGTAGTAAAGCTCAAACTGTTCCTTTTGCAGCGCCTCATGTAGATCGTGTCTCAACATCACCGCGTCTTCGGTGATACGTAGCTCATCGCCTTGGTACCACTGCCATGTATTACGACCCTTTTGCTTGGCATCGGCCATAGCAAGGTCAGCACGCTGCATCAACTCATAGGCGTGCTCGACGGATTCACAGTTACAGGCGATACCAATACTGGCACTGATATGGATCGCTTTGCCTTCTAAATGGAAGGGGGCAGAGAGAATATCCAGCATTCGGTTAGCCATCGTTTTGGCTGCTGCGCATCCAATCAGGCAGGAGGTCAATAATGCGAATTCGTCGCCGGTCAGGCGAGCCAATGTATCGTACGGTCCGATTACTCTTCTTAAGCGATCCGCCACTTCGGCTAGTAGCAGGTTGCCAATGTGATAGCCCAGACCATCATTGACGGCCTTGAAACCATCCAGATCGAGATGCATTGCCACGATCAGGCTATTGTCCTGAAAAGCCTGCTCATATGCCTCCTCCAAGCTCTCATCGAGAGCCGTGCGATTAGGCAACCCCGTAAGCAAGTCATGAGTTGCTTGATAGGCTAGCTGGGCTTCCTGTTCATGCTGCTGGGTAATGTCTTTAGCAATACCAAACACACCCTGCGTCGCGCCTTCGACAATGATCGGCATCGTCGTTAGGTCAAGCGACCTGAGAGAGCCGTCGCGGTGAATTATCTCCAATGCCACCTGCGTCGGTTGGCCATTAAGCGTTATCGCAAACAATGACTTCAGACGTTCCGTATCCTGTGGCCGTAGCAATGCGGAGAAGTGATGCCCAATAACGTCGTCATTAGAACGCCCTGTAATTTTGCTGCATGCTTCATTCGCGGTAGCGATACGGCCTTCGAGATCAACCGAAAAAACGCCATCGGGATGATAGAGGTATAGAGAACGGTAACGTTGTTCGAGGTCGTATTGTGCTGCTAGCCGGACTTGAGCAGCAGACAGATCACGCGACCGAAACAATACCATCCTGAACAATCCCAGGGTCAGGGCCAGAAGATAGCTTAGTAGCAGGCCGGCGATAGCGAACCCCGCGGGCATCATGCCTGCGCGCAACATGCCCGAAACAGAATCCATGTGTACATCAAGCGTCAAGAGACCGCCGCCGGGAAGGCCGACATGACGAGTTTCCAGGTGAGGCAGTGGGCGCTTAGGGGTGCCAGTAGTCTCTCGTGTCGGCTGTCTCATGGTGAGATATGGCGTGTCCCCACCAACCGTCAGCCGAAAGTGATCCAGCTGTACGCTCAGCGCTTGTTCCAGAAGATCCGCTACATCCAGTTCCGCCGCCACCAACCCATCCGCAAAGTCACCCAGGGAAGCCACCATCAACATTGTGTTTGGTTTTCCAGGCACTGCCAAAGACCAAGGGGCCTGCCAATCAGTCGACAGCCATTCTGAAAGACTTGAGTTACTTATTGCTTGAGCCAGTTGAGAGGGCTTTTGTTGACTGGAAAAGCTCATTTCCTTTACTTCGCCTGTCGGGCCAAGCAAGGCTAGTGCTTTTATGTAGGGTGCATGCTGAAAATAGGGCTGGGTCTGCTGCTGCCAACGTCCTTGAGTCGGCAATGTGTTGACCATCGCTTGTCGCCAGGCGAGTCGTTGGATTAATTCCCGCTGGGCCTGCATGGTGTGTTGTGCATCAAGCGCTGCATTATCCATTAGGGTTGCGGCGCGGCGCTGTAAATCGCTTTGGGCACTCCAGCTCAATATGTACCATGCTAAGCAGCTGACAATCACACCGCCGATGGCAGCGAGCTGGGTGAGTCTACCAAGAGGGATAAGGCGTCTACTGCCTCGCCAGGCAGCCCCTATAAAGGCAGAGCCACCCAGCAAGGCGTAGAGTGTGGCCAGGATAGGCGCTGAAACAAACCCTTCTGCCCACTCAAGGCGGTTCGCCGGGAGCAGCATCATCAGCAATGAAAAGCTTCCTGCGCCTAATCCAAGTAAGCCACTGATGGCCCAGATACACCGGCACCAACGTTGCCGGGTTCCGATAGACACGCACACGGCCACCATGAATAACAAAAATGCGGCTGCAGATAGGATCCTCGGACCACCGGAAACCCAAGAGGTACCGTTCCATGGTCCACCGGCTAAGACGTTGTGGGCCAAGGTATAGAGTGTGATCAACGCCAATGGAGCAGCGGCTAGGTAACATAGCCATTTCCGGTGAAAAAGCCAGCCGAAAAGACCAATACCTGCCAAAAAGCCAGCCAAAGCCGCATCGGGTACCATCAAGCCACTTAACGGATAGGCCACCCCAATAATATGCCCCAGCAGGCCAGTGCCACCCAGCAAGGTAAAAATGGCGGCCACCATCAACAACCCGACATCCATGGCGATATCGCGTACTCGATAAGTTAAGTCGGCGTCTAACTGTGCGCTTTGTTCAGCCGTTTTATCCTGCATGGCAAGCCCTCTTCACGACTGGGTGACGTGGTTACGTCCCTGACGTTTAGTTACATAAAGCGCCGAATCGGCTCGCGCCATCAGGCTCTCGCATGTGTCACCTGGCAGGTAGCTCGTCACCCCAAAGGAAGCGATAATAGGAACGGGTTCCCAGTGATGGACTTCAATGGCGCAGCGCAACCGCTCAAGCGCCCCCACCGCCTCATCAATGGAGGTATCTGGCAGTAGTAAGGCAAATTCCTCGCCCCCGATACGCGCGACAAAATCATTTCCGCGCAGTTGCGATGAAAGCAGTTGGGCAAGTGCCTGAAGCACCTGGTCTCCAGCCGCGTGGCCATGTTGATCATTAATCGGTTTGAAATGGTCAATGTCCAGAATGGCAACGCTGAAGTCATTCGAGTGTCGATAGGCGTCAGCACCCGCGAGACGTTCCTGCAAGGCGAGATCAAAGTGGCGTCGGTTGGGCAAGCCGGTCAACGGATCGCTTCTAGCTTCATGGCCTAGCTTCATGGTGAGTCGGTGAAGCTCTGAGTTGCGGGATTCCAATATCGTACGCATGGACTCAAGCTCAGCGATAACCTCGCTTTTCTCGCTGAGTGCCTGCTGCGCTTCTTTACGCGCATCCAGAAGGTCACGCTCCAACTGGTCTTTACGGCTAATGGGCAGCATGGAAATCAGCGTTAAGGGCGTCTCTTTCGTACTCAACCGGCGCGCGCTGCAAAGCACGGGAAGTATTCGCTCATTATCCAGATGCAGGCAAAGGTGAACTTCATCGACAGCTCCCACATCCGTCAACCGAAACGCCATAACGCCCTGATAAAGCATCCGCGATTCAACGGTAAACAGGCTGCTGGCTAGTTGATTGATTAACTGACTCGCCGGCTGGCTCAGCCAGTCACTAAGGGTATGATTAACCTGAAGGATATAACCCTGATCATCGATGACCACCTGACCAACCGGCGCAAGCTGCCACCAACGTGCAATATCTGCTGCTCTTGGCTCCATAGCTTCAGCCTTCCTTAATTTCAAGACGTGGCTGTAGCTCATTTGCCAAGATGTCTGGAGCAGTTAGTTGCGGATAGTGGCCGGCAGCATCCAGCGCCACTAGCTCACTATCTACAAGGTGCTGCTGAAGATACTGTGCTGCCTCAACCGGCACCATGGCGTCCCGAGCCGTCTGGATGATTAGGCTTGGCACGGAAACATCAGGGAGATGATGCCGGGTATCCCCCAAGAAAATGCTCTTGGCAAGCGGGCCCAACACATCAGGAGAAATCTCAAGGAAACGCTGCTGCAGGTTTAACTGACGGGCTTCGGTGCCCGCATCACCCAAGGCGACCCTGGAGACAGTACCCGCCCAATCGTGATAGTTGTGCTCCATGAGCTGCATCAGACCATCAAGCTGTTCACGCGTGTAGCCACCATAGTAATCAGGTGGGTCATCTAGATAACGTGCCGAGCTACAAATCATCGCTAGACGTTTAAATGCGTTAGGTCGCTGAATAGAGGCAAGCATTCCGATAGTGCCTCCAATAGAGTGGCCCAGCATGACGGCGCCCTCTAGGTCGAGTTCGTCGCACAATGCCACGATATCCTCGGCATGCCCGGACGGCTTGTCGTGACGGTTGACGTCATAAGCTTCGGGTGCGGAATAACCAAAGCCAGCAAGGTCGACAAGAATCAACCGGAAATCTTTCTCAAGAAATGGAATAAGGCGGCGCCATACCGTCTGGTCACAGCCAAAGCCATGAACCAGCAGCATCGGTGCAGTGCCCTGACCGAGCTCGTTGACATTAAGGAAATGGCTAATAGATGTCATATAACGCTCGGCTTTAACGTAGGCAATGACATAACGTTAACATGTGTTATGACATTGGCGAAGCAAAAGCATTAATGCTTTTTACCTAACCTAACTAATATGATAAGAATTCACATTTTAATTGATTTTTAATAAAAAGCATTAATGTAGATGAGTTAAATTAATGCTTGAGACATTAGGAAATGGTAAAATAAAAACTACCCAAATCTTATACCCTAAATTCCTTAGCCAATGAAAAGCCACATTTAAAGGCAACGGCGATGATGTAATCGTTTAGTGTTTACTTGCTTTCTGTCCCGACCTTCTAAGCCGTTCTTCAAGTTCGCGGGCGGGGAGCGCCGGGCTAAACCAGAAGCCCTGCCCCCAGCCGTTATTTTCGGTTATTTCCAGCGACATCTGGCGCTGTTCGTCGGTTTCGATACCTTCTGCGATGGTGTGCAAGTTTAGGCTGGACGCCATCTCTTGAATGATGGATACCAGTGCCGCCCCCTTGCTGTTTGGCTGGCCTAGCTCGCTAATGAAGCTGCGGTCGATTTTTAACGTATCAATCGATAGGTGTTGCAATCGGCTCAACGAAGAGTACCCGGTGCCGAAGTCATCGATAGCGAGCTGGAAACCTTGTCCGTTAAGGCCCGCAAGCAGCGTTTCGATGGCTTCAGGGTCTGTCATCAAGGTGTTTTCGGTGACTTCCAAGTGCATCCAGCGCGGATGAACATGCGGGCTGACCAGAGCAGCAAATTGCTCTGCAATACCACTTGCATGCAGCTGGTGAAGGCTCACGTTGACCGCCATCTCCAGCTGGTAACCCTTATCATGCCAGTCTTTAAGCTGTCGAGCGGCGGTTTCCAGTACCCAGTCACCCAGCGGCTTGATCATGCCGGTCTCTTCGACGATGGGCATGAACGCCCCGGGCATTAAGATCTCACCATTGTCTTGAGGCCAGCGAATCAGTGCCTCAACGGCGACAATCCGGCAGCTGTCGAGCGCAAAGATTGGTTGGTAATGAAGTTCGAACGCTTTGTTGTCCCATGCTTCTCGCAGGCGTGATTCCATCGCAAACCGTTGCTGCCGGCTGTCTGAGAGGTCTTCCGAAAACAACACATAGCGATCACCGCCTTGGCGCTTTGCCTCGAACATGGCCTTGTCAGCATTTTCGATCAGCAGGGTAGCGTGACTGCCATGGTCTGGGTATAGGCTGATGCCGATACTGGCGCCGATGTGGTGAGTAAAACCACCTTCCGTTAAAGGCTCTGCCAATCGGGCAAGAATGCGATTAGCCAGCGCACACGCATTGGTGATGATCTGTTCTCGCGTTGATACGCCACCCTTACGGGGATCATGGTTCATCAATACCAGAAATTCATCGCCCCCCTGGCGAATCACCTGGTCGGCGTCGCGTACGGCGCTTTGTAAGTGTTGCCCAACTTGAACAAGGACACGATCGCCGACTTCATGGCCCAAGGCGTCATTGATCAGCTTGAAGCGATCAAGGTCAATGAATAAAACGGCACCCGAGGTTTCAGGATGCTCAGCCGCGTCCAGCATTTCATCCAGGTACTGGACGAGGTGGCGTCGATTGGGAAGCCCGGTTAATGCATCGGTGTAGGCTAGGTATTGAATCCTGGCAGATTGATGTTGGCTTTCCTGCAGAGCGCGTAATGCACTTAGACCGAACACCAGGTTATCGGCAAGGCGTTCTAGCAGCTGGCACTCTTCGTCACCGAATCGCCCTGGATCTTTCGAGTAGATAGCCAAGCAACCAGGGGGGGCACTCTCAAAGATCAAAGGCAGGGTAACGGCTGATGACAATCCGTGAAGGCGTGCACGCTCTTTAATATGATACAGGGAGGGCTCATGGGCGATATCGTTCACTACGAGTGTCTTGCCCGAACGCATTGATTGGCCGACGGTGCCTGACCCCTTGATATCCTGACCCCAGCCAAGCTTGAGCTGGTCAAGAAAAGCGGTGGCCGGCCCCGCGCTGGCATGCACTTGGATGGGCTTATCGTCCTGATCAATGGCGAAGCCTATCCACGCAAGGTCGTAATTCACTTCATCGACGATAGTGCGACATAGCGCGCTGAGCATGTCGTCTTCGCTTTTGGCGCGAACGATAACACTGTCACAGGCGTTCAATGTGCGCAGCGCACTGACAACGCCCACAAGCTGCTGGCGATTGCGCTCCTGTTCCCGCGATAGCGCGCGCAGACGCAGTAGATTATGAAGCCTCGCCGTCAGTTCGGCCTGGGTGGTCGGAATACGCAGGATGTCGTCGACGCTGATCCCGAGCTCTGCATTGATTCGCGGCGGAATCTGAGTGCGACTGTCGGAGACAAGCAGCACCGGTAGCATAACGGGGGCCGCTCGATGGCGCAGTTGGAGGATCTTATCGTAATGGCGCTGCAGTGAAATCGTATCCGTAACGATCAGGTCGACTTCTGGAGTGTCCTCGATAGTGCCGTCGGCAAACGCCTCCTGCGTGTAGACATTGGGCCCAAGCATTCGCTTAAGGAGGTCGGCATTTGCCCGATTCGCAAGCGCGATGCTGATTACGGATTGGTCTTGAAGTGTATGCTCGTAATGCGTCACGGATGGTCACTAAAGTGGCTGGGGCGCACCATTTCAGGTACGCCATTCAGTAGGCCACGCATGCCATGCAGCGCCTGGCCCACCTTGAGTCCATCCTTGGTAATGTCGAACTCGCGAAGTGCTTTCTCAAAGCTACCGGCCCGCTTCTTGAGCACACCAATCGTCTTGCGAAGCTCACCGTTGAGCTCGATGTAACGCAGCATGATAATGTTATCAGCCACATAGCTTAAGCCATATTCCGTCACGCGCGCCTGCGTGCCGGTAATCGTGAAGGTTTCGTTCACCAGCACCACAGTGACGCCCATGTTGGTGAGATAGCGGCATAGCGTGTGGACACGCGCCTGGAGGTTCTCGCCGCACATCGATTGCTGGTACCCCGACAAGCTGTCGATCATCACCATGGTCGTGTTGGCCGTCTCGACTTCCTCACGGACTCTCGACGCAAACTGGTCGGGGTGATAAAGCAAGGGCTCAATGGCTTCAAAACTCAGATTGCCTTTGTCAACCATATCGTCGGCGGCCAACCCGATCTGTCGGCAGCGCGTAAAAAATGTCGATGCATTTTCATCGAAATTGTAAATCACCGCGCGCTCGCCGTTGGCGGCTGCCTGGATAATCAATTGCGCACCCAGCGTGGTTTTGCCTACACCAGTAGGACCAGACAGCAAGGTGACTGTGCCGCGCTCAATCCCGCCGTGGGTAAGCGCATCAAACTCAGGGAGGCCAGAACTGATCTGAGTGTGCGTGTGGGAGCGGGAAAATTTATCAGGCATTAAGCGCGGGTAAAGTGTCATGCCTTGCTGGTCTAGCTGGTAGAAATGCGCTCCGTCCTCGAAGCCTGAGCCGCGGAATTTTGTGATTCTGCACAAACGGCCATAGTCGGTTGATTCAAGGCTTATGACGCCATCGCTTAAAAAGGGCAATGCGGTGTCGTCTTCGTCGGTGCTTTCCTCTGAGGTGAAAAGGACGGTTGCCCCTTCGCTGGTCAATGTGCGTAACAATGACAAGACTTGCTTGCGAAACTGGAAGGTGTCGGCGGACAGATAACGCATTTGGCTGAGTGAATCGATCAAGACTCGCGTGGGTCGATGCTCGCGAACATGGTCGAGAATTCTATCGTGGGTGGTATTACCTTCGACGTCCCAGCTTTCAAGCAAATTATAGGTATCGCTGCTCACGTCACTTGCCTGGCCCGGTGATACGTCTAAAACGTCTACACCATCAAGAGAGAGACCGCTTCGGCACGCGTTGTCGCGTAGCTGTGCCTCATCCTCTCCTAGCGTCACCAACAAGCTATCCGACGCATTGTCGATAGCCAGGAAATGCATGCCTAGCGTCGTCTTGCCAGATCCTGGGCCACCCTGAATAAGATAAGCGCGCTTTGGTATCAAGCCGCCATGAAGTATCTGATCGAGACCGATGACCCCAGTTGATAAGCGAAGCTCGTTGATCTGGGTCATCTTTTATTCCTGATTGGCTTTTGCTCAGATGGGGTAGATTGTCGCCAAGTGATATTTGCTTCGTTGTGTATACAAACGCGCAAATATATTCATAATCCAAAAGCAAAAAAGAATACTATTGTGTAGGCCCAGTTAAATCCAGCGTGTATCTAAACGGTGTTTCAATGTGTGAGTATATTCTTTATAAGTAAGTGGCCACCGATCACCGCTGGTGCGTTATCAGGTGGATTTTTGCCAGTTTCGTGGTAGGGATTCGTGGAGTTGGCTAGCCTTGTGGGTCGGTAGTCGCTCCAGAGCGTCTCGGAGGTAGGCGTAAGGTTCATGGCCATTGAGCTTGGTGCTCTGGATCAGGCTCATAATGTTGGCCGAGCTTGCGGCTGCGCAGTTATCCGGCGATTTATATATAGCGTATCGCTGGTCGGCTCTCTGACATTTCTGCGGCATCTAGATAAGCGTGACTTCATCTATATGGTGTGAGGGCTTAAATGGAAGCGCATTCTGAAAAAAACATGACCAAGATTTTTGAAAGTTAAGGAGAAGAATAGGATGAAAAATGACCGAAAAAGATGCCGAAAGCTCAATTTTCCTTTTTCTGAGGCAAACTTATTGAAAGGCCTCACGCCACACTTGGCTCATTCGGACGAGCTAGCATCTATATCTGCTAAGGAATTACGCTCTAAGTAATGTCTTGATGCGTGATTTTTTATAAGTGTTGCATATAGAAGCTCGTGGTAGGTAGGGAAGTTCTGCAATCACTAGTGTTGGCTAAGCGGCTGAGAATTTTCACTGCTCGGATTTGCTGGCAATGGCTACGCTAAAAGGCGTGTTGCGAGTCATCACGGTAGGCGATTCAAGAGCCAAGATAAGGCCAGATTAGCGAGTGACTGCTTGCCATGGTTTTCACGGTGTTGGCTCCAAATCATGCAAAGTGATACGACCGCTAAACTCATCAGCATGGATGCCAGCATAAATTTATTCATGACCTACCTCACTGTTTGGGAATAGCGGCTCATATCTGTGTGATAACTGCTATCGCTCACGTTGGCATTCCGCAGATGGAAGATAATGCTCCGCCGAGAATTTCACCGCCTCTATGGCTGCCGGCTCAAGCGCCAAGCCACTTCAGCGCCGCCGAGCCCAGGAACAGTTTCTATCCAGCTATCAGCCAGATCGCCTGATGGACGAGCCATCATAAAAATCAGGTGTCTTCTCCTTTCAACGGCTGATCGAGGTCGACCTCTATATTGTCTGTCAGACGTAGTGCCTCCGACAATGTACCGGCTGTGATGGGGCGCACGATGTGTGGCTGCGTCAACAAATCGCGATCCAAGCGATCCAGAGTGTTACCCACATGAGCATACTGCATAGAATCATCTTCACCTGTTCCGCTATCGTCAGACAGTAGCCATGCTCCCATACCGCTATCTTCCAGGGCGTACACCCCGCGGCCTGAGCGCCACACCAACCCCTTTTCACGCAATGAGTCCAGGCCCCGCTGAATGGAGGAGGGGGCTGGCTGTGTTTTACGCCCAGCGCGGGCTTGGATCTCTTGCAGCGTTGCTTGCGTGAAGGGTGTAAAGGGACGATTCTCGGCGGCTGCTTGAGATAAGACGAGCAGAATCGCCTGCTGCAATTCGGTCAGTTGGTCATACTCAGACTGGAAAATGGATAAGGCGTCCGCCTGAACCGCGTTAGATCCTTGCTGTAATAGCTTGCCCAATTCAGGCGCCTGCCCATGCTCCAGTGCGACTCGCTTAACGACCTCCCAAAGTCGCTCAGGTCGATGCCCCATGCGCTCGAAGGTCTGCGCAACATCAGCTACCTGAAAGGTATTGTCTGGCGCCAGTTTCGCGTTTACATGCTGGGTGAACGCCTCGATAAAGTCGCTGCCCAGTAGCGGGAAGGGAGTGACGGTATTGCCAAAGAAGGGTTGATCTCGACTCATCACGAGCTTCGCAAGCTTGTCCCGGCTGCTACCAGTGAAGACCAAGCGAAGTCCGGGTTGCTTAACGCCCAGAGTAAGCGCATCCCGGGCAGCTTTTAGCGCGAACAGGGTGTTCATGCCCCTCTCGCTATTCAGTGCGTGCTGCGCTTCGTCGATAAAAAGGATCACCGGATACCCGGATACTTCATACAGCGCCTGCAGGGCCTCAACCAGCGTAACCCCGTCGGGAAGCGTCGGCTGTGATCGATCCCAGATCAATGTGCGGTAGAGACGGGCGGTATCACTACCTGCGTTCTTCAACGGCTGCTTGATGCGTGGCGCATAAGACTGCAGCTTCGCCATGATGGCGCGTTCGATCAGTAAACCGGGATCACTATGCGGGATCGTCCAGAGGTCAACGTAGACCACTTCCCAGCCTCGTTGCTCGCAGGCAGGTATCAGGTCTTGGCGCAGGAAAGTACTTTTGCCTGTACGGCGTGGTGAGGCAAGAAACAGCCCACTGCTGTAGTCCAGCAAGCTCTCGCCAGCAAGGCCAGCGACAATCGATGCCGCCAGCGTGGGTCGATGGAAGACAAACGTTCCGAGTGCCATGGACTACGCCTATTTACCCAAGTATGCGTAAAATTATACATCAAGATATTAAAGTGGGGTAATACAAGCCTGGTAGACGGCTACAATCTGAGGGCTTCCGGCAGTTAATGCATCGCTGAGGCTTTTTATGCAAAACCTTCCTGGCGTTTGGCATCCAGATAGTGCCGGGGCGAGCGCAATCCGGCTAAACCATCGCGATGCATGACCGTCATCGGAGAGTCGCTATGAAACGGGGCGTGATCAATGGGCGAATGAAGCCACCGTTGCTGCTGCTCCCTCCGAGGGAAGAGTATCGTTAAAGACCGGTAAATCCCCAAAGTGTTGGACGCGCATTTCAGTTGCTCAGGCTGCAATGTGGCATGTGAGGATGTGGCCGACCATTCACTATATGTCCTAACACTGAGTCCAAGCAGTGATGCCATCTCTATGTCGGAGAAACCCCATTGTCTTGCGATCGACGGGAAGGTGCGCATGACTTCGGCACTGGTCGCCGCGCTATAATGTGTCGCCTGACGATCTGATCGACGGTGCTGATGCCAATCGAGCCAATCAGTCTCGAAAGCCACCAAGCTTTCTTCGTTTTCCACAACGGGAACCGCCGCAACGGTCAAATAATCCGCAAATTCATCCTGTAGCGCTAGCGGGACATCAAGCACTCTCACGTAGCGAGTTCCCGTCGAGGTGATATGGATAGGCACCTGTCCTTCCAACACGGCGTTGTTGGACCTCTGCATATCGGCCTCCCAATCCTCCCTACTACCTACTGGCTCATAAGAATCATCGACCTCACGAACATCCTCCTTCAAGCGATTCTGAGGACTGTTGCTATCACCACGGTCAATCGGCCGTTGCGAGTCTTCTTCTTGTGTCATCTGAGCATCCTCATCGCAAACCTGCCAACATCAAACACCCAAAAAGAAAACGCAGTTTTTTAAGTACTCAAGCCAAGACTAATGCCAAGTCAGCAAACAGTCGTTGCTGACAACAGTATTTGGCCGGGGCAACAGCAATGGCAACTCAGGGTGACGTTTGCTTCAACCAGTGGCCCAAACTGCCATAATCTAGTAAATAACAGTAAGCATTAGGAGAAAGCCAATGTTGCGCCACGAGAATATCCTTACGAGCTTAGGCGGAATGGAACTGGATGTCGCGATAGAGCGTACACGCGATGCCCTCACGAATCAGCTTCGCCAGCCTGCGAAATTGAGTGTGTTTGGTGACGGCGAGCAGATAGACCTGTCCATGCATGAGCGTTTTCAAATATTGAAATTAGTGCGTGAAATGCTGGAGGCGAGATTGGCGGTTTTGGAAAACGAACCAGGAGAATGGCTCCATGGCGAGTGAGAGTTCAAAATAATAGTAGATTGGTTTCGCCAGTTGCTCCGTCTAGGCGTTGCTTTTTCCTCATAGCGCATTTCAGGAGTTGGCCAAGGGTCAAGTCGGTACGAATTTCAGACCACAAAAAGTCACGCGCTGTGCCCAATGAGTCGTGTCAAAAGGGTTTTTATCGTTTTTAATTGTTGCTAAGGTTTTGGTTTTAGATTGCTAGTATATGAGCATGCATATGATTTTAAACGATTTCTATATTTATGATATTAGCAAAGAATAAAAATGATACTAGCAGTTTACGGCCTCCGAAGCCGAGGGTCGCAGGTTCGAATCCTGCCGGGCGCGCCAAGATATCAAGGGCTTACGTTAACGCGTAGGCCCTTTTGTTTTGCGTGTGTCAAATCTGTGCCATCTGTGTGCCAAGTTCGCCAACATTTGAGCTAATATCGGTTATCTGACGTCAAGTATGGCACCGGTTTATCATCTCACGCCCATTCTCTCAGCAAATTGCGGGTTTGCCCTCAATCCCTGGTGTTGTAGTAATGCAAGATTAAAAATTGCGTCCAGAGAAGCCGTTGGCGTAGCAAGCGGCAAGACAACGGCAGCTTTATCACGAAGTTGCTGACAGATCATTCTGTTGTCATCAAAGTATTGTCATCAGAGCAATATGTCCCGCCTGGCCCTGGCAATGCCTTTGAGTGATGGGGGCGATCGACAGACGGTGTGATTCGCGCCGCTATCCCTGAGAAACCGCTAGCGCCTGATCGATGTCCGCCAAAAGATCTTCGATATGCTCGATGCCAATAGACAGGCGCACCATATCAGGCGTAACACCCGCCGTTTTTAGCTCTTGTTCGTTTAGCTGTCGGTGGGTGGTGGACGCAGGAATGGACGAGCAGCTCTTGGCATCGCCGATATTGACCAATCGCAGAATGAGCGACAGCGCATCATAAAAGCGCTCGCCGGCCGCTTGACCGCCCTGAATCCCAAAGCTGAGAATGCCCGAGGCATGACTGCCCATATAGTGCTGGGCTAATGCATGGTCTGGATGGTTATTCAGACCTGCATAGTGTGCCCACGCCACTTGTGGGTGGCTTTCCAGATGCTTTGCCACCGCCAGTGCATTGGCGCAGATACGTTCAATACGCAGTGAGAGCGCCTGCAGAAGCGCCGCCCCCATGTTTTCCGCAACGGCACCACCCGGGCACGGGCAATAAACGCCGCATCGCCCACATCGCGCGTATAGCTAACGCCGTGATAAGAGACATCCGGTTCGTTCAGCAGAGGGAAGCGGTTGGCATGCTCAGCCCAGGGGAACGTGCCGGAGTCCACAATCACACCGCCCACCGTGGTGCCATGCCCCCCCCCCGATATACTTGGTCGCCGAATGGATGACAATATCCGCTCCGTGCTCAATGGGCCGACATAAAAACGGCGTGGCGGTAGTGTTATCCACCATCAAGGATACTCCATGGCGGTGGGAAACATCGGCAAGTGCGCGCAGGTCGACGACACCGCCGGTGGGGTTGCCAATGCTTTCGCAGAACACTGCTTTTGTTCGCTCATCAATCAGCGCCTCGATGCCCGCTATGTCATCTTTGTCGGCAAAGTGCACCTGGATTCCCTGACGGGGCAGCGTATGCGCAAACAGGTTGTAAGTACCGCCATACAGCTCGCTAATGGAGACAATGTTGTCGCCTGCTTCGGCGATGGTTTGAATGGCATAGGTGATTGCCGCCATCCCGGACGCCACCGCAAGGCCCGCCAAGCCACCTTACAGCGCGGTTACCCGCTGCTCCAGTACGGCACAGGTCGGGTTCATAATCCGGGAATAAATATTGCCTTCCACTTTTAAGTCAAACAGGTCGGCGGCGTGCTGAGCGTTATCAAACGAAAACGAGGTGGTCTGATGAATCGGCACCGCTACAGCGTTTTGGGAGTCAGGCTCGTAGCCATGGTGGAGGGCGATGGTTTCAGGTTTCATAAAAGCGACTCATAAACGGAAGGATGGCCTTGATCTTAGTGAAGTCGTCTCGCTTGGGCCAATATCGTTTAGTCGCAAGCTTGGCTATGCATCAATATCCTAATAGAGGCTTTCGATCATATATGACCAATAGGGTCTTCCAAGCGTATATGACCAGTAGACCTAGAAAAAAGTCGAGGCTGATGCCAGATCGTGGGTAACCATTTTGACAATCAGGGCGCTAGGCATGGCGCCTTCCAAGATAAACTCCGCGGCAGTGTCATCTCCAAAGGCGATCTACTTAACCCTGTGGGCGAAAACGAGTGGGAAGCCCTAAGTGACACGCCGCGGTATACGCTGGAAAAGCTACTCGCCCAGTGCGATGCCAATGCCCCTGAAATGAAAGACGTCATGGATTGGCAACGTATGAAGCCGAAAGGGCGTGAGTCTTAAGGCCTTTTCATCAGTCAGGCCTGATTGGGGAGGCGCACAAGAACTTAAAGCAAAGCGAGTAAGGCAAGCGTTGAGAGCCAAGTTGTCATTACCTCAACTATGGGAGAGCGCCAAATATGTTTCGTGGCCACGTAGTCACGCCAGCCCCATTGTCCGCGTGCCGAGACCCTCTGGCAGACCTGAGTCTAAAACGATTGCTCGATTGCCCAATGAGTACGATACGTTCGAGTGCTGTATCGCGTATAGGGATCAGCGCGGCCTTGAGGTGTGGGGAAAGAAGCGCTGGAGGGAGTTACTGCTCGTTGAGGCACGTTCAGTGGCAAGGCATCGCCAACGACCGGCCGGGCCAGTAACGGGTGTCTATCACTATGAACGCCCGTCAGGATCAACCGCATGGATTGCAGCATGGTATGAGCTAACAGCCGACGGCTCGCGAAAAAACGCAGCGCACAATTTACATATGGCACCGGCATATCGCGCTATGCTTCTTCTGGTGACGCGATGAAAGCCGCGATTGGTAAACGAAAGGAAGAAGAGCGATGGTACTGTGTACTGGGTGAGCGGGATGACTGACATGTTAATAAGTAAGCGGTAGCCAGCTTACGGTTAGACGCTCAAAACTACCTTTTGAGCGTCGTCCAGGACGTGCCTTCGACATTAAGCTATCAAGAACCTACAGGAGGCCTTCATGACGACAGTGTCTATTTTCATATATGGCAAGCAACAGGCAATCTGCTTACCTAGTGAGATGGCTTATGAGGGTATTCAGGCGCTTGAAATTTCGCGGGTTGGGTACACCATCACGTTGCGTCCAGCTCGCCCGGCATGGTCGTCATTTCCTGAGCTTGCCAAGGCTGATGCCGACTTTCTTCGAGATCGTCCCTCGGTGGTTGATGACCAGAGATCTGGTTCACAAAAGTAGCCGTTATGTGAAATAAAATGTAATACCCACTGAAGCAGGCGCGAACTCTGCTGTATGGCGCGCTTTCTCTATCCTGATGCACTTCGGTACGTATTCCGCCAACCTTTCTGCAATACGGTCTTCCAGTTGGTTCGCTGTCAGGAATGATCGCTTACCGGTGATCTGGCCCGACGTAAGCATCGTAGCTTTGTACGAATGCGTACATGTCGGGAGTCAGCAGCATTTGAACTGATGTCCGATAGCACCGTCGAAAGAAGTATCAGATAAGGGTCGGCTTTCGCCGACAAGCTATTACTCCCCGTTCTTGCAGGATGGGGTCTTCGCGGAGCACTTTATGGACTACAAACATGCAGTTGTGAAATTCGAAGAAGGCGTTGGCACTCTGCTCTGCAACGGCTGCGGCATTACCATCGCTGTGGGTACCAAACACGAGGACAGGGAGCACTATTGTACTATGTGCATGAGTGGGAACTGCAAAGCAAAATTCAAGAAAGGAAAGTAAAAAATTGGTTCTTCGTCACTTCATGTGGATTTGGCCTGATCGAGCAGGCGGCCCACCGGGGTGCCAATCAGGTAGATCATGGCGATGAAGTTGGCCTCGTTCCGGTAGCCACGTTCCCGTGACCGAGCCGCCTAAGACAGTCCGTTCATCTCTTCCAGTCTTGCGTTCGTCAGTCCCGAGTGCCAGCGTCTAATCCACGGTCTGGGATCGCGCAAAGCGTTCCCGTGACACAGTTAGATGTTTATCGAGCTCTTGTTCGGCTAAGAAAGTGTTTCGCCTCAGCGCATTGGCAATGTCGTAGTGGCCGGCGTTAGATTGTCCGAAGGTGCGGGTCATGTTGTTGCGGGCTAGCCGTATCTTGTCGGCCACGAGGCGGTAGGAGTCGATCAGGTACTGGTTGCCAGACGACTGTATCAGGGTCATGTGGTACTGATAGTCGAAAGCCTCATAACGGACCCAGTCTTCCACTTCGATCGCTTCATCCATTTCATGGCACAGCTTAAGCAAATCACCGGAGAGCTTGAAAACATCTTGAGTCATTCTCAGCGCTCCGATTTCCATCATCTTGCGGAAGGCCATCAACTGTTCGAGTTCGGCGAGGGTCGGGTTCCAGATGCGATTACCACTCTTTGGCGAGATGGTTAACAGTCCTTCATGCTGTAGCCGCTTCAGCGCCTCACCTACCGGACTGCGGCCAATCCCCAACCCCTCGGTCAGCTCCTTGATGGAAATCTTTTGATCCAGGATATACGTCCCATTGAGTACCCTATCCTTGATAATGGTGTATGCCTGCTGGGACATTGTTTCGGCACTGTCACTCATCTCTCCTCCTCGTCATCTTGTCTTTCTCTTTGGCAACCCGCTATCACGACGACGGGCTCGGCACCGAGCCCGCTCGATCGATGATCGATCAACTCCTTCAGCCGAGATCGGTCTGGGTGGTGGGGCCGTTACCCGGAGATTTGACTCCCACGGTTGCCGGTGTCAGATACTTTCTGCCACCGATGTCACGCACCGCCGACTCGTTAAACAGGTCTTGGTCCAGCATCAGCATGAAGCTGCGTCCCACGATCGCGATAACGAAGCACAATGGAAAGCCTGTCAAGATCGAGATCGTCTGCAGCGGCGTCAAACTCTCGGGATTGAGGAAGTACAACGCCATCGAGACCATCCCTACCAGCACCAACCAAAAGGAAGCATTGTAGCGTGAGGCCTCCTGTTCTGGGAGCAGAGTCTTTTGGGTAGCCGATGCGAGTGAATAGCCCACAGCACATTGACCGCTGACATAGGACAGCAGGGCTACCAGGCCGAACACCACGATGAACAGTCCCGCTGCTGGTAGCTGCTCGAGCATGACCCTAACCACCTCACCACGCCCGGCATCGTTCATCACAGCAATAAGATCGAGTTGGCCGGTGGTCTGGAGATGGATGCCAAAGGCTGGGAAGACCATGTAAAAGACCATACAGCCCAGCGATCCTGCCACCAGGCCGGCGAAGACGACCCCGCGAATGGTGCGCCCCCGAGAAATCTTGGCAATGAAAAGCCCGTAGGGCAGGGCGTAGACCACCCACCAAGAAAAGTAGAAGATCGTCCAGGCTTGAGGAAAGCCAGTATCACGGATCACGTCTGTGGCTAAGCTCATGTAAACGAAGTTCTGCAGCATCAGGCCGAGCCCATCTACCGACTGATTGAGGGTGAATGACAGCGGGCCGCACACCAGCACCCCCGCCAGTAGAGCGATATCCAGACGCACGTTGAAGTTCGACAGGCGGGCAACACCTTTCTGCAGCCCCAGTATCAGAGCCATCATCGGAATGAAGGTCCACAGGAAAATGACGAATATATCGAGCACCGGGTTGCCTGCCTCCATGCCGAAGGCGTAGGCAAAAGTGCTGGAGATCAACGGCGTTCCCAAGGCAATCGAAGTCATGACGCCTCCGATGATGCCGAACATGTAGAGGAAGTTGATGGCATGTCCGATCAGGCCATCGGCCCAGCGGCCCAATACTGGGCGGGTCAGTTCGCTGAGTTTCAAATTCCGTTGCTTGCGCACGTACATGGCGTAACCGATTGGCACCGCGCAGGCGATGTACCAGGCCCAGGCGGACGGCCCCCAGTGGAACATGCCAAAGGCGCTGGCCCAACGCGCCGCCTCGGCACTGCCCGGCTCTGCGCCAAATGGCGGCGACTGCATGATCCAGATCCACTCCGCGGCACTCAGATACAAGAGGCTACCCCCGGTGCCGGAGGTGAAGGTCATCCCCAGCCAAGTCAGCGTAGAGAACTCAGGTCGCGTGTCGCGATCCCCGAGTACTACCTTGCCGTAGCGGGACATGGCCAAGTAAAGACAGAAGCTCATCGCGCCGACGGTCGCCAACAGGAAGAACCAGCCGAGTTCATTGGTGGTGAAGGCATGAGCCTTGTCGAGCAGCTCGCCGCTTCCCTCAGGCCAGAAGGAGAAGACGACGGCCAGCACCAAAGTGAGTACAAGGGCTGGCATAAATACCGCCAAGTCAAGGCCGGCGATTTCCTTTCTTATTTTCTGATGAAGCATGGTCATAGCCTGTCAGGTTGAAACGAAAACCCCGCAAGTACGGGAGAACCAATTCTTTATCTAACATGCTAGATTAAAGGCTGAGTTTCAACACGAAATACCCTGAAACTCTTTTCATAAAGATGGCTAAGTATCGGAATATGAATATAAAACACAATAAAAACAAGCACTTGTTTTGAAATATTTTAATTATTGAAATAATAATTACCGTCATTTTCAGACCAAGAACCCAGTGCTATATCAAAAAACCGCCTTCACATTCCGTTATCTAAAGTGTTAGATTTGTCGCATCGCTGCCTTACCTGACTGGAGCAAGCGCATGAATTCCGAGGTCGACATCATCATCATTGGTGCAGGCTCCGCTGGCTGCGTGCTGGCCGAGCGACTGTCACAGGATCCGGAAAAGCGGGTGTTGGTAATCGAGGCGGGCTCCCGCGGCAATAGCCCGAAAATTTCGGTACCGGCGGGGTTCGTATACAACTTTAACAGCCCACGCTACAACTACTGCTATCGTTCCGAGCCGGAGCCGGAACTGGGTCACCAGCAGGTCTATCAGCCTAGGGGCAAGGGCGTTGGTGGGTCTGGAGCGATCAACGCTATGATCTATGTCCGCGGCGAGCCCCAGGACTTCGATGACTGGGCCAAGGTCAGCGCTCCCCGCTGGTCCTACGAAGCGGTACTGCCCTACTTTCGGCGCCTGGAATGTCATCACAGCTCGAATGTTCATCAGCATGGCCGCGACGGTCGTATTGGTATCCGTTCCACCCGTGATAGCGCACCGGACCTGTGCCACGCCTTCTTTGGCGCCTGTGACGTCACTGGCCTGTCCTACAATCCTGACTTCAACGGCGAACGGCTAGAAGGCTACGGCTTCTACGATATGAACGTGCGCGGCGGACTGCGGTCCTCCAGTGCCCGGGAGTATCTGGCTCCGGCCCTAAAACGCTCCAATGTGTCGCTGGTAACCAATACCCAGGCAAGGCGGTTGGTGTTTGAAGAGCAGCGCGCAGTCGGCATCGAGATCCAGCAAAACGGTGAACGTCGCGTCATCAAGGCTCGCCAGGAAGTCATCTTGTGCGCCGGAGCAGTGGACTCGCCCAAGCTACTTCAGCTTTCCGGAGTGGGTGACGCTAACGCTCTGGCCAAGTTGGGTATCGACAGCGTGATCGATAATCCAAACGTTGGCCAGAACCTCCAAGATCACTTGTGTGGAAGCCTCTTCTATCACAGCCGTGAGCCAACGATGAACGTCACGCTTAACAGTTTGGCTGGTAAGCTCGCTGCGGGCTGGAGCTACTTGACCAGGAGGCAGGGGCCGCTGGCCTTTGGGGTCAAGCATGCTGGCGCCTTTGTCCCCATAGACGACGTTCCTCTTCAGAAGCATGTCCAACCAAGGGTTCTTGGCAGCGCCAAGGCACAGGTGTTCTTCAATCCTATCTCCTATGCACTACCGGAAGCTTCGGGCGGCAAGCTAAAGCTCCACAAGCACGCGGAAGTCTCGCTGTTTTACAACGTCTGCCGCCCTCATAGCCGTGGTTCCATCACTCTGAAAAGCGCGGACCCTGATGATGCCCCGGCGATCCGCAACCGTTACTTGTCCGATTCCCGGGATAGGGCGGAGCTGCTCGAAGCTTTTCGTCAGGTACGTAAGCTGGCCAATTCGGGGCCACTTAAGGAAGTTCTGATCGATTATCGAGGCTACGAGGACATGCATAGCGACGAGGCCATTCTCGACGACTTCACTGCCTCCTGTGGTTCTATCTACCACCTTTGCGGCAGCTGTGCGATGGGCACCAGTATCGACACTTCAGTGGTCGACCCTTCGCTGAGGGTACACGGTGCCGAGGGCCTGCGAGTCGTAGACGCCTCTATCTTTCCGAATATCACTTCTGGCAATACTCAAGCTCCCACTCTGATGGTGGCAGAAGTAGCCGCCGACATCATCCGCCAGTCCTGGAATGCATGAATGAAGATCAGCAAGGTTGAATCCTTCCATACTGAGGACGTAGGCATCGTCCGAGTCACCATGGCCGATGGCAGTCAGGGCCTGGGACAGGTATCTACCTATAACGCCGATATCAGCGTGGAGGTCATGCACCGCCAAGTGGTGCCCTATTTCAAAGACCGCGAGATTAACGACATCGATGATATCGCCGATGGCGTGGCACTGGTGCTGGAGCGTCAGCACAAGTTTCTCGGCTCCTACCTGTACCGCGCCTTGTGTGGTGTCGAAACTGCTTTGTGGGATTGGCTAGGCAAATCGAGAAACAAGAGTGTGTGCGAGCTGCTCGGCGGCACCCCGCGCCCGCTCCGAGTCTACGCCTCCAGCATGAAGCGCAATATCACTCCCGAACAGGAAGCCGAACGATTTCTGCGCCTTCGTGATCGCCACGGCTATGACGCCTTCAAGTTCCGTGTCGGCGCTGAATGTGGGCGCAACCAAGACGAGTGGCCAGGCCGTACCGAAACCATCATCCCTACCATTAGGCGCGCACTGGGCCCCGACGTAGACCTACTGGCTGATGCCAACAGTTGCTTTAACCCTGAGCGTGCCATTGAAGTTGGTCACCTGTTAGAGGACAACGGTATCCGGCACTTCGAGGAGCCTTGCCCTTATTGGGAGATGGACTGGACCCGCAAGGTCACTGCAGCACTAACGTTAGACGTGACCGGCGGCGAGCAGGACCACTATCTGCCAGCGTGGCAGAAGATGATAGATGACCGCGTGGTCGACGTATTGCAGCCCGACATCTGTTACATGGGTGGCATCACCCGCACCCTGCAGGTGGTAGAAATGGCACGCAAGGCCGGGCGCATCGTTACCCCGCACACCGCCAACCTGAGCCTGGTCACCATCTTCACTCTGCACCTACAGGGCGCCATCGACAATGCTGGCCCCTATCTTGAGTTTTCTATCGAGGAAGACGACTACTATCCCTGGCAGTACGGCATCTATGAGAACTTCCCGGTGGCCAAGGATGGCAAGGTCACCATTCCAGACGAGCCGGGCTGGGGCATCCGCGTGCGCCAAGACTGGCTGCAATCCACCCACTACCGAGCGAGCGAACTCTCATGACTGAACTTAAGACTCTCTGCAAGCAAGCTGGCGTGGTTGATCCGACGCCGCACCTGACACCGCGTCACTTCATCGACGGTCAGTGGCAGGCATCCACTTCCGACGAGACCATCGACGTCACAGACCCGGGTAGCGAGAGCGTGATCGCCCGCATCGCCCGGGGCACCCCGGAGGACGTCGAGACCGCCGTAGTCGGCAGCCAACGCGCTTTCGACCAGTGGCGGCGCCTGACACCGGCGGCGCGGGCCGAGCATCTGTTTCGCTTGGCCGACACGGTTCGCGACCATGGTGAGCTGCTGTCAGTGATTGAATGCCTGGATTCAGGCAAGCCCTACGCCGAGGCCGAAGCCGATATTCAGGGGGCCGCCTCTCAGCTGGCCTATTACGCGGGGCTCGCCGATAAGATCGAAGGTACCACCACTCCGTTGGGCGAGGGCTTCGTCTCGATCAATCGGCGCGAGCCGGTGGGCGTGACCGCTCACATCGCGCCCTGGAACTTCCCGCTGCTGACAGCCGTTCGTGGCCTTGCCCCGGCACTCGCAGCGGGCTGCACAGCGGTAATCAAGCCCTCTGAGCTGACGTCTTTGTCTACCCGGACCCTGGCGTCCCTGTTTAGCGAGGCGGGTCTACCCGACGGCGTGGTCAACGTGGTCACTGGCTACGGCCAGGAAATCGGCGATGCTCTCACTGCTCATCGTCTGGTCCAGCACGTGACCTTTACCGGCTCGGTCGCCACCGGCAAGCACGTGATGAAGTCCGCTGCGGACAACGTCTCGAGCGTATTGCTGGAGCTCGGCGGCAAATCCCCCGCAGTGGTGCTAGAAGACGCCGATATTGAGCAGGTGGCTGAGGACATGATCTGGGCCATCTATTACAACGCTGGCCAGGTTTGCACCGCTGGCTCGCGACTGGTAATTCACGAGTCGCAGCACGAGGCCTTCATGCAAGCTTTCCTGCCACGGGTGAAAGATCTAACACTGGGGCATGGTCTCAAGGGCCGGGACATCGGCGCCATCAACTCAGCCGGTCATTTGGCTAAGATCGCGGCTTATGTGGATGACGCCAAGAAGCGGGGCCTGGCTATCCGCTGCGGTGGCAAGGTGACCCGTGATCCCGAGAGTGGCAAGGGTCTCTTCTTCGAGCCCACAGTGATTGATCGCTTGGAGCAGGGCGACCCACTCGTGCAGGAAGAGATATTCGGACCTGTGTTAGCGGTTCAGGTGGTCAACAGTGACGAGGAAGCCCTGGCCATGGCCAACGGCACCGACTACGGCCTTGCCGCCTGCATCTACAGCCGTGACGTACCCCGAGCGCTGCGCCTAGCCGCTGAGATCGATGCAGGCCAGGTCACCATTAACCAGTACTTCGCTGGCGGTATTTACGCACCAGTGGGTGGAACCAAGCATTCCGGCTTTGGTCGAGAAAAAGGAGTGCTGGCTCTGGACAACTACCTGCGCAACAAGAACGTAACTGTCAAACTTTAAAGAAGCGTATGCCTTGGTTGGCTGCCCTTGTAAACTCTATGGGATACTGGCCAACCAAAACCTAAATTAAAACCTGAGCTCAAACATTAAGCTCAGCATCTGCGGTTGTTAGCGCCCCTAAATACTCTCCTAGGAACACTTGTGCTGGCATCCGATACCCCAAGCGTTTTCTGGGAAGATCACTAATGACCTTTAGCTGTTATCTGACACAAGATGTGACACAGCCTTATCAGCTTCCTCTCATCCACTCAGCAAGTTATTGGTTTGCCCATGGGCTCATAGAATAAGCGCAGTACTCTGGATCACAAGAAGACCGATTTTTTGCGACCCGTACCGCTCGTGTGGTTCCTATTAAATATCAATGAACTAATCCACCAATATTTCCCGAAAGAGACAGCCTTCCGAAACGTGTCCGAGGGCGGATATCACGATTTCCGCGCGGCTTGGACTCGGCAGCGGTGTAGCTTCAGATTGCTCTGATGTGAGACCGGATCTAGGGTTCCTTCTGTGAGAGTGTTGACCGACCCCCAAGGATGGAAGGGTTGTTGCGTGTCCCAGCCAATAGGGATGAAGACGACGTCCGGGTGGATGCCTGAGGTCACCCAAGCCCTGGCTTCGAGACGTCCCCGGGGAGACTCGACAATCAACAACTCACCGTCCCGAATGCCCTGTGGGGCAGCCTTGTCGGGATGGATCTGACAATAAAGATCCGGCCACATTTCCTGGGCCTGCCAGAAGTAGTGCGTCCAGGAATGGAAGTGCGACGCGGTGGGCCGACCGGTCACCAGTTGGGTATCCCACTTCGCCTCATCATCTCCTATCGAGTCACGCAGCGAGACGGAATCCGTAAGAGTCGGCCGGTGAAAGAACGGTGATACCTCGGTGGCGCAGTCACCGGGAACGACCCTTGGTTGTCCCGAATATGCTTCCGCCTCCGTGTAGAAATGCGGCAGGGATGACAGGCCAAGCGAACGGAACTTGGCCTCGATGGTCGCGTTCCAGAATTCCAGTTGTCCGCTGGGAGTGGGGAAGCGCTTGCCCGGATCGCAGCCGAAAGCGGTAGTGCCTTCTAGATAGAGGGTATCCGGTTCAGCGGCCGTCTCATCGGAAACGGGGATGCGTACCCAGCGATAGGGTGTTGAGGTCAGGCGCTTCATGGTCACGCCCTTCAGGGAAGGAGTGGCTTGACGCAACACTTCGTCCCAGAACACTGCAGGGTCCTTGTAGCGGTCTTGGAGCACTGACTGGTAGCCCAGGCGCTTGCCTAGCTCGATCCAGAACCAATGATCCGAGCGGGCCTCCCCGGGCGGGTCAATTATGCGATCGTTCCAGACGATGCGCCGGTCTTCCGCCAGGCGGCTGATGCCCCCTTTTTCGACGCCGGTGGCAGCGGGCAGGACATAGTCTGCTAGCGCCGAGGTCTCGTTGAAGAAGAGATCCATGTGCACCAGCAAATCCAGGGAGCGGAAGGCCTCCTGAACTCGCTGCTGGTCCGGCCAGTGAGCGGCAGGGTTATTGCCGGTGATAAGACCACGAATGGCATAAGGGGTATCCTCCAACATGCCCTGAAGCCATTGGCGGGGACTATTGCCCAGCGCTGGGCGATCAATCGGAGACCTGTGATCGTCCGGGACCTGTACGCGTCCCCAATCGGGTTCGGAGGCCACGTTGAAATATCCGCCCCCTCGGCGTCCCCAGTTGCCGGTGATCGCGGCCAGGAACATTAGAGTCCGGTTGGCCTGCGTCCCGTTGCTGTGCTGGTTGATGCCGCGGCTGGCAAATATCATGCAACCATCGGCATGGGCGATGTCTCGCGCAAGCTGGCGCATGAGTTCGGCGCTGAGGCCGGTGAGATCACTGGCCCAGTCGATGGTGTAGCCCTGCTCCTGAATGAAATCTCGCCACACTTCCCAGCCCTGTACCCATTGCTCGCAGAACGAGGAATCATGCCAACCTTGGTAGAATATCTCGTGAATCAGCCCCAGGGCCAGGGCCATGTCGGTGCCAGGACGGATGGCCAGCCAGCGGTCGGCTTTGCTGCCGGTGGCGGTCAATCTAGGGTCAATGACCACCATCCTGGCACCGCGGCGTAAGCGCCAGTCATTAACCATGCCGAAATTCACTGGTCTGGTCTCGGCCTGGTTGTCACCGAAATACACATGCAGTTCTGCGCTGCCGATATCCTCCTGGGTATAGATATTGGGCTGGCAGGTGGAGCCCAGGGTCAGCTCCATGGCGACGACTTTGCTTGCATCGCAAAATGGCTCGGTGGTCAGGAAATTCGGTGTTCCCCACATCTGGGCGAACATGGGGACGAAGCCCATGATATTGAGCACCCCGGTTCGGGTACCCATGTGGATAGCCAAGGCCTCGCTGCCGTCACGTTCGCGGATGGCCTTGAGGCGAGCAGCGATGTCGTCCAGGGCATCATCCCAACTGACTCGCTCGAATGTCTCGCTGCCTGGGGGGCCGCAGCGCTTGAGTGGGTGGGTCAGGCGGCTCGGATTCCGATAAAGCTGCAGCATCATCTGTGACTTCGCGCAGATGCGCCCTTGGAAAACCGGATCCTCGTCGTTGCCGAGGATTTGTACCACCTCGCCATCCTTGATGCCGAATTTCAACGTGCAGCCGTTGAAGCAGATGTTGCATCCACCCGGCTTGACCTCGTCAGGCTGCTGATCGTCCACCTTACGATAAGGAATCTGCACCCACTTCGAGGTGGTGGATGCCCCCGAAAGAGGCGACCCCTGAACAGTCGGCGGGTGCTTGGCGGCTAGGGGATCCTTCGATGGCGTGCTTTCAGGACCTCGGGCGCGATCCAGATAGAGAGTGGCCGGGCCCTGAAGGAAGTGATCATGATCGCGGACCGGCTTGTCGGCCTCATGGGCCAAGTTCAGCAGATCCTCGCGCTTACCGAAGGTAATGGCTCGGGTTGGGCAGACACTGGCACATGCCGGCATCTCACCACGGGCGCGACGCGGCGCGCAGAGGTCGCATTTCACCGCGTGATTGTCCACCGGGTCATAGCCCATGGCGCCGTAGGGGCAGGCCAGTACGCATTCGCCGCAGCCGGTGCATAGCGACTCGTCGACACTCACCACGCCGGTGTCAGGATCCTTGCTCAGGGCTTTGGGGACCACAGGACAGGCTCTAAGGCAGGCTGGGCGCTCGCACTGCTGGCAAGTCACGGTCAGGAAGTCTAGCTCGGGTAGTGATGGGTCGCCTAGCCACATTACCTTGTTGTGATACTCGTCAGGGCCGAGGCCGTTGACCTGCTTACAAGCTGCCTCGCAGCTCTTGCAGCCGGTGCAGCGCTCCAGGTCAATACTTAGGCAGATCTGGCTCATGTCTCTCCTCCCCATGTGGCCAGGTGCCACCAATAGATAGTGTCGTCGCCGGCCACGTAACCGGCTAAGAAGGTCACGGCTACCACGTGAATGATGATGCCTGTCAGGAACAGCAGGGCCGCGAAGATATGCAGGCGACGCCACATCGACAGGGGACGACCGGCGCGACGTCGCGCTCCCACCAGGTGAGACTCCCTGGACATCAGGCGCGCATAGCGAAGCGTCAGCAGCGGATAGTTCATGGCATGTCGTAGGTTGGGAGAGAACAAGGCTTCGCTTGCCTGTGGTTCGAGACGCGTCAATAGAAGGGTCTTGGACGCGATCACCTCGGCCAGCTCACGTCGTGTCGCGTGCGTGACGGTGAAGCTGGATTCCCTCGAGCCGAACTGCCGGGAAAACTGCTGGGAGAGGAAGACCCGAGCCACGATACCTTGAAAGATCAGAAACAACAGGAGCAGATAGAGAATGCCAGGCGTGCTGAAAAGGCGTCCTGCGGCGACATGCAGGCTGATGAAGACGAAGCCGGCCATGCTGGCCAGGACGTGGGCGGCGAACCAGCGAGGGGGGCTGACCGAAAACGAGCTGCGTTTAGCAAGACTGAACAGCAGGGGCGTCATGAGCAGCAGCCCACCGGCCATGGCCGACAGCTGAAGCCATGGCGCCCCGGGTCGGCCACCAAGAGCCCCGGAGAACTGCAGGATCAGTGTGATGACTAGGACGATGCTAATGCCGGCGAGTCCGAGGAGGAGTCGCCGATGACCGATCCTTGGCGGTGTGGCGAGCCGACCTTTATGATGTTGTATTGGCGGGGACATATCCTCAAGGCTCCACTCGGCTTGTCTGGTGTGATGTCACGGGGGAAGGGTCGGGGTCTCGACCTTTTCGGTCACTACCATTGCTCGTTGAGCCCCAGACCGATGGCATCATCATGAACTTGTGTCAGTCGAAGAGTTCCGGCAGCCAGGTAGCAATCTCGGGGAACAGGAAAACGAGGCCGAGGCCGAGCAGCTGCAGCATCACAAATGGGCCAACCGAGCCGTAGACATCACTCCAGCCCACATCTTTAGGCAAGATACTTTTGATCCAGAACAGCACGAAGCCGAAAGGTGGCGTGAGATAGGCAATCTGAATATTTACAATGAAGAGTACGCCAAACCAAATTTTGTCGACGTTCAATGCTTCAATGATCGGCAGGAAAAGTGGTGTGCACAGCATGATGATTGCCCAGTCATCCATGACCATCCCGAGCATGAGAATAATTAGCATCATTAATAACAGTATGCCAGTGGTTCCACCTGGCATAGCGAGAACCATTTCAGTGATTAAGTCCTGACTTCCTAATGTATTGAAGATATTAAGGAAGATGCTGGCACCGATTAAAATCCAGAGCCCCATGCCTGTCAGCTTAACCGTGGTGCTCAACGAGTCCTTGAACACTTTTAGGGTCAGGCGACCGTTAGCCATGTTGATCAATAAGGCGCTTGTGGCACCGAAGGCAGCGGCTTCTGATGGCGTCGCGATACCACCCCAGATAGCACCCAATACGATAAATATCAGCAGGATGAAGGGCCAAATTCCCAGCAGAGACCGCATTTTCTCACTGCGGGAAAACTTCTGGTCAGCAGGCAGTGCCGGCCCCATTACCGGCTGATATTTGCAGCGTAGCCAAATGTAGATCGTATAGAAGGTGGCCAGCATCAGGCCCGGGAGGAGACCGGCCAAGAACAGTTTTCCAATGGATGCATTCGCCAGTAGGCCATAGAAGATGAAGGGCACGCTGGGCGGAATGAGAGCTCCCAGTGCGCCGCCTGCACCAATGGCACCAATCGCGATCTGGCGATTGTATCCGTACTTCATCATCGACGGATAGGCGATCTGCCCCATGGTGATGGTCGCCGGTGGGGTGATGCCGGTGACCGCAGCAAAGATTGTGCTGACCTGTACAGTGCCAATGGCTAGGCCGCCAGGGATATGACCGATCAGCTTATAGACGGCTTCATAGGCAGCGTCCGCAATTCCCGAATAGCGTATCAGGCTCCCCATGAATAGAAAGAGAGGTACCGTTACCAATATTGAATTCCAGGGAGTGGAATAAAAAGCACTGGGAACGGCCAATAAGGCGCGCGGTTCTACCATTGCAGCGAACACAACAGCAGTGCCGCCTAGTGCAAAAGTAACTGGTAACCCCAGGAACAAAGCTCCAAAGAGGCACACAAAGTATAGAAGCGTTATGAGTTCAATGCTCATGAGGTAACCTTATTCTTGAAGATTGTCGGGCTGCCTTGTCAAAAGCAAACTAGTCCCACTAGCTGGCCTCCAATCAGGATTGTCAGTTGTAAAGCAACTATTTTCCTTAAAGTATGCCGAGAGAGGTGGAATATGTTCTTTGTCTAAGTTTTCGGTATTTTTGGTTTGCCGTAAGGTCTTATCGGTAAGACCCCGATCTTTAAGCTTTAGCAAAAAGATCGGGAGCAAAGTTTAGTTTTTGGTAGGCCTACTTGGCCTTTTAGTAGATCAGTAGTATTCTTTATCCTTCATGAATTCTTTGAAAATCTCAACGCCTTTGGCGTTGCGTTCGGAAGTTTCTGCCACTTTAGGCCATACTTCTTTGATGGAGAACTCACGCATCCTCTCGACCTCTTCCTCTGAGAAGGTAATGACTTCGCCGCCTTCATCCTTTAGGGCCTGAAGCGCGATATCAACCTGATCGGCATGCAATTGGCTTGTCTCGAAGTAGGTCTCCTTGAAAACGCCTTCGATTTGTTCACGTTGCCAGTCGTTCAAGGCATTCCAGGCGTCGAGGTTGACAAAGGTTTCCTGATGTTGGGCAGGGTTCCAGCCCGGCTGGATAGCATAGTCAACGACTTCGTCGAACGACATGTCGTCGATACCACCGGTGTCCCAATAGGTGCCTTCAATCGTGCCGAGACGAATAGCCGTATAGATGTCGCCGGCCCCCATGGAGACTGCTGTTCCGCCAAGTGCTTCATGGAATAGTGCCTGAGGACCACCGGCACGCATTTTCTTGCCCGCTAAATCCTCGTACTTCTCTACTGGAAAATTGGTGAACATGGCGTTTGTTCCCTGGTCGGTCCAGCCAATCCAATGAAGATTACGCTCATGGGCAGCCTCTTGCACCAGATCACCTACTCGGTAATCGTCTCCCCACATGACCTCCCAGGCTTCTTCAGGGCTGTTGGCACCCATAGCCAAGCCGAATGCCAGCATGCCTTCGGGCAGGTCGCCACCATAGACGGAAGCCCAACCTGCATAACCGTCGGTCATGCCAGCGGCGGCTGCCATGAAGGCTTCGGAGCCGCTGGTCAGTGAGCCAGCCGGCATCAGCTTGATCTGGATCGTACCCTCGGTAGCCTCTTCCACTGCCTCGGCCCAGGGAATTAAACCGTTATCCCATCCGGCGTCCGAAGAATCGAAGGCGGGCTGGATAGTCCACGTAGTTACTTCATCCGGCGGACCATTTTCTTGAGCTTGGGCAGCAGAGCAAGTATAGGCAATTACCCCTGCACAGATTATGGCTTTAGTGAAAATGGTATGTTTTGTAGTTGTCATGCAATCACTCCCTTTTCTATCTTTCTGCGGATATCGCGGCGTTATCGCCGTCGAATTCATTGTTTTTTAGAGCCTTTGACCACTGTTTTAACGTCCCGCATGAATTGCTGAGTAACAATTAGAAGCACTACACATGCGGCAAGCGGTATTGCAGTTTTGACAGGGTATATCGGTATAGGTATTGATGTGGGTGTTGTCTGATTAAATTTGATAGACATTAGGGCGGCATCGACTCCTTTCCAAATAAGCACACCAAGAAAGGCGAATGTTAGAGTCGATGTTATGATGTCACAAATAGCCTTTTTTCTCGCAGAAAATTTTTCATAGAAGAGGTCGAGTTTGATAAAAGATCCGTGTTTTAACGCATAAGCACCCCCCATGCAGGCGATAAGTACCATGGCAGCCTGTATGGAGGCGCCGATCCATTGGGATGCTGAGTTTAGGGCATACCTTAGGAAAACATCGGTGACACCAAAAGTCATGCAGTAGAGGATCAAAATAGAGCCAATTAGGCCCATGATCTCGGCCATGACATTGATAATCTTATCGGCTATTTTGCAAATCATTTTTTAGCTCCTTCATTCTTATATTTGATTGAGCCGTTACTCGGTCTTGCTGATTTTTCAGATTTACTGTAAGTCAAATCATAATGGCTTTCAGCGCACTGGTAGTTATATTTCAATTCTATGTAAGCTTCTTCGTAGCTTAGAGGTAGTGAGTTTGACAGGGATAGTGCCAGTCGCTGTTGATAAATGGTGCCAGGGCTCGGCGTTGCCTACGGGAAATGGCGATTTTCCCGGTCGCTCAAACGTGGCTTGGTATGGGCTTCACAAGTTGGTCTTGGGCTAGTCCAGCAGTCGACTGCGTCACGCCAGGGGCATCGTAGTTATGGTCGGCATCAGTCGTTTGGGGGGCGGCTCGATGGGCACACGAGCGTCATCGGCGAACTGGAAGAGGGCTATCCTTGTACCATCCGGCTGGCTGGATCCATCAATGTATGTCTAGTGGCGCCTGGGCGGTAAGCGTTCGGGCATCACCGCTGGCGCATGATCAGGCCGGTTTTGCCAGTTCCCCGGCAGGAGTTCGTGGAGCTGGTTGGCCTTCTGGGTCTGCATCCGCTCCAACACGTCCTTCAGGTAGGTGTAGGGCTCGTGGCCGTTCAGATTGGCGCTCTGGATCAGGCATGATGGTGGCGGCGCCGTCAGGGGCACGAAATCAGGCACGGAAGGTAGCTGGCCCTGTCACTTGGCCTTGAACGGTGGGGCGTAGCGACGACGGCGTCGGATCTCACCTTCGTTGCTTAGGGAAGTCATGAATAGGTACCCACTTATTAATAGATGGGCACCTAATGTCGCCGGCCAAGGCCTTCCGCAGAAGGTGTGGTCAGCGGCCGGCTAGCCCGGGCAGCGTAGAATGTGGAAGGCAGAATATGACGTACAGGACGTATCCCAATGATCGGCGAGGATGAGATCGCGAGTCGAAGCAGGTGCTATGACTGCGACATGATCGTGATGGCGGCCAACAAGCGCAGCTTCACGGCCACTTACGCGGGCAAGATTACCAAGGGCGTGATCAAGCGGGCCAGGGTGCCGGTGCCGACCGTCCCGTTGCTAGAGCGTTTCCTCCAACTCCGAGGCGATTTGACGCATCAGCGGTGCCCACTCCAGCAGCGACTCGATCGAATGCCGTAGTCGAGGGGCATGGATCGCCAAAGTGGCTTGCATATGGCCCACCTGATCGTAGATAGGCACTGCAATGGCTACCATGCCCTGGATGAACTCCTCGTTATCAGTACTAAGCCTGTCACGGGCGATCTGAACGAGGTGCTCTTCAAGGGCCGAGGACGAAGTAAGGGTATAGGGTGTATGGGCTTCCAGCGTCAGGCTTGACAGCAGAGCGCGACGCCGGTGGGAAGGCATCAGGGCAAGAAACAGTTTGCCGCTGGACGTGCAGTGCAGTGGCAGCCGAGACCCAGGAGCCAGCTGAATGCGAACCGGCCAATTGGTTTCCACCCGATCGTAGTAGAGAAGCTCATGGCCATCGTGCAATGTAAGGTTGCAGGTCTCGCCTGTCTCCTTGGCCAGACGCTCCAGTAATCGCCGGCGGGGAGCCTTCACGCTCTCATTAGCCAGCGTGCCCATTGCCATGCGATGCAGGCGTTGGCCGGGTAGCAGGTGCCGGCCATCAAGATCCCGTGCGATCAGCTGTTGTTCCTCGAGCTGCTTGAGCAGGCGGTGGATCGTCGGCTTGGGAATGTCCAGACGCTTGTCGAGATCGGCGGCACTGATGCTGTACTCGGCCGTGGCGACCTCTTCGAGCAGGCTGATTGCTCGCAGAAGTGTGGTATTGGTGGCGGTGTCTTTGGACATGGGCTTTCCTTTCGGTAAGCTTCCTGATGGCGCCTGCCATGATCATAGCGTAGCAGGCCCGTATGGGCCTGCTACCTTGCTGCAGTGTCATAGGTTGACTAGGAACATGGACAATGGTGGCCACAGGGCGATCGCGATCCAGGCGGTTATGAGCGCAATGAAGTAGGGTATCACATAGCGTACTAGCCTGAGGTAGGGAATGCCGGTAATGCTGCTCGCAACATAGAGGTTGAGGCCGAAAGGCGGCGTGACGAAGCCGATGGCCGCTCCCACCAGGAAGATCACCGAGAAGTGGATGGGGTCAACGCCGGCACTTTGGGCGATCGGTGCCAGGATGGGTGCCAGGATGATGGTGACAGGCAGACTCTCCAGGATCATGCCAGCGAGCAGGATCATCACCATGCAGGCGCCAAGAATGGCATAGTAGTTGCCAAGATTGTTTAAGAGCCCTTCAAGGATCTGGCCGGCCCCGAGCACGGAGAGCAGCTGCTGCATCACCACCGAGATGGCGATCAGTGGCGCCAGCATGCCAGCGATCTGTCCCGAGCGGAGCATGATGGCAGGTAACCTGAAGATGCTGATTTCCCGAGTGATGAGGAGTCCCGCGATCAGCGTGAAGCCGACGGTGATGGCGGCTGCCTCGGTCGGGGAGAACTTGCCGGAATAGATGCCGTAGAGCACGACGGCGATGGTGGCGAAGCCCAGATAGGCCTTGCGTGCGAAGCCAGCACTTTCCTTGGCCTTGAAAGGAATCAAGGTGCCCCAGCCGTGGCGCCGTGCGACCAGATGGCAGGCCATCATCATTCCCAGTACCATCATGGCCCCAGGAATCATGCCGGCGATGAACAGGTCGCTGATCGAGAGATTCATCATGAAGCCATAGACTATGAAGATGATACTCGGAGGAATGATGATGCCGACGGTGCCCCCGCATGCCGCGGTGGCTGCTGAGAAGCGTTCATCATAGCCGTTATTCTTCATCTCGGGGTGCATGATCGAGCCGATGGTTGCTGTGGTGCCGGCATTGGAGCCTGAAATCGCCGCAAACAGGCCGCAGGCGCCAAGCGTTGACATTCCCATGCCGCCTCGTAGCCAGCCGAGCAACGAGTAGGCAAAGTCGGATAGCCTTTTGGCGATCCCCGCCGCGTTGATCAGGTCGCCCGTCAAGATGAAGAGGGGAAGCGCGAGAAGACCGAAGAAGCTCAGGCCTTGAAAAAGCGTTACGCCGATATTGGCCAAGGTGAAATCGATGACCAGGCTGGTGCCGACTACCCATAAACCGATGACGAGGAAAATGGGCACGCCGAGCAGGAAGAAGAGTGTCACGCCTGCGGTGATCAGGCCGATAAGAAGTCCGTCTGTCATGATCTGTCCTCCTAATCCATTATCGAGGGTTGGAGGTTGAAAGGCTCACGCAACCGGAAGCGTTGCCAGTCAGCGAAGAGGTTCTGGAGTACGCGGTAGATGATCAGCATCCAGGCAGCCGGTGTGGCCAGATAGAACCACCATTGCATGATGTTGTCGGTGCCCGGCACGATGGCGAAGTTGTTGTAGGCTAGCTGTACCTGGTCAATGGTGAAGTTGATCACCATGATCCCGAACCCGATCCATAGTACGGCATCCAGGATGAGACACAGGAACTGGCCGGTGTAGGGCAGCCGCATGCGGATCTCATTGAGTGACAGGTGCGTACGGTTCTTTACATTGAGCGAGGCGCCGAACCAGGTCAGCCAGAGAAACAGCAGTATGGGAATGCTGGTGCTCCAAGGCGCCTGTAGGTTGAAAAAGAATCGGCGAATGACCTCCACGAATATGATGCCCGACATGCCAGCATACGATAGGAGAATAATGCACTTCTCCAGGTTATCATCCAGCCACCGAAGGGGAACCAGCCACCATGTGGCTGGTTGAGTGTTTTGGTAGTTGTGGTTTGCCATAGTGAACTCCCGGTTCAGCCTTTCCACCAGCGCTGAGGCTTGACATTAACCGCGGCAGTGTCTCTCGGTATTTCACGGGCAATGCCGTGAAGTTCCTTGTAGATATCCACTCCACCGGCCCAGCCATTTAGGCGTTCACGCCATTGCTCCCAGGGCTCCGGGTTGAATTCCGGTGAGCACAGCTGTTCGGCCTTTTCGCGCTCGGCATCCGAAAGAGGCGCGACCCGGACGTTGTTCTGGGCGAAGACGGTATTCTCCGCAGGATGCTCGGTGGCGCCCACGATCTGGTATCGACCAGCCTCGTTCATGCCCTGTGTGAAGATCTGCGCACAGTAGGCCGATTCCATGACCTGTTCCTGAAGTTCGCTGCCCAGGCTGTCGAACTTGGAAAGACTCATGGCTGTATGCTCGGTACCCGCAAAGAACCTAAGGTCGACTGCCTGGGATACCACGGGGGCCATGCCCGCATAGGCCACGGCGCTCATCCAGGTCTCGGCGCCATCGAGCAAGCCCTGGCGAAGCCCGTCCAGCGTCTCCTCCCAGGCCACGGGCACTGGGTTGAGCCCCAACTGCTCCATGGCGATGCGTCCGAGCTGTGTCCCTGTAACACGGTTCTTGGTGCCCTGAAGCTGTTCAAGGCTGGTCACCAGGGGTTCGTCTTCCCACTTCAAGCCAAGCATGATGCCCCGCAGGTCACAGTGCGTGAACAGGAACTGCAGGTTGTGTCGCTGTCGAAGCGGCTCGCGCAGTAGCGTCTCACTCCGCTTGTCGTAGAAGAAGTGAAACATCGAGGCGACGCTTGGGAACATGTAGGCAAAGTCTAGGACGTTGAGGTAGGGCGCGGCTCCCGCGGAGTTCTGGGTTGAAGCCGAGAATATGTCGACGATCCCTTGCTGTGTCTTGCTGACGCAGTCGAGCTGGTTGCAGACCTCATTGCTTCCCATGAACTCCACACGGATTGCACCATTGGTGCGTTCCTCAAGGTCGCGTGCAAAGAACAGCTGGCCCGACTTCTGAATGTCGAGATTGCGCTCGTTGAACCCTGAAGCACCGAAGCGGAGCTTGAATTTCGGTTCGGTCTGATAGCGACGCTGCTGTTCCTCATCCGCAGCGCGGGCGAGGCTGCTGACGGTGAGGCTGGCGCCTAACCCGGAGGCCGCAATCAGGGTGGAGGTCAGGCCGAAGCGACCCGAGATATTCAGAAAATCCCGGCGAGATATATTAGCTATTGGTGGTTTCATGAGTAGGGCTCCCGCATTTTGTGATTGGATTTTTCAAGGGATGTTGTGTGGCGTGTGCCAGAGACTCCTCGCCTTTCTAAGCAGTCAAGATGAGGAGCACGATCTCAAGCTAGGCAAAGCTTCACGATCTTGCAAGATTTTTCGAAACAAAAAATCTCATTATTGACGGATAGCTTCTTGAGTGTAATTATAAATGATACAAAAAGTCTCAAAAGGTATCATTGCAATGAGTTCAACAACATCCAAGCAAGAAGCCTTTGACTACATCATCGTCGGGGCTGGCTCGGCAGGCTGTGTGCTTGCCAACCGGCTCAGTGAGAACCCCGCTGCGAAGGTCTTGTTGCTCGAAGCGGGTGGAGCCGACTGGAACCCTTGGATCCATGTCCCAGTGGGCTATTTCAAAACCATGCACAATCCTGCGACGGACTGGTGTTACGTTACCGATCCAGATTCCGGAATCAACGGACGTCGCCTGCAGTGGCCTCGCGGTAAGGTGCTTGGAGGGTCAAGCTCTCTCAATGGACTGCTGTATATTCGAGGTCAGCGCGAGGACTACGATGACTGGGCAGCGGAGGGAAACTCGGGCTGGGACTACGACTCCGTACTGCCGTATTTCAAGAAGTCTGAGTGTCAGGAGCGCGGTGCCGACCCGTATCACGGCACGAAGGGGCCGTTGAAGGTGTCTGATCTTCGGCTGCGACGTGAGATCGCCGAGCGGTTCATCGAGGCCGCCAAGGCGGCGGGTATTCCCGAGAATCGCGATGTTAACGGGGCCTCCCAGGGGGGGGTGGGCTATTTCCAGCAGACCTCTTACAAGGGCATTCGCTGCTCGACAGCCAAGGCGTTTCTCCGACCGGCGCAGAAACGGCCCAACCTTACCGTCATCAAGAGAGCGCACTGCCAGCGGCTGTTGCTCGAGGGCAAGCGGGTAGTGGGGGTCGAGTATCGTCGTGGGGATCAGCGGGAACAGGTCAGGGCCAGGCTCGAGGTGCTGCTCTCCAGCGGTGCCATCGGATCGCCGCAGATCCTGCAGTGTTCCGGCATCGGGGACCCTGAGCATCTCAAGGAGGTGGGGGTCGAGTGTTGGCACGCCCTTCCGGGGGTCGGCGAGAATCTGCAGGATCATCTGCAGGTTCGGCTGGTCTTCCAGACTCGCTGCCGAACGCTCAACGACGAGGTGCGTCATCCCCTGAAGAAGCTCGCGGTCGGTACCCAGTATTTGCTGACGCGCACCGGGCCTCTGACGCTCGCCGCCAGCCAGGTGTGTGTGTTTACCCATTCTCGTGAAGGGATGGATCGTCCGGATATCCAGTTTCATATGCAACCTCTCTCCGCCGACAAGCCGGCTGAGGGGGTGCATCCCTTCTCCGCCTTCACGTCGTCGGTCTGTCAGTTGCGTCCGACAAGTCGCGGATCCATTCGCATCACCAGCCCCGATCCCGCCATATATCCTTCGATCCAGCCCAATTACCTGAGCACCGAAGAGGATTGCCAGGTCGCGGTGGATGCCATCAAGGTCGCGCGGCGGATCGCCGAACAGGCCCCGCTGGCCTCGGTAATCACCGAGGAGTACGTTCCGGGGGCCCAGTATCAGAGCGACGAGGAACTCCTTGAAGCGGCGCGTCAATACAGCCAGACGATCTATCACCCGGCCGGGACCTGCAAGATGGGTCATGACCCCATGGCGGTGGTGGACGACCAACTGCGTGTGCATGGCCTGGAGGGCTTGCGCGTGGTGGATGCCTCCATAATGCCGATGATTGTCTCCGGCAATACCAATGCCCCTACCATCATGATCGCCGAGAAGGCGGCCGACATGATCAAGGCGGCATACGTCGAGTGGTCGCGAGACTCGACGGTGGCCTGAGCGTTGGCCTCAAGAGAGGCCGAAAATTGGTCCTAACCTCTCTCCCGGCATCCCGTCACCATGGTGCGCATGCTGGCCGGCGAGGGGGCGTGCGGCCGGAATAGGTGTCCCGTGAGGACGTCGTTGGTATCCCTGCAGAGCGTCAGTGGCAACCACATTCCAAGAACGAAGGTCGATTGCGTCGCAGGATGCGACGATCGTTTCATAGCTTATCGAGGTGGTGATATGACTCGTCGAGACGCCGACGCGACAAAAGATCCGTCGATCCTACAGGCCGCCAAGCAGACTCTGCCTAGTCGGCTGGAACCCCTCCAGCGTGTGCTTCCCGGGCTGATTATCTGCGTAACCATCGCTCTGGCGACGACCTTCATCGCGGATCATTACGGCGGCCCGACTCTGCTCTATGCGCTGTTGTTCGGCATGACCCTGCACTTTCTCTCCGAGGAGGGGAAGTGCCTAGCCGGTGTTGAGTTCGCTGCCAAGAAGGTGCTGCGGATCGGTGTAGCACTGCTCGGCGTGCGCATCACCATTGAGCAGGTTACTGAGCTCGGTATCGGACCGGTGCTGACGGTGGTCTGTGGAGTGATGATGACCATCGCCATGGGAGCCCTGTTGGCGCGCCTGCTAGGGCTGGACAAGGATATGGGCCTTCTGACCGGCGGCTCAGTGGCGATCTGCGGCGCTTCGGCGGCGCTGGCTCTGTCGGCAGTGATGCCGCGCCACGAGACTCATGAACGTAACACCATCATGACGGTGGTGGGAGTGACTACGCTCTCCACAATGGCGATGGTGATCTACCCACTGATCGTTGGCCTACTAGATCTCGGCGACACCGAAGCGGGCATCTTCCTCGGCGGCACTATCCATGACGTAGCCCAAGTCGTCGGCGCCGGATATATGATCTCTGAGGGCACCGGCGATGTCTCCACCTTCGTTAAACTGCTACGGGTTGCAATGTTGGTACCGGCGGTAATGGTGTTCATGTTCTTGTTCCGTCGAGAGCGGAGCCAGGAAGAGGGTACCAGTAAGGTACCGATGCTGCCGACCTTCCTGGTCGCTTTCGTAGCGCTGGTGATCATCAATAGTCTCGGTTGGATTCCGCCGACGGTCGCTGATGGCTTCACCGACCTGTCGCGTTGGTGCCTGGTTACCGCTATAGCTGCCCTGGGGATCAAGACATCCTTCCAGAAACTGGCTGTGGTGGGTTGGAAACCGGTGATCTTGATGGTCGCCGAAACGATTTTCTTACTATTGGTGGTGCTGGCTTTTATCCACTTTGATCTGGTGAACCTGTAATGATCAGTATAAAGCTCAATGGAACAGAACGGGTGATCAAGGAAGGATGGGTGTTGGCGCACCTACTTGAAGAGCTTAGTTTTGCTAGGGCGCGTATCGCCGTCGAGCTGAACGAGGAGGTGGTTCCTGCTAGCCGCCATGCAGATATTGTTCTTGCCGAAGGCGATTGTATTGAAATCGTGCATGCCATCGGCGGTGGTTAAGGCTTGATCAACAGGGAGATCCTAGATGACAATTTCCGACCAACCGCTATGCATTGCTGGCCGTGAGTTTACTTCTCGGCTAATGGTAGGCACGGGCAAGTATCGTGATGCCTCTGAAACGGCAGTAGCTCTCGAGGCCAGTGGCACCGAGGTAGTGACCTTTGCAGTGCGACGCACCGACCTGGGCCAGGGCAACAACGAACCACCCCTTCTTGAGGTTGTGCCGCCGTCGCGCTATACCCTATTACCCAATACCGCTGGTTGCTATGACGCTCGGGCCGCAGTGCGTACTTGCCGTCTAGCCCGGGAGCTTTTAAACGGTCATAACCTGGTCAAGCTCGAGGTGCTAGGTGACGAAACTACTCTCTACCCTAACGTGGTCGAAACCCTCAAGGCCGCTGAGGCACTGATTGCCGATGGCTTCGACGTAATGGCCTATACCAGCGATGATCCCATTGTTGCGCGAGAGCTTGAGGCCATCGGTTGCTGCGCCATTATGCCACTGGGTTCGTTGATCGGCTCGGGGTGTGGTATTCAGAACCCCTACAATATCCGTCTGATCATCGAGCGTGCCACAGTGCCTGTGCTGATTGATGCTGGGATCGGGACTGCCTCGGAGGCGGCCTATGCCATGGAGCTCGGCTGTGACGCCGTCCTGATGAATTCAGCCATAGCTCATGCTCGGAGTCCGGTGATAATGGCCAGGGCCATGCGCGCTGCAGTCGAGGCCGGTCGCGATGCCTACCTGGCTGGCCGCATGCCATGCCGTGAGCAAGCCGAGCCATCCTCGCCAATGGTCGGAAGGCTTGGCGACTGATCATACCGGCCTCTGGCCGATATGGTCGTTTAGTTTAATGGGTAAAAGAGGTATCACTGCGCCCTGGTCGCCCTCGAGGCCCTTGTCCTTGGCATCATCGCGCTTATCTTCATGGAGCAGAGTGTGCCGCCCCAGAGCCTGAGGTAATGTGGTCGTAACCGGTAATTGCACCCCGCCAAGCGTTGGGTAATCTAGAGTCAGGTGACCGGTCTAGACTTCTTGTATCTTTTGTTTATGAGAATTGCTCTGAGGCATGGCTCCATTGTCTATAGCGGCAATGGCGTCGGCCGCGCGGCGCAGGGCAGGCAAGCACTCCAGGGCTTTCTCGCGGGACATTCGCATGACCGGAGCCTGAATTGCGATGCCCAGATTGGATTTCCCTCCATTGGGGTTGGTGGCCAGTACTGCGATGCAAATCAGGCCGGGGAGAAACTCTTCGTCATCGAAGGCATAACCGGCCTGATGCACGGCTTCGATTTCGGCTTCCAACGCCCCAAAGTCGGTGAGTGTATTGCTCGTGAAGGCTTTCAAAGAGGTTTCGCCTAGCAGACGCTTGCGCTGAGCGGGAGGCATCTGAGCAAGGAAGAGCTTGCCGCTGGCTGAACAGTGTACTGGCACCCGTGAACCGGGATGGAGGTAGAAGCGCAGTGCTTCGGAAGTCTCGACGCGGTCAAGATAGAGTACTTCCCCCCCAGACAGGGCCGTAATATTGCAGCTCTCGCCAACCTCCTCGACCAGCTGGCTGAGCACAGCGTGACGGGCTCCGTGCACGGTGTCATTGAGTAGCAGGTTTTCGGCCAGTCGACGCAGCCGGCTGCCCTTACTGTAGTGCCGATTATCGGCCTCCCGCTGAAGCATACCGGAGCCTTCGAGCTGCTGGAGCATGCGATGCAGCGTTGGCTTCGGTAAGCCTGTCTCGTCGCCAAGGCTTTGGAGAGTGAAAAACTGGTTCTTATCAGCAATCACCTCCAGCAGAGCCAGGAGGCGTTGGGCCGGGGTATCCCCCTCGACCTTGATGCTATCGGACTTGCTATTGGTCATGTCGTAATCTCCCTTTTTCAAGATAATATATAATTCTAAAAAATAAATCAATTTGTATCGTTTTATGGAATTTGTATTGACTGATGTTGGTTCTGTGACTAAATTTACAAAGCGTTTCCGTAAAGCGAAACATTTTATACCAAAAAATAAATTTTTTATTGCTGAGGAAAAACTGATGAGCACCCCCGAGACTCAAGCCTCCCGCCCGGTGGTTCAGGGCAAGCAGACGATGACGCCTTCAGAAGCCTTCGTCGAAACCATGGTCGCCAACGGGGTGACCGAGATGTTCGGCATCATGGGCTCAGCCTTCATGGACGCTATGGACATCTTTGCACCGGCCGGCATCCGGCTGATCCCGGTGGTCCACGAGCAGGGGGCGGCGCACATGGCCGACGGCTATGCGCGGGTTTCGGGACGCCACGGTACAGTCATTGGCCAGAACGGCCCAGGCATTTCCAACTGCGTCACCGGTATCGCTGCCGCCTACTGGGCGCATAGCCCGGTGGTCATCGTCACCCCTGAGGCGGGCACCACTGGGATCGGTCTGGGCGGCTTCCAGGAGTGTAAGCAGCTGCCGATGTTCCAAGAGTTCACCAAGTATCAGGGCCACGTTACCCATCCGGCACGCATGGCCGAATACACCGGGCGTTGCTTCGATCGGGCGATGTCGGAGATGGGGCCGACCCAACTGAACATTCCGCGTGACTATTTTTACGGCGAGATCGAGTGCGAGATCCCCGAGCCGGCGCGTCTCGACCGCGGCCCAGGCGGTACCCGTACCCTCAACGAGGCGGCCGAACTGCTGGCCAACGCCGAGTTCCCGGTGATCGTCTCAGGCGGCGGTGTGGTCATGGCCGATGGCGTCGACGCTTGCCAGGCGCTGGCCGAGCGGCTGGGTGCACCAGTGGTTAACAGCTACCAGCACAACGACTCCTTCCCGGCCAGTCACCCGTTATGGTGCGGCCCGCTGGGCTACCAGGGCTCCAAGGCAGGCATGAAGCTGATCGCCCAGGCCGACGTAGTGGTGGCGTTGGGCACTCGGCTGGGGCCGTTCGGCACCCTGCCGCAGCACGGCCTGGACTATTGGCCTAAGGACGCCAAGATCATCCAGATTGATGCCGACCACAAGATGCTGGGGTTAGTGAAGAAAATCGCGGTGGGTATCTGCGGCGATGCCAAGGAGGCCGCCGAGGCGATCACCCAACGCCTGGCGGGTCGCGAGCTTGTCTGTGATGCCAGCAAGGAGCGGCGCGCCGAGAAAATAGCCAGTGAGAAGGCTGCTTGGGAGCGCGAACTCGACGAGTGGACCCACGAGCGTGATCCTTACAGCCTCGACGCCATTGAGGAGGCACAGGGCGAGACGCCGTTCTCTGGCGGTGAGTATTTGCACCCGCGTCAGGTGTTACGGGAGCTGGAGAAGGCGATGCCCGAGGACGTGATGGTCTCCACCGACATCGGCAATATCAATGCCGTGGCGCACAGCTATTTGCGCTTCGAGAAGCCCCGTAGTTTTTTCGCGCCGATGAGCTTTGGTAACTGCGGCTATGCGCTACCGACCATTATCGGCGCCAAGGCAGCGGCCCCGCACCGGCCGGCGATTGCCTATGCCGGTGACGGTGCCTGGGGCATGAGTTTGATGGAGACCATGACGGCGGTGCGGGAAGGCATCCCGGTAACCGCGGTGGTCTTCCACAACCGCCAGTGGGGTGCCGAGAAGAAGAATCAGGTGGAATTCTACAACCGTCGCTTCGTGGCCGGCGAGCTGGACAACCAGAGCTTTGCTGAGATCGGTAGAGCCATGGGAGCGGAAGGTATCACCGTAGGTCGCCTCGAGGACGTAGGCCCAGCGCTGAAGAAGGCGGTGGACATGCAGATGAACGAGGGCAAGACGTGCATCATCGAGATCATGTGCACCCGCGAGCTGGGCGACCCCTTCCGTCGCGACGCGCTGAAGAAGCCGGTGCGTCTGCTTGAGAAGTACCAGGACTACGTCTGATC
>NZ_FNII01000005.1 GCF_900103865.1 Vreelandella arcis
CTTCGCCAGTCTGCTTGATGAGCCAGTCGAGCAAACCTGGGTAGTCCTGATGGCGGTTGGGGAATACTTTCGTTTTGACTTTCCCCTTGCTTAGATCGCGCACCCACAGGCAATCAAGTTTCTGTTTGCTAACATCAATGCCGATATATGCCATCTCGTTGTCTCGCCTTGTTCGTACAGCCTCTTTCGTCGTGCGAAGGGCTTTGGATACCGTCCAAATTTACGAGATAAAAACCAGAAGGGGCCCATCTACAACACAGGGTCAATGCCCCTTAGGAGCCCAACGGGTTACCCTTCTGGCCAGAGAGAATGGTAGCTAATCATTCCCTCTTGAGAGACACAAGGAGCCCAATTCATTGGGCGATCAGCAATGATCAGAGCGCCGAGGGTAAACGCTGATAGACGGCCTGATCGCCCGACAAGTCGGGCTCCTTGTGTCTCTACAAGACCGGTGCTGGAATCCGGATTAAACGCCCAGGTAATCCAGCATGCCTTCTGCGGCCTGACGGCCTTCGTAGATGGCGGTGACCACTAGGTCGGAGCCGCGCACCATGTCGCCACCGGCAAAGATTTTCTCGTTGCTGGTTTGGAAGGCGTACTGGCCGTGCTCCGGTGCTTTCACCCGGTCGCGTTCGTCGACCTGGATATTGGCCGGATCAAACCACGGCGCGGGGCTTGCCTGGAAGCCAAACGCTACGACTACCGCATCGGCGGCGACGATCTCTTCCGAGCCCGGCACTACTTCAGGACGCTGGCGACCGTTTTCATCCGGCTCACCCAGACGCGTGCGTACCACCTTCACGCCTTCGACCTTGTCTTCTCCGACCACAGCCACCGGCTGACGGTTGAACAGAAACTCGACACCCTCTTCCCGGGCATTGGCAACCTCTTTACGCGACCCCGGCATGTTTCCCTCATCGCGGCGGTAGGCACAGGTCACGCTAGCCGCGCCCTGACGAATCGAGGTGCGGTTACAGTCCATGGCGGTATCGCCGCCGCCCAGCACCACCACACGCTTACCTTCCATCGAGATGTAGTCGTCGGGATTTTTTTCAAAGCCAAGGCAACGGTTGACGTTAGCAATCAGGAAGTCGAGCGCTTTATAAACCCCCGGCAAGTCTTCACCCGGGAAGCCGCCTTCCATGTACTTATAGGTGCCCATGCCCAGGAAGACCGCATCGTAGTCCTGGAGCAGCGTTTCAAACTCAATGTCGCTGCCAATTTCGGTATTGAGGCGGAATTCCACGCCCATCTCTTCAAATACCGCGCGACGGCGCTCCATGACGTTCTTTTCCAGCTTGAACTCGGGGATACCAAAGGTCAGCAGGCCGCCAATTTCCGGGTACTTGTCGAACACCACCGGCTTAACGCCGTTGCGCGCCAAAATATCCGCACAGCCAAGGCCCGCCGGGCCAGCACCGACAATCGCGACTTTTTTATCAGTCCATACCACCTTGGACATATCTGGCCGCCAGCCCATGGCAAAGGCGGTATCGGTGATGTACTTCTCTACCGAGCCGATGGTCACTGCACCAAAGCCATCGTTGAGCGTGCAGTCGCCTTCGCATAGCCGATCCTGCGGGCAAACGCGGCCACACACTTCGGGCAGCGAGTTGGTTTTGTGCGATAGCTCGGCGGCTTCAAGAATGTTGCCTTCCACCACCAGCTGTAGCCAGTTGGGAATGTAGTTATGCACCGGGCATTTCCACTCGCAGTACGGGTTGCCACAGTGCAGACAGCGATGCGCTTGGCTGGCCGCATCAGTCGGCTTGTACGGCTCGTAAATCTCGGCGAATTCTTTGGCACGCTTGCGCGCGTCTTTTTTCTCTGGGTCTTTACGACCCACATCGACAAACTGAAAGTCGTTATTCAAACGGTTGGCCATGATTTCTCTCCTGTCAGCGATAGGGGCAATACGGTTATTCCGGATGACGCCGAGACTGATCCAGCAGGCTACCCAAGCTGGCCGCTTTGGGTTTTACCAACCAGAAGTGGCGCGCGAAGTCGCTGAAATCTTCCAAAATAGCCGCCCCACGTGCCGATCCTGTCGCTGCAACGTAGGCCTCAATCATTTCGCGTAGGTGGCGACGATACGCCTCCATCGCTTCAGTGTTAACACGGTGAATCTCGACCAGCTCGTGGTTGTACTGATCCACAAAGGTGCGATCTTCATCCAGCACATAGGCAAACCCGCCGGTCATGCCCGCGCCAAAGTTAACGCCGGTTTCGCCCAGCACGCAGACCATACCGCCGGTCATGTACTCGCAGCAGTGGTCACCCGCGCCTTCAATCACCGCCGTGGCACCGGAGTTACGCACGCCGAAGCGCTCGCCCGCCGTGCCGGCAGCAAACAGCGTGCCGCCCGTCGCGCCGTACAAGCAGGTGTTACCGATAATGGCGGTTTTGTGGCTCTCAAACTCACTCATCTTGGGCGGCACAATGACGATACTGCCGCCGTTCATGCCCTTACCCACGTAGTCGTTGGCGTCGCCTTCGAGATACAGGTTCAGGCCACGGGCGTTCCACACCCCGAAGCTCTGCCCGGCGACGCCGGTAAAGCGAGCGGTGATCGGGGCCGCCTCCAGGCCTTCCTCACCGTAACGCTTGGCGATCGCCCCCGAGGTTAGCGCAGCCACACTGCGGTCGCAGTTGGTGATAGTAAAGTCGAACTCACCGCCAGTCTGATTGTCGATGGCGTCTTTTAGCGCTGCCAGCACTTCCTGGTTTTTGGCACCCGGGTCGTGAGGCACGTTACGACTAACGTTACAGAACTGCGGCGCATCTTTGGGCACGAAGTCGTTGGCCAGCAGCGGCGTCAAATCCAGCTTGCGCTGAGACGCAGTGTTGCCTTCCAGGACTTCCAACAGGTCGGTGCGGCCAATCAGGTCGGTGAGCTTGTTCACGCCCAGCATGGCCATCAGCTCACGCACCTCCTCGGCGATAAAGCGGAAGTAGTTTTTGACCATATCCACCGTGCCGCGGAAGTGTTCGCCGCGCAGGAAGTCATCCTGGGTGGCGACACCAGTGGCGCAGTTGTTCAAGTGGCAAATACGCAGGTACTTACAGCCAAGCGCCACCATGGGCGCGGTACCAAAGCCGAAGCTCTCGGCACCCAGAATCGCCGCCTTGACCACGTCGAGCCCGGTTTTTAGCCCGCCGTCGGTCTGCAGGCGAATCTTGTCGCGCAGGCCGTTGATACGCAGCGCCTGATGCACTTCCGGCAGGCCCAACTCCCATGGCGAACCGGCGTGCTTGATCGAGGTTAGCGGGCTGGCCGCGGTGCCGCCGTCGTAGCCGGACACGGTAATCAGGTCGGCGTAGGCCTTGGCCACCCCGGTGGCGATAGTGCCGATACCCGGCTCGGAGACCAGTTTCACCGAGACTTGAGCATCCGGATTGACCTGCTTAAGGTCAAAAATCAGCTGCGCCAGGTCTTCGATGGAGTAGATATCGTGGTGCGGCGGCGGTGAAATCAGCGTGACGCCGGGCACCGAATAACGCAGCCGGGCAATCAACTGATTGACCTTGCCGCCGGGCAACTGGCCGCCTTCGCCGGGCTTAGCGCCCTGGGCCACCTTGATCTGCAATACTTCCGCGTTGACCAGGTAATGCGGCGTCACGCCAAAGCGGCCGGAGGCAATCTGCTTGATCTTAGAGCTACGAATGGTGCCGTAGCGGGCCGGGTCTTCGCCGCCTTCGCCTGAGTTGGAGCGACCACCGGCTTCGTTCATCGCCTGGGCCAACGCCTCATGAGCTTCCGGCGACAGCGCGCCCAGCGACATGCCCGCGCTGTCAAAGCGTGGCAGCAACTCTTCTACCGGCTCGACGTCGTCCAGGGAAATCGGCGTTTCCGCGGGTTTGAGCGCCAGCAAGTCACGAATCGTCGCCACCGGCCGCTCGTTGACCAACTGGGCGAATTTTTTCCACTTCGCGTAGCTGCCTTCTTGAACGGCGGCCTGAAGCGTCATTACCACGTCGGGGTTGTAGGCGTGGTACTCATGACCATGCACGTATTTGAACATGCCGCCCTGGGAGATGCCCTTGCGGGGAATCCAGGCGTCTTTGGCGAGCAGTTCTTGCTGAAGCTGTAGTTCGGCAAACCCGGTGCCTTGAATACGCGAGGCCATACCCACGAAACAGGTATCCATCACTTCGTCGGCAAGCCCCACGGCTTCAAACAGCATCGAGCCACGGTAGGACGCCAGCGTCGAGATACCCATCTTGGAGAGAATCTTAAACAGGCCTTTCTGCAGACCTTTGCGGTAATTTTCCCGCCCGTCTGCCGGGTTGCCGGTCAGCTCGCCGGTGCGGTGCATATCCGCCATGACCTGATAGGCAAGCCACGGGTAAACCGCCGTGGCGCCGACGCCGAACAGCACCGCCATCTGATGAGCATCCCGCGCGTAGCCGGTTTCCACCACGATGTTGGCGTTGGGGCGCAGGGCCAGACGGCCCAGATGGGTATGCACCGCGCCCACCGCCAGGGCGGCCTGAATCGGCAGCAGCCCCTTGGTCAGGTCGGCATCGGAGAGCACCAGCACGACCTTGCCGGCCTGCACCTGGGCTTCCGCTTCCTGGCATAGCGCTGCCAGCGCTTGCTTGAGCGACTGCTGCTCGGGGTCATAGCCAAGCGATAGGGTGTGGCTGGCAAACGCCGGGTCGTCCTGGCTGACCAGCGCGGTAAACTTGCGCGGCGACAGTACCGGCGTGGTCAGAATCAGGCGATGGGCGTGCTCGGGTGTCGCCTTGAAGACGTTGAGCTCGGCGCCGCAACAGGTTTCCAGCGACATGACGATGGCTTCGCGCAGCGGGTCGATCGCCGGGTTGGTGACCTGGGCAAACTTCTGGCGGAAATAGTCGGTGAGCAGACGCGGGCGGCTGGACAGCACCGCCATCGGCGTATCGTCGCCCATGGAACCGACTGCCTCCTGACCGCTCTCAGCCAGTGGGCGCAGCACCTGGTCGCGTTCTTCGAAGCTGACCTGAAACATCTTCTGCTGCACGTTCAGCGCGTCGGTGCCCATGTTCTGGAACCGCGCCAACTCGGTGAGCGCCGATTCAAGGTAGCTGGCTTCCTGCTTCAACCAGCGCTTATACGGATACGCCGACTTCAAGCGGTCGTCGATATCCTGGGTATGCAGCACTTCACCGGTCTGGGTGTCTACCGCCAACATTTGGCCGGGGCCCACGCGACCTTTGGCCACCACGTCTTCGGGCTTGTAGTTGTAGGTGCCGATCTCGGAGGCCAGAGTGATGTAACCGTTTTTGGTCATTACCCAGCGCGCCGGGCGCAGGCCGTTGCGGTCGAGCATACACACTGCCTGGCGGCCGTCGGTCATCACCACGCCCGCCGGACCGTCCCACGGCTCCATGTGCATGGAGTTGTATTCGTAGAAGGCGCGCAGCTCGGCGTCCATGGTTTCTACGTTCTGCCAGGCTGGCGGCACCATCATGCGCACTGCCCGGTGCAGTTCCATACCACCGGTCAGCAGCACTTCCAGCATGTTATCCATGCTCGAGGAGTCAGAACCCGTGGTGTTGACGATTTCGTCCAGCTCGGCGATATCCGGCAGGCGTTCGTTAACGAAGTTGGCTTTGCGCGAGTTCGCCCACCCCCGGTTAGCTTCAATGGTGTTGATCTCACCGTTGTGGGCCAGCATCCGAAACGGCTGGGCAAGCGGCCAGCGCGGCTCGGTGTTGGTAGAAAAACGCTGGTGAAACACGCAAATAGCGGTTTCCAAACGTGGGTCGTTCAAGTCTTTATAGAAGGCCGGCAGGTCTTCCGGCATCACCAACCCTTTATACGACACCACCTCGGACGATAGCGACGCAACGTAAAAGTCCTGGTCATCGCGCATGGTCTGCTCGGCGCGGCGGCGCGCCATAAACAGGTCAACGTCAAAATGCTCGCCGCTACCCGGTTGAACGAATACCTGCTTGATGCGCGGTAGGCAATCAAGCGACATCGGCCCACACACGCTGGCATCGGTGGGCACGTCGCGCCAGCCGAGCACGTTTAAGCCACGCGCCTTTAACGCCTCTTCGAGGGTGTCACGTCCCCGCGTTGCCCGCGCGTCATCATCCGGCAGGAACACAACCCCGACAGCGAAACGCTCGCCAAGCTCGACGCCCAACGCATCGTTCGCCACGGTCTGCATGAAGTGAGTGGGCATCTTAAGCAGCAGCCCGCAGCCGTCGCCGGTTTTTCCGTCAGCGGCGATACCGCCCCGGTGAGTCATGCAGGTAAGTGACTCGATCGCAGTTTTCAACAAGTCGTGGCTGGCCTGCCCTTCCATGTGGGCAATCAGGCCGAAGCCGCAGTTGTCGCGAAACTCGCCGGGCTGGTGAAGACCTCTATTCATGGGCGTGCCTCTAGTCAGCGTGTTTTTTTGGTAGCGGGGTTGTGATAAAAAGGCGGGTTATTGATTTTTTGGGGAGTGGCAACCGGCCGTTTGTCGGCGGTGCCTGCCTTCGCTACCGTCAGAAAAATGGCCGATCAGCATAGCCATTTGCAGCGGCTTTGCGCAATCTTTCCGCACCCTTTCAACTGCTAAAAACCTCGCCAAATCTTGTAGTTGCACAACTGATCAATTAAAAAGTTGATATCCATCAACTACTTGCACAGAGCGGAAACGCTATTTTAACGAAAGGCGCTCAATACTAGACTTTAGTCGTATAAAGCGCTTTTTAGCCATGCCGATGCTGCATAAGGCATGCGGATTAACTAAATCGAAAACACTGACTCTCGCCCTAATAAAAACACCCCGCTTGGTCAAAGCGAGGTGTGCAACGAGGTTAACGCGTCATGGATTAGCGGCGTGGGTAGCAATCTATCAGGTTTTTCAATTGACTGGCGGGCACCGCATCGCTCACACAGGCATTGCCCAGCGATTCAAGCAACACAAGGCGCAACCGGGCGTCGATATTCTTTTTATCCAGCCGCATGCGGGCTAAAAAATCGTCGCTGGTCATGTTTGCCGGCGCATGGGTAGGCAAGTTGGCACTTTCGATTAGCGCGAGGCTTCGCGCTTGATCCGCCGTCGATATCCAGCCAAGCGCTTGAGAGAGCGTTGCGGCCATGGCCATCCCTGCCCCCACGGCTTCGCCGTGAAGCCAGTTGCCATACCCCTGGTGCGCTTCAATGGCGTGACCAAAGGTATGCCCCAAATTGAGCAGCGCGCGAACGCCTTGCTCGGTTTCATCCTCGGCCACGATATCGGCTTTGATTTGGCAGCTTTGGGCAATGGCGTCGGCGATCACGTCGGGGGCAACGGCTAACAGCGCGCTCATGTGCACTTCCAGCCAGTCTAAAAAGGCGGTATCGCGAATCAGACCGTACTTGATGACTTCCGCCAGGCCCGCCGATAGCTCGCGTGCAGGCAGCGTGGTGAGCGTATCGATATCCACCAGCACGGCTTTGGGCTGCCAAAACGCGCCGATCATATTTTTGCCCAGCGGGTGGTTCACCCCAGTCTTACCGCCCACGGAAGAATCGACCTGAGAGAGCAGCGTGGTGGGCACCTGGATAAACGCCACGCCGCGCTGATAAGCGGCAGCGGCATACCCCACCATGTCGCCGATCACACCGCCGCCTAGCGCCACCAGCGTGCAGCGGCGGTTAAAGCCCGCTTCCAACAACGCATCCCAAATACGGCTAACCTGCTCGATGGATTTGTACTGTTCACCATCGGGCAGTACCAGCGTGCGCACCTCCAGGTGGTCCGGCAGAGTGGCGCAAAGCTTGTCCAGATACAGCGGCGCGATGGCCTCATTAGTCACCACCATGACTTGCTGGCCCGCCAAATACGGCGTCAGCAGCTCGGCCTTGCCTAGCAGCCCGGTGCCAATATGGATCGGATAACTGCGCTCACCGAGCGCTACCTGAAGCGTACGCTGTACGCCGTCGACTGCGGTCATTGGGATACCTTATTAGACGAATGAGCGGTTTCAAGCGGATCGACCAGGCGCCGAACCCGGCGCAAAATCTCGTTCACCACTGCCCGCGGGCTACGCCGGTCGGTGCGCACGGTGATATCGGACGTGGCGCGATACAGTGGATCGCGTTGGGTGAACATATCATTCAGCACCTGCTCACGATTGGCACATTGCAGCAACGGGCGGTTACGGTCTTTCGCCGTACGCCTTAGCTGCTGGTCCACCGTGGTCAGCAGATACACCACCGTGCCGCGCTCGCGCAGCGCACGGCGATTTTCCTCGCGCAATACCGCGCCGCCGCCGGTAGCGACTACCACCGGCTGGCGCTGGGTCAGCTCGTCGATCATATGAACTTCGCGCTGGCGAAAGCCCTGCTCGCCTTCCACATCAAAAATCCACGGGATATCCGCCCCGCAGCGCGCTTGAATGGCGTGGTCGCTATCGAAAAAATCGCGCGACAGCTCGGCTGCAAGCAGCCGACCAATCGTGCTTTTGCCAGCCCCCATGGGACCAATCAGAAAAAGGTTGGGTAAATCCTGCATCAGCGAACCGTTAAGCCATCGTCAAGAAGTCGTGGTGTAATAAAGACTAACAACTCTACCTTTTCATTGCTCTCTTCGGTATAGCGAAACAGTCGACCTAGTAAAGGAATATCGCCAAGCAGTGGTGTTTTGGAAACTTGTCTTAGCTCTTCAGTCGTCAAAATACCCCCCAACACCACCGTTTGCCCGTTATCTACCAATACCTGGGTCTCGATCTCGTTGGTATCAATCGGCGGCTCACCGCCAAATTCGGATTCGCGGAAGCTGTCGTTGCGAATCAACAGATCCATGATAATACGGTTATCGGGGGTGATTTGCGGGGTCACCTCAAGGGATAACAACGCCTCTTTAAACTCGGTGTCCGGGTTATCGTTGCCGTCCACGCTTTGAAAGGCACGCTCTTCACCCTGACTGATGGTGGCGGTGCGCTGGTTAGCGGTAATGATTTTCGGCTGTGAAATCGTTTGGCTTTTACCTTCGCTTTCTAAGGCGCGCAGCTCAAGATCAAGCAATACGTCGCCTGCCAAATAGCCAAAGCTAAAGCCGGTTCCAGCGTCGGAGGTGTCGCCCAAATCCACCGCTAGTCCGCCCCGGGCGCGGTTTAAACCGTCGGGGTTAATATCCCGAGCGGTAAAGTTACCGTTATCGTTTTCCTGAAACCCGCGAGTGCTGGACGCGCCCCAGTTAACCCCCAACTCGCGGGAGGCGGTGTCGCGGGCAATCACGATGCGTGCTTCAATCTGCACCTGGCGAACAGCCACATCCAAACGATCCAGCGTGCCCCTAATATCGCGCACTTGATCCGCCGTGTCCTGAATCAACAGCGTGTTGGTTCGCTGGTCAACGCTGACCCGGCCACGCTCGGTGAGCAGGCCGAAGCCATCGCCGCCGCGCAGCAGCTGCGCTAGGTCTTCCGCACGGGCGTATTTCACTTCCACAAACTCGGTAACTAGCGGCGCCAGGGTTGCCTGCTGGTCGCGGGCTTGTAACTTTTGACGCTCCAGCTCGGCGAGTTCACTGGGCGGCGCGACCACAATCACATTGCCGTTTTTACGGCTGGAGAGACCCTGGCTCTGCAGGATCAAGTCTAACGCTTGATCCCAGGGGACATCGTTGAGGTTGAGCGTCACCCGCCCACTAACGCTGTCGCTGGCCACCAGGTTCAAACCGGTAAAGTCGGCTAACGTGGCCAGCACGGCACGCACTTCAATATCCTGGAAATTAAGGCTCAAGCGCTCGCCAGTATATTCTTCGCCTTGATCCATACGGGCCTGCTGGGGCGATTCGCTAACGGGCTGAACCTCTACCGTTAATTGCCCTCCCGACTGAGACGACACCATGGCATAGGGGCCATCGGTGGTAATCACCAGTTCGCTACCGCGCTGCCCTCGACGCGGGGTAATGCGCGTAATCGGCGTGGCAAAATCCGTCACGTCATAGACTTGGTTCAGCGCGTCAGGCACGGTGATTTGACCTAGATCGACGACGACTTCATTGCGCCCGCCTTCACGAACACGAGGATTCACACCGTCGCGATCAAAGGTCACCAATAAACGCCCCGCGCCGTCCTCGCCGCGCTGAAAATCGATGTCTTCCACCTGCGGCCCCTGCGCGGTTTCAAGGCCCTGGCCGGATGCCTCTTGCGGTTGATTGGGCGCTGCGAGGGTCACCGTGAGCCGATCGCCGGAAACCGACGAGCGGAACTGCCTCGGGGCCTCCAAGTCGAGAACCAAGCGCGTACGACCGCTGCCTTCCAACGCCGTTATGCGTTCGAGGCCCCCTTGATCAATCTGCATCCGCCGCTCGGCGAGGCCATTTTCAGCACCAGCCAAGTCCAGTGCCAAACGCGGTGGATTCGTTAACGGATAGCCATTGAGCTCAGGGACGTCGCCGCTGAAACGTAAATCCATCATTACCTCACCGCTTTCCGACTGGCGTACGTCCAGGTCGGTTAACACAGACGCCATCGCCCAGCAGGGAAATAGCGCCACTGCCAACAGCATGCCTTGCCGAAAACGGCTTACCAACGAGTCTGCCATGGGCCTCCATCTACCTTCTTTGGGTCGCTGGGTCATCATCAACGTCCCGGTCATCAGTTAGGCGCTCATCATCAATGGTGAGCGTGGCCGGACGCGACTGCCACCCGTTTTGCCGGGTGTAGACGCGCTCGGTGATACGGACTTTCTGGTCGGAGATAGCCGTGATGCGGCCATAATCGGTTCCTACATAGTTACCTTCCCGTACCGTCACCACCTCACCGTCGGGTGCGGCAACCATGGCAACATTACGCGTGCCCATCTGCAGCGTGCCAACTAATTGCAGTTCTTGCAGCGAAAATCGCTCCAGCGGTTCGGGAGAGCGCTGTTGATCGGGGGCGTTTTCACTTACCAACCGCTCGCCGGACGCGCTGTTAGGGATCGATTCGGGCGGCAAAAACGGGCTGCGCGCATTACTGTGCTGATAGCGTTGCGCAGGATACAGTGGCACATACGGGATCACCATGGCGGGCTCACCACTGGGCATTTGCCGGATATCGCTGAGCGTGGCCTCCAATTGTGTTAACGAAGGGTCTGCACAGCCGGTCAACAAGGCAAGCCCCGCTATTCCCACACACAGGGGCCATTGGCGGACGAGTCGCCTCATGGTGCATCCTCCCGATCACGGTAGGTGCGTGCCAACATTGAGAGGCGCAGCGTATCGCCATTGCTGTCTGCCCTTTCCAGGGCAAAATCATGCTGGGTCACCAACCGTGATAGCGAGGCCATATCGGCCACGAAACGGGCAATTTGATGAAAGTCGCCACGCACCTGAATATCCAGCGGCTGCTCCACATAGTGCGGCTGGGTGACCGTGGGGCGCAAACGAATGGTTTCGATGGTCAGCCGGTTATCGACCGCTGCGTCGCTGATGCTATCGAGCAACGAGGGAATTTCCGCATCGGTCGGCAGAATCGCCCTGAGACGTGCCATCTGGTCTTCAAGCGTGGCTAGCTGCTCGCGCATTTTGGGCAGTTGAACCGCTTCGCCCGCCTGTCGGCGATAATCGCTGAGTAAGCGCGACTCTTGCTGCTGAGCACTCACCAGTGCGGCGCGGCGCTCGCCGATCACCCACCACTCCATCACCAACAACGCGACGAGCAACGCCAACCCGCCACACAGTGCTTTGAGCAGCGACGGCCAGCCGCCAGCTTCTTTAACGTCCAGGTCGCGCCAATCGACCTCTCGAAGCTGTTGCCATTCATACGCCCAACGTTCTCGATTCCACATCACGGCTGCTCCCCGGCTAGCGGTGTCGCGAGCGCCGTTTGTTCAACCTCGAAACGGAACTGGCGGCCGTTGCCCTGGCCATCGCTCTCAACTTCTGACAACGATGGCACCCCCAGTGCCTGGGTATCGGCGACCCGGCGCAGCTGTTCTGACACTTGACGCTCACTGGTGGCGACGCCTTCTACGCTCACCTGTGCGCCGTTGCGCGAGACCCGCTGATAAACCACTCCGCCAGCCACGCTATCCGCCAGGGCATTAAATAACGCCACAGCGCTGGTGCGTTGCGTTTGCAGCGTCTGAAACACCACCAGTTGTTCGCCCAGCCGTAAAGCGTCGGCTTTATAACGTTGCAGCTCGCCGATATCCTCAGATAACTCGCGCGCCTGTGCTTCGATAAAGGCATTCCGCTGCTGCTGAGCGGCTACTTGAGTGGCATAGAATTTGGCAATCCCCCACCCTAGCGCCGCACCCACCAGCAATATCAACACCATGATGTGGTAAAACCGTCGCGTGCGTTGCTCGCGCTGTTGCTCCCGCCACGGCAGTAGGTTAATGGTAATGCTCATTGCCCTACCCTCATGGCTAAGCCGCCCGCGGTGAGCATGGCCGGTGCGTCATTGGTGAGTGCTTCAGCATCCAGTCGTTTATTAACCAACATGGACTGGAAGGGATTGGCGATGGTCACCGACATTCCGCTGTCTTCGGCGATACGCTCCGCAAGCCCGGGGATGACGCTCGACCCACCCGCCAACACAATGTGTTTTACCTCGTGCTGACGGCCCGCGGTGTAATACAGCTGCAGCGACCGCCCTACCTGCTGCACCACCGTTTCCAAAAACGGGTTCAACACGCTCGATTGATAGTCATCGGGCAGACCGCCGCGTTTTTTGGCAAATCCCGCCTCTTCCATGCTGAGCTGATAACGGTCGCGAATCGCATCGGTCAGTTGGCGGCCGCCAAACACGGTGTCGCGGCTGTACACAATGTGCCCACCGCGTACCACGTGAAACGCATTCATATTGGCGCCGATATCCACCAACCCTACGCAGGCGTCAGGGTCATCCCGTACGTGCAACTGGCGACGCAACATCTCGAATGAGCGCTCCATGGCAAAGGTTTCGACTTCCACCGCGGCAGGCTCAAGCCCCGCCCGCTCCAAGGTCTGGGTTAACTGGCTGACGTCCTGCTGACGGCAGGCGACGAGCACCACCTGTTGGCGCTCGTCGTCAAACGGCGACGGACCTAAACATTCAAAATCGAACGCCACTTCATTGAACGGGAATGGAATATGCCGGTCTGATTCGGCAATAATCCGTGCTTCAATGTCATCTTCGCTAAGCGATCGCGGAAAACTGAGCGTTTTGGTGATCGCCGCGCTGGCGGGCACGGCCACGGCGGCTTTACGCGTCGAGGGGCGGGCATGCTCTACCGCACGACTGAGGACATTGGCCACGTCGTCGATATCACGGATGCGGCGCTCAACAACTGCGCCTTCGCGCAGCGGGCGCACCGCATAGCTTTCGACTTGAAAGTTTTGATGAGCATATTTGAGCTCAAGCAGCTTGACGGTCGCCGACGTAATATCGACGCCGATCAACCCGTTACGGGGTTTGAGTAAGCGCATTATGGGTCCGGTGTCGCCTGCCAATCGCGTTGATCGAGGTTACATGATTTTGAGTGAAGTCTCACTCACGCGGCACCAGAGTACATCAACACTGGTGGTGGCCGCCTCGGCTTCCTATAATGGCAGCCAGTTGCGTGATACGGTCGTTTAGATACCGTCTCCTTTTTTTCATCCCATGGGTACTTTCCATTCATGACGTTTCTCCGCACCCTTATTGTGTCGCTGTTAGGTATTGTGGTTTCGCTGGTCGGTGTCGTGGCGCTGGGCGTTGTCGGTGCTGCTATCTACTTTGCCCCCGGCCTCCCCGACGTTCGCCAGCTGCAAAATTTTGAATTGCATACCCCGCTACGTATTTATACGCGCGATGAACGATTGATCGGCGAATTTGGCGAAGAACGGCGTACCGAAATTGACTTCGACGCGATTCCCGCCGAAATGATCGACGCATTGACCGCCGCTGAAGATGCCAGATTTTTCGAACACCAGGGCGTGGCGCCGCGTGCTTTAGCTCGCGCATCGTTGGAATTAATCCGTAGCGGCGGGACGATTCAGTCCGGCGGCTCCACCATTACCATGCAGGTAGCACGTAACTATCTGCTCACGCTGGATCAAACCTTTACCCGTAAGATTCGCGAAATTCTGCTGGCCTTGCAGATGGAGCAATTGTTAAACAAAGAAGAAATTTTAGAACTCTATGTTAACAAAATCTTTTTAGGTAACCGGGCGTACGGAATTGCGGCAGCGGCCGACACCTATTACGACAAACCCCTCGACGAACTAACGCTTGCGCAAACCGCGATGATCGCTGGCCTGCCCAAAGCGCCCTCGGCGTTTAACCCGCTGGCTAACTCTGAGCGTTCGTTGATTCGCCGCAACTGGATTCTGTTCCGTATGCGCGAGCTGGAGCTCATCGATAACGAGGCTTATCTCGAGGCGGTTCAAGAGCCGGTGACAGCACGCCGACACTTCACCCAACCCGAAGTCGATGCGTCTTACGTCGCCGAAATGGCACGCCAATACGCGATCGACCGCTTCGGGGATGACGCCTATACCGGCGGCTACCGCATTTACACCACTATCGACAGCGAGTTGCAGCCCACCGCACGCCGCGCCTTGGCCGACGGACTCATCGCCTACGACCGGCGTCATGGCTGGCGGGGTCCAGAAGAACAGGACATAGCCGCGAGCTTGGTAGAAGCCCAGGAAGAAACCGCGACCCAGGGGCTTGAGGAAGAGCTTTCCGAATCCCCGGAGATTCGCCAAACCGCTCGTCAAGCGGCCGAACGCAGCCAAACCAACGTTGAAGGGATCGAGGGGGACGTCAGTAACTGGGTTCAGGTACTCGAACGCACGCCGAGCTACGGCCTGTTGGAGCCCGCGATTGTGGTCGAAAGCAGCGGGCAGGAAATGCAGGTACTCGTCGACGGCGAACTACGCCGCATTCCCTGGGAAGGTCTGAGCTGGGCACGCCCTTACCAATCCCCGCGCAGCCGAGGCGCCGAACCCAGTTCGGCGAGCGAGATTGCCACCCGGGGCGACTTGGTTAGGGTGGTTGAAGATGAGGAGGGCCAGTTGCGCTTGTCGCAACGGCCCGACGCAGAAGGTTCACTGGTCGCCCAGGATCCGCGCACCGGTGCCATCTTAGCGTTGCAAGGCGGCTTTGATTTCAACGCCAGCAAATTCAATCGCGCGGTTCAGGCTCAGCGCCAGGCGGGCTCTATCTTCAAGCCGTTCATTTACCTGGCCGCGCTTGAAGACGGCGAAATGAACGCCGCAAGTGTGGTCAACGACGCCCCCGTGGTCATGGATGACGGTAGCGACACCTTATGGCGCCCGGTTAATTCGAGCCTCGACTTCAATGGCCCTATGCGCTTACGTCCGGCGCTGGCCCGCTCACGCAACCTGGTCACCATCCGCGTACTGCAAAGCATGGGGCTTAATTACACCCTGGAATACCTGAAAGGATTCGGCTTTGCCGAAGGCCGTCTACCCCACGGTTTGTCGCTGGCGCTGGGCAGTGCCAGCCTCACACCGCTGGAAATGACCAATGCTTACTCAGTGCTTTCCAACGGCGGCTTCCAGGTTTCGCCGTGGTTTATCCAGCGCGTTGCCCGCGATGGCGATAGCGAAGAGAAAACACTCGACGAAGCCAGCCCTCAGGTGGCTTGCCGCGAATGCGATGACGACCAGGAGACGGTGGAGATTGATGGCCACGAGTACCCCATCGCGCCCCGAGTTGCCGACCCAGCGGCCTTATATATTCTGCGCGACATGATGCGTGACGTTATTGAGACGGGAACCGGGCGTGCGGCATTGAGCCTCGGGCGCGACGATATCGTCGGCAAAACCGGCACCACCAATAGTCAGCGGGACGCGTGGTTTGCGGGCTTTAACGACGACCTGGTGACCACCGTCTGGGTAGGCAAAGACAGTAACGAAACCATCTCGGAATATGGTTCTCAGGCCGCGCTACCTATTTGGATCGACTTTATGGGACAGGCCCTGGAAGGAACCCCGCCGGCAATTCCCGAGCGCCCCGATACGGTGGTCACCGCGCAAATTGATCCCAACAGCGGGCGTCGCCTGCGCGACGGTCAGTCCGGCGGCATCACGGAGTTTTTCCACCAGGATCACCTGCCCGACTATCAAGCCCAACAGATTAGCCGCGAGCTGGAAGAAGCCAGCGGCTCACAGGGCTCAGGTACCGCCGAGTCGATTTTCTAACGCACCAATACGCTGCAAGACAAAAGGCCTGGCAATATGCCAGGCCTTTTTTATGCTCCACGTCGGTTCCTTAGCCAGTCGCCAGACTAAACCGCGACGGCAGATTCCCGCCGGTTGGCTAGCCAGTTGGCGATAATCGCCACGCTCATGACCACTACCCCGGCGACTTCCGCCATCAGGTTCGGGTAGAACACGCCAACGATCGCGATGCTGATGGCAATGCGCGACAGCCACCCCATGCGGGTGAACAGATAGCCTTCCAGCGCGGCAGCAAAGGCACACAGCGCCAGCAGGGCAATCACCGCGTTCCAGATCACCAACGGTACCGGTCCGCCCACGATGATCTCTGGATTGAAGACCATGAACAGCGGAATCAGGTACAAGCCCTTGGCAAACTTCCACGACTGGAAGCTGGTTTCCATGGGTTTGCTACCGGCAATGGCGGCCCCAGCGAAACCAGCAAGCGCAATAGGTGGCGTCACATTAGAGTCCTGGGAGTACCAGAACACCACCAGATGGGCCACCAGCAGCGGAATGCCGAATTCTGTCGTCAGCGCCGGGCCGACCAGCACGATGAGCACGATATAGCTGGCGGTGACCGGCAGCCCCATGCCCAGCACCAGGCTTGCCAACAGAACCATGATCAGCGCGAGCACGATATTACCACCGGAAAACGCCATCATCATCGACGAGAACTTAAGCCCCAGGCCGGTAAGCCCGACAATGCCCACGATGATCCCCGCAACAGCACAGGCCATGGAGACGGCGACGGCATTGCGCGCCCCCAACTCCAGCCCTTCCACCAGTTTCTTGAATCCAGCAGCGGCCAACTCCTTGATGCTATGGGCCGTCACGGTTTCACCCTGGCGAGGCGCCACAAAGAAGAACCACAGCACATAACGCAACACGGCCACAGCCACCATGGTGACGACCGCATAAAAGCCGACGCGACTGGGCGACATGCTCATCGCCAACAGCCATACCAGAACGCCCAGTGGCAACAGGAAGTGCCAACCATCCTTCATCACCTGGCGCATCTTGGGCAGCTCACTTCTGGACATGCCCTGCATGCCTTGCTTAAGCGCAATAATGTGTACAAACAGATAGACCGTCGCAAAATACATTATCGCGGGCAAAATACTGATCTTTACAATATCCAGATACGGCGTATTGGTATATTCGGCAATCAAAAACGCGCCAGCCCCCATCAGCGGCGGCATGATCTGCCCCCCTGTGGAAGCTGCCGCTTCGATACCACCGGCCTGCTTGGGCTTATAGCCCAAGCGCTTCATGAGCGGAATGGTAAAGGCACCAGTGGTCACCACGTTGGCAATCGCACTGCCTGAAATAGAGCCCATGCCAGCAGACGCCAATACCGCTGCCTTGGCAGGCCCACCACGCTGGCGACCGGTCGCCGCGTAAGCCATGTCGATAAAGAACCGGCCGGCGCCGGTGCTTTCCAGAAAAGCGCCAAACAGCACGAAAATAAAGATATAGGTCGCAGCGACGCCCAAGGGCAGTCCGAAAATGCCCTCCTGGCCAAGATAGAGCTGACCAGCAATACGATCAAAGCTATAGCCCCGATGCCCCAAAATGCCGGGCAGCCACTCCCCCAGCCAGGCCAGATCACCGCGCGGCCCCGCCATCGCATAGAGAATAGCGATGAGACCAATCATGGTCATGCTAAGGCCGACAGCTCGGCGGCTCGCCTCCAGCACGGTCACAGTGGCGATGCAGGCTACTGTAATATCGGTCTGCGACCAGAAACCGGCGCGATTGATGATCTCGTCGAGAAACAGCACAAGATAGCCGCCGGTAATCAGCGCGCCGGTGAAAAACACCGCATCAAGCGCCCAGCCAACAATACCTCTGGGGCGCCCACCGCCAAACACCGGGAACATTAAAAATGCCAGCATCATGATCAGTGACAGGTGAATGCTGCGCTGATAGAAAAGCCCCAGCGGCTGAATACCCGCCGAGTAAAGTTGAAACAGTGAAAGCCCTACCGCCACGATGGTAATGCACCACAACACAGCGCGTGGCTGAACCACGTTGCCGCCGGGCATTACCACCGAGGGTTGATTGGATTCGCTCATGAAGTCCTCGTCAGACGATATCTGGCTTATTAGTTGTTAGCGCTGGAGTGCGCCGTGTTGGTCAGGTGCAGCGTTACCCGTTCACCCGCTGCTCGACGGCTTAGGCTGAAGCTTTGCGTCTCTCCATCGCGCTGCCATACCAAACGGTGGTCCACGGCGGGCGACCCGACACGCAAAACGTATTGGTTACCGGGTACCGGTTCATCGATGTGTTCGATCCAATAGCCCCCCTGACCATCGGAAACCTGTTCTCCACGGCCGTAGATATGCCCCAGGCCAGCGGCAAAATCCGGCTGATGGCTGCGCTCTAGCAGCATGTCACCCGCGTGGTTACGGTAGCAGTCCAGTACCGCAAATTTTTCCACCGAGTGGTGCCACTGCATACACCAGCGCGCGCCTTCGGGCATCGCCGTTTGGAAAAGTTGTTCACCCTGCTCGTTGGTCACCACCAGGAACTCAGACGCATTAGCCGGAGCAGAGGAAGCCTCCGCTCCGGCTAATGGTGAGGATACTAGCGCCAGCACAAACAGTGCTGGCGCTAACCACCCGGTCAATATCCAAGGCAGGCGTCGTTGCTGATACATAATGAGCGCCTGCTGAAGAATTAGGGACGTAAATGATCCGGAATATCGGCGTCAATTTCTTCGAAATAGCGGATCGCCCCAGGGTGCAGCGGTACTGGTGTGGACTCCATGGTGAACTCGACGGTAGTGTCGTTAGCGGCTGGGTGTACCGCAATCAGCTCATCGGTATTTTCAAACAATAGCTGAGTTAACTGATACGCCAAGTCCTCGTCCATATCAGCGTTGACCACGAGTACGTTGGGAATGCCGATAGTTTGAACCGCTTCGTCCATGCCTTCGTAGAGACCTTCTTGAAGCTGATAGGGCGCGAATACTTCCACTTCTTCCCGCGCGTTGGCAACTTCTTCATCGGAAAGGCCGATGATGCGAATGTCACGCGTGGTCGCCAGGTTCATGATCGAGCTGGTCGGCGGCCCAACGCTCCAGAAACCGGCATCAATATCGCCGTCACGGATGGCATCGGCGGTTTCATTGAAGTTCAACCGCTGGGGGTCGAAATCGTCGTAGCTCATGCCGTTGGCTTCAAGCAAAGCGCGCGCGTTCAGCTCGGTACCGCTGCCCGGTGCGCCCACGGAGACCCGCTTGCCTTCCAGATCCGAAAGCGACTCAACGTCGGAATCAGCCAGGGTGACCAGCTGCACGGCATTAGGGTAAACCGAGGCAAGGGCACGAGTATTTTCGATCTGGCGGCCTTCAAAGTCGCCTGAGCCGTTGTAGGCCTGATAGACCGTGTCGGCCAATGCCAGGGCCATATCGGCATCGCCGCGCATGATCAGGCCCATGTTTTCAACCGAGGCGCCGGTCACTTCGGCGGTCGCCTGAGCGCCTTCAATATGGTTGTTGATCATTTCGGCGAAACCCCCGCCGATGGGGTAATACACGCCGCCGGTGCCGCCGGTGGCAATAGACAACTGTTGGGCGCTGGCCGGCAGTGCAACGGCCAGCAGTGACGCCGCAGCGGCTTTGGTAAGAATGCGCATAAGCATTTCCTCCGTCCTGTTTGGACTTATAGGTATGGTTGGCGATAAGGAGGTCGTACATTCAGCTTCCGTTTATGGGGAAGCAGTATCAATGAAATTAGCATGCCTTAGCCTTGAGATGCCAATAACTTGATGTTACCGCTCAAACTCTACCTAGCTTCCTCAGCATCGTTAACAATACGCTAAGGTGCGCTTACCTTACGATGCTAATATGCTCTTGGGCTACGTTTCTGGAGGAGGTCACTATGCAGTCCGTTCTACACCCGACTACCGGGGGCTACGTATGATGCTTTGGGAGGCCGCTGCGCTGGTGGCGATCGGCATTTTGGCCGGGTTTATTAATGTGCTATCCGCAGGCGGCTCTATGCTGGCCCTGCCGCTTTTAATGTTTCTTGGGTTACCTACCCAGGTGGCCAACGGCACCAACCGCGTGGCGATTGTACTGCAGAGCGTCTCGGCGATTGGCAATTTTATGCGCGCGGGGGCATCGCATATTGGCCTGAGCCTGCGCCTGTCGGTACCGGCCGTCATCGGCTCGCTGGTGGGTGCTTGGCTGGCTTTGCAGGTGAGCGATGCCCTGTTCGAAGCCATTCTGATTGCCGTCATGGCCGGTTCAGCATTGTTAATGCTGCTTCCCCAACCCAAGCTGGATACCCGCCCGCTCACCACTGAGCGACTGACGCCGGTCATTTACCTCGCCATGTTCGCGATTGGCGTTTACGGCGGGTTTATTCAAGTGGGCGTTGGGGTGCTGTTTATCATCGTGCTGTACCGCATGCTGAAAATCGACCTGGCCCAGGTCAACGTCTTCAAGGTGCTGATTATTCTGGTTTATAGCATCCCCGCCCTGGCGATGTTTATGTGGTTTGACCAGGTGCGCTGGAGCTATGGGTTGCTACTGGCACTGGGCAGCATGACCGGCGCCTGGCTGGCGGTAAAGGTCAACATGAGCCCACGGGGTGCCATGTGGATCAAATACCTGACGCTTGTCATGATCGCCGCGATCTTGCTGCGGCTACTGCTCGGTTAATCGGCCTGCGTCGGGTTATTCGAGCAACAGCGCCTGAACCTGCTTCACGATATGCGCGCCGATCGGTAACGCGGAGGTGGCCGCCGGTGACGGTGCGTTGCCCACATTCAACGTGCGGCGGGTATTAACGAACAGGAAGTCATCCACCAGCTTGCCGTCGTTAGATACCGCCTGGGCTCGCACGCCTGCCGGATGCGGCAGCAAGTCCTCGTCGGTGAGGCTGGGGCAGTACTTGCGCACCAGCTCAAGATAGCCGCGTTTATAAAGCGAGTTTTTCATCTCAATAATCCCCGGGCGCAGGTGTTTACCCAAGACTTTTAGTATTCCCGGATGGGTAAACATGTGGCCCATATCGCTAAGCGACACGTCCCGCTTACGGTAGCCTTCGCGCTTTAATGCCAGCACCGCGTTGGGCCCCACGGTCACGCTGCCGTCGATCATGCGGGTCAAATGCACGCCGAGAAACGGCATCGCCGGGTCGGGAATGGGGTAAATCAGGTGGTTAACAATCTGGTTATGCTGCGAAGAGAGCTTGTAATACTCACCGCGGAATGGGCAAATCGTGAAGTCGGGTTTTTGCCCCAATAAGCGGATCACTTTGTCGGCCATCAGCCCCGAACACGACACCAGATAGCGGCAGGTCAGGCGCTCAAGAGAGGTCGTCACGACGACCTCCTGGCGGCGCTCTTCCAATGCCGTCACCTCAGCACCATATCGGATTTCACCGCCGAGGCGTTCGAACGTTGCCGCCATGGCACGGGTCACTTCGGCGTAATCGACAATACCGCTAGACGGCACGTAAATACCCGCCACCCCGGTTATGTTGGGTTCGCGCTCACGCAGCGCACCGGCATCAAGCCATTCACGTTCCAGCCCGTTGGCAGCTGTGCGCTCCCATAACGCCTCCATGCGCTGCTTTTCGACGTCGTCGGTGGCGACCAATAACTTGCCGCAGATGCGGTAGTCAATGCCGTGCTGATCGCAAAACTCGCGAGTGGCGCGGTTACCTTCAAGGCAAAATTGGGCTTTTAAGCTGCCCGGCGTGTAATACACCCCAGCATGAATCACGCCGCTGTTGTGGCCCGTCTGGTGCTGAGCGGGGCCATCTTCTTTTTCGACCACCAATAGGCGTTTATCAGGATAGGTCTGCTGAAGCTGCATTGCCGTGGACATACCGAGGATGCCGCCGCCGATAATGATAAAGTCCCACATCAATTACGTCCTCTATGCCAAATTGATAACATTTTTGCATAATAGTCATTATTCTTTGGGTATCACGTTTTATCCAGCCGACACTAGGGAGCCACCCCGTCATGGAGCCAGACGCGCCGCGTCAGAATTTAGCCATTCGCGCCTACCGTGAACTTAAGCACGATATTATCCGCGGCCGCTATGCACCTGAACAAAAGTTGCTGATGAGTCGCCTGAAAGAGTATTACGGCGCAAGCACCGGCCCGCTGCGCGAGGCACTTTCGCAGCTGGTCGCTGACCGTTTGGTGGTCGCCATCAGCCAACGCGGTTATCGCGTGGCTCCTATGTCGCTTGCTGAACTCAACGATATTTACGACGCCCGCGCTCAGCTTGAGGGGCTCATTCTACGACTGGCCATCGAACGCGGCGACGACGACTGGGAAGCCTCGGTCGTCGCTACGGCGCACCGCCTGGCCAAAGTCACCGACGTTAGCTCGCCGGATGACTTACTCGATGACTGGGATCTCCGCCATAAGGACTTCCACACCGCCATCGCCAGTGGCTGCAACTCGCCCCACTTACTGCAAATGCGCGACACCCTGTTCAACCAAGTCGAGCGCTACCGCCATCTATGGCTTCAGGAAACCGTTATGTCCCCCCAGGCGTTAGCGCAAAAGCGCCAGGAACATGCAGCCTTGGTCGAGGTTATCCTCGCCCGGGACGCGGATCGAGCGTCTGCCCTGATGCGCGACCATTTAATGACCCCGGTGCCGATCATTACCCGCGTACTGCAGGCGCGGGGCATCGATTAAATTCTGCGTTTTAAAAAAATGTAGATATTTTAAAAGAACGGCGATACATTGACGGTAGCGTAAATTCGACTGCCTCGTTATTGCCGTGGTCGCTTGCGGGCGTCTACGGAACTGCACCAAGGAGTTCTGCCATGACACATTTCAACTGGGACGACCCGCTGCTACTGGAATATCAACTGAGCGACGAAGAGCGGCAAATTCGCGATGCCGCCCACGACTACTGCCAGGAAAAGCTTCAGCCGCGGGTGCTCAGCGCCTTTCGTGAAGAGCGCTTTGATCGCGAGATCATGACCGAAATGGGCGAGCTTGGCCTCCTTGGGGCCACTGTTTCACCTGACTACGGCGGTGCGGGCGTTAACCACGTCGCCTATGGTTTGATTGCCCGTGAGGTTGAACGCGTCGACTCCGGCTATCGCTCGGCCATGAGCGTGCAGTCGTCGCTGGTCATGCACCCCATCGAAGCCTACGGCTCCGAAGAACAAAAGCACAAATACCTGCCTAAGCTGGCCAGCGGCGAGATGGTCGGCTGCTTCGGCTTGACCGAGCCCGACCACGGCTCGGATCCCGGCTCGATGATTACCCGGGCGGAAAAAGTCGACGGCGGCTACCGCATGACCGGCGCCAAAATGTGGATTACCAATAGCCCGATTGCCGATATCGCCGTGGTCTGGGCCAAGTCATCGGCCCACGACGACCAGATCAAAGGGTTCATCGTAGAGCGCGGCACCGAAGGGTTCTCCACTCCTAAAATCGAAGGCAAGGTATCGCTACGCGCGTCGATTACCGGCGAGATCGTGCTGGATAACGCCTTTGTGCCTGAAGACAACCTGCTACCCAACGTCAGCGGCCTTAAAGGCCCCTTCGGCTGTTTGAACAAAGCCCGTTATGGCATCGCTTGGGGCGTAATGGGCACCTCTGAATTCTGTTGGCACGCCGCCCGCCAGTACACCCTGGATCGCAAGCAGTTTGGGCGCCCACTGGCAGCCAACCAGCTCATCCAGAAAAAACTCGCCGATATGCAGACCGAGATCACGCTGGGTCTGCAAGCCGCATTGCAAGTCGGTCGCCTAATGGATAGCGGCAACTGGGCACCGGAAATGGTCTCGTTGATCAAACGCAATAACTGCGGCAAGGCGCTGGATATCGCCCGCCAATCTCGCGATATGCACGGCGGCAACGGTGTCTCCGACGAATACGGCGTTATTCGCCATATGGTTAACCTGGAGTCGGTCAACACCTACGAAGGCACCCACGACGTGCATGCGTTAATTCTGGGGCGTACCCAAACCGGCATTCAGGCGTTCTTTTGAACGTCCCGAAGGAATCACGATGAGCACACCGTCCAAGCCACTGGCAGGCATTAAAGTCCTCGACATCTCCAGGGTGCTGGCGGGCCCGTGGTGCGGGCAAATGCTCGCGGACATGGGCGCCGATGTGATCAAAATTGAGCGCCCCGGCTGCGGCGACGATACCCGCCACTGGGGACCGCCGTGGCTATCGGACAGTGCAGAATCCGCCTACTACCTGTGCACCAACCGCGGCAAGCGCTCGGTCACGGTGGATATGGCCAAGCCCGAAGGCCAGGCGCTCATCAAGCAGCTGGTGGCTGAATCAGATGTACTGTTGGAAAACTTTAAAGTCGGCGGCTTAAAACGCTATGGCTTGGATTACTTAAGCCTAAAGGCGCTGAACCCCAAACTGATTTACTGCTCGATTACCGGCTTCGGTCAGGAAAGCCCTTACGCCCACCGGGCGGGTTACGATTTCATGATCCAAGCCATGGGCGGGATCATGAGCCTAACCGGCAAACCCGACGACGAGCCCGGCGGCGGACCGGTCAAAAGCGGCGTGGCGTTTACTGATATTTTCACCGGGCTATACGCGGCCAATGCGGTGCTGGCGGCGCTTTACCAGCGCCGCGACACGGGCATTGGCTGCCACATTGATATGGCGCTGATGGACGTTCAGGTGGGCGTGCTGGCCAACCAAGCGCTCAACTATTTAACCTCGGGCCAAGTGCCCCAGCGCATGGGCAACGCCCACCCCAACATCGTGCCCTATCAGGCCTTTACCACGGCGGATGGCCATATGATTGTCGCCGTGGGTAACGACGACCAGTTCCGGCGATTTTGCCAGGTACTTTCATTACCTAGCCTGGCCGAGGATGCGCGCTTTGCCACCAACGGAGCGCGCGTTCTGCACCGCGACCAGTTGGTACCGCTATTAGAGGCAGCGCTTGCCCAGCGTGGCACCGATGACTGGCTTGCCGAGTTTGAGGCCGTGGGTGTTCCCTGCGGCCCAATCAATACGCTAGACCGTGTCTTCGACGACGCACACGTTAAAGCACGCGGCCTGAAGCAGACATTGCCCCACGCCCAGTCGGGCCACGTCGACTTAGTGGCTAACCCCATCCGCATGAACGGCGAATCGTTAAGCGCCACCACGGCACCGCCAACCCTAGGTGAGCACACCGACGATGTGCTCACCGATATAGGTGTTACCGCTGAGCAACGCCAAGCACTGCGCGATGCAGGCATTATTTAGCCACATTGACTCCTTGCCGCCTCAATGCTGTTCTCACTATTCCAGCGCCTCTTGGGGCGCTTTTTTGGCTAAACACGCTAAACGCAGGAAAATCTATACAAAACATGTACAAACAAGTTGCGACTGGCTAGAATAGCATAAGGGTAATTGGGCAACCCATTTTTAAAATTTAATAACATAATGCTTGTCTCGCGATTGGTGAGCAAAAGCATCAGGAGTCAAAATGAGTCAGTGTGCTCGAGTTAACGGGAGCTGCAAACGCTGCGAAGGCGATCTACCTTTCGACTTTACGATGGCTTTTCAACCCATCGTGGATGTGTCACTCGCCAAGGTTTATGCTTATGAGGCACTGGTGCGTGGCCCAAAAGGGGAATCCGCTTGGAGCGTGATTTCGCAGGTCACCGATGAGCTTATGTACCGCTTCGACCAAGCCTGCCGGGTAAAAGCCATCGAAATGGCCAGCGCACTGGATATGCAAACGGATCTCTCGATCAACTTCTTGCCCAACGCCGTGTACGAACCCGAAGCGTGTATACAAGCAACGCTAGAAGTGTCCAAGCGCGTCGGCTGGCCAGCGAATCGGCTTATTTTTGAGATTACTGAAACCGAGCGCGTACGCGACCGTCAGCACCTGTGCAATATTATTGATGCCTACCGTTCCATGGGTTTTACGACCGCCCTGGATGACTTTGGCAATGGTTATGCAAACCTGGATCTTTTAACCGATCTCGCGCCCGATAACATCAAAATTGACCGCGAATTGATCATGGGCTGTGATCAACATAGTCGGCGCCAAGCGCTGCTACGATCCATCGTCCTGTTGGCGGAAAACCTGGACATTAAACTGATTGCCGAAGGCGTTGAGACCCACGCTGAAGCCTTATGGTTAGCGCGTGAAGGCATCCCTTGCCAACAGGGGTTTTACTACGCACGTCCTGCTGTCAACACGTTGGGCGACGACCTGACCCAACACCTCGTCACTCTGCGCAATGAAGCGTGGCAGTCAAGCAGCTAGGTACCCTATGGATAACGTGCTACCCAAAGATATTTACCAACGCTTTCAGCGCACACAGCGCAATACAGAAAATGTGATCAAAGCCGCCCCGCTCGGCATCTGCATCACTAATCCCCAGGGCTATTTGGAAATGGTCAACCCGGCCTACTGCGATTTTTACGGTTATCGCGAAGAGGAACTGCTGGGCCAGCATTTCACCATCGTGGTTCCCGAGGCCCACCGCGCCACTTTGTCGGATCTGCACGGTTTATTTATTAACGGTGAAGAGATTCAAGAGTTGCGCCAAGAGTGGGAGGTGCGTTGTAAAAATGGCGAAGTGCGCACGATTATTGCTGAAGCCGCGCGCATTGAAGGCGATGACGGGCAGCCGCGGAAAGTCACCTTCATCGTCGACATAACCCAGCGTAAACAGCTGGAAGAACGCCTAAAACAGGCCAACGATCGTCTGGAGCATCTCGCTCACCACGACGAACTGACCGGTATACTTAACCGACGAGCAGGTTTGCAGTGTTTAGAGCAGGAGCTAAAACGTAGCTCGCGGTACGGCAGTCCGCTCAGCGTGGCCATGTTTGACCTGGATAACTTCAAGGCCATCAACGACACTCATGGACACGGCGTGGGTGATCAAATTCTTGAAGAAGTGACGGCGACGGTGAACCAAACGCTGCGCGAGACCGATATACAGATTCGCCTGGGTGGCGAAGAGTTTTTAATCATCATGCCCGAAGTGAATGCCGAAGACGCCCAGATTGCCATGGAGCGGGTTCGCCGTGTGGTCGGTCAAACGTCGTTTACGCGACAGGCCTTGACGGTTACGCTCTCAGCAGGTGTGGCAAGTTACGTCGAAGCGTCGACCACCCGCTTGCTCGATCACGCTGACAAGGCCATGTATCAAGCTAAGCAGTCGGGTCGCGACCGCGTGGTAGTCGCGTCATCCATGTAAGCCAGTTTATTGCGCACTATGCTGAAGCATATCGCCCCATCAACCCAGGAGTTGAGCCATGAGTAATGCCGAGCTAAACGAACTAAAACTCAAATACGTCGCCGCCGGTGCCGCAAGCCCCGCCACGGCGTATGCTGCGCGCGCTGAAAATGCCGAAGTGTGGGACGCCGACGGCAACCGCTTTATCGATTTTGCCGGTGGGATTGGCGTATTGAACGTGGGTCATCGCCACCCGAAAGTCGTCGCGGCGGTTAAAGACCAGCTCGACAAGGTGATGCACACCTGCCAAACGGTGATGCCCTACGAAGGCTACGTGAAAGTTGCTGAAAAACTCAGCCAGATCGTGCCGGTACGTGGCCAAGCCAAAGTGATGCTGGCCAACTCTGGTGCAGAAGCGCTGGAAAACGCGGTTAAAATCGCCCGCGCGGCCACGGGTCGTTCCAACGTCGTCTGCTTTGACGGCGGCTACCATGGCCGTACGCTCTACACCATGGCCATGAACGGCAAGGTCGCCCCCTACCAGACCGACTTCGGCCCAATGCCGGGTACCGTCTTCCGTGCGCCCTACCCAGTGCCCTACCACGGCGTGAGCGAAGACGAAGCCATTCGCGGCTTGAAGATGGCGCTGAAAACCGACGCCAACCCCAAGGATACCGCGGCGATCGTTCTCGAGCCGGTGCTGGGCGAAGGCGGTTTCTACCCGGCGTCCAAGAGCTTCCTTGAAAAAGTTCGCGCCATCTGCGATGAACACGGCATGCTGATGATCATCGACGAAGTGCAGTCGGGCTTTGGCCGGACGGGCAAAATGTTTGCCATCGAGCACAGCGGCGTAGAGCCGGACATCATGACCATGGCCAAGAGCATGGCTGACGGTATGCCGATTTCTGCCGTTGTGGGTACCGATAAGGTGATGGATGCCTCCGGCCCCAACTCCTTGGGCGGCACCTACACCGGTAGCCCTACCGCCTGTGCGGCGGCGCTGGCGGTCATGGAAGTGTTCGAAGAAGAGAACATTCTTGAGAAAAGTCAGGCGCTGGGCGAGAAACTGGCTACCCGCTTCAAGGACTGGGAAGGCAAGTTCGACTGCATCGACAACGTCCGCAACATGGGCGCAATGGCGGCGTTCGAGCTGGTATCCGACAAAGCCAACCACACCCCCAACCCGGAACTTGCTGCCAAGCTTTGCGGCAAGGCTCGCGAAGAAGGGTTGATCCTGCTGTCCTGCGGTATGTACGGCAACACGATTCGTTTCTTGATGCCGGTGACTATCGAAGACAACGTGCTCAACGAAGGCCTGGACATCATCGAGTCCTGCCTGGATTCGCTGACGTAAACGCTATTAGCGCCAAAACCAAAACGCCGCCCAATTGGGCGGCGTTTTGGTTAGTGATCAAGCAGTCCTCTAACGGTCTGAACAACCCTTGGCGGGGGCGCTGTAAACCCGTCCCTGGGCGCTACTTTCGCCATCCATGGCGAAAGACCCCCGCTACGGGTTGATTCAGACCTCATTGCCAAGATAGCTCACTACCGTGGCCGACGATCACCTTCGAGAAAGTTAACCGTAAAGACTGCTTTACCGTGGGTTTCAAACGACCATTTCATGACATCGCTTAACCCCGCCATCACCGCGTCGAATTCGCCAAATACCTGAGTGCTCATGCGGTTGGGGTGCACCTCGAGGCCGGAGGCTTCAAGACGCTTAACCACCTCTTTAACGGCCGGCTTAAAATCATCGGCCAGCGGGTAATAGCTAAGCTGTACGGAAAGATACATATCGCCTCCTTACGCAGTATGTGAAGATCTGCTTTGTGGCGCCAGCCGCTGCCAGGCAGCCAAAATAGCGCCACGGGTTTCATCCGGGTGTTCCATCGGGAACATGTGCGTACCAGGGATCTCGCTTACCGAGACGCCGTAGCGCTTCAAGCGCTGAATACGCGACGCGGTCAATAAGTGCGATTGTTGACCGGCCACCACCTCCAGTGGCACGCCTAGCCGACGCGGCAAGCGCGTCAGGTGATCGGGCAAATGACGGAAAATCTCCACCTCGATACGCGGGTCAAAGGTCAGCTCGGCGCTGCCGTCGGCTAACACTCGGGTTCCTGCTTCAATGTAGTCGTTGAGCGCTTCCGGGGTAAAGCGACGAAACAGCCCGCGGCGCCTCAAAGAATTAGCCATTGCTTCCCGACTCGGCCAGACCGCTCGCCGACCCAGGGTTTTACCCGCCGGCGTGACGCGGTCAACAAAGCCAAAGCGCTTGGCGGCTTTCATCGCCCAAGCATCCGTCCCCAGCTTCAAGGGCGGATCCAACATGATCACCCCACAGAAACGCTCGGGCTGCTTATCGGCGGCCATGGCCATGAGTGTCCCGCCCAGCGAATGGCCGACGCCCAGCAATGGCGTATCGCTCTCGGGCAGGCAGCTCAGCAACTCGTCCACCAGGTTGCCCCAGTTACGGTTCACCGGGTAATCAGGATGGTGGCCCAAACGCTCGATGGGATGCAGATCAAAGTTGTCGGCCAGCGGCGCCAGCAAGCTGCGATAACTTAACCCAGGAAAGCCATTGGCATGGGCAAACACTAAACGGGGGCGTGGCGCGGTATCGGCAGGCATGGTGGGCTCGTGGTTTAGTCAATTAGTTAGCGATGGCAAGGCATCTATCATACGTCTGTTTTAACGCGCTCCCTGCTTAGCGTCAATCCACCTGTGTCGTTAAAAAACTAATCAAACAACGACAGCTGATGTGTTTGGGTGTTCTCCGCCAGCCGGTAACCCACGCCCAACAAGCGCACCGGCCGTTCGCCCCGGGCCCAGCCAACGTTGAGCAGGGTTTCGAACTGGGCAAGGTTGGGCGCGGGATCCGCGTGCTCGACGGTGGTCTGAGTAAAGTCGTTAAACTTCACTTTGACGATTAACCCGCGCACCGCCAACGGCGGGTCTAATCGTGCGTAGCGGCGCTCTAAGTCTTCTATTAGCGCCGGTAGCTCACGGCGGCAATCATCAAGGGAGGGCAAATCTTGAGCGTAGGTTTGTTCGGTGCTGACCGATTTGCGCTCGCGGTGGGTTTTCACCGGGCGCTCATCGCGCCCCCAGCTTAGCTCGTGTAGCCGCCGTCCAAAACGCCCAAAGTGCTCTACCAAATCCGTCAGCGAGCGCAGCCGTAAATCGGCGCAGGTATGAATATCCAGCCCCGCCAGCTTCTCGGCTGTGCGGGGGCCAACGCCGTGAATTTTCTTCACTGGCAGTTGCTGCACAAAGCTATCGACTTTATCCGGGGTAATCACGCACAAGCCGTCGGGCTTATTCCAATCGCTGGCAATTTTGGCGAGAAACTTATTGGGCGCCACGCCCGCCGAGACGGTAATCCCTACTTCGCGACTCACCCGCTCGCGGATGGCTTCGGCCATCAACGTGGCGCTGCCGTGATGCACCGTGACCTCTGAGACATCCAAAAAAGCCTCATCCAGCGACAGCGGCTCGATAAGCTCGGTCACCTCGCGATAGATGGCAAACACCTGCCGGGCGACCGTTTTGTATTTGGCCATATCGCCGCGAATCACGGTCAAATGCGGGCAACGCTTGAGCGCCTGGGCCATAGGCATCGCCGAATGAATGCCGTATTCGCGGGCGGGGTAATTGCACGTGGCAACCACCCCACGCTGCTCGACGCTACCGCCAATGGCAATCGGGATATCCCGCAGCGCCGGGTTATCGCGCATTTCCACTGCCGCATAAAAGCAGTCACAGTCGCAGTGAATAATTTTGCGCACCGGCTACCCGCCTAACTGTAAAAAACCACAGTCTAGCATAGGCGTTATGTGCCACAGAACGTTCTTAATACCTGTTCGCTATCGGTGGCGGGCGCCGCCAGACGGCGCGCTTCAACAGAGTCGTCGAATGGCTGGGTGACCACCGCTAGCAGGGTATGGAAAGGCGCAAAGTCGCCGTCGTAAGCGGCATCAATGGCCTCTTGAACCCGGTGGTTGCGGGGGATGATAACCGGATTGCCACGGCGCATAGCCGCAAAGCGCTCCTCGTCTTGCCCGACTACCTGCGCTGCCTGCCACTCATCCAACCACGCGGTTAGCGCCTGGGGCTGAGTCGTCAGCGCCAGAAGCGCGTCGCGGTGTTCATCGCTTGGCGAGGCAGCGTATTGGGTGAGCGCATCAAAGGTGGCGGTCATATCCATCCGGCCTTGGTGCATCTGACTTTCCAGGCCTTCCATCAGCGCTTCCGCGTCGCTGCTTTCCGCCGCGAGGCCCAGCTTATCGGCATGCAGGCGGCGCTGTTCGGCGCTGAACACGCCATCAAAGCGGCGAATGGCGTCGGTGGCCTGCGCGACGCCCGCATCGCCCTGCTCCTTCATCAGCGGCAGCAGGGTTTCAGCAAAACGCGCCAAATTCCACTGGGCAATAGCGGGCTGATGACTAAACGCGTAACGCTTGCCCTGGTCGATGGAGCTAAACACCTTCTGCGGATCAAACTGCTCCATAAAGGCGCAGGGGCCGTAATCGATGGTTTCCCCGGCAATGCTGCAGTTATCGGTATTCATCACGCCATGAATAAAGCCAACGCTCATCCAGCGCGCCACCAATTCGGCCTGGCGGGCCACCACAGCGTCCAACAGCGCAAGATAAGAATCGTCCGCCGCAGCGGCGTCTGGGTAGTGGCGTTCAATCACATGGTCGGCCAGCGCTTTTAACGCATCCTCATCCCGGCGTACGGCGGCAAACTGAAAGGTGCCGGCGCGAATATGGCTGCTGGCCACGCGGGTAAACACCGCGCCGGGTTCGGGCAGTTGGCGTACTACCCGCTCGCCGCTGGTCACCGCCGCCAGCGCACGCGTTGTAGGGATGCCCACGGCGGCCATAAACTCGCTGACCAGATATTCACGCAGCACCGGCCCTAACGGCGAACGGCCATCTCCGCCGCGAGAGAACGGCGTGCGCCCGCTGCCTTTTAGCTGCACATCGCGGCGCTTGCCGTTCGCATCAACCACCTCGCCGAGCAGCAGCGCCCGGCCGTCGCCCAACTGGGGGACAAAGTTGCCAAATTGATGCCCGGCATAACCCAGCGCGCGGGGCTCGGCACCCGGCATTGGCTGATTACCGCTAAACCACTGGGCCAGAGTGGCGGTATCGGGTATCTCTTTAGCGCCCAGCTCCTGGGCCAGTGGCGCATTAAACGCGATCAATTCAGGATTGGCCACGGGCGTTGCCGCACAGGCAACCGAGAGAGGTTCAGGTAAAGTGGCGTAGCGATGTTCAAATGACAGCACGATAAGCTCCGCTTCAATGGGCTATGGTATGGCTAATACCCTAGCATTTTACTCAAGTAAACGCCGAGACGAAGTTTTCACACCATGCCGATTGCTCAAGACACCAAACTAACGCCGCTGACGCGCGATTTTTATAACCGCGATACCCTTGAGGTCGCCCGCGAGTTGCTGGGCTGCTGGCTGGTACGTGAACGTAACGGTGAGCAACTGGCCGCGCGCATTGTGGAAACCGAAGCCTACTGCGGCGCCGAGGATTCCGCCTGCCATGCACATCGGCGCCGCTCGCCGCGCACAGAGGCGATGTTCGGGCCGCCCGGCCACGCTTATGTGTATCTGGTCTACGGCATGCACTGGCTATTAAACGTGGTCACGGAGGCGGAAGGTTCGCCCTGCGCGGTATTGATTCGCGCGGTGGAGCCCACCGCCAACGAGGCCGCGATGCGCGCAACCCGTCAGGCTGCTGGAAAACAACTGAGCAACGGCCCCGGCAAGCTTACCCGCGCGCTGAGCATTGATAAGGCGTTATATGGCCATGACATGACCCAGCGCAACCAGCTGTGGATAAGCGACGCAGCGCACAGCACGCCGATAGCCAGCGGCCCACGGGTGGGAATTGATTACGCTAAACCGGAGCACCGCGACGCTCCCTGGCGGCTGTGGCTGAAGGATAACCCGTGGGTGTCGAAGGCCCGCTAACGGTCAAAGACGGCGAAACGACCGGAAAGCCATCACGTAGGCTTTCATGATTGTCCTGGTCGTTACCGTATGGATAAATGTTCTGTGAATTTTTTCTGCTGGTTATTTACCGGCACAAGGTTTACTTTTATGGAAAATAAACATGAAAAGTAAACCGGATGACCGATATGTTAGGACAACGTATACATCAGGCACGCCTTGCCGCTGACCTGACGCTTGAAGCGTTGGGCCAACAACTTGAGGTTTCCAAGGCTGCAATCCAGAAGTATGAAAAGGGTAAGGCGACACCCGACTCTTCTAAATTGCTCAAGATCGCTCAAGCGTGTGGCGTGCGCACAGAATATTTTTTCCGTAAGTCGACGGTGACGTTGTCGAATGTCGAGTTTCGTAAACGCAGCACGTTTGGAAAGAAACGTTCTGACGCTGTGCAAATTCGCATTACCGAGCTGATTGAAAAGCGCGTAGAGCTGCTGAATGCGTTCCCCGAGTTACCTATTCCCCGCTTCGCAGTCCCAGCCTTTGTGCCGTCCAAGGTGGAGGATTTGGACGAGATTGAAAGCATCGCCGAGGGTGTTCGGCACGCTTGGGAGCTTGGGCTGAACCCAATTGCCGACCTAACCGCTGAGCTTGAGCCCCTGGGGTTGCTGGTAATGGCCATCGACGTTGATCACAAAGCGTTTTCAGGGATGACCGCTACCGCAACAACAGCAGACGGGCAATATTACCCTGTGATTGTGGTGTCCTCCCGCTGGCCTGGGGATCGCCAGCGATTTACTCTCGCACACGAATTGGCCCATGTGCTCTTGGCAGGCCGCTTGGTGGGTGGCGCAAATGAAGAAAAGGCCTGCGACCGGTTTGCCGGTGCGTTTTTAGCCCCGAGAGACTCGGTGATCAAGGAGCTTGGCGCTCAGCGCAAACGCCTGGAGCCGCAGGAGCTTTACCATCTTAAGCATGAATACGGCCTTTCGATGACCGGTTGGGTGATGCGTGCGTTTCAATGCGGCGTTATCCACAACGAGGTGCGCGAGGCGGCGATGCGCATGTTTTCTGTTCGAGGCTGGCGAACTAACGAGCCAGGCGAGCCGCTGCCCAATGAAGCACCTTCTTTGTTTGAGCAGCTGGTATATCGGGCATTGGCAGAAGACCTCGTTTCCGAGGCGAAAGCGGCTGAGCTGCTAGGCATCCCAAGAATGCGGTTCTACCGAGAACGCTTTATGGAGTCTGCTGATGCTGTTACTCATCAGTGACGCCAACGTCATCATTGATTTGGAAGCCGGAGACATACTGGAAGCTCTCTTTCAGCTTCCTTATGACTTCGCTATGCCTGACGTGCTGTATGAAGAAGAAATCAAGGACGGCAGCCCAGACCTACTCGATATGGGATTAAAAACACTCGTTGTTGAGTCCCAATACGTTGATTATGCAATCGCCTTGGGAGAAGTGCATGGCGATGAACCAGGCTTCTACGACAGGCTCACATTGTCTTTAGCCAAGCAGGAAGCCTGCCCGTTGCTCACCGGAGATAGTAACCTCCGCGCCCTTGCCGGCCATGAGGGTGTCGATATAAGAGGTACGCTATGGGTGCTCGCTGAGCTGATTGAGTTTGGACTGTTAACCCAGGAAAAAGGGTTCGCGTCCCTTGATTTAATGAAAGCGCGCAAACGTCGACTGCCTTGGGACAATGCCAAACAGCAGATCGAACGGGCGAGCTACGGGGTCAGGCAAAGAGGCGCGTGAAGACACGTTTCCCCATAGAAAGCGATACGTTCGGTACCCAAGGCCCGCTAACGCACCTCAAGGCAACGAACCGCCTGCTCCAGCACCGGGGTTAACGGCGCACGCCACTGGTGAGTGAGCAGCGCGTCGGCGCGGGTAACGCCCAGCGACAGCGACGCTACCGGTAAGCCCATGGCATGGGCATCGCGGCAGAAACGATACCCCGAATAAACCATTAGCGATGTACCCACCGCCAGCACCGCCGCCGACTTTTCCAAACCAGCCTGGGCAGCTTGCCGCCGCGCCGGCGGGACAACATCGCCGTAATACACCACCTCCGGTTTTAAGATGCCCTGACAGCGCGGGCAATCGAAGACCTTAAAGCTCGAAAAATCGGTTTCCAAATCCGCATCGCCATCCGGGGCGTGACCGGCATCCAAAGCGGCAAAGCGCGGATTTAACTGGGCCATTTCGCTGTGCATGGCGTGGCGCATCATATGGTAGCCGCACACCATGCAGCTGACGGTATCGGCACGGCCGTGCAGGTCGATCACCTTTTTGGATCCTGCCCGCTGGTGCAGGCGGTCGACGTTCTGGGTGACCAGCATCTCCACATAGCCCATCTTTTCGAGCGCCGCGAGGGCCCGATGCGCCCCGCTGACCTGCGCCTCGCGCAGCGCCTTGAAGCCCACCAGGGCACGCGCCCAGTAGCGCTGGCGCACCGCCTGAGAGGCCATGAAGTCGCCGTGCTGCACCGGCGGCGATCGCTTCCATTGGCCATCCGCATCGCGATAGTCGGGAATCCCGCTGTCGGTGCTGACCCCCGCCCCGGTGAGTATCCAAAGCTTTGGGTGGCGCGCAATAAAAGCGGCTAGCTCTTCACCCGCCTGGGCCACGTGCGTTGATATATCCACTGCCTGCGTCAAATGTTCACCTCTAGGCAATTTTTCTCGCTGTCGACGATACTATGACATCAATAGCAAAGATTATGTGACAGGCTTTTAATCCAAGGAGCATCTAATGCAAGGATCCCATCACCAGGCGATGCAGTCGCATCATGATGTCATTATTGTAGGCGGCGGCATGGTCGGCGCTGCCCTGGCCGCCCGGCTGGGCAATGCAGGCAGATCGGTCGGACTCGTCGAGCAAGGCGATGCACCTGAGTTGCCCGAAGGCGATTATGACCTGCGTGTTTCATCGCTCAATGCGCGTTCGCTGGCGTTCATCAACGCAAGCGGCACCCAACTGCCCGACGAGCGTTGCTGCCCCTTCCGGCATATCGATGTTTTCAACCAGGACGGCTCGGGCCATTCGCTGTTCTCCGCTGCGGATAGTGGCATGGACGACTTCGGCATTTTTATCGAAAACCGCACGCTTCAGTACGCGCTCTGGCAACGGTTGGCCGAGTTACCCGGCGCCACCTGTTACACCCAGTGCGCACCAATTAGCACGCTGGCCAGCGGCGATGCGCGACTGCTGGAATTGGACAACGGCCAAACGTTAAGCGCTCCGCTCATTGTAGGGGCCGATGGCGCGCGTTCCACGTTACGTGAGTTAGCCAACATTGGCGTAACCCAACACGATTACCACCAGCGCGCGCTGATCGTTAACGTGGAAACCGAATTGCCCCAGCAGGATGTAAGCTGGCAGTGCTTCACCCCAAATGGCCCAATGGCCATGCTACCGCTCCCCGGCCAGCGCGCCTCACTGGTGTGGTACGACAACGACGATGACACCAAAGCCCGCGAACAGCTAAACGATGAAGCGCTCAAGTCAACGATTGAAGACGCCTTCCCCAAACGATTAGGCAAGCTCACCCGGATCGTGGCGCGGGCCAGCTTTCCCATCAAACGCCAACACGCCAAACGCTACATCGGCAAGCGCCTGGCATTGATTGGCGATGCTGCCCACGTGGTGCACCCGCTGGCAGGCCAGGGGCTAAACATTGGTCTCCACGACGCCGATACCCTGGCTGAGCTGATCATCCACGGCCGCGACCCCGGTGATCACATCAACCTGCACCGTTTTGAAGTTCAACGCCGCCTGGCCAATCAGGCGATGATCGCCGCCACCGACAGCTTTCACCACCTGTTTACCGGCGCCAAGCCGCTGCGTCAGCTGGGCGACCTTAGCCTGCACATCGCCGAGCACATCCCACTCGCCAAACGCATGATGATGCAGCAAGCCAACGGGCTGAATCCGTTCAAGAAGCGCTAGGCGTGATAAGCGCAACGACGTTTCGCTAATAAAGCCAAGCGGTTGAGCTTGGCCTTATTGCATACATTAGCCCAGCCTGGAAAAGAGGCTAGCCCGTTGCCTTTCTTTATCCTTTCAGGTGGTCATCCAGGAACGCACGAATCACCGGGATAATGACATCGCCATGGGTTTCCAGGGCAAAATGCCCTGTGTCGTAAAAGCGAATATCCGCCTGGGAAATATCGCGCTTCCAGGCTTCAGCACCCGGTGGCAGGAAGAACGGATCATGCTTCCCCCACACGGCGAGCAACGGCGGTTGATGCTCCCGAAAATAGGCCTGAAACTCGGGATACTTCGCGACGTTGGTGGCGTAGTCCAACAATAAGTCGAGCTGAATATCCGCCATCCCGGGTTGAGAGATCTGAGCCCCTTCCAACGTATAGGCATCCGGAGCGACAGCACTGGTGTCTTTTACCCCCTCCACGTACTGCCATTTGATGGACGCGGGCGTCGGGAAGTCGCTAAGGGCATCACGATTCGCCTTTGAAGGGTCGTTCCAATACGTCCGGATAGGCTCCCAGCCTTGCGAAAGGCCCTCCTCATACGCATTGCCGTTTTGCGAAATGATCGCGGTGACTTTTGACGGGTGAGCCACCGCCAAACGCCAGCCAACAGGCGCACCATAGTCATGAACGGCAATCGCGTAGCGATCAAGCTTCAATTGCTCAGTAAACTGATCAATCGTCTTCGTCAGGTTGGCAAAGGTGTATTCATACTCACCGCGCGCCGGTGATTGAGTAAAACCAAACGCTGGCAAATCCGGCGCTACCACGTGATAGCCATCCGCAAGCGCCGCAATAACATCGCGCCACATATACGATGACGCCGCGAATCCGTGCAGCAGCAGTACCGTCGGCGCCGCCGGATCACCCGCTTCACGATAGAAAACATCGACATCGCCCACTTTCTCGAAACGATAGTGAACCTGCTGCGTTGTCGAGCCAGAAGCCGTTATATTTTCAGATGTCATGGACAACCTCTTTAGTAACCGTTAATAGTAGTTTTTGAAGGTTACGAAGAAAGATAGTAACCTGTCAAGTATTAAATTAAAGGTTACTCAGAATGCCATCAAAAATTGCGCCTCCGTTTATCGCGAGCAATCTCGCTATCGATTTCATCAACACCCAATTTGGCGTAGGGGAAGAGCGCCATGAATGTCTGGATAACGACAGTAGTGTCGTGGCATGGCTTCAACAGGCAGGAGTACTGACCGAGGAGTGTGAACGCCCACCGTCTGGGATAGCCCAGCTGGCTCGGGAACTGCGCGACAGCATGCTGGAACTGCTCACTTCGGCCCAACAGGGCCGGGCTGCAGACCCCGCATTGATAAACCACGTACTGGAAAGGGGCTGCCCCATAGAAAAGATTGAATGGCAGCCAAAGGAAGCGGTATTTAAGAAAAAAACTTACAAGCGCAACATGGAAAGCGAGAGCCTTTTGCAGCCTGTCACGGCGTCGGTGGTTGAGTTGCTTACCGAGGAAGACCTGCAGCTCGTCAAACAGTGTGAAGCCTCGGACTGCGTTCTACTGTTCCACGATCAAACAAAATCCCACCGCCGCCGCTGGTGCAGCATGGCCGCTTGCGGAAACAGGATGAAAGCGGCCGCACACCGTGCCAGGAAAAAAACGGGGTAGTAGGCTTTAGGTGATATCCATTAGGTGACACTCGACATGATCAAAATAGCGTTAGCTCTGTGCACCCTGATACTGATCAGCGGGTGTGCCCACGACAGTAATACCGCCACATCCGGCGCGAGCGACTCAGGTACTTCAGCCGAGCAAAACGCGCCCCATCACCAGGCTACCGATCAATGGGTCGGCAGATGGACTGGCGTGGAAGGGTTATTCCTGGAAGTCAGCAAGGACGAGCCTGCGGGCCCAGGCCATTATCGACTTCACATGCGCTACGGCCTGGATGCCGATCAAATCGGCACCTTCGAAGGGCAAGCCACAGCCGATGGCATTCGCTTCAACCGCGGGAACGGCCCACAGCTGCTTCGTGCGGGCGACGGCGAAGCGACAGGCATGAAGTGGCTAATGGAAAAGGAAGACTGCCTGATCGTCAGAACAGGTGAAGGCTATTGCCGGGACTGATCTGCTCGACGGAAGTAGGTTTATTTCACCGCTCAGTGCGCTAGCCAACAGACCAGATACAGCTAGCAATCTACTCTGATGATAAGGCAATGGACTGCCTCGCAAGGAAGCTAGATCGCGCGCCTCAGGGACGATGGCGCGACAGGGATTTCGGATTCATAAAAGGAGTATTTACTGATGAACAGTATCGTCTACATCGTTGGTGCCGTCGTTATCGTCATAGCGATTCTTTCCTTTCTTGGTTTGCGCTAGCACTTCGCGAAGACTTGTTTTTTATAGAGATTTACACAGAGCCTGCGATGGTTAACCACTCGCAGGCCTTCGCGCGTCTTAGCATTACAGCACTAGGTTGAGGAGCAGTACCGATTCGGCAACCGCATGGTGATGCAGCAGGCCAACGGGTTATCCGTTCAAAATGCGCTAAAAATGGCTAGGCTAAGAGGGTGACCATTGCCGATGGCCAACAACAATCACAATGATCCCTTATCGCAGGAGAACTTATGGCGCTTACTCAACGGCACCCTCTGCTAACGTCAGCGTTTATCAGCATCGGCCTGATTGCCTCGTCATCGTTAATGGCCTGGGACGGTCTGGTCGAAAAGCAGACCTTTGAGATAGAAAACTTCACTACCCAAGGGGGAAAAACCATCCCCGACGTAAGCGTGGGCTGGGAGGCGTACGGTGAATTAAACGACGCCCGCGATAACGTCATTTTGATTACCCATTTTTTCTCAGGCACTAGTCATGCCGCTGGCCGCTATGAGGCGGATGGCGAGCCAACCGGCTACTGGGATTCGATCATCGGCCCAGGCAAGCCGCTCGATACTGATGAGTACTACATTATCTCCTCGGATACGCTGGTGAACCTGAATGCCAATGATCCCAACGTGACGACCACCGGGCCTGCCTCCATCAACCCCGAAACAGGCGAACCCTGGGGAATGGACTTTCCTGTCGTCACCATCCGCGACTTTGTCGAGGTGCAGCGCGAGTTGCTGGACAGCCAGGATATTGAATCACTGCATGCGGTCATGGGCGCATCGATGGGCGCCCTTCAGGCCATCGAGTGGGCCAGTGCCTACCTTGAACGCGTTGATCGCCTTATCTCCGTAATTGGCGGCGGCGTTGCCGACCCCTGGCTGTTGGCGACGTTGAGCGCCTGGGCAGCGCCGATTCGGCTGGATGCCAACTGGAACGAGGGTAACTACTACGACGGTGAACCGCCCACCGACGGGCTAAAAGAAGCGCTCAAGCTCGTCACGCTCAATGCCAACCATTGGCAGTGGGCCAACGAGACCTTTAACCGTGACTGGGCCGATGAACAACGCGACCCCGCTCAGGATATCAATGCCAACTACGCCATTGAGCAAACCCTGGATGACATTGCCGCTGCACGAGCAGAGGTTTCCGACGCCAACCATTTCCTGTATCTGGTTCGCGCCAACCAAACCTTTATGGCAGGCCACGGCGACTCGCTAGAAGCGGGGCTTGAAGCAATCGACGCCCCTACGCTGATGCTGTATAGCGAAAACGACCTCGTCTTCGCCCCCGAAGGCGTCCGACGCACCGCCGAGTTGATTGAAGAAGGTGGCAGCGAGGTGACGCTTGAAACCCTGGAAGGCAATCGAGGCCATCTCGACGGTGTCGTTTCCATTGATCAGGCGAGCGAAACGTTGCGAGAGTTTTTGCAGTAAGGGATCGAGCGCTGGCTTTGAGCCTAGAGCCAGCGTTTGAAGCCGGTGCTTGGCTAGTTTGGAGCGAAAGACGGTCGCTTCGCAGCCGATTGTTATGTGCGCGTTTTATTGTGGCGCCCAGGTAGGCAAACGCTAAAGGCCTAACTCGCGGAGCATGTCCGAATACTCCGCACTATGGTCTCCTTCGAAGTTGGGCATACCGGGTTTGGTCAGACACCCCTTTGGCGAAATGTAGCTTCTTATAGATTTTTCAGGGTTCTGATGCCAGCCGATGTTGAAGGCACAGAGCTTGGGGAAGAAATACATCGATGCATACCCCGGCACAGCGTCATGCACCCACCAAGCAAGTGCCTGCCAATCTCCAGTTCGCTCAAAGTACGGCACGTACTTATTAACGACGATACACGCCATTGCCCCAATGTGGTCGTTCTTGTCAGGAAAGTCCCATATATGATGGGCATAGTTCTGTTCGTTGCTTCCGCAGTTATATTGGTTCTTGTTTTCTGCTCCCTTGGCATTAACGGCACTTGACCGGTAAGCGGAACGAATACTGATACGGCCAAAATGCTGCTGGATGGGTTCGAGCACTTCTTCACAAAGAGACCGACCGGCCTCGATCGCACGATCAGGGTTGTCGGGGATATTAGGTATTCCTTCAATCTGCGAGATCTCGGAGTGCAAGAAATCTCGCATAAAAAAAGACTCCGAAAGACGAACTCGCCCTAAATTCTCGAGCGCCTTAACCGACTGCGGTGATCTCACTGACATCTCCCCGAAAGACAATTATGAATTGAGCGGTGCGGCCACAATTTGCAATAAAAACGTGATCATTGCTATGCGCTCACCCCAACTGGCAGAGAAGAATGCCCCATCAGCCAATTGAATCTACCCCATTGATTCTCTCACGGGCAAAGGTAAATTCAGCCTAGCCTAACGCAACCACTCGGCGTACCTCTGACCATGGTCAACAAGCCAATGGAGTATCAGAGTATATCCCGTTGACATATCCCAAAAATACAATCAAACTGAGATATCACGTATACGTGCATACACTGGGTAACAAGCCGTAATGATCAGGAGGCAGCCATGGAAAAAGCAGCAGTGTTTAAAAGTAACCGTAGCCAAGCGGTGCGCATGCCTAAATCCCTCGCGCTGCCCGAAGACGTTACACGCGTTGATGTTATTGCCTTGGGTCGCGCGCGCTTAATTACCCCCGCAGGTGAAACCTGGGACAGCTGGTTTGAGGGTCAAAGTGTCACCGCAGACTTTATGAGTGAACGCGAGCAGCCAAACGAACAGGAGCGCGAGGCGTTTTGATGCTTAAGTACATGCTTGACACCAATATCTGTATTTTCACCATCAAACATAAACCTCCCCATGTTCGTGAGACCTTTAACCAGCATAGCGACCAGCTTTGCATCAGCACCGTGACACTCATGGAGCTGGTTTATGGTGCTGAAAAGTCCGCTTCTCCCGAGAAAAACTTAAGTGTTATAGAAGGGTTTGCAGCCCGGCTGGAAGTGCTCGACTACGACCCCGACGCCGCCTATCACAGTGGGCAGCTACGTACTGAACTGGCCAAAGCTGGCACACCAATAGGCCCATACGATCAGATGATTGCCGGGCATGCTCGTTCAAGGGGGCTGATTCTGGTCACCAATAATCTAGGTGAGTTTAGTCGCGTACCAGGGCTTAGAGTAGAAGACTGGATTTAAACCAACCCCACGCACACCATTTCACGACTAAATCATTGCTTTAGCACCCATTGCTTTTCTAGCAGCAACGCTAGTTAGCCGCATCGGTCGCGAAACACAAAAAAACTATTCGCCCGCCACTTCAGAAAAGTGACCCGATTTATCCAGGGTTAATTCGAGAAAATCCCGCGCCAGGTATAGCGAGCCCGAATAGACGCACTGAGCCTCTTTGCGGATGTCCTCAATGGACGGCGACACATGGGGGTTGAGCTGGTAACGGGGGCTAAAGTGCGTCAGCACCAGGTTGGGGAGCGCTACCGCTTCGGCAAACGCGGCGACCTGCTTGGCGTAGCTATGCCCTACGTCACCAGCCTTCTCGGCCATTGCTTCGGTGTAGGTGGCTTCGTGCACCAGTACTTGCGCCCCCACGCACGCTTCAGACAACAAGTCGGGCTGGTCATTGTCCCCGGCGATCACGACTTTTCTGGGTTTGTGTTTGGAGATCAGGAAGTCACGGCTTTTAAACCGCTCGCCCGCAAACTCAATATCAGCGCCTTGCTTCAACTGCCCCCATAACGGGCCTCTGGGAATCCCCTTTTGCGCCAACTTATCCACATCCAGAGCAGACTCGACCTTTCGCTCCGTAAACCCATACGCATAGGACGGCGCCCGGTGTGAAAGCCTGAAGGTGGTAACCGCGATACGCTCAAACTCGACACTTGGGAGTTCATCAGAGCAGACAAACTCCACATCGAAGGATAACGATAGCTGGGTGGTCTCAAAGGTGGCGTCCAGCCATGCCTTGATGCCTGCGGGCGCCACAATGGTAAGCGGCTCCGTCCGGCCGTTCATCGCCGCACTCGCCAGTAGGCCCGGCAGCCCATAGCAGTGGTCGCCGTGCACGTGGGTAATCAAGATGGCTTTCAATGAATTCAGCGACAGTTTGGTGTGCAAGACCTGATGCTGGGAGCCCTCACCACAATCGATCAGGTACCAGCCTTTCCCCTTGCTCTCACGCAACGCGACCCCGGCGACGTTTCTTTGTTTGGTGGGTACACCGGCGGAGGTGCCGAGGAAGAGTAAGTTCATAGTTTGATCGTTATCTCTTATGCATCCGCTCTAGAAACAAGCGGCCTGGGCTGCAGCAAGCTGAGGGGGCTGATGCTGAAAGGCTCAAGGTAACTCTCGCGAATTAATTCACCAGAATACGGCAGACTATGCATCGTCATTAATTTAAAAACCTCAGCGAAGCGAAAGCTTGGCACCTGGTGCATAGCTTGGTTATGTAGCTGAAAACAAATGGATTTCATGCTCACCTACATTATCGGGTACTGGCTGCAAGGCGCGCGCCTAAGGTGACGAACAAGGCTCCGAGGCCGCGGTCCATCCATATGCCAACTCGCCGATTTTGTCTCAAGAAAACGCCTAACTTTGACCCCAGCATAACTAAAGGTGGCTCTATGCAAGCCGCGACAACAATGATCAGGCTTCCGTGCAACAGCAACTGAGCACTGGGAGGGCCAGCACCTTCCACGACGAACTGAGGCAGGAAAGCTAGGAAAAATACGGCCACTTTCGGGTTAAGGGCGGAAACCAGTGCTCCTTGCCAATAGATTGAATGCTTTCGTTGCTGGCTGACGCTCCCGCTGGGCTCGAAAGAGTCACCACGCGATAGGAGCATTTTGATACCCAGCCATATCAAATATGCGGCGCCGACCCACTTAACGATAGAAAACGCCAGGGCGGACGTGGCAAGGATTGCGGAAAGCCCCACCGCCGCCATAACGACATGCAACGCTGCCCCTGTCCAAATGCCAAACATCGCAGCGAATCCATGCTGACGTCCGTTACGCAACGTTTGCCCCAAGATGAAAGCGATATCTGGGCCTGGGGAAAGGTTTAGCAGGGCCGCCGCACCAAGAAATGTCACCCAGTGAATTATTGAGTAATCAAACATTTTGACACTCCTATGTCTTTAACTAAGGCCAGCTCTATCGTGCTACTGATGGCATCGACTGGATCGCTTAATGATCAAGCGTCTTTACGCTAGCACTTCCGTTTTTGGTGTCCAGCACCACCACGCCCTCTGATTCAGCATCCATCTGTGCAAGCAGTTCCCCGCGGCCATTCCAGGCGGCCGACTGCCCGACGCTGATAAAGTCATCACTAGGCCCGACACAGTTCGCCATGATCACAAGCATTTTATGTTTGCTTGCGACCGCAGGATAATGCGTCATTGCCTTGGCGATACCACCAACCGGTTTGGCAACACTGGCTAGATACATATCGGCAGACAAGGTGGCTGCACTATCAGCATGGTTCATTTGAAGCGACTCGTAGCAGATAGCAGGCACAAGCCTGGAGCCCTCTCTTTCCAATACAAGCTGTTTGCCGCCCGTAACAAAGTAAGGAAGCTCATCGGCGTGCAGCTGTTGTTTCGCGTATAGGCGGCGAGCATCAACAGGCGAGAACCACACCATGCCGATAGACACACCAGAGCCAATGGAGATCGGCATGCCGACGCCGATCAGCATGTTAGTTTTGTCGCTGTGTTCCTGAAACACATCAAGACGCTGATCCGCTATATCGATGGCAAGAGAATCCGCGAGTCGGGGCTCGAACCCAGTGAGCGACAGCTCAGGAAAAAATACCACATCGGCCTGCTGCGAAACGGCAAGCTCGATGAGCTCAAGATGCTTAGCAACGTTGGCTGCCAAATCACCGGCCACTGGTCGCAACTGAGCGGCACACACCTTCATGAAAAGACTCCTGACCAATGGCTACCGTTCATCCTACGCCTAGGCTGCTTCTTATGCGCCAGCCTTACGTGAACGATTAGCCGTTGTACTCATAAATAATAAGTCATCCGTGGATTCTGACTCGACGACGAAGAAGCCAAGGCTGGAATATAAAGAACGAGCGGCATGATTGTCTCGATAAACGCGCAGCGTCACCGTCGACGCGTCTGTTGATTCTCTGGCCTTTGCTATCAGCTTTTCTGGTGTTCGTAGAGCTGTTTGCATATGTCTAACGCTCGCCATCACCGGTGATAAAACCAGAGCAAAGCCCAGGTTTTGGCATCCGTTGGATAGCTGGATTAGCTACCGATCCTCATGCAAACGACCTTCGACATATTTATGGAGAATGCTAGCAACAAGTGTTTGGTAGGGGATGCCCTCCGCCAGAGCTTTCTTCTGAAGACCACGAAGATCCTTGGAAGAAAGCCTGATGTTGATACGGGCATCCTTCTTAAACATCGCCTCGGCATACTCTTGATGCCGTGCTTTCCTATTCTCACTATCTGGCGACCGCTGCAGCTCTCCTGCATCAAATGCATCCAGAATTTCCTGCTCTTCTTTATTCAGCCTGCTCATTTCGGACCTCCCAAATAGGTTTTGGTCGCTTTCCTGCTAGGGATGATCGTTTTCAGAAAAACCTCATCCTCTGACTCCACAAAGGGTACCAAATACGCATACCCTTCTATCTCAATCACATGAATTTGTTGACCCCGATACCGCTCCTGATTCGGATGCTCGAACGTATCCAGGATACCTCCAACCGAGATGTGCAAAACCACATCCTCGAAAGATATGTTTCTTTCTGTTTGGAGAAGCTTGTTTTTCTCTGGGTTCCATGTGATAGGTTTCATGAATCAAAGGCTAGCACATTGTGTGCTCTTTGTACTCACTAGCTAACGCCAAGCGCACCGGTGGCCTTGACGCAGCGAAGCGGAGACAAGGGCATCCGTGTGCCGCGCATTGTTATGGTCATTGCCCACTAAGCTCAACCTTTCGTCCATCAGGGTCTCGAACAATGTAGATCTGCCTACCGTTGAATTCATGCTGGCTGGCAGTTGCCACTTGGGAGAGAACCTGATGTATATCTTTTAACGAGAAACCGATCCTGGAATTGCCCACAGCTTCGTTTTCCGACAACGGATAAAGCTCAAACACAAAACTGGCATCTTGCGAGGAGTAGTGCATAGGCCCGTCACCATGCCTCTCCTTAACGAAGTTAAACCCTAGCAGTTCATAAAACTGCTTACTCGTTTCCAATTCTTTGCATCGCAAGACGAGCAAGTTGATTTCCATTGTTCACCCTGAAGGCCATAACAGTGATTCTACGCCCAACTGCAAAACCTCAATGAACGCGACGGCGCATTGATTGAGATTTTGCAGCCAACCATTTTGACTCTACCCCATTGATTCTTCTTAGAGCAAAGCCACAATTTTGGCAGCATGGCCAGAATTCGCGTGCCTGCGCGTTTTGCCGGTTTCAATCATTACACCAGCGCCACGTGCTCCAATCGTTCACCCAACCACTGCTGCCTTAGCCCGCGCTGCTGGTCGAGTAGTAGCGTTAGATACGGCTGTAGCGGATGTGCGGCGGGTAATTGATCGCGGTGGCGTAGCAGGCGTGGGCGGTCTTCGAGTTGATTGGCAGGGTCGTGGAAGGTGGTGGCCTGCTCGGTGAGCCATGCGAGCGGCGGGAGTAGAAGGTGAGAGGCGCTGCTGGAAAGCGCGATACCGAGGCCTTCGACATCAAAGTCGCCTGCGTAGAAGTGTGGCTTTTGGGTCGCGTTCCAGGCGCTGGCGAGTTGCTTGAAAGCGCCGCCGTAGTGGCTGTCACCACGGTAGACAATCAGCGGATTAGCGTAACCGCTTAGCGCGGGAATTTGCGGTAAAAAGGCGTAAAAGCTGTCCAGGTTTTCAACCTGGATAAGCACGTCGCACTGGTCAAGGTTTATATCTCGCCAGTCGACATCGTGCATTGAGCGCGGTTGTCCCGAGAACCAAGCGGGTGTGCTGGCGGGTGTGTTCACCAACACTCGCTGGGCACGCGGGCCTTCGCGGTTGGTTTTATCTTCATTGACGCCCTGCTCCGCTTGCTCAGCACTGGTCAAGCCACTTTGCCATTGCTCAATAGTAGTCAGTCGCTGGCTTCTGAGCGCTTCGTTCACCTGCTGGATGAGGGCGCGATCAAAGCGCAGGGATCGATGACGTAGCCTGGGGCCAAGCTCAATGTGTTGCTCATCACACCAATGAATGAAGTCCGCTACCCACTGCTGGCTGCGCTTCTTGTCGACCCACGACTGCTTGCGCAGTTGGCGGTCGACGTCGCCTAGCTTGCTGTAGACCTTGGCCGTGAGCGTCTGGTCATTCATCGTTACACCGCCAAGCCTAACGAAACGTCGCGGATCAGCTTCACATCATTGTAGGCGCTCGCCCGTTCTTCCTGCTGATGAAGGTGAAACGCGCGCTGCTCGCTGTGCGGTAGGCCCTGGTGCTCGGCGATGACCTGGAACAGCCAGATTTCTGGGGGCCATTGCAGCTCGCTTTGGTTCAGATAGTCCAAGGCGCTAATGGGGGTTTGCTCGGCCCGGTCCACCACGTTGAGGTAGAAGGTTTCGACGTCATCCTTGAGGGCCTGCTGGCGGGCAGCGATGAGCGTGTCTTCGACGTGTTCCGCCGGGCGTGCCGCAGTGACCGACTGGGCGGCACGTGACGGCGTGGGCACATTTTGCAGCAGTGCGCTGATGGTGGGCATATCCTGGGCGCGATCCAGCGCCACGGCCCCGGCGGCGGTGAGGGGGGCTGCGTGATTGAACAGCGCGGGCACCTCGCTGCGGCGGGCGTAGTTGCCGGGGGTGAAGCCGGGGTGCTCGCGCAGGAAGGCGGCCATGCCTGAGACCAGGCGGCTGCGGGCCTGCATGCGGCGAAAACGCGCCATCAGCTCGATCAGGCGGTGCTGCACTTCGCGCAGGCTGGTGTAGTGCTGACTGATCTGCTGCTGCAGCTGGCTGATCAACACCTTGCGCAGCGTGCCGTCGCTGCCGACCAGTTCGATCAACTCGTCAAAGTCGATCAGCGCCAGCCCATCGAGCAGGCGGATCACTTGCTTTTGCGCACGGTCGTTTTCGCGCACTTTATCGTTGAGCTGGCTGACAAAGCCAAAATCGCTGTTGAGCCGCTGCCACAGGCTGTCGATGGCGTCGGCAAAGCGGCCGTTCATGTCATCCACCGCCTGGCGTAGGCGCAACAGTTGCTGCTCCTGCTGCCAGTAGTCGCCGCGGCTGCTGGAATCGCGATAGCTCTGGATCAGGCTGCGGATCAGCTCCAGCGCCTCGGCCACGTCGGCGTTGACGTGGCGCCGGGCTTCATCGGCCACCATCTCAGCGATCAGTTCGCGGACTTTGGGGGTCAGCTTGAGGCCGCCCTGCTCGTCAGGACGCCAGACTATCCGTGCGCTTAGCAGCTTGCGCAGCGCGGTATGACTCAGTCCTTCCAGGGGGACTTGGTCGTTGGTGTAGCCCTGCATCAGCGCCTCGGCGTGGCGGCCCAACAGGGCCAGGCGCTCTACCCCGGTAGTGATCAGGCGGCTTTCCAGCCCCGGCGTTTCCGCGTCGTTCACAGCAGCGCCTCCTGGGTATCCTCGCCCTCGTCGTCCACCGGCAGGTGCTCTTCGTCGCGAATAAAGCGCACTAGTTCGAGCAGGTAGTCGACCTTGCCAGTGACCAGGAATACCTGGCGGTCGCCGTGAGGCTGCAGCAGGTAGCCGTGCTCTCTTAACCGCTTGAACACCTGCTTGACCTGGGCGTCCAACTGGTCGCTCTGGGAACCGAAGAAGCTGTCGGTAGCCAGGCGTTCAATACGTTCGCGCAGGCTGGGGTTATCCTCGCTTTTGGCCTGTAGCTCGCCGGGCTTGAGCACATCGCCGGGGGACAGCACACTGTCGCGGCCCAGGGTTTCCTGCACCAGCTGTAGCCATTCCAGCAGCGGCAGCAGGCTGTTGACGGTGTCGCCCAACTGGCGGGCGAGCTGATCCCGCGCGCTGTCATCCAACTGACGCCAGGCGAGAAAATACACGCATTCCTCCTGGCTGCTGGCCACGCGGCGGTTGAGCGGGCGCAGGTAGCTGTCGATGGCCTCGCGCGTGGCGTCATCCTGGAGGCGCTTGAAGGCACTTTCATCGCTCACCGCGCAGATAAACTCGCCCGCCAGCAGCCGCTCCAGCAGCGGGCCATGGGGTAGAAGACTCATATCGCTCATACCGGCACCTCCTCATGGCGGGCTTTGAGCCGTTCGGCCAGGCGACTTTGGCGGGGCTCGATGCGTTTCAACCGTCGTTTGGCGGGGTCGTCGGCGTCGCGGTCGATCAGGTAGCGGTTATGGAACAGCAGCAGCACGTCGGACTCCGGGTTGGGGAAGGCGCCGACAATATGAATCTGGTTGCTGTCGCAGGCGTCAAACAGCTTTTCGACGTTGTGGTAAGCCAGCGTGCCGATTTCGTCGATGGGCCAGTGGATGGCGATCTCGGCCCGGCCGCGCAGCAGGCGGGTAAAGGCCAGCAGGAACTTGCACAGAATCAGATACGCCATGCCGTGGCTGGACGATTCGAGCAGTTGGCGGTCGTTCTTGATGATCAGGTCGGTGCCGCCTTCGTTGAGGTGCAGCTCCAGGCGCAGCAGGCTTTCAAAGCTGTATTGCTGGTCGCTGCGCAGCAAATCGACCACGTCCGCCAGGGCGTTCAGGTAGTCGTCGCTGGGCAAGGTCTGCTCGGAGTCGCGCCACGCCTTGTAGCGCTGGGCGAACAGCTTGAGCGGCTCCCAGAAGCCGAGTTCGTCGATGGTCGACTGAATGCGCACCTCGGCCTTGCTGATACCATCCAGGCGCAGGTCGTCGGCCACTTCATCCGAGAGGCGCTTGCTCTGGGCGCTGATGCGACGGTTGAGGTCGCGGAACACGGTGAAGAACTTGTCCAGGTCGTCGCTGAGGTTGCGCCCCTGCTGAATCAGCTGTTGCTGCTGGTCTTCCAGCAACTTGAGCATGCCGCCGAGCAGTGGCAGCAGCGCCCGCGGGTCGTCGGGGTCGGCAAGCTGGGCGCGCTCGCTTTCCAGCGCATCGACAAAGCTGGTGCTGGCCCCTTTTATCAGCTGGCTTTCCGCCTCCTGGCAGCCTTTGCGCAGCGTGTCGCGCTCCTGGGCCCGGCGCGAGAGTGCCTGGCGGGTGCGCGACAGCCGCTCGGCGACATCGCCTGGGGCCTCCTGCTGGGGCGTGGCGTCCGAGGTCAGCGTGAGTTCATCGAGCTGCTTGAGCAGCGGCTTGAGGTCGTTGAGCACCTCGTGGCTTTCGCGGCGCTTGGTTTCAAACGCGGCGACGTGCTGCTGGTGGGCCGCCTTGGTGGCTTTAAAGGCCTGCTGATGCGCCTCGCGCTTACGCTGGGCGGCGTCTATCTCACGGCTTAAACGTCCTTCTTGTTCGACCAGCTCTGGCTTGCGCTGCCCCCAGCTCACCCGCATAAAGCGTTTGTAGGCGTCCAGCTCGTCCTGACGGGCGGCGGTGCGGCGGATGTGTTCGTCCAATTGCTGCAGCCGGGTGCGGGTATCCCGCAGTTTTTCCGGGTCGACGCCCTGAGCCTTTAATTCCTCGTCGAACGCCTGCTCCAGCTCTTCGCATTGACGCTTGTGCTCAGCCTTCTGCTCGGTGAGCTGGGCCTTGTACTGCTGAACCTGTCGGTCGATGCTATCCAATTGGCTTTGCGCATCGGCTTTTAGCTCCAGCAGTTCGGCCTGATGGGCGGCGTTGAGCTTGTCCAGCGCGGTCTGGCGTTCGTCGCGCAGAGCTTGCTGCTGCGCTTGTTGCTCCTCTAGGGCGGCCTCGTGGTCGGCCTTGCGCTGGCGTTGCGCTTGGGCATGGCGCGCCTGGCACTGGCGGCGGGCTTCCTGAGCGTATTCGACTTCCTCATCGGCGCGCTTCACCGCCAACTGGGCTTTGCTTAGCGCTTCCTCGGCGGCCTGGACACGCTCGTTATGCCGCTTGAGCTGCTTTTCGCAGTTGCCGAGTTCGGCCTCGGCGCGCACCACAGCGTCGTCCGCCGCTTCAATGGCGGCCAGCAGGCTGGCTTCATCCTGGGCGTAGTCCGGCGGCTCAATCAGGTGGGTATCCAGCACCAGGCCGTAAAGGTCGTCGGTGGGCTGCTCCGTCAAGGTCGGCGAAAGATCCCGCCGCTCCAGCAGCTCGGGGGCAATCACCTTGCCCAGCCGCTGCTCCCATTCGGGCAGGTGGTAGCGCAGGAAATGCCGCAGCGAGCCTTGCGCGGGGTCGCGCTGGCGGTGCAACGCCTGGCTGGTTTGCTGGGCGCGGGTAAGCGTTCGGCGTGCATCCGCGTGGGCCTGTTCGGCGTTATCGCGTTCGCGCTTCAGGCTATCCAGCTCGCGGCGCTGGCTTTCCCGCTGGCTGCTGGCGGCGTTGTGGTCGCTTTGCGCCTGGTCGATCCGCGCCTGAACCAGGGTGGCTTCTTCGCTTTCCTCCGCCGTCGGGCCACTGTGGCTAAGCGCGGCTTTCAGCGCTGCCAGTCGTTCAACCCCCTGGTTGAGGCGTTCCTGAAAATCGGCTTCTGCCTCTTCACGCTGGGTCTGGTAGCGGGCGTCCAGGTGGCGTTGGGCCTCCCAGGTGGCTTCCTGATGCGCGGCTTTTTCTTCGTTGAGGGCATCGACCAGCCCCTGAATTTCTTCGCCCTGGCGGGCCAGCGCTTCGCCCAGCTCGCGCAGCCGCTCTTCCTTGCGGGCCTGACTTGCCTGCACGGCCTCTTGCAGTGCGGTCAGGTGGGTTTTTAGCTGCTCGAACTGCTCGCGTTGTTGGGGCAGCGCGTTGAGGTCGCGCTCAAGGGCGGGCATGTCCGCCGCCTCATAGGCTTCATACTGATCCTGCAGGTCGCTCAGGTCGCGCTGGGTTTGCTTGAGGCCGCTTTCCAGCTCGCTAAGTTGCTCATTCAGGTCATCACGGGCCGCCTCGTAGGCGTTTTTCTCGGCGTCGAATGCCTCTTGCCGCGTGCCCATCTCGGCTTCGGCATCGGCCAGGGTGCGCTCGATGTGGTGGCGGTCGGCTTCCAGTTGCGGTTTCAGCTGCCAGAGTGCGGCTTCCACATCCGCCAACTCGCGGTCAACATCGTGCAGCTTGGCAAGCGAACGCTGCAGCGGTTCGAGACGCATGGACTGGCGCATCTGGTCAATCCACTCCCGTGCCTTGGCGCTGCGGATGCGCGTCACCGGCAGCTCGACGCCGTCCTCTTCGAAAATCGCCGCCAGCATGGTTTTGAGGGTGTCCATCTTGCCCTCTTTGGCGTGCACCGCCGAGACCAGCTTTTCGATATGGCGAATGCGATGCTCGGACTTGACCAGGCTGAACTGCGCGGCCATCTGGCGCAGCTTGAGGGCATCCTTGCGATTGCCGTGGGGCATGATGCCGGGCGTGGGGGTAAAGTCGTTCTGGATCACCGCGCGGTATTCAGAGGTGGCCGTGAGCTTGGATGAGAAAGAGATATTTTCGCGGCGTAAAACACCCAACCACTGGGCGTACTCCAGCGCCACGGCGCCGTCTTCCCCCTCCACCAGATAATCTTCTGGCCGGTAAGGCGCGGCGACGAAGCGATACTCCACCCCGCCTTCTGATTTGCGGGTCAGCACCACCTGGCAGATATTGCCCGCTTCGCGGCGGTATTCGTAGACCAGGTAGCTGTTGCGGTGGGGCAGGTAAAACGCGTCGAACTTCATGCGCGTCTTGGGTACGACTTTATTGGGTAACTCGCCGTAAAACACCGGCACCAAGCGCTGGAGCGTGGTTTTACCCGAGGCGTTGGTGCCACAAATATTGGTGTGGCCGTCCACACTCAGTTCGACCACCCCTTCCAGGTGGCCGTGAATCATCACGATGCGTAGCAGGTGGGCCATGCCTTGTCCTTTCAATGACTATACGGATCGTTTGCTGATCGCTGAAAGTGGCTATAGTGCCAGACACAGACCAAGGTGGCATCCGTTGAGTCCCAAACATCAATTCCAGTAGCCCAATGAAAAACCTTTAGAACGACCCAGGCTAACGGCTGGCCTTTTACGATTTTCCGGCGGCTCACATATCGACCGGCCAAGCGCTAAGACGCTCGCGATAGCCAGCCCTACTACCTATGGCGTGTTGGCGGGATCAGAGGGGGACGCTAGAAAAAGCGGCAAGCTATGGAGATAGGCCGGCCCTGACAGCCGGCCCGGGGTGGGATCAGCCCTCGGCGAGCCAGCCGTCGATGAGATCGCGATGTTCCTCGATCCACTGCTTGGCGCCTTGCGTGGGGTCGCCGACGTTTTCGATGGTCAGCATGAGATCGGCCAACTGGGCGTGGCTCATGTGCCAGGTGTCAAGCATTTGGGTGACCTCGGGATGCTCCTCGCCAAACCCTTTGGGCGACATCCACATGATATCGTCACCACCCCCATAGCTCTTCTTGGGATCTTCTAGCGCCTTCAGGTCGTACTGCGCGTAGGCCCAGTGGGGCTGCCAGAGTGTGACGGCGATGGGCGCTTCGTTGGCATAGGCTTCCTCGAGGGCTGCGAGCATGGCGGGGCCGGAGCTGTTCAACTGGCGAAACGGGAGGTTGTAACTCTTGATGGCGTTTTCGGTCTCGCCGGAGATAGCCGAGCCCGATTCGATGCCAAGGATGGTCGGCTCGCCCTGATAGTCGAAGCGCTCGGCGTTGTCTTTGAGGTCACTGATGCTATTGATGTCTTCCATGTAAGCGGGCACCACCAGTTCGTCCTGGGCGCCGTCGTACCAGGCATCGTGAACGTCGATGCGGTCCTTATAGGGCTCGATGTATTGGGCGTCGCCATGCGGGAGCCAGACTTCCAGCGAGATATCCAGATCGCCGTTTGCGAGCCCGCTGAAGAGCACGCTCTTGCCGGTGGTGGTCAGCTCGACGTCGTAGCCTTGCTCTTCAAGCAGTTGCTGCCACATATGCGAGACGGCGATGTTTTCCGCCCAATTGTTGGTGCCGATGGTCAGCGGGTCGTTGGCCGAGGCGGTCATCGAGAGACCGGCCAGGCCGCAAGCGATAAAAATAGGTGTCAACGGTTTCATACGCGTCCTTTTTTGTGTTCGTGAATCGAAAGGGATGAGAAAGAGTGATGCGCTACGTCGTCATTCTTCCATCAGTATGTCGGAATAGCCGTAGGTCGAGAGACGTTCGATGCCATCCTCAGTAATCAGCACTTGTTCTTCCAGCTTGACGCCCTCGGTGCCATCGCGGTGGCCGATATAGGCCTCGACGCAGAGCGTCATGCCGGGTTCGATGGTGCCGTCGTAGCCGACGTCGTCCCAATCCATGTCGTGGGCGATCAGCGGCCACTCGCCGGTCATACCGCAGCCGTGAACAATATCCAGGTAACGGTTTTCGCGATAACCATCGGGTATCGGCCACGCTTGTTGCGAGTAGTCGCGAAAGCTCATGCCCGGGCGCAGCAGGGCAATGTTGCGCTCGAGCTGGTCGGCGGCCATGCGATAGAGCGCTTTTTGCTCGGCGCTGGGCGCGCCTGCGCCGGACACATGGAAGGTTCGCGAGAAATCGGTGTAGTAGCCGAAGCAACCCACGATGTCCGTATCGAAGGCCACCAGCTCGCCTGGAGCGATGACTTTGTCCGAGCATTCCTGGAACCACGGATTGGTGCGTGCACCGGAGGTTAGAAGTCGAGTTTCGGCGTATTCACCGCCGGTGGCCAGCACGTGCTGGTTGAAGATCGACCACAGCTCGTTTTCGTTCATGCCGGGGCGAATGGCGGCTTCCATGCGCGTCATGGCGGCTTCGGTCAGGGTCACCGAGCGGTGAATGAGAGCCAGCTCGTCGAGGCTCTTGATCGACTTGGCGCCCTCGACCACGGTGGCGGCATCGGTCAATTGGAAGCCGGCCTGGCCCAGCGCCTCGATGGCGCCGGTGGGTGCAGACTCGATGCCTAGACGCTGCCCCTGGGTATGCGAACGCTCGAACAGGCTGCGGATGTCATCGACGAAGGCCTGGGTATGTACCGCGCAGCGAGGACCGCTGTACTGCGGCATCACCGCCCGGGCGGGATGCACCTCGTCGAGTAGCTCGGCGTTGGCCGCCAGGTGCAGGCAGGCGCTGAATTCAAACAGCACCACTGGGCCGTCCGCCGCCACGTAGAGATAGCGCGCAGGGTTACGCTGCGAGTAAACCTGCATGTTGCGCACGCCGCAGGCATAGCGAATGTTGATGGGATCGAACAGGATCACCGCATCCAGTTGGTGATGCTTCATTTGCTCGCGCAGGCGTTGCAGCCGGTAGCGCTCGACGCGCGACAGCAGCGCGGCGTCGAGCGTGGCATGGCGGAAGCTCCCGCCGGCATAGGGGCCGCCCGTGGGAACTGATCCGGCGAGTGACACGATATCGCCCATGGCAAGGCATCCTTTTGTGAAGTGGATAAATAAGGGTCGCGTTCAGTAGCACCTAGCCCATGAGCGCGTCGTGACGGCGCTGATTATCGGCGTCGATGTGTTGCTGCGTAACGCGGCCGTAAATCCGCTTGGTGTGCTCCAGGCTACCCATCATGTCGGGCGTCTTGGCGTACCCCAGTAGCGTGCAGAGACGTTGGCCCTTGGCGGCGGCGACGCGGTGCATGGAATAACGTCCTTTGAAGAGCTGCAGGTCGCCAGTGTTGAGCGTCAACGATTTGACGTCGGTGTGGTCACCCTCAAGTACGCGTTGCACGGCAGCGAAGTTTTCCTCGCCGGGGCGGCGGATATTGGGCACGTACTGGAATTCGCCGCCTTCAATGGGACGCCGCGTCATCAGGCTGACAATGAATTCGTTGGTGTCGAAGTGCCAGGGCAGCTCGGTGTCGTCGGGCATCACGTTGATCACCAGCCCCGCGATAGGATCGGCGAACTCGTAAATCACCGGCTCTTCGAGGCAGTCGGCAACGAAGCGCTGGAAGTCAGGGTCGCGATAAAGCTGCTGGACAATGGCATCCTCGGGGATCAGGTCACGCGCCACGAAGCCATTGGTGTAGTGCTGGAAAAAGCGTGCAGGGTGATCCTCGGGCAGAGACGGATCGTCCGGCGTGACATAAGGATTGACGTTGTTGTCCGAGTAGAACGCCTTTGGCGCCAGGGCCTCACTTTCCTCGCGCAGCGGCTCGATAAGATCTTTCCGGATGAAGCTCGATAGCAGCGCACAGCCGTCGGTACGCAATTGTTGACGAACGCGCTCGACCGCCGATTGGTAGGCGTCACTATCGCGCTGCAGGATAGGGTAGCGTTCAAGATCGATGAAACGCGCTAATGGATGGCGGTCATCGGTGGCGTCTTGCGAGGCCGGTTGAGTTCCGAGCGTAGCTTGTGACATATATTGCCTCTCCTGATAGTTCGTGAATGATCAGTTGTTGCTAGCAGATCGTTGCTAGGGAGTGGCAATACAGTAAAAGTGTGGGGACGGGGATACTAATGAGAATGTCCGACCATCTGCGACGAGATTTTTATCGTTCCAGCTCGCGCCGAGGTGGATACGGCCTTATCTCACACGTCGGTTCGGTAGAGATGGCGGAGCGTGGCCGCCAGCGGCTCGGCGACGGCGGTGATACGTGGCGTTTGCGCATAGGCCAAATACCAAGGAATGCGCAGTAAGTTACCCGCCAATGGCCGCATGACGACGCGACCGGCGTAATGCGCATCCTGAACGGCCCAGCGCGATAGGATGCTCACACCCTTGCCAGCAGCGACGAGCTCAAGGATCAGGGCGACCGACTCAATCTGGACCATATGCGACGGGTAGACACCGGCTGGCTGGAAGAAATGCTCGAACTCATGGCCGGACTCGGGGGTGATGCTGTAGGTAAAGTGCCGCCCCTGATCGAATACCTCGGCGGGCACTGCGTCGCTTTGTGCATAAGGGTGCTCGGGCGGCAAAACGGCCACCAGTGGCTCCTCGAACAATAACTGGTGGGCAATGCCACGCTGCGAGGGCACCTCAATCATACAGATCATGTCGACGCGACTGGTGAGTAACGCCGTGGTCATGTCCGCCATGGACAGGCGTACTAGGTCAATGTCACGCGCATGCTGGTCGTAGAGATGTGGAATCGCCCTCGAGAAGGTGTCGTAAGGGCCGATGCCCAGTCGCAAAGCGGGTTCGGTCCGGCGTGCCAGTTGCCACGCCTCGAGCTCGGCGCTGCGCAGTCGAGGGAGCACTTCATGTGCAGTCTCAAGCAGCCGCTCTCCTGAGGCGGAAAGCGTCAGTCGGCGTCCTTCACGGTGAAAAAGCGCCACACCCAGGCGGCGCTCCATTTCACGAATGCGATGCGTAGCCGCAGGCTGAGTAATGCCGATAGCGCCAGCAGCATCGTGCACCGTGCCGTGAGTGGCAATGGCGTCTATCAATACGTAATACTTGATATCCAGCATGGGACTCAGGGATCTCTTGAGAGGTGACGCGTCGCGTGAAACGACATGCTAGCACCGGCCAGTTTCTTTTGAATACGCCGTGTTCCATACATTACCTGGCCATCTTCATAAGGCGTGGAAATACTGGCTTAATCATCAGGGCGTTTTGTTGCCGAGCAGCCCCTCAAAAAAGTTCGCCGCGTTGGCTTCCAGCCCTTCCAGGTAGTATCCCCCTTCCTGCACCACCAGTGTGGGCAGGTTCAGGCCCGCTACTGTGCGGCCAAGCTGACCAAAGCCTGCTGTGGAGACGGCGACTTTCGCCTGGGGGTCGCGCTCGTCGATATCAAACCCCAGCGCCAGCACAATCGCGTCCGGCTCAAACAGACGAATGGCCTTGCAGGCCTGTTCGAGACGGTCAAAAAACACCGACTCTTCTGACCCGTGGGGCATCGGCAGGTTGATGTTGTAACCCAGCCCGGCACCACACCCGCGCTCGTCTTCGAAGCCGGTGACCGCCGGGTAGAAGTTGGTGGTATCGCCGTGGATCGAGATATACAGCACATCGTCGCGTTGGTAGAAAATTTCCTGAACACCCTGCCCATGGTGCATATCCGGGTCCAACACAACCACGCGGGGGTAGCGCGAGGTAAGGTGCTGCGCGGCAATCGCCGTATTATTGAGGAAGCAAAAACCACCGGCGGTGTCGATGCCCGCATGGTGGCCCGGCGGGCGCGTTAACGCATAGGCAAAGCGCTCACCGGCCAGCAGCGTTTCGGCAGCGGCCACCGCGCTTTGCGCGGACCAATAGGCGGCTTGCCAGGTGTGCTTGCCCACCGGCGCGCTACCGTCGGCCAGGTAGCACGCGGCTTCCGCCAGTATGCCTCGCAGGGCGTTGGGCGAACGTACGAAGATGTTGGAGATGACTTCTTCGCCCCAGTCTTCTTCAAGCGCATGCCAGCGCTGGTAAGCACTTTCAAGAAAGCGTAGATAGGCCAGCGAATGCACCGCCCTCAGTGGTGCCACGCCGTAATCGGCGGGTGTCTGAAGCTCAAAGCCCAGCTGTTTCGCGGCCGCCTGCAGGTGCTGGGTACGCTCGGACACTTCCAACGGCGTGCGCATTTTCCCGCGGGAGAAGTAGGTTTGCGGCTGGTGAAGCATTTGGTCAGCGTGAAAGAAGGTCTTCATCCGTTACTCCCCCGTCTCGCCCACGCCCTTGACCACGAAGTCGCGGGCCACGCCAATATGGTAGTCAATGGCCTCACGGCAAGCCTCGGGACTGCCGCTATTTAGCGCTTCCAGTAACTGGAAGTGGCTCGTCGCGATGGTCTCGGGGGCTTCATGGGTTTTGGTGATTAAAGTGATGCACAGGCGCAGCTCGTGGGTCAGGTTATCAAACGCAAGCAGCAGCCGTTCGTTGCCTGCGTAGTGCAACATTAAGCGATGAAACTGCAAATCCTCCTCAATGCGGCGTGTGCCGTCGTTGCCTGCTGCTGCCTCACATAGCACCTCTACCTGCTGATTTAGCGCACGCTGGGCCTCGGGCGTATAGCGCTCGGCCAGGCGCTGAATGGCATGGCGCTCAAGGCACAGTCGTAAATCAAATACATCGTCGAGTTCAACGGCATTCAACGCGCGAACAAAGAATCCCCGGCGGGGTTTTGAGACCAGCAAACCACGGCTTTCGAGAAGCCGAGCGGCCTCACGCACCGGTGCACGGCTAACACCCAAATCCCGGGAAAGCTGTACTTCAGAAAGCCGCTCACCAGGTAAAAACTGTTGCTGAATAATTGCTTGAGTCAAATAGTCAGCGACTTGATCAACCAGATTTTGCTGTTGGATAAAGGCCTTGGGGGCCGACGTTAATAAGGCCATAAAAAATCACTCATGGGGGCGACGCAATTTTCAGTATGACGAAAATAAACCTGATGTCGACGAACGATTGCCGACTGTCGACAGTTTTTTGAAGCGCTGCTATGTTCAAAAAGGCCCTTTAAAACACAACAACCGGCCACCTCATCACGCCTCGCTCGCCTAACGATAACGCAAGCCATTGCGTGCCATGCATTGGCCTAATAACCGAGGAGCAGGAAACATGAAGACACCATTGGCTTTGGCTATTTCCGCTGCAGCACTCGCCTTTACCTCTACCACTCTTGCCGACGACCCCAAGCCAGGAGGAACCGTCAATACGATTGTCCAGCCGGAACCGCCAGGCTTGGTACTGGGCATGATTCAAAACGCCCCCACGCGCACCGTGGCGGGCAATATCTACGAAGGGCTGCTGCGCTATACCACCGACCTGGAACCCATGCCGCAACTGGCAGAGTCGTGGGAGGTTAGTGACGATGGCCGCACCTACACCTTCCATCTACGCGATGACGTTACCTGGCACGACGGCGAAGCCTTTACCGCTGAGGATGTGGTGTTCTCCGCCGATGTGTTCCATCGCGAATTGAACCCCAGCGCCCGGGCGGTGCTGCAACACGTGGAGAGTATCGAAGCCACCGACGATCACACCGTGGTATTTACCCTGACACAACCCTTCGGCCCGTTCCTGCTCTCCTTTGAAGCGGGCACCTTCACCATGGTGCCCGAGCACCTTTACGCGGGTACCGAGTTCCGCGATAACGAGCACAACGACCACCCCATTGGCACCGGCCCGTTTAAGTTCGCCGACTGGGAACGCGGCACGGTGATCGAGCTGGTTAAAAACGAGGAGTACTACGAAGACGACCTGCCCTACCTGGATGGCGTTAACTGGCATGTGATCCCCGATGGCGCCTCCCGGGCGGTGGCGTTTGAGAACGGCACCATCGACGTGCTGCCCAGCGGTACCGTCGAAAACTTCGACATTCCGCGTTTGGCGGAAATGGATAACGTCTGTATGACCGAAAAGGGTCACGAGTACTTCAGCCCCTTCGCCATGCTGTGGATGAACAACCGCGAAGGCCCCACCGCCGATAAGCGCTTCCGCCAGGCGGTGATGTACGCCATGGATCGCGAATTTGCTCGCGATGTACTGTGGAACGGCCTGGGCAAGGTGCCGCTTTCCGCCTTTGGCTCTAATGCGCGTTTCCAGAACGATGACCTGGAACCCTACGACCACAACCCCGAGCGCGCACGCGAGCTACTGGACGAAATGGGCTACGACGGTGAAGAGATCACCATTCTGCCGCTGCCCTATGGCGAAACCTGGACACGCTGGGCCGAAGCCGTGCAGCAGAACCTGCGCGAGGTGGGGATCAATGTAGAAACCCAGGCCACCGATGTGGGCGGCTGGAACCAGCGCCTGGGCGATTGGGATTACGACCTGGCCTTTACCTACCTGTACCAGTACGGCGACCCGGCACTGGGTATTTCACGCACCTACCTTTCCGACAACATTGCCAAGGGCTCGCCCTGGAATAACGTCGAAGGCTACGAAAACGAGCGCGTTGACGAGCTGTTTAACGAGGCCGCCACCGCCTTCCCCGAGGAAGAGCGCGAAAAGCTTTACCGCGAAGTGCAAGAGATCCTTCACGAAGATGTGCCTGTTGGCTGGCTGATGGAGCTGGGCTTCCCGACACTCTACCGTTGCGATGTGAAAAACCTGGTGACCTCCGGCGTGGGGGTTAATGATGGCTTTAAGGATGCTTGGCTAGACCGCTAAGTTCAGGCCCTACCTAGGCGGCGCCAGCCGCCTAGGTGTTTCAGCCATGTCTTGAAGGTATTCGTCAGGAAACTACTTATGGTCTACGCTCGCCTAATTCTCATGCGGCTGTTCAAAGCCGTGATTGTGCTGTTTTTAATCGTTATTTTTAATTTCCTGCTAATTCAGTTAGCCCCCGGTGACCCGGCCGCTATTCTGGCCGGCCAAGCGGGCGCTGCCGACCAGGAATTTCTTAACCAACTGCGCGAACGCTTTGGCCTTGACCAGCCGATGTATGTGCAGCTTTGGCGCTATGTGTCGGGCATCGCCATGCTCGATTTCGGCTACTCCTACCGGTTGGGTGTTCCGGTATTCGACCTGATTATGGACCGCTTACCCGCCACCCTGCTGCTCACCGGCACGGCCTTTGTGCTCTCTCTGGTGCTGGGCATTGTAGCGGGCTCCATGGCCGCGGCACGGGTTAAAAAGCCCTCCGGCTCATTGATTATGGCGCTCGCGCTAGTGTTCTACGCCACCCCGCTATTCTGGGTCGCATTAATGTCGGTGGTGGTGTTTTCGGTCTACCTGGGCTGGCTGCCCGCCTACGGCCTTTACACCGTTGGGGCGGACTACACAGGGTTTGCGCTGGCACTCGATATCGCCAAACACTTGGTGCTACCGGCAACTACCTTAGCGCTGTTTTTTATGGCGATTTACACCCGCATGACGCGCACCTCGATGCTCGATGCCGCCCAGCAGGATTACGTCAAAACCGCCCGCGCCAAAGGCTTAAAGCCCAGTATTATCCAACGTCGCCATGTGCTGCGTAACGCGCTGCTGCCGATTATCACCCTGGCGGGCCTACAGGCGGGGCAAATGGTCGGCGGGGCGATACTGACCGAAACCGTGTTTGCTTGGCCGGGCATCGGGCGGTTGATGTTCGAAGCCCTTGAACAGCGCGACTACAACCTGCTGTTAGGTATTTTCTTCTTCTCGGCGGCCTTGGTCATCGTCTTCAACATCATCACCGACTTGGTGTACAGCCTGGCTGATCCACGCATCAAGAAGGGGGCCTCATGAGCTTTTTCGCGCGCTTTGCGCAAAACCGTGGCGCCCTGGTGGGGTTGATTATTCTGCTGGTGATTATCGCCATGGCGATACTCGCTCCGCTGTTGTTTCCTGAATCGCCCTGGCGCATGGTTCAACGGCCGTTTTTGCCGCCGCTCTCGCAAGATGGCTTTCCCCTGGGCACCGACACCATGGGCCGCAACGTAGCGTCAGGTTTGATGCACGGCGCCTGGGTATCGCTACTGATTGGGCTGGTATCCACCAGTGTGGCGCTGCTGATTGGCGTACCGCTTGGGGCTATTGCGGGCTACTACGGCGGGTTGATTGACGATGTATTGATGCGCTTTACTGAGTTTTTCCAGACGATCCCCAACTTCGCGCTGGCGATTGTGCTGGTGGCCATCATGCAGCCCAGCATCACCTCGATCGTGCTGGCGATTGCGATTGTTAGCTGGCCGCCGGTGGCCCGTTTGGTGCGCGCCGAGTTTATGTCGCTGCGCAACCGCGAATACGTGGAGGCCGCACGCTTGGTCGGCCAGTCCAACACCACGATCATCATTCGCCAAATCCTGCCCAATACGCTGTCGCCGATTATTGTGCTGGCTTCCTTGATGGTGGCCACCGCCATCTTGCTGGAATCAGCGCTGTCGTTTCTCGGCCTGGGGGATCCTAACGTGATGTCCTGGGGCTATATGATTGGTGCGGCGCGCACGGTGATTCGCCAAGCGTGGTGGCTGAGCTTCTTCCCTGGGGTAGCGATTTTGCTCACCGTGCTGGCGTTAAATCTCGTCGGTGAAGGATTGGACGACGCCCTGAACCCCAAACTTTCCCGCGAGCGCTAGGAGCCTCTTATGTCTGCAACAGAGAATCAAAGCGCTGAAACGGTACTCAGCATTCGCGACCTAAGCATTGCGCTCCCCAAAGGGGCGGATCGCGCCCTGGCGGTGGAGGACGTCAGCTACGACGTGAAGCGCGGGGAGATCATGTGCGTGGTAGGCGAGTCGGGGTCGGGCAAGTCGATGGCTGCCAACGCGGTGATGGGGCTACTGCCCAAGGGCGTACGCGCCACCCAAGGCGAGATACTCTTTGAAGGGTGGAACCTTCTCGCCATGACGGAAAAACAGCACCGCGCCCTGCGCGGCCTGAAGATCGGCATGATATTTCAGGAGCCGATGACCGCCCTTAACCCGCTGATGCGTGTCGGCGCACAAATTGCCGAGGTGTTTGAGGCCCACGGCCAGTTCACGTCTAAAGAGCGCCAGGCCCACGCCCTAGAACTGTTAATCGAGGTGGGTATACCCCAGCCGGAGAAGGCCATTCGCGCCTATCCCTTCGAGCTTTCCGGCGGGCAGCGCCAGCGGGTAATGATCGCTATGGCACTAGCGCTGGAACCCATTCTGCTGATTGCCGATGAGCCGACCACGGCGCTGGATGTGACCACCCAGGCGCAGATTCTCGAGCTAATTCGTGACCTTCAACAGCGGCGCGGCATGTCGGTGATGTTTATCACCCACGATTTTGGTGTGGTGGCCGAAATCGCCAACCGTGTCTGCGTGATGCGCCACGGCAAGATTGTCGAACTGGGTGACGCCAGACCGGTGCTTGAGAACCCCCAAGACAGCTATACCCAAGCGCTGATCGCAGCGATTCCCAGCAACGCGGTACCGCCCCACCGTGAGACTAGCCAGGTCGCCCCGCTGCTGGAAATCAAGCAGCTCAATAAAGTCTTTCGCTCCCGAGGCGGTTTATTTAAGCCTGCGCGGGAAGTGCGTGCCCTTGACGATATTTCGCTCACCCTAGCCCGCGGTGAAACACTAGGCATTGTGGGAGAATCCGGTTCAGGCAAGTCCACCCTAGGCCGCTGCGTGGTACGTCTTGAGCACCCCGACAGCGGCGAGCTGCTGCTCGATGGCGTTAACCTTTCACAGCTCAAAGGCGATGCGCTGCGTCGTGAACGCCGCCGGGTGCAGATGATTTTTCAAGACCCTTACGCTTCGCTTAACCCTCGCACCAAGGTGGGCATGGCGATTGCCCAGGGGCCGATTGCCAATGGCACACCCAAGGCCGACGCACTTAAGCAGGCGGGCGAGCTGTTAGACATGGTCGGCTTGGGCGCCAGCGCCGTGGAGCGCTTTCCTCACGAATTTTCCGGCGGCCAGCGCCAGCGTATTGGCATTGCTCGGGCGCTGGCGCTCAACCCCGAGCTGATCGTGGCGGACGAAGCCGTCTCGGCGCTGGATGTGTCGATCCAGGCCCAAGTGCTGGAACTGCTTGAAGAGCTTAAACAGCGGCTGTCGCTTTCGCTGCTGTTTATTACCCACGACTTACGCGTCGCCGCCCGGATTTGCGACCGCATTGTGGTGATGCAACATGGCCGCATTGTCGAGCAAGGCAGCGCCGAGCAAATTTTCCTCGCCCCAAAAGAGGCGTATACCCAAGACCTGCTTAAGGCGATTCCCGGCCGCGAAGGCCCCATGGCGGCCACTGCGTAAATTGTTTAATGGCAAGAAGGATACCCAATGCAGATAACCCTGGAAGCACTGCGCGATATTGTGGGTTCTTCCCATGTATTGACCGGCGAGGATGTACACGACCGCCGCGTGGACTGGATGACCAGTGCTCCCTGCCAGGCAGGCGCGATTGTTCGCCCTGCGGATACCCAGCAAGTCGCCGCCGTGATGCAGGCGTGTCACGCCGTGCAGCAGCCGGTGGTCACCCACGGTGGACTGACCGGGTTGGTACACGGTGCAGAAGCAAGCCCTGACGAGCTGGTGATATCCCTTGAGCGCATGAGCGCGATTGAAGAGGTTGACCAAGTGGGAGGCACCCTCACCGTGCAGGCAGGCGCGCCGCTGCAGCGTGTACAGGAGGCCGCTAAAGAAGTCGACCTACAGTTCCCGTTGGATCTGGGTGCTAGAGGCAGCTGCACGATTGGCGGCAATATCGCCACAAATGCGGGCGGCGTCCGGGTAATACGTTACGGCATGATGCGCCAGCAGGTGCTTGGCCTGGAGGCGGTCATGGCCGATGGGCGGGTGGTCAGCTCCATGAACCGCATGTTGAAAAACAACGCCGGTTTCGATTTAAAGCAGCTGTTTATTGGTAGCGAAGGCACCCTTGGGATTGTGACCCGTGCGGTGCTGCGCCTGCAGCCGCCCACACCCAGCGAGCAAACGGCGCTAGTGGCCTGCCCCTCCTTTGAGGCGTTAACCGGGCTACTCAGCCAGATGGGCAAAACACTCGGCGGCAGCCTCGGCGCGTTTGAGGTGATGTGGCAAAACCACTACCGCTTGCTCACCGAAACACTAGGCCGCCACACCCCGCCGATTGCCACCGAGCATCCGTTTTATGTGATTATTGAGTCCCTGGGCAGCGATACCGAGCGTAATGCCATCCAGTTCAGCGAGGCGCTAGAGGATGCGTTAGAGAGCGAGCTGATTGTCGATGCGGTGATTGCGCAATCAAGCACCCAGCGTGATGGGCTATGGGCGATTCGCGAAGACATTGAAGGACTGATCCAAGGGCTGTCGCCGGTGCTTACCTTCGATGTCAGCTTGCCGATTGCCGACATGCAGCGCTACACCGATGCCCTGGAAGCGCAGCTAACGAACCGCTGGCCCGAGGCGCGACTGGTGGTCTTTGGCCACCTGGGCGATGGTAACCTGCATATTTCCGTTAGTGCGGGAAGCGATGCCGCTGAAGTTCGCCGTGAAGTGGAAGCCATGGTCTACCAGCCGCTGGCCGCGCTGGGCGGGTCGGTTTCCGCCGAACACGGCATTGGCCTGGAGAAGCGCCCGTGGCTAAGCACCTGCCGCTCCAGCGCCGAGATCGAGTTGATGCGCACGCTCAAGCAGGCGCTAGACCCGCTCAATCTGCTGAATCGCGGTAAAGTACTTTAAATAAACCCGCTAAGTTAATCATTAATGCTGTTTTTAAAAATCGTTTTTAGAGATCGCTTTTAGGAATCAACATGCCACGTTACCCCGAGCACTTAACCGGCGAAGGCCCGCATAACCCCTTCCCAGGTATCAAAGTATTAGAGCGCAAGCTTGGCCAAGCGATTCCCCATCGACTGGGCTCTAACGAAGGCCTGGATATGCCCCACCGTGCGCTGCGCGAGCATTTTGGCGACGCCCTGGCCGAACACGTTTATTGCTACGGCGATGCCGAAGCGTTGGGCGTGCGCCAGCGCTTGAGTGTTCAGCAAGGTATTGCACTGGAAACGATGCTGGTAGATGCCGGTGCCGATAGTTTAATCGCCCTGGCCCTGCGCACCACCTGCGAGCAGGGGGAAACCGTTGTGAGCACCGCAGGCACCTACCCCACCTTTGGTTATTTTGCCAAAGGCCAGGGCTGCCGCCTGATTGAACCCGGCTACTATGAAGCACCGGGCGTGCTGGCCCCTGATCTGGAAGCCCTGGCGGCGGCCGCGCATAAAGAAAACGCTCGCTTGGTGTATCTGGCCAACCCGGATAACCCCAGCGGCCACTTACATAGCGACAGCGCGATTCTTAAGCTGCGCGAAGCGCTGCCCGACACCTGCTGGCTACTGATGGACGAGGCCTATGGGGATTTCCGCGATGACGCAGGCAGCGAGTTCGCCGCTAAAGCGCTTCCGGGAGTGATTCGCCTGCGCACATTCTCCAAGGCCCACGGTTTGGCGGGCCTGCGTATTGGCTACGCCATCGCCGACCCCGAGGTGCTGGCGATGATGATGAAGGTGCGCATTCACTACGCGGTCTCCACCTTGACTCAGGCCGCCGCCGAAGTGGTGCTCGACCACCCAGAGGAGGTGCACCAGCACGTCGCCGAAGTAAAAGCCCGCCGAGAGCAGTTGGCAGAACACTTTCGTGCGCTGGGTGCCGATGTGTTGCCCAGCGCCACCAACTTTATCGGCATTCGCTTACCCAGCGCCGAACTCGCTGAGCGAATCAACCGCGAGCTATTAGAAGCCGGTCGATTAATCGCCCGCCCGGCGCACCCTGCCCTCGGCCACGTGCTGCGTATTACCGCGGTCGCCGATGCTTTGGAGCCTGGGCAGTTGGCCATTCTTGAGCAGGCCATAAAAGAGCACGGCTGATTCGGCCTACTCCTCGTACTCCGGCTTAAGCTGACGTTAGCCAATGGCGAAAATCATCCAGCTCGCCGCGTACTACCTGGCGATATAAGTGCTGTAGTTGAGCCGTCACACTGTCTCGGCTGATGGGCTCGTTGACAGGCGGTGCACCCGCGCGCCCGCCGATGCGCCGCCCATCAAGCTCGCGCAGTGGCAGTATCTCGGCGGCGGTGCCGGTTAAGAACGCCTCATCGGCCGTGTACAGTTCGTCGCGGGTCATACGCCGCTCGCGCACTTCGATGCCCAGCACTTTTTGCGCTAGCTGAATCACACTATCCCGGGTGATGCCTTGCAGGCAGGAAGTCACTTCTGGCGTGTGCAGCACACCATCGCGTAGCAAAAAGACATTCGCCGCCGAGGCCTCGGCTACATAGCCCTCCGGGTCGAGCATAATGGTTTCATCAAACCCGGCTTTAAGCGCCGTATTCAGCGCCAGTATGGAGTTGACGTAGTGGCCGTTGGTTTTAGCCCGGCAGAGGCTGATATTGACGTGGTGGCGCGCCCAGGAAGAGGTTAGCGCCCGCAGCCCGTGAGTCGCGGCCTGGGGCGAAATGTAGGGACCTAGATCCCAGGCGGCGACCATTACCTGGGTGGTCAGCCCCTTGGCACGCAGCCCTAAACCTTCCGCACCGAAAAACACCGTGGGCTTCAGGTACGCGCTGTTCAGGTTGTTTTTGGCCAGACACTCACGCTGAACGTCGATCAGTTCCGCTTCGCTGAACGGCAGTGGCATATCCAGCGAATGAGCGCTTTCTGCCAAACGTCGGGTGTGTTCTGCCACGCGAAATAGATGCGTGCCGTTGGGCCCAGCGTAGGCCCGCACGCCCTCAAAACAGCCCATGCCGTAGTGCAGAGTATGGGTAAACAGGTGCACCTTGGCGTCGCGCCACTCTCGCCATTCGCCGTCCTGCCAAATCCAGCCGTCGCGATCATAAAGCGGTGTCATCGGTTTGTTTGCTCCCACTGTTGGCACCAGCTATCAATTAGCGTCTGCTGGTGCGGCTGCAGGGCCTGATAGCCCCAAGCAGCAATTTCATCGTTTTGCGGATCGGGCACGGCAATCGCACTTCCCGCCAGGGTTTGGATCACCGCGTGGCCGCATAGCGGCGCATAGCCTTCCGAGTAACCGCCTTCGTGAATAAACACCAGTTTGCCTTCACTAAAGCGCTCAGCGAGGGCCGTCAGCTGGGCGGTCATATTGGCAAACGCCTGGCTATTGAGCAGCATTTTGCCTAATGGGTCTTTGGCACAGGCATCAAAACCACAAGCCACCACAATTAGCTCGGGATTAAAGGACTCCAGTGCGGGCAACACCAGCTTCTCCATGGCGTACGCATAGGCGCCCAGGCCACAGCCTGGCGGCAACGGCAGGTTGAGGTTGGCACCCACGCCGTCACCTTCGCCCTGCTCATCAAAGCCACCGGTTTCCAGCGGATAATTAGCCGCCTGATGGATTGAAACGGTAAACACCTCGGGGTCGCCGTAAAACGCCGCCTGCTGACCGTTGCCGTGGTGAACGTCCCAATCGAGTATCGCCACGCGGTTAACCTGCCCCAAAGCGCGGGCGCGCATCACCGCCACGGGAATATTGCCCAACAGGCAGAACCCGCGGCCTTGATCGGCTTCGGCATGGTGGCCGGGCGGGCGACACAGGGCATAGGCGTTGCTGAGTTCACCCAGCGCCACGGCTTCGACGGCGGCGATGGCTAACCCGGCGGACTGAGTGGCCGCCGCCCAACTGCCGGGCATATAGGGCGCGCAGTCGCCGCCGTTGCCGCCTCGCGCTTTATCCCCTGCCTGCAGTTTGTCTAGGTAGCGCGGGGTGTGAAAGCGCAGCAGATCTTCTAGCGACGCGGCAGACGGCTTCACCACCTGAAGCTCATCGATCAGCCCGCTGACTTCGAGAATGTTCTTCAGCCGCCGCTTGCTTTCCGGGCTTTCCGAGGCGGCTTGGGGCTGCAAAAACTCACCGGGCGCAGAAAACACGCCAATCGCGCCTTGATCGTGCCAAAAGCAGCGTTCGTGCCAGTAAAAGCCCGTACTCATGGCTTAGCCTGCTGAAAGCCCTGCATAAAGGCGGTCAGGTTGGCGCTTAGATGCTCGGTGGGGTAGCCACCTTCCTGAACAATTACCATGGGTTGCGAAAGCGCCGCCAGGCGTTTACCTACCTCGACAAACGCCTCGGTTTCCACCCTGAGCCCTGCTAGCGGGTCATCTTTGTGGGCGTCTAAGCCCAGCGCCACCACCACGGCCTCCGGTTTAAAGCGCTGCAGATGGTCAATCAACATCGCTAGGGCATCGAGATATACATCTCCGTCAGCGCCCAACGGCAGGGGCAAATTGACGTTGGCCTCCTCGCCTTCGCCGCTGCCGATCTCATCAGCACCGCCCCAAAAGAAGGGATAGAAATCACTGGGGTCAACGTGCAGCGATCCCGTCCAGACGTCACCACGATCATAGAAAATATCCTGGGTGCCGTTGCCGTGGTGCAGATCCACATCGATGATCGCCACCTTGGCAAAGCGCTCGCGCAGTACCGTGGCAGCCAGCGCGGAATTATTCAGCAGGCAAAAGCCCCCGGCGCGCTCAGGCCCGGCATGGTGGCCGGGTGGGCGACACAGCGCGTAGGCCACTGGCGCGCCATTAAGCACCGCTTCGGCCGCGGCTTCGGCGCTCGCGGCTGAGGCCAACGCACCTTGAAAGCTGGTGGCACTCAGTGGGCAGGCCATATCGTGCAGGTGCCACCCCGCCTGACCGATCGGATGACGCGGGTAGTGATGACCACCGCCGCAGGGGTGAATGTTGGGTGCGACAAACTCCGCTGCATCAGGCAGCGCCTGCCAACGCTCATAAATCGTTTCCAGAAAGCGTAAATAGCGCGGCGTGTGAATCTGCTCCAAGCGCTTGCGCAACATTGGCGAATCGGCCTCGGCAGGTGCGGTCAGCGTAAGCCCTGCGCTTGCCAAGCCTTGGGTCAGCAGCTCGGCGCGAACTGGGCCTTCCGGCGACGGTACGGGCTGGCCGCGCAACAGAAAAGTCGGCGGGGCGTGGTACGCCTGGTCGGGGTGGTAAAAGCATTTCATGATTGAGTTTTGGCAGCCCGTTAGAGTAATGAAGGAATCCAGGTGGAGAGCGCTGGGAACGCCGCTAGCAGCACAATCACCACTAAAAACGACACGTAAAACGGCAGCGAAGCCACAATCGCCCGTTCGTAAGGCACCTCGGCTATTCGCGCGGCGGTCATCAGCGTCATCCCCACCGGCGGTGTCACGTTGGAGATATTGAGCACCACGATCATCAAAATGGCGAAGTGCAGCGGATCGAAACCCAACTGAATCATCGCGGGCACCAATACCGGGGCAATCACCACCAAGGCGGGCAGTACGTCCATCACCGTGCCAATCACTATCAGTAGCAGGCAGACCAGCATCAATTGCACAAAGGCTGCGTCGCTAACGGTGGTGATCATGCTGGCCGCATCCCGGGCAATGCCCGAGCGGGTGACGAACCAGCCCAATACCGCCGACGTTGCCAGCAAGAAAAACACCACGCCGGAAAAACGCACCGTGGTGACCAGGGAGTCCCAGATCTTGCGCCAGGTGAGATTACGGTAGAACACCACGCCAATCACGATGGCGTAAACCGCGGCAAAGCCGGAGGCCTCGGTGATCGTGGTTAATCCTGAGAGAATACCGCCGAGAATAATCAGCGGCACCACCATGGCGGGCAGCGCGACTAAAAATGCGAAAATCGCCGCTTTAAAGGGTGTCGGCGCCGCCTTAGGATAGTTACGTTTCCAGGCCAGAAAGAAGCTAACGCCCAGCAGCGCCAGCGCCATTATTAAACCGGGGATAATCCCGCCCGCGAACAGGTCAATCACCGAAATATCCCGCAGCAGCGTGGCGTAAACCACCATCACTACGCTGGGGGGAATAATCGGCCCAATGATCGATGAACAGGCGGTGACCGCGGCCGCATACTCGGCGTCGTAGCCCTGCTTTTTCATCTCGGGGATCATGATTTTGCCGATGGCGACGGTGTCGGTCACTGCGGCACCGGTCAGCCCGGCAAAAAACACCGACACCGAGATATTCACGTGGGAAAGCGACCCGCGCACCCGGCCAAACAGTGCATTGTTAAACGCAATCAGCTTATGGGTCAGCCCGCCCTGGTTCATCAGCTCAGCGGTGAAAATAAAGTAAGGCACGGCGATCAGCAAAAAGCCCGAAACGCCGGAGAACATTCGGTCGGCGATGATCCCCAGCATACGCTCGCCGCCCATGGCAAAACCGCCCGCCAAGCCCGACATGGCCATCACCACGGCCACCGGCGTACCAATAAACAGCAACAGAACAAATACCACAATCGCAGGTGTCATGAGCGGCGCTCCCCATCGGTGGTATCAATGAGCTCGCCAATCGCGTCTTGCTCATCAATAAAATGCTCAAGCAGTGCAAAACCATGAACCAAGTGCAGCAGCATCATGACGCCGCTGATGGGCACGACGATGGCGGTAAACTTGCTGGGAATGCTGATTTGTGCGGAGACCAAATAGACCTGGGTCGCGGTGCTGAAGTAGTTCCAGCCGTACCAGGTCAGCATTAGCGCAAACAGACCAATCACCGCCAGACAGAGCCCGGCAGCCACATACACCATGACCCTGGGCAAGCTGCGTACCAGCAGCGTCATGGCCACGTGTTCGCCGTAGCGCAGCGAAATGGTCATGGAGAGAAAGCCGATCCACGGTAAAAACAGCCGCGCCAGCGAGTAGGTCCAGCTTAGCGTGCTGCCGGTCACCAGCTTGTAAATAAACGCGGTAAATGAGATGCCGAGCATCGTCAGGACACAGCCCACACAGATTACGATGGCCACCTGATTGACGCTATCGCTCAGGCGGCGCAACGGTTGCAATATACCCATAAGCAAACCTCATCACTACGCCTCACAGGCCGGGGCGCGCCATGTCGCCCCGACGTTGATTAGCAGCTAGCCCTGGTGTAACTAACCAGGCTGTTATTGGCCGCTTTTATTGGCCATAGATGCGGTAGTCTTCCTCTTCCAACTGCTCGCCGACGCTTTCGACTTCGTCAAGCAGCCCCTGTACGCGAGCTTCGTCCATGCCAAAGTCATCGACGATCCACTCTTGCCAGGCGGGACGGGCAATCTCTGCCATGCGCTCACGTTCGGCATCGGGCATCAGGTAGCACTCTTCAAAGCGTTCGCAGGACTCCACCCAACTGGTGGTGGCTAGCGCCCCTGACATGCCGTGGCTAAGCTGAATGGCTTCCCGTGCCGAGCTTATTAACACCTGCTGCTGGTCTTCGGGTAACGATTGGTACCACGTCTCGCTGACCACCCAAGGGGCGCTGTTATACACATGCCCGGTGAGGGTGGTGTAGTCGGTCACCGCATCGAAGTTAAAGGTGGTGTTGAGCACTGGCGCATTGAACTGGCCATCGGCAAGGCCGGTTTCCAGTGCGGTGATCAGCTCGCCCCAGGGCAGCGGCGTGGCGGAAGCGCCTAACGATTGCATGATGGCCACGTGGGCGGGGTTCTCTTCGGTGCGAATATTGAGCCCTTCTAAATCTTCGACGGTCTCAATCAGGCGCACGTTATTGGTAAAGGCGACAAAGCCACCACCATCGTCGAAGGTGCCCAGATAGCGCAAATCGGCGTCTTCGATGGTGCCGGACATAAAGTCAGCGAACCATTCACTGTCGAAGAATGTCCACGCCTGGCGCCAGTTGGTAAACAGGAATGGAGCCGTGACGACTTGGTAATCCTCATAAAAAGACGACATTGCCCCAGCCGACATAATGGTCGACTGTAGCGTGCGCCCGCCCTGCACTTCTGAGCCGTTTTCCACCTCGGAGCCTAACTGGCCGCCGCCGAAGATGGTGACTTCAAGGTCACCGTCGGTGCGCGATTCGACCAGGTTTTTGAAATGCACCAGGGCCGGATAAATGGCGTTGTTGCTCATATCCTCGGGCAACTGCGTGGCAATCACCATTTCGTTGGATTGCGCTTGGGCATTGGCACTCGCAATGGCTAGCGGAAGTGCCGCCAAAGCGGCGATAAGTAGGGATTGGTTAGCGTTCATAACACACCTCGTTTTGGTTATTGGTCGGTCTTCGTTATGAGTGGCGTTGCCACCTATTTGGGGTCAATATCGTTGTTGTGCTGGTTATTCGGGGAGCGACTCCCATACCTCAATGGCGGCGGCTAAATCTTCCAACGAAGCGCCTACCGATTTGAATAGCGTGATTGCGTCCGATGAAGAGCGTCCCGGTTTAGTTCTCGCTAGCACTTCGGCAAGCTCCGCCTGGATCTGATTAAAGTCGAATTCACCCTCCTCAATGGCTTGCAAGATATCGCCCGCTTCACCTTTAGCACCGGCGTAGGTATCGACAAACACCTCAGCGCGACGCAGGCACTGGGCGTCGGTTTCGCGCATTTGCGGACGAAACGCACCGATCAGGTCAAGATGCGTGCCGGAGGTCAGCCACTCGCCCTTAATCAGCGGTTGGGTGGAAAGCGTCACGCAGCTAATGATGTCGGCTTCAGCCACGGCATCGGCTAATTCTTCCACCACCTGCGTCTCGAAGCGCTCGGCGTAGTCGTCGGCAATCGCTGCCGCTTTGCTGGGGTTACGCCCCCAGACCAGCACCCGCTTGATCGGCCGTACGCTGGCGTGGGCTTCAATCACCATGGGGGCCAGTTTGCCCGTGCCCACCACCAGCAGCGTTTCTGCCGCCTCGTTCGCCAACGCTTGGGCGGCCAGTGCAGAAGCGGCCGCCGTGCGACGCCGGGTTAGCTCGCTGCCGTCAATACACGCCAGCGGCTGGCCGTGCTTGCCTTCGCTGAGCAGATAGAGCCCCGAGATGGCAGGAACACCGTGGTCAGCATTTTGCGGAAATACGTTGACCATTTTGACGCCGATATACCCCGCCGTTTCCCAGGCGGGCATTAGCAGCATAGTGGCCTCGCCATCCGGACGATGCATGGCGTGGTGATGGCGTGGAGGGGACTCAACGCCGTTGACAAAGGTAGTGTGTAGTCGCTTGATCAAACCGTCCCAGCTAAGCGTTTGAGCGACCTCTTCGGCAGATACAACCCGCATATCAGGCCCCCGGCAGCGCGGCAATGACCATGATTTCAACCTTCCACTCGGGCTTGGCGAGCTTGGCCTCCACCGCGGCGCGCACCGGTGGACGACCCGGCACGACCCAGGCATCCCAGGCGGCGTTCATCTGATCGAACTCCGCCATGCTGGTCACCCAGATTTGCGCTGAGATCAGGTGCTCTTTGCTGGTCCCTGCCTGGGTCAGCAGTTGATCGATGCGTGCCAGCACCTGCTCGGTTTGGCCGCGCATCTCCGCGGTGGCATCAGTCGGTACTTGGCCAGCGAGGTAGACGGTGCCGTTGTGAACCGCGACTTGGCTCATCCGCGCATTGCTGTCTTGGTAGGTAACGCTCATCGGGTCTCTCCTTGAAAGGGTCTCTTCAAAGAGTAGAACGCTCAGCAAAAATTACTTGCCCGACACTGCGGCAGATTTGCCCGTAAGTCATGCAGGCAGGCAGAGCCTAGCAGTCGTAGGAGGAACTAACGGTCTGAAGAAGGGGAAAGCTCAAAATAGCGCCGATAGGCGCGGGAAAAACTGCCTTGATCGCGAAAGCCCACCAGCATGGCGATATGCCCCAGGCTGAGCGCGCTGTGGCGCACTAAGGTACGCGCATGCTCTAAGCGCCTGCGCTGCACATACGCCAGCGGCGTCACGCCGGTCAATTCCCGAAAGCAGCTATGAAAATGCCCTGGGCTTAATGCACATAGAGCCGCTAGCTGTTCCACACGAATCTCATCCGCCAGGTGCTGATCCAACCAAGCATCCAAGCGGGCAAGGTCGAGGCGTTCACTGATGCAATGTTGGCCCAGTTGGGTGACCGTGGCCGGGGTGGCATCGTGCAGATACATGGTCAGCGCGCGTAGCAACAGAATAGCGATTTCATTCTGTAGCGCGGGGCACTGCTCAAGCTGGTTGGCCAGGGCGTGGGTGAGCTGGTTTAACGCAGGGGGAACGCTGAAAAAGCGCGGCTTATCGAAAAGCCGCTCGATCTCGTCACCTTTTTCAAGCAAGGCCAACTGGGCGACAGGGATGTCGAGCACCAAGGTGCGGTTGCTACCGTCGCCCTGAAACTCGTGATGCCGCGAGGAAGGAATCAGGCAGCCGCGACGGGCGGTCACCCTTTCCCCTTGCCCTTCCATCGAAAGCTCCGTCACGCCACAGGTGGCCAGAATAAGCTGATGAAAATCGTGGGTATGGGCCACCTGCTCTTGGGCTAAATTGCGATTATGCAGCTCAAAAAGTGCCATAACGAGATACCGTCTTACGTCGAAGACTATTTAATCACTATAAAACGGCTAGACAACAAAAAGCGAGGGTACAGCCAACTGTGCGCTAACGCTCTCTGCGTGAGGGGCACAATGTGAGCGCTGGCTGTCATCCACCAGTCATGGACTCAGGTTAGCGTGGCAGCAAGCTGCCAAAAGAGTCCAAATAACATGTCACAGCGCCGACGCCCCCCTCTCAACGACCAGGAAGTCGCACCACTCATAAAACTGGCTAACGGCAATGCCTTGACGCTGCAGCGGGAAGCTGACCGCGAGGCACGAATGGCCTCGGCTTTGGCGCTTTTCCACTCGACGGCGTCAACCCACGAGATTCAGCCGCAAAGCATGAAAATACTCATGGTTTCGGATGTCTACTTTCCCCGCGTTAACGGCGTGTCTACCTCCATCGCCAGCTTTCGCGGTGCCCTTGAGCGCATGGGCCACTCAGTCACGCTGATTTGCCCTGGTTACCCCGTGGGCCAGGTGGACGAGCCGGGCGTGCTACGCATTCGTTCGCGCCAGGTGCCCGGCGACCCGGAAGATCGGATGGTTTACTACCGGGATCTGCTCGCCCTGGCACCGAAGCTTGCCGACGAGGCCTTTGACCTTATTCATATCCACACGCCCTTTACCGCTCACTATGCCGGTATTGCGCTGGGGCGTCGGCTCGGCCTTCCGCTGGTGGCTACCTACCACACACTTTTCGAAGAGTACCTGCATCACTATATTCGCTGGTTACCGCGACGCTGGCTGCGCCTTGCCGCGCGTCGGCTTTCGGTGCATCAGTGTCAGCAGGTTGATGCTCTCGTGGCTCCCTCCCGGGCGATGCAAGAGACACTGACCCGCTATGGCGTGACCACTCACACCCAGGTGATTCCTACCGGCCTGGGGCTGGACACGTTTTGCCACCCTCAAGGAGATAGCGACTTCCGCGCCTATTACGACCTGCCACAGGAGGCGCGACTGCTGCTCTACGTGGGGCGCGCCGCCTTTGAGAAGAACATCGATTTTCTGATCGATATGCTGCCCAAAGTGCTGACCGAACACCCGACCACCCGGCTAATCATCACTGGCGAAGGCCCTGCACACGACTCGCTTGTGCAACGCGCCCAGGACGTTGGCGTGGCGGACGCCGTGCTGTTTCTCGGCTATCTCGATCGCAGCGGCCCACTGCAGGCGGCCTACCGCGCCGCCGACGTCTTTGTATTTGCGTCACGCACGGAAACCCAGGGTCTGGTTTTGCTGGAAGCCATGGCACTGGGCACACCAGTTGTATCCACGGCGATGATGGGCACACTTGATGTGCTGAAAGAGGGGGAAGGCTGTCTTATCGCCGAGGAGAATCTTGACGACTTCTCCACCAAGGTCAAACGGTTATTAAGTGATGACACTCTGCGCCAGAAACTCGCCGAGCGCGCCCTGACCTATGCCGCCAGCTGGCACGAAGACGCCAAGAGCGCAGAACTTGTCGCTCTTTATCGCCAACTCACAGCCGATTACCAAGCAAAAGCGAGTAAGTAAGCGCTAACACTCGATTGACACTATGTTGGCGCTTTAGAGGAAGAGCGATTAAAGACAAGGCAAAAAAAAGAGCCTAGCGATGAACGCTAAGCCCTTAATAAACTTGGTGCCGGTGGCCAGACTCGAACTGGCACGCCTTTTACAGCGGCGGATTTTGAATCCGCTGCGTCTACCAATTCCGCCACACCGGCAATGGATGCGCATTATACGTAGATCCCTTTCTAGGTCAATCACATTGACTGACTTTATCCGCACAAAGCGCTATCCTATGCCGCCTGTTTGGCCACCGACATAGAGCTTTTTCATGCAGCGCGCGGATTTTCACTTTGAGCTACCCGACGAGTTAATTGCTCGCTACCCGTCTGAGCAGCGTAGCGACTGCCGTCTGCTGTGCGCGGATGGCCAGAGCGGCGCGCTCGAACACCGCCGATTTACTGACTTACTTGAGCTTTTAGAACCCGGCGACTTGCTAGTATTCAACGACACCCGCGTGATCCCAGCGCGCCTGCACGGTCACAAAGCCAGCGGCGGCAAGGTGGAAATGCTGCTTGAACGCCCGCTCGATGCTCACCGTGGCTTAGCGCATATTCGTTCGAGCAAATCTCCCAAGCCCGGTACAGAACTGATTTTTGAGGGCGATGTTCACGCCGTTGTAGAAGGTCGCCGTGAAGCGCTGTTCGAGCTGCGCTTTTTGGGCGAGACGCCGATGATTGCGCTTTTAGAGCAGCATGGCCACATGCCGTTGCCGCCCTATATCACCCGCGAAGACGAGTTAAGCGACCGCGAGCGCTACCAAACCGTTTATGCGCGGCGAGACGGCGCAGTAGCCGCACCTACTGCGGGGCTACATTTTGATCAGCCGATGCTCGATGCGCTGGCGGAAAAAGGTATTAACAGCGCCTTTGTTACGCTGCACGTTGGGGCAGGCACGTTTCAACCGGTGCGCGTCGACAACATCCTTGAACACCACATGCACAGCGAGTGGATTGAGGTATCGGAGACGACCTGCCAGCAGGTTCGCGCCACTCAAGCAGCGGGCAAAAGGGTGATTGCCGTGGGTACGACCAGCGTGCGCTGTTTGGAAAGCGCCTGCCTGCAAAGCACTGACAACCACATTGCCCCGTTTAGCGGCGACACCGATATTTTCATCTATCCAGGCTATGAGTGGCGTTGCGTGGACGCGCTAATTACCAACTTCCACCTGCCGGAATCAACGCTATTGATGCTGGTCTCTGCATTTGCGGGCTATGAAACCATTATGCACGCCTATCGCGCGGCGGTTGACGAGCGCTATGCGTTCTTCAGCTACGGCGATGCGATGCTGCTGACTCGATAAACATTCCTGCTTTAACCGCTTCCTGAACGAGTAATAACGATGCGAAACGACTGCTTTATGCGCTTTGAGCGCCTCGCCGACGATGGGCGGGCGCGCCGGGGCCGGCTCCATTTTCCACGTGGCACGGTGGAAACACCGGCGTTTATGCCGGTCGGCACCTACGGCACGGTCAAAGGCATGACGCCAGAGTCCGTCAAAGAGATCGGCGCCGAGATTATCCTGGGCAATACCTTTCATCTTTGGTTACGCCCGGGCACCCAGGTCATTGAAGCCCACGGCGACCTGCACGATTTTGCCCAGTGGGACAAACCCATTCTGACCGACTCCGGCGGCTTCCAGGTCTTTTCGCTGGGCGAGACGCGTAAAATCACCGAACAGGGCGTGCATTTCCGCTCGCCGGTGGATGGCAGCAAAGTCTTCATGGGCCCGGAAGAGTCGATGGCGGTGCAACGCTCGTTGGGCTCCGATGTGGTGATGATCTTTGACGAATGCACGCCTTACCCAGCCACCTTTGAGGAAGCCGAAAAATCCATGGAGCTGTCGCTGCGCTGGGCCAAGCGCTCCCGCGAGGCCCACGGTGATTCGCCTTCGGCGCTGTTCGGCATTATCCAGGGCGGCATGCATCCCGAGCTGCGCGAGCGCTCGCTCAAAGGGTTACTCGACATCGGCTTTGACGGCCTGGCGATCGGCGGTTTATCCGTGGGCGAACCCAAAGAGGAGATGATCAAGGTCCTCGACTACTTACCCACCTGGATGCCCGATGACACGCCCCGCTACCTGATGGGGGTTGGCAAGCCCGAAGACTTGGTAGAAGGTGTGCGCCGTGGCGTGGATATGTTCGACTGTGTGATGCCAACGCGCAATGCGCGCAACGGCCACTTGTTCACCGCCGAAGGGACCGTCAAAATACGCAATGCTGTGCATCGCTTCGATACTCAGCCCCTTGAAGAAGGCTGTGATTGCCATACCTGCCAACATTTTTCACGCGGCTATTTACATCACCTGGATCGCTGCAACGAGATGCTTGGCTCAATGCTCAATACCATCCATAACTTGCGCTACTATCAGCGAGTGATGGCTGATTTGCGCGCGGCAATCGAAGCGGGTACATTGACGAACTTTGTGGAAGGCTTCTATGCACGGCGCGGTCTGCCGGTGCCTCCCCTCGCGAATTAATCGGCGCTCGTGTCAACGGGCGTTTTAACCGGCTCAACCATTGAGTTTTTAACCCAGGAGTTCTCTGCAATGCTGGATTTCTTCATCTCATCAGCCCATGCCCAAGAAGGGGCCGCTGGCGGTGGTATTGCGCAAATTGTCATGCTGGTCGGCTTTGTGCTGATTTTTTACTTTCTGTTGTGGCGCCCGCAGGCCAAACGCGCCAAGCAGCATAAACAGCTGATCAGCAACCTGGACAAGGGCGATGAAATTGTCATCGGCGGTGGTATGGTCGGGCGCATTACCAAAGTCAGCGACGATTTTCTGACCATGGAAGTCGCCGAAGGTACCGAAGTCAACGTGCAGAAAAGCGCCGTGGCCGCCGTACTCCCCAAAGGCACGATCAAGTCCATCTAAAACTTAGCGTAACGCCCCTGCCCAAGTGCCAGCCATCCCGGCAGGGGTGACATGGTATGAACGATGGTGAACGTTGCTATGCACAGCGAACCTGTGCATAGCACTCCGTTTGTAATTGAAGGCAGGGCTTGCATGCTCAACCGTTACCCCCTGTGGAAGTATCTGCTGATACTGGTCGTTTTAGTGGTCGGCCTTATCTACGCGCTTCCCAATCTATTCCCCCAAGATCCCGCCGTCCAAATCAGCAGCGCCCAAAGCGGCGAAACGCTGGATGAAAGCGAAATTGAGCGTGTCGAAAACGCCCTCAATGAAGCCGATGTCGCTATCAAAGCCATCGAGCAAACTAACCAGCAGTGGCTTATTCGCCTGTCAGACACCGAGGATCAGCTGCGCACCAAAGAAATTGCCAGCGATCTACTCGGTGATGATGCCACCGTTGCACTGAACCTCGCCGAAGCGACGCCGGGCTGGCTGCAAGCTTTTTCTGCCTCGCCCATGACGCTCGGCCTCGACCTTCGCGGTGGCGTTCACTTCTTGCTGGAAGTCGATATGGATGCTGCTTTAACGCAGCGACTTGAAGTCAACGGCAGCGCGATGCGCGAACTGCTTCGCAGCGAAGGTATTCGCTACCGCAATACCGAGGTGAACGACCGCAGTTTGTCGATTGATTTCGCGGGCGAAGAAGACCGCGATACGGCGCGGGGACTGATCAGCCGCGAATTTCCTGACTTCGAATACAGCAGCGAAGAAGAAGGCCGTGCGGCACGCTTGGTAATGACGCTAACCGACCAATCGGTTAATGAAATTCAAGACTACGCCATCAACCAAAACCTAACCACGCTGCGCAACCGGGTTAATGAGTTGGGCGTTGCCGAGCCGCTGGTGCAGCGCCAAGGGCCCGACAAAATCGTAGTTGAGCTTCCCGGCGTACAGGATACCGTTGCCGCGAAGCGCGTTGTCGGCGCAACTGCGAACTTGGAATTCCGCCTGGAAGCCCGCCCCGACACGCCCGACAGCGAGACCGAGAGCTTTAGCTTCCGCAACGACGAATCGCGTTCGGCCGATTTAATGCGCGATGTCATTGTGACCGGCGACAGCGTTTCCAGCGCCAGCCGCAGCTTTGACGAAAACGGCCGCCCGCAGGTCAACATCGACCTGGACGGCACCGGTGGGATGCTGATGAACCGCGCCACACGCAGCAATATTGGGCGCAATATGGCGGTGTTGTACATCGAGCACAAAACCGAAGAGCGCACGGTGATGGAGGATGGCGAAGAGACCATCGTTCGCGAACCCTATGTAGAGCGCGGCTTGATTAGCTTGGCAACGATTCAGAGTGCGCTGGGCAATAGCTTTCGCATTACCGGTTTAGACTCGCCAACCGAAGCGGCCGAGCTTTCATTGCTGCTGCGTTCGGGGGCGCTCGCGGCGCCGATTTACTTCGTTCAGGAACGCACCATTGGGCCAAGCCTGGGCGCGGATAATATCGACCGCGGTCTGCTGTCGGTGCAAATCGGCTTGCTGCTGGTCGCGCTGTTTATGCTGATTCGCTACAAGGTGTTCGGTATTTTCGCCAATATCGCACTGGCTCTGAACCTTGTGTTACTGACAGCCGTGATGTCGATGCTGGGGGCCACGCTGACGCTACCGGGGATTGCCGGGATCGTGCTCACCCTTGGCATGGCCGTAGACGCTAACGTGCTGATCTTTGAGCGAATACGCGAGGAGCTACGCAATGGCATGTCGGTTCAGCAGGCTATTTATACCGGCTACCAGCGCGCCTTCACCTCAATCGTCGACGCAAACATCACCACCTTGCTGGTCGCGGTGATCCTGTTTTCGATTGGCACTGGGCCGGTCAAAGGCTTCGCTGTCACCCTGTCGATCGGTATTTTGACATCGATGTTTACCGCGCTACTGGTGACGCGTGCCATGGTCAACCTGATGTATGGCAGCAAGCCCGTTAAAAAGCTGTGGATCTAACGCCAACGCTCAGTCCAGACTTTAAGAGGTGGTAATGAAACCCTTAACACACCGGCAAATCGACTTTATGGGACGCCGTAAGCTTGCGTTCATCGTCGCTGCCGTCCTGCTGATCGTGTCGATTGGCGCGATTGCTTTCCAGCAGCTTAATTTAGGCCTGGATTTCACCGGCGGTACATTAATAGAAGTCCGCTATGCCGAGGCCCCTTCCCTCAACACGATCCGCCAACTGCTTGAGACCAGCGGATTTGAAGACGTGGCGGTACAAACCTTTGGGGCCTCTAACGAAATACTGATACGTCTGCGCCAAGCCTTTGATGCAGATATTGGCGGCCAAGTGGTCAACATGCTGGGTAACGACGGTGCCAGCGTGGAGCTTATCCGTGCCGAGTTCGTCGGTGCCCAGGTGGGCGACCAGTTGCGCGACCAAAGCGGCATGGGCTTGCTGGTCGCCCTGGGCGTGGTCATGCTCTATGTGGCCTTCCGCTTTCAGTACAAGTTTGCCATCGGCGCGCTGTTGGCGCTGATGCACGACGTTATCATCGTGGTAGGCTTCTTCGCGCTGTTTCGGCTTGAATTCGACCTGACGGTACTGGCCGCGATCTTGGCGGTCATCGGTTACTCGCTGAACGATACGATAGTGGTATACGACCGCATGCGCGAAGAGATTCGTACATCGCGCATCGATCATATGCCGCAAATCTTCAACGATGCGATCAATGCCACGCTCTCCCGGACGTTAGCCACTTCGGGCACCACTTTGCTTGTGCTAATCGCCCTGCTATTGCTAGGTGGCGATATGATTGAAAACTTCGCCATCGCGCTACTTGTGGGTATTGTGGTGGGCACGTTTTCATCTATCTACATCTCCGGGGCACTGCTGCTGCCGCTGAAGTTATCGCGTGAGGATTTGATTCCCACCAAGAAAGAGATCGACGAAGAAGAGGAAGAGTTGCCCTAATCGGGTTAACCTTGCCGCTACCAAAAAGCCCCTGCCGGTATTACCGGCAGGGGCTTTTTGTTTTACTGGGCTGATGCTTTAAATATGTGGCGCCAGTTGTTTAATTATCGCTTTATACAAGCGTGGCCCTGCGGCCAATAGCTGACCTTCGACTTTCACATTGGGCTGCCCGTCGGGGCTACCCATCAGCGCGCCGGCCTCTTTCAGCATCAGGCTGCCCACCTGCATGTCCTGCTCTTCAAGCCCCAATACAAAGGCGCTATCCACGCGACCGGTGGCCAGCTCAAGGATATCCAGCAACCCACACCCCGTGGCGATCAGGGTCTGAACCTGAGGAGCCAACTGCTGGGTAATGGTTAAATAGGCAGGCAAATGACGGGGACGCAGCCACGATTCAGGAAGGCTCATTGCCAGGCGCGTTGCGCTAATCGCTTTGGCTTGGCTGACCCGCATGCGTTTATCGTTGTGCTGGGCACCACGACCGCGGCTGGCGATGTACTCGTCATCCCCAAAGGGGGCGATGACAACCGCATGTTCGGGACGGCCTTTAATTAAACACACCACTGACAGTGCAAAGCCCTTACCCGCAACGGCTAGGTTGGAATAGCCGTGCAAGGGTTCAATCTTCCAGACGATATCGTCGCTTTCATCCTGACCGGGTTTAAAGGTCGTGAAGCGACCCATCACACCGTGCTGGGGATAGCCGCGCTCCAGCTGCTGAACAATGCTTGCCTCGGCTTTACGCGCCGTGTCTTCGAGCAGTTTGTCGAGGTTGAACTCATCGTGCGCGTTTTCGATACGCTCGCGCACCTTCAGGAAGTGTTCAACAGCGCCGCGCGCAGCGCGCAGCGTAAATTGGACCATCGGATTCATGGTTAGGCCTTGTGACAGTGATGTTAAAGAACGGTAGGCGGACGCTTCGCCTTTGGCGAGCAATTCTAGCAGACCGCTATCGGGCATGCTATCGACTCATGGTAGACTGCCGCTTTTCCGCTTCCTGTGACCGGGTCTTATCATGCTTGAGCGCATTCGCATCGTCCTTATCGGCACCAGCCACCCTGGCAACATCGGCGGCGTTGCCCGTGCCATGCATAACATGGGGCTTGCCGACCTGGCGCTGGTGGCCCCACGCTGCGAGGTCATCACGCAAGACAGCATCTCGCGCGCCTCGGGGGCTGACCACCTACTCCACAGCACCCAGGTGTTCGCGACCATCGAAGAGGCCGTGGCAGACTGCACGCTGGCAGTGGGCGCCAGCGCTCGCTCGCGCACCTTGCCTTGGCCGATGCTAACCCCACGCGAGTTGGCTGACCGATTACCCAGTGAATGCCAAGCGCCCAGCGCCCGCGTCGCGTTGGTCTTTGGCCGTGAAGATAGCGGCTTAACCAACGCCGAGCTACAGCGCTGTCACGCTCACGTGCACATTCCCACCAACGCCGACTTCAGCTCGCTCAACCTGGCGGCGGCGGTTCAGGTGCTCGCCTACGAATGCCGCATGGCATGGCTGAGTCAAACCGACAATCAACAGCCCGCCAGCGACCCCGGAGACACTGTACGGCCAGTCACGGTGTTGGAAGCGGATGATGAATTGGCGTCTCACGCGGCACTGGAGCGGTACTTCGAGCACCTCGAGCGTGTACTGGTGGCGATTGAGTTCCATGACCCAGACAAGCCCCGCCAGCTGATGGCCCGCTTGCGGCGTTTATACCTACGCGCGCGCCCCGAGCAAATGGAGATGAATATTTTGCGCGGCATTTTATCCGCAACTGAAAAGGCGGCGCAGCGCAAGCATCACCATGAGTGAACCGCTAGACTTGAAGAGATCGGCAGGTGCCCCCACCATCATCAATCCACCGCGCCCTATTACCTAGCGACGAAGAAAATAACCGCCCGGTGATGAATCGCACCGCTACCGCCCAAGGGATCCCCATGTTTCAACGCCTGCGTGAAGATATTAACAGCGTCTTTGAACGCGACCCGGCCGCCCGCAACTTTCTTGAGGTGCTGACCAACTACCCTGGCCTGCACGCTCTACTGTTACATCGCTGCAGCCACTGGCTGTGGAAAAAAAATCTTAAATGGCTGTCGCGCTCGCTGTCGACGTTCGGCCGCTGGCTGACCGGCATCGAAATCCACCCTGGGGCCACCATCGGGCGGCGCTTTTTTATTGACCACGGTATGGGCGTCGTTATCGGCGAGACTGCCAAGGTGGGCGACAATGTCACGCTCTACCAGGGCGTCACACTGGGCGGCACTAGCTTGAACAAGGGCAAGCGCCACCCGACTCTGGGCGATGGTGTGATTGTCGGCGCCGGGGCCAAGATCCTCGGGCCCTTTACCGTCGGCGCCGGCGCCAAGGTCGGCTCCAATGCCGTGGTGACCAAGGAGGTGCCCGCCGGGGCAACGGTCGTCGGGATTCCCGGCAAGGTTGTCAAACGCGCCGAACCCGACGTTGAAGAAGCGCTGGACGTGGATCCCGCCCGCCGCGAAGCCATCTGCCAGAAATTCGGCTTTGATGCCTACGGCGTCAGCGAAGACATGCCCGATCCCGTGGCGCGCTCCATGCAGGCCATGCTGGATCACATGCACGCGGTGGACGAGCGCATCGAGCGTATGTGCTCGACGCTTCGCAAGCTGGATGCGAACTATCGCGACGGCCAATTGCCGGCGCTGCGCGATGAAGACTTTGCCGATATTTTGGACGAAGCAGACGGCGCCTGCTCAGGCTTAGGCAAGCGCACTTCATCGACGACTTCCGCGGAGCGGGACTCCTCGTCGGGTAATGGTTGACCAAAGCACTCAGGTTTTCCCATAATGGCATCACATTTGCCGTTAGCGCTGAGTCGTCGGCGTCGAGGTACCTGCTATGCGTTTGACTACCAAAGGGCGATATGCCGTTACCGCCATGCTGGACTTAGCACTGCATGGCCAGCAGGGGCCGACCAGCCTTAGCGATATTTCTCAGCGCCAGGAAATATCGCTGTCGTATCTTGAGCAGTTGTTTGCTCTATTACGCCGTTATGGATTGGTTAACAGTGTCCGGGGGCCGGGTGGCGGCTATCTGCTTGCCTATGCGCCCGACGACATCAGCGTATCCCAGGTGATTGATGCGGTTAACGAAACCGTCGATGCCACCCGCTGCCAGGGACTTTCCGACTGTCAGCAGGGAGATACTTGTCTAACTCACCATTTATGGTGCGATCTATCGGCTCAAATCCGTGGTTTCCTGAATGATGTGACCCTCGCTCAGCTAATGCAGCGCCCTGACGTCATGCAGGTTGCCGAACGCCAACAGCAGCGCGTCGCAGCGGGCATCTTGGCGTCTTCGCCCTAAATAAGGCCGAGCGCCTTACTTTTTACCATAGGTACCATGACCACAATGACTGCCGCCTCGCTTCCCATTTACCTGGATTACGCCGCCACCACGCCGGTGGATCAGCGTGTGGCTGAGGTAATGCAGCGCTACCTCACGGCGGATCAACTGTTTGCCAACCCAGCCTCGCGTAGCCACATGCTTGGCTGGCAGGCAGAACAAGCCGTGGAGCAGGCCCGTCGCCAAGTGGCCGAGACCATCGATGCCGACCCGCGCGAAATTGTCTGGACAAGCGGCGCCACAGAAGCCAATAACTTGGCGTTAATTGGCTATATGCGGGCTAACCGCAAACGCGGCATGCACCTGGTCACATCGACGATCGAGCACAAAGCGATTATCGATACCGCCCGGGCGCTTGAGCAAGAGGGTTTTGACATCACCTGGCTACCCCCCGGGGCAGACGGCTGTATTCAGCCCGATCAGTTACGCAAGGCCATGCGCGATGACACCGCGCTGGTATCGCTGATGGCCGTCAACAATGAACTTGGCAGCATCAATGACATTGCTGCCCTGGCCGCCGTGACCCATGAGTTCGGCGCGGTGTTTCATTGCGATGCTGCCCAGGCCGTCGGCCGTATTGAACTGGCGGTGGCCGCTCAAGGGGTGGATTTAATGTCGCTATCGGGCCATAAAGCCTATGGCCCCAAGGGTGTTGGTGCCCTTTATGTGAAACGCCACCCGGATATTCACATAGAACCGCTAATTCACGGCGGCGGCCACGAACGCGGCATGCGCTCTGGCACACTGCCTACGCATCAGATTGCCGGCATGGGGGAAGCCTTTACCCTTATGCAACAGCAGCACATTGAAGATCAGGCGCACATCACCCAGTTACAGCAACGCTTTCTCAAAGGGCTTGAAGGGTTAGAAGGCGTTTATGCCAATACGCCTCTCCCCCAGGCGGTACCCAATATCCTTAACCTTGCCTTTGAAGGTGTGGACGGCGAATCGCTGCTAATGGGGCTGCGCGATGTGGCCGTATCTACCGGCTCGGCCTGCAACTCGGCAAGCGTAGATCCATCATACGTATTACTCGGCATTGGCGTCCCACGGCGCCTTGCTCTTTCGTCGCTTCGTTTTAGCTTTGGGCGCTTCACCACCAATGCCGATATCGACCACGCGATAACGCTTATCCGCCACGCGGTGAGCGGGCTGCGCGCTTAGCAGCGCTAAGCGGCTTACACATAGGAGGACGCCTCAATGGCCACACTCAACATCACTCCAGCTGCCGCCCAGCAGATCCGCCAGGTACTGGACGAACGCGGTCAAGGCCTAGGCCTACGTGTTTCCGTCAAACCCAGCGGCTGCTCGGGCTATAGCTATGTGCTCGACTTCGCCGACCAAGTGAACGACGATGAAGTGCACTTTGAAGCCAATGGCGCAAGCGTTTATGTTGCCCCCGACGCCCTCGAGATGCTCGACGGCAGCGAAGTGGATTACGTTAACGAAGGGCTTAATCGCTTTTTCCGCTTCAACAACCCTAACGTGAAGGACGAGTGCGGCTGCGGTGAAAGCTTTACCGTCTAGCGCGCTACCGGGCCTAAAAGCGCGACGGTATTCATCCCCCGGCTTAAGCGCTATAATCGCGCCACTCGGCAGCCAAATCAGCTACCGACACTTTTTATTTGTACCGCCCCGGCCCACCGGGGCGGCAATGTTTGTTTATCCTCTAAGGAGACTGTCAAATGGCAACTGAACGTACGCTGTCTATTATCAAGCCCGATGCCGTCGCCAAAAACGCCATTGGCGATATCATCGCTCGTTTCGAGAAGGCCGGGCTACGCGTCGTGGCCGCCAAAATGCTTCACCTGTCCGAAGAGAAAGCCGGCGGATTCTACGCAGAACACAAAGAGCGTCCGTTCTTTAACGACTTAGTCGGCTTCATGACCTCCGGCCCCGTCGTTGTTCAAGTGCTTGAAGGCGAAGATGCCATTGCCAAAAACCGTGATCTAATGGGCGCAACTAACCCCAAAGAAGCGGCAGCTGGCACGATTCGCGCCGATTTTGCGGAAACAATCGACGCCAACGCTGTCCATGGTTCTGACTCCGTTGAAAGTGCCGAGCGCGAAATCAACTACTTCTTCGGTAATGACGAAATCTGCCCGCGCTAAGATCGCCTTACCAGGTAGCGCTGCCGTTTCAACGTCTGTTGCCGGCCATTTACGCGGGGGCACCGCCCCCGCCACTTTCCTAAACGCTGACCACCATGACCACCACCGTAGCCCAACATACGCCTAGCGCCGATCCCCATCACGCGCCCTCCGACCAAGCAACGCCCGAGCGTCAAAACCTGCTGGGCATGTCGCGGGAGCAAATGGCGGCCTTTTTCGTCTCTATAGGCGAAAAGAAATTCCGTGCCGCCCAGGTGATGAAGTGGATTCACATCGAAGGCTGCGACGACTTCTCCGCGATGACAAACCTGTCAAAGCCGCTGCGGGAAAAGCTCGCTAAGCTGGCGGAAATTCGTGGCCCAGGGGTGATTTACGAGGGCACCTCAAGCGATGGCACGCGCAAGTGGGTGCTAGAGGTAGAGGATGGCAGCTACGTTGAAACCGTGCTGATCCCCGCCGAAAACGGCAAGCGCCGGACACTCTGTGTCTCGTCTCAGGTGGGCTGCTCGCTGGACTGCAGTTTCTGCTCTACCGGCAAGCAAGGCTTTCAGCGCAACCTGACCGCCGCTGAAATCATCGGTCAGGTGTGGGTGGCCCAGCGTAGCGTAGGGCCGCGTCGTGATACCGCCAATCGCCCGGTCACTAACGTGGTGATGATGGGCATGGGCGAGCCGCTGCTCAACTACGATAACGTCGTACCGGCCATGAAGCTGATGCTCGACGACGATGGTTACGGGCTTTCCAAGCGACGGGTAACGCTCTCCACCTCGGGCGTTGTGCCCATGCTGGACAAATTGGGCGATGAACTCGACGTCAGCTTGGCGGTCTCGCTTCACGCCGCTAACGATGAATTACGTAACGAACTTGTACCTCTCAATCGCAAGTACAACATTCGTGCGCTGATGGATGCCTGTCACCGTTATTTGGCCAAGTGCCCTGAAAACCGCTTGGTGACCATCGAATACACCTTAATCAAAGACGTTAACGATCAGCAGGAACACGCCGAACAGCTCGCCGCGCTGCTCGATGAGTTGCCTTGTAAGATCAACTTGATTCCGTTTAACCCGTTTCCGCATTCCGGGTACGAAACACCGTCGCGTAACCAGACGATGCGTTTTCAGCAGTGGTTGCACGACTTAGGCTACACTGCTCCCATTCGATCTACCCGCGGCGATGACATTGACGCCGCCTGCGGACAGCTTGTCGGCCGGGTAAAAGATCGCACCAAACGAAGTGCCCGTTATATTCAATCGATTCAATTGGATGCCGACTAATGGGTCTCCATCTTGACTTCCGGCGAACACGACGCTTTGATGGGTACCGCTTAATTTAGCGATGCACCTTTTTACCGTCACCTTGCGAGGATTTACATGATCAGTCACCGCAGGCTTTACCACCCATCTCGGGTGCCCATGCTCGCCGCCTTAGTCGGCAGCATGTGGCTAGCCGGCTGTGCCTCCTCTTCCAATGTGCCCTCCTCGCCGTCAACGCCCGAGGCTGCCTCAGCCTACACGCAGCTTGGGGTGGCTTATTTAGAGCGTGATAATCTCCCTAGAGCGCTAAAAGCATTAGACCGAGCGCTTGAGATTGCACCCGACAACGCGGAAGCGCTGCAGGCCATTGCCTTGGTCTACCAGCGTCAAGGCGAAAATAATTTGGCCGATGAGTATTTCCAGCGTGCCATTGATAAAGCTCCTAATTTTACACGCGCGCGTAACAACTACGCCGCATTTCTCTACCAAGAAGGCCGAGTGGAAGCCGCCTGCGAGCAACTCGAAAACGCTTCCCAAGACGCCCAGTACGACAATCGTACGCAGCTTTTTGCCAACCTGGGGCAGTGCTATTTAGCCCTGGGCAAGACCGACTTAGCACGAGAGCGCTTGAAGCGGGCGCAGCGGATCGATCCGCGCAACCCCCGCGGGTATTTTATGTTAGCTGAACTCGAATATTCACAGGGCAATTACACCGAGGCGTGGGCACCGCTGCAAAGGTATCTGCAGCTTGCCGGGCCGAGTCAAAACGCGCTGTCACTGGCTGTTGATATTGCCAAGGCCCGAGGCGACCACGCGGCTGCCGCTGATTACCAGCGTCAACTGAACGCCGACTGACCGATGGACGCCCTGATCACCGATTATTAAATGAAGGATGCTCAGCTATGAGCGAGACACCGTCACAAGATAGCGAAAACAACGTTAACGATTCACCCGGAAAAATGCTGGCTCGGCGCCGTGAACAACTCAACCTTCCCCTCAATGATGTCGCGCGGGCGTTGAACCTACGCCCGGCCGTCATAGAAGGCCTGGAAAACGATGACTACAGTGAAATTCCAGTGGCGACCTATCGGCGCGGTTACCTACGCGCCTATGCCAAATACCTCGCCATCGATGAACGCGAGGTATTGGATGCTTACCGAGCACGCTATGGCGAAGGCGACATTGATCGCAAAGTGACCCCCGTCACGGTGACCAAGCCACCGTCACGCCTGGGTGCTTGGCTATTTAAACTGGTGACGCTATTAATCATCGTCGCGCTAATTGCCGTCACCGTAATGTGGTGGCAGAGCCGTGGCGGCAGCGAACTACCCAACCTGGAATCGTCCTCCACTATGAATGACCCAGTGGAACAGGATGGCGCCGGCGGCGGGCTAACCGATGAACCAGCCCTGGCTGACGACCCAACAGCCTTCTCCAGCGAACCCGAGGCGGCGTCAGAACCCGACCCAACCACGAGCAACGCGGCCGCTCGCGACGATGCAATGGACAATGAAGTCGCCGCTGAAGGCTCGACCAACGACACGGAAACCAACGTTGACCCGGCCGATCCAACTCTATTAGACGATAACCAGCAAGCGGATCAAGCAACGGGGCTTGCTGCAACGGACAACGAAAGCGACGATAACGCTAACGCCACGTCTGATGACGCCAATGCGGACACTGACAGCGGCGACGTCGACTCCAACCGCTTAACGCTGACGTTTAACGAACAGTCGTGGACGGAAATTATCGATGCCAACAATCAGCGCGTACTGGTGGGCCTTCAGCAACCCGGCACCTCTGCTGAGGTCGAAGGCCAGGCACCGTTTCGTCTCACCGTCGGCAACGTCACCGGTGTTGAAATGCGCTATCAAGGAGAGGCAGTCGACTTAACCTCTCGCGCAGGTGCCAACAACGTTGCTCGATTCACTCTGGGAGAATAACCCGACTTATGCACGCTCAATCGCCCATCCAGCGCCGAGCTTCACGTAAAATCCACGTGGGGAACGTGGCGGTGGGGGGAGATGCCCCCATTGCCGTTCAGAGCATGACCAACACGGACACGCTCGACGTGGCTGCGACCGTGGGGCAAATTCAACAGTTAGAGAAAGCCGGGGCTGATATCGTGCGCGTGTCAGTCCCCGATATGGACGCCGCCGAAGCCTTTGGCAAAATCAAACGTTTAGCAAACGTGCCGCTGGTCGCCGACATTCACTTTGACTATAAAATCGCCCTGCGGGTGGCCGAGTTGGGCGTCGATTGCCTGCGCATCAACCCCGGTAACATTGGCCGTGAAGACCGCGTAAAAGCAGTGGTCAGCGCCGCCCGGGATCATGGCATCCCCATCCGTATCGGCGTTAACGCGGGCTCTTTAGAAAAAGATCTGCAAAAAAAATACGGTGAACCCACCCCTGCGGCACTCGTCGAGTCCGCCATGCGCCATATCGACTACCTGGATCGCCTGGACTTCCCCGAATTCAAAGTCAGCGTTAAGGCGTCGGATGTGTTTATGGCGGTCGCTGCCTACCGCGATCTGGCCACCCGGATCGAACAACCGCTGCACTTGGGTATTACCGAGGCAGGTGGGCTTCGTTCAGGCACGGTCAAATCCTCTATTGGCCTGGGCATGCTGCTGATGGATGGCATCGGCGATACCATTCGCGTCTCGTTGGCGGCCGACCCGGTCGAAGAGATCAAAGTCGGCTACGACATGTTGAAAAGCCTGAAACTGCGGTCAAAAGGCATCAACTTTATTGCCTGCCCAAGTTGTTCACGGCAGAATTTCGATGTCATCAGCACCATGAACCAGCTTGAAGAGCGGCTGGAAGACGTGATGACCCCCCTCGATGTCTCGGTCATTGGCTGCGTTGTTAACGGACCGGGTGAAGCCAAGGAAACCGATATCGGCCTCACCGGCGGCAGCCCCGCCAACTTGGTGTATATCGACGGTAAACCTGCCAGCAAATTGCGCAATGACCATCTTGTCGATGACTTGGAGCGGCTGATCCGCGACAAAGTGCGCGAAAAACAGCAGCAAGAAGAAAATACGATCGCCCGCAGCGTTTAATCGTTTTGCGAGATAGCCGACCAGGGAGTTTGCCTTGAGCAAGTCTGTAGCCAAAAAAATTCAAGCCATCCGTGGCATGAACGATCTATTGCCCAGCGATAGCCCACGCTGGCAGTTTTTTGAAGAGAAAGTTCGTCAGTTAATGCAGCGCTACGGTTTTGCCGAAATACGCATGCCGATCGTCGAGCAAACCGCCCTATTCGCACGCTCTATCGGCGAAGTGACCGACATCGTCGAAAAAGAGATGTACACCTTCGAAGACCGCAACGGTGACAGCCTCACCCTGCGTCCCGAAGGCACCGCAAGCTGCGTCCGCGCCGCCATGGAACACGGTCTTCTGTACAACCAAACCCAACGGTTGTGGTACCAAGGGCCGATGTTCCGTCATGAGCGCCCGCAAAAAGGCCGTTATCGCCAGTTTCATCAAGTGGGCGTCGAGGCGTACGGGTTTGAAGGCCCGGATATTGATGCTGAAGTCATTTTGCTGTCTGCCCGGCTATGGCAAGAATTAGGCTTGATGGAGCACGTCACGCTTGAGCTTAATTCGCTGGGTTCCAGTGAGGCCCGCGCCGCCTACCGCGACAAACTCGTGGCCTACTTTGAACAGCATCGCGAGATGCTCGACGAAGACTCGCAGCGGCGGTTAACCAGCAATCCGCTGCGTATTCTCGATTCCAAAAATCCCGCCATGGCCGAGATGCTCGATAACGCACCACGCCTGATGGATAACCTCGACGAACCATCGCAAGCCCACTTTGAGCAGCTAAAAACCATGCTCGACGCGGCGGGTATTGCGTATGTCATCAACCCACGTCTTGTGCGCGGGCTCGACTATTATTCGCGCACCGTGTTCGAGTGGACCACGACGGCGCTAGGCAGCCAAGGCACTGTGTGCGCCGGCGGCCGTTACGATGGATTGGTTGAGCAACTCGGTGGCAAGCCCACGCCAGGGGTCGGCTTTGCCATGGGGATTGAACGACTTATTTTGCTGCTCGAAACCCTCGACCTGGTGCCTGACGAGGCGCTAGGCGGTTGTGACGTGTACCTACTGCCAATGGACGATACGGCCACTATTGCTGCCATGACGCTAGCAGAACAGCTGCGTAGCGAACTGCCGTGGCTGCGGATGCAGCTTCACTGCGGCGGCGGTAGTTTCAAAAGCCGCATGAAAAAAGCCGATAAAAGCGGTGCGCCCTTTGCGCTGCTATTAGGGGAAGACGAAATAGCCGAGCAGGCTATCACGCTCAAAGCCTTGCGCGACGACCAGGCCCAACAACGCATTCCCCAATCAGCGTTGGCCCATACACTCAGCGAGCAGCTGACGCACTCTCAATAAACGGGCTGCAGGTTGTCCTGCATCTCAATCCATTATGACCGCGGCACCAAGGCGGCGGTTATCGTTGAATAGGAGGCCGCCCGTGGCGGAGCTTAGAAGCGAAGAAGAGCAGTTGGATGCAGTGAAGCGCTGGTGGAAAGAAAACGGCACGTCATTGATAGCCGGTGCTGCCCTTGCCGCTGCTGGCGTTTTTGGCTGGAACGCTTGGCAAGACTACCAAGCCGGGAAAGCGGAAGCGGCATCGATACGTTATCAACAGCTCGTCAGCCTGTCAGCAGGGGACGACATGAACGACTCCCAGCTTAGCCAAGCACGCGAGTTGGTCGATGAGATTGTCAGCGAGCACGACGACACATTGTATGCCGAGCTCGCTTTGCTGCTGGAAGCCCGTCTGGCCGTCCAGCAAGACGACCTGGACAGCGCCACGGCGGCACTCACCGAGGTAGCTGAATCGTCGTCTCGGCGCTACGTACAAAGCCTGGCGTGGCTGCGTTTGGCGCGTATCGCCATCGCCAACGACCAGCCTGAACGTGCCCTGGAATGGCTCAGCGAACCGATTACCGAAGCCTTAGCCGCGCAGCAAGCCAACGTACAGGGCAATGCCTACCTGGCACTTGGCCAAACTGATGAGGCCCGCGACGCTTGGCAAAACGCCCTTGAGCTGGCACAGCAACAAGACCAACCGTTGTATGGCGTGCAGTTCAAGCTTGACGATCTCGGCGCTGAGGAGACAGCTCAATGAACCCTATGTTTTCAACCCCAATAATGCGCGTTGCCCTAGGCGCCACCGCACTGGCCTTGTTAGCCGGTTGCGCGACCCAAAGCGAACCTGCTTATACTCCCAAAGAACTGAGCAGCATCGAGGAAAGCTCGACCCTTGAGAGCCTTTGGCAGCGCGACGTAGGCGACGGGCTGGGGCGTGCGCGTTACCCGATTGCACCGGCGCGCGAAGGCGATAATGTGTTTGCCGCCGACGCCGAAGGCGTGGTGATGTCCTTCGCGGCTGACAGCGGCGAAGAACGCTGGGAAGTCGACCTCGAGACACCCGTTTCAAGCGCGCTAACCGCGATTGCCGGACAGGTCTACCTGGGAACCCGCAACGGTGAAGTCATTTCACTGGATCAACGCGACGGCAGCGTTAACTGGCGCTCACGGGTGTCCAGCGAAGTATTAGCTGCTCCGCAGGCCAACCCACAATTACTGGTTGTGCAAAGCATCGACGGACAGGTCACCGCCCTCGATCGCGAAAGCGGTGAAGAGCGCTGGGTATATACCAGCTCTCAGCCATCGCTCACACTGCGTGGCACCGGCACCCCATTGGTCATCGAGCCGGTCAGCTTCGTCGGCCTCGCCAATGGCCGCTTGGCTACCCTCGACAACCGCAACGGCCAACCACTGTGGGATATGCAAATTGCCACCCCCAGTGGCCGTAGCGAAGTCGAACGCCTGGTCGACCTCACCGGCCAGCCCGTTCTCAGCCAGGATGGCCGCCTGTTCGTTACCAGCTATAACGGCCGACTGGTCGCGCTGGAAGCCACGCGCGGTAGCGTAATCTGGGAGCGTGAATTATCGAGCCGCCACGCGCCTGTGTTAGTGGGTGATTACCTGTTTGTAGTGACCGATGAAAGCCACGTTGTGGCCATCGACACCAACAACGGCCAGGAAGTATGGCGTAACGACGAATTAGAAGACCGCTGGCTAACTGCGCCTGCATTTGCCGATGGCCGTTTGGTTTTCGGCGACTTTGAAGGCTATCTTCACCTGATCGATGCCCGAGAAGGTGACCTTGTTGGCCGCACCGAGATCGACGGTTCTGGCATTAGCGTCCCCGCCGTCACCGAAGGCGACGTGATTCACGTCTTGGCCAATGACGGACACTTAGAAACCCTGGAAGTCTCTCCATGACACCCGTGATTGCGTTAGTCGGCCGCCCCAATGTGGGCAAGTCGACGCTGTTTAACCGCCTGACCCGCTCGCGGGATGCGCTGGTGGCCGACTTTCCAGGCCTTACCCGCGACCGCAAGTACGGCAATGGCATGCTGGGCAACAAAGCCTATACGGTAATCGACACGGGCGGCATTAGCGGCGACGAAGAAGGCATCGACGCCGTGATGGCCGAACAGTCGCTAGCGGCGATCGACGAAGCCGATATCGTCATGTTTATGGTCGATGCGCGGGCGGGGTTGAACGTGGCCGACCAGGCCATTGCCAATCACTTACGGGTCAATCAGAAAAAGACCTGGCTGGTGGTCAATAAAACCGACGGCCTGGAAGAACACTCGGCGATGGGCGACTTCTGGTCGCTGGGCCTCGGCGATCCTTGGCCGATTGCCGCCGCCCACGGGCGCAACGTCTCGACCTTAATGGATACCGTGCTTGAGCCCTTCCCCGAGCGCGACGCCGACATCCCTGCCGACACCGGTACAAAGGGCATTCGTATCGGCGTTATCGGACGTCCCAACGTAGGTAAATCGACGCTGGTCAATCGCCTACTGGGTGAAGAACGCGTGGTGGTCTTCGACGAAGCCGGCACAACGCGTGATGCTATCGAAATTCCTTTCGAGCGACGCGGCAAACCCTATGTGCTGGTCGATACCGCCGGTGTCAGGCGTCGCAAGAACGTCAGCGAAATCGCCGAGAAGTTCTCGATCATCAAGACCCTCGACGCAATCAAAGCGTGTCACGTGGCGGTCATGGTGCTGGATGCGCGCAGCGGGCTGGTTGAGCAAGACCTGCACCTGCTCGATTACGTGCTCACCACCGGTCGTGCGCTGGTATTGGCGGTTAACAAATGGGACGGCCTGGAAAGCGACGCCAAGGATAAAATGCGCAACGAAATTAAGCGCCGCCTGGGCTTTGCCGACTACGCCGAGATGCACTTTATCTCGGCGTTGCATGGTACCGCCGTTGGCGACCTTTATCCGTCGATTGAGCGCGCCTTTGATGCCGCTAACGCCCACTGGTCCACCAACCGCTTAACCACTTTGCTGCAGGACGCCGTCAGCCAGCACCCACCGCCGATGATCCATGGGCGACGCATCAAGCTGCGCATGGCCCACCAGGGTGGTAGCAACCCGCCGATTATCGTTGTGCATGGTAATCAGACCGCCTCTCTCCCTGACGCCTACCGCCGCTATTTGACCAACACCTTCCGCAAGGTGTTGAAAGTGCGCGGCACCCCTATGCGCTTCGAGTTTCGCTCCGGCGATAACCCGTTCGATCACATGGCGGGCGCCAGCGACAAAGAGAAGGCTAAAAAGCGCGAACTTAATCGCACCAAAGAAGCGCGTAAAAGCCGCCGTTGATCGCTACATGTCTAGCCGTTGGCGTGTAACCTTTTGCGGCCTACCCAGTGGGCCGCAAACTGCCAGGCAGTGCGGCCGCTGCGCCCGCCGCGCAAGGTCGCAAAGCGCAGCGCCTCGGCGCGCGCCGCGTCATCAAAGCTAACCTCACCGCCTACGCGCTCGACCCAATGGGCGCACATGTCCAAATAGGTAGCCTGGTTGAACGGATGGAAGCTCAGCCACAAGCCAAACCGATCCGATAGCGATATTTTTTCTTCCACCGCATCGCCATGGTGCAACTCCTCTCCCACGAGACGCGTGCCGCTGTTGTCGTCCATCGATTCAGGCAACAAATGCCGTCGGTTGGACGTCGCGTAGAGCAGCACATTCTCAGGCGGGCCGGTCAACGCGCCATCCAACACGCTTTTAAGCGCCTTGTAGGCATCATCGTTGCCTTCAAAGGAAAGGTCGTCGCAATACACTACAAACCGCTGGGGTTGATGGCGCAGCTGTTCTACCAGTATCGGTAAGCTTGAGAGCTCGTGCCGGTCGATCTGCACTAAGCGCAGCCCTTCGCCAGCTAATGCGTTTAGCAGCGCGCGCACCACCGACGATTTACCGCTGCCTCTCGCCCCCCACAACAGCGCGTGGTTGGCAGGCAAACCGCGTAAAAACGCGCGGGTGTTGTCCACCAGCGCCGCCTTTTGCCGTTCAATGCCTAGCAAGTCATCCAGCGTTAACGCATCGCGCGGCGGCACCGCCACTAACCTACCGCCTAACGGGTGACGCTGCCACAGTGCGGCAACCTCGGTTTGCCAATTGACCGGCTCGGGTGCTGGCGGCAACCAGTGGTCTAAGTGGTCGAGTAACTGTGTTAACCGCTGACTCAATTCGGCATCCATAAAGCCTCTCTTAATGAATTATGCTCACGAGAATTGATTTACCCCGTACACTAGTTATCTTGTGTGCTAGGAATTCACTCGTTGAAAAGGAAATATCCCATGCGCTGGCTTCGCCCTCTCGCTATCACTGCCCTATGTGCATCTATCGCAGCTTGCACAACGTCGCCCACCGGACGTTCGCAGCTATTGCTGTTGTCCGATGAAGAACTCAATAACATGGGCAGCCAAGCCTTCAGCCAATATCAACAAGAGTTGCCAGCAGCCGGCCAGGCAAGCCAGCGTTACGTGCAATGTATCGCGGATGCCGTCGTCGCGGAACTCCCCCAGGCGCAGCAACAGCTCGACTGGCAGATCCGCGTCTTTGAAGAAGAAACCCCCAATGCCTTTGCCCTGCCCGGCGGCTACATGGGCGTGCATACCGGCATGCTGGATATCGCTACCAGCCAAGACCAGCTAGCCTCTGTTGTTGCTCACGAAATCGGCCACGTACTGGCCAAGCACGCCAATGAGCGAGCCTCGACCCAAAGCGCTACTCAGCTAGGCCTCTCGGTAATTTCCAGCACCGCGGGCATTCAGAGCGAACAACTGATGGGGGTATTGGGAATGGGGGCGCAATACGGCATTATGCTGCCTTTCTCACGCCGCCATGAAAGCGAGGCGGATACTATCGGGCTGCAACTAATGGCTCAAGCCGGGTTTGACCCGCGAGCCAGCGTTACCCTCTGGCAGAACATGCAAAAAGCAACTAGCGGCGGCCAACCGCCGGCCTGGATGTCGACCCACCCCAGCCAAGGCCAGCGGATAGACGGGCTGGAAGCCGATATGAATAACGCCCTGGCCACTTACGAGCAAGCCCGCAACAATGGCCGTACGCCTAACTGTCCGCGCCCATAACCGTTCGGAAATCTCGCGGACGATAATGACCTCCTCAGCCGGCGCGCCATAGCGCGTCGGCTTAGTCTACTATGCCCCTATAGCCCCGCAAACAGCACCACACCAAGCACGATGGCCAGCAGTAGCACCGTTTCCAGAACCATTAGTATCACCGGCTTCCACCCCACCACCGCAAGTTTCTGGAATGACGTTTTGATACCCAGTGCTGCAATCGCCGTGACGAGACACCAACGAGACAGCGTCGACATCCCCTCATTCACCGACTCGGGAATCAACCCCAAACTGTTAACCACGACCAAAATCACAAAACCCACCAGGAAACCCGGCAGCCTCGGCACTTTTCCCGACGCTCCTCCCTCTTGACGCGACGCTCGAAAAAGCCACATGAAAATCATCACTGCCGGCACTAGCATGGCTACTCGCACCAATTTGACCAGTGTTGAAATGTCGCCTGTTTCATCCGAGATCATATAGCCAGCACCCACCACTTGAGCCACATCGTGGATAGTGCCTCCCAAGAAGATCCCGGCTTGGACATTAGCCAGCTCTAAAGCTCCAGCGATCAATGGGTAAATCACCATGGCAGCGGTTGAGAGTGTGGTCACACCCACCACCGTGAGAATGGTGTTACGTTCACTGTTCTCATGACGCGGCATCACCGCTGACAGCGCCAATGCTGCCGATGCACCGCAGATGGCAACCGACCCTCCAGTCAACAGGCCAAGATCACGCGGTAAACCCAGCATCCTCGCCAAAACCGCGCCCGACAGAATGACGATGGCCACCGAACCAATCACAGTGAGCACAGGCACGATGCCCAGCTCACCCACTTGCTCGAACGTCATCCTCGCTCCCAGCAGTGCCACTCCCAGGCGAAGGACGGTGCGAGCGGCAAATTCGATACCCTCACGACAACGCCCCTCTTCACTCAAAAAGTGCAGCGACATACCAAATAGCAACGCATACAGAAGCGTTGGGCCTCCATAGTGGTCAGCGATAAACGTAGTGGCCAGCGCGATGGTGACGCACACTAACAGACCACGACCAATATCGCGGACGTTACCAACCTGACGGATCAACCGAGAAGACCAACCAGCCTCAGGTGTCGTGAATATTGGTGGCTTCATGTGCCTACTCTCCTAGTACTGGCATGCCCGTCCAAAAGCATGTGGCGCTGTGAGGTTGGCTTTTAACCTCAACAATGGCGTCGATTGTTATGGCCGTGACAACCCTTGCAAAGCGCCGGAACGCTTTGCTGATCTGAATTATCAAGAGACATCATGGTCGCGTTAGTAGCTTAGGAACCTACCGGCCCAGTGCTGAGGAAAAATAAGCTATTCAGCTTCCTTCAGCATGGGCCTTTAGAGCGGCCACGACAGAGGTGGGCAACATGACGTGGTCATTTTGCTCTCGACGCAATTGAAAGCGACGATCTCCAGGCATACGTACACCAGGCTGTTCCTGCATCGCGGCAAATAAACTCTCGGCATGCTCAACGAAACCCGATGAGAAACGCTGCGGATCGAACAGCAAAATCAGATGACCAACGCCAGGCGGCGCACCGTCAGCGTCGAAAAAAGAACTTGCCTGGAAGCCGAAATGACTACCTGAAAGCCCCGCGGTGAGAAGTTCTACCATCAGTGCCAGGGCCGCCCCTTTTGCGTCACCGGCGGGCACCATACTGCCCGCAATTGCTTCATCAGGGTTGGTTGTTGGGTGACCTTCAACATCCAGCGCCCAGCCTTCTGGGATCGACTCTCCCCGCTTCTTTGCCATCATCACCTTGCCGCGCGCGACCTTTGATAGCGATAGATCGATCAGCAGCGGATCACCGTCACGGCGAGGGCATGCAAACGCAATAGGATTGGTGCCAAACAAGGCTTGATTACCCCCCCAGGGTGCCATCGCCGAGGGCGCATTGCTGAAAGCCAAGGCTAGATAGCCACGACGAGCCGCGGCCTCTACCGGCGCTCCTGCCACACCAAAGTGATGGGAACGAGCGATGGATACTGCGGCAATCCCAAGCCGATCCGCGCATTCATAGCCAGCTTTAAGGCCCTGGTCGACGGCTGGGAAAGCCAAACCATGCCCTGCATCAACGCGTACCACGGCGCCATTAACCTCTATATGTGTGACCGCCGAGGCATCGACCTTGCCGCTAGCTGCCTGGTCTAGATAGAAAGGCAACCGCGACAGACCATGAGAGGCTAGCCCGTCTAGCTCAGCCGCCAGCAACGCCTCGACAGTCACCGTGGCCTCAGCCTCACCGAAGCCTTTACCGCGCATCGCCGCTACAGCCAACTCCCGGGCCTGCTTGAGTGTGAGCTCGATGTTATCGTTCATACGCTCACCTCTATCCACTCTAATACCTCACGGACATTGTCGGCGGTCATCTGACTGATACGTGCGTTGGATTCCTCAGTGACACCGGCGATGTGTGGCGTCAGGATAAGATTCGGCACACCGTCAAGCACCGAGCCACTCGGCAGGGGTTCCTGCTCAAAGACATCGAGCAACGCTCCGGCCAATCGACCATCAGTCAGCGCCGCTGCCAACGCCCTTTCATCCACAATGCCGCCCCGTGCGGCGTTGACCAAAATGGCATCGTGCTTCATGCGCCTTAAGGCCTCATCATCAATCAGATGACGTGTCTCATCGGTCAGGGGCACGTGAAGACTGACCGCATCAGACACTTCCAGCAATGTTGCGAGGCTATCTTGGCGTGCCACACCGGCCCATTCAGGCGCATCTGCCGCTAGATGCGGATCGAAAGCAACCACGTTCATACCCAGGGCAAGCGCCCGCCGTGCCGTCTCGCGCGCGATGGCTCCAAAGCCGACCAGTCCTAGCGTACAGCCGCTCCCTTCGCGACCGATCAACGCCTGGCGGGGCCATTCTCCTGCCAACATTGCCTGGCTGGAGAAGTAAGCCTGGCGGCGCAATATCAGGATACCGGTCAGCACATACTCGGCGACCGAACTGCCATTGCCGCCATGCGCCGGTTTAACCACGACGCCTTGAGCTTCACAAGCCTCTAGATCGATGTTGTCGAGCCCCACACCTAATCGCCCAACAACCTTGAGGTGGGGAGCGGCCGCCAATAATTCGGCATCTACCTGGGTGCGGTTGCGCACGATGATAGCGTGAGCGTCGGCAACGGCCTCAAGCAGAGCCCGGCGATCATCGACCAGCCCTGTATCAAAGGTCACCTCGAAGCCGTCTTTAAGGCTCAGGACAGCTCCCTCATCCATAAACTCGGTAATGACAATTTTATTCATAGGTATTTTGCTCCTGTTACCGAGCCAGACCCGGTATCGGTTGTTGTATGCCGCGACAGAGACCGATTGATTACATCCACCACCGCCCCACCGGCAGAGGCACATTGAGCAGTAAAGCAAACAGGCCGTAGAAACATGCCACCAGTACGATGCCGCTGATCAGGTGCCCTATTAGCCGCCGTGGTGTCCAGGGACGGTATTGAGCAATCATCATCAAGGTAACGAAGCTCACCAGTCCCGCCAGCAGAAAGCCCGCCCATGGCATGATTAATGCCCAGACCGTCATCGCTAACACCAGCAGTACCCGCCGCGGGGTCGACCCCCGGTCTCGCTCGGTGTTGCTTGATACCCCGCGCATTATCAGTTGGCCAAGCCGCAGTACCCCCGAAAAGATGGTCACTATCGCGATGGTGACGGGGAAAATAGCACCAAGCTGGCTCATGTCCTGACTCTGCCATAGACAAATACCGCCTATAGCGATGAACAACATTGGCATCAGGAACTCGGAACGCGCCGAGCAAGCTGCCTGGATACCAGGCAGTGTTTTACTTCTAGAGAGCCCCTTCGTCATTACAAAACCTCCTGATGAGGATCACCCGCACCGTTCGGGTTACGCCGCCGGGCACGGCGAGCCTTGATCAGTGGATAGAAGACGCTGAGAATCGACAGAGCGATGATCGTCAACGAAATCGGTCCACCAAAGAACATCACGGCATAGGAACCACTTGCCCGCCCCATCAGAAAACCCTGCACAAAGCCCTGCTCGGCGATAGGCCCCAGGATCAGGCCCAGCACGATCGGCGATGGTTTGAAGCCATAGCGGTTAAGCAGCCATCCCATGACGCCCAAGGTCAGCATGATGATCACGTCGCTGACGCTGTTGCGGATCGCATAGGTACCAATCACCGTCATGAACGCAATGGTGGGAACAAGCAACGCCTTGGGAACGCTAATGATGGATTTGAAGGCATAGCGGCCGATCAGCAATCCCAATGGCAGCAGCAAACAAGTGGCAATAAACAGCCCTGCAACGAAGGTGTACGTGATGTTGGCGTTGGTGGTGAAAAGCTCAGGCCCGGTACGAAAGCCCTGCACTAACAAAGCGCCCAGGATCACGGCATCCGGCGGTGTGCCCGGAATACCCAACACTAACGTCGGGATAAAACCGCCACCCACGGTGGCATTGTTGGCCGCTTCGGTCGCCAGCACCCCCTGGGGGTTTCCCTTGCCGAAGGAACTGGAATCCTTGGCGGCACGTCTGGCTTCCGAATAAGACACCAGACTGGCAATCGACCCGCCGGCGCCGGGCAAGATCGCTACCCCCGTGCCGATGGAGGCCGAACGCAACAGGTTGAGCTTGCCGATCCAGGCGTGTTTAAGGCCCTCACGCAAACGAATGCCACGCTGTTCTTCATCGACCTTAAGGTGGGATTCAGGGGTAGCGACCAGGTCAATCAGCACCGGAATGCAGTACAGCCCTATTAACGCCGAGACTATTTCGATACCGCCCAGCAACACCTGGGAGCCGAACGTGTAACGAATATCTCCCCCCACCACCGCCACACCGATGGTGGATAACAGCAGCCCGAAGCCCGCGCCCATAAAGCCTTTTAGGGTAGACCCCTCGGACAGCGCTGAAATCAGCGTGAGCCCGAAAATGGCCAGCCAGAAGTACTCCACAGGCCCGAAGCTGAGCGCCACCTGAGCCAATAACGGCGCCAGTGTCAACAACGCCAACACACCGACCAGGCCCCCAACAACCGAGGCCAATGTCGAAAGGGTTACCGCAAGATCACCGTCTCCCCGTTTGGCCATCGGAAAGCCATCAAACGTTGTGGCTATCGCCGAGGGTGTCCCCGGCGTGTTGACCAGAATGGCTGAATAGGAGCCGCCATAGATCGCCCCGGTGTAAATGGCACCCAGCATGATGAGTGCCGACTCTGGCGCCATGCCGAAGGTCACCGGAACGAGCACGGCCACGGCCATGGTAGCCGAAAGGCCGGGCAGCGCCCCGATGATGATCCCTGAGGCGACACCCAACAGCGCCAACCCCAGGTTTAACGGTGACAGAGCGCCTAGTGCATGACTAAAAATTTCCATACGACGCCTCTCCCGGAGGTTACTCGATCAGGCCGAGTTCACGCGCAGACGCCTCGTAAACATCCATGCGCTCCGCCATGAAGGCATCCACTTCTTCCAACGGAACATCCATTAGCACGAAGCCAAGATCCTGCATCTCTTCCCGGAACTGAGGGTTCTGGTTGATCTGCTGGAAGATATCAGAGAGCTGCTGCTGAACGTCCTCAGGGGTTCCCTCGGGTACCGCCATGCCGCGATAAGCGCCACCGACCATGTCATAGCCAAGCTCCTGGAAGGTAGGCACATCCGGGAACATGGGGTGACGTTCCTCAGAAGCGACCGCCAGCATACGGACTTTGTCCTGGTGGTTGGCCGCCACTGTGGTGTAACCCCACTCTGCCTGTACCTGTCCGCCTAACAGCGCCGTAACGGCTGCGCCGGTTCCCTTGAACGGAATATAGGTTGTGGTGACATCTGCCAACTGCTGGAAACGCGTATTGGCGACATCGTTGGCACTATAGGTGCCGCTACCGGAAAAGGTGACAGCCCCGGGCGCCTCTTCGGCCGCCTGAATCAAGTCATCCAGGGTCTCATGGGGGCTATCATTGCGAACCAGGATGGCATCGGGTGAATAGTGGAAATAGAAAAAGTTGTTGAGTTCTTCGGTCTTGAAACCGACATCCTGCCCCATGGGCTTGAGGATAATATGTGGCAGGTTGGATCCCATGATCGTGTGGCCATCAGCCGGCATGTCAGAGAGCTGAGACCAACCTACAGCGCCACCGCCGCCAGGCATGTACTGCACAATCAACTGCTCGCCGGTGATTTCTTCGAAGTACTTCTGCTGTAGCCGGGCGCTGATATCGGACTCACCGCCAGGGCCGAAGGGGATCACGTATTGAACATTCTTTGAAGGAAAGTCGTCCGCCAGAGCCACTGTGGTCAGAGCGCTGGCGAGGGACAAGCCGAGACCGGTCGCTAGACCGATGGAAATTGAGAGTCGCATGATTCATTCTCCAAGTATTGTCGTTGTCATTGTCGTTGTTAACTTGCGAGCCAACAGCACCGTGCTTGCACTACATTCACGGTGCACGGTAGAAAACACTCCCTCCTATTGTGGTGGTTAATTGATGAAGGCGACGCCCCAACATCTTTAAGGGCGCCAAAAAGCATCAGGCACTTTCGTAGAGACGCGTCAGTACGAATTCACGATGCCCCAGAGCCTCAGCCGCAGTGTGACGACCATTAGCGGTACGCAGCGTCATTTCCAACAACGCGTCACCCGCCTGATCCATATCCATCTCGCGTCTGAGGATATGCGTCACATCGACATCAACATGCTCGCTCATGGTACGCATGGTGCGTGGGTTGGCGCAGACCTTGATGACCGGCAAGATGGGGTTGCCGATAACATTGCCCTGACCGGTGGGGAAGTAATGCACGACATAACCGGCCGCCGCACACAGCGTCACCATCTCGGCCGCCGCCGACGATGAGTCCATGAACCACAGCCCTGACCCGGTGGGTGCTTCGGCTTTATCGAGCACACCGTCCACCATACAGCGCTTACCAATTTTCTGGATGTTGCCAAGCGCTTTCTCTTCGATAGTCGTCAGGCCACCTTCAATATTGCCCTTGGTTGGCTGGGACTCAGAGAGATCACTGGTTTTGTGGCGATCAATCATGTCGCTGTAGCGGTCGAACATCGCCTGGAACTGCTCACGCACCTCGGGCGTAGCGCATCGCTCGGCGACCAGATGCTCGCCACCGGTCAGCTCGGATGTTTCACCAAAGACCAAGGTACAGCCTGCGTCGTAGAGCTTATCGAAGGCGTTACCGGTGGTTGGGCAGGACGCCAGGCCAGAGGTGGTATCGGACTCGCCACACTTGGTAGAGACCCATAGCTCACTAATGTCGCACTCTTCACGCTGCAGCTCGCTGGCATGCTGCACAAACTCGCGCGCCTTTTTGGAAGCCGAGCAGATAGTATTGTGATCGCCGTTCTGCTCGATCCAGAAACCTTCAACAGGCTTGCCGGTGGACTTGATGCCATCCACGACTTTATTGGTCCAGCCCGGCTCGATACCAATCACGATCACCGCAGCAACGTTGGGGTTACAACCAATCCCAATCAGGGTGCGAAAGTGCAGATCCAGATCTGGGCCGAACTGCAACCGGCCATAGGCATGGGGCAACGCCAGGGTGCCCTTGATATTATTGGCGACGGCTTCGGCGGCAGCGTTGGAAATGTCGTCAACTGGCATAACGATAACGTGATTACGGACACCGACACGTCCGTTCTCGCGACGATAGCCCAGAAATTTGCGACCTTTGATTTCCATTTTTACCACCTCTTGGTTTTAACGTTGTGGACGTGCAGGTGCTCACCCTGCTTGATCGGCTTGATCACGCGACCAATATCGACGCTGTACTTAATGACGGTGTCATTCTCTGCCAGATCGCGGATTGCCAATTTATGACCAATCGGGATGGGATCATTGACGGTGAACGTAATGGTCTGATCTCCCTGCATAACCCACCCCGTCAACTCCTGACCGGCCTGAATCCCCTCGACCACCGCGACGCCGACGCTATCGTCGGTATCATGCACTACGAAGTCGATGCTCATGATGTCTCCTCTCAACGTGTGAGGTTTATTAACGTTGTCTCGATGCCCACTTGTGAAAACCACGGTGAGTCAGATGCTGTGAAGCCTCCACTCATATATATGATATATGATAGATGTTAGCAAGTCCTCTACATGTTTTTTTGATATTATTGTCTTGAGTAACCTAATTGACGTTATTGAATACCCGGCTAGCAGCACTCCAAGGAACCGAACATGAACGACCAGTCGACACCGAGCTATCGCCCGCTATACCAACAAATCAAGGAAGCACTGGTGTCACGTATCGTATCGGGCGCCTGGCCGCCCGGAACCTTCATTCCTAGCGAGTCAGCCCTATCGCAGGAATACGGTGTTAGCGTGGGAACACTTCGCAAAGCAGTCGATGCATTGGCTAACGACCATGTCGTTATTCGTCATCAGGGGAAGGGCACCGTCGTTGCTATGCACGACAGCGATAGCTCATTATTTCAGTTTTTTCACCTCATGCGTCTGGACGGTACTCGCTCGCTGCCCATTTCCCAGGTACTACTACGCGAGCGGCGGTCGGCCACTGTCGAGGAAGCGAAGGTATTGGGGATTGCGGCAAATGCAGAGGTGGTGCATATACGGCGGATCAGGGTCTTAGACGAGGTGCCAGCACTGCTGGAGAATCTGGTAGTGGACGCAGCGCGCTTTCCGGCACTGGAGAGCGAACCTCAGACATTGCCAAATACGCTCTACCAGCTCTACCAGCAGCGGTTTAAGCAGAGCGTTGCAAAAGCGGAAGAGCGTTTATTCGCTGTTGCAGCAGACGCTCAGGATCAGAAACATCTAGGGGTAGAGGTAGGCTCTCCGCTACTGGAGGTTCGTCGTATTGCGCGAGGGCTGCAGGGAGAGGCGCTTGAATACCGCGTCTCTCGCTGCGAGACGCAGCAACACTGCTACTGGAATGAGCTCTAACTACTTGGGCTTTAATCCCTCGGTGAGCCAGATACTGGCTATCTGCTGCCACAACCGAGTGTTGTAACGTAGGGCCTTAATAGTTCAACGACTGGCGTAGCCGCGCACGCACCGAGGCCGTCTCAGGGCGCACATTGCGCCACAGGAAAAACGATTCCGCGGCTTGCTCGACCAGCATTCCCAATCCATCTAACAACTTCGCCCCGCGTGGCCCAGCCCACTGAAGAAACACCGTCGGTTCAGCGCCGTACATCATGTCGTATGCCCAAGCGTTGGGCGCAAACAGAGAATCAGGTAATGGAGGAAGCTCACCCGTCAGGCTAGCGCTGGTGCCGTTGATCACAAGATCAAACGTGCCTTTCAAGCTATCAAATCCGCCGCCTTGTATAGCGCCAAGATCGGCAAAGTCTTCGGCTAGCTGATCGGCCTTAGCTGCTGTCCGGTTAACCACCACCAGCGAGGCTGGCTGCTCGTTGAGTAGCGGTTCAATAATCCCCCGGACAGCACCGCCTGCGCCCACCACCAACACACGCTTTTGGGTAAGCGACACACGATGAAACGCCAAATCGCGCACCAGCCCAATACCGTCGGTGGTGTCACCGTAGGTAAGGCCGTTACCCCCAGCGATCAACGTATTCACGGCACCCGCGCGGCGGGCACGATGACTGAGTGTATCGCATAGCGTAACGGCGTCCGTTTTAAACGGCACCGTCACGTTGGCCCCACGCCCACCGTCGGCGAAAAACTGCCGCCACGCCTCAGCCAACGCGTCTACTGGCGGCTCAATAGCCTCATAGTCAATGTCCTGACCTGTTTGCCGGGCAAAATCAGCATGAATCATCGGCGATTTGGAGTGGCCGACGGGATTGCCAAAGACACCGTAACGATCAGTCATAGAACCTCCTCGCCACGCGTCCTGGAGGCTTCGTCGAGCCAGTCACGGGGCACAAGATAAGCATTGAGTCGCGCTTCAGGGCTGTCGTTCTCAGGCACGAACGCATACTCCCAGCGGGCGAGCGGCGGCATCGACATCAAGATCGACTCGGTACGTCCACCGCTTTGCAGGCCAAACAACGTGCCTCGATCCCAGACGAGGTTGAACTCCACGTACCGGCCACGACGGTAGAGCTGAAATTCCCGCTCGCGTTCGTCCCAGGCATCCGCTTTGCGGCGCTCGACAATCGGCAAGTAGGCGTCTAGAAAACTATCGCCAACGGCACGCTGAAATGCAAAAAGCTACCGTCGTTGAGATCGTCAAAAAACAGCCCGCCCACGCCGCGGGTCTCATCGCGGTGCTTGAGGTAGAAATACTCATCGCACCAGGCTTTGTAGCGTGAGTAAACGTCGTCGCCAAACGGTGCGCAGGCGGTTTTGGCGACCTGATGCCAATGCACGACGTCGTCAAATACCGGGTAGCTATTGGGCTTCGAGTCTCATTGCTCTCGCACGCATATCTGGCCGCCTCATAGGCGATTCCTATTCGTCGGGCCAGGAGTTTGCCTTCAGCTTTCTTCAGATTCCGCCTCGCGACGGACGCCCTTTGCTGTTCAGCTAACGGTTCCCGCTATTTTCATCCCCAAGTCATCTAGCTAGCCACCACAGCTGACCAGATAGCGCCTGAAAGGCGCTGCGCGTCATGCCTAACACACAATAAAAAGCGGGGAAGGATACATTATCCGCCCCCGCTTTTAAGCAGCATGAACAAAACGCTCATTTTTGCAGCAACATGACTAAGCCTAAAATGAAAGATGCAAGAAAAAGTGTCTCTGCCGCAAGCATTACTATGGCCGTACCCCCTACTGAAATGATGCCGCGCAGGGAGGTCTTAATTCCGACAGCAGCAATGGCAACCAAAAGAGCCCAGCCCGAAATCTCGGTCAAAAAGGTTTGCAATACTTCAGGAATAAATCCAAGCGAGTTCAGCAAGGCAAGCAACGCAAACCCCAATAGAAACCCAGGCAAGATTTGCGTGCGACTTCCTTCTTTAGAGGCGAACATCTGGCGTACCCTCAAAGATAGCAACAGAACAACTGGTGCCAGCATAGATACGCGGATCAACTTGACCAGCACAGCTATTTCACCCGTCTCATCAGAAATAGAGAACCCAGCCCCAACAACTTGGGCTACATCATGAATAGATGCCCCCAAGAAAATACCGGCTATATCAGCATCGAAACCTAAAACTTTCACCAGCACTGGGTAGATGATCATAGTAAGCGTACTTAGCACGGTCACACAAAGCACAGTGAGCGTCAGATCACGGTCGCCACCTTTGCGCGAGGGCAAAACTGCGGCGATAGCCATAGCGGCGGAGGCTCCGCAAATCGCGACTGATCCTCCTGTCAGTAGTCCAAGGTCGTTATCTCGTCCCATGAGCCGAGCAATTAAAATGCCAAACCCGATAGTAAGAAAAACGCCGAAAATGACACCGATGATAATCATCGGCCCGAGATTGAGTAAAATTTCCCAACTCACACGCACCCCTAGCAGTGCCACGCCGAAACGTAGCACGCTGCGAGCAGTGAATTGGATACCTACGTAGGTACGCGGATCATCGCAAAGAAAATTTAATGCCATACCGAGTAAAAGTGCCATAAGCATAGCTGGAGCACCGTAATGCTCAGATAGAAATTTCGCAGCCATAGCAACGAGAACGGAAACCAGAAATCCCTTCATATTCTCATTGAGAATAAAGGAGATTTTTTGAGACCGTTCATGGATTCGTACCTGCATCACGACCTTATCCTTTTATTGTAAGTACGGATAACGCCGTATCGAGGTCGGCAATCAGGTCATCAATATGCTCGAGGCCAGCGTGGAACCGGACTATCTTCCCTCCCTTTGGTAGTCCGATAAGCGAAGCTCTACTTCGATCTGGCGAGATTGGCATAGCAAGACTTTCGAATCCTCCCCAACTACTACCAATACCAAATAGCTGTAAGCTGTTTAGCAAAATCTCCAGATCAACCCCCGCTATGAGGGCCACACTTAGCAAGCCATTAGATCCGCTGGCATCACGTGCCCAGATATCATGCCCCGGATGAACAGGCAAGCCTGGGTGCAAAACACGTATAACCTCAGGCCGCTCAGCGAGCCAAGTCGCTAGAGCAAGTGAATTTTCCTCGTGCCGTTCAAGCCGTAAAGATAAAGTGCGCATACCCCTCAACGTTGCATAAGACTCGTCCGGCGCAAGTGTCTGACCCGTGACATGTGCGGTTTTACGTATTTTACTAGCAGCCTCACCACGCGCGCTCACAGCTCCCATCATTACATCGGCATGTCCACCAAGGTATTTAGTCCCCGCTATAATGGATACATCACACCCCAGCTCTAGAGGGCGGTAGAGCCAACCGGATCCATAAGTGTTGTCTGCTACAACGATCAAGTCCGCCTTATGAGCGCTTGTGCACAGCGCAGGTAAGTCCATAACCTCGTAAGTTTGAGAACCGGGTGATTCGACAAAAACGAGATTAGTATTCTCTTTTACGTAAGGGGTAAGGTCAGTGGTATCTGAAGGAAAGAGGTCATAGGTTACACCAAACCGTTGTAAAACCTCATCACAGCAGGCTTTAGTCGCCCCAAAGATGGTATCAACAAGCAGGAGGTGATCGCCTGGACGTAAAAGTGCCATCAGGACAGAAGAAATGGCCGCCACACCAGTGGGATAAAGCCATGCACCCTCACCACCCTCGAGATCAGCGATTGCTTCCATCAGTGCATGAGCGGTGGTAGTTCCGCGCCTGCCATAGGAAAGCACGCTATCATCTGATTCCCGCATGTGCTTAGTTAAGTTATAGCTTTCCACCGTATTGTGAATAATCGTCGATGCACGTATCACAGGAGGGTTAGCAGGGCCTGGTCGGGCTGGCTGCCCGTAGTGACATAGTTTAGTTTCCCGCTTCATGACACATTGACTCCAGTTCTGATGCCACAAGAGGTTTAAGCACTGAGCGTTCCTGCTCGTCTAGCTGGCTTAGGAGATTTAATTCCCAAGCAAGATATTGACGTGCAGCTTCCAGATTGTCGTCATGTCTATCGTGGACAAAAAAGAGGAAGTCTATGCACTCCCTTTCTGTCGGTGTATAGGGAGTAGCAATAACTTGGTATCCAGTATCTCGCCAACTTTCTGGTGTTCCCACACAACCTGCTACATCCTCGGCGCCGAGCTCGGTTAACCTCTGCATTACTCCATACACAAGATCCGTGCTCTGACCGATGACAATGATGGGGCTCTTCTTATCTTCGACTTTGGTAAGATTCGCACGGTTGACCCACTCTGCACTCTCAATATGTGCCTTTCGGTAGGCCATTCCACGCGAGGCATCAAAGAGCTGCGCGCCCTGCAAAATGGATTGAGCCACATCGCGGAGAGGAATTTCTTTCGTCAGCGTCACTGATGGCTTAATTTCAGCCCCTCTTTCATCACCTTTCCGAGCATCGGCCTCAAGAACAAAAACGTCATGCCCCATACCCTTGAGCCAAATTGCAGTCCCTGCCGCACGAAGCCCCAAATCATCGCTTAGAACAACCTGTGCTTGGCGAGTCCCCAAAAATTCGTCTGTGGCTTGAACTAGCTGTCCACCTGGCGCATGACGTGCACCAGCCCAGTGCGCTTTGAGATACTCTTCTTCCGTGCGGACATCGAACAGAAAAGTAGTGCGTAATTTGTTATCTAGCATCGTTTGCAACTGCACGGGAGTAACTTTTTTTAGTCCAAACTGTGCTATCAGCTTTTCTGCTCGGCTATTTGCAAGTTGTTCAGCATCCGCGCTAAGAACAGGCAGTGCTTGTGGCACTTCACCATGGCATAGATCGAACCCTGATAAACGCCAGCCCTGTGTACCGTTGCGAAGTGCTAGCACTGGGTTTTTCAGCCCTAGATAGCGCAAAGATTGCGCGCCGATAATTGACCGAGTTCGACCGGCACAGTTGATCACCACTGGAGTATTCTGATCAGAAAGTAATTCTGGCAGCCGATAAGCTAGTTCAGCATTTGGACAGGACATCGCTCCAGGCAGAGACATCTTCTGAAACTCTTTCGGGGAACGCCCATCAAGTATCATCACTGGCATATTGTGTTGTTGCATTTCGTGGAGATCTTCAGCGGAAATAGAGGGTGTCTCACAGAAATGCTCGACTAGTTCGCCAAAACTCTTGGATATAACATTTACCCCCTTAAACAGGGTATAACCTGCTTCAGCCCAGGCGGGAGCTCCACCATTTAGTACAACAAGGTTGGCGTAACCCATCTCCACCATTCTTGCATGGACTAAGTCAGCCACGCCGTCCCCGGCATCCATAAGAATGCAGAGCGTCTCAAAACAGGGCACCAAAAGTGGTGCGCAAGTTTCAATGATGCTGTACGGCGCATTTACGCTGAGAAAAGGATGCCCCTCTCCATATTGACCATGTTCACGAACATCGAGAAAGGCATACTCTTTAGGTTCAGCCAAAAGTGCCTTCAGATCATCGGCGGAAATTTTTCTAATCGGCATTATTCACTCCGTTTCAGGTTCTAGTTTTCACACCGACGGCCATGATTTTGTATGTATTATTTTCTAGATCAAACACCTTACGTTCAGTCAGCGTCTCAAGTGGGCGGCCATAAAAATGCAAGTGACGGATGATCTGCTCATCACGAATTTCAACGCTATGTATGTCATCTGGCATGAGTGCAACAGAGGTTCCAGGGCGTATTTCAAACACCTCTTTCACACTCAATTCGGCATAACCTTCTTTACTACCATCATCATGGCGTTCGTAAAGGGTATTGAGTTCACTCCCTTCAACAGCAGCAATACAGGCCCAGGTCGTGTGATCGTGTGGCAAAATCTTTTTACCAGAGCGCATCACATTAAGATAAAGCGAAATTCCTGTATCGCTTTCCGATGCTATAAGATAGCGGGCCTGTAGTTCACCTTCTTCTGGTGGCGAAAATGCTGTATCTGTCCAAAAGTCGCTATACCCGGCCAATGCTTCAACATCCTTACGAATGTCGTTCAGCAAATTCCGGGTCAGCTCCCCCACATCAAGACGACTACGAGCATTCACAATGAGATTTTTTACAGCCTCTGAGCGTTTAGCGGAAAGATTAGTGATATTCGAAGACGACATGCAAAGTGCTCCTTTTAGTAAGTAAGGCGGGATATTAGTTACTAGTTCCGGCCGAAAAGTAGCTTGCGCGTAGATGGCGTAAACCACGTAAGATGGGGGCGATCCACATCACCGCAGCTAAGAGCAACATCGCTACGCTGATAGGATGATTAACAGGATCAATAAAGACGAACCAACTACCGCGAGAGATCGACAGGGAGTTAGCGATGGAAGCTTCCATCTGACTACCCAGAACTAAGCCGAGAATGGCTGGGCCAAGTGGAATATTCGAAACTTTCATCAAATAGGCCACTACACCCGCTCCCAGAGCCACCCAAACGTTGAACAAATTATTGCCATCGGAGTAGGCGCCTAGCAAACAAAGAAGAAGGATAAGTCCGACCATTACATTTTTTGGAATTGAAAAAACCAAGCGCGAAACTGTTCGGATCACAATATACGCAACAGGACCCATCAAAATATTGCATGCGAGGAAGGCCACCATAATCATCCAGGCGATATCGGCATGCTGAGTAAATAGAAGAGGCCCCGGCACTAGGCCGTGTAATGCCATTGCCCCAATAAACAGTGCCGAAGTGGAATTACCTGGAATTCCAAGCGAGAGAAGCGGCACCATGGAGCTAGCTGTTACTGCATTGTTGGCCGCTTCAGGAGCAGCGATTCCTTCGGGTGCACCGTCATCCCATTTTGGCTCACCCGCTCGACCTTCAAACTTTTTTCGAAAGCGCCTCCCGGCTTGGTCGTAGGCGATGTATATCGCCATCAGCATTCCCGCCCCAGGTAGCATGCCGATCAAATTGCCGATAGTAGCGCTCGTCAGCCATGTCGGCACAAGACGGCAGATCAAGCTTCGACCGAGATGCATAGAGCCGATTTCCGGTAACTTCTCGCTTTCATTATTATCACGACGCCCTTTTATCTGATCCTGAAGTAGATCAAATACGGCAGCGACACCAAAAAGTCCGACAAGAATAGGTACGAAAGGAATACCTTCGATTAAGTTGACGCTACCGAAGGTATAGCGTGGATAGCCTGTAACTTGGCTAAACCCGATGGTAGAGATTAAAAGCCCCAGGGCGGCAGAAAGTATGCCTTTCAGTACATTACCGGAGAGTAGGCCTACCACACTGGATAGCCCCAGAATGGTGAGAGCAGCATTCTCGACATAGCCGAAGCGCAATGCGATTGTGGCTAGAACCGGCGCGAAGACAAGTAGAACCAATGCGCTCAGAAGCCCACCTAATACGGAGGAAGTCATTGCGATAGAAAGTGCTTGACCCGCTTGCCCTTTACGGGCCATCGCATTGCCATTGACCGTGGTTAAGAGTGCAGAAGCCGTACCTGGCACTCGTATCATAATTGCAGGAATAGCACCTCCCGCCGCCGCTGCACAGTAGATACCGACCATTAGTGCCAACGCCTGCTCCGCCGGTAGGCTGAAAGAAAAAGGAATAAAAACGGCAAAAGCGATATTTTCATTCATACCAGGGATGGAGCCGACGATAAGGCCAGCAAAAACACCTATAGCTAACATCATTAAAACGCTAGGTTGTAAGAGCTCAGTAAATCCAAGAACAATCTGATCCATGGTCAAAGTCCCGGTGCAATGAAGGACAGAAAGGATTTCGGCAGGCGAACGTTGAGCACTAGCACGAAGAGTCCGTAGGTCACTAAGGTAATGAATATTGAAATCATTAGGGCACGACTAAGCCGACATACTCCACCGAGCCACAGCATGCCCAGCATCAGAAAGAAAGTTGAAAGTCCGAAGCCAATCCCAACGGACAGAGCTCCTCCCCAAAGTATGACAACAACAACGGCCAATGCGATTGCACCAAATTCATTTATAGGCAAAGCACGACTCTCATCGGAGAAAAACGACCTTAAAAAAATCACTAGCCCACATAATGTCAAAATGAGAGAGATAATCAGTGGAAAAGTCCGAGACCTCGGATCAAAGTCTATGGCGAGATATGTCGCGCCTGCGCCAAAAACAATCAAAATAGCTCCCATCCATATATCTGGATCGCTATAAAAACGGCGGAAAAACGCCAGGGTGTTGACGATAGTCGGCATAGGAAAACCTCAGGAACAGACAACCAGGCAAGCTGGTCATGCCCGCCGCGGAATCAGCGCAGACATGACCGTGAAAATCAGATGGCTCACACGCTTAGCGGGCCAGCCCATTGTCCTCAATGATAGGCACTACCTGATCTGTATAGGAGGTGATGAGGGATTGAAAACTAGTTGCATCACGATAGGTCGCATCGAACCCAGCATCGGTCATCTTTTGTTGATATTTTTCATCTTCATAAACCTGTTTGAGTAGTTCAGAAAGGAACGTTACGCTCTCCTCAGACGTTCCTCTGGGTACAGCCCAGCCACGGAAAGTCGCCCAAACTGGAATACCTAGCCCCGATTCCTCAAAAGTTGGCACATCTGGAAAATTTGCATCTCGAGCATCTGAAGCCACAGCGAGAATACGTACAGTGCCAGCCTGGGCATGTACCATAGCCTCGCCCATTGGCCAGAAGGCGCCATCGGCATGCCCACCGACAACCGCCTGAAGTTGTTCTCCGAAGCCCTGAGCTGGCATATAATTGAACTCAATTCCCACCGAAGACGTCAGCGCTAAACCAGACATGTGATGCGATGTGCCTATACCAGCTACAGCCATGTTTAAAGGATCTTCTTCCGCTGCTGCAACGAAATCTTCGATAGTGTCGAAAGGCGATGATGCTGGAACTGCTATTACTTCAGGATCGAGGTTGTAGGCAGCTACCGGAATAAAATCTTCTATACTGTAGGGGGCTCCTTTGAGTTGGGGATTAGTTACTACAGAGCTGGTCATGGCCAGGACTGTATAGCCATCTGGATTAGCATTTGCGACAAAGTTCTGGCCAACGATGCCACCACCACCTGCACGGTTAGACACGACAACCTTCACATCCCCTAGATATTGGTTAGCCGCTTCCGCAATAAGGCGTGAAGTGACATCGACGCTGCCACCTGGAGCGAAGGGCACCACCAAATCTATATTTTTCATCGGATAATCCTGGGCGGACACGGATGATATTAGCCCCGATCCTAGAACAACTCCTAAAACGATAGATTTATACATATATAGTCTCCTGTCGAATGGGTTGCCAATTTCGGCATTTCGTTTTGTTGTAAAATTCAAGCTACGCCTGAATGACCAATTGGTAAATTTAAAAAAACAGCCAAAAACATTAACATTACTAATGGATGATGTTTGATTAAGTTTCTCATCAACAGCGACGTCACCCCCAGATTGAGTAGCGCTACACTTTAGAATCCGATCCTATGGGTAAGGAGATTGGACATGAAGAAGCATTTCAGCGAAGAACATATCATTGGCTTCCTGGGCGAAGCAGAAGCGGGACTGCTCATCAAGGAGCTATGCCGTGGGCACAGTTTTCAGAAGCCAGTTACTATTTTTGGCGCAGCAAGTTTGGCGGTATGAGCGTACCCGAGGCCAAGCGACTCAAAGAACTCGAAGTTGAAAATGTGCGTTTGAAAAAGCTGCTCGCTGAGTCGCTACTGGAAATGGAGGTCACTCGCGAGGCGCTGAGGAAAAAGCGGTGAGTGCCCCTGCACGACGAGACGTGGTGCGCTTTATGGTGTCACATGGCCTGAGTGAGCGCCGAGCGCTCCGTGTCATCCGTATGAGTGCCAGCGCGTTACGCTATCAGCGAATGCCGGATCGCAACCAGGGCTTACGCGAACGCATCCTGGCGCTCGCGCATCGGCACCGTCGCTATGGGGCGGGCATGATCTATCTGAAGCTTCGTCAGGCCGGAGAGCCGGTCAATCACAAGCGTGTTGAGCGTCTATATGCCGAAGCTCACTTGCAGGTGAAGCGTCGCAAGCGCAAGAAAGTCACGCCTGCTGAGCGAAAACCCCTTGGCCGCCCTGGTGCCGCCAATCAGGTCTGGTCAATGGATTTTGTGTTTGACCGAACAGCAGACGAGCGAGTGATAAAGAGCCTCACCGTTGTCGACGACGCTACCCATGAAGCCGTGGCTATCGTGCCTGAACGTGCCATTGGCGGACTGTTTTTAACACGTATTCTGGATCATCTGGCTTTACAACGTGGCCTACCTAGCGCCATTCGTACTATGGAAAGGAATTCTGTGGGCGTGCCATGCTGTCATGGTCTCATCTCCGGAGCGTTGCACTGTTTTTAATCGAACCTGGAAAACCCAACCAAAACGCCTACATCGAATCGTTCAATGGGAGCTTTCGAGATGAGTACCTGAATGAGCATTGGTTCACCAGCCTTCATCACGCCCAGGTGGTCATCGAGGTATGGAGGCGAGAGTACAACGAAGAAAGACCAAAGAAGAGTCTTGGAGGACTGACACCTTCAGCCTATGCCGAGCAACTAGTGGTAAAACACGATAAAGTTACTTCTGATTCTAAACCCGGCTGCTACTGAAGATGGGGTGACGTCGCTGCCACCTAGTGATGTCTTGGTGCATTTTAGCACCTCTAATTAGGTGGTCAAATTCACTATACCACTACAGTGACCTCACCCTCTCAGTGTGGCGCACCGGCGCCGGTAGAGGGTAGGGAGGACTCCATCCCATTGTGCGCCTGCTCGACGACTTTAAAGGCATTCCGAAAGCCGATGGCTATGCGGGTTACGGTCAGGTGTGTCGTGCCAACTGTATTACCCGTGTTGGCTGTTGGGATCATGCGCGACGCAAGTTAAATAAGAAACCGGATCAGAGTTCAGCACATATCTGATCAAATAAAGCCCTCACTGCTAATGATAGTGAGCCATTGCGGCGATATATATAGAAATTGATGTCAGGCAAGGGAGGTAATCCTTCACGCTCACCCAAAATGCACAAATCTCGATTAATCATTTCAGGGGTGCGCGCAGTGATGCCTAACCCCGCATTAAGTGCAACGTGGATACCCGTTAGGGTTGGACAGGTGTAGCGTTCAACATGTGCCACTCCCCGCTGTTCAAGTGCACTCAATGCGATACGACGAAAAATAGAAGGCGAGTCTGCGAGTACCAATGGTATCGGCTCATTACGCTCAAGACGTAAAGTGGTTGAGGAGATCCAAACCGTTGGAGAGCTACGTAACAGCTTACCTTCAAAACGCTCAGTGTGGCGCGTAGTTAAGGTCATATCGAGCCTTCCATCTTCGAGAAGCGGCATTAAGCTCGGACTCCGATCAACTTTGAGCATGATATGAACACGAGGGTTCGTCTTAGCAAAGGCAGACAAAACACGAGGCAGGATTGAATCCGCGATATCATGCGGTGCTCCAATTCGGACTTCCCCATTTTCCTGGGACGCATTGACCATCATCACCGCTTGGTCGTTTAACGCAATAATCTGGCGTGCATAGGTCAATAAGTTTTGCCCTGCTTGGTTTAAATATCGTTGGCGACCAACCTTAACGAAAAGTGCTGTGCCCAACGCCTCTTCAAGTCGTCTCATTTGTTGGCTAACAGCAGACTGGGTGCGGCACACAAGACGCGAAGCGGCTGTGAACCCCCCCTCTTCGGCAATGGCAATGAAGGTACGTAACAAATCCGCATCTAAGTTTACGTTCATGGCAGTGAACCGTTTATTTTCATATAGTTTAAAATACTTCCATCAACAAATTATCTTCCTTTTAAAAGAGAAAGCATCCAAGGAGGAAATTATTAGTGAATTCAGTCATACCGTGGAAGAATGTAAAGCCACTCAATTTAAAACCATACTGATTGATCACAATGCTTGAGAAAAACTAAATACCACCTATTGTCTCTCTGATTAGTTTTTTCGAGGCTCCATTTTAGGCGACATGCTAGTTTCAAGGAGACTGCAACTCACTCTATGATACTCAATGTATTGACCCTACTCTATAATTGATATTGTGTAATGAAACAAATTGCTCGAATCAGACCACGTTTAATGATTGCCGCAGCATTTCTCGCACGGAGGCCGTCTCAGGGCGCACATTGCGCCACAGGAAAAACGATTCCGCGGCTTGCTCGACCAGCATTCCCAATCCATCTAACAACTTCGCCCCGCGTGGCCCAGCCCACTGAAGAAACACCGTCGGTTCAGCGCCGTACATCATGTCGTATGCCCAAGCGTTGGGCGCAAACAGAGAATCAGGTAATGGAGGAAGCTCACCCGTCAGGCTAGCGCTGGTGCCGTTGATCACAAGATCAAACGTGCCTTTCAAGCTATCAAATCCGCCGCCTTGTATAGCGCCAAGATCGGCAAAGTCTTCGGCTAGCTGCTCGGCCTTAGCCGCTGTCCGGTTAACCACCACCAGCGAGGCGGGCTGCTCGTTGAGTAGCGGTTCAATAATCCCGCGGACAGCACCGCCTGCGCCCACCACCAACACACGCTTTTGGGTAAGCGACACACGATGAAACGCCAAATCGCGCACCAGCCCAATACCGTCGGTGGTGTCACCGTAGGTAAGGCCGTTACCCCCAGCGATCAACGTATTCACGGCACCCGCGCGGCGGGCACGATGACTGAGTGTATCGCATAGCGTAACGGCGTCTGCTTTAAACGGCACCGTCACGTTGGCCCCACGCCCACCGTCGGCGAAAAACTGCCGCCACGCCTCAGCCAACGCGTCTACTGGCGGCTCAATAGCCTCATAGTCAATGTCCTGACCTGTTTGCCGGGCAAAATCAGCATGAATCATCGGCGATTTGGAGTGGCCGACGGGATTGCCAAAGACACCGTAACGATCAGTCATAGAACCTCCTCGCCACGCGTCCTGGAGGCTTCGTCGAGCCAGTCACGCGGCACTAAATAGTCATGCAGCCGCGCTTCTGGGCTACCCGCCTCGGGGGTGAAGGCGTATTCCCAACGGGCAAGCGGCGGCATCGACATCAAGATCGACTCGGTACGTCCACCGCTTTGCAGGCCAAACAACGTGCCTCGATCCCAGACGAGGTTGAACTCCACGTACCGGCCGCGCCGGTAGAGCTGAAATTCCCGCTCGCGTTCGTCCCAGGCATCCGCTTTGTGGCGCTCGACAATCGGCAAGTAGGCGTCTAGAAAACTATCGCCAACGGCACGCTGAAATGCAAAACATTCATCGAAGCTACCGTCGTTGAGATCGTCAAAAAACAGCCCGCCCACGCCGCGGGTTTCATCGCGGTGCTTCAGATAGAAATACTCATCGCACCAGGCTTTGTAGCGTGAGTAGACGTCGTCGCCAAACGGTGCGCAGGCGGTTTTGGCGACCTGATGCCAATGCACGACGTCGTCAAATACCGGGTAAAACGGGGTTAAATCATACCCGCCGCCGAACCACCAGACCGGTGGCTCGCCGTCTTTCTCGGCGATAAAGAACCGCACGTTGCCATGGCTGGTGGGCACATGCGGGTTTTCAGGATGCAACACCCAGGAGACGCCGACCGCGTGAAAGCTACGCCCGGCCAACTCTGGCCGGGCCGCAGTGGCCGATGGCGGGAGCTTTGCCCCATAAACATGGGAAAAGTTAACGCCGCCTTTTTCAAATACGCCGCCCTGCTCGATAACCCGGGAGCGGCCACCGCCGCCCTCTTCGCGATCCCACTCGTCCTGCTTGAAGCTTGCCTGGCCGTCGGCGCGTGCCAAGCCTTCGCAAAGACGCTCCTGTAGATCCAGCAGATAGGTTTTGACGGTATCCAGATGTTCGTGCGCCACATCGTCTCCTGAAGGTCGGTTAACTGCGTATCACACTGCCGCTGGCTAAATCACGGATCGTACTGGGACTGGCGTTGCCGCCCAGCTCGCCGGAAACGATTGCGGCCAGCTGGTCGCCGAAGACCGCCCTGACCTCGTCCTCGCTGGTCGCCGGTGGGTCGCCGGCAACGTTAGCCGAGGTTGACACCAGCGGGCCGCCGAACGCCTCACACAAGGCTTGCATCAGTGGATGGTCGGTCACCCGCAAGGCTACTTTAGCGTGAGCGCCGCGCACCATACCGTGGCTGCGGCCATTGTCCGGGACTAGCCATGTATTCGGGCCCGGCCAACTGGCCACCAGCGGCGCATGCAGCGCCAGCGGCAGTTGTGTGAGCCAGGGCTGAAACTGACTGATCGAGGCGGCCACCAGAATGACCCCTTTGGCGGGGTCGCGGTCTTTAAGACGCATGAGTCGCGCCAGCGCTTCGTCATTATCGGGATCGCAGCTCAGCCCCCATACGGCTTCCGTCGGGCAGGCAATCACGCCGCCCTCGCGCAGCGCGCGAACCGCAGTGTCCACTTCAGCAGCCGTTGTCATGAATTCTCCACCGGTGATGACAAAGGAAACCTTATCCTATCATGGGCGTGGTAAACGCACCCAGCCTCCTGCCCGCGACGCGACCCAGCCGTCGATTTCCAGCATCAATAGACGCTGCTGGCACTCGCTAACCGTACTGCCGCTTTGTTGCACTAAAGCGTCAATCGGCGTCGGTGAGGCACTCAAAAAACCAAGCAGCGAATCCGGCAAGGGTTCATCTGCCGGCCTCTCAAGCGCAGGCGGCGAGGCAGTGGGTTCATTCAAGCCAGGCGGCAGAAACTCGCTGGCCCAATGCTGCAGCTCATTGATAATGTCCTCGGGCTCGCAGGCCATGGAAGCGCCCTGGCGGAGCAGTTGTAAACAGCCGCGTGCCTGTTGATTATGCAGCGAGCTAGGCAATGCAAACACATCGCGGCCCTGCTCCATGGCCAGGCGAGCACTCACCAGGGAGCCACTTTTTTCGGCCGCCTCCACCACCAGCGTACCCAGCGACAGGCCCGTTACGATGCGATTGCGACGCGGGAAAAACGCCGGATGGGCAACGGTACCCGGCGGGTGCTCGGCCAGCACCAATCCACCCGGCGACTCGCTGAGCTGCTGGTAAAGGGCACGATGGCGGGCGGGGTAAATTACATCGATCCCGCAGCCCAACACCGCGACACTGCTGCCACCCTCATCCAACGCGGCCTGCTGTGCTACACCGTCAATCCCCAGCGCCATCCCGCTGACGATACACCAACCCCGGCGCGCCAACCCTCGGGCAAACGTTTGCGCGTTATGCCCGCCTTCAGCGGTGGGGCGCCGCGTGCCCACCATCGCTAGCGTCGGACGCTCAAGCGCGCCTAGATCACCCTGCGCCCACAGCACCGCCGGCGGGTCGGGGAGCTCGTTCAACAACGTGGGCCACGCCGGATGGTCACGGTGTAAAATGGTTCGCCCTGGAGCGCTTGACTGCCAAGCCAGGCTGGCATCCACCGCGGGTTGCAAAGGGCTCTTGGAGGGATGCTCGCACCAAAGTCGAAGCGCACTTGCCGCCTTGCTGGGCAACCCCGCCAGCCAACCCTCCGGCCACTGCGGTTGCTGCGCCACCAGTTGGGCAATTCGCTGCGGCCCCATGCCCGGCAAACTATTCACCACCAACCATTCCCTGGTATCCATCACGCCTCCTTGATCCTTACGTTTACTGGTGCCCGAGCCTGTTTAACGCGCTGGCGTGCGCACCAGATCGCCAACCTCCAGCACCCTTGAAGCCTTCATCACCAGCGCGTAGCTCACGTGATCATAAGGATTGAAGACCATCAAGGTACCAGCGGCCTCGCTGGGTAACATCAGCGACGCTTGGCTGCGCGGGTCGCTGACCACCTCGCCCTGCTGGGCAATTTGGAAAACATGCCCGGCCTGAACACCATCCAGCGTACCTAGGTCGATGGTCACCACCTGTAAACGCCCCACAAAACGCACGCCGCCGGGCACGCCGATCAGTGTTCCGGACAGCTCATTGAGCGGCGCGCGGGGCACCAGATCGTCGCTGTATCGCGGCGTTTCCAACGCCAACACAATGTCGTTGTTACGTACTTCTTGTTCGGCACTGAGCACTTGCAGTTGCACAATATCGCCCTCGGCGCGCAGGTAACGGGCTTCACCGATTTTGATTAACTCAGTGCCTAGCGGGCTACCATCAGCGGCCATATAGGTGTCTGCTGGCCGATAAATGCCGACCTTCCCCTGTCTGGGCACCTGTCCTTTTGCATATAGCGAATCGCCTGCCCCACTGATCAAGCGGCCCTGATCACCGGCCACGACGTACGCCAGCACGTCCTCGGAAGGGTCGCCACTAACGATACGGTGGTCACGCAAAAACGGCTGGATAATATCAGGGTCGATAGGCGGGATTGCTTCACGGCGAGGCACGGTTCGCATTTTGGGCGACAGCTTAACCACGCGCTGCGCCTGCGTCAGCGATAAGCAAGGTGCGCCTTGGCAATTTTTGAGCGTCAGGACGTCGCCTGGATAGATGAGATTGGGGTTATCAATATCGGGGTTGTTTTGCCACAGTTCGGGCCATTGCCAAGGGGCATACAAAAACCGATCCGCTATATCCCATAGGGTATCGCCCTCGACCACCGAATAACGCTCGGGGGCCGTATCGCGGACGCGCTCCCAAGCGTTGGCATCGACCATCATCAACAGCGCCACTACCCCCGCCAGCCAACCGCCAATGACGCCTCGCGGCCTATGTTGTCTAGCCCCCATCCCGACTCCCTAGCTTGTTTGCTGTAGCGTTGCGTTATTTGCTGTGGCATTGCGCCTGGTACCGCTGGTCAGGCATGCCCAGGAACATTGACAGCATGATATAGTGGTCAATCATTAAGTACATCGATCACAAACAATGTACTCGGATCATAAAGGACTTGGGCACGCGCACCTAGTCAGTGCATTGCCTAAGCGATTATTCAGCTCAGCATAACGGTGGTAGTAACGCCATGGCCAAACTCGCCATTCTCGAATTTCCTGACGAGCGCCTGCGCACCAAGGCCCAAGCAGTTCAAAGCGTCGACGATGAGGTGCGTCAACTCGTCGATGACATGCTGGAAACCATGTACGACGCCCGCGGTATCGGCCTGGCGGCCACGCAAGTGGACGTTCACCGTCGTGTGGTCGTGATGGACGTCAGCGACGACCAGTCACAGCCACTGGTGATGATTAACCCCCAGTATACGCCGCTCGGCGACACCCAAGAGCCGCTTTCCGAAGGCTGTCTGTCGATTCCCGAATACTACGCAGAAGTGCCGCGCTACCTGAACGTAGAGTTAAACGCACTGGATCGCAACGGTGAGCCCTATACGCTTGAAGCCGACGGTTTGCTGGCGCACTGCATACAGCACGAGTACGACCATCTAGAAGGCGTGTTGTTTGTCGACTACCTTTCGCCGCTAAAGCGCGATCGGATCCGTAAAAAAATGGAAAAGCGCCACAAGCAAATGCAGGATGCCTAGCCAGGCCGCTGCTAGGCTCTGCCTGACCGGGTTCCTGGTTATCTTTTACTTTTACCGCTAGGTCGTTCTGTCCATGTCATCATTGCGCGTTGTTTTTGCGGGCACACCGGAATTCGCTGCCTCAAGCTTGGCCGCTCTGCTGGAAAGCCAGCATGAAGTGGCTGCTGTGTACACTCAGCCCGACCGTCCCGCCGGTCGCGGGCGTAAGCTCACGCCCAGCCCTGTTAAACGGCTGGCGTTGGAACATGCACTGCCGGTTTATCAGCCTGAAAGCTTAAAAGCGGCCGATGCTCAGGCAACTCTGGCGTCGCTTAATGCCGACGTTATGGTAGTCGTCGCCTACGGGCTGCTGTTGCCCCAGGCCGTGCTGGATATCCCCCGCCTGGGCTGCCTAAACGTACATGCCTCGCTGCTACCCCGCTGGCGAGGCGCCGCACCGATTCAGCGCGCCATTGAAGCCGGCGATAATACTTCCGGCGTGACCATCATGCAGATGGACGCCGGGCTCGATACCGGCGACATGCTGCACGACGTCCGCACCCCGATCACCGCCCAAACCACCGGTGGCGACTTGCACGATCGTCTCGCTATTCAAGGGGCCAATGCCCTGATCAACACGCTCGATGAACTCGCCACGGGTTCCGTTAGTGCGACGCCGCAGCCTGAAGAAGGCGTGACCTACGCCGCTAAACTCACCAAGGCTGAGGCCGAGCTTGATTTTAGCCAGCCGGCGGAGCAGTTGGTGCGTAAAATTCATGCCTATAACCCCTGGCCGGTGGCTTGGTGTGCTTTGGGCAATGACCGACTACGCCTGTTAACCGCAAGTGTAGAACCCGGCGATCAGCCACCCTCCTTGCCGGGCACCCTGTTGGCACACGGAGATGATCATCTGCGAATCGCCTGCGGCCCTGAAGGCCGAGGCGTCCTCTGCGTTAGCCGCGCCCAATTGCCAGGCGGTAAAGCCTTGCCGGTTCGCGAGCTGCTCAACGCCCGCCAAACACGCCTCACCCCAGGCACTTGCCTGGGACAAAGTACCCCGCAAGGAGCATCGACATGAATCAGCCACGTTCGCCCAAAGAAGGCAGCGGCCTAGAGGTGCGCGCCGCTGCTGCGCGGGGGCTGCTGCCGGTGCTTACCGACCAGGGGTCGCTGGCTGGGCTGGATGAGCATAGCGTGGTCGCGCGTGATCGCAGCTTGCTAAAAGAATTGTGCTACGGCACCTGCCGCCGCTTACCGCGCCTGGAAGCCCTGGCCAGCAAACTCCTTAAGCAGCCGTTTAAAAAGCGCGATAGTGATGTCCAGGCCTTGCTGCTAGTCGGCATCTACCAGCTACTTTATATGCGCATCCCCGCCCATGCGGCAGTGGGTGAAACCGCCGGCGCGGCGCGTTTGCTGGGCAAAGACTGGGCCACCCGCGTATTGAACGGCTGCCTACGCCGCTTGCAGCGTGAATCGGACGCTTTGCAGGCGGAAGTAGACCGCGACCCTAACGTGGCGCTCGAACATCCAGCTTGGCTGTTGAAGGCGCTACGTCAAGCATGGCCCGACCATTGGCAGGCGATTGCTGAAGCCAACAATCAGCCGGGGCCCATGACGCTGCGCGTCAACCAGCGCCAGCAAGACCGCGAAACCTACTTGTCCTTGCTCAATGAAACCGGCTTAGGCGGCCAACTGTGCGTTCACGCGCCCGACGGTATTACCTTGGAAGAGCCCTGCGATATCACGACGCTGCCAGGCTTTGAACAGGGCCACGTGAGTGTTCAGGACGAAGCCGCCCAACTGAGCGCCGCGCTGCTCGGGCCGGCGCTCGCCCCGCGCCCCGGAGCCCGCGTGTTGGATGCCTGCTGCGCCCCTGGGGGTAAAACAGCGCACCTGCTGGAACAGTTTGATATCGCGCTCACCGCCGTAGATAGCGATAATCGGCGCTTGGCGCGGGTGGACGATACCCTAAGCCGACTGGGGCTGACGGCAGACTTGCAACATGCCGACGCCACCCAAAGCGACTGGTGGAGCGGCACCCCGTTCGACGCTATTTTGCTGGACGCTCCCTGTTCGGGGACAGGCGTGATTCGTCGCCATCCGGATATCAAAAAACTGCGCCGCCCCGATGATATCCGCAAGCTCGCCAAGCTCCAGCGCCAGCTTTTAGATAACCTCTGGACGCTACTGCGCCCTGGCGGTACCTTGCTGTACGCCACCTGCTCGGTGCTGCCTGAAGAAAATGCCGAGCAAATTGAGGCGTTTCTTAGCCGAACGCCCGATGCCAAGGTCACCACACCCAACGATGTTGCCTGGGGCATACCCAGCGGTCAGGGCCGCCAACTGTTTCCCGAAGCAAGCGGTCACGATGGCTTTTTTTATGCCAGACTAGACAAGCAGACTGCCTAAGGCATCTAGGCACTGAATTCATGACTCGGATGGAGACACCATGACGCATCACACCTACAAGCACATCGAACTCACCGGTTCATCTGAAACAGGCATTGAAGACGCCGTGCAGAACGCAATCGCCAAGGCGTCTGAAAGCGTCAGAAACATGCGCTGGTTGGAAGTCACCGATACCCGTGGTCATATCGAAGATGGCCGGGTGGCACACTGGCAAGTCACCGTTAAAGTCGGCTTTACGCTGGAATAAATCCCCACCTGCTTTTCGTCGGCGGCTGGTTTACACTGGCCGCCGTCTTTATGGCAGCGCAGTTAGGCCGCCTCGTGGTAGTAACGAGTCGTCGCTGGCGCTCTTAATGGAACCGATGCTCAGCAATGAAAATTATCATTCTCGGCGCCGGCCAGGTCGGCGGCACCCTCGCGGAATACCTCGCCCGTGAGGAAAACGACATTACCGTCGTCGATACCGACGCTCAAAAACTGCGCGACCTGCATACCAAACTCGATATCCGCACGGTGACCGGCGCGGGCTCTTACCCCATTGTGCTGCGTCAAGCGGGCTGCGAAGACGCCGACATGCTGATCGCGGTGACCAGCAGCGACGAAATCAATATGATCGCCTGCCAAGTGGCGCATACCCTGTTTCGCACCCCGACCAAAATTGCCCGGGTACGGTCAACGGCATACCTCACCCGCAAAGGCTTGTTCGCCCACGAGGCGATTCCCATCGACGTGCTGATCAGCCCCGAGCAGGTAGTCACCGATCACGTGCGCCGTTTGATCGAGCACCCCGGCGCACTGCAGGTGCTGGAGTTTGCCGGTGGGCTGGTTCAACTGGTCGCCGTCAAAGCGTTTTACGGCGGCCCGCTGGTCGGCCAGGATTTGGCGTTCCTGCGCCGCCATATGCCCAACGTGGACACTAGGGTGGCGGCGATCTACCGCCGCAACCGGCCGATCATCCCCCGCGGCGATACCGTCATCGAAGCCGATGACGAGGTGTTCTTCCTCGCCGCTCGGCGCGATATTCGCGCGGTGATGAGCGAGTTGCGTCGTGTCGAGCGCGATTTCCGCCGGGTGGTGATTGCCGGAGGCGGTAACATCGGCGAGCGGCTGGCGGAGCATTTGGAACACAGCCACCAGGTCAAGATCATCGAACACAGCCTGGAGCGCTGCACCACGCTATCTGAGCGCTTGGATCGCACCGTAGTGCTCCATGGCAGCGCCACCAGCAAGCGGCTGCTGGAAGAAGAGAATATCGAAGATTGCGATATCTTCTGCGCGCTGACCAACGACGACGAGGTCAATATCATGTCGTCGCTGTTGGCCAAGCGCCTGGGCGCCAAGAAGGTGCTCACGCTGATCAACAACGCCGCCTACGTGGACCTGGTCCAGGGCGGCGAGATCGACATCGCCATTTCGCCCCAGCAGGCGACCATCGGCAGCCTGCTGACCCACGTGCGCCGCGGCGATATCGTCAACGTCCACTCGCTGCGCCGGGGCGCGGCGGAGGCCATCGAGGCCATCGCCCACGGCGACAAACAGTCGTCCAAGGTGGTCGGCCGCACCATTCGCGAGATCGACCTGCCCGACGGCACCACCATCGGCGCGATCGTGCGCGGCAAGGAGGTCATGATCGCCCACGATCACATCGTGATAGAAAGCGGCGACCACGTGATTTTGTTTGTGATCGACAAGCGCCGCATTCGCGACGTCGAGCGCTTGTTCCAGGTAGGGCTGACGTTCTTCTGATGCTTACACCCAGCGCGCGACTTACTCACCAGCGGAGCATACGACAGCCATGAGCCTGCGGATTATTTTGCGCATTCTAGGACTGTTGCTAATACTCTTCAGCCTGACCATGCTCCCCCCCATGCTAATCTCCGCGTGGTTTCGCGACGGCGTGTGGGAAGCCTTTATGGTCGCCATGGCGATTACCGTGGCAACCGGCTTGGTGCTCTATCTACCCAATCGCCAAGCCCAAAAAGAGCTACGCGTGCGCGACGGTTTTATTATCGCAGCGATGTTCTGGACGGTACTTGCCCTATTCGGTTCGCTGCCGTTGATGCTGTTTGGCGACGAGGCGTTAAGCATTACCGATGCGGTGTTCGAGTCCTTCTCGGGGCTGACCACCACCGGGGCGACGGTGATGACCGGCATCGACTTTCTGCCCGAATCCATCCTCTACTACCGCCAGCAACTGCAATGGTTAGGCGGCATGGGGATTGTGGTGCTGGCCGTGGCGATCCTGCCCACCCTAGGGGTCGGCGGCATGGCGCTGTATCGCACCGAAATTCCGGGTCCATTGAAAGACTCCAAACTGACGCCGCGCATTACCGAAACCGCCAAAGCGCTGTGGTACATCTATGCCACCCTAACGGTGGCTTGTATGCTGGCCTACATGGCCGCCGGCATGAGTTGGTTCGATGCATTGGGTCACAGCTTTTCTACCGTGGCCATTGGTGGCTTTTCCACCTACGACGCCAGCATCGGCTATTTCGATAGCGCTACCATCGAGCTGATATGCGTGGGTTTTATGCTTATGTCGGCGTTCAGTTTCAGCCTCCACTTTGTCGCCTGGCGGGAGAAAAGCCTAACCCACTACTTTAATGATCCCGAAGCCCGCTTTTTGATGCTGTTTTTGCTCGGTCTCGCCGTGATCACCGTGTTATCGCTATGGCTCACCGATACCTACGACACACTTCGCGGACTGCGTCATGGCGTTTTTCAGGTGGTCTCGGTGGCGACTACCGCCGGATTTAGCGTGGCCGATTTTTCCATGTGGCCCGGCGCCCTGCCCTTTCTACTTTTTGTCGCCGCGTTCGTTGGTGGTTGCTCCGGCTCAACCGGCGGGGGGATGAAAGTCATCCGGATTATTTTGATCATTAAACAGGGCATGCGCGAGGTCATGCGCTTGATTCACCCCAACGCGGTCATTGCCGTCAAGGTGGGCAAAGTCAGCGTGCCGGACGGCATCGCCCAGGCGGTATGGGGCTTTTTCTCGGTGTATGTGTTGCTGTTTTTTTTAATGCTGGTCGGCGTGATGGCCACAGGCGTTGACCAAGTCACCGCCTGGTCGACGGTGGGGTCTGCGTTGAACAACCTGGGCCCGGCGCTCGGCGAAGCCAGTAGCCACTACGGTGATATGCCCGGCGTGGCCAAGTGGATTTTAGTCTTTGCCATGCTGCTGGGCCGTTTGGAAATTTTCACAGTGCTGGTGCTGTTTACGCCCGCCTTTTGGCGGCGCTAACCCCGCAGCGCTGACTATATACTCGTTGAGTTGAGACATTGTCATGACCCAGGAAGATGCCACATCGGCAGTACCCGATACTGACGCGCTACCCACCACAAGCGGCCCGGTCAGCGTCATTACGGTAGGCGATACCCGCTACACGCTACTCGGCACCGCCCACGTCTCGGTGGAAAGCGCCGATGACGTGCGCCAACTAATCAACAGCGGCCGCTTCGACGCAGTGGCCATTGAGCTGTGCGATGCGCGCCACCACAGCATGAACAACCCCGACGCCATGGGCGAGCAAGACCTCTTCCAAGTGTTTAAACAGGGCAAGGCCGGCATGGTCGCCGCCAGCCTCGCACTAGGGGCCTTTCAACAGCGTATTGCCGAGCAATCGGGCATTCAGCCCGGCGCTGAAATGCGGGCAGCAGTGGAAACGTGCCAGGCAAAAAAGCTGCCGTTATTGTTGGTCGACCGCGACGTGGGCATCACCCTCAAGCGTATTTACCGCAACGTCCCCTGGTGGCAACGCTTTTCATTGTTTTCCGGGCTACTGGGTAGCGTGCTCTCGCGCCAAACCGTCTCGAAAGAAGATATCGAGAAGCTTAAAGAAGGCGATATGCTGGAAGCTACATTCAGCGAATTTGCCGCCCAGTCAGAAGCGCTGTACACCCCGCTTATCCGCGAACGCGACCGCTACATGGCACTGCGCCTTGCCGAGGACGCCCCACCGGGACGTTATCAAAATGTGTTAGTGGTATTGGGTGCAGGCCACCTTAAAGGCACCGGCGAACACCTGGAAACACCGCTGCCCGACAGACCCAGCGATGAGATTGCCACGCTGGAAGCTACCCCGCCGCCCTCTAAATTGTGGAAACTGGCTCCTTGGCTGATTACCGCCCTGGTACTGATCGGCTTTGCCATTGGCTTCTCGCGCAATACCGAGCTTGGTTGGCAGCTGGTTACCGAGTGGTTTTTAATCAATGGCATTTTGTCCGCTGGGGCGACCATTGCGGCCCTGGCACATCCAGTCACGGTGATTGCCACTTTCTTTGCTGCCCCACTAACGTCGCTTAACCCCACCATTGGCGCAGGCTTCGTGGCCGCTGGGGTTGAGCTTTATATGCGCAAACCCAAGGTGCGCGACTTTGCCACCCTGCGCCACGACGTGGTGCACTTAAAAGGCTGGTGGAAAAATCGCGTTTCGCGCACGCTGCTGGTGTTTATTCTCGCCACCCTTGGCTCAGCGGTGGGCACCTGGGTCGCGGGCTTCAGAATCGCCGGCGCGCTATTTGGAAGTGCATGACCACACCACAACGCTCTCCCTGGCAGGCCGATGCTGCGCAGGCTACCTAGCTCGCAGCGCTAGAAATGGTAGTTAGCTTGACGCTCGAGCAGCCGCTGCATGGCTGGCGTGGGCGACTCAATTTTGTGATAAGCACGGCTGGCGGCGTAGCTGTCGTTGAACACATCAAAATAATCATCCAAGACGTCGGCGGCCGTCGCGTCGCCCCCCTGGCGCAACAGTTCAGCGGCCACTTCTACGGTGCATAAATGCGAACTTGAGGCAGCCTTGCGCAGCCGATAGCGGGACTCCCGCTCGGTGCGCAGCGGCAACACCGGCAGGGCATCAAGGTAAGGGCTTTTACGGAAAATTCGCCGCGCCTGTCGCCAGGTGCCATCCAGCAATATATACACCGGAATTTTACCGCTGCGCTTTGCGTCGCTAACCGCGTCTACCGAGACGACACGATCGGCATAATCGGGCTGATCGTCGGGAAACACCACAAAGGGCGCATAGCGCGGGTCTTTCAGCAGCGCGATCAAGCGTTCATCCGGCGCGGTGCGGTGCCAGGTAAACACCTGGGTTTGGGGCAGCACATCGCCAATCAAGCGCCCGGTATTGGTGGGTTTATAGTGCTCAATCCGGTGCGTTAACAGCCACACCTGGGCGTGGCTTTCGGCCTTAACCTGATAGGGGCATAGGCAATTTAACTCAGGCAAGTTGCAGCCTTCGCAACGCGTCACAAAGCTGCCCCGCGCCTTGAACTCGCGCCGAGGTGGGCGCGGATGGCCCGTCGCCGGGTCACGATCCACGCTTGCAGTATCGGCATTGGCATTATTCGAACCAGACTCTGAGACAGACATCCGCACTCCAGCGGCTAACAAGGGGTGCGGAGTATAAAACAAGGACGCCGCCAAAGACGAACCCTCCGGCATCGTAAACCTTAAAATTGACCTAAGTTGACACCTAAAGTGCTTCGCCGCTAAAGTCTCGTCAACTTTCAAAATCATTAAGGTTTACCCGTGACCACCGCCACCCAACGCCACGACTGGACGCTTGACGAAATTAACGCGCTTTTTGCGCTGCCGTTCAATGATCTGCTGTTTCAAGCCCAGCAGGTTCACCGCGCCCACTTCGACGCTAACGCAGTGCAGGTTTCTACTTTACTGTCGATTAAAACCGGCGCCTGCCCGGAAGACTGCAAATACTGCCCCCAATCCGGCCACTACAATACCCAACTAGAAAAAGAGAAGCTGCTGGAAATTGAAAAAGTCGTCGAGCAAGCCAAGGCGGCAAAAGAGGCGGGCGCAAGCCGTTTTTGTATGGGTGCCGCGTGGCGCAGCCCCCGGGATAAAGACCTGGTGTTGGTGGAAGAGATGGTTCGCCAGGTCAAAGCCTTAGGGCTTGAAACCTGTATGACCCTGGGCATGGTTGATGGCGACCAGGCCAGCCGCCTGGCGTCCGCAGGGCTCGATTACTACAACCATAACCTGGATACCTCCCCCGATTACTACGGTGAAATCATCACCACCCGCACCTTCAGCGACCGGCTGGATACCTTGGCTACCGTTCGCGAAGCGGGCATGAAGGTGTGCTCCGGCGGTATTCTGGGTATGGGCGAAGACCCCAAGGATCGCAGCGCGCTCTTGCAGCAATTGGCCAAACTCTCCCCGCATCCCGAATCCGTCCCGATCAATATGCTGGTCAAGGTGCCCGGCACGCCGTTGGAGAACGTTGAGGATCTGGATCCTATCGAGTTTATCCGCGCCATTGCGGTGGCCCGTATTATGATGCCTCAAAGCCACGTGCGGCTTTCCGCGGGTCGTGAGCAAATGAACGAATCGACCCAGGCGTTAGCGTTTTTGGCTGGGGCCAACTCGATTTTCTATGGCGATAAACTGCTAACAACCGGCAACCCCCAGGCCGATCGCGACCGTGCCCTGTTTGCCAAGCTGGGCCTACACCCTGAAAAGATCGAGACCTGCGAAAGCGATGATGCTGAAGCGGCTCGCCTCGCCCAACAGGCGCAGCAGCAGGTAAATGCCGAGCGCGTCGCCGAGCTAGCGGTGGATGCCAGTGTCTGAAGCGTGGCAACAACGCTTAACCGATGCCCGTACTGATCGCCAACAGGCACATCGTTGGCGAACTCGGCAGGTAGTCAAAAGCAACACCCTCGACTTTGCCGGTAACGACTATCTGGGGCTTGCCCAAGACCCTCGCGTCTGCGAAGCCCAAGCAGAAGGCGCGCGCCGTTACGGTGCGGGTGCAGGCGCTTCGCATTTAGTCAGCGGCCACCTGGAAGTTCATGACGCACTGGAAGACGCCCTGGCACAGTGGACGGGGCGCGAACGTGCGCTGTTGTTTTCCACCGGCTATATGGCGAATCTCGGCGTGCTGCAATCGCTGGCTGACCGCCATACGGCTATCTTTCAAGACCGCCTAAACCACGCATCGTTAATCGATGGCGCGACGCTAAGCGGTGCTCGCTTACGGCGCTATCATCACCGTAACAGCAATGATCTCGCCCGCCTGCTGGAGCGCAGTGAGCGCCAGCACAAGCTAGTGGTCAGCGACGGGGTGTTTAGCATGGATGGCGATGTCGCCGAGATCGCCACGCTTGCTCACGTCAGCCAGCGGCACAACGCCTGGCTGATGATTGACGATGCCCATGGCGTCGGCGTGCTGGGCGAGAACGGCAGCGGCTGTGCTGGCGGCGTCACTAGCCAGGACGTGCCGATTCTGGTGGGCACCCTGGGCAAAGCGTTGGGCACGGCGGGCGCCTTTGTGGCCGGGGATGCCGAGTTAATCGATCATTTGATTCAGTTTTCACGCAGCTATGTGTACACCACCGCCCAGCCCCCGGCGATTGCCGCCGCCACCCTTAAAGCGCTAGAGATCGTTCAGGGAGAGCCGGAACACCGCGCCCAGCTAAACGCCAACATCGCCTACTTTCGCCGTGCGGCGCTGCCCTTGGGACTACCGCTTAGCGATTCGGCTACCCCCATTCAGCCGCTGCTACTCGACAGCGAGACCCGCGTCATGACCTGGGCTGCCAGGCTCGCCCAGCAAAGTATTTACGTCGGCGCCATTCGCCCGCCCACGGTGCCCAACGGTGAGGCACGCCTGCGCATTACGCTTAGCGCCAAACATAGCCACAGCGACATCGACCGCTTGCTGGAAGGGCTGAACAGTTGTCAGCGCGAGGAGGCCGCATGCCACGTCACCGCTTAATACTGCTTTCTGGTTGGGGCGTGGATAGGCGCATCTGGCAACCGCTCGATGACTTTTGGCCCGAGCATATAGAAGCGCAGTCAGTTGACTGGCCGGGCTATGGCAATACACCAGCATTGCCCGAAAACGCTACCCTCGAACAGCTTGCCAGCGCCATGGCCGATCAACTTCCCGAGGATGCCGTATGGGTAGGCTGGTCGCTGGGTGGACTATTGGCCACCGCGCTACTCGATCAGCTTCCAGCACCGCGCGGTCTTTTGCTGATTGGCACAGGCGAGCGGTTTTGTAGCGATGATGGTGTTAGCAAGCATGAACTTGCCAGCTTCCGCCGGGCTTTTACCCGGGAGCCAGATATCACCTGGCAGCATTTTTTACGCTGGCAGGCCCAGGGTGAGCCCACCCCACGCCACGCCCACCGGCAATTGCGCGCGCTCCTCGGCGACCACGCCAGCGCCGATCACACTACGCTATCCCAAGGCCTTGACTGGCTTGCCAATGTGGATAATACCCAGCGTTTGCAACAGGCGCCTTGCCCGGTGATTCGCCTGATCGGAGAGCACGACCCCCTGATTGGCGCCAGCAAGCATGCTCGGGCGGTGCCGCTTGCCCACAGCGGCCATTGCCCCATGCTCTCGCAACCGGCACGGCTGGCCACCGTCTTGGCTGAGCAAGCATCAGCGTTCGCCGCTAAGGAGCTAGTGTGAGTACCACCACAGCGACCCCAGCGCTGCGCTGCCCAGTGACGTCTAGCTGGCAGGCAAACGTTGCCCGCGCTTTCTCCCGGGCAGCCCCGCAATACGATGCCTTGGCTAGCGCCCAGCGCCATATCGGCACAACCCTCTGGAACCACTTACCTGACACCGCGGGGCTGAACATTTTGGACTTGGGCTGCGGCACTGGCTATTGGACTCAGCGGCTGGCGAAACGCTACCCCAGCGCTCGACTTTCCGGCCTGGATCTAGCCCCCGGGATGCTGGAGGAGGCGCGCCAGCGCTATGGTGACACTATCCACTGGCAGCAAGGCGATGCCGCCGCGCTGCCGTTTAGTGGGCAACGTTTTGATCTGGTGTTTTCCAACCTGGCGATCCAATGGTGCCCCGACATCGACGCGGTGATGGGTGAAATACAGCGCGTGCTTAGCGATACCGGTCAAGCGTATATCACCACGCTGCTGCCCGGCACGCTTAGCGAAGTCGCCGATGCCTGGCAGCGCCCGGAGGCACTGCTCACCACGCCCAGTGCCGCCGAGCTGAAGCGCGCCGTTGTCAACAGCGGGCTTACGTTGGCACGTCAGTCTGCCCAGTGGCGCACGTTTTACTACCCCGACCTAAAAGCGGTGATGGCCTCTATCAAAGGTGTGGGCGCTCAAGTGGCACGCCCCGGCGCTCGAATTACCCGCGCCGAGGTGGCGGGCGCCCGCGAGCGCTTTGAAACCCTTCGCGAAGCACAAGGCCTGCCCGTCAGCTACCGCTGCTTTACCCTGCAGCTGGAAAAATCGGCATGAGCGTCTATTTCGTCACCGGCACCGATACCGATGCAGGCAAAACCCTGGCCACCAGTGCGTTGCTGTACGCCGCCAAACGCCAGCAGCTCAGCACGCTGGGCTTAAAGCCCATCGCCTCGGGCAGCCAGGCGACGTCTGACGGGCTGCGCAATAGCGATGCCCTGGCCCTGCAAGCACAAAGCGTTCCGCCGGTCGCCTACACCACGGTTAATTCGATCACCTTTGAGCCCGCTATTGCGCCCCATTTAGCCGCGATAGAGGCAGGCCGGCCGCTGAATATCAGCGTTATCACGGGTATTTTACGCGAAACGCTTAACCACACCCCGCGTGATCTAACGCTGATTGAAGGGGCAGGCGGTTGGCGCGTACCGCTCAACGAACGTGAGGATTTTTGCGACATTCCCAACGTCCTGCGCCTGCCGGTCATCCTGGTCGTCGGGCTTAAACTGGGCTGTCTTAATCATGCACAACTCACCGCGGAAGCTATTATCGCCGACGGCCTGACGCTGGCGGGCTGGGTGGGTAGCGTGGTTGATCCCGCCTTTGAAGCTGACTCTGCCCGCTTTGAGGCCAACATTGCGCATCTAAACGCCAAACTCGCAGCCCCCTGTTTGGGCGTAATCCCCCATCTTAATGCCCCCAGCGCTGCTGCTGCCCACCCCTATCTTTCTCTGGAGCCGTTATGAACACGCCGGTTTGGCACCCCTATGCGAACTTAAAAACCCAAACGCCCGCACCCAAAGTGGTGGGCGGTGACGGCGCTCATTTTGTGCTTGAGAGCGGCGAGCGTTTGCTGGATGCCACCTGCTCCTGGTGGTGCATGATTCACGGTTACAGCCATCCGCGCTTGGTAGCGGCCATTCGCGAGCAGGCAGGTGAGCTTTGCCATGTGATGCTCGGCGGCCTAACCCACAACCCCGCCGATCAATTAGCCCATGAGCTGGTGCGAATCACTCCGGACGGGCTGAATCATGTGTTCTACTCCGACAGCGGTTCGGTGGGCATGGAAGTGGCCATGAAAATGGCCCTGCAATATCAAGTGCTCACCGGCCACCCCGGCAAGCAAAAAATGCTTTCGCTGATGAAGGCCTACCACGGTGATACCACCGGCTGCATGGCAGTCTGCGACCCGGAAGAAGGCATGCATGGCCTGTTCGCAAGCCTGCTGCCCCAGCACCATTTCGCCTCGGCGCCCACGGCCCCTTTTGATGCCACGCCGCCACAGGTAGACCACGATCTCAGTGCTCTGCGTGACGTACTTGAGCACCATCATGACGAGATCGCAGCGCTACTCATGGAGCCGCTGCTACAAGCGGCGGGCGGGCTCAATATGACCTCGCCGGACTATTTGCGCGGCGCGCGGGCGTTGTGTGATGAGTTTGGTGTGCTGCTGATTTTTGACGAAGTGGCCACCGGCTTTGGCCGCACGGGAAAACTGTTTGCCGCCGACCATGCGGATGTAACGCCGGATATCATGGTGCTCTCTAAAGGTTTGACCGGCGGTTATTTGGGCCACGCCGCCACCCTGGCCACGGATCGCGTCCACGACGCCTTTATCGGCGATAGCGAACACCATGCTTTTATGCACGGCCCTACGTTTATGGGGAACCCGCTGGCCTGTCGCGTGGCACTGGAAAGTTTGCGTGTGTTTGAGGAAGAGGATTATCTGGGCAAAATCGCCGCGCTCAGCCGAATTCTTAGCCGCGAGCTGCTCGACGATGGTGCCCTTAATGCCCACCCCGCCGTGGCTGATGTGCGCGTACTGGGTGCCACCGCCGTGATTGAAGCACACTCCGCCGAGGCGCTGAAAGGCGTGGGCAGCTTTGCCCGCGAGCGGGGCGTGTGGCTAAGGCCCATCGGTCGCTGGCTGTATACCATGCCCGCCTACATCACCTCTGAAAGTGAAATGGCCCAAATTACCGACGTAATGAAGGCGTGGTTTCTTGATGGATCAGCGTCTTAAGGCAATATCAAATTGCCTTGTTTACGCCACTGATTGACCAGCGCGGGAACGCCCTCACCAGCGTTGGTGTTAACCGCCAACACGCCCGGTGGGGTTAGCGAATCGGCGTCGGGGTCAACCAAGGCACACGGGGTATCCAGCTCAATGTAGGAAAGCAGCGAGGCGGCAGGCATTACCGCCAGCGACGTGCCCACCACTAGAAAAAAATCCGCTTGGCTCGCAATGTCACAGGCATCTTCAAACAGCGGTACTGACTCGCCGAACCACACCACGTCCGGGCGCAGTTGGCTGCCCTTGTCGCATACATCACCAAGGGTAATCCCCCCTTTGGGCAGCGGGTAGCGAAGGCGCGCGTCTACCGATGAGCGCGCTTTTAGAATCTCGCCGTGAAGGTGTAGCACATGGCGGGAGCCTGCCCGCTCATGCAGGTCATCAATATTTTGGGTAATCACGCTGACCTTAAACCCGTCCTGTTCAAGGGCTGCCAAGGCTTTATGGGCCGCGTTGGGTTTGGCTTTGCGGATTTGATCGCGGCGCTGATTATAAAAATGCAACACCCGCTCAGGATCGCGTCGCCATCCTTCCGGCGTAGCCACCTCCTCCACCGGATATTCTTCCCACAGGCCGTCACTGGCACGAAAGGTTTTGATGCCGCTCTCTACGCTGATACCCGAGCCGGTAAATACCACCAAGTGTGGGGATGCTGTCATCGTGGCCTCGTCATTGTCTTCAGCAGTGTCAGCCGCTTACTGTATCAGCCTAATATACCAGTTGCCCCACGGTTCCTGCGAAACGCTGCTTATTGCGATAGGGGTAAACGTCGATCACCCGCCCGTCAATAATCGCCCGCTGCAACTCCTGCCAATAGCTGGCATCGAATAGCTCCGGGTGTTGCTCCATAAACAGCCGACGAAGCTCTGGGTTGGCAAACATAAAGGGGCCAAATTCTTCGGGAAAAATATCGTTAGGGCCGATAGACAACGTCTCGGCTCCCCCTGACTGGAAGTCATTGCTATAGGATTTGGGAATATGCCGAAAACGGCATTCGGTGAGGTAGCAGACTTCATCATAGTCGTAAAAAATCACCCGGCCGTGGCGGGTGACGCCAAAGTTTTTCAGGAGCATATCGCCGGGGAAAATATTCGCCGCCGCCATCTGCTTAATGGCGTTGCCGTAGTCTTTTAGCACCATCGCCTGCTCAGCGGCACTGCATTCTTCCAGGTAGATATTCAGCGGGGTCATCATGCGCTCAGTGTAACAGTGCTTGATAATCACCTTGTCGTCTTTCAGCGAGACGATGGAAGGTGCAACCGCTAGTAAATGTTCAAGGCACTCTGGGTCGAAGTGATCCTGACGTACGGTAAAATTAGAAAACTCCTGGGTATCCGCCATACGCCCTACCCGATCGTGGCGTTTCACTAGGCGGTACTTTTCGCGCACCACGGCGTGGGTAACGTCTTTGGCTGGGTCGAATTTATCTTTAATGATTTTAAACACGGTGCGAAAGCTGGGCAGTACAAACACCGCCATCACCATGCCGCGCACGCCTGGGGCGATAATAAATTGATCTTCGCGCTTGGCCACCTGGCGGTTCAACGCCCGGAAAAACTCGGTTTTGCCGTGCTTAAAAAAACCGATAGCAGCGTAAAGCTCCCCTTCCGGCTTGTGCGGCATTAGTTGCTGGAGGTAATCGACAAACTCTCTGGGCACCGCCACCTCGACCTGAAAATAGGCGCGGGTGAAGGAGAAGATAATCGATACCTCGTCGGTTTCCGTGAGCACCGTATCCAGATGCAAGCGGGGATCGCCCCCTTGCTCCTCACCATAACCTTCACCGTGCAATACCGGTAAAACCAGCGGCACCTGCTCGCCACCCCCCGAGATACGGCCCACTAGATAGGCCCCTTTGTTGCGGTAGAACACACTTTTCAAAAGCTCTATTTGAGCATCATCTGCCTGCATAATCGCCGGGGGAAGCTGTGCCTCAAGCAGCTCGGCCCCTAGCTTAGTATCGCGTTCAAGGTCGACAAACCGGTTTTCAAACGGCGCCTCTACCAACGCCCAGGCTAAGGCGCCGGGCCAATCGCCATTGACCTTTTCCCGACGGCACAGCTCAATCCCCGAGCGGTGCGCGGCATCCTCTCGGGAGCTATACACAAACATCCACTCGTTACGGATATGGCGGTGCTGAAAAATCGAGCAAAATAGCGAGTTGAAAAACGTTTCTGCCAGCTCGTAGTCGAGCCGCTGGCTAATCAATTCCGCATAATGGGTTCGCGCTTCGCCCCAGGTTTCGCAGTGGGCCAACACCTCATGGCTGAAGGTGCGCTGCAAACGCCCCATGGTGTCGTTGACTTTTTCTTCATAGAGGTTGATGCGCGACGCCGAGGCCTGCTGGGCGTCACGCCACGCCGCGTCACGAAAACGCCGGCTGGCATCAGCGGTGATCTGTTTAAAGCGCGCACGGTACTCGTCAAAGCCGTGCAATACGGTGGCCGCTAAGCGATACGCGGGAGAAAGTTTCACGGGCTAACCTCCTGTCGATTTTGCCTAGCGTTACCCAACGGCAAACTACATGCGAGGCGACCTTGGTGGGTAACCCACCTATTAGCGTAATGCGTCCATACGAGTCAGCTGCAAACAAAAGGATCCCGCGGTACGGTCGGCGATTAAAAAGCCTACCTGGGTTAGATCTGAAGGATGGAGCGGTGGCGCGTCCGTTAATACCGTCCCGCGACGCACGGCTTCAAAAGTGTCCCAAGGGAAATGCAGTGTTTCCCAAGCATTCTGAGACGGCGTAAATTTCACTCGATAAGCAGAGGCATCACCAAGTGATGTACTTTTCAGCCGCAGTTGATAGGTACGCCCATCCCCTCTCACGGTTAGCGCTAAGCCCAGGGCATTCGCCAAGGTGGGTTCAAAGCCGTTAGGCTTACGGCGCACCGAGGCAAAGCCGCCGCCATTTTCCAACGACACCTCACCGTGAAAACAGCCTTCTCCATCGACAACACTGAATTGGCTCTGGGATTCGCCGCCCATTACGCCATCGTCTACGGAATACCAGCGCTGTTGTTCGTCTACCTCATTGAAGGTTAGCGTCATCAAAAATCCTCGCACTTGTTCATAAATAGGCAAAAGCTCTTGGCGGTGGGTCGCGTTCACTGATGCTGTGAGTATTGATCACGTTAGCCAACGCTCGGCAAAATGGTCAGCAACTAACGGTCGGTCAAAATAGTAGCCCTGGGCCTGGTTGCACCCCATTGAGAGTAACGCCTCTGCCTGGTCGGCGTGTTCGATACCTTCTGCAATCGTTTCAAGCCCCAAGGTGGTGGCCATGGCAATAATCGTCGCGACAATCACACGGTCATTGTCGCTGGTGAGCATGTCGCGAACGAACGAAATATCAATCTTGATTTTATCGGCAGCAAAGCGCTTTAAATAGGCCAACGAGGAATAGCCGGTGCCGAAATCATCGATGGCTAAGCCAAGCCCGTGCCCCTTAAGCGTTTCGGTCATGGCAATGGCTTTTTCGGGATGAACCATAATGCCACTTTCGGTGATTTCCAGGCTAAGCATTGACGCCTCAACCTGATACTGATGACAGAAGGCCAACAGCGACGTCGCCAGATCGTCGTCCTCAAACTGATCCGCCGCAATGTTGATCGCCAACTGGCCCGGGAGCCGCATTCCCTGTTGTTGCCACTCTGCCAGCTGTCGACAAGCTTCTTCTATCACCCAATTGCCCAGCGCCACCATCATGCCGCGCTCTTCGGCGATGGGAATAAACTTGCTGGGTGAGACGCAGCCTAACTCCTCATCGTGCCAGCGGCATAGCGCTTCGGCACCAATCAATTGACCCGTGCGAAGGTCAACCTGGGGTTGATAGTGCAACCGTAACTGATGCTCGGCAATCGCCACCGCTAGCCGCTTGGCAATATGCAGCTTTTCTGAGACTAACTGGCCCATCCAGGACTCAAAGTGGAGTACCGACAGCTTCTGACGCTTGGCCTGATACATAGCAATATCGGCATATTTGAGCAATGCCTGGGGCGAGGTCGCATGGTGCGGATACAGCGTCACACCCATACTGACGGATAGCTCAAAAGACTGCTGACCAATGTCGACCGGTTTATCAATGCTCTCGCATAGTCGCTGCGCCGTCGCTAAGGCGATGTCGGCATCCGCCCCATGACAGACCACCACAAATTCGTCTCCCCCCAGGCGCGCCAGGTAGTCACCCGGTGCTATAACAGAAGCGAACCGCTCGGCGACCACTTTTAAGACCACATCGCCGGTATCATGACCTGCCGTATCATTAATCTCTTTGAAGTGGTTAAGGTCGAGCAGCAAGAGGGCCAAGGGTGACGAGATGGGAGCCGATAGTTGACTCGCCAAATGGCGCATAAAATCGATACGGTTCGGCAACTGAGTGCCTACATCCCGGTAGGCTAACTGACGTATTTTCGCTTCATCTGTTTGGCGCTCAAGTTCAGAGGCCGCCCGCGCCGCAAATATCTGCAACACGCTACGCACCATCTCCACCTCGACCAATGGCGCTTCAAACATCACCCCGATAATCCCCATGGGCTTACCACGGCTGTCATTCAACCGGCGCCCGACATAACCACTCACCCAGTCCAACGCCCCACAGCTTTCGCCAGGCAACATAATGGCGGCGCCGTCTGTCACGATGCACTCCTGTTCAACAAGCACTTTTTTACACGGCACACCAGGAAGGTAGTACGCAAAATTATCTTCGCGCTGCCCATTAATGTAGAGGGTTACCGTATGGGCAAAATCCTGATCATGCTTATCCAACAGTGAGATAAATCCTACACCGGCGGATAGCGCCTCGGCCATATGGGCGGTTAGCTGATGTAAAAAAGCCCCTCCCTGCTCAGCAGACATGGCCTTTGCCACCCGCGCTACCGCCTGCTGAATACGCTGCTCGGTTTGCTGGCGACGCCGACTTTCGATACCCAGCGAGACCTCATTCGCCAGGTCTTGCAACAAAGGCAGCTCATCATGGCCCAGCTTGCCGCGCTGCTGCTGGTAAAGCGTCAACACCCCATAATGTTTTTCAGCGCAGTGCAACGGCAACGCTATGATCTGTTCCACGCCAAGCGCCATAAGCGCTTGGCGTACCCCCGAGGGCATGCTCTCGTCATCAAGACATTCAATACAAACGGGACGTTGACGGTATAACGCACGCTCGGTGAACTCAGCGCTATAGCGTGCAATAAACAGCTGAGTAGGACTCAACCAAGAGGCTACGTCGCCATCGGCATCCGCCATGGCCATTACCTGTAATGAATCAGTTGATTCAGCGTCAGGCGCCCGCTGACTGATCCAAGCGGCAGTATAGCCACCCACACCAACCGCCAAACAGCACGCCGCCTCCATCAGTTGCTGCTCACTCCCGGTGTGCATTAATAAATCATGACTTCGACTCATTAGCCGAAGCGCACGGTTCTTACTTCGCAATCTTGTTTGTACATTTGCCTGTGTGACTTGGCGGGCTAGCTCAGTACCACTCAGGGTGGCCGTGATACGCAGGACTTCTTCGGTGTATGAAGGCGGCACCAGTGGAGAGGAATGCATAATCGCAAGCACGCCCAGGCAAGTGCCATCGGGTCCTTTGATGGCAACGCCCCAATATCCTTCAATCGATAACGCGCCAAGCCGAGTATCATTGGGAAAGCGATCACCCACGCCGGATAAACTACACCAGCGAGACAGCGTAACAACTTGTTCACAAGGCGTGTTTGTTATCGCATAAGGTTCTAAATTGCTAAGCGCCCCATGCGTCCAGAAGGCCAAAGGCGTCGCTACGCCAGGGCGGCGATCTAAGCGCGCCAAAAGGGCATGATCAACGCGCCAAAAGGGCATGATCAACGCGCAGGATTTCCGATAGCGCTTTGACAAGGTGACAAAAAAAACCGTTTTCACTGGCCGAGGTCAAGCTATCAGCCAACTGCCTAAAAACCACTGGTGCCCTAGTAGAAGACATGATATCAACGCCTTTGGATTTCGTCAGGTAAGCCACGTCTGCTAGCCAAAGGTCTCGGCCGGAGCCGAAGAAAGCCGCTGTGTGATCATCCCTGAACCATACGCTAGTAATTGAGTAAACAACTGCATGTTTTATATCTTTAAAAACTCGACTCGCCACTTCCCACGGCAGAGCCCACACCCACTTTGGGTCTATGCCTGTCTTAAACCCGCCACCCTCAAACGGCTATTTATTATTCATCGCCGATTATTTAAATAACAACATCTAGTTCAACCTTACTAACTACTCCCGCTCCTAAAGATCCAACATTATTATTATTTAAATGACCAAAAAAATTAAATTAACAACTTTCCCAGTTGTTCGACGCGCTTTGCCACAAAAAACTATCTATCATGTTGAATATCAACCTTTAAGGTTGATATTCAACCTAAATAGTCCTTCCTGTCAATAGGTCGATCCTCAACCATTCAGGTCTATATGGAGGACACTGTGAATAAAATTGAACAGAAACGGCTAGCTAGCAACATCGGAAGAGCTATTGCCAAGCAGCGGATTCGCAGTCGACTGACCCAGGAAGAAGTGGCTGAACGCCTTGGCATTGGCAATGAAGCTGTCTCAAGAATTGAGCGCGGGAGGGTTATCCCCAATATAGTGAGACTTCTGCAAATGGCAGAAATATTTAACTGTGAAGCCTCAGTGCTATTAGGGCAAGCCAGCGTCCATCTAGACGATCAGTCCAGCCGGGTAAGGCATCTTCTTGCGCCACTTGAGACGAGTGATCGTCAATTATTAATCGATATTATTGAGAATCTATCCAACCGCTTTAATAAAAATAATACGGATAACTATTAAACTAAAAAACTAACTTCCGCAGATTTAAAATCACTCAGCACAGCACTAACAGTTAAGCCTTAAAAACTGTTGTCCTGTTTAAACCCCATCCCCAAACGGTGCCTAGCCTGCCCACCCAAAGGTTGTGCTTATTGGTGGCACCTGCTCATTCATGGTATAGGTGATCTATCGACGCTGCGTGTCACAGGAGCTTTTATGCTCAACACCACCGCTTGGAACCGCATCCGCTACACCGCTTATGCCCCGATATACGATGCCATTGTGAATCGCGCTTTTCGCAGGCCTCGGCAGGTGGCGCTGGGTCAAGTGGACTGGGAACCCGGCATGCGGGTGCTGCTGGTCGGCGCAGGTACCGGTCTAGACCTCCCTTTTATTCCCCGTGAGCTAGAAATTCACCTAACCGACTTGACCCCCGCCATGGTCAAACGTGCTGCTGAACGTGCCAGTCGATACCAACGCGATGTGACATGCCAAGTTATGGATGCCGAAGCACTTGCCTACCCGGAGGCACATTTTGATGTGGTGGTCATGCACCTGTTGCTGGCTGTCATACCCAACCCCCAGCAGGGGCTGGCCGAAGCTTATCGCGTACTCAACCCCGGCGGCCAACTATGTGTGATGGATAAGTTTCAACCTGATGACCAACCTGCCGGTGCGGCACGCCGGGGATTGAATGCCTTCACCTCGCTGCTCGCCACCGATATCACCCGTCAAGCGCAGCCCTTACTCAATCAAGCAGGCTTCACCATCCGCCACGACGAACCGGTACTCATGAACGGGTTATTTCGCGCTTTGATAGCAGCTAAGCCCGACTAAGCCATTCTCTTTGACGCCATCCAACCTGGCGAAGGCTATTCGGCTCGCTTAAAATAACCAGCTGTTTTTATCGCTCAGGTCTTCCATGTCTCGCCCTACCTCGTTCAGCCAACCGCTAATACAATTGGTCAGTCGCCTGCACTTTTATATTGGCCTTTTTGTCGGCCCGTTCATTCTTGTTGCGGCGTTATCCGGCATCGCTTATGTGCTTAGCCCGTCACTTGAAAACTGGGTGTATCAAGACGCGCTAGAGGGCACCGAGCAGGGCGAGCTTCAGCCGTTAAGCGCCCAGATCGCGGCGGCCCAGACGTATCTGGCCAACACGACTCCACCTGATGCAGTGCGTCCAGCTCCTGAATCAGGCGACACCACACGGATCATGTTCAGTGATTCTTCGCTGGGCCCCTCACAACATAAGGCGGTGTTTATCGACCCCGTTACGCTCAATGTCACCGGTGAAGCTAACGTCTACGGGACAAGCGGCGTGTTGCCACTGCGCACCCAGGTCGACCTGTTTCACCGCCAGTTGCTACTGGGTGACATTGGGCGGCTTTACAGTGAACTAGCTGCCTCGTGGCTATGGGTGATGGCTCTGGGAGGCGTGGCGTTATGGTTTACGCGACGCCAAGCCTTGCGCCAACGCCAGGGACCACGGCGGCTTGCCCGGCGCCACGCCGTGCTGGGCAGCGTGCTCGCGTTAGGTCTATTGTTATTTTCCGCGACGGGGCTTACCTGGTCGCAATGGGCAGGCGGTAACATCGCCGAGCTACGTCACGCCTGGGGGTGGAGCACGCCTAGCGTGTCTACCCAAATCAACGCATCCCAAAGCGAGCCTCTCGATGAACATGCCCAGCACCGTTCGTCAGCCCACCGTTCAAGCACACCAACCATCGCACTTTCCGATTTCGATCGCGCACTGACTAGCGCCCGCCTTGCAGGACTGGAAGCTGACCGCATACAACTTACGCCGCCTCGTTCGCCAGAGCAGGCATGGCGGGTCGCCGAAATAGATCGCCGCTGGCCGACCCAGGTAGACCAAGTAGCGCTGCATCCACAAAGTATGTCGGTCATCGACCAAACCGATTTCACACGTTTCCCGCTGGCCGCTAAGCTCACCCGTTGGGGGATCGATCTACACATGGGTGTTCTGTTTGGATTAACCAATCAGTTGGTGCTGGCGGCCATTGCCGCTGGTGTGGTCGTGCTGATTGCCTGGGGCTACTTAATGGCATGGCGACGCCTTCGCGTGGCAAGCGGTCAACGCTTCCCATCGGTGACCGAGCCTTGGGTATCGCTAACACCAACAATGAAAATGATCACCCTCGGCGTGACCTTACTAATTGGCGCGGCCCTTCCCGTATTAGGGGCAAGCCTGGCACTGTTTATCGTGATTGACGTGTTGCGCTGGTATAGTAAACAGCGTGTTACCCCCAATAGAGAGGTGCCCAATGCCTAAAGCGGCCGTGAAACGCTTTCGTCGTTTACCCGATGATGAGCAATCGCGCATTATTGAGATGGCTTGGGAAGACCGCACACCGTTTGAAGCAATCGAAAATCTATTTGGTTTGGCCGAACCTGATGTCATTGAAGTAATGCGCCACCAGCTTAAACCCACCTCGTTTCGCCTATGGCGCAAGCGCGTCACCGGTCGCGCAACTAAACATACTGCCTTGCGCTCGCCGGATGTTCTAAGGGGCTACTGCCCGACGCAATATAAGCGCTGATTTACTAACACCACAGCCTCAATGTCATTTTCTAAATGGGCCTTCCGAACCACTGATAAAATGTTATATTATCACATAACATAAACCTAATCAGAGGTGTACTCGCAATGTCTGCATTTTCCCCTTTGCCCGTGACCGTGCTCTCGGGTTTTTTAGGTGCTGGAAAAACCACCGTTCTCAATCATATTTTAGCCAACCGCGAGGGTCGCCGGGTGGCGGTGATCGTCAACGATATGAGCGAGGTGAATATCGACGGTGCGCTGGTGCGCGGCGGCCCAGGCGAGTCCACACTGGATAGCGATGTGGCGCTGAACCGTTCTGAAGAACGCCTGGTGGAGATGAGCAACGGCTGCATCTGTTGCACGCTGCGCGAAGACCTGTTGGAAGAAGTCAGCCAACTAGCCCAGGAAGGCAGGTTCGATTACCTGGTGATTGAGTCCACCGGGGTTTCTGAACCGCTGCCCGTGGCGGAAACCTTCACCTTTGAAGATGGCAGCGGTCAGAGCCTTTCCCATGTCGCCCGCCTAGATACGCTAGTGACCGTGGTGGATGGCGCCAACTTTCTTGCCCAGTACCGCGAAGCACAAAGCCTCGCCGAAGCCGGTGAAAGCCTGGGCGAAGACGACGAGCGCAATGTCGCGGATCTTTTAGTCGATCAAATCGAGTTTTGCGATGTGCTGCTGATCAGCAAAACTGATCTGATCGACGTAAAAGAGCTGGAGGCGCTGAAGGCTATCCTGCACTCGCTGAACCCCGACGCAGAGTTGGTGCCGATCACCCAAGGCGGCGTGCCGCTGGACAAGGTACTGGATACCGGCAACTTCAGCTTTGAACGCGCTCAATTGGCACCGGGCTGGCTGAAAGAAATGCGTGGGGAGCACGTGCCGGAAACCGAAGAGTATGGCATCGGCAGCTTCGCCTACCATGCCCGTCGCCCCTTTCACCCGCAGAAATTCCACGATTTGCTCAATGCCGAATGGTTTGGAGAAGGGCTGCTGCGCTCGAAAGGTTTTTTCTGGCTCGCTACTCGCCCGCGCTATGCAGGCCAATGGAGCCAGGCGGGCGGCATCGCCCATCACGGCCCGGCAGGCGTATTCTGGAAAGCCATTCCTGAAGCGAACTGGCCCGATGATCCCGAGTCGCGCCAGTTTATAATTGAAAAGTGGCAGGAACCATTCGGCGATATGCGCCAGGAGTTGGTATTTATCGGCCAGAATCTGGATCAAGCCCGAATGCGCGAAGCGTTGGATGCCTGCCTACTAAGCGAAGGCGAACTGCTGGAAGGTATGGAGGCGTGGAAAAAGCTGCCTGATCCGTTTCCTGCCTGGGATTAGCCCCCCAGCTATTCATCTCCCACGGCCCAATGCTGCTGCATTTGCAAGAAGGTGATTGACGCCGACCAGGTGATCAGCATAAACCCGATCAAGCCTTCGGCGCTTAGCAGCAACCGCATACCACCCTCAGGCGTCAGGTCGCCAAAGCCGAGGGTGGTATAGCTGATTGCGGACATATAGACATAATCCCACAGCGACACAGCTTCACTGCCCGAAATCTGTCCCGTGTCGGGCAAGGCTTGCAGGCCAATTAACGCCACGGAAAAAAGGCCAATTTCTGCAAGATGAGCCCCAAACAGTGCCATAAACAAGACTAAAAAGCGCCCTCTTAAGGCAAGCTGCCAGTACTCCAGTTTGCGGCTAATGCGTATTGCCACTTCATAATGCACCAACACGCTGGCTACGACAGCGGCGACCGTCACCAGTAACGCCGCTACAATTCCGCTTAACATCGCTGCTCCTTGAATGTACGTCCTTGTGAGAGCTTAAGCGTAGCCAACAATTCGCCTTTAGTATCGGTGCGCGCGTTTCAACTTGCCAAGTGCTCAGCTACCCACGCGCGCACCTCGGGGTAGGCACGTTGCTCAAAAACCGCGAAGCCGTTAAGGCCGCGGGCTTTGAGCGGGGTAAACACCGGCATGGTTAAGCCGCACAGAAAATGCGCCAGCCGCTGGGCATTAGGTGGCTGGCCAAGCTGTGCGGAGTGGTGCTCTACAAAGGGCCTGGCATATTGTTGAAAGTCCGCATCGCTTAATGGGGGCTGTGGAGGTGCATCAGGTAATTTTACCGGGTGGCCGTAACACACCGAGCAGTGCCCGCAGCGGCCCTGCTCGGCATCGGATGGTGTATCAAACGAGCTATCACCAAAGTGCTCGGCTAAACGCCGGGTGAGACAGCTTTCCGACTCAAACAGCGCCAGCATAGAATGCAGCCGCTCGATCTCGGCGCGCTCTCGGGTGAGGCAGTCGTCATACAGCTGGCTCGCCAGCGCCTCAATGGCAAAATCGGGCTGGCGCACCTCATAAACATCGGTCATCCGTTTGCCTTCCAGGGTCAACCAGCCTTTTTCCTGAAAGTACTCAAGGGCGGTTATGACGCGAGCACGAGAGGCATCAACCTGCTGCGCCTGGCCCGCCTGGTGCAGGCGGTCAAAATCCACCGTGCCCCAGGTGCGGGCGATAGGAATATTATCGATCAATAGACGCACAAAGGCCGCCCGCTCGCCCTCGAAGCGACTCACCAAGGCATCCGGTTCAATATCGTAGCGCAGCCGATACTCGGCCAGAAACGCAAAGCGCGGCGCAATCACGCCGTGCATTTCCAGCCGCACTAATAGTGTTTTCAATGGCAGCGAGCGGATATTGGTGTCGCGGGAAAGCGTAAAAAGCAACACTTCCCACTGGCGATCCGGCGCTTGGCCTGCCGCCGCGATTTCTTCCAGCAGGCGATAGATGCCAACGTATTCAGGGGTATCGCCGTAAACGAAGTTTTCCAGCACCCGCAGACCATCCCGCCCGGCCAGGGTCAGGCAGGTGGAAGGCAGGCCGTCGCGCCCTGCCCGGCCAATTTCCTGACTGTAGTTCTCGATGGACTTGGGCAGGTCATAATGCACCACGTTACGGATATCGCCCTTATCGATGCCCATGCCAAAGGCGATGGTGGCCACGATGCAGGGCGACTCGCCGCTCATAAACTGGTTCTGAATCTCGTCACGGCGGGATGAGTCCAACCCCGCATGGTACGCCTGAGCTGCGATGCCCTGGGCCGCCAAGGCTTTCGCCACCTGCTCGGCGGTTTGCTGCAGGGTGACGTAAATAATCGTCGGCGCCTCAAAGCCCGGCTGCATCTGCGGTTTAAGCCAGTTGATAAGCTGCTGCTGGCGATCCTCCATGGCGGGTGACACCAGCAGCTCAAGATTGGGGCGGTAAAAGCCGGTGGTGATCACGTTTTCCGGCGCGATGGCAAACTTCTCGCCCATATCATCGATGACAGCAGGGGTCGCCGTGGCAGTGAGCAGCAGCACTTGGGGGATGGCAAAGTCGCGCTGGTAGTCCGGCAGCTTCAAATAATCGGGGCGGAAGTTATGCCCCCACTCAGAAAGGCAGTGGGCTTCGTCGACCACTAGCAGCGAAATATTGACCTGGCGTAGAAAATGGCGAAAGCGCTCGTTCTTGAGCCGTTCCACCGACACCATCAGAATTTTTAGTTCGCCGCTTTTGGCGCGCTCCATCACATCACGGGTAGTCTTGCGGTCTTGAGTGGAATCAATGCTCGCCGCTGCCACGCCGTGACGAGCCAGAAAAGCCAGCTGATCCTGCATTAGCGCCAGCAGTGGCGACACCACCAGGGTTAAATACGGCAAATGCAGCGCGGGAAGTTGATAGCACAATGACTTTCCCGCGCCGGTAGCGAAAATCGCCGCTGTGGAGTGCCCCTCCAACACTCTGGACACCACCGCCTGCTGGCCGCCGCGAAAGTCATCAAAACCAAAGACGGCTCTTAGCGTTTGCTGGGGTGATGTGGGGGGCATGAGCGTTCCTTGTTAACGAAATACAGGCTTAAAACGCTTTCTCCAGCGCAAAGCGTGGCTGGGTATGGCCGTCTTTTGTCACCGTTTCAACAAACATCTCAAGCGGACGCACCCAGAGGCCGTAGTCGCCGTATAGCGCACGATATACCACCAACAACTCTTCGCTTTCGCTGTGCTGGGCGGTGCCGAGCACTTCGTAAAGACTGCCCTTATAGTGGCGATAAATACCGGGAACGGGAGCGGTCATTCGCTTTCCTTCTGAATAGCTGGCTGGTTGGCTTTTTTGGCGAGCCGCTCAAGCACTTTTGAAGCGGCGACAAAGCCGAAGGTACCGGTCAAAAAAGTGGCGGCGCCGAAACCGGAGGCGCAGTCCAGTCGGGTAGCGTCACCACTGCCGGGCTTTTGCAGGCACACCTCGCCGTCGCCGCTGGGGTACACCAGCTGCTCGTCAGAGTAGACGCACTCCACCGAGAAGCGCCGCTTGGGGTTGCGGGAGAAGCCGTAGTCCCGGCGCAGTCGTGAGCGCACTTTGGATAACAGTGGGTCGTGCTCGGTGCGGGTGAGATCGGCGACCTGAATCCTCGTAGGATCGGTTTGACCACCCGCCGCGCCAGTCACGGTGATGGGGATTTTGCGCCGCTTGCACCAGGCGATCAGCGCGGCCTTGGCGATCACGCTATCGATGGCATCCACCACGTGATCAGCGTCAGCTGGGATACGTTCGGCTAGGTTAGTGGGCGTCACGAAGGCGGTGTCAGCCATAATCTCGATCTCGGGAGCAATCAAACGACAGCGCTCGGCCAGCACCTCAACTTTAGGTTGACCGATGGTGCCATCTAACGCATGCAGCTGGCGGTTGACGTTAGACACACAGACGTCGTCCAAATCAATCAGCGTCAGCTTGCCAATACCCGAGCGCGCCAGCGCCTCTACGGCCCAACTGCCCACACCGCCGACGCCGACCACCACTACGTGGGCATGTCGAAACGCCTCAGCAGCTCGCTGCCCGTAGAGGCGACGAATCCCACCAAAGCGAAAGTCATAGCCCGCAGAAGCGGGTTCCCGCTGGGCAGCGGATATGGGTTGATCTGGAGGCACGGTTGAGGACATAGCAGACTCATTCATAGCGCTTGGAGGGCTGACGGAGTGGTGTGGGGTGGCATACGCACGCTATCCAGCGGCAAGTGCCCTGCCCAGCCGAGATGATGAAATAACGCCGTCATCGTGTCATCCAGCGCACAGCTAAACTCCATCCGCTTGTCTAACAGGGGATGATCAAATGCAAGATAAGTGGCCGCCAGCAATAACCGAGGCGCACTAAGCCGCTCGGCAAAAAAGCGATTATGAACACTTTTGCCGTGCTTGGCATCGCCGATAATCGGATAGCCACGTCGCGATAGATGACGGCGAATCTGGTGGCGTCGCCCGGTCAACGGCCGCGCTTCCACCAACGCGTAACGCGCCACCGGATAGCGGTCTACCTGAACCGGCAGCTCGACGCTGTCTAGACGGCGAATATCCGTCATCGCGGGCATGGCGGGCATTTCCGCCTTGGGACGGGTGCCGTCCTCTTCCCGCAACGGATAGTCCAAACGCTCACTTTCCGGTGCTTTACCGCGCACCACAGCCAGGTAGCGTTTTTCTACCTGTCGCTCGCTGAAGGCGTCGCTAAGCAGGCCAGCCACTGTAGATGAGAGCGCAAACACCATCACGCCCGATGTGGGTCGGTCTAACCGATGCACTGGATAGACCCGCTTGCCGATCTGATCACGCAACCGCTGGAGCAAGAATTCGGTTTCGCCCCGCGCCAACGCCGAGCGGTGCACCAAAAGTCCCGACGGCTTATGCACCGCAACGAGATATTCATCCTGATAAAGGATGTTCAATGGCGTCATAACGCTCCCAGATAATAGCCAGTCACTAAAACTATTTACAAAAACAAGGCGCCATTGTCGCGGCTTACCAGGGCGTTGTCATCCTCACAATGAGTAAAGCGCTTGCTTGATGGATTGGCAGGTTAGCCAGTAGCCAACTACTTTGAAGGGGTACCTTATCAATTGTTTCCACGGATCTGGAAAGGAGTCACGACCATGCGTTATGTTTCATTAATCGGTGGCCTTGCCGCCTCGCTACTGCTTGTCTCTGCTGCTCAGGCAAATGAGAGCATGGAAGTAGAAATGCATAAGGTCAGTGCCGAGGGTGTTGGGGAATCCATCGGTACTATCAAACTTGATGACGCTGAACACGGTTTGCTGTTAACGCCGGATCTAAGCGACCTGGAGACCGGTGTGCACGGTTTTCATGTGCACGAAAACCCGAGCTGCGAAGCCCAGGAAAATGATAGCGGTCACATGACCGCCGCGCTTTATGCCGGTGGCCACTACGACCCAGAAGAAACAGAGACCCATGAAGGGCCTTATGGAAAGGGACATCTAGGCGACCTTCCGGTGTTAACGGTTAATGACGATGGCGTCGCTGATTTGCCCGTGCTCGCGCCGCGCTTGAGCGTCAAAGATATCCAAGGGCGCAGCATTATGATTCATGAGGGTGGCGACAATTACTCGGATGACCCAAAGGCGCTTGGCGGCGGTGGCAGCCGTGTAGCCTGCGGCATAGTGGAAACCTCAGATGATTCTGATGACGATGACTCTGAGTAAGGCTTAAAACAAAACGGGCAGCCAATTGGCTGCCCGTTTTACGTTGCAAACTGACCAGCTTAAACGTTTACTCGTCACCGGCCATTTGCATCTGACGCTGCATATAATTCTGAATGCCCACCTTGTCGATCAAACCAAGCTCGGTTTCGATGTGGTCGATATGATCTTCCTCGTCGGCGAGCAAGTCACGCAGCATGTCGCGTGTCACGTAGTCTTTTACGCTCTCGCAATAAGTAATGGCGTCGATGTAGTCATTACGGCCGTCATGCTCGATTTTTAAGTCGCACTCAAGCATCTCTTTGACGTTTTCACCAATGTGCAGCTTGCCCAAGTCCTGAAGGTTGGGAATACCTTCGAGAAACAGAATACGCTCGATGATTTTATCGGCGTGCTGCATCTCTTCGATGGACTCATCATATTCCCACTTGGCAAGCGCCTGCAGGCCCCAATCTTTGTACATTTTGGCGTGCAAAAAATATTGGTTGATCGCGACCAATTCGTTGCCAAGTGCAATGTTGAGGTGCTGAATTACTTTCGGATCACCTTTCATGACGTCACCTTTTCTCTGTAATGCTGACGGTTTAATAAACACGATCAAGCAGTTACGTAAATGAAGGAGTATAGGCCATGGAAGGGCATACTCCCTGTCTTACAGGGAGTATAAGGAAGGGGCTTAAAAATTCAAGTAAATCAAATATTTGCTAACGATAAATCGAACAATAGCGATTCGCGTCACACCGCGTAGGCGAGATCCATATTGGCTTCTAAACGAGCCTCATGAACCGCTTCACGAGTGAGGGATTTTGCAAAGCAGGCACACTTACCGCACTGAGTGGCGCAGCCGGTGGCTTCACGAACTTCTCGCCAGGTGCGCGCTCCGTCGCTAACCTGCTGGCGAATCTGATGGTCGGTTACTCCCTTGCACACACAAACGTACATGGCTGCACCTCATAAATGTCATGAGATGAATGTAAATGATTCGCATACATCTTTGCAAGTAAAAATGTATAGCCTTTAGTAGCGATTAGTCTTTGGCGTTGTGCTTGGGTAACACGACCGTCGACGTGTTGGACGCGATGTCTGGCCAACTGCGGCGCTGGGTATCAAATAGCACCCACCAATAGCCTATTCCCAGCGCCGCCAAGGACAGCCAAGCAGTAAGACAGCGCACCAGGCTTTGTTTCAATGAGATGGCGTCTCCCTCGGTGGTTTGCACCCGCAGCCGCCATGCCTGCATACCCAGTGTCATACCACCCCGCCGCCAGAAATACACAAAAAACAGCGTGGTAAACAACACCAGCAATAGTCGCAGGCTCCAAATATCCACGCCCATGGTGCCAATATCTTCTGCGCTTTGGCCTAATACGAACCTGAAAAATGCAAGGTGGGCGACGGTGACCGCCATCCAGATCGCGGTGAGCAACAGGCCGTCGTAAAGCATCGCGCCAACTCGCCGCCCTAAACCTGCGGGCCGCGCATTGGTTTGCTGGGAAAAGCGACGTTCAGCCATGAAGTTCCCTAAAGATGAAGGTTAGCCGTTGCGGCGCAGAAAATAGATCCCCACCACTGCACACGCCAAGGTCGGCACCAAAACGGCCCACACGGGCGAGAAACCAAACAGCGTTGAAGCCGGTGCCAGCAAATCCTGAACGTATTTAAAGACCAACCCGGTTACCACACCGTAAAACACCCGGGTACCCGCCGCCACAGTACGCAACGGGCCAAACACGAACGAGGCCGCAATTAACACCAGCGACCCCATGGTGAACGGCAGTAACAGCTTTTGCCAAAAGTACAGTAATGGCTGGTCGGCCTGCAGGCCCTGTTCTTCTAAAAAGCCCGCATAGGCCCATAGCTCGCTGGGCGCTTGGCTCTCCACCGAGCGCAGCAGCCGCTCTAACTGAAGCGGGGTAAAATCGGTGTCCCAGCGTAAGCTGTTAGCATGCTCGGACTCGGTATGGCCATCGAAAATCCGCGTGGTGGCAACATTCTCTAATTGCCAGGCACCATCGTCCCAGCGAGCGCGCTGCGCGTATGTCGCTTCGACAAGACGTTCTTCGTCAAAGCGGTAACGGGTCAAATCCAACACGACATCATCAGCACGAATGGCACCGAAACGGTAAACGCTGTCGCCCTCTACCTGCCAACCGCTACGGCTGGTTAGCATCGCCCCTTCGCCCTGGAGTTTCTCGAGCCGCCAGGCTTCGGCATATTGTTCGGTGCGCGGGCTTACATATTCCGCCACCATCAATACCACGACTACTACCAGCAGTACGGGCTTCATCACGCTCCAGACAATACGCGCCAAGGAGCGACCCGCCGCGCGCATCACGGTTAACTCGTTGCTCGACGCCATGCTGCCCAAGCCAATTAACGCGCCAATCAACACTGCTACCGGCGCGTACTGATAAAACCGCCAGGGCACACGCATTAGCAGATAAAAAAACGCGTCCAACGCACTGTAACCCTCTTTCACATCGCCTAAATCGTCGATGTAGGCAATGGTGATATCCAGGCCCAGCAAGACAAACTGCACGACGACAATGGCCGCCAGCACATTGCGTGCTATGTAGCGGTCGAGACGATCAACGCTTGTTAGCCCATTCAACATTAGCGCATCCCTTTGCGTTGCGAGTGCCAGATCATCAGCAGGCCGAGCACCAAGAAAAGTCCGTGAACGGGCCAAATCCCCAGGACGGTCGACCATGCACCGCTACCCACCGCATCCACGGCCGCCAGCAATAAACTCAGGTATGCCACGTATAAAAAAACAGCGGGAAGCAGCTTGGCAAAGCGTCCCTGCCGGGGGTTCACCCGCGACAGCGGCTGCGCCATGATCGCCAGTACAAAGACCATCAACGGCAACCCAGCCCGCCATTGCCATTGTGCTTGGGCACGATCATTGCCGTCTCGCCACAGCGCCGCCGTCGTGGTGTATTCCAAAGAATCAAGCTCTTGGCGATCACGGCTAAGCCCCAAACGCAGCGTATAGCGCTCAAACGTCAAGCGTTCGGCATTGCGCCGCCCTGGCGTTACGCCATAGCGCTCGCCATCATTAAGCACCAAAAAGCGGCTACCGGTATCCATGCGCGTTTCTTGATAGCCGGTCTTCGCCCGGGTCACGAAATTATAAGCGCCCTCATCGCCGGGCTGGCGCTGCTCGTGAACCAGCACATCCTGCATTTCACCATCGTCATTAAAACCGCTGATATAGGCAGTACGGCCGCCGCCAAACTCCTGAAACCGCCCGGGAGCCAGCACCGAGACGTCTAAGCGGCTACGCTGATCTTCCAAAATAGCCGCGGTTTTCAGCGCGCCCGCAGGCGTTAACCAAAGGCTGCATACCCCCACCAACACCGCCACCGCCGAGGCGGGCAGTAGCGTGACCTTGAGTAATCGAGTGGGGCTCATGCCGCAGGCCACCATGACGGTGATTTCGCTATTCATGTAGAGTTGGCCGTAGGCCAGTAAAATGCCCAGAAAAAACGCCAGCGGGAGAATCAGTTCCATAAAACCCGGCAGGTGATACAACATCAAAGTGCCCAGGATGTTGACCGGAAAATCGCCTTCCGCCGCATCTGAAAAATAGCGGATAAAGCGACTACCCATGATGACTAGCAGTAATATGCCCGCCACAGCAGACATGGTGAGCAATACTTCACGGGTTAAATAGCGGAATAAGATCAACGCGCTCTCCGGCTAGTCGGACAGGATGTCATGCAATGCCTGCGGTGCTTGGGTACACTGGCCCATTATCCTGAATACCTCGATGCTTGTCTTGTTGGAGACGTCATGGAATTTTCCGTTCAGACGGCCAATCCGGCCAAAATAGAAACGGCCTGCCTTGTTGTTCCTGTCTATAAGGACAGCGATTTTCTGCCTGCCGTGGCAAAACTCGACGACGCCAGTGAGCAATTGATTGGTCAACTGGTGGCCAGCGGCGACGTTGATGCCAGCCTGGCGAACATTCAGCTACTGCCGTACGCGCCGGGCCTCGGGGCCCAGCGCCTGCTGTTAGTCGGCCTGGGCGAGCGCGAAAAATGCCATGAAGCAGCGTACTTGAAAGCCCTGGATGCGGCTATGGCGTCGCTGGTTAAACTGCCCATTGGCGAAGCCAGTGTAATGCTGACCGACATACCCTTGGACGATCGCGATACGCGCTGGAAGGCGCGCAAAGTACTCGAGAGTATCGAGCGCGCGAGCTACCGCTTTGATCAGTTCAAACGCAACCCCGCGCCTGCGTCCAGCCTAACCCAGTTAAATTTGATGATCGGCAGCGCCAGCGATGCCGACGCTACCCAAAAAGGGGCCCAACAGGGCAGCGCCATCGGCCAGGGCATTAACTATACGCGTACCTTGGGCAATCTACCGGGCAATGTCTGCACGCCGCGCTATTTAGCCGACCAGGCCGAACAACTTGGGCGCGACTCGAAAGGGGCGTTATCCGTGGATATTCTCGACGAAGACGCGCTAGCTGACTTGGGCGCCGGCGCCCTGCTGTCGGTAGGTCGCGGCAGTCGCGAGCCGACCCGCTTAATCGTCATGAAATATCAAGGCGCCGATAACGCGGACGAAGCCCCACACGTATTGATCGGCAAAGGCATCACCTTCGATACCGGCGGTATCTCGCTCAAGCCTGGCGAAGGCATGGACGAAATGAAATTCGATATGGGCGGCGCCGCCAGCGTGTTCGGCACGGTTAAAGCACTCCTCGAGATCAAGCCCAAGCTCAACCTGGTGTTTATCGTCGCTGCTGCGGAAAACATGCCGGACGGTGCCGCCACCAAACCCGGCGATATCATCACCACCCTCAAGGGGTTAACCGTTGAGGTGCTCAACACTGACGCCGAAGGCCGTTTAGTGCTGTGCGACGCGCTAACCTACGCGGAGCGCTTCAAACCCGCAAGCGTCGTCGATATCGCCACGCTCACTGGCGCGGCCATCATTGCGTTGGGCCATCACGCCACCGGTTTGCTATCCAACGACGACGACCTGGCGCTTGATTTGCTGGAAGCTGGCGACGCATCCTGGGATCGCGCCTGGCACCTGCCCCTATGGGATGAGTACCAAGAGCAGTTGGAGTCCAACTTCGCCGACCTGGCCAACATCGGCGGCCGCCCGGCAGGCACGATTACCGCAGCGTGTTTCCTTTCGCGTTTTGCCGACCGTTTCCCCTGGGCACACCTGGATATCGCCGGCACTGCCTGGCACTCCGGCAAACAGAAAGGCGCGACCGGACGCCCTGTTGGGCTGCTAACGCAGTATTTGCTGGATCGCGAGAACGACGCCCAAGTCGAAAATAGCGACAGCTGAACAACGAGCGGTTGCCTTTAAGCGCCACAACCGTTAAACCTAAACACATCAAGGCGTACGGAGCTTGACTCGGTGCGCCTGTTTTAATGCCCTCACTTATTAAAGTATTCGCCCTAAGAGGCGTGTTGCTAGCGGAGACTAACAGCCGTGCCCACTGCAAGTTTTGATACGCATTTTGAAGCCCTGCCGTCCAATCAGCCGACGGGAGATGAGATTCGCGACGAGATTCTCAAAAACCCCGGCTTTGGCAAACACTTTACCGACCACATGGCGCATATCCGTTGGACGGTAGACGCCGATTGGCATGGTCACCAGGTGCGCCCATACGGGCCGTTGACGCTGGATCCCGCCGCCTCGGTGCTACACTACGGCCAGGAAATTTTCGAAGGGATTAAAGCGTACCGCCATGCCGACGGCTCCATCTGGACGTTCCGCCCCGAGAAAAACGCCGAGCGCTTCCGCCGCAGCGCCCGCCGCCTTGCGCTCCCCGAGCTTTCTGACGAAGATTTCATTGGGTCGCTGAAAGCACTGCTGGCCCAAGACCACAGCTGGGTGCCCACACCCGCCAGCGCTTCTGATGAGTGCAGCCTGTATCTGCGCCCGTTTATGATCGCCTCTGAAGCCTTCTTGGGCGTCCGTCCGGCTCACGAGGTGGATTACTACGTCATTGCCTCGCCGGCGGCGGCCTACTTTAAAGGCGGGATTGAGCCGGTTTCCATCTGGCTTTCTTCTCATTATAAGCGCGCAGCACCCGGCGGCACCGGCTTTGCCAAGTGCGGCGGCAACTACGCGGCATCGCTCGCCGCGCAAAAAGAAGCCGCCGCCAACGATTGTAGCCAAGTTGCGTTTTTAGACGCCGCCGAGAATAAATGGATCGAAGAGCTGGGCGGCATGAACCTGTTCTTCGTCTTCAAAGACGGTCGCTTGGTGACCCCGCGCTTGACCGACACCATTCTGGAAGGCGTCACGCGCAACTCGGTATTAACCCTGGCCAAAGACGAGGGCTTAACCCCGGAAGAACGCCCCATCAGCATCGACGAATGGCGCGAGGGCGCCGCCTCCGGCGAGATTACCGAGGTCTTCGCCTGCGGCACCGCCGCGGTGATCACCCCGGTGGGCGAACTGGTCAGCGAGGAAGAGCGTATTCGTCTCACGGCGGGTGGCAATAACGAAGTGGCCAAGCGCATTCGTACCAAGCTGCTCGACCTGCAATACGGGCGCAGCGAAGACAAATACGGCTGGCTTACCCAGCTAGCGTAATCGCCAACCACCGTTTGCGCCGCCGCTGGACTCCTCCGCCGGCGGCGCCTCCTTGAGACGCCCTGCCAGGAATCCGCTATGGCGCGTATCGACTTTTATATCCTCCCAGACACGACGCTGGACGCACGCCTGCAGTTTGCCTGTAAGTTGGCTGAGACCATCTACCGCAAGGGCTATCGACTACACCTGCACTGCGAAGACAAAGCCCTGGCCCAACAGGCCGACGATGCCCTATGGGGGTTTCGCGACGACGCCTACCTACCCCACGCTCTAGAAGATAGCGACATGGCCGCCAACGTGCCGATTACGCTGGGCTGGCAGCAGTTACCAGTGCCCACGGAAGAGACCGCCCTGCTCAATCTGCACCCGGACATTCCCGAGGGCATTGAGCATTACGTACGGATTGCCGAGATCATCAATCAGCACCAGCAAGTGCTGGTCGCCAAGCGCGCCTGCTGGCAGCGCTATAAGGAAATGGGCCATGAGGTCGTCCCGCACAAGTTGGGGTAGGTACAGTGCACCTAATATGAAGAGGCTTGGCCGGACACCGAAATTGACGTTTTCCTCGCGAGCTGAAACTAAGTAAGCCATGACGATAAGTGAACTTCTTGAGATGGTCGCACGCGGCGAAGACAGCCGCCACCAGTTCAAACGCGATGCCACCAACGCGGATGGCCTTGCCGCTGAGCTGGCTGCTTTCGCCAACAGTGGCGGCGGCTGGTTGTTTCTGGGCGTTAATGATGATGGCTCGATTGCGGGACTGGATGGCGCGATGGTTCGGCGGCTGAACCAGTTGCTTGGCAATGCCGCCTCCCAGCATGTGCGCCCACCGGTGCATCCGATAACCGAGAATGTGCAGACGGATCAGGGCATTGTGGTCGTGATAGAAGTGCCCGATGGCTTAGCCAAACCGTATCTCGATAATCAAGGCCGCATCTGGGTCAAGCAGGGTTCGGACAAGCGGCATGTGACTTCCCGCGAAGAGTTACAGCGCATGTTCCAGCGCTCCGGGTTAGTTTACGCCGATGTGGTGCCGGTGGCAGGCTCCTCGGTGGAAGATATCGATGACAAGGCTTTTACCGCCTATTTCAATCGTCGCTATGGCGAGAATAGCGAGTACGCTGGCCTTACACGGGAGCAGTTGCTGCAGAACCTGGGCTTGGGCGATGGACAGGAGCTAAATCTGGCGGGATTAATGCTGTTCGGCCGCAATTCCCAGCGCTGGCGCCCTGCCTTTGAGGTGAAGGCGGTGGCCTTTCCCGGCACCGAGCTGCACGATACCCGCTACCTAGACAGCGAAGACATCAAAGGCACCCTGCTGGAGCAGTTCCGGGGCGCTTTCGCGTTTATCAAACGCAACCTGCACCATGTGCAGCATGGGCGGGGGTTCAACACCCTGGGCGAGCTTGAGATTCCCGAAACGGCGCTGGAAGAGTTACTGGTCAATGCCTTGATCCACCGGGACTACTTCACCAGCGCCTCCGTCCGCTTGATGGTCTTTGCCGACCGCGTGGAGATCGTCAGCCCTGGCCACCTACCGGACAGCCTGAGCCCCGACGACATTAGCCGGGGAAAGACCATCCGCCGCAATCCCACACTCACTGAACATGCTTCTCATATCCTGCCTTATCGCGGCATGGGTAGTGGCATTCCACGAGCGCTTGAGGCTTGGCCTCGAATCGACTTGGTGGACGATCCTTCGGGCAATCAATTCAGCGTCATTGTCTGGCGGCCGGAGGCAGAATGGCTGGGCGCTTCCCCACCCGTCACCGACCAAGTCACCGACCAAGTCACCGACCAAGTCACCGACCAAGTCACCGGGGAAGTCAGCCCGGAAGTCGCTCGTCTGCTTGAATCCTTGGAAGGCGAAATGACACGGGCCGAGTTACAGGATATTTTGGGTCTCAAACACCTGCCTCATTTCCGAAACGCGTACTTGCGACCGGCACTGAACGCAGGCTTGATTGAGCAGACAATTCCGGATAAGCCCAATAGCCGCTTGCAGAAATACCGTTTAACGGTTGTTGGTAAGCTGTGGGTAGAAAATCAAGGAAAGCAGACTTGAGATGAACAAGCCATCCACCTCCGATCCGATACTTCTGTCTGAGCTTCGCCAACTGATCGATTCGGCAAAGTAAAGAGCTGCCGCCGCCGTTAATTCAGAGCTGACCTTGTTTTATTGGCAGCTAGGCAGCCGCATTCAGTCGATGCTATTTGAGCGAACCGCCATTTCCCGCAAGCCGGAAGAGACCATTCGACATGAACTGCAAACCCTGCGCGATGTCGGTCAGCCCTCGCCGCAGCTACTGCTGAAAGACCCTTATGTGCTGGATTCTCTGGGTTTAAATGACCGCTACCTAGAGCGGGATCTGGAAGACGCGATTCTGCGTGAGATTGAGCAGTTCCTTCTGGAGCTGGGAGCGGAGTTCACCTTTGTGGCGCGCCAAAAACGCATCCAGATCGATGACGAGGATTTCTACATCGACCTGCTGTTTTACAACCGCAAGCTCAAGCGGCTGGTTGTGATTGACCTGAAGCTGGGGCGCTTCAAAGCAGAGTATAAGGGCCAAATGGAGCTTTATCTGCGCTGGCTAGCCAAGCATGAGCAAGAAGCCGATGAAAACCCGCCTTTAGGAATAATTCTCTGCGCCGGTAAGCAGGAGCAGATTGAACTGCTGGAATTGGATAACAGCGGTATTCACGTGGCGGAATACCTGACCGTCCTGCCATCCCGTGAGGCCTTGCAGGCCAAGCTGCACCAATCCATTGAAAGCGCACGCGTACGCTTGTCAGACGAACAGGAAAGGTAATGCCATGACCACCCGTCATAAACGCGAGACCCCGCACGTGGCGGGGTCATCAATGGAGAAGACAATCACTATCAGGCCGGTCAGGCAGTCTGCCTGACCGGTTCTCTATCACTGCTCTCCATCACTGCTTTCCATCAGTACAAGGCGTCTTCGCTTTAGCCGCCCTGTTGCTGCTGTTGTTGCTGTTGCATCTGCTCCCGCATCTGTTGCATTTGCTCCTGCCGCTGAGCCACGGCTTCATCCAGTTGATCACGCTGTTCCTGAGTGAATACGCCTTCGATCTGAGACTGCATGATGATGGCATCAGCAGTCATTTCGGCCGTAAGGTCACCAAGACGCTCCGCGTTTTCGCGGATGGCCGCTTCATCGTAATCGGGCTGAACCTGCTCGCCGAGTTGCTGTTGCAGCTCCTGGGCTTCCTGCTCCTTGGCACCGATCTCATCTTGCATCTGGGTCATGAGGCTGCTGATTTCCTCTTTCTGCCCTTCATCCAGATCGACCATTTCGTCGAGCTGATTGACCTGATCATCGATACTGGGAGGGCCACCCCCCATTTGCTGGGCCATGACGGGGACACTGAATACCAGTGCTGCGACTGCCGGAGCGAAAAGCTTGGCTATTGGCATAAAAACTCCAATTACGTACAAATTTGTATTTCCTGCCCGACGAAATCCTGACGGGTCGTGCGATCCGACAGTGCTATTTTCAAAAAATTCGTCGTAACGACAAATTGTTGATTAACATGGGCTGGCCCTTGCCGCGCCATTTCCACCCATGGAGACGTCTACGTGTTAACGCGCTACCCGCTTGTAACGATCGTCATCGCCCAGCTGTTCGGCACCTCGCTGTGGTTCAGCGTCAACGGCGTAGGCCTGGCGCTGCAGGAGGCCGTCGGGCTGAGCGGGCGTGACCTTGGCCTGTTGACGATTGCCGTTCAGGCGGGGTTTATCAGCGGCACGTTGTTTATTGCAACGACAGGCCTTGCCGACCGCGTCCGCGCCAGCCATCTGTTTGCGCTTTCCGCAGTACTCGGCGCGCTGATCAATGCGGCGTTCATCACGGTGGCGGATAACGTCACGCTGGCCGCGGTGGCGCGCTTTGCCACGGGGCTTTGTCTGGCGGGGATCTATCCGCTGGGCATGAAACTGGTGGTCAGCTGGACGCCCAGCCACGCCGGGGCGGCGCTGGGTTGGCTTGTCGGCATGCTGACCCTGGGCATCGCCTCGCCGCACCTGCTGCGCGGGCTAACTCTGAGCCTGCCCTGGCAATGGCCGCTACTGCTTGCCTCTCTACTCGCGTTAGTCGCCGCGCTGATGATTTACAAGCTGGGCGTTGGCCCGCACCTGCCCGCCAAGGCCAGCGGTGGCCGCCCCTGGGCGGGGCTTGCGGCGTTTAAACACAAAGATTTTCGGGCGGCGGCGCTTGGCTACTTCGGCCATTGCTGGGAGTTATATGCGCTATGGGCGCTGGTACCGTTTCTGGTGACCCGGGAGCTTGAGCGTCTCGGCGCCAGCAGCAGCGCCCAGCCATGGCTGAGCTTTGCGATCATCGCCGTCGGCCTGCCCGGCTGCGTGCTCGCCGGGCGTTGGAGCCGACGGGTGGGCAGCGCCCGTGTCGCTTTTGTCGCCCTGGCCACCTCGGGCGCCCTATGCCTGATCTACCCGTTGATCGGCGCCGCCCCACCGCTGCTGCTGATCGCGCTAATGCTGGTATGGGGGCTGAGCGTGATCGCCGATTCGGCGCAGTTCTCGGCGCTGGCTTCAGCCACCGCCCCCGCCGAGCGACTGGGCGCCGCCCTTGCCATGATGAATGCCATCGGCTTTGGCCTGACCATCCCGTCGATCGCCCTGGTCACGTCACTATGGGATACCCAGGGCCTAGGCGTTATCTGGTGGTTGCTGCCCGGGCCGGTGCTTGGGCTCATCGCCATGCGCGGGCTGAACCGTCGCCCGGCAAGGGCCTGACGCCCTACCCCTTATCGCGCTATACTTGTCGCCATTTTTTCGACCCTATTTATGAATTCCATGCTTCCCTGCGGGGAGCATCGTTGCGGTGAGCCAATCCATGGAAAAGACCTACCAACCTGAGCAGATCGAGACCCGCTGGTACGAGCGCTGGGAAGCCGACAACCGTTTCGCCCCGTCAGGCCGCGGCGAGCCGTTTTCGATCATGATCCCGCCGCCCAACGTGACCGGCAGTCTGCACATGGGCCACGCGTTCCAGGACACCATTATGGATACCCTGACGCGCTGGAAGCGGATGCAGGCCAACAACACCCTGTGGCAGGTAGGCACCGACCACGCCGGTATCGCCACGCAGATGCTGGTCGAGCGCAAAATTGCCGCTGAAGAAGGCAAGACCCGCCACGACCTGGGTCGCGAAGCGTTTATCGACAAGGTGTGGGAGTGGAAGGAAGAATCCGGTGACCACATTACCCGCCAGCTGCGGCGCATGGGCGCCAGCGTCGACTGGTCCCGAGAGCGCTTCACCATGGACGACGGTTTCTACAAGGCCGTCCAGGAAGTGTTCGTGCGCCTGCACGAAGACAACCTGATTTATCGCGGTAAGCGGCTGGTCAACTGGGACCCAACGCTGCACACCGCGATTTCCGACCTTGAAGTCGAGAACAAGGAGCAGCAGGGCAGCTTCTGGCACTTCCGCTACCCGCTGGCCGACGGCGTCAAAACCGCCGACGGCAAGGATTACCTGGTGGTCGCCACGACACGCCCGGAAACCCTGCTGGGCGATACCGGCGTGGCGGTCAATCCGGAAGACGAACGCTACGCCTCGCTGGTCGGCAAGTTCATCGAGCTGCCGCTGGTCGGTCGCCGTATTCCCATCGTTGCCGATGAACACGCCGACATGGATAAAGGCTCGGGCTGTGTGAAAATCACCCCGGCCCACGACTTCAACGACTACGAGGTCGGCAAGCGCCAGAACCACCTGCTGATCAACGTCTTCTCCAAAAACGCGGCGATTCTTGAGCAAGCTGAAATCTTTGATCTCAAAGGCCAGCCCCAGCCCTTTGAGGACGCCAGCCTGCCCGCCAAGTACGCTGGCCTCGACCGCTTCGAGGCACGCAAGCTGATCGTAGAGGACATGGACGCGCTGGGCCTGCTCGAGCAGGTGGAGGCCGTTAACAACACCATGCCCTACGGCGACCGCTCGGGTGACGTCATCGAGCCGCTGTTGACCGACCAGTGGTTTGTCGCCGTGGAGTCGCTCGCCAAGCCTGCCATTGAAGCGGTGGAAAAAGGCGACATCCAGTTCGTGCCCAAGAACTACGAAAACATGTACTTCGCCTGGATGCGCGACCTCCAGGACTGGTGCATATCCCGACAGCTGTGGTGGGGCCACCGCATTCCCGCCTGGTACGACGAGGAGGGCAATGTCTATGTTGCGCGCACGGAAGTCGAAGCTCGTGAGAAGCACGAACTTGGCCCTGATGTAACATTGACGCAAGACGAAGATGTGCTGGACACCTGGTTCAGCTCGGGCCTGTGGACCTTCGGCACCCTGGGCTGGCCGGAACAAACCCCGGAGCTTGAGACCTTCCACCCGACCAGCGTGCTGGTCACCGGCTTTGACATCATCTTCTTCTGGGTGGCCAGGATGATCATGATGACGCTCAAATTCACCGACGAAGTACCGTTCAAGACGGTCTATGTACACGGCCTGGTGCGCGACGGACAGGGCCAGAAGATGTCCAAGTCCAAGGGCAACGTGCTCGACCCCATCGACCTGATCGATGGTATCAGCCTGGACGCGCTGCTCGAAAAACGCACCGGCAACATGATGCAGCCGCAAAAGGCCAAGGCGATTGCCAAGGCCACCCGCGACGAATTCAAGGACGGCATCGAAGCCCACGGCACCGACGCGCTGCGCTTTACGTTCCTCTCCCAGGCCACCACCGGGCGCGACATCAAGTTCGACATGAACCGCCTGGACGGCTACCGCAACTTCTGCAACAAGCTGTGGAACGCCTCGCGCTACGTGCTGATGAACGCCGAAGGCGAAGATTGCGGCACCGACGGCGGCGAGGTGGAACTCTCCCTGGCCGACCGCTGGATTATCTCCCAGCTGCAGAAAACCGAAGCGCAAGTGACCAAGGCAATGGACGAGTACCGCTTCGACCACGCCTCCCAGGCGCTCTACGAGTTCGTCTGGAACGAGTACTGCGACTGGTACCTGGAGCTTTCCAAGCCGGTACTCTGGGATGAAAATGCCACGGCGGAAGCCAAGCGCGGCACGCGCCGTACGCTGGTGCGCGTGCTCGAAGCCATTCTGCGCCTGGCCCACCCGATGATGCCCTACATCACCGAAGAGATCTGGCAGCGTGTGTCACCGCTTGCGGGTATGTATATGGGTGACGATGCGTCGATCATGCACCAGGCATGGCCGGAAGCCGACAAGAGCAAAATCGACGAGCAGGCGACCCTGGATATCGAATGGCTGAAGGGCGTGATTATCGCCGTGCGCAATATCCGCGCCGAGATGAACATTGCCCCCGGCAAGCCGCTGGACGTGCTGCTGACCAAGGGCAAGGCCGAGGATGCCGAGCGTCTGGAAAGCTACCGTCACTTCCTGGCCAAGCTCGCCAAGCTGGAAAGCGCCACCTGGCTTGAAAACCCCGACGACGCCCCGCTTTCGGCGACGCAGCTGGTGGGCGACATGGAAGTGCTGGTGCCCATGGCCGATTTGATCGACAAGGACACCGAGCTCAAGCGCCTGGCCAAGGAAATCGACAAGCAGGACAAGCTGATCGGCGGCATCGAGAAAAAGCTCAGCAACGAAGGCTTTATCGCCAAAGCCCCCGAAGCCGTGGTGGAAAAAGAGCGCGGCAAGCTGGCCGAGTTCCAGGCCGCCAAACAGCTGCTTGAAGAGCAAAAGGCGAAGATTGCGGCTTTGTAGCATCTAGTTATTACCAAACCCAAAAGCGGTGCTGAGAAGCGCCGCTTCCATTTGGAGTTTGCATATGCCTACCTGCTGGATAATTGCAGGCCCAAACGGGGCGGGTAAAACAACATTTGCGTTTGAGTACCTACCGCAAGTCGCCAATGGCTCCCGCTTTGTCAATGCCGACCTCATTGCCGCCGGTCTTTCGCCATTCGCCCCTGAGAAGGAACTGATGGCGGCAAGCCGATTATTTCTTAAAGAAATTGATTGGTGTATCAAAGCAAAAGATGACTTTGCCTTCGAGACCACGCTTTCGGGTATCACTTATCTCCATAGAATTGATCAGTTACGCAGTAGTGGATGGCGCGTAGTGCTATTCTACTTGGCGTTACCCAGCGTTGAGATGTCTCATATGCGGGTTGCTGAGCGAGTTTCACATGGAGGGCATAACATTCCGAAGAGGGATATAGAACGGCGTTTTCCTCGTAGCCTTTCAAACTTGTTCATGCGCTATAGCGTCGCTGTAGACGAATGTCTTTGTTTTATGAACAGCGGCGTGGAGCCTGAACTGGTATTTGAACAACACGGTCAAACCCGACATATTATTCAGCATGAATATTACCAACACCTTTTGGAGGTAGCCGCATCGTGAATACCGACCGACACACTCCCTCCCCCTTTGCGCAACAAGCACTTGCTGCAATGAAACAGGCTGTCAGCAAGGAGTTAGATCGCAAGAAGCGTTTAGGACACTATGCTGTGGTTTGGAAAGACGGCAAACCGGTTAAAATCGGCGAGGACGCTTCACCGCGTTAATACCAACTTACGTCTATACCCCCATTCTACTGCCGATTTGCTCCCTACTTGACAGGGGATCTTAGAATAGCCGCAGTGCCCTGTTTGCGATTGGGAGCCTGCTTTAGACGAGCAAGGAGAAATGGATAAGGAACAAAACTGAAGACAGCCTGCCCATAGGATCTGGACCATTTGATCCTGATGGTCCGAGGCGGGTCACTACCCTCTAGCGAGTGACGCTGCCCCGCATTCACCCATCGAGGTCGCTTCCCTATGGCAACATCCTCCGATAAGTTCCTAAGCACGCCACCCACCCTACCGCCGCTGAACCCTGAGCGCGTATCGCTATTCGAGCAAGCGGGGTTGACGGTCAAGCCTCTGGAACCACTGGGCATTGAAATATACGGCGCCGATGTCCGCACCCGGCTCCCCCAGCCTGTCATCGACGCCCTGGAAGTGGAAATGGCCCATCGCGGCTTCATCGTCTTCAAGCACCAGACGGATCTTTCGGCGGATGAACTGGTCGAGGCCAGCAAGTGGTGGGGCGCGGGCGAAATCCATTCGACCCACGGTGTTCACCCGGCAACGCCTGGCATGAACCGGGACGTCTTCCGCTGCTCCAACGACAATCGCTACGGCATCCTGGGCGTGGGTCCCCAGTGGCACAACGACGGCAGCTTCGAAGCCGCCACCTTCTCGCATTCCGCCTATTATATGGCGCGGGCGCCCGAACAGGGCGGCGGCACCCACTTCGCCCACCAGGGCGCCGCCTTCGACGTGCTCCCCGAAGAAAAGCAGGCTTTCTGGGAGCGCCTTGTCTCGGTCAACTCAGCCTCAGGGGTGAGCCATCCTGTCGTCCACACGCATCCTATATCTGGACGCAAGAGCGTATGGCTGCACCTGGGCATGACCGGCGCGGTCATAGAACGGCTGCCGGAGGACGGACGCCCCATCGACGAACTGCAGCAGGATCCCGCCTCTACCGACCAGCTTCGCCTGCTCAACGAAGACGAGATAAAACAGCTTTTCAACGACTACAATGACCTGCTGAATGCGTCGTTCGAGAAAGGCTACGGCATACGCTACCACTACGACACTGGCGATCTGCTGTACATCGATAACTGGGCGCTGGCGCACCGGGCGGCGCCGGAGGCGCACATGTCCGCCGAGGAGCAGGGCCTGCGGATCATGGATCGCGTGACGGTCAAGTCCAGGCAGAACCTGGCGCCGCACTTTGGCTTGCCGCAGTACATCAACCTTGCCGGCCCGCACCCCTTCAATCGCGATGGCGTCTGGAAAGCCGGTGGCGTGGGCTTTCGCTGGAAAGATGACATCCCCATGCAAAACTAGACGGTGTACCTGATGCGTTGATCATCCCCCGTCGCGTCTTGACCACTTTTTCTTCTGAACCGTGTAAGGTTGGTACAACTACTGCCACTGAGTGGCATCGAATATTGCTTTTACACGGATTGTGCTATGCCGACATCCTCAGAGACGCGAACACAGGCGCTGGCGAGCGAATTACAGCGGGCGGGGATTGCCTACCGCGAGATGTCGCCCATGGCGGACACCGGGCTTGCCCACGACCATGTGTGGCTACACCGCGACGGCGAAGACTGGGTGGCGCGGCTGCCCAAGCAGAGCCAGATGAACCTGGGGCCGCAAGATAACCTGGCCTACGAGGCGGCGTGCTACGCGCGCGCCAGCCAGGGCGGGCATGTCCCGCGCCTGCACGGCCTGCTGGACGTGAGCGACGCCCTGCCCCGGGGCGGCCTGCTGGTGGAGGCTATCGACGGCCGGTTGGCCCGACTGCCGGAAGATCTGCCGCGCATCGCCGAAACGCTTGCCAGCCTGCATCGCTTGCCGCTTCCGGATAAGCCCGCCCCGCTGCTGTCGCCGGCAGACCCGTGGCGGGCCATGCGCGAGGAAGTCGCCCGTCAGTCTGAGTGGCTCGAGCAGGCGGGCTTGAGCACCGACGTCATCGACCGGATCCGCGCCGAGCTGGACGCCCTGCCGGTGGTGCTTGCCGATGCAGCACGCTGCCTGATCAGCTTTGACACCCACCCCGGCAACTTCCTGATCGACGCCGAGGGCCGCGCGGTGCTGGTCGACCTGGAAAAGGGCCGCTACGGCCTGCCGGGCATTGACCTGGCCCATACCAGCCTTTATACCTCCACCACCTGGGATCTCAACAGCCAGGCGAACCTCTCGCTGGACGAGGTGGTGGATTTTTACCGCGGCTGGCAGGCCGCCATGGGCGACTCGCCCAGCGCCGAGACGCTGGTCGCCTGCCGCCGCGCCACCTGGCTGTGGTCGCTAACCTGGTGCGCTAAATGGCGCGCCCAGCACTTACACGCCAAAGATGCCGAGCGCCGGGGCGAAGACTGGTCGGCAGAGCTTACCGATCCCGCCGTGATTGCCCACGTGCGCGACCGGGTGGAACATTACCTGTCACCGTCGATCATTGACCATGTTCAGGACGAACTCCAGCGCCTGCGCGCCACGCTTTAATGCCGGGCGATAGATTGACGCCTGCCAGTCCCATTGCTCTATTGAGAGGTTTGCGATGTTGAATCCCTGCCGTTTCTCCCTGATAGCCCCTCTGCTGGCACTGGCGCTGCCCGCCGTGGCAGCCCCCGACCCCGGCAACTGGCAAGATGTGTTAGCCGAGGCCGAGGGTCAAACCGTTTTCTGGAACGCCTGGGGCGGGGATTCGCGTACCAATCGCTATATCGACTGGGTGGCCGAGCAAATGCAGGCGCAGCACGACGTGGCGGTCGAACACGTCAAGCTGGATGACACCAGCAGTGCGGTGTCCCGGGTGCTGGCCGAGAAGCAGGCGGGCAACGACGACGAAGGCAGCATCGACCTGATCTGGATCAACGGCGAAAACTTTGCCGCGATGCGTGACAACGACCTGCTGTTTGGCCCTTTCGCCGAATCGCTGCCCAACTTTGCGCTAACCAACGCCGCCGAAAACCCCGAAGTGGTGACCGACTTCACCCTGCCCACTGAGGGCTTTGAATCGCCCTGGGGTAAGGCGCAGATCACCTTCTATTACGACGCTGCCCAGGTCGAAACGCCGCCTCAGGACATGCAGGCGCTGCTCGACTGGGCGCGCGCCAACCCCGGTCAATTCAGCTACCCGAAAATCCCCGACTTCACCGGCAGTACGTTTTTAAAGCAGGCATTGATCGAACTGACCGATCAGGATGAGGCGCTTTATCAGCCCGTTGAGGAGAGCGATTTCGAAGAGGTCACAGCGCCGCTATGGGCCTATCTGGATGCGCTGCACCCGCACCTGTGGCGCAGCGGGCGCACCTTCCCCGACTCAGGCCCCAACCTGCGTACGCTGATGAGCGATGGCGAGCTGAGCCTGGCATTTTCGTTCTACCCCACCGATGCCGCCGTGGCGGTAAGGGAATACGAACTGCCCGAGAGCGTGCGCAGCTATGTTCTGGACGGCGGCACGCTGGGTAACGTTCACTTCGTGGCGATTCCCTACAACTCGCCCCACAAGGCCGGCGCCATAGTACTGGCCAACTTTCTGATGTCGCCGGAAGCCCAGGCCCAAAAGCAGTCGCTCGCGATGTGGGGTGACCGCAGCGTGCTGGACATCGAGCAGCTCGACACCAAGGATCAGGCGCTGTTCGAACAGGGTGATCGCCATCCTTCCGAGCTACCGGCGGACGCCCTGTCCAACACGCTCCCCGAGCCGCATCCGAGTTGGATGACGGCGCTCCAGGATGCCTGGCTCGAGCGTTACGGCGTTAACTGAGCATGCTGGGGCTCGCGCCGGCGCTGCTTGTTACCCTGCTGGTACTCCCAGTGGGGGCCGGCCTGCTGATGGTGCTGCTGCCGGCGTTCGGCTACCTGCCTGCGCTGGGCGGCGACGCGGTCAGCCTGGCGCCCTGGCGAATGCTGTTCGGCCATCCCGGACTTGGCCGCTCGGTGGCGGTGAGCTATGCCAGCGGCCTGGTGAGCACCTTGCTGGCGCTTGCGATCGTCGTGCTGTTTCTGGCCGCCAGCCGCGGCACCTGGCTGGACCGGGGCATTCGTCGCCTGGTATCACCGCTGCTGGCGATCCCCCACGCGGCGGTGGCCTTTGGCCTGGCGTTCTTGATTGCGCCCTCGGGGCTTCTGGCACGTTGGGCATCGCCCGGTCTCACCGGTTGGGATCGCCCGCCCGACTGGCTCATCGTCAACGACCCGCTGGGGCTTGCGCTGATGGCCGGGCTGGTGCTCAAGGAGGTGCCGTTTCTGCTGCTCATGTGCCTGGCCGCGTTGCCTCAGCTGCGCCCCGAGCAACGCGTGACCCTGGCGCGCTCGCTGGGATATGCGCCGAGCATCGCCTGGTTGAAAGGCGTACTACCGGCACTATATCCGCTGATTCGCCTGCCGATTTACGCGGTGATTGCCTACGCCACCTCGGTGGTCGACATGGCCATGATTCTGGGCCCGACATTGCCGCCCACGCTGAGCGTGTCGATTCTGACCTGGTTCAATGACCCCGACCTGGAACGGCGTTTCATGGCCTCCGCCGGAGCCGTGCTGCAGCTTGGCGTGACGCTGGCAGCGCTGTTGACCTGGTGGCTGGGCGAGCAGTGTATCAAGCGACTCGGCTATCACTGGGTGGTCAACGGCGTGCGGCGGCGGGGTTCACTCGCCATCACGCTGGGCGGACGCGGGCTGCTGGGCATGACCACCCTGCTGGTGCTGAGCGCGTTGGCCGGGCTGACAGTGTTTTCGGTGGCCGGTTTCTGGCGTTTCCCGGATTCTTTGCCCGGCACGTTCACCTTGGATCATTGGCAGCGCGTTTTACCCAGCGTCACCACCCCGCTCATCAATACGCTCAGCGTAGGGCTCGCCGCAACGCTGATTGCCGCGGTGCTGGTCGTGGCCACGCTTGAAAACGCGGCGCGGCACCAGCTGCCGCCGCGGGCGGGCCAGTGGCTGCTGTATCTGCCGCTGATTATCCCTCAGGTGGCATTCCTGTTTGGTCTGGTGGTCGCGGCGGAAAGCCTCAACCTTCGCCCACAGTGGTCGCTGGTGATGGCGGCGCACTTGCTGTTTGTGGTGCCCTATCTTTACCTGTCGCTTTGCGAAGCGTATCGGCGGCTGGACCCGCGCTGGCTACAGGTCGCCCATTCGCTGGGAGCCTCCCCCTGGCGTGCCTTCTGGCAGATACGGCTGCCGCTGCTGCTGGCGCCGCTGCTGACCGCCTGCGCGGTCAGTCTTGCCCTGAGTATCGGCCAGTACCTCCCCACACTGTTGCTTGGCGGTGGCCGCGTGCCCACCATCACCACTGAAGCGGTGGCCATGGCCTCGGGCGGCAGCCGCCGCCTGATGGCGGTGCTGGCGCTGCTCCAGGCGCTACTGCCGTTCATCGGTTTTAGCCTGGCGCTGCTGATACCGCGTCTTATGTGGGCCAGACGGCGCAATATGCGAGGCGTTGCATGACGACTAACCCCACACTGCACATCAAGCAGGTTCAGATCTCGCTACACAGTGAACCGATGCTTGCGATCGACCGATCGATCGCCCCCGGCGAGGTATTGACCGTCATGGGGCCTTCGGGGTCGGGCAAATCCACGCTGCTGGCCTATCTCGCCGGGTTTCTGTCGCCTACCTTTAAGGCCCAGGGGCAGGTCTTTCTGGGCAAGATGCAACTCGATACGCTACCCGCCGAACAGCGCGGACTGGGGCTTTTGTTCCAGGACCCGCTGCTGTTTCCCCATTTAAGCGTGGCGGGCAACCTGCGGTTTGCGCTCCCCCGCCATGCGCGGCATAAACAATCCCAGATCCGTGAGGCCCTTGAACAGGTCGGCATGGCGGACTTTGAAACCCGGGACCCGGCTACGCTCTCCGGTGGCCAGCAGGCCCGCGTCGCCTTGATGCGTCTGCTGCTGTCGACGCCCAGAGCGGTGCTGCTGGACGAACCGTTTGCCAAGCTGGACACCGCGCTTCGCCAGGACATGCGCACGCTGGTCTTCAGCCAGCTGCGCGACGCTGGCCTGCCGGCGCTGCTGGTCACCCACGATCAGGCGGATGCCGAGGCGGCGGGAGGGCCGATCATTGAGCTTGGCTAGTCCACGGCCCCCGGCGACACTGAGCATTGTCATGCCGGTGCTCAACGAAGCCGCGGGCCTTGAAGCGACCCTTGAGGCGCTTCAGCCGCTGCGCGCCCAGGGCGCTGACGTCATCGTGGTGGATGGCGGCAGCATCGATGAGAGCGTGGCACTGGCGACCCCGCTGGCGGATAAGGTGATCAGCGGTGGGCCGGGCCGGGCGCGGCAAATGAACCTGGGCGCACAGCAGGCAAGTGCCCCGGCGCTGGTGTTCCTGCATGCCGACACCCGGTTACCCGACAATGCCGTGAGCCAGATCACCACGGCGCTGGCCCGCCACGCCTGGGGGCGATTCTCGATTGTGCTCACAGGCCGCAGTCGCTGGCTGCCGGTCATTGGCTTGATGATGAACCAGCGCTCAAGGCTCACCGGCATTGCTACCGGCGACCAGGCGATCTTCGTGCGTACCGCCACGTTTCGTTACCTCGGCGGGTTTGCCGACCAGCCGCTGATGGAAGACATCGAACTGACTACACGCCTCAAGAGGATGTCGCGCCCCGCCTGCCTGGCGGCGAAAGTGGTAAGCTCGGGAAGGCGTTGGGATCAACACGGCGCCTGGGCCACCATCCGCCTGATGTGGCGGCTGCGCTATCGCTACTGGCGCGGCGCGAGCCCGACTCAACTCGCCAAGGAGTACCGCGATGCCCGCTGAGCAGCCTCATTTACATTTGTTAGCCAAGGCCCCGCTGCCCGGGCAGGCGAAAACACGCCTGATGCCGCTGCTCGGCGCCGAGGGCGCCGCCGTGGCTCACGCCGAGCTGGTACGCCACTGTGTGGCCAATGCCTGCCGGGCGCTGCCCGCCGAGAGCATCACGCTGTGGACCGCTCTCGACCATGCCCACCCGCTGTTTGGCGAGCTTGGCGCCCATTTCGGTATCGCCATGCGTGCCCAGCCCGAGGGCGATCTGGGCGCGCGTATTCGCCACGCCCTGACGAGCACGCCGGGCCCTGGCATGGTCATGGGCAGCGACTGCCCAAGCGTTACCAACGACTTGATCATGACCTGCGCGCAACGCCTCGACAGCCACGAGGTCGTCCTGTTGCCCGCCGAAGACGGCGGCTATGGATTGATCGGCACCCGGCACGACTACCCCGGGCTGTTTGAGCTTATTCCCTGGGGTAGCGACCAGGTCATGGCCGCCACCCGTCAGCGTATTGAGGCGCTCGGCCTGCGTGCAAGCTATCCCGCAACGGTGTGGGACGTCGACCGCCCCGCCGACTGGCAGCGCTGGAAAGGCATTCTGGCGCCGGTGTAAGGAAACACGCCACCCGCCCACTGAACCGTACCCTTTAAATGGCTTTCGCTGGAGATGACCTTGAACCGACAACGCTTACTGATTGCCGCGCTACTCATCGTTGCTATCGGTGCTTTTTTCCTGAGTGGCGCCCACCAATGGTTCACGCTCGACACTCTGAAAGCCTACCAGAATGATTTCCAGGCGGCGTTCAGCCAGTCGCCCTGGCAGGTGGCGGGTATCTTCTTTGCCGTCTATGTAGCGATGACCGCGCTGTCGCTGCCCGGGGCCACCCTGCTCACCCTGCTCGGCGGTACCCTGTTCGGGCTGGGCTGGGGGCTTTTGATCATCTCCTTTGCCAGCACGATGGGCGCGACGCTGGCGTTTCTGCTGTCGCGCTTCCTGTTCCGCCGCCCCATCGAAAAGCGCTTTCCGCGCCAGTTTGCATCGGTCAACCGCGGCGTCGAGCGCGACGGCGCGCTGTATCTATTCACCATGCGGCTGGTGCCGGTGTTCCCGTTTTTCATGATCAACCTGGTCATGGGCCTGACGCGCATCAAGACCGTCACGTTTTACTGGGTAAGCCAGGTGGCCATGCTTCCCGGCACCGCCATCTACGTCAACGCTGGTGGCCAGTTGGGCGAGCTGGAAACGCTCAGCGGTATCCTGTCGCCGACGCTGATCGGCTCCTTCCTGCTGCTGGCCATTTTCCCCTGGATAGCCCGACGCCTCGTGCTGATAGTGCAAAAGCGCAAGGCCTACCAGGGCTTTGCCCGGCCCGAGCGCTTTGACTACGACATTCTGGTCATCGGCGGTGGCTCGGCCGGGCTGGTCACCAGCTATATCGCCAGTGCCGTCAATGCCAGGGTGGCGCTGGTCGAAAAGCATAAAATGGGCGGCGACTGCCTGAATACCGGCTGTGTGCCCTCCAAAGCCCTGATCCGCGCCGCCCGAGCGGCCCACGAGATTCGCACGGCCCCCCGCTTCGGCGTCACCGCCAGCGAACCGAAGATCGACTTCCAGCGCGTCATGGGTCACGTCCATCAGGCCATCCGCGATATCGAACCCCACGACAGCGTAGAGCGCTACCGCGGGTTGGGCGTCGAGGTCTATCAGGATCACGCCACGCTGACGTCGCCGTGGCACGTCCAGGTCGGCGACCAGAACCTGAGCGCCCGACATATCGTGCTGGCCACCGGGGCGCGACCCAAAGTCCCGGCGATTCCCGGCATCGAAAGCGCTCCCGTGCTGACTTCTGAAAACCTGTGGTCGCTGACCGAGCTCCCCAAACGTCTGGTGGTACTGGGCGGGGGCGCCATCGGCTGTGAACTGAGCCAGAGCTTTGCCCGTCTGGGCAGCCAGGTCACCCTGGTGGAAGGCATGCCCCAGCTGCTGGGTCGCGAGGACCTGGACGTCGGCGAGGCCGTCGAAACCACCCTGACCCGCGAAGGGGTGACGGTGATGACCGAGGCCAAGGCGTTTGAGGTGGTCAGCGATGACGCCGGGCATCAGCTGGTGGTCGAGCAGCACGGCGAGCGCACGACGCTGGCTTTTGATTATCTGCTGGTCAGTGTCGGCCGCCAGGCCAACATCGAAGGGCTGGGGCTCGAGGCCTTGGGCGTTACCACCAGCGCCGCCGGCACGCTGGAGCTCAACGAGCGACTGCAAACGCGCCTGCCTAACCTCTGGGCCTGCGGGGATCTCGCCGGGCCCTATCAGCTGACCCACGCAGCGGCCCATCAGGCCTGGCATGCGGCGGTGAACGCGCTGTTTGGCGAATTGAAGAGCTTTGCGGTGGACTACCGCTTCATGCCCGCGGTCACCTATGTCCAGCCGGAGGTCGCCCGGGTCGGCCTCAACGAGAAAGAGGCGATCGACAAGGGCATTGACTATGAAGTGACCCGCTACGCCATGAGCGAAAGCGACCGTGCGATTGCCGAGGGCGCCACCGAGGGCTTTATCAAGGTGCTCACCGTGCCGGGCAGGGACAAGATTCTCGGCGCGACCATCGTCGCGGAGAACGCCGGCGAATGGCTGGGCGAATTCACCCTGGCCATGAAACACGGCCTGGGCCTGAACAAGCTGCTGGGCACCATTCACCCTTACCCGACCCTTGGCGAGGCCGCCAAGGCCACGGCGGGCGTATGGAAAAACGCCCACAAACCCGAACGGGTGCTGGCACTATTAAAGCGCTACTTCACCTGGCGGCGCGGCTAATCGTAGCGGCTCCCTCAGGACGCGATCTATTTATTTTGAATAGGCTTTGGCAAAAGTTTCCATCACCTCGTGCACGATCTTGCGCTGTTCTGAGGGCAAACTACGATATAACGCCAACAACCGTCGTTCCTCGCTGCTGGAGGACACCTCCCAAACCGCCGACGGTTCGTTGATGGACGCTTGTCTCTCGCCCCCATAGCGAAGTTGATGAGGATCTATTGCCAGCCAGCTTGCCAATACCTGAAGCTTTTCCTGGCTGGGAATCGAATCACCGCGCAGCCAACGCCTGACCGCCTGATACGTAATCGGCTTCCCCCAATAGCGCAGGTTGAATTCACGCTCCAAAACAGAGGAGCGCACGTCATACCCGGCGCCTTGCATGGCATTTTTTAATCGCTCGGCGAACATCTGTTTTTCATTCATGCCGCCAATGTGAAGCGATTATTCAATAAAAGTTGAATAATGGTTAACCTTTTGGTTGAATCGTTACTTCAATACCCGTCCATCATTCCACCCAGACCAAGTCACGCCTTGGCTGTTGAAGCCGTGCTTGAGGAGTCATTCAGGATGAGTGGCATACCTTCCCCACCGGTTAATTCGCTTAATGGCCTGTGTAACGCACTGGGCCTTATCAGCCGTTCGAACACACCCGAGGCGCTTTTTGCGCGCCTTTCCAAAACGTTGTACAAACTGGTCGATAAGCAGCCCATTGCGCTTTATCGACGATCGCCGTCAGGAGAACTTCGTTTAACCTATTGCTACCCTGCAGACAGTGGCATAACGTCTTGCAGGCAACTGCTTGTCTTTTGCTCGATGGATGAATTACTGGCATCCGGCTGTCAGTATTATGTGCTGGAAGGCGAACACGGCGTATGGGGCTATATAGGGCATCCGTCTGCTCCGCCCAACGAGGCCTTGCACTGGATCAACATCGTTGTCGATATCGCCGCGCAGAGGCTGCGGCTGCTAAAAGCAGAGCATATGGCCCAGCGCCAGCAAGGTCTCAAAGCCCGCCGCCGCTTACTCTCTCATGACATAAAGCGGCTCACGTCCCTTGAAGACTGCTTACAGCGTCATGGTCATAGCTGGTGTGACATCTTTCAAGCTGATGGTATCGCGCTCGCTCACAAGGATAAGCTCTATTGCTTTGGAGAGAGCCCCGAGCGACACCTTGTCTTGCAGCAAATTGGACACCTGTATACACAAACTAACCTGGACAGCACACTGGAATTGGACGGTGATTGCCAGGGCGGGCTTGCGGCCCCGCTGAGCATGGCTGGCCATCAACTGGGTTGGCTGTTGATTTTCCGTAGGCAACCGGCTGTCAGTTTTACCGCCAGTGCGGCTCCAGACGTCCCGTTCAGTTTCTGGTTACCGGTTGAAGCCTCCATGGTGCTGGAGCTCGCCGATGACCTGGCGGTTGCGATTACGGCCCTGGAAGTGGTGCATGTCAACCGCCAACTGCGGAAAACCAATCAGCGACTGGAAAGCCTTGCCCACTCCGACCTGCTCACCCGCTGCTGGAATCGTTACTACACAGAACACGTTATCGAAACACTATGTGTATCCAACACCACCTGCGCGGTGTCGATGTTTGATATTGATGACTTCAAAGGTATCAATGATACCTATGGCCATGCCGTAGGTGACAACATTCTTCGTGAAGTCGCCGATTTGGCGACGCAAACCTTGCGCAGCAACGACCACCTGGGCCGATGGGGTGGCGAAGAGTTCATCGTGATCATTGCTGACGCAACACAAAACGAAGGCGTGTGCATCGCCAAGCGGCTCTGCCGATATATCGAACAACACGCCTTTTCCATTCCAGAGCCAGTGACCATCAGTGCGGGGCTAACCACCCTCCAACCGGGCGAATCTCCCCACTCATTATTAGAACGCGTGGATAAAGGCATGTATCTTGCCAAGGCAGCGGGTAAAAACCAGGTCATGATCTGCTAGCTTGCGGACAAAACGCTTTTCCCAAGCTATGGGTAGAGAAAAAATCGCATACGGCGGTCAGCAGTAGACAACCTTTTCCCGTTGATTCTGCTTTAATTTGCGTTCCCCCGCCGTCGTTTCGTTTTGCGCGATCCAGACCTGTTCATTACACACGCTTTTCAAGAGGCATTGGGATGCAGCATCTGTTACTGGTTGGCGCGGGCCATGCTCACGCCTTCGTACTGGAAGCCTTTGCCCGGCGCCCCGATGCTAACATTGCGATCACGGTGGTCAGCGACAGTCACCTGGCCGCGTATTCAGGCAGCGTCCCGGCCTGGCTGGCGGGAGAATGTACGCTGCGTGACACCCAGATCGACGTTGCTGCATTATGCCAGCGGGCAGGCGCTGTGCTCATCCAATCCTCAGCGATTTCACTGGATACCACGGCGCGCCATGTCACCCTGGCAAACGGCGACACGCTAAGCTTTGACGTGGCATCGCTCAACGTGGGGTCTACCCTGATGCTGCCCAAACGGCATGGCGCTAACCTCCCTCACTTACTCGCGATGCGCCCGCTGAGCTCACTGCATCACCGCTGGCAGGCGCTGCTCGATGATGTCGAGCAGCTTCCCCAAGGGGGCAGCCAGCGGCTGGTGAGCGTTGGCGGCGGCGCAGCGGGCTGCGAAACCTTGCTGAGCGTACTTGCCCAGCTGCGGTATCAGCGACCGGATATCAATTGGCAGGGGCACTTACTAAGCGCATCTGCCTCATTATTACCCGAGGCGGGGTACCTGCCCCGGCGATTAATCGCGCGGGCGTTAACGCGCGCCGGTATCCGGGTGCATCTACAAACCCGCGGGGTGGCGTTGGTGAACGGCGGTGTGTCGACCCAGGGAGGTGAATGCATCAGCGCCGATACGGTCTTGTGGGCTACCGGGGCGGTTGGCCACGGCTGGCTTTCTGACAGTCAACTGCCTTTGGATGCGCAGGGGTTTGTCCAGGTGGAGAAGACATTGGAAGTCATCGGCCAGCCGGGGATATTCGCGGCGGGCGACTGTGCGGCCTTTGACCCACCACTGCCCAATGCAGGGGTGTACGCCGTGCGCATGGGGCCACACCTGGCGGATAACCTACGCCGTGCCTGCCACGGCGAGCCGCTAACCGATTGGCAGCCCCCTAAACGAGTACTCGCGCTTATCGGCACCGGAAATGGCCGCGCCGTTGCCAGCCGAGATGCTTTTGGGGTATCAGGAAAGTGGGTATGGCAATGGAAAAGGCGGATTGATGGGCGCTTTATCGCCCGCTTCAACCCGCCATTTGAGGATTAACCAACTGATTTAGTTACTTTCTCTCCAACCGCCGAGCACGCGACTATCCGGTCCGAAAAACACCAGTCGGTCATGGTCGATCAAGTAACGGTAAGCGGTCTCCAGCATGTCCGTCACTCGCTGAGCGTCTTCCATGTTGGAGCACGCTTTACGCGTGGTGGCCAGTTCGCTGAATTCGATGCGCTGACCTTCGCCTAACGCCACCTGACCGGTGAAGCGATTGCAGCCATCATGGCCGCTAACGTTACCGTCACGCCCAATGCGGAAAAAAGGCGTTTCGGGCATCGAAAGACGCTCGCTGGTGCCCACTAGCAATAGGTTCCAGCGCTGCTCAACAACCGCCCCCGAAAGCGAGGTGCCACTCGGCCCCTCTTCCGGTGCAGGGCGTGGCCCCGGCGCGCTGCTACACGCGCTTAGCAGGAGCGCCGCCGAGGCGAGCCAGGGCACTAAACGCCAGTCTTTCATGGTCATGGTGAAGCTTCCTTGTTTCATGTTTACCAGCTACCGGTATTTTCCATCGATGCCCAGGGTTCCTGGGGCGACAGCGCATCGCCTTTTTGCAACAGCTCCACGGAGATGCCATCCGGCGATTTTACAAACGCCATGTGGCCATCGCGGGGCGGGCGGTTGATTGTAACGCCGTTGTCTTGAAGCTTCTGGCACAGTGCATAGATATCGTCCACGCGGTAGGCCAGGTGACCAAAGTTGCGCCCGCCGGTATATTCTTCGGGATCCCAGTTGTAGGTTAACTCCAGTTCCGGGGCGGTCAGACGCGTGGAACGCGCTTCATCAAACGGGGCGGCCAGGAAGACCAGCGTAAAGCGGCCTTTGTCGTTTTCTTTACGGCGTACTTCCTTAAGCCCGAGCAGGTCGCAATAGAAATGTAGCGATGCATCTAAATCGCTAACGCGCACCATGGTGTGAAGGTATTGCATGCTATCTCTCCTGTTTGTCATGTGACGATACTGACGTAATACGCCTGACTTGAAGTCATAATGCGCCCAGCTTAGCACTCCAACGGCGTTTATGCGGCAGGCTCTATGCATGCGTTTGTCACACTTTTTAGACAATAACCTTACATAAATATATTTTACTGACAGCCATGTGCAATTATCAGCTATTTAATCTGAATGGGGCATGCCCCTGGGAGATACCGTGGATTCAGTCACACAGGCCGCGCTGGGAGCTGCCGTAGGGGGAGTCGTATTGGGGCGTCGGCTAGGCCGTAAAGCGGTGTTAATTGGCGCACTGGTTGGCACCTTGCCGGATCTTGATGTGGTGATTGATTACGGCGACGCGGTGGCCAACGTCACCGAGCACCGCGGCTTTAGCCACTCGCTTTTCGTGCTCACTGGCTTAGCCGCTTTGTTAGCACTCTTAAGCGCGCGACTAGCACCTGCCAAGGATATTTCGATTGCCCAATGGGGAGCTTTCTTCGGGCTGATCCTGATCAGCCACCCACTGCTGGATGCCTTGACCGCTTATGGAACTCAACTGTTGTGGCCGTTGGAGTCTCCACCAATCGCTTGGCCACTGGTGTTCATTATTGACCCCTTTTACTCACTGCCGCTGCTGGCCTGCTTAACGGCCGCCCTACTCACCCGCCGGATAAGGCGTTGGTGTGGCTGGGGGCTTGCGATATCGAGTATGTACTTAGTGCTGGCCTTCGGCGCGAAGCTTACCGTTGAGCACAAACTGGCCCCTGCGCTAGCCGAACAGGGGTTAGATAATGCACCGCGACTGGTGCAGCCGACGCCATTCAATATCTTGCTTTGGCGAGCGACGGTGGTCGACGGCGACCGCTACTATGAAAGCTTAATAAGCGTGCTGGACAGCGGCGAAGTACCCAAGCTTGAGCCATTACGACGCGGAGCCGAGCTGGAAAGCACTGCGCTTGAGAGCATAGCGGGGCAACGGTTGGCGTGGTTCGCTGGGCCATTTTTACGCTTTGAAAGTCGTCAAATCGACGGGCAAACGACCCTGTTGGCAACCGATCTTCGGCTCGGATTTCCCGGGTTTCATCCTTTCAGCTTTAGCCTGGCCACACGCCAGAACGACGCCTGGGAGCCGTTGGGCATCTCCAATGAGATAGGCAGCCAGCGCGACGTTCAACTGGCAACGCTGTCGCGGTTAGCAGCACGTTCAGCAGGTGATCGTTCGGCCCTCTGCGCGACGACCTATATCGCCCTTCAATGGCGTACTGAGTCCTTAGCGACCACCTGCAAGCCGTGAGGCCACGGCTATGCCGACGGCGCGATACCCTGGCCACAGCCGCTGTATTGCTGTCCATCAAGGGTTAACGTCACTCTGGCGGGATACGGTTGGCCGCTCATGTCGTCAAAGCAGGCCCCGGCTTCGATGCGCACGCGGAAAAAGTCCTCGGCATCGGCATTCACCAACACCACTCGGCCAGCCTCGTTATCCATTACGCTGACCATATACGGCAGCGTTTCAACGTTGTCGCCATAGTCGGTAGACAAGGTGAGCTTAGGCGAATCGTGAGCCAGCGCCACCGTCCAGCCCGGCTCGTTGCCTTGTCCTCTGAACATCACGCCTGGATGATCCTGACGGGTTGAGGCGGCACGACTGGCAGCCAACTCACACTTGAGTTGCCCCCGTGGCGTTTCAACGATCGCCTGCTCACCCCGGTTCCAAAAGCTGATCTCGCCGTCCTGGTAGCGCGCGCCGCTGGCTACCACCGCCTGCGGCAGGCGCCAGGCGCCATGCAGCGACCAAAGCCGTAGCGTTTCGCCATCGACAGCGGTAATTAAATGCTGGCGCGCCGGACTACAGTGCCAGCCTTCAAACTGCTTCGACTGGCCGGAAAACAGCGCCGAGGGCAGCAAAGGTGCCTTGGTGTCCAGCGCGGGGTCTGCAGAACTGGCGGCCGAGCCCGAGGGGGATTGCAACGGGGCGCAGCCGCTTATCGCTACAAAAGCAGCGCCTAATACAAAAAATCTCACCGGGGTAGACATCATTGCGACATGCTCCTGGAATAGCAGATGGATAACTTATTGGCGTTTAAAGGCATGTAAATCTTGAGGGTCAAACCGTTCGACCTCGGCTGGCAGCCCCAATGCAGCACGTCGCTCGCTGACGTGCTGACGTTCGCTATTATCACTGGGTGGACGACCGTTAAACTCGGCTAGCTGTGCCATGCCCTGGTGATAAAACGCCAGGATATCCAGCGCTGTGCGATTATCTTCGCCCATGGCATGGCGAATCGCGGGGAGATGGCCGTTAATTCGTGAAAGATGCTGCTTCAGCTGCCACACGTAGCCGACCTCTTGCATCCAGGGCCGGTCGCGCAACGCCGCGAACATTGCACTGGTGGCCAATAGCCCCAGCACGCCGCCCAACACGTTTAACCACACCCCCTGGCCGAAGGTCGATGTCAGCAGCATGGCAAACAACAGGCCGAAAATCAGCAGCTGTGCCGCCATAATGAAGGTGATCATGCGCGCCTTACGGCGGTAGTTATCGGGGTCGTGCGACTCCAGGGTAAATACCATGGCCAACCTCGCAGGCAAGAAAAGGGGTAAATATGCCTATGATACGGGGCTGACCAGGGCACACAAGTCATTCGCTCGCGACAACGCTAGCGCAGACGTTCCGCAGCGGTCTTTAACAGGTGCTCGGTGGTGTCCCAACCGACGCAGGCGTCGGTGACCGAGACGCCGTAACGCAGGGCGCCGGGCTTTAGCGGCTGCTTGCCTTCGAACAGGTGACTTTCCAACATCAGCGCCACCAGATTGGCATCGCCTGCCTGGCGCTGGGCCAGTACATCGAGCATCACCTCACTTTGACGGCGGTGATCCTTGCGCGCGTTGGCGTGGCTGCAGTCGACCATCAGACGGGGATTCTGTCCCGCTTCGCGCAGCGTGTTGACCGCCGTGCGTACGTGGTGGGCTTGATAGTTCGGTTCGCCGTGGCCACCGCGCAGTACCACATGGGTATGCGGGTTGCCGGCCGTTTGCTGCATGACCGGGCGGCCTTCGCTGTCCAGCGCAAACCGCTGATGCGAATGCGCAGCCGCCTGCATGGCATCAACCGCCACCTGGACATCGCCGCTGGTGGCATTTTTGAACCCCACGGCGGCGGCCAGATCGCTGGCCAGCTCCCGGTGTAGCTGCGACTCGGTGGTGCGCGCGCCGATCGCTACCCAGCTCAGCGCGTCTTCCAGATAGGGGGCAAGCATCGGCTGGAGCAGTTCGGTCGCCACCGGCAAACCGCGACGCGCGATACCGTGCATTAACTCACGGGATAACGCTAAGCCCTGAGCCATATCGCCATGACCATCCAAGTGGGGATCATACGCCAGCCCTTTCCAGCCCACCGTGGTACGCGGTTTTTCGACATACACCCGCATAACCGGGAGGAGACGGTCGCTGACCTCTTCGCTCAGGGCTGCCAGACGGTCGGCGTAGTCGAGTGCGGCCTCTGGGTCGTGAACCGAGCAGGGACCGACCACGACGAATAAACGGTCATCCTGACCATTGAGAATGCGTTGAACCGCATGGCGCTGTTCGGCAATTTGCGCACCCAGTGCTTCGTCCAATGGAAGCTGACGGCGTAATTCAGCCGGGGTGGGCAGCGGCGTCGCCGCGGTCTCGTGAGAGGTGGAAATCGTGTTGAGCATTGCGCTGACAGGGGCATTCATGGGGTTATCTCTCCGTAATCGTGTGACATCGTTTGACCAACATGCCACCCGAGCAGGCACGGTCGGAGGTGGCCACTGGCACCGACCGCGCGTCGCTAAATCGCCAGCCGTTGTCCAGATAGCGGTTAACCATAGCGAGAGAGAATGCGCGATAAGTCATTTTCCAACTCCTTTGTTAATTGCCAGTGACGGCTTTATATACCTGTCATCAATACGTGTTGTTGCCGATAATCGGCCCCGATGCTCAGTGCCGGTTTGAACGTATGACTCGCCTAAAACGCAAGAAGCCCCGGTGGGGTTACCAACCGGGGCTTCTTTGCATTCGGCAGGCAACCCGTGGGGTGTGCCTGCAGGCGCGACGTTAGGCGTCGGCCATCGGCACACCGTCGCTAAACCAATAGCCATAACCGAAGACGCCATCTGCCATGATGGGCAGACGAGATGCAGTCAATGTTGTGTGTCGTAATGACATATCAGCGTCCTGGTTTGGGTTGGCTGCTAAACGGCGGCAGCGAATGATTTCTAACTATGTGTTTATCCTGCCTGTCTGCGCGTCTAATAGCAACCGCCTAACGCCATTAGCTCACAGCGCTATTTAGCTACGCGGCGCGTACGAAAACACATCGGAGAAAACACGATCCGCATTTAGGCCTTTGCGCTCGAGCACATCCATACAGGCGTAGACCATGCCCGGCGAACCGGAGATGTAAACATCCCACTCGCTGGGCGTCATCGCCGCCTTTTCAAGCGCCAGATCAATACGGCCCTGGTGGTGATTAATACGCTCACCCGGCGTCATCGGTTCGGTCAGCGGAAACTCGGTCACGGCTTGAAAGTCAATATTGGGATACCGCTGCGCCCATTCGCACGCTAAGCTTTCGGCATACAAGTCACGGTGCTCGCGTACCGCCCACCACAGCGAAATCTGCCGTTCAGGTTGATGCTTAAGCGAGGCTTCGATGATCGCTTTCATCTGCGAGAAGCCGGTACCTGCCGCGATCAGCCACAGCGGGCGCTCACTTTGCAAATCCAACACACAGTCGCCGCCGGGTAAACGCACGGTCAGTTGGTTGGCGACCTGAAGCAGCTCCCGCAGTCGCGCCGAGTTGTCACGCTCGGGCCAGTGCTGAATGTGCAGTTCAATAATGCCATCGCCCCGCTCGGCACTGGCGATCGAAAACGGCACCCAAGTGGCATCGTCGAGCTTTAGCTCCAGGTACTGCCCAGGGGCATGCTGCATGGCTTCGGCACGCCCTTCGAGGGTGACACCGAATACGTCGGGATTGAGGTCCTCAACGGCCGTAACTTGGCAAGTCAACATCCTTGCGCTCATGAAAGCCTCTATAGTTAAAAATCAAATTCAATCAGGGTGCTAGGTGTTGCTACCTTTCCGCGGGGGCGGCAGAGGAATATCGATCCCCAGGCTGTCCCAACGCGCATCGACCCGGGCTTTGACCTCTTCGTCCATGACAATGGGGGTTCCCCACTCGCGGTCGGTTTCGCCCGGCCACTTGTTGGTGGCGTCTAGGCCCATTTTCGACCCCAGCCCCGACACGGGAGATGCGAAATCGAGGTAATCAATCGGCGTGTTTTCTACCATGACGGTGTCGCGTGCGGGATCCATGCGCGTGGTAATCGCCCACATCACATCTTCCCAGTTGCGCGCGTCGACGTCGTCATCCAGCACGATGACAAACTTGGTGTACATAAACTGGCGCAGAAAACTCCACACGCCCATCATTACGCGTTTGGCGTGGCCGGGGTACTGCTTTTTCATGGTGACCACCGCCATGCGGTAGGAGCACCCCTCCGGCGGCAGGTAGAAATCAATAATTTCAGGAAACTGCTTGTGCAGAATAGGCACGAAGACTTCGTTCAGCGCTACGCCTAAAATAGCGGGCTCGTCCGGTGGACGGCCCGTATAGGTAGAGTGGTAAATCGCATCACGCCGCATGGTCATGCGTGTCACGGTAAACACCGGGAAGTGATCCACTTCGTTGTAATACCCGGTGTGGTCGCCATAGGGGCCTTCCGGCGCCATGTCGTCGGGGTAGATAAACCCTTCAAGGATGATTTCGCTTGAGGCGGGGACATCCAGCTCGGCATGGCCGCATTTGACCAGTTCGGTACGCGAGCCGCGTAATAGCCCGGCGAAGGCGTATTCGGAAAGCGTATCCGGCACGGGCGTCACCGCGCCCAAAATCGTCGCGGGATCTGCGCCCAGCGCGACCGCCACAGGGAACGGCTCGCCGGGGTGGGCCTTTTGAAACTCGAGAAAATCGAGCGCGCCGCCGCGATGCGATAGCCAGCGCATGATCAAGCGGTTCTTGGCAATTTTCTGCTGGCGGTAGATACCCAGGTTCTGGCGCTTTTTATGCGGCCCCTGAGTGATCACCAGCGGCCAGGTTACCAGCGGGGCAGCATCACCCGGCCAGCAGTGCTGGATGGGCAGTCGCCCGAGGTCGACCTCGTCACCTTCGAAGACTACTTCCTGAACCGGCGCGCGTTTGACGTACTTGGGGCCCATGCTGAGCACCTGTTTAAAGATCGGCAGCTTGGTCCAGGCATCTTTAAGCCCTTTTGGGGGATCAGGCTCTTTCAAAAACGCCAGTAGCTTGCCGACTTCGCGCAGCGCTTCTACCGAATCCTGCCCCATGCCCAGCGCCACCCGTTTTGGGGTACCAAACAAATTACCTAGCAGCGGCATGTCGTGGCCCTTGACGTTTTCAAACAGCAGCGCCGGGCCACCCGCACGCAGTGTGCGGTCGCAAATTTCGGTAATTTCCAGGTAGGGATCCACTTCAGCGGTAATTCGCTTCAGTTCGCCCTGGGCTTCAAGGGCGGTGATGAACTCGCGCAGATCATGATACTTCAATGCACACTCCCTGGCTGACAGCAGTGCCGCTAGGTCGGTTTTGCCGAATGCTAGCGGCGCTTCATCGCGTCAAAGAACTCCAGATTGGTCTTGGTATCTTTCAAGCGGTCAATCAGGAACTCGGTGGCAGCGGTATCCTCCATGGGATTTAATAGCTTGCGCAAAATCCACATGCGTTGCATCTCTTCTTCGGAGGCCAACAGATCTTCACGCCGCGTGCCGCTGCGGCGGATATTGATCGCCGGGAAGACGCGTTTTTCGGCTAGTTTGCGGTCAAGGTGCGCTTCCATATTACCGGTGCCCTTGAACTCCTCGAAAATGACTTCGTCCATTTTCGAGCCGGTATCCACCAGCGCTGTGGCAATAATGGTCAGGCTGCCGCCTTCTTCGATGTTACGCGCTGCACCGAAGAAGCGTTTGGGCTTCTCAAGCGCATGGGCGTCTACACCACCGGTGAGAACCTTACCGGAGCTAGGCACCACTGTGTTGTAAGCACGTGCTAAGCGGGTGATGGAATCGAGCAAAATCACCACGTCTTTTTTGTGCTCAACTAGCCGCTTGGCTTTTTCGATGACCATTTCAGCCACCTGCACGTGGCGGGCGGGTGGTTCATCAAACGTTGAGGCCACGACTTCACCGCGAACGGTGCGCGACATCTCGGTAACTTCCTCGGGGCGCTCGTCGATCAACAGAACGATCAGATGGCACTCGGGGTTATTACGCGTAATGGATGTCGCAATATTCTGCAGCATCAGCGTCTTACCCGCTTTCGGCGGTGACACTAGCAGGCCACGCTGACCTTTGCCGATGGGCGCCGTCAGGTCGATGATCCGCGAGGTCAGATCCTCGGTGGAACCATTGCCAATTTCCATCCGCATCCGGTCGTCCGGGAACAGCGGCGTCAGATTCTCAAAGAGAATCTTATGCTTGGCGTTTTCCGGGCGGTCAAAGTTGATCTGGCTAACCTTGAGCAGCGCGAAGTAGCGCTCACCTTCTTTCGGCGGACGGATTTTGCCCGAGATGGAGTCGCCTTTACGCAGGTTAAAGCGACGGATTTGTGAGGGCGAGACGTAAATATCGTCCGGCCCGGCGAGATAAGAGCTGTCGGCGCTGCGCAAAAAGCCAAAACCATCCTGAAGAATTTCCAGCACACCGTCGCCATAAATATCCTCACCGCTTTTGGCATGCTTTTTGAGGATGGCGAAGATGATGTCCTGCTTGCGCGAACGGGCCAAGTTATCGATACCCATTTCACGGGCGATATCGAGCAGCTCGGGAACGGTGTTTTGCTTGAGTTCAGTGAGATTCATCGGTGTGTTAGAAAGTTGCTCATGGAAGCTAGGCGCCAAGCGCCGGAATAAGACAGGAGGCGTACATTCCGCCGTGTGATGCGTTCAGATCCCGATAAGGCACGCGCTCAAATGAAAGGGCTAGGCTGAGAAGTATTAACCACATGATTAATGTGACTCAGTTCGAGGGTGCTAGTACTGGTGATTCTGGTCTGCACAGGAACGGCTAAACCAGCGGGCTATCTGACGACTTGGACTCTGGCTGACATCATCGGGCACGATACACAAAATACGTCACCGTGCAACGAGCGCTAACTTCAACGCTGGATAATGCCTGGGGCGACCTGGATAATAACCTGTGAAAAAGATGGGTTATTCAGGTCGGATCAAGCCAGTAGCTCGATGTTAGTCAACCCCTGCGCCAAACGCAAGCTTTTGGCAATTGACAATAAATGGACGTCACCTCAACCTTGGGGTAGCCAACACAAAGGATAGCTCATGCCCAAGGATATTTCGCTCCCCATTGACGCCCCTGCCACAGAGGCAGAAAGGGACGCACCGCAACGCTTAGCGGCCATTGACCTAGGGTCGAACAGCTTCCACTTATTGGTTGCCAACTACCACAATGAACGCCTTCAAGTTGTGGCTCGCCTGGGCGAAAAGGTTCAACTTGCCGCGGGTTTGGATGAAGACGGCCAGCTCAACGAAGCCGCCATTCAACGCGCCCTGGATTGTCTGGGCCGGTTTGCCCCCTTTTTGACCGGCATCACCCAGCAAAATTTGCGTATTGTGGGCACTAACGCCCTGCGTGATGCGCATAATAGCCAGGACTTCATCGAACGCGCTGAAGCGCAATTGGGCCACGCCATTGAGATCATTGCCGGTCGCGAAGAGGCCCGCCTTATTTATCTGGGCGCCGCCCACGCGCTGGCAGAGAGCGGTCGCCGTTTAATTGTCGATATCGGCGGCGGTTCCACCGAATTTATTATTGGCGAGGCCTTCGAGCCAAAAGCCCTGGAGAGCCTGCGCATGGGATGCGTCACCTTCCGCCAGCGCTTCTTCCCCGACGGCGAACTCAGCGAAAAACGCATGCGTCGCGCTGAATTAGCCGCCCTTTCGGAACTCGCCAATATCCAGCGCCCTTACCAGCGCCTGGGCTGGGATGACCCGGTGGGCTCCAGCGGCACGATCAAGGCTACCGCCAGCGTGCTTTATGCTTACGGCGATACGCCCCACGAGGGTGTGATCACGCGTGACGGCTTAAAGAAGCTGCGTGAACGCCTGCTGAAGTGCAAGAATCTGGATAAAGTAGAGCTCAACGGCCTCAAGTCCGACCGCGCCAAGGTTTTCCCCGCTGGGATTGCCATTCTTGGAGCGATTTTCGAAGCCTTCGACTTAACCCAGATGCGCTATGCCGACGGCGCCCTGCGCGAAGGCGTGCTCTACGATATGGCCGGGCGTAATACCGCGGAGGACTCGCGCTCGAAAAGCCTGGAATCGCTGCAGCGCACCTACGATGTCGATACCCGCCAGGGGCAAAATGTCGCTGATACCGGCGAGCGTTTGTTTCATCAGGTTCGCCATGAGTGGTCACTGAGCGCTGAGCAAGGGCGCTATTTGCAATGGGCCTGCCACGTGCATGAAATTGGCCTGGCGATTTCCCACAGCCAGTTCCACCGACACGGCGCTTATCTACTCGAGCATTCGGATCTTGCCGGATTTTCGCGCCCGGAACAGCGCTTGCTGGCGTTTTTAGCTCGCGCCCATCGGCGTAAATTTCCGCTCAAAGAATGGCAGGCGCTGCCTAAAGCACAGCAAGAGCAGAGTGCTAAACTGGCTCGCCTGCTGCGCCTGGCGGTGCTGCTGAACCATTCACGCCCGGAAAGCGCCCCGCCGCTCCCCGACATCACCGTTAAAGGCGATCAACTGACGATCACGCTGCCCGAAAGCGACGAGCCGACGCTTCTGAGCACCGACCTGGAGCAAGAACAAGCCTACATGGACGCAGCAGGGTTCAAGCTAAACATCGACGAGCAGCCCGTTACCCAAAGTTAACGCCTTCTGCCCGCCACAGCAGCGTGGCGGGCGGCTGAATGACGCCCACACACTCTTCCCCTTGCATCACCATAATGAGCCGTTCGCGCTGCCACGGGGGCAACAGCGTCTCCTGTAGCAGCCGCTTAACATCCCGCCGACCGCGTTTTGGCAAACGTATCGTTTCTCCTCCCTGTCGCCAGCGAAGGGTCACGGGCTCGGTGGTCTCTAGTGCCAGTTGCAGTGGGCCTAGCGGGGTTATCAGCCCGGGCTGGCCGTTCCAAGTGGCTTGCCAGGGCTCAAGCGCTTCTAATGGCGGCATGATATATAAACGCCCACGCCACACCCGTGCTTCGGCCCCCGGCCATGACACACGCACCTGGGCATCACGCCCGGCGAAGAATTGATCCAGCAGGGTATCAATACGTTGACGCGGCGGCGTAGGCAAATCCGCTTGCTGACACAACGTGCGTACTAGCAGGCGCTGACGGGGGCGGTCACGTAAGCCAAGCGCGGCCACATCGAGACTGCCGTCGCTATCTCGCAACGCCTGCAGTTCCTCGGCGGCATAGGCAACCAGCAGTTGGTCGGCCTCCCCCGCGTGCCGCGCACTTTGCGCCAGCGCACTAGCCGCCTTCGGCCAGCGTGCCTGAAGCTCGGGCAACACCCGGTGGCGTAGGCGGTTCCGATCCAACGCAACGTCTTGATTGGTTGGGTCGTCACACCAATCCAGGCGCATCACCTCGGCCGTTTCGGCCAATTGCTGACGGCTGACGGTCAGCCAGGGGCGCAACAGAGTAAGGCCCTGCCAATCGCGTCGGTAAGGCATGGCACCAAGCCCACGAATGCCACTACCGCGTAGCGCCGCCAGCAGCAGGGTTTCGGCTTGATCGTCTTGATGTTGGGCCAGCCACAGCGTATCGCCTTGGCTAATATGTTGGGCAAAGGCAGCATAGCGCGCCCGTCGGGCAGCCCCTTCAAGGCCGTCGCCTTGGTGTTCAACCGTTACCCGCGCCACCGTGAGCGGTACCGCAAGCGAAGCGCACAAGTCTCGACACTGTGTTTCAAATGTCTCGGCTGCTGGTTGTAGGGCATGGTTAACATGAAGCGCCTTGAGCGGCCGCCGAGCCTGCTGGCATACCTCCGCGGCCAGCACGAGTAACAGCGATGAGTCGAGCCCGCCGGAGACGGCCACCCAAATAGAGCGCCCCGGTGGGGTTTCCACCAGGGCGTCGTTGAGCAGACTTACTAGCAAATCAGGCTGCCGGTGCGCCATAGCTCATTAAGCGATCATAACGGCGCGCCAATAGCGCCTCAGTGTCCATCGTTTGTAGCCGATCAATACTCGCCACCAGCGCTTCTTTAACGCGCTCGGACGTCGAAACCGGATGGCGATGCGCGCCGCCGAGGGGCTCTTTGATCAACGAATCGACAAAACCAAGTTCTTTTAAACGCTCGGCGGTGATGCCCATGGCCTGGGCTGCTTCGGAGGCTTTCTCAGCACTCTTCCACAGAATAGACGCGCAGCCCTCCGGGGAAATCACCGAATAGGTCGAGTACTGCAACATTTGCAGCTCATCGCACACGCCAATGGCCAGTGCCCCGCCCGAACCGCCTTCACCCACCACGGTGGAGATGATCGGGGTTTTCAGGCGCGACATGACGGCCAAATTGTAGGCGATCGCTTCAGACTGACCGCGCTCCTCGGCGTCGATACCCGGATAAGCCCCCGGCGTGTCGATAAAGGTCAGCACCGGCATCTTAAAGCGCTCGGCCATTTCCATTAACCGACAGGCTTTACGGTAGCCTTCAGGGCGTGGCATGCCAAAGTTGCGGCGCACCTTCTCTTTAACATCACGGCCTTTTTGATGACCGATTACCATAACGGGCTGATCATCCAGACGCGCCACACCGCCTACCAAAGCGGCATCGTCGCCGAAGTGTCGGTCACCGTGAAGCTCGTCAAAATCGGTGAAGATGTGCTCAAGATAATCCAGCGTGTAGGGGCGCTGTGGGTGCCGAGACAGCTGAGACACCTGCCACGGCGTTAAATCCTTGAAGATCGACTCCGTTAGCTTACGGCTTTTTTCTTCCAGCCGGGCGATCTCGTCGGAAAGGTTGACTTGACTGTCGGAGCTGACCAAGCGCAGCTCCTCAATTTTTGCCTGAAGTTCGGCAATGGGCTGTTCAAAATCGAGATAATTAGGATTCATCGGCTCTGCCTGTAGAAAATAAGCCTTGTCGAAACGCGCATGTGATAGAGAGCATTATCGCACCCTGACCCTGCCACGCAAGGCACCACACGGAAAGCGCATCACTTGTAACGCAGCTGGACGCCCACCTGACCTTGCACATCGCGCAGGGTCAGCAATAAATCGTCGCTGGGCGCGACTTTCCATTCATTCGCAAGCTCTAGCCAGCCCACCGCGTCGGGGTGGCGATACTGCAAACGAACCGGCAGCCCCGCCTCGTCGCGGAACGGCGTGAGACTGGCGCGCAAGCTCTCGACCAGACGGCCGTTGAGTTGTTTTGCATCCAGCGCCAGCTCCACCGCCTGGCCAAACCGCATGCGTGCCGCGACCATGGGGGTTACGTCCTTGCCGCGCAGCTTTAAACCGCCGGAAAAGTCATCGTTGGAGACTTCGCCTTCGACAATCACCACTTCATCCGCGGCGATCTGACCGCGCAGCTGTTCAAATAACTCACCAAATAGCGATGTTTCGATGCGTCCGGTGCGGTCATCCAGGGTGATGAACGCCATGGTATCACCGCGCTTGGACTTCATCGTGCGCATGGCCACCACCAACCCCGCAACCCTTTGCGGATCACGAGAGGGTTTTAAATCGCTGATGCGCGTTGACACAAAGCGTTTTAATTCACGTTCGTACTCGTCAATCGGGTGGCCCGTTAAGTAAAGGCCCAGGGTATCTTTTTCACCGGACAAGCGTTCACGATCAGTCCACTCCCGGACATTACGATATTCAGCGTAGACATCAATTGCCTCTTCTTCTTCGGCAAATGCCTCGCCAAACATATCGATCATACCCAAGTTCTGATTGGCGTTATTTTGCGCAGCGGCCTTAAGTGCATCCTCCATGGCGGCCGCCAGCACTGCGCGGTTTGGGCCTAGGTTATCCAGCGCCCCGGAACGAATCAGCGCTTCCAGGGTGCGCTTGTTCATGCGTTTGGGATCAATGCGCTTGCAGAAATCGAAGAGATCGGTAAACGGGCCACCGGCTTCGCGAGCTTCAACGATCGCGCCAATCGGGCCTTCACCTACCCCGCGAATTGCGCCTAGCCCGTACACCACCCGGGCGTCGCTATCCACGGTGAACTTGTAGCCACCCACGTTGACATCCGGCGGGGTCACGGTGAGCTTGAGGCTACGACACTCTTCTATCAGCGGGACGACTTTATCCAGGTTATCCATTTCCGTGGACAACACCGCCGCCATGAAAGGCCCCGGATAATGGGCTTTGAGCCAGGCAGTCTGGTAAGACACCAATGCGTAGGCCGCGGAGTGCGATTTGTTAAAGCCGTAACCGGCGAATTTTTCCACCAGGTCAAAAATGTTCCCGGCGAGGTCTTTGTCGATACCGTTGGCCGCGCAGCCCTCCATGAAGCCAGCGCGTTGCTTGGCCATTTCTTCAGGTTTTTTCTTACCCATCGCCCGGCGCAGCATGTCCGCCTGACCCAGCGAATAACCGGCCATCACCTGAGCGATCTGCATAACCTGCTCTTGGTACAAAATGATGCCGTAGGTCGGCCCCAGCACCGGTTTCAACAGCTCGTGCTGGTAATCCGGGTGTGGATAAGATACTTCCGCGCGACCGTGCTTACGGTTGATAAAGTCATCGACCATGCCCGACTGCAGCGGACCGGGGCGGAACAGTGCCACCAGGGCGATCATGTCGTCGAGGGAGTCGGGCAGCAGGCGCTTGATCAACTCCTTCATGCCGCGGGATTCCAGCTGGAAGACCGCGGTGGTCTCGGCGCGCTTGAGCATCTCGAAGGTTTTGCCATCGTCGAGCGGAATGGCATCGATATTGAGCGGCCCCTGGCCGTTCACATCGCGCACCTTATCGACCATTTCCAGCGCCCAGTCGATAATCGTCAGCGTCCGCAGGCCCAAAAAGTCGAACTTCACCAGCCCGGCGTCTTCGATATCGTTTTTATCGAACTGCACCATCAAGCCTGAACCGTCTTCGTCGCATAACAGTGGCGAAAAGTCGGTGAGCTTGGTGGGCGCAATCACCACGCCGCCCGCGTGCTTACCGGTGCCACGGGTAGTGCCCTCCAGTTTGAGGGCCATTTCCCAGATTTCTTCGGCTTCTTCGTCGCTGTCGATAAACTCTTTCAGCGCCGTTTCTTGTTCAATGGCTTTGGCAAGCGTCATGCCCACTTCAAAGGGAATCAACTTGGAGAGCTTGTCGCCCAGCGAATAGGGCCTTCCCTGGGCGCGAGCAACATCGCGCACCACGGCTTTGGCGGCCATGGTGCCAAACGTGACGATCTGCGATACCGCGTTGCGGCCGTAGCGATCGGACACGTACTCAATTACCTTGTCGCGTTTTTCCATGCAGAAGTCGACGTCAAAGTCGGGCATGGAGACACGCTCAGGGTTAAGAAAGCGCTCAAACAGCAGGTCGTAACCAATTGGATCAAGGTCAGTGATTTTCTGCGCGTAGGCCACCAACGACCCCGCACCGGAGCCACGCCCCGGGCCTACCGGAACATCGTTATCCTTGGCCCACTGTATAAAGTCCATCACGATCAGAAAGTAGCCAGGAAAGCCCATCTGGATAATGATGTTCAACTCGAAGTCGAGCCGTTCCCGGTAGCGCTGGTCGATCTCGCGGTAAGCGTCGCTATCGCGAGGGTACTGGTCGGCAGGAAACAGGAAATCCAACCGCTCGGTTAAACCATCATGGGAAACCTTACGGAAGAACTCGTCCTGGGTCATGCCTTCGGGAATACCGAACTCGGGCAGGAAAATCTCGCCCAGGCGCACATCCACGCTGCAGCGCTCGGCAATCATAACGCTGTTTTCAAGCGCCTCGGGAATATCGGCGAACAGTTCGGCCATTTCGTCGGGGCTTTTTAGGTACTGTTCTTCAGTGTAGCGACGCTCGCGTCGCGGGTCGTCGAGCGCCTTACCTTCGCCAATCGCCACGCGCGTTTCATGGGCCCAATAGTCGTCGCGCTCTAAAAAACGCACGTCGTTGGTGGCCACGACAGGCGTATTCGACTCTAGCGCCAGCTTGACGCTGGCGTGAACGCAGGCCTCTTCCAAGGGGCGACCGGTGCGGATGAGCTCCAGGTAAAAGCGGTCAGGGAAGGCACTTTGCCACTCCTCTAACAACACCCGCGCTTCGCGCTCATGCTCGGAAAGCAGGTGGCGGCCAATCTCGCCTTCGCGCCCGCCCGAAAGCGCAATCAGGCCTTCACTTTGATCCATCACCCACTGCTTATCCAAAATGGCGCGGCCCTGACGCTGACCGTCAGTCCAGCCTTTGGAAATCAGCTCGGTCAGGTTGCGATAGCCGAGTTCGTTCATAGCCAGCAGCGTAATACGATACGGATGCGCGTCGTCGTGGGGATTATGCAGCCATAAGTCACTGCCGATAATCGGTTTCAACCCAGCGCCCTGGGCGGCTTTGTAAAACTTAACCAGCCCAAACAGATTCGCTTCATCAGTTAAGGCCAGCGCCGGCATCTCGCGCTCAGCGGTGGTACTGACCAGCGACTTGAGCTTCACTAAGCCATCAACCAGGGAATATTCACTGTGCAAACGTAAATGAACGAACGGAACCGTCATGGGACTCTCGGTAAAAAACGCTAAATAAATAGAAAGGCTACAGCAGTGCTAGCTGGCGCTGCACTGGCGCAAAGCTTCGTCGATGGTCGGCTAATGGCCCATGAACCGCAAGCGCCGATAAGTGCTCTTTGGTCGGGTAGCCCTTGTGGCGCGCAAAACCATACTCAGGATAGCGCATATCCAAGGCAACCATCTGGGCATCGCGGGCGACCTTGGCCAAAATAGACGCCGCGGCAATGGCGGGGTGACGGGCATCGCCTTTGACCACCGCCTGACCCGGCAGCGAGTGCCCCGGCAGTCGGTTACCGTCCACCAGCAAGTATTCTGCCGCCGGCACTAGCGCGTCAATCGCCCGTCGCATCGCTAAGTGCGTGGCATGATAAATATTAAACTGATCCACTTCGGCAGCACTCGCTTCTGCCACGGCAAAGGCCAACACCCGCTCACGAATCTGACTATCCAGCGCTTCACGTTTGCGCGCGGTCAGCTTTTTTGAATCCGTAAGACCTTCAATCGGTTTAGCAGGGTCAAGAATTACCGCGGCGGCCACTACGCTGCCGATCAGCGGCCCGCGCCCCACTTCGTCGACGCCGGCTAAACGGGCACCGCGGTAGTCTATCTGCAGCGGTGGGAAGTTAGTCGTCTTAATACCCATTGATGCCGTCGTCCTCTGCGGCTAACGGCTGACCCAGCGCAACGGCCTCAATCGCATCCGCCGCGCGGCGACTGGCATTGCGCTGGAGCGCGGCATGCATTGTGGCAAAACGGGCTTCTAGCGCGTGGCGCGCGGGCTCATCCACCAGTAGCGCGCTCAGTTGCTCAGCGATCGCCTCGGGGGAAGCGGCGTCTTGAATCAACTCGGGGACGATCGTTTGCTGAGCAATCAGATTGGGCAGCGATACCCACGAGGTCTTAACGAGGCGCTTGGCCAACCAATGGGTTAACGGGGCCATTTTATAAGCAACTACCATGGCCCGGTGACACAACATGGCCTCCAGCGCGGCCGTTCCCGACGCCAGCAGCACAGCATCGCTTGCCACCATCGCTTCGCGGGCCTGCCCGTCTAACAGCACAACCCGCTCATTAAGCGCCGGATAAGCGCCTAATAGCGAGTTAATTTCCTCGCGGCGCTGTGCGCTGGCGGCGGGAATAACCACCTGGAGGGTATCGTGCCGCAGGCAAAGCTGTTCTGCTGCGCTTAAAAAGGTCGGCCCAAGAAAGCGAATTTCATTACCCCGGGAACCGGGCAAAATCGCCAATACTGGTCTCTGCTCATCCAAGCCAAGTACCTGGCGGGTGTTCTGACGGTCATTGTCGAGGGGCATTTCATCGGCAAGCGGGTGGCCGACAAAAGCAACGGGCACCTGGTGACGACGATAAAAGTCCGCCTCAAAAGGCAGCAGCGTAAGCATGCCATCGACGGCTTTGGCAATTTTTTTCACGCGTCCTTGCCGCCATGCCCACACCGAGGGGCTGACGTAATGCGCCGTTTTAATGCCCGCCTCGCGAAGCTGTTTCTCCAGACCGATGTTAAAATCCGGGGCATCAATGCCAATCATGATATCGGGCTGCCAGGCTTGGGCTTCCTGACGTAGCGTGCGGCGTACCCCAATCAGTTCCGGCAGGTGCTTGACCACTTCCACCAGGCCCATTACCGAGAGCGTCTCGAGTGGGAAGCGGCTGTTTAGCCCCTGGGCTTCCATACGTGGGCCGCCGATGCCACGAAACTCAATGTCGGGATGGCGCGCGTTTAGTTCGCGCATCAGTCCGGCGCCGAGAATATCCCCGGAAAGCTCGCCTGCTACTAGGTATATGCGCTGAAGTCCCATGTAGAAGCCGCCGATTAGCGGGTGATGCCGCGAGTTGAACGCTCGATCGAATCAGCGAAGTGAGTCACTTCAGGTATTGGAAACTGACGACGCATTTCAGCCAGTGCCTGCTCGACCGTCAACCCTTGCCGATACACAAGCTTGTACGAAGCTGTCAGCGCGTTAATCGCTTCACGGCTAAAGCCTCGCCGCTTCAATCCCACGAGGTTGAGGCCACGTGCTTCAGCGGGGTTGCCATTGATCATCACGTAGGCTGGTGTGTCTTTGGTAATAATCGAACCACCGCCCGCCATGGCGTAATCGCCAAAGTGGCAGAACTGATGCACGGCCGCCAAGCCGCCCAGAATAGCAAAATTGCCTACGGTAACGTGGCCTGCCAACGTCACTTGGTTGGCTAAAATACAGTCGTCGCCAACCACACAGTCATGGCCTACGTGCACGTAGGCCATGAACAGGTTGCGCGAGCCGATCGTCGTTTCACCGCGGTCTTGTACCGTTCCACGATGCAGCGTTGCGCCTTCACGAATGACGTTGTCGTCACCCATTACCAAACGCGTCGGCTCGCCCGCGTACTTTTTATCCTGGCAATCCTCACCCACCGAGGCAAACTGGAAAATGCGCGTACGCTCGCCTAGCGTCGTGGGACCTTTGACAACCACGTGAGGGCCAATGACCGACCCTGCACCAATGGTGACATCAGGCCCAATCACGCTGAAGGGGCCTACCTCGACGTCATCGGCAAGCCGGGCGGCGGGATCGACAAGGGCAGTAGGATGTATCAAGCTACTTTCCTCTCAGCACAAATAATCTCTGCTTCGCAGGCCAGTTCGCCATCCACCGTTGCACGGCAGGCAAATTTCCAAATGCCCCGCTTACCGCGGATAACATCAGCCTGAAGCGTCAATTGATCGCCCGGCATCACAGGGCGCTTAAAACGCACTTTATCACTACCCACCAGGTAATATACATAGCCATCGGCGGGGAGCTTATTAACCGTTTTAAACCCAAGAATCCCGCAGGCTTGAGCCAACGCCTCAATCACCAGCACGCCCGGCATGATCGGATGATGGGGAAAATGACCGTTAAAAAACGGTTCATTAATACTGACATTTTTGTACGCAACGATGGATTCGCCCACAGTCAGCTGCGTTACCCGATCTACCAGCAAAAACGGGTAGCGGTGCGGCAAGTACTCGCGAATTTCGTTTATATCCATAACCATCGTAGCGACCTCTAAAGAAACATAATACCTGTCACATCAGGCAACCATCGGCACTAAAGCCGATTAAAAAAGCAGTGGATTATAACGCTATGCGGGTGAGCCTCAACCGACCCACTGTCATATTCACACAGTCACATCTGGCCGCGATGGTTTTTTTCCAAGCGAGACAACCGGTTAGCAATATCATCAAGCTGTTTAAAACGAACGGCATTTTTTCGCCACTGAGCGTTACTCATGGCCCCGGTGCCGGAAGAATAAACGCCGGGCTTATGAATAGAATTGGTCACCAGGCTCATGCCCGTGATCTGAACGCCATCGCAGATCGTGATATGGCCCGCTAGCCCTGCGCCGCCGCCGAGCATGCAGTGCTGCCCCACATGGGTAGAGCCCGCAATGCCCGAACAACCCGCCAGCGCACTGTGATCGCCGACCGTCACGTTATGGGCAATTTGCACCTGACTGTCGATTTTCACATCATTACCGATGACGGTGTCACCCAGCGCACCCCGATCAATATTGGAGCAGCTACCGACTTCCACATCATCGCCCAACACAACACCGCCTAATTGAGCGATTTTGTGCCAGCGGCTGCCGTCGTGGGCAAAACCAAACCCGTCCCCACCAATCACGCAGCCGCTTTGCAAAATAACCCGTTGGCCAATCACGACCCCATGACAGACGGTCACATTGGCATGTAAACGACTATGATCGCCCACCACGCTATCGGCGCCAATGACGCTTCCGGCTCCTACGACCACGTGCTCGCCGAGCACCACGCCCTCTTCAACCACTGCATTGGCCTGAATACTAACGCCTTCTCCCAACGAGGCACTTGCGGCGACCACAGCACTGGGATGGATACCTGGCACATCACGCGCGGGTAACGGATCGAAAAGCTGGGACAGTTGGGCGTAACCCAAATAGGGATTGTCTATCTCCAAGCGAGGTACCGGACAGCTTTCAGCGTGCTCCGGATGAAGCAGAACAGCCGCCGCTCGGGTCGCGACCAAGTCTTTCAGATAAGCACGATTGGCTAGAAAAGCCACTTGGTCAGACTGGGCTTCTTTAAGCGTCGCCAGCCCCCGTACGGGCTGCTTACCGTCGCCCTCGAAGGCAACGTTCAAATGGCGGGCAATATCCGCAAGCGTAAGGTCGTGAGAAGCGTGGGTCATGAGCGGCCAAGTAACCTTTGGCGCGGCAATACCGCACCAATCATTATGGGTATATTAATTGAGCGAGTTAAAAATTTGCGTCACTTCATCGGTCACATTGGGCAGATCCCTTGATGAATGCAGAACCCCCTGGGGCTCGACTAACACTTCGATACCGTGACGATCAATTACTTGCTCGACCGCTTGTTCAAGCTTGGACTCGGCACCTTGAAGAAACTGCTGCTCAGAACGCTGCTGCGCCTGGCCTATTTGCTGACGCAGCTGTTCGAAGCGACGCCCCTTTTGTTGTAGCTCGGCAATCATCGACTCACGCTCGGCTTCAGACATCATCTCGCCTTCATTCTGCAGGCGCTGCTGCAACCCCTGAAGTTCGTTGCTAAGGCTTTCAGCTTCACGCTGCTGGTCGCCAATCTCGCCTTCCAAGCGGCTAATGGATGATTGGGCGGATTCGCTATTCATCAATGCCGCACGCCAGTCAAGCACCGCGACTTCCTCCGCTTGTGCCTGTGCCGATAACACCATGGCACCCAACAGAAAAACGACCCCAGTGAGCTTACGCATGGTAGTAACTCCTTTTTTGTAAAACCAGCGCGCCGGACGGCACGCGTTAACACATTAGAATGACTGGCCCAGCGAGAACTGGAAGAACTGGGTATCATCCCCGCTCTCTTCGTTTAAGGGCTCAGCCACCGCAAAGGTCAGCGGGCCCACCGGTGTCAGCCAGGAGAGGCCCAGCCCGGCACTATAGCGAAGGTTGCCCAAGTCAACGCCGGAATCGCACCGCTGGCGGCTAGCGTCTTCGTCGAGCACGTCGTAGCAGGAGGTTAAGAATGTATTACCCGCATCTAAGAACAACGATGCCTGCAAAGAGTTCTGATTTTCTACAAACGGCAATGGGAAAAGCACAGCAGCGCTACCTTCAACGAGCACGTTACCGCCTAAAGTGCGGTCTCGACCGCCTTCACGCGAGGGAGTAGTACGCTGGCCCAGAGTATTCGACGTGAAACCACGAACCGAGCCCAAGCCCCCGGCATAGAAATTTTCATAAAAAGGATAAGGGTCGTTGCTGCCCAGCGAGTCGGCATAGCCGAGGTCGCCGGTAAATTTCAGTGACCACGCATCGCTCAACGCAAACAGTTGCTGCGCGCGAGCACTGAATTTGTAGTATTGCGTATCGCTGCCCGGCGCACCGGTTTCCACCGAGAGGCGCTGGTAATTACCCGATGTGGGCATGATGCCGCGGTTCAGATTATTGCGTGTCCAGTTGGCATTGAGCTTGAGGGCTTGTGCACTATCGCCCTCGTCCTGAACGTAACGGCGAATTTCCGAGGCGGTGTCAAAGTAGGTTTTCACCGTGAGATCTTCGGCGCTAGCGCCAAAGTTAAGCCGTGAAAGCTCGCTGATAGGATAACCGAAGTTAATCCCGGCGCCATACGCATCCGTGGAGTAGGTCGAGATATCAGAATCTTCGTAATCGGTTTCACGATAGAAGACATTATAGCCCCGAGAAATACCGTCCAGCGTCCAGTAGGGATCGGTAAAGCCAAAGTTAATGCTGGTAAAGGTGTCACTACGCTGAGCCCCGATATTGACGCGGTTACCGGTACCCAGGAAATTATTCTGCGAAAGCGATGCCCCGTAAATCACCCCGGCGCTCTGGGAGAACCCAATACTGGCCGAAATAGAGCCTGACGGCTGCTCTTCAACATTGTAAGTGACGTCCAGTTTATCGGGTTCACCGGGCACCTGCTCAGTGTCTACTTCAACTTGGCTGAAGAAGCCAAGCCGTTCCAGGCGTTGACGCGACTGGGTAATCGAATCCGTTGAGGCGGGTGCGCCTTCCATCTGGATCATTTCGCGACGCAGCACTTCATCGTCAGTCGTTGTGTTGCCGACAAACTCGATACGGCGCACGTAGGCACGCCGCCCAGGTTCGACGGCAATCACCAGATCGACCGTCTCACCGTCACTCGCCACTTCGGGGATACCGCGAACATCGGCGAAGGCAAAACCTTCAGCACCCAAGCGCTTACGTAGCGCTTCAGTGGAAGCATTGAGTTCCTGCCGAGAGAATATCTCACCGCGCTCGATAGTGAGCAGATCACGAGCCTGCTGCTCACCAATTTCCAGATCGCCGGTAAAACGCACGTCGCCCACCCGATACTGGCTGCCTTCATCGACATTCAAGGTAATGAAGATTTCCGATTTGTCAGCGCCAATGGATACCTGGGTGGAGGTCACTTCAAAATTGACGTAGCCGCGATCCAGGTAGTACGAACGCAAACGTTCGATGTCGCCAGCCAAGGCTTCGCGGGAATATTCGTCACTGGAGAACCAGCCAAACAAGAAACCCGGACGGTCTTCCAGTTCGAAGATGTCCAGCAGCGTTTCGTCGTCAAAAGCGTTATTACCGACGATGTTGATCTGGCGGATTTTGGCGACTTCGCCTTCGTTAATTTCAATGTCAACGCGCACCCGTCCTTCGTCGATTTCCTCGACGCTGGTCTCAATGCCTGCGCTGTAGCGACCCTGAGATTGATAAAGCCCCTCTAGCTCACGCTCCATTTCTTCGAGCGTGGAGAGCTGTAGCACCTGGCCTTCCGCGAGACCTGCCTGGGTCAAGCCCTCGCGCAAATCGTCATCTGAAATCTGATCGTTACCGCTGATGTTCAACTGGGCAATCGTGGGCCGCTCGACCACCTGGATGACGAGTACGTCGCCTTCCCGGGCCAGCGATACGTCTTCGAACAATCCGGTTTCGAAAAGTTGCCGCGCCGCTGCCGCCAACTCGCTTTCGCTCACTTGGTCGTTGGCACTCACAGGAAACGCATTAAAGACCGAGGCGGCGGAAACCCGCTGCAGTCCTTCCACACGAATGTCCGAAACATCAAAGGATTGTGCTTGGGCACCGCTGGCGCCTGCCAGCAAGAGTACCGCCATTCCAAAGGTCTTGATTTTCATGCAGTCATTTCGCTCGCGTTGGTCTGCCCATTTTACAAACGGGCACCATATACATTTGTGCAGGCAGATGACAAGGCATCCTAGGCACTACACGCGTCGTTACCAGAGGCGCATCAGATCAAAATACAAGGCCATGAGCATCAGGGTGCCGACCATGGCAAGTCCGATACGTAGGCCTATCGCTTGGGTTTTCTCGGAGACCGGCCGTCCGCGCACGATCTCCATGAAATAATAAAGCAGGTGACCACCGTCCAACACGGGGATAGGCAACAAGTTAAGCACCCCCAGGCTAATAGAAAGATACGCTAGAAAGCCAACAAATGCTTCCAGACCCGCCCGGGCAGTGTCACCGGAGATCTGAGCAATGGTAATCGGGCCGGACAAGTTAGATGGTGATATTAGCCCCACCAGCATTTTGCGAATCGCATCAACGGTCAACAGCGTCATGTCTGCCGTGCGCGATAGAGACTGACCGACGGCCTCAACAGGGCCATAGCGGATCTCGCGTTGATACTCATCTGGCCAGGTGACAGGCTCAGCGCCCGCACCAATGTAACCAATAGCAACACCAGTCTCCAGACTGTTGCGAGCAGGCGTTAACGTGGTGGTTTGTGGCTCGCCATTGCGTTCAAATTTAACCGATAACGCTTGGCCGGGGCTGCCCCGAATCACGTTGACAAAAGCCATCCAATCCGCGATGGGCTGCTCATCCACCGCAATGATGCGATCGCCCACCTGCAAGCCAGCTTCAGCGGCGGCTTCGCCATCAATCACCTGACCGAGCATCGCGGGCACATCAGGCTGCCAAGGGGTTATGCCCAGCGTTTGCAAGGGCTGGGGTGGATCCTGGCGGGTCAAATAATCGCGTAGCGGCAGCTCGTAAACTGATGCATTGCTCTGACCCTCTGGGCGAGCCTCGATGGTCAAATCGCCACTGAAGCCAATCATTGAGACAAGCTTTAGATTGATTGCCTCCCAGTTGCTGACAGACTCTCCCTGAATGGCCGTAATTTCGTCGCCATGGTTTAAACCCGCCTCTGCCGCCGGCGAATCGGGAAGGGTCTCACCGACCATCGGCGCAACGACGGTCGTCCCCGCAACGAACAACGCCCAGTACGCTACAATCGCGAGCAAGAAATTGGCGATTGGGCCGGCAGCCACGACTGCAATACGTTGCCAAACCGTTTTACGATTGAACGCTTGGTCTAGCTGCTCTTCCGGCACGGGGGCTTCGCGCTCGTCGAGCATCTTAACGTATCCCCCGAGAGGAATCGCGGCGATAGCAAACTCGGTTCCGTGGCGATCTACCCGCGACCAGAGCGGCTTACCAAACCCCACCGAGAAACGCAGCACTTTGACACCGCAGCGGCGTGCTACCCAAAAATGGCCGAATTCGTGGAAGGTGACCAACAGCCCCAACACCACAATAACCGCCAAAATATTCTGTATCAGGCCCACATGGCACTCCTCGATAGTCTACTCAGGGTTGCTGAGATTAAGCGGACCAACGTTTAAGCCACCCAGCAGCATGCTCGCGCGCGCGCTGGTCGGCCCATAAGATACTGTCGAGGCAGTCGGCGCGCCCCTCTAGCGGCGAGGATAACACCCCCTCGACCAATCGACCGATGTCTAAAAAACCCAGCCGATGATTCAAGAAGGCGTCAACCGCCACCTCATTGGCGGCATTCAAGACAACCGGGGCCAGGCCACCGAGGCGCATGGCCTCACGGGCAAGCGGCAGGCATGGAAACCGCGCTTCATCCGCTGTTTCAAAGTCCAGCCGAGCCACTTGAAATAAATCCAATGCCTCGACGCCCGCGTCGATGCGCTCAGGCCATGCCAACCCATACGCGATGGGCGTGCGCATATCAGGGTTACCCAACTGTGCGAGCACCGAACCATCCTGATAGGCGGCCATTGAGTGAATAACGCTCTGGGGATGCACGACGACTTGAATCTGGTCGGGGCGAGCATCAAACAGCCAGCAAGCCTCAATCAACTCTAAACCTTTGTTCATTAACGTGGCGCTATCCACCGAGATCTTACGCCCCATTGACCAGTTAGGGTGCGCACAGGCTTGGTCGGGCGTTACCTGGGCAATCGCTGACTCACTCCAGGTGCGAAAAGGCCCACCGGAAGCAGTGAGCAACAGCTGTGAGATACCATGGCGCGCCAAGCCGCCACGGTGCTCGACAGGCAGACACTGGTAGATCGCGTTATGTTCGGAATCAATCGGTAACAGCGTGGCGCCAGAGCGAGCGACCGCCTGCATAAATAGCGCGCCACTCATCACCAACGCCTCTTTATTGGCCAATAGCACACGTTTACCCGCCTCAGCCGCGGCTAAGGAAGGCAACAATCCTGCCGCGCCGACAATCGCCGCCATGACAATATCGACACTGGCGTCGCGAGCCACATCACACAGCGCCTCCGGCCCCACCATCACGTCGGTGGGCTGGTTCGCCCGGCCAAGTTCAGCACGCAGCCAACGGGCATCTGCTTCATGGTCGAGAACCGCAACCAGAGGACGAAACGTAATGCACTGAGCCAGCAAGGCTTCTTTCGATGTATGGGCGGTGAGCGCGTGGATTTGATAACGCTCAGGATGACGTGCGATGACATCAAGCGTGCTAGTGCCAATAGAGCCGGTCGAGCCCAACACCGTCACGCGCTGAATAGCTGACGCAGTCATAGGCTCAGCACCTGTAGAAAAAGCAGTGCAAAGAGAGGGATGGCCGCGGTTAAACTATCCATTCGATCCAGCACACCGCCGTGCCCCGGCAGCAACTGACTCGAGTCCTTAACGTCGCGGTAGCGTTTGAGCATGCTTTCCAGCAAGTCGCCCAAAACAGAAATCAGCGTCACCAGAAGCGTAATCACTACCAGCGCGATACCATCAGCCAGCCCCATGGATAGCCCAAAGGCAAAGCCCAGTGCCAGTAGCGCCGTTGCCACCATGCCGCCAAAGACGCCTTCCCACGTTTTGCCTGGACTAACGCTAGGCGCCAACTTGCGGTGACCCCACCGACGCCCAGCAAAGTAGGCGCCAATATCCGCCGACCACACCAGTAGCAGCACGAACAGTAACCATACGGCACCGGCGTCTCGCAGAATGTTAAAGCCTACCCAGCAGGGCAGCAGCACCCAAAGCCCCATCAGCAAGCGTCTGGGCGTTGTTTGCCATTGCGAGCCAAGAGATGGGTAGCGTGTCACCCAGATAAAATTCAGCAGCCAACCCGCCGCCGCCAGCCACAGCGGCCATGTAGCTAAGGCCATGTCGGCCAGCCACAGTAAAAGCATTAGCATAGCGCAGACTGCGACCAGCGCCGCGCGCTTAACGGGTTGGGCGACACCCGCCAAGTTGGTCCACTCCCAAGCGCCTAACAGCACCATCAGGGCCGTAAACAGAGCAAACCCTGCGCCTTGTAAACCGAACAGACCGATCAGCACCAGCGGAGCTAACCAAGCGGCGGTTATCACTCGCTGTTTAAGCACCTTGGGCCTCTAATTGTTCGTCGGTCATGCCAAAGCGTCGCTGCCGCTGACAAAAATCAGCCAACGCCTCGTCGAAAGCCTCGGCGTGGAAGTCAGGCCATAACAATGGCGAAAAGTGCAGTTCTGCGTAGGCTAATTGCCAGAGCATAAAGTTCGACAGTCGCTGTTCGCCGCTGGTGCGGATGCACAGATCGATCGGGGGAACATAAGCGCTGCTACTGCTGCTCATGGCTTGATCCATCTGCACTTCGTCGATGGCCGCCGCAGAAATGTTACCTGCAACGGCCTGCTCGGCGAGTCGCCGGGCTGCTTGTGCGATGTCCCACTGGCCGCCATAGTTCGCCGCAATTACCAAGTGCATGCCTGAATTACCAGCGGTTAGGGCTTCAGCACGCTGGATATGCTTTTGGATCGCGTGAGAAAAACCGCGTTGCTCGCCGATAATGGTTAAGCGAATATTGCGTTCGTGGAGCTTTTTTACCTCGCGTTTGAGCGCCATCAAAAAAAGCTCCATGAGCGCATTGACTTCCGCCGCCGGGCGCTTCCAATTCTCGCTTGAGAACGCGAACAGGCTAAGCGTTTCGACCCCCCGCTCAGCCGCACGTTGAATAACCGCCCTCACGGCTTCTACGCCGGCCCGGTGGCCTCGAGCCCCCGAAAGGCCGCGCGCACGTGCCCAGCGATTATTACCGTCCATAATAATCGCCACATGGGACGGCACCGGGTCATGCGCAACCTCGCGCGCGTTGGCGTCGTCAAACGGTTGTCCAGGGGGTTGCGGTGACGTCATGAATACTGGTACCAAAGATCAATCATAGAAAAGCCACTCAAAGATGGCTGAGCGGGCAGCTCAACTACCCGCGACGTGAATATCCGACCTTACACCTGCATCAAGTCCTGCTCTTTCGCGGCAAGGGCCTTGTCGATCTCGGCGATGTATTTATCGGTCAGCTTCTGAATGGCGTCTTCGCCTTCCCGCTGATCGTCTTCGGTAATGTCTTTATCTTTCAACAATGACTTGAAGTCACCGTTCGCATCACGACGTACGTTGCGTACGGCGACGCGGGCGTGCTCGGCTTCGCTGCGCGCCTGCTTGATATAACCTTTGCGCGTTTCTTCCGTCAGCATCGGCATCGGTACGCGAATCACAGCACCGGCGCTGGCCGGGTTCAAACCAAGGTCGGCCGTCATGATGGCTTTTTCGATTTTTTGCACCATGCTCTGTTCCCACGGCGAGATCGTCAGCGTTCGCGCATCTTCAACGTTCACCGACGCCACTTGGTTAAGCGGCACCTGCCCGCCGTAATATTCCACGGTCACCGCATCAAGGATGCTGGGATGGGCACGCCCGGTACGAATCTTATTAAAATTACTGTGCAATGCCTCGACGCTCTTTTTCATCCGAGACTCTGCATCTTTCTTAATGTCATTAATCACGTCGTTACCCTCTATCAATCAGCGTGCCTTCCTTGCCCCCAACTACTAAATTTAGCAGGGCGCCAGGCTTATTCATGTCAAACACCCGCACTGGCATATCATGGTCACGTACCAGGCAGATAGCGGTCAAATCCATGACGCCAAGCTTTTGATCAAGCGCATCATCGTAGGAAAGTTGTTCGTACTTGACGGCGTCAGGGTGTTTCACCGGATCTTTATTATAAACACCATCCACCTTGGTGGCTTTAATGACCACGTCAACGTCGACTTCGATACCCCGCAAACACGCGGCAGAATCGGTGGTGAAAAACGGGTTGCCGGTGCCGGCCGAAAACAGCACGACGTCTCCCGAGGTCAGATAGCGGATCGCCGTGCGGCGATCATAGTGCTCCACCACCCCACTCATGGGAATCGCCGACATCACCCGCGAACGAATATTGGAACGTTCTAGTGCATCACGCATGGCCAAGGCATTCATCACCGTAGCCAGCATCCCCATGTGATCACCGGTCACACGATCCATACCGGCTTCGTTGAGCGCCGCACCACGGAACAAATTGCCACCGCCGATGACAATCCCCACTTGAACGCCAATACCCACTAGCTGGCCAATCTCCAGCGCCATCCGATCCAGCACCTTGGGATCAATACCAAAGTCGTGCTCACCCATGAGCGCCTCGCCAGACAGCTTGAGCAGAATACGTTTGTATTTTGACTTCGAACCTTCGGGTTTCGATTTGCTAGACAGGGGGGTAAGCGACTCTTGAACATCGCGCGACATGGCAATTCTCCTAAGGCTGACCTGAGCGCCGGCAAGCGCCATCACCCCTTTTATTATACAGGGGCCGGATACGCGAAGGCGTGCGCTCGCGCGCACGCCAACTGACAACTGGAATATCTGACCTTAGTGACGGCCAGCCTGTTCCATAACTTCCTTCGCGAAGTCGACTTCTTCTTTCTCGATACCTTCGCCTACTTCAAAGCGGGTAAAGCCGACCACTTCACCACCGGCCGCTTTAACAAACTCAGCGACTGTCTGGTTGGGGTCTTTGACGAACGGCTGCTCGGTCAAGCTGTTTTCGGCCAGGTACTTTTTCAGACGACCCTGCACCATTTTTTCAGCGATTTGTTCCGGCTTGCCGGCCATGTCAGGCTGCGCCAGGATAATCGCTTTTTCAGCGTCCAGCTCTTCCTGAGGCATGTTTTCCGGATGTGCAACGGACGGATTGATCGCCGCTACGTGCATGGCAACGTCTTTCGCCACCTGAGCATCGCCACCGGTCAGCACGGTCAACACACCAATACGGCCACCGTGAACGTACTCACCGACCACGCCACCGTCGGCAGCCTCAACGACCACCGCGCGACGCACGCCGATGTTTTCGCCGATTTTCTGCACCAGCTGCTCGCGGGCGGTTTCCAGTTCACTGTCCATCACAGCGGCGACGTCTTCGCTTTTCGCGGCAAAGAACGCATCAGCGATTTTGTCAGCGAAAGCGATAAAGTTGTCATCGCGAGCGACGAAGTCGGTCTCGGAGTTGATTTCCACCATGACCCCGTAGCTGCCGTTATCAGCAACACGCGTCACGACGGCACCTTCCGCTGCGGTGCGGCCGGCTTTTTTCGCGGCTTTCAAGCCGGAGCTTTTACGCAGGTTTTCGATTGCAACTTCGATATCGCCATCCGTTTCGGTGAGTGCTTTTTTACACTCCATCATGCCCAAGCCGGTACGTTCGCGAAGTTCTTTAACCTGAGAGGCGCTAATAGCTGCCATGAGATTTCACCTCTGAAATGGTTCTAGCTGAGAGTTAAACGCCTTACAGAGCATAGCGACGGCACATGACCGAATTATCTCACTCTGTACGGCGTTGCCAACATCACTGTCGGCCTAAGGCTGCCCACTCCAAGCATTCACCCAAAGCGGGAAAAAGGGGGCCCAAGAAGCCCCCTCTAAAGTGATGCGGCACCTGCACGACACCGCATCGACCACCGATTTACTCGGTGGCGGCGCTGCTGTCGGCGTCAGCGGCTTCTTCAGTGTCAGTCACTTCGACGAACTCGTCGGGGCGACCTTCTTTAGAACGGCCACAGGCATCGGCAATCGCTTTTACGTAAATCTGGATAGCGCGGATGGAATCATCGTTGCCCGGAATTACGTAATCTACGCCATCGGGATTGGAGTTAGTATCCACCACGCCGATAACGGGAATGCCCAGCTTATTGGCTTCGTTGATCGCGATACGCTCGTGGTCAACGTCGACGACGAACAGTGCGTCCGGTAGGCCGCCCATGTTCTTGATACCACCCACGGAACGCTCAAGCTTGTCCTGCTCGCGCGTTGCCATCAAGACTTCTTTCTTGGTCAACTTCTCGAACGTGCCGTCTTCGTGCATCGCTTCAAGCTCGCGCAGGCGCTTGATGGACACGCGGATAGTCTTGAAGTTGGTCAGCATACCGCCCAACCAGCGATGATTGACGAACGGCTGGCTTACGCGGTTGGCTTCTTCCCTAATGATCTTGCTAGCGCTGCGCTTGGTGCCAACAAACAAAATCTTGTTGTTGGATGCCGCCATCTTCTCGACCACGTCGATCGCTTCGTTAAGCGCCGGCAGGGTGTGCTCGAGGTTGATGATGTGAATCTTGTTGCGCGCGCCGAAGATGAACTTGCTCATCTTCGGATTCCAGTACTTGGTCTGGTGACCGAAGTGAGCGCCTGCTTTCAGCAGGTCACGCATATTAACGTGAGACATGGTAAAACTCCTGAAACTCGGGTTAGGCCTCCACGCACCCCATGGATCCGACCATTGGCAGCGTAAAACGTTGCCAGCGGCACCCGGGACCATGTGCCGGTGCATGTGTGTTTTCAAGGCTTGGTGTTCAATATCGCGAAGGTTTTCAGACGCTAAGCGCCCAATACCAGCGATGCCTAATGACGCTTATATGCTTAATCAGCCCAGACAACCTCAAGATTGCACTGGATGACGATTGCAGGAAAGCGCGCGGCTTTATACCATAGATCATCGTTAAGATGAAGCCGTCATCCGTTCAGCGGGCCTTTTTTGCCGCTCAACCTGCCATTCTGAGTCAACATTGAGAATTCATGAACGTTCCCATTAAAACGCCTTCTGAAATCGACAAAATGCGCGACGCCGGACGCCAAGCCGCCAGCGTTATCGAGATGATCACCCCTCACGTTAAGGCGGGTGTCAGCACCGGCGAAATTGATCGCCTGTGCCATGAGTACATCGTCAACGAACTAGGCTCAACGCCAGCCCCGCTTAATTATCACGGTTTTCCCAAAGCGACCTGCACCTCGATTAACCACGTGGTGTGTCACGGGATTCCCGACGACGCCAAAAAGCTCAAAAACGGCGACATCATGAATTTGGATATCACCGTGCGAACAGCCGATGGCTACCACGGCGACTCCAGCGTGATGTTTGTGGTCGGCGAGACGATTCAAGGCGAGCGTCTGTGCCGCATTACCCAAGAATGTCTGTATAAAAGCATTGAGATGGTTAAGCCCGGCGTGCACCTTTCTGAACTTGCCCGGGCGATACAGAAGCACGCCGAAAGCAACGGCTATTCGGTGGTAAGGGACTTCTGCGGCCACGGTATCGGGGCCGAATTTCACGAAGACCCTCAGTTTCTGCATTACGACGGCTACGCCCCGGAGGCCGATATCAGCCTTGAAGCGGGCATGTGCTTCACCATCGAGCCCATGATCAACGTCGGCGGCTACAAGACCAAGGTGCTGCGCGATGGCTGGACGGCCATTACCAAAGACCGCAGCCTGTCAGCCCAGTGGGAACACACGCTGCTGGTCACCGACACCGGCGTTGAGGTGCTGACCGCACGCGGCGACGAAGACTTCAGTTTTCTTAATCGCTGATGCTACTTCACCACTACCGGTTTGAGCCGGACACTACGCTGTTTGATCTTGAGTTATTTCGCTCTGAGCTATCGGGATCACGCTCGCCCATCGCGCCTTTCAAAGCCGCACTGCGCGATATCCAGGCGCGTCTGGATGAACGATTTCGCGCCGGTGCGGATATTCGCGATTTGGTGCGCGGGCGTGCCTGGTACCTAGACCAGCTGTTGGCGATCGCCTGGGAAAAGCACGACTGGCCTGACGACGGCGTCGCCCTGGTCGCGGTGGGTGGCTACGGGCGCGGCGAGCTGCACCCGCACTCGGACATCGACCTGCTACTCCTGCTTGAGCACGACGACGACACCGCCTACCGCGAGCCGCTGACCGCCTTTATCACTTTTTTATGGGATATCGGCCTGGAAATCGGCCACAGCGTGCGCTCGCTCAACGACTGCGAGCGTGAAGCAGACGCCGATGTCACGGTGATCACCAACCTGCTCGAGTCCCGACTCATTGCCGGCCCCGAGCGACTGCGAGAGGCCATGCGCGAACGACTCAGCGCCGACCACATCTGGCCCGCCGACCGTTTCTTCGAGGCCAAATGGCAGGAACAGATTGCCCGCCATTACCGCTACAACAACTCTGAATACCACCTGGAACCAAACCTTAAAAGCTCACCCGGTGGGCTGCGTGACATCCAGATGATTGGCTGGGTCGCCAAGCGCCACTTCGGTACCGAGCAATACACCGACATTGTCGCCAACGGCTTTATGAACGACGCCGAACTGCGCATTTTAAGCCAGGGCCAAGCCTTTTTATGGCAGGTTCGCTACGCCCTGCACATGCTCACCGACCGCGCCGAAGACCGCCTGCTGTTTGACCACCAGCGCACTATCGCCGAGATGTTTGGCTTTCGCGACACGCCCGAGCGCCTAGCCGTTGAGCAGTTTATGAAGCGCTACTATCGGCATGTCACCGCCCTCGCCGGCCTTAACGACATGCTGCTGCAGCACTTCGACGAGGTCATTTTGCGCGGCAAAGAGGCGCTGGAAACGGTCAAACTCAACGAGCGCTTTGAAACCAAAGGTGGCTACATACAGGTGCGTTCGCGCAACCTGTTTAGCGAAAGGCCTGCGGCGATGCTCGAGCTATTTTTACTGATGGCCAAACATCCCGACATTGAGGGCGTGCGGGCCGACACCATTCGACTGATCCGTGACCATCGCCACCAAATTGACGACCATTACCGGGACGATCCGCGCCATCAACGGCTATTCATGGCCATTTTGCGCGCACCAGGCAACGTACCTCGTCAGCTACGACGTATGAACCGCTATGGCATCTTGGGCAAATACCTGCCCGAATTTGGGCGTGCGGTAGGCCTGATGCAGCACGATCTGTTTCATATCTACACCGTGGATGCCCACACCCTTCGATTGCTCAAGTTTTTACACGGCTTCCGCAAGCCCGAAGCGAAAGACGACTTTCCCGTCGCCGCCGCCTTGATGCAGCAGCTACCCAAGCTTGACTTGTTGTGGATAACCGGCCTGTTTCACGATGTTGGCAAAGGACGCGGCGGCGATCACTCGGAAATCGGCGCACGCGACGTTGAACATTTTTGCCAGCGGCATCATGTACCCACCCATGACACCAAGCTGGTCAGTTGGTTAGTTGAGCATCATCTGCTGATGTCAATGACCGCTCAAAAGCGCGACATCACCGACCCCGATGTAATCCGCGAATTCGCGACTGAGGTGCGAACCGAAACGCGCCTGGATTATCTTTACGTACTCACCGTGGCCGATATCAACGCGACCAACCCCACCCTGTGGAACGGTTGGCGAGCGTCGCTACTACGCCAGCTGCACTCCGAAACCAAGCGCGCTTTGCGCCGCGGCCTAAAAAATCCACCCGACCGCGACGACTGGGTGCGCGAAACGCGCTTGGAAGCCCGCTCGTTGCTGCAAACGATTGGCGTTGACGAGGCTGAAATTGACCAGCTATGGGAATCGCTCGGCGAAGACTACTTCTTGCAGTACGCGCCCAGCGAAATCGTCTGGCAAACCCAAGGGATCCTCGCCCACCAGCCCTCGTTGTTACCACTGGTACTGATTAGCGCGCCCACGGCCGATATGTCCGAAGGCGGCACCAAAGTGTTTATACACACGCGTTCGGTAGACGATTTGTTCGCCGCCACCGCCGCCGCCATGGAACAGCTGGGCCTCTCGATACACGACGCGCGCATCGCCACCTCAAACAACGACTGGACGCTGAACACCTTCATCGTGCTGGACAACCAAGGCCAACCGATTCGCGACCCAGCGCGCATTGAAGAGATGCGCCAACACCTGGTGGAAGAGCTGGATGACCCCGATGACTATCCCGATATCGTCACCCGGCATACGCCGCGCCAGCTCAAACACTTTCGGGTCGCTACCGAGGTATTGATTGAACAAGACCCCGCCAACGACCGCACGCTGCTGGAACTCAGCGCACCGGACAGGCCCGGGCTTCTGGCCCGCGTCGGGCGCATCTTCATGGAACAGGATATTGCGCTCTCCGCGGCGAAAATCGCCACCCTGGGCGAACGCGTGGAAGACGTGTTTTTTATCACCACCAAGGCCGGCGAACCGTTAACCGACCCCGACCGCCAACAACAGCTGCGCGAACGCTTAATTGAAGTATTAGGGGTTTAATCGCCTTATCGCCCCGGTGGATTTGAGCCAGCCCCGGGGCTTGCCTATAATCGTCGGCTACTTTTGCAACCCGACGCCTACAACAACGCCAGCACGGCGTTCTGGACACCCATGAACCCTGATCTTGACGCCCTGCACCCCTATCCGTTCGAAAAACTCGCCGCACTCAAAGCCGACCTCACTCCACCGTCGGCGCTGACGCACATCCCGCTGACCATTGGCGAGCCTCAGCACGCGCCATATTCAGCGGCACTAGCGGCGTTGGTCGCCCACCAGGCCGAGATGGGGCGCTACCCCGCTACCAACGGCCTACCCGCCCTGCGAGAAACGATCGCCAACTGGGCAAGCCAGCGCTTTGCACTGGCGGGGCTAGATAGCGAGCGCCAGGTGCTACCGGTTAACGGCACGCGGGAAGCCATTTTTGCCTTCGTACAGGCAGCGCTTGACCGGGCTCGCCCAGCAAAGGTTGCCGTGCCCAATCCGTTCTACCAGATTTATGAGGGAGCCACGCTGCTGGCCGGCGGCGAACCACTGTATCTGGATTGCACCGCCGACAACGGCTTTCGACCGGATTTTTCCGCGGTGAGCCCAGATACCTGGCGCGAAGTGCAAATCGTGTTTATCTGTTCACCTGGCAACCCAACCGGCGCAGTGACGCCATTGGAAGAATTCAAGCAACTCATTGCGCTGGCCGATGAGCACGACTTCATCATTGCCTCCGATGAGTGCTACTCCGAGCTCTACCTGGATGAGGCTACGCCACCCCCAGGGCTCTTGCAGGCCTGCGCCGCGCTTGGTCGTCACGATTACCGGCGCTGCATGGTGTTTCACTCGCTCTCCAAGCGCTCTAACCTGCCGGGACTGCGCTCGGGCTTTGTCGCCGGCGATGCGGATTTACTTACACCCTTCAAGCGCTACCGCACCTACCACGGCTGCGCCATGTCATTGCCGCTCCAACATGCCTCTATTGCGGCCTGGCAGGATGAAGGCCACGTGCACGCCAACCGCGAGGCTTACCGCGAAAAGTTCAGCGCGGTCACCGACGTTCTGGCCCCGGTGATGGATTTCCCCACACCCGAAGCCAGCTTTTATCTGTGGCCCGCCGTGCCCGGCGGCGATGATATTGACTTTACCCAGCGACTGTTTGTCGAACAACACGTTAGCGTACTGCCCGGCAGCTTGATGGGCCGCCCTGGGCGCGATGGACACAACCCAGGCAGCAGTCGGCTACGCTTAGCGTTAGTCGCCGAACTTGCCCCGACGCTGGAAGCTGCCGAACGTCTGCGCCAGCTCATTGAACGCGGTTAACACACTGAATTGACGTCATTCAGTCATTGCCAGGAGGTCATATATGCTAACGCTTTATATCATCAGCAACTGCGACACCTGCCGCAAAGCGCGGAACGCGCTTGACGATAAAGGCATCCCTTTTAAAACGTACGACCTACGTAAAGACGGCCTCTCAGCCCCACTGTTAGAACATATTCTCCACCGCGTACCGCTAGTGGAAGCGATCAACAAGCGCAGCAAAACCTGGCGCGAACTGTCGGACGAAGAGAAAGATTTTGACGCCAACTCGGGCCGCGAGCTGCTTTTAAAACACCCCACATTGTTAAAACGCCCTCTACTAGAAGTCGACGACGAAACGATGCTGGTCGGCTACCAAGATGGCGACTACGACAAACTCTAAACAACCTGATTCAACATTGACCTAAAGGAACGCAGTTATGCTGAGCTTTGCGCTTGGAATTGGCACTCAAAACACCCAGGGCGACTGGCTGGAAATCTACTATCCGGCACCGCTATTTCAGCCGGATGATGCGCTCGTCAAAGCGGCCAAAGAAGCGCTAGACGCCCCGGAAGGAACAGCCGCCATTAGCTTTCTACCGGAAGACTGCACACACCTCGCTAAAGCGCTGGAAGCCGCTGGCCACCCGGCCCAAGCGGAATTAGCAGAAGCTTTCGCCACCAGCCAACGCCCGTTAGTGGCGATGTTTCTGGATACCGACCAACCGCCGCAAACCGCGCCTGAGGTCTACCTCAAGCTTCACCTGCTTTCCCACCGTCTGGTAAAACCTCACGGACTTGATTTGACGGGTATGTTTGGTCTGCTACGCAACATCGCCTGGACCAACGAAGGCGCAATCGATATTGAAGAGCTACCCGCTCGTCGCCTCAAAGCCCGTCTGGCAGGCCGCGCCCTGTCGGTGGACTGCGTCGACAAATTCCCCAAGATGACCGACTACGTGGTTCCTCACGGCATCCGGATTGGCGACACCGCGCGCGTGCGCCTGGGAGCCTACCTCGGCGAAGGCACAACGGTGATGCACGAAGGTTTCGTTAACTTCAACGCGGGCGCTGAAGGCCCGGGCATGATCGAAGGGCGTATCTCAGCCGGTGTGATGGTCGGCAGAGGCTCCGACTTAGGCGGCGGCTGCTCGACCATGGGCACCCTCTCCGGCGGCGGCAATATTGTCATCAAAGTCGGCGAAGGCTGCTTGATCGGCGCCAACGCAGGCATCGGTATTCCACTGGGCGACCGCTGCACCGTCGAAGCGGGGCTGTACATCACGGCGGGTGCCAAAGTCACTCTATTGGATGACCAAGGCCAAGAGGTCAACACCGTCGCCGCCAGAGACTTGGCCGGCCAGGATGACCTGCTGCTGCGCCGCAACTCGCAAAACGGTCGCATTGAATGCCTGACCAATAAAAGCGCCGTTGCGTTGAATGAGGCGCTGCATGCCCATAACTGATCCGGAAGGTTTATCACCGACGCTGAAGCTTGCCTTTGATTTGCTCAGCCGCGCGTCGGTGACGCCGGACGACGAAGGTTGTCAGGATCTGATGATCGAGCGCTTAATTGCGCTCGGTTTCCATATCGAACGGCTGCCGTTTGGCGATGTAGACAACTTCTGGGCGGTACGCGGGCATCACGGACCGGTACTGGCCTTTGCTGGGCACACCGATGTGGTACCCAGCGGCCCTCACACCAACTGGGAATTTCCGCCCTTTACGCCCTGTATTAACGACGACGGCATGCTTTGCGGTCGCGGCGCCTCCGACATGAAAGGCAGCCTAGCCGCCATGCTGACCGCCGTTGAGCGTTTTGTCGCCGCCCACCCCGATCACCATGGCCGTATCGCGTTTTTGATCACCTCCGATGAAGAAGGCCCCGCCGTCGACGGCACCCGCGCAGTGGTTGAACACCTGCGCGAGCGCAATGAACGCCTCGATTACTGTATCGTCGGCGAGCCTTCTTCCACGACACGCCTTGGCGATGCGATTAAAAACGGTCGACGCGGCTCGCTGGGCGGCGTGCTACATGTGAAAGGCGTGCAAGGCCACGTGGCCTACCCGCACCTGGCACGCAATCCCATCCACCAAACCATGCCCGCGCTCGATGCGCTGGTCAACGAACACTGGGATACGGGCAACGATTTTTTCCCGGCCACCAGCTTCCAGGTCTCCAATGTCCGGGCAGGGACGGGCGCGACCAACGTGATTCCTGGCGAGGTGGAAGTGGTGTTCAACTTCCGCTTCTCCACGGAAGTGACCCACGAGGCACTCAAGGGGCGTACCGAAGCGATTCTGGATCGGTGCGGGCTCGAATATCACATCGACTGGACACTCAATGGCGAGCCATTTTTAACCGCCGAAGGGGAACTGGTCGACGCTGCAATTCGCGGCGTCGAAGCGGTGACCGGCGAGCGCCCTGAGCTGTCGACCAGCGGAGGCACCTCGGACGGTCGCTTCATTGCCACACTGGGCGCTCAGGTCGTCGAACTGGGCCCGCTCAACGACACTATCCACAAGGTCGATGAGCGCGTGCGTGCCAGCGACCTGGACGACTTAAGCCGGATCTACGAAGCCACGCTACAAGCGCTGCTCACGTCCGGCGAGGTGAGTGTATGATGGAGCGCTATCCTGATATTGAGATCTACCTCGCTAACGTATCCCATTCAGCGCTCAACGCCTGGCTGGCGACGGCGCTGGAAGCCCCGCCGCTAACCCCCGCGGGCAAGGGCAAATGGCGCACCCACGGCACCTATCAAGGCCACCGCATACCGGTACTCCTCGTGGAAAACGCCGCCGACGGATTTGCCAGCCTGTGGATTGATAGTGGCCATTGCCCCTGGCATACCGACCAGGAAGCCGCCCAATACGCGGCGGAAGCTCTGCAAACCGAAATTCGCTGCTCATTGGGCGGCTGGAACCCCGGCGACGACCCCGACCGTTTTTGGCAGGTGTTCCCCGGTGGGCGTGAAGGCGCAATAGAGTGGCCTGACTCGGGCCGCTAAGTATTAGCCCACGCCTTAAACGCACTTGACCCCGCCTAGGCGGGGTCAAGTAATCGTACTAGCCAGTAAAACGTCTGCCGTTGGTTACTCGATAATACTTACATCGTCGGCCTGCAAGCCACGCTCATTTTTAATCACGTGGTAACGCACAATCTGACCTTCCGCCAGCATGCGCGGGCCACGGCCACGAATCGCGCGGAAGTGGACAAAAACATCGTCGCCGTTGTCGCGGGTAATAAAGCCATAGCCTTTGTTGGTATTAAACCACTTCACTTCACCTTCTTCGCGACCATCGTTGGGATCAATGACATCTTCATCATCGGCCGCGTTCGGGGCTTGGGATTGACGCGGTGCAGGCTTGGCGCGTGCCGCCGAATCAGGCGACACCACCACGGGCGGCGCTAACGCGGCGGTCGCTAACGTAGCGATACACAGCACAATAAAACTTCCGAAAGCCACAGCTATATAGATGCCGCCGGCCCCAATAACGGCCAGTTCGGCCAGCCACTGCTCAGCCAGCGGCGCGTCGGTTAAATGAATAATCCCCGCCAGCAACAGTGGCGTGGGGGCGGCAAGTAAAATACTGATTAAGATACTGCGAAACACGACTTTTAGGTTCATGGATACAAAAAGCTCTCTTGTTGTATGGGTAACAGAAGAAGGACAATACTCAGTTCAGCGGGTCTTTTACGTCCCAATTCACCGAGCTACTACACAAGGTTGCAATGTTACCATGACATCTTCTTTATCGCCTGCCGAGCTTGTTCAACAGTTTGAATCTTTAGAGAGCCGCTTGGCTTATCAAGAACACTGGCTCGACACTCTTGATCAAGCGGTCGCCCAGCAAGAACGTCGATTAACAACCCTGGAGCAACTTAGTGCGCTGATGCGCGAGCGGCTGCGCGAACAGCACCAAGCGCTCCAATCAGGTAATGCGCCGGATGCCGCCCGCCCCGAAGACGACATCCCACCGCATTATTGAGACGCTCGCTACGCATTCACCCGCTACTGGCTCACCAGCTTAACAGGGTCAACACTTGTCAGACCAAAGGCATTAGCGACGGCGGGATAGGTCACTTGCCCCGCATGGACGTTGAGCCCCGGCAGGAAATGGGGGTCATCGCTAAGCGCCTGTTGCCAGCCTTTATCGGCCAGCGCCAGCACGAACGGCAGCGTGGCATTGGTAAGCCCTAGCGTAGAGGTACGTGCGACCGCGCCTGGCATATTCGCTACGCAGTAGTGGACGATACCGTCAACGATATAGGTCGGCTCAGCGTGGGTGGTGGGCTTGCTGGTTTCAAAACAGCCGCCTTGGTCGATCGCCACATCCACCAGTACGCTACCGGGCTGCATATCCGCCAGCATGGCACGGGTGATCAGTTTCGGCGCAGCAGCACCGGGGATCAGCACCGCCCCAATGATCATATCGGCCGTTTTAGCCGCTTCATCCAGCGCATCCGCCGTTGAGTAAACGGTCTTGATGCGGCCCTGATAGCGGTCATCGAGCACTTCCAGCCGAGCAATCGACTTGTCCAGAATGGTCACCTCTGCGCCGAGCCCTAACGCCATGCGCGCGGCATTTTCACCGACCACACCGCCACCGATCACGGTGACCTTACCTGGCGCCACGCCAGGCACACCCGGCAATAGCACGCCAGAGCCACCCTGCGCTTTTTCAAGACTGTGCGCACCTGCCTGCACGGCCATACGCCCTGCCACGGTGCTCATCGGCGCGAGCAGCGGCAGACCACCCTTCGCATCGGTAATCGTTTCGTAGGCAATGCAGGTCGCGCCGCTTTCCAGCAAACCCTTGGTTAACGTTTCTTCGGCGGCTAGATGAAGATAGGTAAACAAGGTGTGATCGGGCGTTAGCCGCGCAACTTCTTCGGCCTGGGGCTCTTTCACCTTAAGAATCAGCTCGGCGTTTTGCCACAGCGCCGCGACATCCGCGTCAATTCGCGCGCCGGCGGCTTCATAGTCGTGGTCGCTAAACCCAGCGCCCTCGCCAGCCCCCGCCTGAACGCTTACGTGATGACCACGCCCGGTTAGTTCCCGCGCGCCGGTAGGGGTCAAGGCCACCCGGTATTCATGATTTTTAATCTCTTTGGGGACTGCGATGCGCATGTGCGGCTCCTAATTATTTCGCTAGCAAATTGTCAGCGTTAAACTAATTACAGCACAGCTTTTGCGCCTCTCCATCCCCCGGAATACAAAACAAAAAAAACGCCGGTTAAGACGTTTCTTAGGAGAAAAATCTACCGAATGGCGGCTATTGGCAAAAAAATCATCGTTATTCTTCTACGATGGCATTGCCATATATCGTTCGATATTCATCGGGCAGGCGCTTGGGTCGACCGCTGGAAAGCGCCACGCAGGCAAACCAAGTGCGGGCGTTGAGCAGCATTTTGTCATCGTGCTTGCGCTGCAGTTGGAAGCGGCGCGTGATACTAAAGCGACCATCGCAGGCGACGATCCAGGTCGCGAGCTGCAGCGCATCGCCGGCATAAGCCGGCGCCAGGTAGTCCAGCTCGTGACGATGGACGACCATGGCACGGTCTAGCTCACGATAACGCTTAAGCGATAATCCCAGGGCTTCCGAATGCGCCCAGCTAATCTGCTCGATCCAGCGCAGATACTCGCTGTTATTGACGTGACGATAGGCATCGATCGCCTCATCCGTTACGTCAATGTCAGTCACAAAAGGATCGGGTAGCGCCCACTTCATTATCGAGACTCCTTCAGCAAGTTGCTGGCTGATGGGGAGCAGTCGTATTTCGACAACGCTAGTCGCGGAAAACCCTCACGCCCAGTGCCTTGAGATACGACGTTTCCGGGATAGCGGGATGAACCGGATGATCCGGCCCCTGGTGGCCCTGGAAAATGACTTGGCCGTGGCGATCCTGGTGACGAACCGCGCCACGCACGACGTCCATTAGACGCTCAGGCGCCAAGTGCATTGAGCAGGACGCCGTCATTAACAGGCCATCACGACCCAACAGACGCATCGCTTCACGGTTCAAACGGGCATAGGCGCGCTCGCCGTTGTTAATATCTTTACGCTTTTTAATAAAGGCGGGCGGGTCGAGAATCACCACGTCGAACTGCTCGCCGTCGGCTTTGAGCGCCGCCAGCGCCTCAAACGCATCCCCTTCACCAATGGCGACCTGCTCTTGCACGCCGTTCAACTCGGCGTTGCGGGCCACCTGTTCAAGCGCCGGGCCTGATCCATCGACGCACAACACCTCAGAGGCGCCACTGGCCGCTGCCTGTACGCCCCAGCCGCCGACGTAACTGAACACATCCAACACCCGCTTACCAGCGACCTGGCTATTGAGCCAAGCGCGGTTAACTCGATGGTCGAAGAACCAACCGGTCTTTTGACCGTCAATGACCGGCACAACGAAGCGTACGCCGTTCTCTTCAAGCAGCACTTCGTCGGGCAGGGTACCTTTGGCGACTTCCACCTGGGCTTCCAAGCCTTCCTGGCGACGCCCGCCGGTGTCGTTGCGAAAAACGATGGCGCTCGGCTTAAGAACTTTTTCCAATGCATCAACGATATCTTCGGCCAGCACCTGCATACCCGCGGTGTTCAACTGCACCACGACCACATCGCCAAATCGATCAATCACCAGACCCGGAAGTAGGTCGCCTTCACCGTGAATTAATCGGTAAAACGGCTGATCAAACAAACGCTGACGCAGCGCCAGCGCTTGGTTAAAGCGGTGCACAAATAGCGAACGATCGAGGCGCATTTCCGGGTCGCGGGACATCACCCGAGCACAAATCAGCGAATGCGGATTAACGTAGGCCACCCCAAGGGTTCTGCCATTAGACGCTTCAACCAAGGCGGTTTCACCCGCGGCGAAGTCTTTCAGCGGCGTCTCTTTGATGTCGACTTCGTTGGAATAAATCCACAGATGGCCCGCCTTCAAGCGACGATCGGCGTTTTTATTCAGGCGCAGGCGTTGAGTCACAACTTTCTCCAAAAGAGCATTGGCTCCAAAAAAACGTAGTTAAAACAGTCAATATGAGCGTGCGGGCGCTAGCGCTGACAGCCAGGGCAAAAGACACTGGCACGTTGGCCAAGGGTGATACGCCGCAACTCTCCCCCGCAGCGATGACACGGCTGACCGTGACGGCCATACACATTTAGCCGCTGAGCAAAATAGCCGGGTTCCCCTTGGCCGCTAACAAAATCGCGTAGCGTGGTACCGCCCTGGATAATAGCAGCGGCCAGCACCTCCTTCACGGCGGCGGCCAATTGCTCGTAGCGGGCCAACGAAATACGTCCCGCTGCTCGACGGGGATCAATGCCCGCCATAAACAGTGCTTCGGCGGCGTAGATATTTCCCGCGCCAACGACAATGCGGTTATCCATTAAAAAGGGTTTCACCGCGACGCGCTTATTACGGGACATGCTATATAGCCAGCGGCCATCAAAGGCGTCATCAAGAGGCTCAGGGCCCAAGTGCGCCAAGCGCCTGTCGGCATAGCCATCCCCCTCCTGCCAATCGACAAAGCCAAACCGACGCGGGTCGTGGTAGCGCAACACATAGCCGCTGGCCGTCACCACATCCACGTGGTCATGCTTTTTAGGCAAGTCGCCCACCTGAGCGATGCGCAAACTTCCCGACATGCCTAAATGCCATAGCAGCGTCGACTCCCCCGCTGTTGCTTCCAGGGGAATTTGCAGGTACTTGGCGCGTCGTTTCAATACGCCTACCCGCGCGCCCACCAGTCGCTCAGCGAAGTCGTCGGGCACCGGCACGCGCAGCCGCGGCTGACGCACCCGTACTTCGGTAATTTCCTGGCCTTCCAAATAAGGTGCAATACCCCGTCGGGTGGTTTCAACTTCGGGCAACTCGGGCATGATGAGAGCCTTTAATGACAGCGTGGTGACAGCCGCTTGCACCGCGTTGGCCGCATAGAACACCCATGCATGCAAAAACCCGGCTGAAGGCCGGGTTTTTAACAGGCGCTCGCCTGCGGTGAAAGCCAGTCATCGCAACGGCGATTACTTAATTTTGGCTTCCTTGTACATAACGTGCTTACGTACGACCGGGTCGAATTTCTTAAATTCGAACTTGTCCGGAGTGTTCCGCTTGTTCTTATCAGTGGTGTAGAAGTGGCCTGTACCGGCACTAGACACCATCTTGATCTTATCGCGCATGGTTTAACTCTCCCAAAAAAGCTGTATTAGATGGCGTCGCCGCGCTTACGGATATCAGCCAGAACCGTCTCAATGCCTTTCTTGTCGATGATACGCATGCCTTTGGAGGAAATGCGCAGCTTGACGAAGCGGCTTTCAGACTCAACCCAAAAACGATGGGTGTGCAGGTTCGGCAAGAAACGACGACGTGTCTTACGCTGGGAGTGAGAAACGTTATTACCAGTTACCGGACGCTTGCCGGTAACCTGACATACTTTGGACATGAGAGCCTCCAACTGCTTGGCCAGGATTTAATACCTGAGTGTTCAAAACTGTCGGGCAAACCGGAGCAGGGAGGGCGTCGACGCGGTTAACCGCCTAGCTGTACCCAAATCCGTTATTCAACCCAAGTTCAAAGGTGGCACTTTATACCAGAGCACGTGGCGATCAGCAAGAAAAACCGTCGCAAAAGCCCAAAAAAGCGGCTTTTGGTTCATTTTACTTAATAAATTAACTGACCACCTAGGTGGCTTGCTTACAGCCAGCCCCGCTCGGCAAATGACACCACGTCTCCGTCCCCCACCACGAAATGATCAAGCACCCGCACATCAAACAGTGCGAGCGCTTCTTTCAAGCGTTCAGTGATTCGTCGATCGGCATCGCTAGGCTCGGCCACACCCGAAGGGTGGTTGTGCGCCAGGATAACAGCACCAGCATTGTGCGCTAGGGCACGCTTGGCAACTTCGCGGGGATAAACGGATGCGCTATCTAGGGTACCGCGAAATAGGGATTCATAGCGAATAATTCGGTGCTGCGTATCCAAAAAAAGTACCGCAAATTCTTCATGGCCCAAATGACGCAGCTGGGTACTTAGGTAGTGACGCACTAATGCCGGAGACGTCAGCGCCTCACCTCGCGCGAGCTGGGTGGCCAAGTGGCGTTTTGAAAGCTCAAGTGTAGCCTGCAACTGGGCGAACTTGGCGCTCCCCAGCCCCCGCGCTTCGCAAAAGTGCGTTTGGTCGGCCTCCAGCAGCTGACGAAGGCCGCCAAAGCTTGTCAGCAGGTCCCGCGCGAGATCCACTGCTGACCGCCCCTGAACCCCTACGCGTAAAAAAATCGCCAGCAGCTCAGCGTCCGACAACGCCTGTGGCCCCAGATTTAATAGCTTCTCGCGTGGACGCTCGCCTTCCGGCCAGTGGTTAATACCCATCGCCGCCTCCCTGCGCGTTGTTTAGCCTTTCCCTTTACATGGATGCAGCATGCCAAATTGCGCGGACGAATGGTATGGTAAGCGTCCTAAAGAATGCTCAACGTGGGTCTTTTGCCATGACGTCTGTGACTTCGACAACGACGCTGCCTGCTAGCGGAAAACGCGTGCTTTTGGGCATCAGCGCGGGCATCGCGGCGTATAAAAGCGCGCTGATTGTGCGCCTGCTCAAACAAATCGGCTGTGACGTCCGCGTGGTGATGACCGACGGGGCTCAAGCGTTTATCACCCCGTTAACGCTGCAGGCACTTTCCGGCGAGCCCGTGCGCACGTCACTGCTCGACCCAGAAGCCGAGGCTGGCATGGGGCATATTGAGCTCGCCCGCTGGGCGGATGTCGTATTAATCGCGCCGGCAACAGCGGATCTCATGGCGCGCTTAGCCCAAGGCATGGCCGACGACCTACTCACCACGCTTTGCCTCGCCAGTGAAGCGCCCAAACTGATCGCCCCGGCCATGAATCAGGCCATGTGGCGCCATCCCGCCACCCAACGCAACGTACAGCAGCTAGCGGACGATGGCTGGCAGTTGGTTGGGCCCGCGGCAGGTGACCAAGCCTGCGGTGACGTTGGCCCAGGTCGAATGAGCGAGCCCGAGACGATTGTTGACGCGCTGATCAATCACTTTTCGCTTGCACCTTTCGCGCCACCCAGCGATTCGGCACTGCACGTGGTGATCACCGCCGGCCCGACCCGCGAAGCGCTCGACCCGGTGCGCTATTTGTCGAATCACAGCTCGGGCAAAATGGGCTACGCCCTAGCCGCAGCGGCGGCCGCCCAGGGCGCCAAGGTGACCTTGATCAGCGGGCCAGTGAGCCTCGCCACGCCGGTCGGCGTCACCCGTATTGACGTTGAATCCGCCGAGCAGATGCACCATGAAGCGCTACGGCTGGCCCCCCAGGCGGCACTGTTTATCGGCTGCGCCGCCGTCGCCGACTACCGTGCCGCCAGCGCCGCCGGGCACAAGATGAAAAAGACCGACGACAATGACACCCTGACGCTAACCCTGGTCAAAAATCCCGATATTATTGCCGACGTAGCTGCGCTTTCGCCCCAGGGCCGCCCATTTGTGGTGGGATTCGCCGCCGAAACCCAGGACGTTGAGCATTATGCGTCTGATAAACTCACCCGCAAAGGGCTCGACATGATCGTTGCCAACGACGTTGGTCAGCCCGGTCTTGGGTTTGGCAGCGACGAAAACGCGGCGCTGCTGCTATGGCGCACGCCCCAGGGTATTGAACGTCGGATGGAAACCCCACAACCCAAAACACAACTGGCGGATCGCGTGATTCAACAAGCTCTCATGCTACTGCCCTCGTCTACCGGAGAGTCCTCATGACCGCCCGCCCTCGCCTGCAGTGCAAAGTCCTCGATGAACGACTGCGTGACTATTTGCCTCATTACGCGACCGACGGGTCGGCGGGCATGGACCTTCGCGCGCTGCTCGACGAGCCGCTAACGTTAAACCCCGGTGATACACACCTCGTAAGGACAGGCCTGGCAATCTATATTGAAGACCCGGGCCTTGCCGGCATGATTCTGCCTCGCTCCGGCCTGGGGCATAAGCACGGCATCGTTCTAGGCAATTTGGTGGGCTTGATCGATGCCGATTACCAAGGAGAGTTAATGATTTCCGTATGGAATCGCGGGCAAAGCCCCTTTACGCTCGCGCCGTTTGAACGGTTGGCACAGTACGTGCTTGTTCCTGTGGTGCAGGCTGAGCTTGATCTGGTCGATCAGTTCAGCGACTCCACTCGCGGCAGCGGCGGCTTTGGCAGCACTGGCCGTCATTAACTTGTACAGGCCACTTTTGTAAGGATACTCCCATGACACACCCCACAATTCCCGCTTCGATTTTTCGCGCTTACGACATCCGCGGCATCGTCGATGACACGCTCACCGAGGACACAGTGGAATGGATTGGCCGCGCAATCGGCTCTGAAGCCGCTGATCGGGGCGAATCCACCGTCGTGGTCGCACGCGATGGACGTCTCTCGGGCCCGCGGCTCCAGGCGGCCCTAATGCGCGGCCTGAACGCGGCGGGGCGCGACGTCATTGATGTCGGCATGGTACCCACCCCGGTGCTGTATTTTGCCACCCATATTCTTGACGGTACGCGCTCCGGGGTGATGGTCACCGGCAGCCACAATCCGCCCGACTATAACGGCTTCAAGATTGTTCTCGATGGCGACACCCTCTCGGGCGATGCCATCACCGCTCTCTACGAGCGACTTGCGTCTGACCAACTGGCAAGCGGCAGCGGCAGCATTCGCCAAGAGGACGTGCGCGATGCCTATCTTCAGCGCATCCTCGGCGATGTCAGCGTCAGTCGCCCGCTGAAGGCGGTGGTCGACTGCGGGAACGGCGTCGCGGGGGAACTGGGGCCTCAGTTGATCGCCAAGCTGGGCGTCGATACGCACCCGCTGTTTGACGATATCGACGGCACCTTCCCCAACCATCACCCCGACCCCGGTAAGCCCGAAAACCTGCAGGATCTGATTCGCACGGTCCAGGAAACGAACGCCGATATCGGCCTAGCCTTCGATGGTGACGGCGACCGACTAGGCGTCATTACCCCTCGTGGGCGGCTGATCTACCCGGATCACCTGTTGATGGCGTTTGCCACCGACATGCTAGGCCGCAACCCTGGCGCCAAGGTCATCTTTGACGTCAAGTGTACCGGCAACTTAATCAAGGTGATCAGCGACGCCGGGGGCGAGCCGGAAATGTGGCGCACGGGCCACTCGCTAATCAAGGCACGCATGAAGGAAACGGGGGCTCAGTTGGCCGGCGAAATGAGCGGGCATATCTTCTTCAAGGAACGCTGGTACGGCTTCGACGACGGAATTTACGCCGCCGCTCGGCTGCTAGAGATTCTGGCCAATTTCGAGGGCGACGCCGATGCTTATTTCGACAGTTTCCCGCAAGACATCGGTACCCCGGAAATTAATATCACCGTCACCGACAGCAACAAATTCAGCCTAGTGGATAAACTTGCTCGAGAGGGCGACTTCGGCGATGGTATCAAAACCACATTGGATGGCATTCGGGTCGACTACCCCGACGGATGGGGGCTATGCCGCGCCTCGAACACCACCCCCATGCTAGTACTGCGTTTTGAAGGAAAAAATGAAGCGGCTTTAACGCGCATTAAAGCGCAGTTTGCCAGCGCACTGAAAAACGTCGACCCCGCTTTGACGCTACCCTAGGCAAAGCCAGCCACGTCATCGCGTGGCGGGATCGTGCCCATTAGAAGGCACGGCCCGCCATGGGCTTCAAAGTGTGCTTAATGCCAATAAATGAGCCACATCATTATCAAGGGACAACGCCATGAGTTCAGCCAGTCACGGCCCGCAGGTCGTTGTGGAGGTGCTTTCCGAAGCCCTCCCCTATATCCAGCAATTTTCCGGCAAAACCGTCGTGGTCAAATACGGCGGCAACGCGATGACGGAAAGCACTCTGATTGATTCGTTTGCCCGCAACATTGTGTTAATGAAGGAAGTGGGTATTAACCCGGTGGTGGTTCATGGCGGCGGCCCCCAGATTGGCGAGTTGTTAACCAAGCTCAATATCGAATCGCGCTTTGTTAACGGCATGCGCGTGACCGACTCGCAAACCATGGACGTAGTCGAGATGGTACTCGGCGGGCTGGTCAATAAAAGCATCGTCAACCTGATCAACCAAAGCGGCGGCAAAGCGATTGGCCTGACCGGCAAGGACGGCGCACAGATCCGTGCCCGCCAGTTGAAGGTCGAGCATCAGAGCCCCGAAATGAAAGCCCCGGAAATCATCGATATCGGCCATGTCGGTGAGGTGGAGTCGATCTCCACCGACTTGATTGAAATGCTCGCGGCGCGTGATTTTATCCCGGTGATTGCGCCGATTGGCGTGGATGACGCAGGCCACAGCTATAATATCAATGCCGACCTGGTGGCGGGCAAGATTGCCGAGGCGCTCAATGCCGAAAAGCTCATGCTGCTGACCAACGTGGCGGGGCTGATGAATGCCGACAGCGAGGTGCTCACCGGCTTGACCACGGCTCAAGTTGACGCGCTGATTGCCGATGGGACTATTCATGGCGGCATGCTGCCTAAAATTCGCTGCGCGTTAGATGCTGTGAAAGGCGGCGTTAACAGTGCTCACATTATCGATGGTCGTGTGCCGCATGCCGTGCTGTTGGAGATATTCACCAACGCCGGTGTCGGTACGCTGATCACCGATACCCACTAACCGCGACGGGAGAAACGCAATGAGCGATGATCGCAAACCTCGCCGCCGCGAGCAGATACTCCAAGCCCTCGCCCTGATGCTTGAGGAAGACAGCGGCAAACGGATTACCACGGCGGCCCTGGCTCGCCAGGTGGGTGTATCAGAAGCCGCCCTCTACCGCCACTTCCCCAGCAAGGCGCGCATGTTCGAAGGGCTGATCGACTTTATCGAAGAAAGCATCTTTGCGCGCATTAACCGCATTATGGAAGAGGTACCCGACGCCACCAACCGCTGCCATACGATCCTGTCACTGGTGCTCGGCTTTGCCGAAAAGAACCCGGGGCTTGCCCGTGTGATGGGCGGCGATGTACTCACCGGAGAAACTGCGCGACTGCGTCAGCGGATTCACCAGCTTTTCGAGCGTCTGGAAACCCAGTTCAAGCAGATTCTCCGCGAGGCTGAGATCCGCGAGGGACGTCGGCCGAATATTTCTGCATCGGCCGCCGCGAACCTACTGATCGCCCATGCAGAAGGCCGCATTGCTCAATATGTGCGCAGTGATTTCAAACGTTTACCCACTGACTACTGGGACGACCAGTGGACGCTGCTTTCAAGCCAGCTGCTACGCGAGGCAGCGCAGCCTGCTTAACCGCTTGTCCAGGATGATGGTAGCCGTTGGCAGATAAAACCTTGGCAAATAAAAAACGGCGCCCCCACAAAGGGAGCGCCGTTTTTGTTGGGTCGAACTTATGCGCTTATGCCGCGATCGTATCGCCCATTTTTTGGCGCAGTTTCTTCATGGCATTTTTTTCGAGCTGGCGAATGCGTTCGGCGCTAACGCCGTAAACATCAGCCAAGTCATGCAACGTGGACTTATGTTCGCCCAGCCAACGACGCTGCAAAATATCCCGCGAGCGCTCATCCAAGCCTTCAAGCGCCAGCTGTAAGCGGCGAGTTGAGTCTTCCTCAAAATCGCTGTCTTCTAGCTGCGTTGCCGGATCTGAGGCCGAATCGTCTAAAAAGTGCACCGGTGCTTGATACGCACTATCTTCATCGTCGCTGGGCGATGCATCAAAGCCCGCATCGTAGGAAGACAGGCGTCCTTCCATATCGCGCACGACATGCGGCTTTACGTCGAGATCCTTGGCAATGGCCTCAACCTCGTCGTTATTAAGCCAGGCGAGGCGCTTTTTCGCACCGCGCAAATTAAAGAACAGCTTACGCTGTGCCTTGGTCGTGGCGATTTTGACAATACGCCAGTTACGCAGCACAAATTCGTGAATTTCAGCTTTAATCCAATGCACCGCAAACGAAACCAAGCGCACACCCTGATTCGGGTCAAAGCGCTTGACGGCCTTCATTAAGCCGACGTTACCTTCTTGAATTAAATCAGCTTGCGGCAAGCCATAGCCCGAATAACTGCGGGCGATGTGTACCACAAAGCGCAAGTGCGATAGCACCAAACGGCGTGCCGCTTCCAAATCGCCTTCATCGTACAGGCGGAACGCAAGCTCACGCTCTTCATCGGCACTCAGTACCGCAATGCCGTTGACCGCTTTGATGTAGCCGCCCAGGTCGTGGCCTGGGGAAAGCTGTCCCACCGGTAGAAGACTTGTGCTCATGTGCAGGTGGTCTCCCTGATAACCCTTACGTGATTTGTATCGCTAAGACCTTGTCGTATCAACAAGGTTCCCTCACCGCTACCTAATTGGCGACGCGGGAGGTTTAACGCGGGCGGATGCTGGCAAGATGCCGAGAGACGGCAAGCCATGCCCCTAACCAGCCAAGTAGTGTACTGCAAGATAGCAAAATTGTGGAGCCTGTCACGTCCAATTGAGGTAGCGAAAAACTCGCCCCGTAACTCGCCGCCAAGGCTGCGACCGGTAGCGACAACCAGTGATTGCCCAGGGATAGCAGCCCAAGCGCCAAAAGCCCCCCACCAAAGCCGTACCAGGCACCGCTGTATAAGAAGGGACGCCTGACAAACGCATGGGTAGCGCCGATCAACATCACCACTTCGATTTCACGGCGGCGACTCTCCACCGACAGTCGGATGGTATTGCCCACCACCAGTAGCACCCCAAGGCCAAATAAAACACCCAGGGCCAGCGCCACTCGCGTTCCCAGCTCGGCCAGGTGGCGCAGTCGCTCGACCCAGGCCAGGTCGACCCGCACTTCATCAACCCCCGAGAGAGCTGCCAAGCGATCGGCGAGCGTCTGCATGAGATCGGGATCAACGCCACTAGGACGTACAACAATGCTGCTCGGCAGCGGGTTGCCTTCAAGCCCGGAGAGGGCATCGTCAACGCCCAGCGACTGTTGAAAATCGGCCATACCCTGCTCGGCGCTAATAAACCGAGTGCGTTGCACATCGTCATCAGCGCGTACCGCTTGTTCGATGCGTTCCGCCTCCTCTGCCCCAACGTCCATTTCAAGGTACACCGTTAACGTGGCGCTTTCGTCCAGCTCTGCATCCAGCAACCTGGCACTGTCCAGCGTTAGCCACAATGCCGCGGGCAGTACCAGCGCAATGGCAATGGCTAGCATGGTCAGTAAATTGCCCAGCGGGTAGCGAATCAGCCGCTGGAGGCTGTCGAGCCACATCGCACGGTGGTGCCGTCCCCATGCACGCAGACGGCTTACAAGGCGTGGCTGCTGGGCCCGCGCACGTGGAGCGGGGCGCTGAGAGCTTCGTGGGGCGGCTCTGCTACGCGACCGAGGGGCGGCGCCTTTCGGCTTATCGATGGGTCGTTTCATGCGGCCCCCTCATCGGCCACTAAGCGCCCGTCGCTCAGGCGTAACATTCGATGCTGCAATCGCGCAATTAATGCCAAATCGTGGCTGGCGATCATGACGGTCGTGCCGATACGATTAAAATCTTCAAACAGCGCCATAATGTCGGCCGATAGTTGAGGATCAAGGTTCCCTGTGGGCTCGTCGGCAAGCAACAGCGCCGGCTTATTGACCACGGCACGCGCGATGCCCACACGCTGCTGCTCGCCGCCGGAAAGCTCAATGGGTAACGCTTTTTCGCGGTGCAGCAGGCCGACTTTATCCAGGGCAGCGCGGACGCGACGAGCAGACTCCCGGGGTTCGATGCCCTGAATATCCAACGGCAGCGATACGTTGTGAAACACGCTACGATCAAACAACAGTTGGTGATCCTGAAAGACGACCCCAATCTGGCGGCGATAAAACGGCACTTGGCTGGCATGCAACTGGGCAATATCGTGCCCTGCCACGACCACTCGCCCACGGCTCGGCTTTTCCAAGCGCATAATCAAACGCAATAGCGAGCTTTTCCCGGCGCCTGAATGCCCGGTGAGAAACACCATTTCGCCTCTCGCAACGCGAAAGTTAAGGTGCGAAAGCGCTTCAAAGCGCCCTCCGTAGCGCTTACCCACATGCTCAAAGGCGATCATGGGTTGGCATCGTCTCCCTGGCGGTCAAACAGTGCGTTTACGAAGTCCTTCGACTCGAAGGGGCGAAGGTCATCTAACCCCTCGCCCACGCCGATATAGCGGATCGGTGTGTTGAGCTGCTTCGCCAGGGCAAAAATAATCCCGCCTTTCGCGGTGCCATCCAGCTTGGTGAGCGTGATACCGCTGACCGGCACCGCCTCGTTAAACGTGGTGGCCTGGGAGACGGCGTTTTGCCCCGTGCCAGCATCCAGCACCAGCATCACTTCATGGGGCGCGGTGTCGTCGACCTTTTTCATCACGCGATGAACCTTTTTCAGCTCTTCCATCAGGTGGCTTTTGTTATGCAAACGTCCGGCGGTATCGGCGATTAACACATCCACCCCACGGGCTTTTGCAGCGGCCACCGCGTCGTAAATCACCGAGGCACTGTCGGCACCGGTGTGCTGGGCAATGACCGGCACGCTATTGCGCTCGCCCCACACTTTAAGCTGCTCTACCGCTGCGGCGCGGAAGGTGTCCCCCGCCGCGAGCATGACGCTTTTGCCTTCGCGCTGGAAACGCTGAGTGAGCTTACCAATCGTGGTGGTTTTACCCACACCGTTAACCCCCACGACCAATATGACGAAGGGGCCTTCGCTATCTTTATCAAAACTAAGCGGCTGGGTGACGGGTTCAAGCATCGCCGCCAGTTCTTCTTGCAAGCCACGATAAAGCGCTTCGGGATCATTCAGCTCTTTGCGGGATACCCGTGCCTCCAGCCGCTCAATAATCTCGCTGGTCGCCTCAATGCCGACATCGGCCATCAGTAGCTGGGTTTCAAGATCTTCGAGCAGTTCGTCATCTATCTGCTTTTTACCCAGAAATAAGTCGGCAATGCCATCGGTTAAATTCGCGCGGGTTTTGCCAAGGCCTGACTTAATACGCGCAAGCCAGCCTTTCTTGTCGCCTTTGTCGGCAACCGGTTTGTCTTGCAGCGCCGGTTTTTCAACGGGCGCGGGCTTAGCTTCTGGCTCTGGCTCTGGCTCTGGCTCTGGCTCTGGCTCTGGCTCTGGCTCTGGCTCTGGCTCTGGCTCTGGCTCTGGCACAGCGTCAGGCGCAGACGGTCGCTCGTCAACATCGGCTTCCTCGCGACGAGCGCTCGGTTGATCTTGTTCTTCCAGGGGGAACCCGTCGGCCTCCTGTTCCTGTGAGGGATCGACCGGCGTCTCGTCTTGCTGCGCTTCCTGCTGGGAATCCTGCTTTTGTTTACGCTTAAAAAAACCAAACATGGATGTCATCCGACTAGTAAAGGTAAAGAATGCGATTATCCTACCACCGCCAACCAAGACTTTGGATAAGTAGCCCGCTACAATCCACGTTATGACACGACAACGTTCCTCTCGCTCATCCGCTACTCGACGGTCGCCTGCCAAATCCATGGGTAAGCTGCGTATTATTGGCGGCGACTTTCGCCGCCGCCAGCTACCGGTTCTCGACAGCCCAGGCTTGCGCCCCACACCCGACCGTGTCCGTGAAACCCTGTTCAACTGGCTCGGCCAGCAGCTTTACGGCAAACGGGTGCTCGACCTTTTTGCCGGCACCGGCGCATTGGGCATTGAAGCGCTATCCCGCGGCGCGACCCAGCTCACCTTTGTCGAGAGCGACGCCCAGGTTGCCCGTCATATTACCCAGAATCTGGAGACCCTCGGCGCCCATCAGGGTCATGTGATCGTCGGTGACGCCCGAACCTTTCTGTCTCAAAGCGCGGCGCGCTACGACATTGTGTTCCTCGACCCACCGTTTCACCAAGGTTGGGTAGCCGACTGTTGCAGCGCCCTGGAAACGGGCGGCTGGCTGGCTGAAGAGGCGATGATTTACGTCGAAACCGAGCGCGATTTGATCCCCGAGGTGCCGACGCGTTGGTCGCTGCATCGCGAGACCCAGGCGGGGGAAAGCACGGCCAGGCTTTATCAACGCCATGCCCCGTAATCAGCGCTTGCGGCATCGCATTACGGGCGTTACGCTCGCTCCATTGTTAATTACCCGTTTGTTTTACAGGCAAGCATGTCGCTTGTTTTTACCTGGAGGTAGGCATGAGCCTAGAGTTATTCAATCAGCTTGAGCAGCGCGTTACCGATACCGTTGAGGCGTTGGAGATGATGAAACTGGAAAACGAAACGCTGCGTGAGGAAAATACCCAGCTGAAGCAGGATCGTGAAGAGTGGGAGCGTCGCCTAAGCGAGCTGCTGAATAAATTTGAAACGGTCGACGATGCATCTTAAACCAGCCGTGACATAAGCAGCGCATCCTCTCGCCCGGCGCCACCCTCTGCCGCCGGGTAGTAACCTCGCCGAACGCCATCTTGTTGAAAACCAGCCCCTGCATAGAGCCGAATCGCCGCCGCGTTCGTTTCACGCACTTCAAGCAGTACACGCTCACTTTGCCACCGCACCGCTATACTTAACACGGCTGTGAGCAATGCGTGCCCGACACCCTCACCCCGCCGCTCAGGCAGCACCCCGATGGCTTGAAGCTCAGCCTCGAAAGGTAATCGCGCCAACAGTGCGTAGCCGGTTAACTCGCGTGCCTGCCAGGCCCCAAGGACACAGGTCGTGTCTGCCGACAGCGCGTCTTTTAGCAGCGTTTGATTAACGCCGCTCAGCGTGCGCGCCTCAAGCGCTACGAGCGCCTTGGCGTCTTTCTCGCCAAGCTCAGCGATCATCCGCACGACCTGAGAGTGGCGTATGCCAGCGCTGCCCTAATGCGTGAAGCTTGGGCCACAGGGCGCGCTTAGCGCTAATGCTATGGGTAAGAGTCGACAAGGCGGGAGCCTGCCATACCGGCAAGGCCAAGGAGCGGCTCTGGTCGTCATGCACGTCAAGCACCTGGGATAACGCTTCGTGATCGCTTCCCGTCGTGTCAGCGCCCCACCACAACAGTTCCTCCAGTTGCCACCCCTGGCGACTGGCCACGCCATTGACAAACGCACTGACGCCTTCCCGCGCTTCCTCTAGCGGGTCGTCCGCCGCGAACGTCATGGCCATGGGCGGCCATTTAAACAAGGTAACGTCCGGCATCGCACCGTCAGAAAGGCCTGCTGCTTGCAACATATTGGCGAGTAACCGCTGCTCAGCGGCAGATAGCTTGCCCGCGTGCAGGCTTAACCAACGCCCACCGATGCATACGCACGACAAATGAAACTCAAGGGGCTGAGCTCGCGTTGGCTGAGGCTCAGCCGCCGGTGTTGGGGATGGCTTAGCAGGTTGGCTCGGGGCGGTAGAGCGTTGCTCCTCCAGCAGTGCGCGCACCGCCGAGGGCGACGCGGGAACGTCACCCTTGGCGGGCTGTACGTCGGTGGGCGGTGTGCGTGGCGCTGGGGCGTCATCTAACAGCGCCTGCAACCGCTCGCGCGGTGGAGTCGACGCAGCGGGCGTGTCGTCCCACTCGCAGGCTTCAGTCGGCCGTGCATTGGGAAGCTGATAGCGGCACGCCCAGGCGGTAATGCCCATCGCCTCAAGGTAATGCCGGCGAATAACCTCTGGGGTCACTGCCCGCCGCCTCGACAATTAGGCGAGTCAGGGCGTTGACCGCCACGCACTTCCCACTCGTGGGGAGTATAAAGATGAAGGGCTAGCGCGTGCACCGGGCCCGACAGCTCATCAGCCAGCAGCGCATAAATCTTCTGGTGGCGCTTGACCGGCATTAAGCCGTCAAAACTATCGCTCACCAGAGTCACTTTAAAATGCGTTTCGGCGTTCTCGGGCACGTTGTGCATGTGGCTTTCATTTTCTACCTGCAGCACGTCGGGCGCGAGCGCCGCTAACTTCTGCTCTATCTGTGTCTGCAGCGTCATGGAAGCTCTCCTTAGATAGTAAACCCTTTCATTGTACGCGCTTACTCGACGCCAGACGATGCCCGCCGCGCAACCAACGCGCGCCGCGCCAGCGACACGCGAGAAAGGCTCGCCACCAGTGCCATCAGCGTCGTCGCAGCCCCTAACCACAGAGTGACTTGTACGGGCGCGCCAAGGGCCAATGCAGCACCGACCAACGCCACCCCAAACGACTGCCCTACCGTGCGGGTGGTGCTCATCACCCCCGAGACGTTTGAGCTGCGCTCGGGCGGCAGGCTACCCATCATTTCGCGGTTGTTGGGCGGCTGGAAGAGCCCAAACCCAATACCGCACAACGCAGTTCGCCAGAGGCTGCCCACCACCCCGGTGGACTCATCCACTAGCGCCAGGGCAATCAACCCAATAATCAGCAACACCAAGCCTGTGCTGGACAGCACACTGGGATTGACCCGGTCGGCAAGCCGCCCGGCCAAAGGCCCCACCAACATGATGGCCAGCGGCCATGGGGTAAACAGCCAAGCCGTTTCGAGCGGCGAAAAGCCCATTTGCTCCTGATAGAAAAACGACAGCGCAACAAACGTCAGCCCCTGGCCAATAAACGCCAGCCCCGAGGCCGACACGGCCAAGGTAAAGCGCTTTTCTGCAAACACGCTCAGCGGTAGCAGCGGATAAGGCGCGCGACGCTGACGATGAACAAACCCCACACAGGCAAGCACCGCTAGCAGCGTCCAGCCACTGCTTTGCCAAACAGGCGCGGCGTGGCTCACGGCGTCCATCGCGATAAAGAAACTGGCCAGCATGACGATGGAAAGCAGTGCCCCTGCCACATCAAAGCTGCCTTGTCGCGGCTGCTCCTGGGGCAACGCCCGCTTGGCGAGCCACAGTGAGCAAACGCCTAGGGGCACGTTCAGTGCGAACAGCCATGGCCAATCGGCAAACGAGAGAATCACGCCGCTTAGCGTAGGGCCTGCAGCGTAGCCACCCGCCACTACCAAGGCGCTTAAGCCCAGCGCGCTGCCTAACAGCCGCGAGGGAAAAATCGCTCGGTACAGCGACGGCCCAATGGACAGCGTCGCCGCGGCGCCTAACCCTTGCAGCGCGCGGAACACCAACAGCGTCTCTAAGTTGCGCGACAGCGCAGCCCCCATCGCGGCGATGACAAACGTTGACAGCCCGAAAAGGTACAGCCGCCGACGGGTCACCAACTCGCTAATACCCGCAAACACCAACAAAAACGCGGCGCACACCACCTGGAATAAGTTGGTGATCCACACCGCTCGGGAGGCAGACACGTTGAGGTCGGCGGCAATCGTCGGCAGGGCAAGATTGATCATGGTGGTATCGACCACCGCCATCAGCGTACCGGTCACCAAGGCCAAGACGGCCAAGGTGCGCTCGGGCCCTGGCAGACCGTCGTCGCCGGGTCGGGTTTCAAACAATCGCATGGTGGTGAGTTCCCAAACAGCACCAGTAAAACAACGAAACCGGCAAAAGCCGGTTTCACAATGCGCTTACGCTAAGACGGCGACACGCTAGTCTTGGTCTGAAAAGTCGGCGAACGCAGCCAGTTTTCAGACAGAGCCTAGTCTTGCTCGTTATCGAGCAGCAAGGCATCGTCGACGTCGGATATTTCAAGGGGGGTATCATCGTCCAGGTCAATGGCGAGGTAGCTGTGTTCAATGCGTATAAACGTCTGAAACAGCGACCAATCGAGTTTCTCTGGCCACTGGCGTTCATCCTCTTCCCAGGCGCGCAGCTCGGTCTCTAGGATTTCCACATAGCGTTCGCGGACAAACGTCTCAAGCGCTTCCGGGGTATCCATTTCAGGGATCAGATACACCGTGCTTTCACGTTCGACATCGTCCAGGGTCAGATCGTCGTCTCCCATGGTGGGTTCAAGCGCATTGATCCAGTCCACAAAGGGCTGGGTCGGCCTGACGCTCAAGGCAGAGCGATTAAGCAGTTTCATGGGATTCTCCTCGCCGTCGAAACGTGGACATTATGGGCGCTATAACGCGCCCTTACCAACTTTTCATCGCTAACCAGCAGTTATCGTAAAGTTTAGTCCGCTTCCGGACGCATCGCCGGAAACAACAGCACATCGCGAATCGAGGGGCTGTCGGTAAACAGCATCACCAAGCGGTCGATACCAATGCCTTCACCCGCCGTTGGCGGCAAGCCGTACTCCAACGCGCGAACGTAATCCGCATCGTAGTACATCGCCTCCAGGTCGCCCGCGTCTTTCTCGGCAGACTGCTCGCGGAAGCGCTCAGCCTGGTCTTCGGCGTCGTTAAGCTCCGAGAAGCCATTGGCAATCTCACGGCCGCCAACAAAGAACTCAAAGCGGTCGGTGACAAAGGGGTTAGCGTCGTTACGCCGCGCCAACGGGCTGACTTCCGCCGGGTATTCGGTGATAAAGGTTGGCTGGTCGAGCTTATGCTCGGCCACCTCTTCAAAGATTTCGGTCTGAAGTTTGCCCAGCCCCCAACTTTCTTTGACCTTGATCCCCCGCTTTTCGGCCACCGCCCGCGCGGCGTCGAGCGAATCCAGATCCGCATCGCTGATGCCGTCGCCGTGATCAAGAATCGCCTGGCGCAAGGTTATGCGGTTAAACGGTTTGCCGAAATCATAGCTCGCACCCTGGTATTCAATGGTGGTGATACCCAGCACTTCCTGAGCCGCCGTGCGCAGCATCGCCTCGGTCATATCCAAGAGGTCGTTGTAATCCGCGTAAGCCCAGTAAAACTCAACCATGGTGAACTCAGGGTTGTGCCGAGTGGATAACCCTTCGTTGCGGAAATTACGATTTATTTCAAAAACTTTCTCGAAACCGCCCACCACCAGACGTTTGAGGTAAAGCTCTGGTGCAATACGCAGATACATGTCGATATCCAGCGCATTGTGGTGGGTGATAAACGGACGCGCCGCTGCACCGCCGGGAATCGGCTGCAGCATCGGCGTTTCCACTTCCATAAAGCCGCGCGCTTCAAAGAAGCGGCGCATGGAGCTGATCACCGCGGCACGGGTCTCGAACACCTTGCGCGACTGCGGGTTCATAATCAGGTCAACGTAGCGCTGACGATAGCGGGCTTCCTGGTCGGTCAAGCCGTGGAACTTATCGGGCAGCGGGCGCAGGCTTTTGGTTAACAGCTGCGCCTCTTTCATCATGACGTACAGATCCCCTTTACCGGATTTATGCACGGGACCATGAGCGGCCACGATATCGCCAATATCCCAGCTTTTGATGTCGTCGAGCACATCGGCGGGCAGGCCTTTTTTATTGACGTAAAGCTGGATCTGGCCCGCGACGTCCTGGATGACGATAAAGGGCCCGCGCTGACGCATAACGCGCCCCGCCACTGACGCGTGGTGATCAAGCGTCTCAAGCTCGGCTTTGTCCTTCTCGCCCAGCAGATTGTGAAGCTCAACGGTTAAGCTGTCGCGGCGAAAATCGTTCGGGAATGCGCTTTTGCCCTGCTCGGCCGCACGTTCTCGACGGGCAGCGAGCTTGGTGCGCCGCTCAGCGATCAGGTGGTTTTCGTTGTCTGCAGAAGACGCGTCTTGGTTAGCCATCGGGCACCTTATTAATGATCAAACCCTGAAAAGATTACAAACCTTGCTTAAGGCTGGCGACGATAAACTGATCTAAATCCCCATCGAGCACTTTTTCGCAGTTGCTGGACTGAACATGGGTACGCAGATCTTTGATGCGCTGATCGTCGAGTACGTATGAGCGAATTTGGCTGCCCCAACCGATGTCGGCTTTGGAGTCTTCCGCCTGCTGCTTAGCCTCATTGCGCCTTTGCATTTCATGCTCCCACAGCTTCGCCTTCAACTGTTTCATGGCGAAGTCGCGGTTGGCGTGCTGGCTACGCTGGCTCTGACACGCCACCACAATGCCACTGGGATCGTGGGTAATGCGCACCGCCGAATCGGTAGTGTTAACGTGCTGACCGCCGGCGCCGCTCGAGCGATAGGTATCCACGCGCAGGTCGGAAGGATTAATTTCCACTTCGAAGCTATCGTCGATTTCCGGTGATAAGAAAACCGACGCAAAAGAGGTATGCCGACGACCGCCGGAATCAAACGGGCTTTTACGCACCAGGCGGTGAACGCCGGTTTCGGTACGTAACCAGCCGAAAGCATAATCCCCCTGGATATGCAGCGACGCCGATTTGATACCCGCCACATCGCCTTCGGAAATTTCAAGAATATCTGTTTTGAAGCCGTGGCTTTCCGCCCAACGCAAATACATGCGCAGCAGAATATTAGCCCAATCCTGAGCTTCGGTACCACCCGACCCCGACTGGATATCCAGATAGGCGTTATTCTCGTCCATCTCGCCAGAAAACATACGCCGAAACTCAAGCTTCTCTAAGACTCGTTGCAGGCTATCAAGCTCTTTGTGAACCTCGTCAACGGTGCCTTCGTCGTCCTCCATTTCAGCAAGCTCTAGCAAATCACGGCTGTCGCCGAGCCCCTGATCGAGATCATCAATGGTGGCTACAATGGCTTCGAGGGACGCACGCTCCTTGCCGAGCTTCTGTGCGTAGTCTGGGTCGCTCCAGACATTGGGGTCTTCAAGCTCGCGGGAAACTTCTTCTAGCCGGTCTTTTTTCTCGGCGTAGTCAAAGATACCCCCTAAGAACGTCTGTCCGCTCAGACAGGTCCTTGATCTGGAGATGAATCGGGTTAGTTTCCAACATGGATTGCCCTGGCCTTAGTCGGTTAAAACACTTCAGTAAACGCGGCTCAAAAGAGACACGCGCCGCTGGGGGATAAGCCTCTAATCAGCGCTTACCACCCCAGCGGCGAAATCCTATGGAACGTATTGTAACGAAAGCCCGCGCTTACCGCATCCATCCCGCCGACTTTGCCTATCGCACAAAAAACCCGGCCTGGGCCGGGTTTGGGTCGTTCTAGCAAACGCTAACGCGTTAGAAGCGATACGTCAGCTGAGCACCGAAGCCGTGGGCTTCGTTTTTGTAGTCGGCAGCGTAGGTTGCGTCAACGTCTGAGGTAAAGGTGCCTAGTGTAGATGTATCGTTTCTGGCTTGGTCGACCCGAGTGCCGCGCTCAGTTAGGTAAGAGTATGCCAAGTCGAGCGTCAGGTTATCGACTGGCGTCCAACCAGCGCCAATGGAGAATATGCGCCGATCATCCGAGGGTATACGCGCACTGCGGAACTGATCGCTGGTCGGGGTCTGGTCGAGCGTGACACCCGCGCGCAGTGCCCACTGTGGATTAAGCTGGTACTCACCGCCGACGGCAAAGGCCCAGGCATTCGAATAGTCCTGCTCTTCTCGCGTAATCTCCGGAATGGAGTCCCCCTCAACCAGTATCTGATCGAAACGACTCCAACGCACCCAAGACACTCCGGCCATCAGCTTGAGGTTATCGGACATCTGCTGAGTGATGGAGAAGTTAATCGTCTCAGGAGTGGTCAGATCGAGATTAGCGCTATCGCTTCTGACCGTATCGCCTTCACTGACGCCAGCGATAGCCAGAGAATTGTCCGTCGCTGTCGCTCTAAAATCACCGGTAAGCGTGTAGCTGACTTTGGAGCGGTAGGTCAGGCCCATCGTTGTTTCGGGGACAGGCTGAAAAATCACACCGAGATTGTAACCCCAGCTCTCATCATCTCCCTCAACCCTTGAATCTAGCTCAGTATCGACACCAAGGGCCGCCACTTGAATTGGCACCTGGCGGCGTAACTCTCCATCCACACGGTTATAAGTAATACCCGCACCGATCGCCCACTGATCATTGAAGCGGTAGGAGACTGTCGGTTGCGCGCTCATCACCGTCAGTTCCGTGTAGTTACCAAGACCGCGTCCAAGGAACCCGTCCTCGTAATCCGTTTTAGAACCAAACGGCGCATAAACCCCGAAGCCAAACGCTAATTGCTCATTCACCGGATGTGCATAGAAAGCATAAGGAACTAACGTCCCTGGAACCATATCGCCTTCACTACTGCCTTCTATAGGAGCTCCATTCCGTGTGGCGCTAGCATTATCGATATCAGTCTTAACGTTTAGATACGTCCCACCTACAGAGATTTGCGCACGATCCAAAAACGACATACCCGCCGGGTTGCCGTACACAATGGTGGCGTCTTCTACGTTGGAACTACGCCCTGCATGACCGTAACCCTGACCGCTGACGCTCTGTTCGTTAATTTGGTAGCCACCGGCGTGAGCTTGGCTGGCGAAGGCGGCGGTGGCAACGGCGACTGCTAAGGCGAGCTTGTTAAATTTATTTTGCATAGAGGGCCTCTCTTCCCAATGATCCGACGGGATGGCATCCATCCGTCATACTTTTTTTGTACACGTCAGTTTTGGCCGAAAAGCGTGTTTCATTCAAGGGCAAACGAGCGTTTTATTTTATTTTTAGCTTATACATTAGTCGCACGACCGTTTTAAATCATTGTTTTAGGCCTTTGGCCTCTTTTTGCGTTCACGCTTGACCTTTGTGTAACCCATAGGTTTTAGACTGCGTAGCATGATCAATACACATCTTGGAACTACACAATGAAAGTCAGCGAGCTGGCGAAACGTGGTGGCGTTACCCCCGAAACGGTACGCCATTACACCCGGGAGCTACTCTTAGCGCCCACACGACATCCTGAAAACGGCTACCAGCTATACTCAGCGACGGATCTTGAACGGCTGCACTTTATACAGCGCGCGCGCAAGCTCGGGTTTAGCGTGGCCGAGATTCGCGACATTCTCGCCCATGCCGACCAAGGCGATTCCCCCTGCCCAATGGTGCGCGACCTGCTGGCGAACCGGTTGCCGCAAATTCGTGCGCAAATCCAAGAGCTTGAGGCGCTTGCCCAACGTATGGAACAAGCCTTGGAGAGCTGGCAGCACATGCCCGACGGCACACCGGACGGGCACAGCCTGTGTCGCCTGATCGAGAGCTTTCCCGAGGAGCAGGAGACCCCATGAGTCAACACACCCTGACGCGCACAGTCCCCGGCATGAACTGCCAAGGCTGCGTAAAACGCATGCGCGACGCGATCCAACAGCAAGATAGCCACGCCGACGTGGTCGGCACGCCTGGGGAAAAACATCTTGAGGTAACCACCACGCTGGACGACGCCACCCTCGACCAAACGCTGGAAAGCGCGGGCTACCCACCCGGCGAGCGGCCCGAGGAAGCGCCGACTAAAGATGAAAACCGCAACGACACCGCTTCTCAGCCAGCGCAAAGTGCGCAAACTAAAAGCGCGAGCCCCGGCAGTCGTCAGCAAATCCGCCTGGCGATTAGCGGCATGACCTGCGCCAGCTGTGTGAAAAGCGTTCAAAAAGCCCTAGAGAACACCGCAGGCGTTGAAACCGCCAGCGTTAATTTTGGTACGCACGCCGCACAAGTCGTTGGTAATGCCGACGAACGCGCCTTGATAGCGGCGGTGGAATCGGTTGGCTATGGGGCTGAGCCGATTGTCGATATGCGCGAGGCGGAGAAAACCCGCGCCGAGCAGGAAGCGCGCGACTACAAGCGGCGCTTGAAAGGCAGCGCTTGGTCGTTGGCGCTTGCCATTCCGTTGATGCTCAGCATGTTTGTCTACCACCCTCATCCAGAGGGAACTGGTCGTTTATTCTGGCTGGTCATCGGGCTTTTGACGCTGGGCATCCTGGCGTTTCCCGGCCGCCATTTTTTTGTCAACGCGTGGAAAAACCTCAAGCACCATCAAGCCAATATGGACACACTGGTGGCCATGGGCACCGGCACTGCCTGGCTCTACTCGATGGCGGTGGTGCTGTTTGCCCCCTGGCTACCCGAGGTGGCTCACGGCATTTACTTTGAAGCCTCGGCCATGGTGATCGGCTTGATTTTGCTGGGCAATGCGATGGAACTGCGCGCCCGGGGCCGCACCAGCGATGCATTAAAGCGCCTTTTGGATCTGCAAAGCCGCACCGCCCGAGTGATCCGCGACGGCGAAGAGCGTGAAGTTGAGATTGACGCCGTGCGCGAGGGCGACCAGATCCGCGTTCGCCCCGGCGAGCGTCTGCCGGTGGATGGCGAGGTCATGGAAGGCTCAAGCCATATCGATGAATCCATGCTGACCGGCGAGCCCGAACCGGTGAAAAAAGCCCAAGGCGATGACGTCAGCGCTGGCACGGTGAACGGCAAAGGCGGCTTGGTTTACCAGGCGACCCGCGTGGGTGCCGACACTCGCCTGGGCCAAATCACCGAACAGGTGGCCAGCGCGCAAAATTCGCGCCCACCGATTGGCGAGCTGGCCGATAAAGTGTCCAGCATTTTTGTCCCCTCAGTGATGATCATCGCCGTGCTCACGGCACTGGTGTGGTTCAATTTCGGTGCCGAGCCACGCGTCATTCACATGCTGGTGACTGCTACCACCGTGCTAATTATCGCCTGCCCCTGCGCGCTGGGCCTGGCCACACCGATTTCCACCATGATTGGCGTCGGCAAGGCCGCCGAACACGGCGTACTGGTGAGAAACGGCGATGCACTGCAAACCGCCAGCAAACTGACCACGCTGGTGGTGGACAAGACCGGTACGCTCACCGAAGGTAAGCCCCGCGTCACCGAGGCGGAGGTATTAAGCGACGATACCCCACAAACACTGGGCTACATCGCCGCCTTGGAGCGCGGCTCCGAGCACCCGCTTGCCGCGGCGCTAATGGCCTATGCCGACGAACACGACGCTGAGCCTACTGAGATCCGCGACTTCGATAGCGTCACCGGTGGCGGGGTGAAAGCACAAACCACTGACGGCCAATCACTACTGCTGGGCAATGCGCGCCTGATGGAAGACGCCGGCGTCGATCTTTCCGCAAGCCAGGACAACGCCCGCGCGCTGGAAGAAAAAGGCCGCACGCTGGTGTATTTTGCCCTGGACGGCAAATTGGCGGCGCTCTTTGGCATCAGCGACCCGCTGCGTGACGACGCCGTTGACGCCGTCAAGCGGCTGCAAGCCGACGGTTTGAATGTCGTCATGCTGACCGGTGACAACCCCCACACAGCCGCGGCCATTGCGCGCCAAGTGGGTATTGACGATTATCGCGCCGGGCTGCTTCCTGAAGATAAACATGCTGACATCGAGCGGCGCCAAAACGCAGGCGAAGTGGTGGGTATGGTCGGCGACGGGATTAACGACGCCCCAGCGCTAGCCCGCGCCCATGTAGGCTTCGCGATTGGTCAGGGCACCGACGTGGCCATCGAGAGCGCCGGTATGACGCTGATGCGCGGCTCGTTGCATGGCGTGGCCGATGCCATCGAAATCAGTCGCGCCACGCTGCGCAACATTAAGCAGAACCTGGTCGGCGCCTTTGGCTACAACGTGCTGTGTATTCCCATCGCCGCCGGGGTGCTTTACCCCATCACCGGCACGCTGCTTTCGCCGATGATCGCCGGGGCGGCAATGTCGCTGTCCTCCATCACTGTAGTCAGCAACGCCAACCGCTTACGTCTATGGAAAGCTAATGCCACAAAATCACAAGGAGGCAACTCATGAGCCTACTGGTCAATCTTGCCGGGCTCGGCCTTATCGCCGCTATTGTGTGGTGGTTCTGGCTTGGCTGAACGTTTCTAACTAACGCCGATATAACGTCCTGGCTTATGATTCAGAGCAATCATCAGGTTGAGCGTCAGCGCGCCCAGCACCGAGTAACCCACGCGGTCGAGCGGTAGCTGGGTCAGCGCTACCAGCAGAATAAGCCCGTCGATGCCTAGCTGCACATAGCCTGCCCGCAGGCCGTGCTTATCTTGCAGGTAGAGTGCCAGGATATTAATACCGCCCAGGCTAGTGCGGTGGCGGAACAGCATCAGCATGCCGATGCCCATCAAGGCTCCACCCATCAGTGCCGCGTATAGCGACGGCACGGCGGCAAACTCGACCCACCCCTGGGTCAGCTCGGAAAACAGCGATACAAGGCCAATGGCCGCAAAGGTACGCAAGGTAAAACTCCACCCCATGCGTTTTATCGCCAGGTAATAAAACGGCAGGTTAATGGCGAAAAACCACACCCCAAACCCCCACCCGGTGACACTGCTCGTCACATAGCTGAGTAATAGCGCCAGCCCGGCGGTACTACCGGTCAGCAGCACGGCGTGGGTGTAAAAGGTTACCCCGAGCGCGACGAAAAACGTGCCCAAGAGCATCGCCATGACATCCTCATAGGGTTTATGAGGGTCGGTAGGGAGGTCTTCCATGCGCATCGCACAACGTCCTGTTTTATTAAGAAATACGCTAATAGGCGCAAGGCTATCCAACGGTTGTTGGGCCAGCATTAAATAGCGCTGGCGTGCTCCACCATCAACTGCAACGAATCACGCCCCCGCCAGCGGTTGCGATTGAGCTTGTAGGCGCAGTGCAGCGTATCGCCCACGCTAAACGCGGGCAGCTCGCCCGGCGTTAAGGCACGGAACCAGATGGCTTTGCAGGTCACAGCACCCATGGAAAGCTCCATCATCAAATGCGCGCCGTCCGCGCCCACGGGGCGCAGCGCTTCAACGATAAAACGACCTTCAAACAGCGGCGGGTCGAATTCGCGACCATAGGGGCCAAGCGCTTCGATATCGGCAAGCGTCGCAAGCGACAGCTGCGCCGTGGATAGCTCGCCATCCGTCCAGAGACGCGGATAAAGCTCTCGCCCTTCCAACTGCTCACCCACCGCCTGCAGAAACGCCGCTTTAAAGGCATCAAGCTGCTCGCGTGGCACGCCCACGCCAGCAGCCCCGCTATGGCCACCAAAGCGGGGCAGCGCTTCAGGCGCAAGCTCGAAGGTACGTTGTAAGGCGTCACGCAGGTGCAACCCGTCAATGGATCGCCCCGAACCGGTCAACATATTGGGAGCCGCCGCCTGGGTAAGCACCAACGCCGGGCGGCCATAGGCCTGCACCAGACGTGAAGCGACGATGCCCTGTACGCCGGGATGGCCATCTTCCAGCAAAACCACCACCGCCGGCTCATCAGCGTCCAGCGCACTGACGGCGAGGCGCCGCGCCTCTTCGGCCATGTCCGCCTCAATGGCTTTGCGAGACTGGTTGTCTTGATCCAGCACCTCTAATTGCCGATTAGCCACGCCATCGTTTTCGGCCAACATGTAGTGTAGCGCCGCGTAGGGGTCGTCCAGCCGTGAGCGGGCATTAATTCTTGGCCCCATTTGGAACGCCAGCGTTTCGGCGTTAAACGGTACGCTGTCTGCCCCTAAGCGCGTGGCCATGGCGCGCCAGCAGGCGGCGTCCATGCGGTTAATCAGCGTAAGGCCGTGATTGACCACGGCGCGGTTGGCAGGGCTTCCGCCCAGCGACACACAATCAGCCACCGTGCCCAGCGCTACGTAGGAAAGCCAAGGCGACAGTTTGGGCGTTGTCTCGGAAAGCGCGCCCCACTCGATCAGCACGCCGCGGGCGAGTGACATCAAAAGCCAGGCCACCATGCACCCGGCGATGGTTTTATCCGGGTAGTCGCAATCCGAGCGGGTAGGGTTAACGCAGGCATAAGCAGAAGACGGCGGCCCTTCGAGGGGCAAGGCGTGGTGGTCGCTGACGACCACGTCGATGCCCGCCGCCTTTAAGCGCGCGATACGCGGCTCATCGCTGCTGCCGCAGTCGGCGGTGATGACCAACGACGGCAGCGGCTTTAGATTTAGGGTGCGCTCGACCAGCGGCAGGCTGATCCCGTAGCCGTCGTGAATACGGTGGCCAATCAAGCTGTGCAGTTTGTGCTCCGGCACGCCAAATAGCTCTACCAACGTTCGCCGGATCACCACGTGGGAGGTAATGCCGTCCACGTCGTAATCGGTCAAAATGCCAATTGACTCACCTTCGGCGACCGCTTGGGCAATACGCTCGGCGGCGCGCTGACCATCGGCCAGCTTTTGCGGATGCGCCAGATAGCGAAGGCTGGGCGACACCAGCGGTGCCAGCTCTCCCTGATACCCAGGTAAGCGCGAGGCCAGCAGGCGCGCCTGAAGCTCATTTAAGCCTTCCGCCTGGGCACGCGCATACACCGCCTCGTCCAGCGGACGAGGCTCTAGCCGGGGGGAGCTGGCATGCTGCAGTGGCGCGGAGTGCCTGTCGGGCACATCTGTTACCTCAGACATACGCCTTAGCGCCGGTTGTCAGCGACGAACTGCTGTACAGCACTCAGCTCGGCGGGCAACACCGTATAGCGCTCCTCGCGCTCCAGCAGGTCGTCCATGTGAGTCGGCAGCGGCACTCCCTGGAATCCGGCTTTCACCACCGCTTCGGCAAACTTGGCCGGGTGAGCCGTCGCCAGGGTAATCACCGGGGTAGATTGATCGGCCCGGGCACGTTCGGCGGCCCGGTAACCGGTCGCCGTGTGCGGGTCGAGAATTTCGCCGGTACGGTGATGGGCTTCGCGAATCACCTCCAGGATTGTCGCGTCGTCGACGCTGTGGCTTGCGAACTTCTCGCGCAGCTTGGCCAGCGGCGCATCGGCCAGCGCCGTCGGCTCCTGCTGAAAACGCTCAAGCAGTGCCGCTACGGCGGCGCCATCCTGGTCGTACGCATCAAACAGCAGACGCTCGAAGTTCGACGACACGACAATGTCCATGGACGGCGCAAGCGTGGCCGCCAGCTCTTTCTTGGAGAAATCGTTCGCGGCCAGGGTGCGGTGCAGAATATCGTTGGCGTTGGTGGCAATGATGAACTGCTTAACCGGTAGGCCCATTTTGTAGGCCATATAGCCCGCAAAGACATTACCGAAGTTAGCTGACGGCACGCAGAAGCTGACCTCGCGCTGCGGCGCGCCCAGGGCGACACCAGCGGCCACGTAGTAAACGATCTGCGCCATAATCCGCGCCCAGTTGATCGAGTTCACCGCCACCAGCCGTGTGCCTTTCAGAAAATCCTGATTGGCGAAACTCGCCTTGACCATCGCCTGGGCATCATCAAAGTTGCCCTCGATGGCAATATTGAACACGTTGTTGGCCAGCACCGAGGTCATCTGGCGGCGCTGTACTTCCGATACACGGTTGTGCGGGTGCAGGATAAAAATATCCAGATTGTCGCAGTGACGACAGCCTTCAATCGCTGCCGACCCGGTATCGCCGGAGGTCGCGCCCATGATCACGGCACGCTCGCCGCGTTTCTGCAGGAAGTGGTCGAGCAAGCGACCCAGCAGCTGCAGGGCGACGTCCTTGAATGCCAGGGTCGGGCCATGGAACTGCTCGAGCAGAAAGTGGCTAGCGTCCAGCTGTTTGAGCGGCAGCACGGCGTCGTGGTTAAACGTCGCGTAGGCGTCGGTCACAATCTGGCGGAAGGTGTCATCGTCTATCTCACCGTTTACGAACGGCTTCATCACGCGAAAGGCGATCTCCGCGTAGGAAAGCCCGGCCATGTCAGTCAGGTCTTCTTTCGAGAACGACGGCAGCGTTTCCGGCACGTAAAGACCGCCGTCGCTGGCCATGCCGGTCAACACCACCTCTTCAAAGGAGAGCGCGGGCGCTTGCCCACGCGTGCTGATATAGCGCATGCGGTTAATTACTCCCCTTCGTCCAGGCTTTCCACACGAATGCGGGTCACCGGGCCGGCGATATCCGCCATGGCTTCGATTTCACGAATCGCTTCGTTCATCTGCTTCTCTTTGGTGCGATGGGTCAGCAGAATGATCGGCACCAGCTCGCCTTCGGTGGCTTCTTTCTGAATCAGCGCCTCGATCGACATGCCCTGCTCAGCAAGAATTGTCGCCACGCGGGCCAGCACGCCCGGCCGGTCGACCGCCAGCAGGCGCAGATAATAGGCCGTGGTGATATCTTCCATGGGCATGATCGGCAGCTGGCTGACGTCTTCGTCGATGCCGCTGAAGGCCAGGTAAGGCACCCGGTAGTGATGGTCGGTGGTGATGTCGCGCGCTACATCCAGCACATCGGCCACTACGGCCGAGGCCGTTGGTTCCGCGCCTGCACCAGCCCCATAGTAGAGCGTTGGCCCCACGGCATCGCCCATCACCGCAATGGCATTCTTAACGCCGTGAACGTTAGCCAGCAGGCGCTCTTTGGGGATCAGCGTGGGGTGCACCCGCAGCTCTAGCCCATGATCGGTTCGCTTGGAAATACCCAAATGCTTGATCACATAGCCGAGGTTGTCGGCTTGCTCGACGTCTTCCGCGGTAATCCGCGAAATGCCTTCGGTGAAGGCCTTCTCAAACTGGAGCGGCACGCCGTAGGCGATCGAGGCGAGAATCGTCAGTTTATGCGCGGCGTCGATACCCTCAACATCAAAGGTCGGGTCGGATTCGGCATAACCTAGCGCTTGGGCTTCAGCGAGCACGTCTTCAAAGGCGCGGCCTTCGTCACGCATATGGGTCAGAATGTAGTTGCCGGTACCGTTGATGATACCCGCCACCCACTCGATACGGTTGGCCCCTAGGCCTTCGCGCAGCGATTTAATCACCGGAATACCACCGGCCACGGCGGCTTCAAAGGCGACGATCACGCCTTTTTCGTGGGCCGCCTTGAAAATTTCGTTGCCGTGAACAGCAATCAACGCCTTGTTGGCGGTCACTACATGCTTGCCGTTAGCAATCGCGGTGAGTACCAACTCACGGGCAGTATCGTAGCCGCCAATCAGTTCAACCAGCACGTCCACGTTAGGGTTAGTGGCCACCTCAAAAACGTCCGAGGTGGCATTAATACCGGTAATGTCGCAATCGGGGTGAATGCTGCGGTGACCTACCTGCTCAATCACAATCGGGCGGCCTGCACGACGTGCAATATCTTCAGCGTTTCGCGTTAGCACGTTAAACGTACCGCCACCGACGGTTCCTAGCCCACAAATGCCTACTCTTACCGGTTTCAAAATACTTCCCCTTTTATGTTGTGCACCGAGCGGTGCAGTGTCTCAGCGTGCTCGTTATGGATCAATCGGCCTAGGCGTCATTCAGCTCTAGCATTTGCATCATGCGATCCGGCGGTACGAAGCCGGGCACCATCCGCCCATTGGGCAGGATAATCGCTGGCGTGCCTTGCACCCCCAGCGTACGGCCCAATTCGTACTGCTCCGCCACTGGGTTGTCGCAGTTGCCCGAACTGGGGAGCGTTTCACCCCGCTTCGCGCGAGACATAGCCTCGCTGGGGTTATCCGCACACCATACGCGTTGCAGCGTCCTACCGGCGTCGGCATTCATGCCACTACGCGGGAATGCCAGATAATGCACCGCGACGCCACGTTCGTTAAGCTCCGGTACGGTTTCGTGCAGCTTGGCACAATAAGGGCAGCTTGGGTCGGTAAACACCACGATTGTCGCTTTGGGCGTTTCTTCACCGCGAAATATCACCCGGTCGCTTTCCGGTATGGCAGCGATGGCGTCTGCCCGTTCTTGGTTGCGCGACTGCTCGGTCAGGTTCACCAGACCACTATCGGCGTTTTCATACAGATCGCCAACCAGAAAATGACTGCCGTCGGCATTCGAGTAAAAGGTTTCCCCGTTGTCTAGACGCACATAATAAATGCCTTCCATCGGCGTTTCACGCACGTCGTCAACCGGCATGGCCTGTCCGTTGACGCGCAACGTGTCGCGAAGCTCATCGGCCGCACTATTGGCCTGTGCCACCATGGGTAATATCGAACTGATCAGCAGCCAGCCCATCAGTCTGCGCGGTTTACTCATAAACGTCGTGTGTTCTATGCCTCGGCGCATAATGCCCTCAACCTCTTGGGTGATGTTCAGCATGCAGGCTTTCCAAGCGAGCCTGGGCCACATGCGTGTAAATTTGCGTGGTGGATAAGTCACTGTGACCTAACAGCAACTGTACGACTCGTAAATTGGCCCCATGATTCAATAAATGCGTCGCGAAGGCATGGCGCAGCGTATGCGGTGAAAGCGGACGTGAAATACCCGCGGTGATAGCGTGCGCCTTAATGCGGTGCCAAAAGGTTTGCCGCGTCATCGCTTTATCGCCACGGCCGGGAAACAGGGCCGGTCGGGTAGGATCCTGCATCAATGCCGGCCGGGCCGTCTTCATATAGCGAGCCAGCCAATCGGCGGCCTCTTCACCCATCGGCACCAGACGATCTTTGTCGCCTTTACCCCGCACGCGGACAACCCCTTGGCGCAAATTCACCGCATCCCCGGTGAGCCCCACCAACTCCGACACGCGCAACCCGCAGGCGTACAGCAGCTCTAACATGGTGCGATCGCGCACACCCAACGGGGTATCCAGCGCCGGGGCCTGCAGCAAGCGCTCCACCTCGTCTTCTTCCAAGGTGTTCGGTAGACCAGGTTGTACACGGGGCAGGCGTACCTCGGCCAACGGGTCACTCGTCACATGGCCGTTAGCCCGTGCCCAACGATAAAAGCTGCGTAGACTCGATAGCACTCGGGCGTTACTGCGCAGTTGGTAACCCGCTTCACGACGACTGGTTAACCACGCATTAAAACGCTCTGACGACGGCGATAGCAGTGACTCATCATGTGTTTCCAGGTGCTGCTGCCAGGCATTCAGATCGCGTCGATAAGCCGCTAACGTATGCTCACTGGCCCCATGCTCAAGCCAAAGGGCATCCAAAAAAGCATCAATAACACGCATACGCAAGCCGCCTGTTAGGTTCGTTATAAACAAAACCCCGCCCCGCAGAGCGGTGACGGGGTTTTGGTACCCAGGCGCAAGCGCCTGTGGAAAAGGCTCGCCTTAAGCCAGCTTTTCCTTGATACGTGCCGATTTGCCGCTGCGCTCGCGCAGGTAGTAAAGCTTGGCTTGGCGCACGTCACCGCGACGCTTGACTTCAAGAGAGTCAACCAGCGGGCTGTAAGTCTGGAAGGTACGCTCGACGCCAACACCGTGAGAAATTTTACGCACGGTGAATGCGGAGTTCAGACCACGGTTACGCTTACCAATAACGACGCCTTCAAACGCCTGCAAACGCTCACGGTTACCTTCTTTCACTTTGACCTGAACGACGATGGTGTCGCCCGGTGCAAAGTTCGGCACCTCTTTGGACATTTGCTCGGTTTCGAGCGCCTGGATCACTTTGCTTTTACTGCTCATTATCATACTCCTAAATAACGTGGTGGCTAAACCGCTCAGTCATGGAAGGCGGTCGCCGTGATCCCGGCGCTCAATACGAGCGACGCGGGAGTCGTTATGGGTGACACAGGTGCGCAGGCTTATCGCCGTTGTCGCCCTGCACCGCCGCCCTGGCCTACTTCGTTTTATTCGGCAAAGAGGACAGAGCGTATTCCTCGATAAACTCGTTTAGCAGCTGTTGCTGATCGGCCTTTAGCGCGCGCCCTTCCAGCAAATCCGGGCGTCGTTGCCACGTACGACCTAACGACTGCTTCAACCGCCAGCGCTTGATCGCGGCATGATTACCGCTCAGCAGCACATCCGGCACCTGGCGTCCGTCGATAACTTCCGGACGGGTGTAGTGCGGACAGTCTAACAGACCGTCGTTAAACGAGTCTTCGATAGCGGAATCCTGGTGCCCCAATACCCCGGGAACCAGCCTTGCCGCTGCATCAATTAACACCATGGCGGGCAGCTCACCACCGCTTAGCACATAGTCGCCAATCGACCATTCTTCATCGATGTCACTTTCCACCACCCGCTCGTCGATACCTTCATAACGCCCGGCGACCACGACCAGAGGGCCTTTGGAGGCCAGTGTCTTCACGCCTTGCTGATCCAACTTACGCCCCTGGGGGGATAGATAGATCACGGTCGGCGTTTGGCCTGTGGCGTGGTGCGCCTGCTGGCGGGCAGCAAAGATCGCCGCTCGCAAGGTATCAACTTTCATCAGCATGCCTGGCCCACCGCCGTATGGGCGGTCGTCCACGCTACGATGACGGTCGGTGGCATAATCGCGCGGATTCCAGAACGCGAGTTCAATCAGCTGTTTATCAATTGCTCGACCGACCACTCCCTGCTGGGTCAGTGCGTCGAACATTTCGGGAAACAGCGAGACGACGCCGATCCACATCGCTGGGGTTGCACTTTCGTTTTCGCTCTCCGGCCCGTGTTCACTGTTCAAAACTCAGGATCCCAGTCAACGACCATGCGGCCGTCTTCAAGGTTGATTTCGACAATGACATCGCCCGGCATAAACGGCAGCAACCGCTCGCGCTGGTCGATCGCATCAACATCACCGCGTACCACCATGACATCGTTGGCGCCGGTTTCGAACAGATAACTGACCCGTCCTAACCGTTCGCCGGCCTGAGTGAAAACCGCTAAGCCTTCAAGCTCATGCCAATAATACTCATCGTCAGAAAGCTCAGGAAGGGCGGCTTTGGGCATCAAAATGTCCGCTTGAGCCAATGCCTCGGCTGCACTGCGGTCATCAATGCCTTTCAGCTGTGCCACAAGACCCTTGCCTTGCCGACGGCCCTGAACAATGGTCATTTGCGTTAGGCTGTCGCCTTGGCGCACCCACCATTCGGGGTAATCCAAAATGCTGTCGATAGGGCTGGTATAAGAATATACCTTCAGCCAGCCTTTCACCCCGTGGGGGCTTGTGAGCTTGCCGAGCACCACATGTGTGTCGTCAGTTTGGCTTGATTCAAAACGCGTCATTGACGACCTCGACGTACAACAGCACTTGCCACATCGCGAACAAGCTTAGGCCTGCTTACGTGCTTCTTTTACCAGCTCAGCAACGCGACCCGACAGCTGGGCACCTTGGCTCTGCCAGTGCACAACACGATCCAGATCAACGCGCAGACGCTCTTCTTGACCGCGTGCAACGGGGTTGAAGAAACCGATGCGCTCAATGAAACGACCGTCGCGGGCGTTACGTGAGTCAGTCACGGTTAGGTGGTAAAAGGGACGCTTTTTGGCGCCACCACGTGCCAAACGAATGGTAACCATACGATAACTATCCTTCGGTTGAGGTTACGAGAGTGAGCAATAGCGGCTATCGCTACCGGAAAACACTCCTCATACTATATAAAAAGCCCCTATGGCAGGCGTTTGCCGCATTATGGCCAACACCCACGCAAGAAGACGCCGCATTCTACGCAAATGCGCTCGGCTTGGAAAGCCTGGCCGCCAGAAAACTATTAGGCCGTCAAGCTTACCAGCTGGCGACATTGCCAATTAACGCCTGGGCAATCCACCGGGACCGCCCATTCCGCCCATGCCACCTGGGCCGCCGGGCCCACCTGGACCACCACCGCCGCCCATCATGCCGGACATGCCACGCATCATTTTTTGCATACCGCCTTTTTTACCGGCTTTCTTCATCATTTTCTGCATCTGCTTATGCTGCTTGAGCAGACGATTCAGATCCGGCACCTGCAGCCCCGCGCCCGCGGCGATACGGCGCTTGCGAGAGCCGTTGATGATCTCGGGCTTATGGCGTTCTTTGGGGGTCATGGAGTTAATCAGCGCTTCTAGCTTACCCAGCTCTTTCTCGGGGCCGGGCCCTTGCGCCATATCCGCCATTTGTCCCATGCCCGGCAGCTTGCCGAGCAAGCCACCCATACCGCCCATTTTCTTGAGCTGCTGCAACTGCTCGCGAAAGTCTTCTAAATCGAAACCGTCGCCTTTCTTAACCTTCTTCGCCAGTTGATCGGCTTTAGACTTATCGACCGTACGCTCGGCTTCTTCGATCAGCGACAGCATGTCGCCCATGCCCAAAATCCGCGAGGCTACACGGTCAGGGTGGAAGGGCTCTAAGGCGTCAACCTTCTCCCCCACACCCATGAACTTGATCGGTTTGCCGGTAATATGACGCACGGAAAGCGCAGCACCACCCCGCGCATCACCGTCGGCTTTGGTCAGAATCACCCCGGTCAACGGCAGCGCATCATGGAAAGCCTTCGCCGTATTGACGGCATCTTGACCTGTCATGGCATCGACGACGAACAGCGTTTCGTCGGGCGACACGGCTTTGTGAAGCCCTTGAATCTCCGCCATCATCGCTTCGTCGATCGCCAGGCGGCCGGCAGTATCGATCAGGACGACGTCATGAAACTGAATCTTGGCGTGCTTGATCGCGGCTTCGGCAATGTCCACGGGCGCTTGATCAGAGCGAGAGGGAAAGAAGTCGACCTCTACCTCTTTGGCCAGCATTTCCAGCTGGTCAATCGCCGCAGGGCGGTAAACGTCTGCCGACACCACCAAGACTTTTTTCTTTTCGCGCTCGCGCAGGTAGCGGGCCAGTTTGGCCACCGAGGTGGTTTTACCCGCCCCTTGTAAACCCGCCATAAGCACCACGGCCGGGGAGCTCTTTAACGTCAGCCCCTCGTTTGCCTCGCCCATGGTGGCTTCCAGCTCTTGCTGGACGATTTTGACGAACTGCTGCCCGGGCGAGAGGCTTTTGGATACCTCCTGCCCCACAGCCCGCTCGCGTACCCGCTCGACAAAGTCCTTGACCACCGGCAGCGCTACGTCTGCCTCAAGCAGCGCACGGCGAACTTCGCGCAGGGTATCTTTAACGTTATCTTCGGTCAGGCGCGCCTGACCTTTAATCGATTTTAGCGTCTGGGAAAGACGCTCACTAAGACTCGAAAACATGGGGCCTCTCTGCCTCCGTCGCTGTCGCCGGGCGTATCCGCCCCTAGGCTAATGTGCAAAAGATTATACGCGCTCGCGCCACGAGTCTCCATGGGACTCGTGGTCTAGATGGCTGTGCGTCACTGTAAGGATTCGTTATAGTAGACGAATCACGACTCGATTTATTTCATTACTACCTTCATCACTACGCGCTGCAAGGCGCACGGATAGCATCATGCAGGCGCTACCTTTCGCCACTATTGCCTTTGTTCTGTATGTCGCCGCCGCCATCTGGCAGGGCATGACATTGTTTCGACGCGTTCCTCCCCGCCAGGGCATGGTGCGGGTTGTCGCCGCCCTGGGCCTGCTTCTACATATCCCGGTGGTGGTTCATCTCGTGGGGCAAACGCCAGGATTACTCCCCGGCTTTACCACTAGCGCGACGCTGCTTATGGCCGTTGCGGTCAACGTGGTATTGGTGGCAAGCCTATTCAAGCCGGTGCTCAACGCGGGCATTGCGCTTTTCCCCCTCGCCGGTATCGCGCTGATCGCGGCCACTTGGCTGCCCAGCCAAGGCGGCCATAGCGGGCTAACACCGGGCATTCTCATTCATGCCATCAGCTCTGCGCTGGCCTTTGCCGTGCTTGCCATCGCCGCAGTTCAAGCGGTATTAGTCGGTTTGCAAAACCAGGCGTTACGCCATCATCATATTCGTGGCATCGTCCAATCCCTACCGCCATTAACCACCATGGAGCGGCTGCTCTTCGAGCTCGTATGGGCTGGAATTGTGCTGCTCACCCTGTCGATTATCAGCGGCCTGCTGTTCTTGGACAACTTCTTTGCCCAGCACCTAGCCCACAAAACCGTGCTCTCGCTACTCGCCTGGGTGATTTTCTCCACGCTGTTGGTTGGCCGATACCGCTTTGGCTGGCGTGGCATGCGCGCGGTGCGCTGGACTCTCGGCGGCTGCGCGATCCTAATACTGGCCTACTTTGGCAGCAAATTCGTGCTAGAAGTGATACTCAACCGCTAACCTTATGAGCACGGGCGGTGTTGACGCCCTTGTTGCAAACGCTTACAAATCGAGCTGAATACGGCATAAAGGAATTTCTGACTTGAGCGATGACTTCCCCCTGGGATTACTCTTTGGCTTGCTGGCCTTGCTGATCGCCCTCTCCGCTTTTTTCTCCAGCTCTGAAACCGGCATGATGTCGATTAATCGCTATCGACTAAGCCACAATGCCAACAGCGGCGACCGCCGTGCCAAGCGCGTTATGCGTTTACTGGCGCGTCCCGACCGGTTGATTGGCGTCATTCTTATTGGCAACAATTTCGTCAATAACCTCGCCGCCTCCATCGCCACCATTATCGCTATTCATTTTTTCGGCGATGTCTCAGGCCCCGCGATTTCCACCGCGCTGCTCACCATCACCATCCTGATTTTTTCGGAAGTCACGCCCAAGACCTATGCGGCGATAAAGCCTGAGCGCATCGCCTACCCCAGCTCGTACGCGCTAGAGCCGTTACTTAAACTGCTTTATCCGCTGGTATGGCTGGTCAACGCGGTATCCAACGGCCTGTTGCGATTGATCGGCGTCAAAAGTGTGGAAAACGGCGGCGACAACCTGACACGGGATGAACTGCGCACCGTGGTACACGAAGCCGGCACGCTGATTCCCTATCGCCACCGCGCCATGCTGCTGTCGATTCTCGATTTAGAAAACGTCACCGTGAATGACATTATGGTGCCGCGACACGAAGTCCTGGGCATCGACCTGGATAATTCGTTAGAAGATATTCTGGCGCAAATCCGCACCAGCCAGCACACCCGCTTACCGGTCTATAAAGGCGACATCAATAACATTATCGGCATGCTTCACCTGCGCAACGCGGCGCGCTTCCTGTCACGCAGCGAAGTCACCAAAGCATCGATTGTCCAGGAAGCGCGTGAGCCCTACTTTATTCCCGAGTCCACACCGCTTCACACCCAGTTGCTCAACTTCCAGAAACAAAAGCGCCGCATTGGCATTGTGGTTGACGAGTATGGGGACGTAGAGGGGCTTGTTACCCTCGAAGATATTCTCGAAGAGATTGTCGGTGAGTTTACCACCGACGTATCGGAAGACGATGATATACATCAACAAGCTGACGGCAGTCACGTCATCGAAGGCACCGCCACCATTCGCGATATCAATAAGATGCTGGGCTGGCAGTTACCCACCGACGGCCCGAAAACCCTCAACGGGTTAATCTTGGAGCATCTGGAAGGCTTCCCCGAAGGCCCTGCCTGCTTACAGATCGGCACGACGCGGATGGAGATTTTGGCGATTAAAGAGAACTTAATTACCTCAGCACGCTGCTGGAAAGCTTCGCGCGGGTCGGGGTTAAGCCATTAACGCGGCGCTATGTCCTGGTCTGCCTCAGCCTTAAGCGACCGAACTTGCTGCTCCAGGTAGCGCCGCAGTGCGAGATCGCCGATTTCGCGTGGGTTAATCGGCTTGCCGAAGTGCAGGCTCACCGGCGCTCGAAAGCGCCGGGGCCATTTCTTAAACGCTTTGCCGTCATAATGGGATGTCCATGACCCCCACAGCCCCGCCAGCCCGGCGGGCACCACCGGCACAGCGTCCCGCATGAGGATCGTTTCTAGCCCGCGCCGGAAGGCATGAATCTCGCCGTCGGGCGTTAGACGCCCCTCAGGAAACACCATGACCACCTCGCCATGACGCAGCGCTTGGCTGACATCATCTAACGCACGGCGAATCCCGCCTGGGCTACGCCGCTCCGACTCAATGGGAATAGCGCCCACCAGTTGGAACCACCACTTAAGCCAGGGCGAGTCGAAAATCGGTTGATCCATCACAAAACGCAGCGGACGTGGACTACTGCCCCCCAGCACTAAGGCGTCCATGAAGCTAACGTGATTACACACCACCAACGCCGCGCCCTGCTGAGGAATATGCTCGCGACCCTGAACACGCAGGCGATAGCACAGCCGCATCACCAGAAAGATGGCCCCTCGCAACAGATGACGCACTGACTTAACCCATCGCATTACGGGCGCTGCTCACGGTTACGTAGCCCCGCCAAGATAGTGCTCAGCAGTTGATCAAGCAGCTCGTCCACCTTGAGTTGCTGACCCTGCCAGTAGCCGAGGCGCTCATTCAGCCCCAACTGCACCAACCCATGCACGCTCCCCCAAAGGGTGCGGCCCAGGCGCCGTGCCTCAGCATCATCCAGTGCCGGTTGATAAGCCTTGAGCGATGCTTCGACCTGGGTGAACAAGGCTTCGATTAAGTGGCTTTGGCGCTGATCAAGCTCACCCTCTTTGGCCAGCGGATGATCAAACAGCAGATGCCAGCGGTAACAATCCTGTTCGGCAAACCGCCAATAGGCTTTCGCCAACGAGCGCAACCAGGGTTCGGGCTCGTCGGACGCTAAGCTGGTAATGGTGAACTGCAAGCGCGCCAATGTCTCAACGTTGACGTACTGCAATAGGGTATTAAAACTGCCGTATAGTTTTAGCAGGGTACTCGGTGCGCAACCGACCTCTCTGGCCAAAGCACGCAACGACAAGCCATGAACTGACTGCTTAGCCAGCCATTCATCGCAAGCGTGCATAACCTGCGCATGGAGGGCATCGGGCGCATGCTGTCTGGGACGGGCCATGGCGATCTCTTAAGGTGAACGGCAAACAGGAAGAATGCCTCATCGCGCTTTAGCGTGAGCAAGGGATGTTATAGGATACCCCACATCGAACACTGTTTTCGACTCTAAATCGCGACATTTCATGCATAACGGCCCCTAACCGGGTAAACACAACGCGTTAGCGTTAAGGAGGCCTGCATGGCCGGGCGTTTACATGTTCAGCAACTGCCCCTTGCCCGCCTACTCCCAAGCCTTAAGATAACTGAACCATTGATTGAGTCGCCCAACTTGGCCCCTCGCCAGCCAGTGTCGGCTATCCGCATGGTTGAGGGGGCGCTCAGCTTAGCGCCGTTGTTTTGGGGATTAACCCCGCCATGGCTGACCGTGCTCGACAATGCGCCCCACTGCGCCCGAGCGGAAACTTTAGACCAACGCGGCATGTTTCAAGAGGCCTACCGCTCACGTCGCTGTCTTGTGCCGGTCAGCGGCTTTTATATTTGGAAACGCCTGCCCCGCGCCAAGCAACCCTATTTAGTGACGCAGGTGACGCGAGGGCCGCTGTTGCTGGCCGGGTTATGGTGTCGTTACCACACTACGTTAACCGCGTTTACCGATTCCACGGCGCTGGTGACCGTACCTGCGAATGCGTGTCTATCGCCGCTTACTGACCGACTACCGGCCGTGATTGGCGCGCAGGATGCTGATACCTGGTTAAACCCCGACACCGACAGCGCTACCCTTGATCAGTTATTAGCACCCGCACCGCTGGAACTGTTGGGCGCTTTTCCGGTATCAAAACAAGTTAACGTTCCCACCAATCAGTCCACGGCCTGCGCGCACCCCACCGGGTCGATGATACGTTGGATCACGCCATAGGAGCTTACATGCGGCAACTTATTGGTTTAAAGACTTATTTTAAGAAAAAAGGCGCGCTGCCTGGGCGAGCCCTTTTGGGCATGGCGCTGGCCAGTTTGATGCTGCCCCCCAGTGCCTTTGCCGATAACCATGACGTTATCGACGAGGTTATTGCGCCCCACGTCAGCCCCGTTGATGAACGTGACTACCGTATTCTTGAGTTAAACAATGGCTTAACCGCGTTATTGGTTAACGACCCCGACGCCGACAAAGCAGCGGCGTCAATGAACGTCCAGGTTGGCAGTGCTCAGGATCCGGATGATCTCCTGGGTCTGGCCCACTTCTTAGAACACATGCTGTTTTTAGGCACCGAGGCTTACCCTGAAGCCGACGCCTATCAGCAGTACCTATCGCGTAACGCCGGGTCGCACAACGCTTTTACCGCCCCACAAGACACCAACTACTTTTTTAATATTGAGCCGTCGGCCTTAGAGGGCGCGCTTGATCGGTTTAGCGCTTTTTTTGTCTCACCGCTATTCAACGCCGACCGTCTTGAAAGCGAACGCAACATCGTCCACTCCGAATATATTGCGCGCCGGCGGGATGAAGGGCGGCGCGAAAACGAAGTGCTCGATCAATTGCTCAACCCTGACCACCCCACTACTCAATTTGCTATCGGCAGCCGCGAGACCCTAGCCAACCCGCCCGAGGGTGAGGAAAGCCTTCGCGAGCGAGTGATGGCATTTTATGAGCGCTACTACGATGCCAATGTGATGCACTTAGCCGTAGTGGCCCCTCAGTCACTGGACACGTTAGAAAGCTGGGTTGTAGAGCGCTTCGCCGAGATACCCGATAACGACCGAGAAGCGCCGACCATCGACACACCCCTCGTCGAAAGCGACACGCTGCCCCGTTATGTGGAACGTCAGACACTTGAAGACCGCCGCCATGTCCGCTTTCACTTTCCTATCCCGGATCCCATCGACGCTTATCGCCAAAAGCCGACCCAGTTGATTGCCCATTTGCTGGGCGATGAAGGCGACGGCAGTTTGCTCGCTGCGCTCAGAGACGCGGGGCTCGCCGATGCGCTCTCCGCGGGGATTAGCCGCGCCGATGGTCAGCACGCTTTATTGACGGTATCCATCAGTCTTACCGATGACGGTGCAAAGCGGTTAGACGATATTGAAGCCACGCTGCTTGCCACCATCGAGGACATCCGTCAGGGCGGCTTGGAAGAATGGCGCTACGCCGAACAAGCCGACCTGAACGAACAAGCGTTTCGCTTTCAACAACCCGGCGCGCCTCAGCAAGAAGCCACCCGGCTATCGATGAACCTCTCGCGCTACCCGGTGGAAGACGTTCAATATGCCGCGTACCGGATGGATGCGTTCGACGCCGAACAACATCAGCGCTATCTTAACGCGCTCACGCCAGACAATATGCTGCGCATTTACTCTGCGCCCGATATTGAAAGCGACCAAGTGACGCCTTGGTTCGAGACCGCCTGGCAGGAACAAACGCCCAGTCAAAGCGGGCAGGCCTTAAGTGATTTAGCGCTACCCGGGCCCAACCCGTTTATCGCCAATGACCTTACCCTGCTGAACGGCCAGGACGAGCAGCCCAACACGCTCATTGACTCGCCATCGTTTACCGCTTGGCACATGCAGGTCGCACGGTTCAACACCCCAAAGGTTGAGTGGCGCCTCAGCCTTCAGCACCCCAGCGCCAGCTATTCCGCCGAAGAGGCAGTGCTCACTCAGCTACTGGCCAACTGGCTTAACGACAGCCTTAACGAATCGCTTTACCCGGCATGGCTGGCGGGGCAATCCTTCAGCGCCTACGCACACGCACGCGGCATCACGCTGTCTTTCTCAGGCTGGCGAGATGGCCAAACCCCGCTAATCGAGGAAGCACTCAACCAACTCACCAATGCCGATATTCAGCCCGGCGATTTCAAACGTGTGCGTGAGCGGTTGCAACGCGAGTGGCGTAATGCGCCTCAAGACTCGCTATACGCGCAGGCCAGCGGCACACTAGGCAAGGCGCTATTAACGCCCCAATGGTCCACCCAGGCACTGCTGGACGCCAGCCAGCGCTTAGAGCGGGTTCACTTGGTCGACTTTCGTAAGCGCTTCCTGGACGACCTTTACGTCGACGCCATGGCCGTTGGCAACTTATCGCCCAGCCTGGCACGCCAACAGGCCAATTTGATGCGTGGCAAATTAACGCCCCGGCTAACTGACGATGCGATTCCACCGCTTACCCCGCTGTCAGTGGATAGCGCCAGCGCCGACACGGTGCTGCACCCGAATAGTCGCCGTGAAGAATCCATCGTATTGCGCTATCTGCAAGGCCGTGACCAAACGCTGCGCGAGCAAGCCGCCACTCAAGTGCTCGCCCAGTGGCTGGAAACGCCTTTCTATCAGCGCCTGCGCACCGAAGAGCAGCTCGGCTACGTGGTCAATGCGGGCTACTCACCCTTACTCGAAGCGCCTGGGATTGCCATGGTCGTGCAATCGCCCGACACTGATAGCAACACCATTGCCGAGCACATGGATGCATTTCTGGAAGAGGCCGATAAGCGGCTGGAAAACCTGGATGATGCGACGCTTGACGACTACCGGCAAGCCGTGAATAGCCGCTTGAGCCAACGCGACACGCGTTTAGGGCAAATGGCTAATCGCTATTGGCAGGCCACCGCCCTGGACGAGGTGCGTTTCGACCGGCGCGAGCAGCTAGCCGAGCTGGCACTGGAGGTCACGCTAAACGACCTGCAAACGCTATGGCCGGCACTGCGTGAACGTCAGCTAGACGTGCGCTTTAACCCCGGCGACGAACCCAGCAAGGTGGCAGATATCCGCCAACAGCTCTTGCCCTTACCCCAAAACGCATCGCAATAACCGCCCTCCTGCCTGCTCAGGCGTCAAATGCCTGGGCAGGCAACATCGCCTCAACGTAGAGCACCAACTCTTCCAGTATCTGACGCTCATGATCGCCAAGCGACTGTTGATTGTAACGCTCGATCTCCCGCGCGAAGGCTTTCAACGTAAAGCCCGATAGGGTCGCGTCATTCATGCGCATCCAGCGAAACGCTTCCCATTGCTCGAGTTCGTCTCCCTCCAGCGTTTCTGGATAGCTGCGCGCACGATAGCGGAACAGCATTTCTTCAAGGCGAGGATCTTGAAAAGCAAATCGCTCGCCGACCAGATCCCAGGGATCCATTGCCCGCACCCGCTCCATTTGTTTGCGATCAGCCGCTGAGAAAAATGACCCGGCGTAAAGCATCAAATCAGGGTCTTGAGGCGCATCGTCGTAGCCCACGCTGAATACCTCGGCGACCTTCTGGGTCACCGCAGGCGCGTCGCGAAGCATCTTCCAGTGTTGTCGGCAGGCATCCATTTCAAGGCCCAAGCGGGCCACAATTGCGCCGTATTCGCCTTGCTGAGGGCCATCCACGTCTTTTAGCGCGGTGGCGGGAAATACCACCGGGCAGCGGTTAATGTGAATCACTTTCAGCGGGATACGGGCCTCGCCTTCCGCCAAGTCTTGCTGACTGACGAAAACCCGTTCGCGGATTTGCTCCGCCGACATGGCCAATAAATCGCTGGGATCCACGCTTAAATCGTAAACGATGACCCCATTAGGGTTACTGGGATGTTCGGCCAACGGCATCACCAGCGCACTGCACCCGCGGCTTGCCGGGTAGCGGCGAGAAATATGCAAAATGGGTTTAGCGCTGGGCAAATCGAGCTGTTTGGCGACCGCCCGCTTACCGCGCAGTCCTAATAGATAGTCAAACAGCTTGCCATTACACGACTTGAGCAGACGCGCTAGTGCAATCGTGGCGCGCACATCGGCGACCGCGTCGTGGGCTCCTTCATGGGCAATACCATTGGCCGCCGTTAGGTCTTCAAGCTTAAAACTAGGCGCACCATCATCGCGCAGTGGCCACTCAATCCCCTCAGGCCTCAGGGCGTAAAACGCCCTGACGACATCGATCAGATCCCAGCGTGAGTTACCGTTTTGCCACTCACGGGCGTAGGGGTCTAACAGGTTACGGTAAAACAAGTGGCGGGATACTTCGTCGTCGAACCGCAGGCTGTTATAGCCCACCACACAGGTTCCCGGCTCGCTCATATAGCGCTGCACTTCGCCCGCAAACTGGGCTTCAGGCAGTCCATGACGCTGGGCTTTTTGCGGGGTAATACCGGTAATTAAACAGGCGGCGGGGTGGGGAACGTAGTCGTCAGCCGGACGGCAGAAGAGCTCGATAGGCTCACCGATTTCATTTAAATCCGCATCGGTGCGCAAGGCAGCGAATTGAGCGGGCCGATCACGACGCGGATCGGCCCCGAAGGTCTCATAGTCATGCCATAAAAAGCTGGCGGGGGCAGCATTGGGTGACGCCATGGACAAGCACTCCGCTGGGCAATGAAAAGCCCAAGCCTAGCATATCCATCCTGGGTTTCGCCGTGTGTTTAGCAAACCGCCGGCTTAGCTTTTGGGCAGCGTCACATTCAATTCGAGCACCGAACAGTTATCTTCGCTATCCAGTGAGATCTGGATGGCGTCATCGTCGACGTGAACATAACGACGAATGACCTCCAGCAGCTCGCGCTCCAGCATCGGCATGTAATCGGGCTGACCTCGCTGACTTCGCTGATGCGCCACGATAATTTGCAGGCGTTCTTTGGCCACCGAGGCAGACTTCTTGCGCTCACGCTTTAAGAACTCCAGCAGTTTCATCGCCGACCTCCCCCAAACATGCGGCTTATCAAGCCTTTACGCTGCATTTCGTGAAAGCGCAGCGGCATGTCTTCACCGAGTAAACGTGAAACGGTATCGCTATAGGCTTGGCCGGCGTCGCTTGAAATATCGTGGGTCACCGGAACGCCTTGGTTCGACGCCCGCAACACCGCTTCGGACTCGGGAATCAAGCCGAGCAGGTTAATCGCCAATATTTCGCGGATATCGTCCAGCGTCAGCATATCCCCGGAGGTCACTCGCTCAGGGTTATAACGCGTGACCAGCAGGTGCTCTTTGATAGGATCGCTGCTCTCCTCGGCGCGACGTGTTTTCGACGCCAGCAGGCCAAGAATACGGTCGGAATCGCGCACTGACGATACTTCGGGGTTGGTCACCACGATCGCTTCATCGGCAAAGTACATCGCCAACTGCGCGCCGCGTTCGATCCCCGCAGGCGAGTCGCAGAGGATAAAATCAAAGTCTTGTTTGAGTTTATCGAGCACTTCAGCGACCCCTTCCTGGGTCAAAGCATCTTTATCGCGGGTTTGCGAGGCCGGCAGGATAAACAAGTTCTCAACGCGTTTGTCGCGAATCAGTGCTTGGTTAAGCCCTGCTTCGCCCTGAATCACGTTGACCAGGTCATATACCACACGTCGCTCGCAGCCCATTATCAGATCCAGGTTGCGCAAGCCCACGTCGAAATCGATCACCACGGTTTTCTTGCCGCGCAGCGCTAATCCTGTAGAAATAGCGGCAGCACTTGTGGTCTTACCGACCCCTCCTTTACCCGAGGTCACTACAATAATTTTGGCCAAGAGTCACTTCCTTCTTGAAGTCGTTCTTCGCAAGCACGCCGGTGGCGCACTACGTACAACGGGAACGTCTATGTCATCAATAAGCCACGCGGTATGGCCGCATGGCTGGTATTCTCAACGATTGTCACTGTTATCGCTAATTAAGCGGTTTAATTTCTAACTGTTCTTTTGTGAAATGCACCTCAGCGGGAGCACCTAGCAGCTGAGAATCGATATCTTCCAGACGTTTATAATTACCCGCCACTGACAAGAGTTCCGCGGTCAGCTCGCGGCAATAGATACCTGCCTGCATGTTGCCATGAATACCCGCTAACGCTCGTCCGCGCAATGCGCCATAAACATGAATACTGCCAGCGGCGAGTACTTCAGCACCGGCATTCACGGCACCAATGACCACCAAGTCCCCAGAAGATGCGCTGACTTGCTGCCCCGAACGCACTGTACCGCGGTACACCCGCGTGGCTCCAAGGGCTGAAGATTCTCCGTTCTCCGCGCTTTCGTCACCTAGCGCACTGGGAGCTGCGCCTTCGCTAGACGCGACAGGTTCGCTGCTGACACTTTTAAGCATCTGTGCGCGGCTCTCATCGACCGGAGCGAACCAGCCAAGGCCGAGCGCCCAAGCCGATTGGCGAACCGGTTCGCTACCGCCTCTCACTGCGACGGGTAGTAGCTTGTGGTCGCGACAAACCGCGCAGATGCGCTCCAGCGATAGGTGTGGCTCATCGAGTTTTTCCACGCTGAGCACAACCGGTGTATGCTGAAAGAAGGCGGGAGACTGAGACAGCTTGCTCGCCAGTTGACGCCGGATATGCTCTGGGTCAGCGCTGCTTAGCTCCATGACGGTCATCGGCAGCATGCCGCCTTTAAAGGTAAAGGCCACGTCGGCACTATCCACATTGAGGCTCATGGCCGAACTCCATGTCATGATCAGGTAAGATATTAAGGTAGCGCATTAGCGCATTTAGGGCGGTGAGAATTTGCTCTCGCCATTCCCAAGTAATAAGGCAACGCTAAGCGACAGCGCCGACAACTGCAACCTCCTAAAGGTCGGTGTCTGATTTTTTTTCACGCAAAGCGCCCCACAGCAGGATGATCCATGCACGGACTGTTAAGACGCCTGTTCGCACCTCGCTGGCAACACCCCAACCCCGAGGTACGTCGCCAGGCCCTCTATCGCCTTGATCCGGACAATGCAGAGCAGCGTAAAGCGCTTGCCTCACTTACTAAGGATCAGGACAGCGCCATTCAGCTAGCAGCGCTCCTCGCCCTTGATGACCTTGACGGACTCGTCGAGGCTTACCCGACACATCAAGACGACCCCGCTTGGCAAGAAGCAGTATGCCAACGCCTCAGCGGCCAGCAGGGTCACACGGTGCTTAGTCAACGTGAAGCACTGCTTGAGCGCATCGATGATGCCACGCTACTCAATGCCATTGCCTTCAAAGGGGACAATCTCAATTTACGCCTCGACGCGCTGGCCAAACTGACTGACGAAACCGACCTAATCGAACACGCTTGCCATAATGGCGTGGCGGCCGTTCGTCACCAAGCAGCGGATCGCGTGACCAGCGAAGCCGGCTTAAAACAGCTGTTGAAGCAGGCAAGGCGGGATCGCCAAGTGACTCGACTGGCCCGCGATCGCCTGCATGCGCTGCGCGCGGATGCCCAGTGGGCAGACGCCCAGCAGCAGCAGCGCGAAACCCTCTTGCAACAGCTAGAACGTCTCGCCAAAACCCCTTGGGAACCATTATTCGGCGGCCGTTTGCGTCACCTGCAACGTGAATGGGAACACCTCAGCCAATCGCCTAGCCATGATCAAGAAGTGCGCTATCACCAAGCGGTGCTCACCTGCCGCAAAACGCTGCACGATCACGAAACGCAAGAGCAAGCTCGCCAGCAGCACGAACAACAGCGCGAGTCCGCCGATCAAACGCGTGAGCAGCTACTAGAGGGCATCGAGGAAACGCTCGAAGGACTACGCCTGGGCAACCCGCTCACCGCACAGGATATCGACAGCCTTCGCGCTCAGCGGCAACTGCTTGGCCAACGCTGGCAGCATCTGTCCGACGAGCACCCGCCCAGTGACTCGACCCGCCAGCGCTATGCCCAGGTGCTCAACGATTGCGAGGCCTGCATAGCAGCATGGCAACGCTGGCAGCTCGTTAGCGCTGACGTAGAACAAGCGCTAGCCGATACCGACCACGACAGGCTTGCGACGCTGCTCGACCAATGCCGCTGGCCCGACAGCTTGACGATGCCGGCACTGGCTCGCCAAGCGCAAGAGGCCATCGGGGCGGCATCACACGCCAATGATATTGGCAATGACACCGCCACCGACACCCAGCAACTCAACGCCTACAACGCTGATTTAGATAGCTTTGAGCAGTTACTCGAGCGCGGGGCTTTCAAAAGCGCCAGCCGACTTCATCAGCGGTTAAAGCCACGTATCGATGCGCTCACCGGCCCAGAGACGAGGCCGCTCAAATCGCGACTCAAATACCTGGGAGCGCAACTGGCCGAACTGCGCGATTGGCGAGGTTTTGTCGCCGGGCCAAAGCGCGAGCAACTGTGTGCTTCCATTGAGGCGCTAGCCGATGACCAGCATATGGCGGATACAGCGCTGGATCGCCATCATCGTCAGCTGGTGAAAGAATGGAAATCGCTCGGCGATGCCGCCGCTAACCGAGATCTGTCCGCGCGTTTTCGCGCCGCTTCAGACCGTATCCACGAACGTCTCGCCCCATGGCGTGAACGGCTAACCGAGGAGCGCGAGGCTAACTTGCGTGCCCGGGAAGCCCTATGCGAACAGCTCGATACGCTGCTGGCTCAGCCGTCGGAAGATGCCGACCCCGATATTCTGCGCGAAATCCGCGATAAAGCGCGCCAACAATGGCGGCACCATTCGCCCGTACCGCGCGATCAGGCCGAAGCCATTGGTCGACGGTTTGGCCGCCTTCGACATCAGTTGCAAGCCTTGATCGACACCCGCGCTGAGCATATTGCCAGCCAGAAAAAAAGCCTGGTCGAAAAAGTCCAAGACCTGCGTCAGGACGACCGCCCGATAACCGAGCGCATCGAGCAGGCCAAGCAGCTCCAGCAGCAATGGCGACAGCTTGGGCGCGCACCTAAAGGAGAAGAACAGTCGCTTTGGAAAGCTTTTCGCCACGAATGCGACCAGCTATTTGCGCTGCGCGATGCGCATAAACATGAGCAACTCGCCCAACAGCAGCACCAGCTCGACACGCTGCAAGCGCTGATTGACGAAATGGATAGCTGGCAACCACAAGAGGCCGCCGACAGCGCGACGTTAGAGGCCTTTATTGATCAGGCCACGCGCCTAGAGCCGTTGCCCCGCAGCCGTCGAAGCGAAGGCATGCAGCGACGCCTAAGCGGTATTATTCGCGCCCGCCGGGAACGCTTAAATCGCCTTGAGGTCGCTGGCACTGTCACCACCTGGCAGCAACTAATGCCCTTAATGGAGGCGCACTTAAATGCCGACGAGCGCCGCTTGGCGGGGGAGCCGCCCGAGACGGTAGACGCGACAACGGTGCTGGGCGAGCAATCACTGCCTGCGCCTTTTGCCGACGCTCACCATCAGCGTAATCAACGCCGCGAGGAAGCTCTGCCCGACGGTCACGAAGCACAGCTGCAGGAACAGCTAGCCCGCCTTCGCGTCCACCTTTCATTACTGGCCATGGGACGCGTACAACAGCAAGATGAACCGCTTCGGCTCGCCATTCAGGTGGAACGGCTCAACGGCGGCCTTCAACAGGAACGCACCCGAGCGCAAGAAGTCACCGATGTACTCGCCGGCCTTATCGCCCTAGGCCCCATGCCCAAGCCGTTATGGTCGCAAGAGATCAATGAACTGGACGAGTTGCTCACGCGACTTGCCAAGATGCCGCTTGTTTAAACAACAAAAGCCAGCGAGGCACATCCTCGCTGGCTTTTTCGTCTTGGGCCAAGTCACACGGGGCTTATCCCATGAACTGGCCACCGTTAATATCAATGTTAGCCCCGGTGATAAACCCGGACTCCTTATCGGCTAAAAACGTCACAAGACGTCCAATTTCTTCTGGCGTACCGTAACGCTTGACGGGGATCGTCTCACGGATCGCCTCGCGCACTTTTTCAGGAATATTCATAATCATATCGGTGGCTATGTAGCCTGGCGATACGGTATTCACGGTAATGCCTTTGGTCGCTGTCTCCTGGGCAAGCGACATGGTTAAGCCATGCATACCCGCCTTCGCCGCCGCATAATTCACTTGGCCAAACTGGCCTTTGCGGCCATTGATCGAGGAAATGTTGATAATACGTCCGTAACCGTGCTCGAGCATCGTCTCAATCACGCTGCGGCAGGTATTAAACACACTATTAAGGTTGGTATCGATTACCTCATGCCACTGTTCGTAGGACATTTTTTTCATGGTGCCGTCACGGGTAATCCCCGCGCAGTTGACCAACACGCTGATAGGTCCATGTTCCTCTATGATTTGCTGGGCACCTTGCAGGCAGGCTTGATGGTCGGCGAGGTCGACACCGGATAACGCAATATTGTTGTAACCGTCCGCTTGCTGCGATGCCAGCCAGGTTTTGGCCTTCTCGGGGTTGTGATAACCCGCCACGACCAGATAACCCGCATCTGCCAACGAACGGCAAATCGCCGTACCGATACCACCAGTTCCACCAGTTACCCAGGCGACGGGGGCTTGATTGGCCATTGACTACCTCCCTGATATAACGAATGACTTGGGCGTTGTTCAACATAAACCACAAGCCATTATGAAAAGCGCCTTAGCGCTTAAGTACCAACGGAAAATCGCATCATTAGGCGCGACCAACCGAGAGTCAGCATTGTTCTTGTTACTTTATTTAGCATAGCGCTACTCTCCATATGTTGCAGTACCAAAGCCATCATCGGCTATAGGCCAAACGTTTTAAAATGCCTATTGACGAAACGTCAAAAAAGCGTAGAATACGCCACACGTTGATGCGGGGTGGAGCAGTCTGGTAGCTCGTCGGGCTCATAACCCGAAGGTCATCGGTTCAAATCCGGTCCCCGCTACCAATATTTAGAGAGGCAGATCAGTTACTTACTGATCTGCCTTTTTTATTTGCCTGGGGTTTTGTGGGGAGCGATCAGAAAAGCCGTTACCGACAGAAGGATCGCTTCAGCGCGTTTCTACCTGAACGGAAAGCTGGCTTGGCAGACCCAGCAGGTCTTCGGTGTAGGTCTGCAAGTTGCTTTCAGTTGGCAGTGTGATATCGAGCATCAGTTGGCTAGCACTGCCTTCAAGCAATTCGACCATACCCATCATTACCGACTGGATTTCAGGGCCAAACATCATGCCGAAACCCTGCGCCTGGGTACGGGCCATCTCAACAATCTGAGCCTCTGGCACGCCCTCCATCGTCGCGCCCAAGATGACCAGCCGTTCCAGGAGGCCTTCATCATCCAGCGTTAGCGCGATATCACCGCCAAGCAGTGTGGCCGTATCAAGCAGGCGGGTATCACGTAGAGCATCCATGGGCGCGACATTCTCTGGCAGCACCATCGGCAAATTGAGATCAAGACTCAGGCCCAACGCATCATTTAGCGTGATACGGCTATCTCCGCCTAGCACGCTGTGGCTCTCTTGCTCTTCCCAGCGTCCCGTAAAGTGAGCGTCAAGGGCAAGCTTGCCGCTGCCATCGGTCAGCACATTGCTGACCATGCGCATTTCGGTGCGTTCATCAGGAGGAGCCAAAGTGATCATTCGGTTGAGATCGAGTTCAAACGTCTCTAGCCATATGCCACCTTCACCGTCATTGAAATCGCCATCGACCCGAAAATTACCAAATGATGCGACCAGCGCATCACTCTCGATGGCCATGTTCTCGAACAACATGGCGCCTAGATGCTCCTCCTGTTCACTCTGCATTCCGCGAAGATCGTCGATACGCATCCGCTCCAGAATGAAAGAGCCACTTCCAAAATCACCCAGATCCTCACTATGCATCGCCACGCCGCTGAATTCGAGCATGCCTAAAGCATCCGCCGAGAGGGCTTCACCGCGCACTTTAGCAATCTTTAGACGCCCAGAACTCTGGTGAATATCAAACTCGTCGACAATCTCACTGGCTAGGTCAGAATTAAGATCCAGCGCTATGCCATCAACACTAAAACTTGCTAGATGCAGAGGCGTCTCTCGCATCGCCTCATCGGTGAAGACCGCCATGCCCGGCTTCCCCAAGACCAGGCTCTCAAAGCTCAATAGCGGCAGCTCAGTAAGGCTGTCTTCGACGCGGACGCCCTCCAAGCGAACCTCATCAGGGTTATCGTAGTTACCGATGACAATATAACGCTCGACCTGGAGACGCTCCCCTTCGAGCGTTTCATAAACGATGTCCTCCGCTGTGAATCGGTCACGCATCGTTGCTTTTGAGACATCCCCAAGACTCAGTTCACCGTTGGCAAAGAGAGCCATAAGATCGGACTCAAGACGCTCCGCACTAGCCAAGCTTGGCCCTGCTACCAGTAGGCTACACGCGGCCATACCGACACACGCGGGCTTGAAATGAAATGGCATTTGACAATCTCCATGTGGATAAAGCCGTTGGCTTAGCAGCTTTGCCGCGCCAGACTTGCTACGCTCTGATTGTGGCGGGTGTGAGAACGCCCAAAACATTGTTCCCGCTTTCATAGACACCTTCAGGCCTTATACCGGGTCTCTATGAGCAAGTGCAACAACTGAGGCAATAGGTAAGCTATTGTCATGACTCATTGCTATGAAAAGCCTGCTCTCCCACCTCCACAGGCGTGAGCACTTTTTCCTCTTTGAAGGAGATAAATAAATCCATGCAACGTCAACGCATTCGGCACTATCTACTTGGCGCTACCCTGCTGGTTAGTGCTACCGCTTACGGCGAGGAACCATCGCAATCGCATGCGGCGTGTATGCAGAAGGCCATCAGCACACTCGACATCATCACTTGCATCTCAAGTGAGTATGAACGCCAGGACCAGAGGCTCAATGAAAACTACCAGCGGCTTCGCAGCCAGTTAAGCAGTCGTCGTCGCGAGCAGTTGCTTACCGCCCAACGAGCGTGGATTAAGTACAAGGAAGCCAACTGCGCCTTTTATGCCGATCCTGAAGGGGGGACGCTGGCGCGCGTAAACGCCAATGCGTGCGTGCTAAACGAAACTATCCAGCGAGCGGATGAGCTGGAAAATCTGATGAAACCCTAACAAGACAGCCTAGCAGACAAGATTCTAAGGCTCTTCTGCGCAAACATCGGTAAGGGTGGGCAGAAATTCGACATGACTAGAGTAATACCGTCGTTGGGGTGAACTTCCCCCATTAGTTAGGCGCTTCTTTTGGCCAGCTCTTAAGACCTCAGCCCTGTATTGCACGGGCCCAGGCCTTTCTTACCCCAGGGAAGCTATTGGTTAAAACACGCTCATGACGAACCAATATAACGTCTGCTAATTCAGCCTATTTCGCATCGTCATCCTTATTACCAATAATCGCGCTACCCTTTTGTTAAGCTTCTTCCTTCCATAAAGAGCCCTAAAGGGGCGATGCCTCCTGACGGACGGCGTTCTGGCCACTCACCATTTTTATAATAAGGAGGCTGCGTTTGGAACTACTTCAGTATGCCCTAGACAATGCAAGCCTGCTGCTTTCGCGCACGATAGAGCATATTGCCTTGGTTGGCGTTGCAGTGGGCATTGCCACCTTGACCGGGGTGCCGATAGGTATCGCCATCACCAAAAACGAGCGGGTGGCTCAGGGGGTGCTGTATATGGCTTCCATTATCGTCACTATCCCGTCAATTGCGCTTTTTGGCATCATGATTCCTGTGCTGTCGCTGATTGGGCACGGCATCGGCTATGTACCTGCGGTCATCGCAGTCCTGCTCTACTCCCAGCTTCCTATCATCCGCAACACCTACACGGCGATTAATAACGTTAGCCCCGCCTTGCGAGAAGCCGCTAGGGGCATCGGCATGAGCCCCAATCAGCGCTTGCGTTTGGTTGAAATTCCACTCGCCATACCGGTCATCATGGCGGGGGTTCGCACGGCCGTGGTTCTCAATATTGGCGTCATGGCGATTGCTGCCTATATCGGCGCTGGTGGGTTAGGCACCTTTATCAGCCGGGGTATTTCTCAGTCTGATCCGCGCCAGCTAATCGTCGGCGCGATCGCCGTGAGCCTGCTGGCCATTATCGTTGACTATTCGCTGTTGTATCTACAAAAGCGCCTAACCCCTAGAGGGATGAGCCGTGAGGCCGCGGCGACCTAACGCCTCTTTCCTGATGTAATTTTTAATATAAGAGACACCCATATGATTCGACTTGAAAGCCTGACAAAGGTGTTCGATACACAGAAAGGCGCGGTGGTGGCCGCTGACCATATCGATATGGAAGTGCCGGAAGGGGAAATCTGCGTCCTCTTAGGGCCATCGGGTTGCGGCAAGACCACCACACTTAAGATGATCAATCGGATCGTTAAGCCCACTTCCGGCAAAGTGTTTATCAATGGCGACGATACCACCGGCCTCGACACCCAGACACTGCGCCGCAACATTGGCTATGTGATCCAGCAGATCGGGCTGTTTCCCAACATGACCATCGAGGAAAACATCACCATTGTGCCCAAGCTGTTAGGCTGGGATAAGACCAAATACAAGGCACGGGCACGTGAAATGATGGCGATGATTGCGCTGGAGCCGGATGCGTTTCTAAAGCGCTTCCCCAGCGAATTATCGGGTGGCCAGCAGCAACGTATCGGGGTTGCTCGTGCACTCGCCGCCGACCCGCCGGTGATGTTGATGGACGAACCTTTCGGGGCCATCGACCCGATCAACCGTGCCGTCATTCAAGATGAGTTCCTGAAGATGCAGCAGGATCTCAACAAAACCATCATGTTCGTTAGCCACGACATCGATGAAGCGATCAAAATGGGCGACCGCGTGGCGGTTTTCCGTGAGGGGAAGTTGGTTCAGTACTCCACGCCTGATGATTTACTCGCAGCGCCCAAAAACGCCTTTGTGGAATCCTTCCTCGGCGAAGACCGTGCGCTCAAGCGCCTTAATCTAGTCAAAGTGCGCGAGATTGTCACCGATGAGATCGGCACGGTCATCCCCAGCGACACGCTAGAAAGCGCGCTCGCCAAAATCGACGACTACGGCTACCAAAATGCCATCCTGATGGTCAACGAGCGAAAACAGCCTGCCGGTATTATTAACCGCTCCATCGCCCGCACCACCAAAGGCTACTGCCGCGACCACTTCCAAGCCGTCCCGGCGGTTGTCGATCTCGACGATGACCTACGCAAAGCCGCCTCATTGATGTTTGCCCACGACCAAACCTGGCTGCCCTGCGTCGATAAAGAAGGCACGGTGTGTGGGCAAATTACCCAGCGCGCCATGACCAGCCACTTAGGCGCACGCTACCGCGCTCGCCAGGGGGATGATCGCAAGCCATCGGCGGCCATTAAGGAGTAACCATGCCTATTCGATCCATAAAAGGGGCGCTAAAGGTACTGGTGCTAGTGGCTATTTTTTTCGCCGGTGTATGGAGCCAGTCGAGCGGTGTTATTGATGAGTTCATCTGGTATCTGCCTGACGTCCAGTATTTGATGGTTCAGCATATCTGGCTCACGGCGATGTCGGGTAGCCTAGCGATCATCGTCGCCATTCCGCTGGGTGTTTTGCTCTCCCGCCCGAGCATGGCCAGAGTGGCCGAGTCACTCATGCAAGTGCTCAACGTAGGCACCACTATCCCCACCCTGGCGGTGCTCGCGCTGTCGATGAGCTTTCTAGGCATTGGCGTGTTGCCTGCGGTGTTTGGTCTTTTTGTCGCCACGCTGTTACCGATTACGCGTAACACCTATGCCGGGTTAAAAGGTGTTAACCCGGCACTGATGGAGGCCGCTGCCGGTATTGGCATGTCACCCATGCAGCGGCTTTTCAAAGTCGAGCTGCCCAATGCCCTCTACGTGATTTTTGCGGGAATGCGCACAGCACTCACCATCAATGTAGGCACGGTTCCACTGGCGTTTTTGATCGGCGCTGGCGGTCTCGGTGAGCTGATTTTTACCGGCATTGATCTTTACGACCCGGTCATGATGCTTTCCGGTGCCATTCCCACCGCACTGTTGGCGATCGTGGTCGATGCGCTGATTGCAACTATTGCTTTTCTCATTGTGCCCCGTGGGGTCAACCCCGGTCGCGCTTAAGTTTCACCACCACAGACGTTTCACTAACAAAAGAAGGATTCGATAATGAAAACACTCACCACCGCACTCACAAGCATTGCCCTGGCGAGCAGCGTCTCGCTGGCTAACGCCAACGAAATCAGCGTTGGCGGTAAGAACTTTACCGAGCAGCAGATCCTCGCCACCATGACCACCCAGTATCTGGACAGCCTCGGCTACGATGTTGATAGCCGCGCAGGCATGGGCTCGGCCATTCTGCGCCAAGCCCAGGAAAACGGTCAGATTGACCTTTATTGGGAATACACCGGCACGTCACTGATCAACTACAACGACATCAGCGAAAGCCTAAGCCCTGAAGAAACCTACCAACGGGTCAAGGAACTCGATGCCGAGAAAGGCCTAACCTGGCTTGAGCCGTCGGATGCCAACAACACCTATGCGCTTGCCATGCGCGAAGCGGCCGCCGAGGAACGTGGCATCGAAACGCTCTCCGATCTGGCCGAAGCGGTCAATAATGAGGAAGGCCTGACCTTTGCGCTTAACGCTGAATTCTACGCCCGTGAAGATGGCTGGCGCCCGCTAATGGAAGCCTACGATTTTCGCGTAGGTCGCAGCGAAGTGAGCCGCATGGATACAGGCTTGGTATATCAAGCGCTGCGTGATGAAGAAGTCGACGTTGGCCTTGTGTTTGCCACCGACGGTCGCATCCCTGCCTTTGACTTTTACGTACTCGAAGACGACCAGGGCTTTTTCCCGGCTTATGCCCTCGCCCCGGTAGTACGCACGGAAACCCTGGAAGCTAATCCCGAACTTGCCGACCAGATGAATAAACTCTCGGCGCTGCTCGATGACGAAACCATGGCCGAACTCAATGCCAGCGTGGATGTCGAGCGCGAGTCAATCGAAGACGTATCAAGAAGCTTCCTCGAAGAAAACGATCTGCTCTAACACAGCTAGGCGCTCGTGCATGGCACTGGCATAATGTTTCGCTACAATATCGCCACAAAGCCGCTCCAATGGAGCGGCTTTTTCAATGGGGGAGCCCAATGCACTATCAAAATAAGCTTCGGGTAGGCGCTGCCCAGATCAATACCACGCTTGGCGACGTGAACCATAACCTTGAGCGTCATTTGACGCTGATAGGTGAGGCGCAGCGTGACGGTGTGGAGCTGCTGGTATTCCCCGAACTTTCGCTAACGGGCTATCGGCTGGCCAGCCGGGTAATGCAGGTGGCGATGCCGCTGGAAGACCCACGCCTTAAAGCGCTGGCTGACGCGTGCGGCTTTATGCAGGTGGTGGTCGGCTTTGTGGAAGAGGCGAGCCCCGGTGAGTATTACAACGCGCTGGCCATCTTTCAGCATGGTCAGCTAATGGCCGTGCATCGCAAGCTTAACCTGCCTACCTATGGCGGGTTGGAAGAAGGCAAGTGGTTTACCCATGGCAGTGAGCTCACGCACACCGATATTTGTCCTGGATGGTCCGCCACTCAACTAATTTGTGCCGACTTATGGAATCCGGCGCTCGTGCATGCGGCCCTACTCGCTCGCCCGACGGTGCTTTGCGCGCCGATCAACTCGGCCAGCGGCATCGTCAGCGACGACTTTTCCAATGAAGAAAACTGGGCGTTGAATACCCGGTTTTACGCCATGACCTATGGCACGCCGGTCATTATGGCCAACCGCTTTGGGCCGGAGGGCGACAGCCACTTCTGGGGCGGCTCGCGCATTCTCGGTCCAGGTGGTGAAACGCTCGCGCAAGCCGACGACGAAGAGGCGCTGATCGTGGCCGATCTATCGCGCACCGCGATTGCCAAAGCGCGCTTTGAATTACCTACCCACCGCGATGCCGACACACCGCTGGTGAGGGAACTGATGGAGGGATACCGCTAACGTTGAAGAAGTAACGCTAGCGGCTAGTCAGGCCGATGACACTTACCTATTGAGCAAGGCGTCGTTAAACGGGTAGCGCGAGAGCCGCTCGATACCAGTCTCGGTGATCAATACTTCTTCTTCCAGCTTAACGCCATCGGCAGCGCCTACTTCGCCAATGTAGCTTTCCACCGATACCACCATACCCGGCTCGAGAACACCGTCCTTGGAGAAGCGGTCGAAATCCATGTGGTGAGCCACCAGCGGGGTTTCGCCGTGCATCCCCACCCCGTGAATGATCGAGGGGTAGCGGCGGTCGATAAACCGCTCGGGGATTTTCCACGCCTGCTCGGCAATTTCACGGTAGCTAATGCCCGGCTTGAGCAAGCCCATATTGTGCTGCACCTGATCGTAGGCCATGCGGTATATTTCACGCTGGTAGGAAGATGGCTTGCCCGGCCCAACATGAAAGGTGCGCGAGAAATCCGAGTAGTAGCCATGGCAGCCGATGGTATCGGTATCTAGCGCCACCAGTTCACCGGGGCGGATCTTGCGGTCGCTGGCTTCGTTAAACCAAGGATTGGTGCGCGGCCCGGAGGACAGCAAGCGGGTTTCGATAAACTCACCACCGCCTCTTATCACCTCGCCGTACATGATCGCGAACAGCTCGTTTTCGGTAATGCCCGGTTTAATCGCGGCTTCGACTTCTGCCACGGCGGCTTCACTGGCGGCCATCGACTGCGCCAAGCAGGCGATTTCCTCGGGCGTTTTGATGCGACGACAATGCAGCGTGTCCTGCATGCAATCGTAGACATCAAGCCCTTGCGCTTCTAACGCACGCGCTAGGTTGAGTGCACAGCGGTCGAGCCCGACTTTTTTGTTGCCTTTACCGTGTTCTTTGACTAGATCGGCAATCTCAACCCCAAAAGGGTCAGATGACATGCCGTCGCGCTGATTAACCGCCGACCACACCACTTTGGAGGTACGCGCCTCATCGATGGTTTCAAGCCAGGTGGAAACATGCGCGCTGCCGGGGTATTCGAACAGAATAATCGGCCCGTCCAGCGGCACGTAGACGTAACGCGTTGAGTTGCGCAAAAAGTAGCCAAACATGTTGCGCGAGCCGGTCGCATAACGCTGGTTATTGGGGTCAAACAGCACCAGCGCCGCGTACCCTTCTTCCGCCATCATGGCACGCAGTCGCTCAAGGCGACCGGCGCGAAGCTGCTTGGGATCAAACGCGGTGGGAATACTATCGCCGTTGCCCATGGGGGCTGACGGGACGACCGGAATGTTATCCGGCTCGTTATCAGTAAGGCTTTCGCTTTCGACAATGCTCATGGATATCTCGCATCGGGAGTGGGGTCAGGAGGTAACGAGGGCGAAGCGAGGTTAATCCGCCAGACTATCGCTACGCTGCATGCCGTCTTTAAGGATTCGTTCATGAACCGGCGCCATGCGGCCGAAGATACGCTGCGCGCGTTCTGGGCGACCCACGAAGCCAGGCTCCTTGGCATAGGCGAAGATAACGGTGTGGCGCTCTTTATCGCCCTCAACCGGCGTGACGCGGTGGAGCGAATAACGGCCAAAGAAAATCTGCAAATCACCCGGCTGAAGATCGAGCGCTTTCAAGCGTGAGCGGTCACCATCGATGACTTTTTCTACCTCAGCGAAGTTTTCCCCCTCGGGGCTACGAATCCCCGGCGCATACTCAAAGCGCCCGCCAGCGTGGGATTGCCGGGTCATCATGGTGACGATGAACTCGTTGGTGTCGTAGTGCCAAGGATGCTGGCAGCCCTCGCGCAACACATTCACCACCAGGTCAGCCAGCGGGTCAGCGTATTGGTGGATGGTTTCGAGACCTACCACCGCGCCGATAAAACGTTGGAACGCTGGATTCTCGTACACCTGGCGAATAATGGTGTCATGGTCGATACAATCACCGGCGACAAAACCGTTGGTACGGTCATCAAAACGATTTTTGGGATGGCTGGCCGGCAGCGAGGGGTCGCCGTCGCTGTTGTAGGGGTTTGTCTCGGTTTGGTTGTAGTGAGCGTCCGGCGATAGCCGTTCCGTTTCACGCTCAAGCCGGGCTAGCGCTTCTTCAGGGACGAAGTTCTTAAGCACCACGCAGCCGTCTGCTTCTAGCTGGCGACGGCAGTCGGCGATAAACGCCTCCCCGTTGGATGAGGCCAATTCATTGATCGGATATCGTTCAAGATCAATCAGCCCGTCAAGTGCATTGGCGGATTGTGCGGTCGCCGTCATCGGCATAGCGGTCACTCTCCTGTCGCATTAATGTTCTCATAGACAGGCTAGTGAAGGCTCTTCCATAATAGAAATGAATAGTTGAGATAACACCCATTTAAAAGACTCATTCATTATGGACACGGATTTACTACGCGCGTTTGTCACCGTTGCAGAATGCCAAGGGTTTAGCGCGGCCGGTAAAGTGCTGCACCGAACGCAATCAGCGATGAGCTTACAAATAAAGCGCCTTGAAGATCAGATGCACCAAGCGCTTTTTGAGCGCACCAGCCGGAGCGTTTTGCTTACGGCGGCGGGAGAGCGCCTGCTTCCCTACGCGCGCCATATGCTCAAGCTGGAAGATGAGGCCAAAGATTTACTCAAAGGCGAAACCCACGGCGAAATCATTCGGCTAGGCACATCCGAAGAGCAGGCCGCCACCTACTTGCCCGATCTACTCCCCCGCTTCTCAACTCAGTTCCCGCATATTCAACTAGAAGTGCAGTGTGATATCAGTGACGCCTTGGTTAAGCGATTCCAGGAAGGGTTATTAGACATTGTGCTGTCGGTGCGGCATAAACCCACCCAATCCGGTCAATTACTCGGCTGGGAGCCGATGGTCTGGGTCATGGCCGATCACGCATCGCTTGAGCAATGGCAAACACTGCCATTGGCCCTCAACCCAGAGGGCTGCATTTTTCGGGCGCACGCCCTCTCCGCGCTAGGTCGCGAGGAAACACGCTGGGAACTTCGTTACGTCAGCCAATCCCCAACGGGCATTAACGTTCCGGTACAAAACGGGCTGGCGATAACAGTTAAAACACCGCGTAGCGTACCGTTAGGCTGTCGAATCATAACGGAAGCCGAGGGGCTGCCTCACTTAGGGCATGTCGAAATTGAGCTGCACCAACGCCCTGGGCACACCAGTGAAGCGTTTCAGGCTTTGTGCCAATCGCTCGAAGGTGTGGTCGCGGAGCATGAGTCGATTGCCTGTCTGGGCGATAGGGGGAGGTCATAGGTAGAGAATCACCCCTTTATATAACGCAGTAGGCCGACGCTTAGCGCCGGCCCATAAAGACGCTAGGCAGTGTTTAGCTTGCGGCGTCTTGAACGGCTTCACCGCCTTCTTCAACGTCCTGACCTGCACCACTGATCGTGTTACAACCTGCCAGCGCGCCGGCGGACATCAAAAGAATGAAGCTCATCGCGAGTAGTTTTTTCATGAGTGTTCTCCTTAACAAATCATTGAATATCGGGATGCTCCGACTCAAACGTATGAGTGAAGTACTCTCTCAGGGTAACAGTCTTTTGATAACTTCGCCTTCTCGGGCAAGACGCGGCACAACATTGCTGAACAAAGGAACGACACCATGACGACGTTTGTGCTTGATGAACGCTTGGCGTGCGACACTCAACATCTCGCGGATTTGCCACTGTGTCGCGCGCTGTTGATGCTGGATGCGCGCTACCCCTGGGTTGTGCTAGTGCCCCGTCGTGAGGGACTAAGCGAGGTTTTCGAATTGACCACTGCCGAACAGCAGCAACTATGGCGGGAGGCGAGCCAGTTGGGGCAGGCAATGAAAGCCGCCTTTGGCGGTGACAAGGTGAATATCGCCACGCTGGGTAACGTGGTCAGTCAGTTGCACGTTCACGTCGTGATCCGCTATCACGAGGACGCTGTTTGGCCGGCACCTGTGTGGGGCAATGGCGTTGCCGAACCTTATTCAGCCAGCCAACTAACAACGATGCAGGCGCGCCTGTTAGAGCTTATCAATACGCTCGACTTTGCGCGCTAGCGATCACCGGTCAGGGGGTTGCTGGATTGGGTGGGTGGTGCGCCGAGCACAGGGTCACCTACCGGCTGCGCTACCCCCGCTGCCCAGAGCGAGATGCCTAGCGCAACAATGACCATACCACCAGCAAGCGCAACCCAGCCGGTCACCCGCTGCGCGCGCTGATAGGTGGTACCTTGCCGCGCTAAACGCCGCTGGGCCCAGCCCCGCGCCACGACACTGGCCAAGGCTAGCATTGAAACCGTTAGCCCTGTGCCCAGTGACATGGCCGCGACGGCGGCAACGCCAACCACAAACTGACCCAACAAGCCCGCCGCCCCCAGCATCAACACGGCCCCGCTACACGGCCGCATACCAATAGCGCCGACGGTCATTAGCGCGGTGCGCCAATCAAGCGATTGCTGGGGGCTGATATGGTGGCCACCACAGCATTGATGGTCGTGGTCGTGGTCGTGGTCGTGGTCGTGGTCGTGGTCGTGGTCGTGGTCGTGGTCGTGGTCGGCAGCAGCGTAGGCGCGACGCAACTGGCCGATGGCACGCCAGCAAAGCCATGCGCCCAAGGCAGCCACCAATAGAAAGCTTACGTACTCCACCCACACCACGCTCCCCATTGCCTGGCGCGTTACCCAGCCAAGGCCATAGACCAGGACGGCCACTAAGGCGATGGCCGTTAGCCCTTGGAGAAGCGCGGCTGCAAATGATAACCCCAGCGCGCGACCCACTGCGCCACCGTGGGACATCAAAAACGTCGCCAACACGGCTTTACCGTGCCCTGGCCCCGCGGCATGAAAGACCCCGTAACCAAAGCTCACGCCCAGTAGTGCTAACCATGTGGTCGCCGCTGACTCCTGAGAAAATGCGGTTAGCGCCAGCGTAAGCTCGCGATGCAGTTCCCGCTGCCAGCCAAGTAAGGTGTAACTAAACGATGACAGCCCACCGTGCCAGACCGCGTAGCCAAGCACGATAAGCGCCAACCCTAACAGGCACAGCCACGATAAACGCCGCAAGGTCATGGGCACACCACTTGGCCCGTTTCGGCGAAGAAACGCCCCAGGCCGGGTTCGCCGCTTTCATCCACATCCAAACGCGACGCTGCTATTACCCGTTCAGGATCAGGATCCGCGGGCAGCACGGTTAGCACACACGCCGGCATATCGCGCAACACCAGGGCATCGTCGCGGGGCTGATCGTCTTCTGCTTCGTGCACCACCTCAAGGTAATAAGTCGGGTCGTATACCTGATATTCCAGGGTGTTTCCACTGAGCGACGGCGCTGCGGAGAGCGGCAGGATAAAAATAAACGTCAGCCGTCCATCACGCTGCATGGCGGTGTATTCGCTCACCTCGCCTAGCGGCTGTCGCTCGCCATCAACCCGCACTTCGGTGAAATAGTTTTGCTGGGAAAGGTTATCGCGTATTTCACTTCCCAGTTGGTCCAGCCCGGCATCCAGCGTTGTTCCTTCCACTCGCTGCAGTTCTTCAAACACCACCAAGCTGTAAAAGGGATCCATACGCCAGGTTTGATGAAGACCGGTTACCCGCCCTTCGTCATCCGTAAGAATGCGCACGCTGATATCAATCCAACCATGGGGATGGCCCATTGCCTGGACGCTGACCAATAGGCTCAGTGCCACTAACCAGCGCCCTAACCCGCGCGAGGTGATAACAGGAAACGTCATGGTGCGAGCCCCATCCGTTGTTGAAGGGCCACTAACCAAGGATCCAGGCGGATGGGCGGGAACGGCTGCTCACCCCGCCAGGCTGAGATACGTACTCGGCTTGCACTGCCCATCGGGTCTACGTCGAGAATTAAGCGGTATCTCGGCCAGCGCGACAACACGCTTTCCGCACGACCTAAATCAAGGTCAGCGTGTCGCACGACATAGCCTTCTTCCACCATCAGGCTAACCGCCGCGCGAAAGGTTTCTTCAGCCGGCGCTTGATAAACCAATTCGCGTGGCTCTGGGGACGGCGTCGTCGCACAACCGGTCAGTACGATTAACGAGCCTAGCGAGACCCAGTGAATCCATCTCATGGTGTACGGTCTCCTGTGGCCGTTTGCGCGCTCAGGGCATGCTGTAAACGCTGGCAGAACGACTCAGTGCTTGCACTGCGACCCTCGCGCAGGCTGCCATATTGATCAAAACGACGAATATCACGTGAGACACGCATGTGACGCTGATCCCACAATAGCGACACCCGTTCTACCTCAATGGGCGGCTGGCCAAAACCACCCCCCAAGCCGATCCCCAATCGTGTGCCGCCGCCAATACCCAGCCCGCCGAATAGATGCAACGCGGAGCCTGAACGAAACCGCGGCGATGCGTAAAGGTCTGAATAGCCATGCAGCTCTTGGGTGCGGCTGGCGCTGAGCAGCCCCAAATTGGTATCGCTGGCATCCAAGCTGAACCCCCACTCGGTCAATACATCGACGCTGGCGGTCAAGGTGGACGGTGCATCGATGGGGAAGTAGCACGCCGCTGCGGGAGGTGGCTCCGCCCTGGGAAGCGATGAGGGCACGGCTTGGCACCCGCCAAGAGCGAGTAGACATACGAAACTAAAAGGCGTCAACTTCATAACCGCTCCTTGGGTTGGCGGATGGTGCTAGTTTGGCGCAGCGCTGCACGCTAAGCTCGCTTTACAGACCACAATCGACGGAGATGGTGCCCATGCATATTCTGTTCTGCCCCGACAGTTTCAAAGACGCACTCAGTGCCGAGGACGCGGCGCATGCCATGGCCCGGGGCGCGCAGCGGGCGGCTCCTCATCTTCGCCCACTCATCTGCCCACTGGCAGATGGCGGCGAGGGAAGCCTTGACGCGCTGATCGCCGCCACGGGCGCTGAGCGACGCCACCAAACAGTGCAGGATGCGCTTGGCCGCCCACGTTTGGCAGCGTGGGGTTGGCTAGCTGAGCAGCGTACCGCGTTTATTGAGCTGGCAGAAGCCAGCGGATTGCAATCACTTGCAGAGCACGAACGCGACGCGCGCCATACCTCCACCTATGGTGTCGGCCAATTGTTTCTTGCGGCGCTCGACCAAGGGGCTGAAAAAGCGTTGCTGTTATTAGGCGGCAGCGCCACCAACGATGGCGGTGCCGGGATCCTTCATGCGCTGGGCGCCGAACTGCTTGACGGCCAAGGTCAAGCGCTGCCCCCCGGTGGTGCGGCACTCGCCAACTTAGCAACGCTTTCCCTCGAGGGGCTAGACCCACGGCTTGGAAAATTGCGTGTTGAAGCCGCGGTCGATGTCGATAACCCGCTGTTGGGGAAACGCGGCGCCAGCGCCGTGTTTGGGCCCCAGAAAGGCGCTTCGCCCGCCGATGTTCAACAGCTCGACCAAGCCCTTGGCCATTTTGCCGATATAACAGCTCAGGTGTTGGGCCACGACGAGCGCAATCTTGCCGGTGCTGGGGCGGCAGGCGGCATGGGGTTCGCTGCCCGAGTGTTTCTCAACGCCACGCTTAAGCCAGGCATTGACCTGCTGATGCAACAAACCGGTTTTTCCGACTTACTCGCCGAAGCTGGCTTAGTGATTACCGGCGAGGGACGCCTGGACGGCCAAAGCCTCGCGGGTAAAACCCCCATTGGCGTAGCCCGAGCGGCCCAGCAACAACATAAGCCCGTCATTGTGCTAGCGGGTAGCTTAGGCGACGGCTGGCAGGCCTGCTTCGATGAAGGGGTTACGGCCGCTTTTGCTCTCGCCGACGGCCCCATGACGTTAAATGAGGCGCTACCGCGTACGGCGGAGCTGCTCGAATCGCGCTGCGAAAGCCTGATTCGGCTATGGCAAGCGTCTCGCCCTTGAAAAGCGATCGCTTCGCCAGCACTTAATAAGTATCCGTTATTGGGTAATGCGCAAGCGCTATAGCCGTGATGCAAAAAACTTGTTTTGCAATGCAACCGCTGCCGCTTACCCTAACTATCAGCATTTGTCGCCGCGTGGCGACGCCAATCAGGAGGCAGGACATGTCCGATACCAATAGCATCGGCCTTCACGAAGGCAGTGCCAGCCAGTTGGCAGAAAAGCTTAACCACCTGCTCGCCAACTACCAGATTTTTTATATGAACGTCCGGGGCTACCACTGGAACGTAAGAGGTAACGATTTTTTCGAGCTGCATGCTAAGTTCGAAGAGTTTTACACCGACCTGCTCACTAAAGTCGATGAAGTCGCCGAACGTATCCTCACCCTGGGCCACAAGCCGGTACACGCTTATAGTGACTACATTGAGCTGTCGCGCATTCAGGAAGATAAAGACGTTCACGACGGTACGGCCTGCGTTAATGGCGTGTTGCGCGGCTATCAAGCGTTGATTGAACTGCAGCGCGAATTGCTATCTATTGCGTCGGACGCTGACGATGAAGGCACCGCATCACAAGCGAGTGACTACATCCGCGAGCAGGAAAAAACCGTCTGGATGCTTAACGCTTATCTGAGCAAATAAGCCTTAGTCAGCATCAAGATGAGATGAAAACGGCACCCACGAGGTGCCGTTTTACGTTCAAGGTTTAGCCAACGCCTCAACCAGGGTTCTCAGCAAGCGCCAAAACTCATCTACCGTTGCCAGCTCAACGCGCTCATCCGGCGAATGCGCACCGCGAATCGTTGGGCCGAACGAAATCATATCGAGATGCGGGTACTTACTGCCCAAAATCCCACACTCAAGGCCCGCGTGGATCACTTTGACCTCGGGTTCTTTTCCAAGCAGTGCCTGGTGACAGGCTTTAAACCGCTCGAGCAGTTCCCCATCCGGGTTAGGCACCCAGCCTGGATAACTGTTCTCCACATTGACCCGCGCGCCAATCAGACCAAACAGGGCTTTAAAACGATCCGCCATGGCGGCCACTGCACTGTCGTGTAGCGATCGTACCAAGGCACACAGGTGGAACCGCCCTTTCGCCAGGCTTACCACGCCAAGATTATTAGACGTTTCAACCACCCCAGGCACGTCGGCGCTCATCCGCTCGACGCCGCACGGCGCCACGTGTAACGCTGCCACTAGCATGACACTGGCATCCAGCGTCAATGGCTCAACGTCCTGCTGCGGGCTGAGCGATTCGGCCACTAGTTGCATCCCGTCATCGCCGCTACCCAATTCGCGGCGCAGCGTTTGCGCTAATTCATTGATGATAGTTAGCGCTTCTTGTTGCTCGTCGCTGGGCAAGGCAATTTCGGCAAATGCCTCGCGAGGAATAGCGTTGCGCAGCGTGCCTCCCCGGTAATCCAGCAGCCTTGCATCCACATGTTCTAGCGCCCTTAGTACGCGCACCAACAGCCGATTCGCGTTACCCAGCGGCTGATGAATATCCATGCCCGAGTGGCCACCTTTCAAGCCGGTCAGCGACAACTTGAGCACACACTCGTCGGACTCCAGCGCCTTGGTGGGTAGCTGGGCATCCACGACCACGTCGGCCCCACCCGCACAGCCAATAAAGACTTCGCCGTGATCTTCGCTATCGAGATTTAATAACCGGGTTCCTTCAAGCCAATTATCGGCCAACTGCAGCGCGCCCCCCATTGAGGTTTCTTCCTCGAGGGTAAACAACGCCTCCAGCGGCCCGTGGGTGAGATCAGGGTCTTCAAGCAGCGCTAAAATCGCGGCCACACCTAAGCCGTTATCAGCGCCTAACGTCGTACCGTTGGCGTGCAGCCAACCATTGGCTACATAAGTATTAATCGGATCACGTTGAAAATCGTGCTCATGCCCGGCATTGGCCTGGGCGACCATATCCAGATGGCCTTGTAAAATGAGTCCTGGGACGCCTTCATACCCTGGCGTCGCCGCCTTACGTAGACGTAAATTACCAAAGGCATCACGGTCGTGGGCGATACCCATGCCTTCGGCCCAGTCCTCCAGCAGCGCGACGAGCGCTGCCTCATGTCCCGAGGGGCGTGGCGTATTACACAACGTGCGAAAATGCCGCCACACAAGCGCGGGGGTCAACGTATCAAGATGTTGGTTCATGGGGACTCTTTATCATGGATAACCCGGCCACTTTAACGGTCTCCGACGGCGGGGGGAAGCGGTCGCTGGGCTAGCAACGCTCGCACCCCATCGCGCAGCGCACGCACTGAATCCCCAGGCGCATCGGCAAGCGGTTGATTCTGGAACGCCCAGGCAGCCAGTTGCTGGTGCGCTGATTGGCTATCGGCTGACAGCGGCCAGCGGGTCGCCTCACGCGCCAATGCCTGCAAGGAGGCACGCGCCAGCGCCGGTGACCGGTGGGCCGTCGCCACATCGTCAATATCCTGCCACTCGGTGACGGTTAACGGTTGTTCCGGCAGCTCGTTGATCAGCAGACTGACCACCGCTGCAGGTAATCGCGCCAGTTCGAATGCCAACAAGCTGGGCAGTGAGGCGACAAACCGCTCGTGGAGGGCGTTCAACACCGTTTCACCGGCTTGATTCATAGCGCTGGCCACCATGACCGCAAACTCACCACTCGATGCTTCACGGGTAACGCCTAAGCGCACTGTGACAAAGCCTTGAGCGCGCCAGAAGCGCAACAGCCCCGCATCGGCACCAAAGGTCGCGCCATACAACATAACCCCCTGCGCCGCCGCCTCACGCTGGTCGTCGTCTAGCAACGCGCGCCCTAGTCCTTGACGACGCTGATCGGGATGACTGGCGATGCGCACCACGCGACGCCAACGCGCCGTCAATGCCTCACGGCATCCCGAATGCGCCGCTAACGACTGCGCCATTAAATGCCCTTGGGGCCGACGTTCTCCACGTGCCACTTGGTCTGCAAGGTCTCGTGTAAACTGCCCTTCTTCGCGGGTCACCAGCACCGCCTGTGGGCGTTGTCGTTGGCCGATAACCCGCAAGCGCATACCGGGCCCGTCCAGCAGTTGGCGCAAGTCACTGGGTGTGGTGCGGTAGTGAGACTGGACCAGCAAACCGAATAGTTGAGCGAGGTCGCCCTCGCGCTCGGCTAGCTCACTCTGAGCCACCTCGTAAGAGCTGGACGGCGGCGGTAACGCTTCCCTCGCGGCGGGCAACGGTGCGTTTAACAGCAGCAGTTGGTTGAGCGTTGCCTCAAGCGGATCCGACGCCTGCCAACGAACCGGCGTGTTTAGCGTCAGCGCCTTCCAATTCGGTGTCTGCGCATCCAACACATGGCGAAAGCGCAATGCGAATCCGCGCCCTGAGCCTTCATAGCCGTGCACAGTGGTGGCAAAGGCAATCCGTGGAAAGGCCGCCAACCACTCCGCTAACAGTGGTGCGGGTAGCGCCGCGGCTTCATCAACCATCAAATAACGCCCATCGCTGCCCAGCGTGCCTGCCGACACCTGCTCGGCCAGCGCATCGGACGGAACGAACAAAAGCTCTGCTCCACTGGCGAGTACAAACCGATCAGCGGCGGTGCGACTCCCCTCGGGGCATAACGCTGCCACCCGTTCAAACAGACTCTCAACAGCGGCTAAGCGCGGCGCGGTGACCATCACCCGCGATGTTTTCGACTGCAACAAGCGAGCACAGGCAATACCCAAGGCAGCGCTTTTGCCCCGACCTCGATCGGCAGTGATAACTATAGGTCGACGTCGCTTGATGCCCACTAACGCTTTAACGGCCGCGGCTTGATCCACGGTGATGCAATCAGTATCCCTGGGCGCTTCGAGGGGCGGTGGCGTGGCGCATAGCCGACCAAGCCTCGGCAGCGCATCAGGCGTCCAATGGGTAATATCCACCGACGCCTCAAGTTGAGTGCTAAGGCGTGCTAAGTAGTGAGAGGTAAGATCCGTCCAGCTCCACGGATAATCGGCGATGCGCGCATAATCCGGGTCTGGCTGCTGGCCCCAGTTATCGGGTGTAAGCAGCACCAACAGTCCTCCCGCTGCTAAGGTACCGCCTATTGCCCCCAGCGCATCAGGGTTGAAGCCACCCGCCTCAGCATGAGCATCCACCACAACAAGTTGGTGTTCGGTACCTAAGCGCGCGACTGTCTGGCTGGCCTTCATAGCAGGCTTTACGGGCGCGCTCGCGCCTACCCATAGTGGGTCATGCCAAGGCAGGGCTCGCCAAAGCGATGACGCCAGCGCTTGGCAGCGTTGGGGATCGCCATGTAGCCACACCAGCTGTCGCCAATGCCGCCTGGCTAATCGCCGCGCCTGTTGAGCTAATAGCGTGACCGATCGTGACGCAACGTCTTCGCCAGTTGATAAAGGGGGCATAACGGCTCCTTAATAGGGCGAACAGCTTGCAACTTTGGTTGTATTGGCGCGCCTCTTTCAACGGTTTTCACACCTAGAACCTAGCCATTCAGTTCACTCAAGTAATAATAACATTATGATTTTATGCAAAATAATAACTGTCTGAAGAGCGTCTACTGGTTCCTAGTTGTGAAATAACTGATGTTGCATTGCAACGGCCAGAGTGTGCTAATTTAACACTGCAGGGCATTCATGCCTTAACGTAAACGTAAAGTACGCTGACTGCCCTACCCGCATCCTTAAATATCTAATAAATAAACGGCGACCCACAGGATCTACAACATGAAAAAAACTGCCAAGTTTGCCATCACCGGCCTAGCGGCGGGTGTCGCACTAGCCGCACTTTCCTCGACGGCCCATGCTCAACAAGAGTGGACCATGACCACCACCTGGCCCGATAACCTGGATCTGATCAAAATCGACCAGCACTGGGTCGAATTGGTCAACAAGCTCGCCGGCGAAGAACTGCAGATCAACTTCCGCGCTGGCGGCACACTGATGCCTGGTACCGAAGTGTTTGACGCCACCCAAACCGGCGCTATTCAAGCCTCGGGCGATTGGCCTGGTTACTGGGCCGGCCTTAGCCCCGCATTCTCGCCGCTCGCCACCACCACCAGCCTGTTCAACGGCGTTGATTACCTCAACTGGATTCAGCAGTGGGGCGGTTTTGAGCTCTACCAAGAAGTCTACGGCAACTACAACATGGTGTACCTGCCCTACGGTATTACCAACAACGAATCCGGCTTTATGGGCAATACGCCCATCGAGAGCATTGCTGACCTCGAAGGCAAGCGCTTACGCCTCTCTGGCCGTGACCAAGGCCGCGTCCTCGAAGAGTTGGGCGGCTCACAGGTCACTCTCGCCGGTGGCGAAGTGTACCAAGCGATTGAGCGTGGCGTGATCGACGCAGGTGAATTCTCAACACCTGGCGTTGACTACAATGCCGGCTTCTCAGAAGTGGCGGATTACTGGTCAACGCCGGGCTGGCACCAATCCGCTAGCGTCTTCGGCGTCATGATCAACAAAGAAGCGTGGGACGAACTGTCCGAAGAAACGCAGGAAACGCTGAAAATCGCGGCCGACGCTACCATGGCATGGTCGCTGGCATGGTCAGAACGTCAGTCGACTGAAGCGACGGTGAAGTTCCAGGAGGATGGCGTTGAAATCAGTACCCTATCAGCTGAAGATCTTGCCACAATTCAAGACGCGACCAACGAAGTGATTCTGCGCGGCGCCTGTGAAGACCCGATGCACGCAAAAGTCTATCATTCCATGATCAGCTACATGGAACACTACGCTAACTGGCGTGATGTGACCGTGCCGTTCAACATGAGCCGTTCTATCGATAACTTGCCGTCGCTCGAAGAAATCGAAGCCTGCATGTAATTTGCAACCGTAACCGCCCCGGCGCTTGTGTCGGGGCGGTTTTTTCGTCAAGAGCCTTCATTGATACCCGGGAGACTTCCCATGCATGCGATCGCAAAAGCCATTGATTCGTTCAATGAGCTCTTTGGGCGAATAGTTGCGCCTCTTATCGCGGTCATCACGCTGATTGTGCTGTATGACATCGCGATGCGCTTTTTCCTCGGGCGCCCAAGCGACTGGGCATTTGACGTCACGAAAATGCTGTTTGGCGCCCACTTTATGCTCATGGCCGCCTATGGGTTACGTCACCACGCCCATGTGGAGGTCGATGTGTTAAAGCGCCTGTTATCACGCAAAAAGCAGGCGGCGTTGGAAATTATCGGCTATGTGGTCTTTTTCATCCCATTCATCTGGTTGATGTTGACCTACGGCTGGTCTTTTTTCGAGCGCTCCATCAGCCGTGGCGAAACCACCTATGGCATGGTGGCAATTCCGGTTTACCCCGTGAAAGGCGTGATCGTGCTGGCCGCGGCGTTGATCTTGCTGCAAGCCATTGCCGTCGTGCTGCGCGCTATTATTCAGCTGCGTGAGGAGAACCACGCATGAGTGCAGAATTACTCACCCTGGTGATGTTTGGTGGCCTACTGATTGGCCTGTTTATGGGGCATCCATTGGCGTTTGTACTTGGCGGCGTCGCCGTAATTGGCGCCTTTTTAGGCCCAGGTACCAACACACTCGGCATTATTATTAATAACGTCTATGGCAACGCCATGGATAACTACGTACTCGTGGCAATCCCCCTGTTTATTTTGATGGCGCGCTTTTTGAACGACTCAGGCGTGACCGAAAAAATGTTCGACGCCATGCGCCTATTGCTTGCTAACTTGCGGGGCGGGTTAGCGCTGACGGTGGTCGTGGTCTCAGTGCTGCTCGCCGCTACCACGGGCATCGTCGGCGCCTCCATTGCGGTGATGGGTATGATTGCTCTAGTGCCGATGCTGAAGTACGGCTACAACAAAGAGCTCAGCGCCGGTGTCATCATGGCCAGCGGCTGTTTAGGCATTTTGATTCCGCCCAGCATCATGCTGATTTTGATGGCGAGCTACTCGCCGGTTTCAGTCGGCGCGCTATTTGCCGGTGCGCTGGTGCCCGGTTTAATGCTCGGCGTGATGTACGCGCTTTATGTGCTGATCATCTGCTTTGTGAAGCCCTCTTACGGTCCCAAAGTGCCAGCCGCAGAGCGTGCAGAAGTTAGCACCAAACAGCTTCTAATCATGCTAGCGAAGTATGTAGTCCCGCCGATGTCGTTGATTTTGGGCGTATTGGGCGCGCTGTTTACCGGCCTTGCCACAGCGACCGAAGCCTCCGCTATTGGTGTTTTCATCGCCTTTATCCTGTTTATGATCTTTGGCGACCGTAAGCTCTCAACCTGCTATAACACGCTAATCGATGCGGGCAAGACGACCACCATGGTGATGCTGGTACTGGTGGGTGCCACCGCGTTTACCGGCGTGTTTTCGATCGGCGGCGGCATGGATGTAATTAGCGAGTTAGTTCTCTCGATGCCCGGCGGTACGGTGGGCGCCCTGATATTGATGCTCTTTTTGGTGTTTATTTTGGGAATGTTCCTCGACTGGACGGGGATTGTGCTACTGAGCTTCCCGATCATGCTCCCCATCGTTGAGACCATGGGCATCGATGTGCTGTGGTTCGTGGTGATGGTAGCGGTGGTACTACAGACATCCTTCCTCACGCCGCCCTTCGGCTATGCGCTGTTCTACCTCAAAGGGGTGGCGCCACCTGGGGTAGAAATCGTGGATCTTTACAAAGCGGTTGTTCCCTTTGTCGCGCTCATTTTGCTCGCATGCGTGCTAATGGCGTTTTTCCCGGTGTTGATCACTGGCCTACCGTCAATCCTGCTCGACTAGCCGTTTTCTTCCCTTTGCCCACTCGTCTTCGCCTGCGTTATTGCATCGCAGGCGAAGGCCTTTTAGTGGTCGCGCTTTGTACAGCATCAGCGCTCAAGTGATACTATTTGCGACTGATATTTCATTGCATTATCGCCACGCTACGATCACACGCCGGTCGCTTTTCGAGGAGGGTTCACTTGTCTCATTCTGACAGTCGCGGGCTTTCTGCTCTCACTGAGCGTTTTTTCAGCCGTTTCAACGTGTGGTCCGTCACGCTTTTCTTGATTGCGTTTGCCGTCGCCCTTCCCGTGATTGTCATTTTTGCACACATTCTTATGCCCACTGGGGGCGTTTGGCAGCATCTTGCCAGCACCGTGCTGCCACGCTATTTAACCAATACGTTTTGGTTGGTGCTTATGGTGGGCACCGGCACATTGGTCATTGGCACCGGTACGGCGTGGCTGGTGGTGATGTGCCGCTTCCCGGGCAAGCGATTATTTGAATGGGCATTGCTCCTCCCCTTAGCCGTGCCCACCTATGTCATCGCCTACGCCTATACCGATTTTCTGCAATTTGCCGGCCCATTTCAAAGCGTCGTACGCGACCTCTTCGGCTGGGAATACGGCGACTACTATTTTCCCAATGTTCGCTCATTAGGCGGTGCAGCGACGCTTATTACCACGGTGCTTTACCCGTATGTTTACTTGTTAGCACGCGCATCTTTTCTAGAACAATCGGTATGCGTGCTCGACGTTGGCCGCACCTTAGGCCGCGGACCATGGCGATTATTTTTCAGCATCGCGGTACCGTTAGCCCGGCCGGCCTTAGTCGGGGGCGTATCGCTAGTCCTCATGGAAACACTCAACGAGTTTGGCGCGGTTCAGTTTTTCGGCGTCGACACCTTCACGACCGGCATTTACCGCACCTGGTTCGGCATGGGTGAGCCCGTCGCCGCCGCGCAGTTGGCGGCCTGCCTACTCAGCTTCGTTATTGTGTTGGTATTGCTGGAACGCTGGTCACGTGGCAAAAAGCGCTATTTCCATACCACCAACCGCTACCAACAATTACCCGAATATGCACTACATGGATGGCGGGCAGCAGCCGCTACCCTGGGATGCCTCATCCCGATCACCATTGGTTTTTTATTGCCCAGCGGTATCCTGCTTCAATTAGCGCTCACTGAAGGCGATGCATTGTTGGGAACACGCTTTATTGGTTTCGCGTGGAACAGCCTCAGTTTATCAGCGTTAGCTGCCCTAATGGCCGTGGGCATGGCAGTGTCACTTAGCTATGGCGTGCGCGTCCACAACACCCCGCTAGCGCGCTTTACCACCCGTATCGCGGCCATGGGCTACGCTATCCCCGGCTCGGTGGTTGCAGTGGGTATTTTAATTCCCTTTGCCTGGCTGGATAACGCCATTAATACAGGCTTAAAGGCTTATAACGGCCAGATCATTGGACTAATCTTCAGCGGTTCGGCATTTATTCTACTCTACGCTTACGTAGTGCGTTTCCTTGCCGTGTCGTTTAATGCGGTGGAAGCCAGCTTAGGCAAAGTCACCCCTAGCATGGACGCGGCCTCTCGCACCCTCGGTCAAACCGCTGGCGGTACCCTGCGCTATGTGCACACCCCGATGATGCGTAGCAGTTTACTTGCGGCAGGCATTCTGGTGTTTGTGGATGTCATGAAAGAGCTTCCCGCCACTATCATTTTGCGTCCGTTTAACTTCGATACGCTGGCCGTAAGAGCCCACAACCTAGCGTCGGATGAGCGCCTTGCTGAAGCCTCCACTGCCTCGCTGGCCATTGTGGTGGTAGGCATCCTACCCGTGATACTACTCAGCATGGCGATGCGCCGCTCACGACCGGGGACTTAGCCGCAAGCCCCTATGGCTACACTTGCGGCATACTATCCTGAGAGTCCTGTGGAAATACAAATACCTGCGATAAGTCCAAATGAATATCTATCGGCTGGCCTTCGCTGGGCAGGAAGACACCTGGCACTCTGGCGTGCAGGTGGGCTTCTTGACCATTTTCTCCATGTGCACATAAGTGCAGCAAACTACTGCGGCCTAGCAGCTTAGCCATCACGATATGGCTATGCGCGTGGGCATGGACAGGCAAATCACGCTCAATAATGCGTAAAGCTTCGGGACGAATCATCACCTGAACGGTAGTGCCATCAGCGATGTTTTCAGCCGGCACCCAACCGACGGGCGTCGCAACATGCCCCTCTTCTACGACGCCTTCAAGCTCATTAACCTCTCCAAAGAACGTCACCACGAATGGATCTTTAGGTGAACAATAGAGCTCTCGCGGCGTTCCTGTCTGCACAATGCGTCCATCCCGCATTAGCGCAATGCGATCCGCCATGAACATGGCTTCCTCAGGATCATGGGTGACCAGCAGTGTCGCGGCTCCCACTTTTTTTAATACGTGCAATGTATCATCGCGGATTCGATCTCTGAGCCGTGCGTCTAAGCTTGAAAAAGGCTCATCTAGCAACATTAGTCGAGGCTCAGGCGCTAATGCCCGAGCAAGCGCTACACGCTGCTGCTGACCGCCTGATAGCATGTGGGGGTAGGTCGTCATATAGTTTGCCATTCCCAACTGCGATAACAGCTCCTCGGCTCGCTCACGTCTTTCTTTGACAGACAGGTGCTTGAGGCCAAACGCGACATTTTCCAGCACGGATAGATGTGGGAACAGTGCCGAATCTTGAAATGCCAAACCAACGTTACGCTTTTCCGGCGGCACATGACGCAGCCCAGGCGCGGCAATTTGTTCCCCCTGTAGACTGACGCTGCCCTCCTGCAATGTCTCTAAACCTGCCGCAATACGTAACAACGTGGTCTTGCCACACCCTGAGGGGCCCAACAAACACACCACCTCCCCAGGCGCCACCGTCAAATCAACACCTTTCACAACGGTATGCCCATCAAACGCGTGCTGCACCCGATGCATAGCAAGCGCGGTCTCATTCACCGCTTGTAGAGGAGCCTTCATCGTTGCTGTCATTGCACCACCGTCTATTTACGGATCGTCTCTAGCCAAAAGAGACACCGAATACGTTTGAAAGTAATTAACATTCTATTTTTTATTTAACCTATATGCACGCTTCAACGCTGCATAGGCTTGACGTTAACGGTACAAACCGCTTCAATAATTATGATAATAATACAACGTATTATCATTCAATAAAAAGGAGTGTTGCCCATGAAGACTACATACTTTGCCGCGCCTATCGCGGTTGCTATCGCCAGCGCTGCTTTTGCTAGCCACGCTGTCGCGGATGAGCTCAATGTCTACTCTGCTCGCCACTACGATTCCGACGAGCGCCTTTATGATGCGTTTACCGAAGAAACCGGGATCGACGTTAACATTCTGGAAGGCGACTCCGATCAGTTGATTGAGCGTATCCAGCGGGAGGGCGTTGCTAGCCCCGCTGATATTATGCTCACCGTTGATGCTGGCAGACTGTGGCGCGCAGAACAGGAAGGCATTTTCCAAGGGATCGAATCCGACGTACTCAATGACCGCTTACCTGAGTCCATGCGCCACCCAGAAGGTCTATGGTTCGGCTTTAGCCAGCGCGCACGTGCGATCTTTTACAATCGCGAAAATGTCGACCCCAGCGAAATAACTCGCTACGAAGATCTTGCCAGCGACGATCTTGAATACAGCGTCTGCATTCGTTCGTCAAACAACATCTACAATCAGTCGCTATTGGCGTCACTGATTGAGCATCACGGGGAAGAAGGCGCTGAAGAGTGGGCGCAAGGCGTCGTCAATAACATGGCACGCGACCCAGAAGGCGGTGATACTGATCAGATCCGCGGTGCTGCTAGCGGCGCATGCGATCTAGCAGTGGCAAACCATTACTACTATGTTCGCTTATTGAAATCTGATGATGAGGCGGATCGTGAAGCCGCTCGCAAGGTTGGCATCATTTTCCCCAATCAAGATGACCGTGGCACCCACGTTAACGTCGGTGGCGCAGGGGTCGTTGATGGCGCTCCAAACCGCGAAAATGCAATTCAATTCCTTGAGTTCCTAGCGTCCGACACTGCTCAGGAAATCTTCGCCTCGGGTAACAATGAGTTCCCCGTTGTGAATAGCGTGAAGCGCGATCCCGTCCTTGAGTCATGGGGCAACTTCAAGAAAGACGAAGTTAACATTAGCGTCCTTGGGGAAAACAACCCCGAAGCCATCCGGATTTTTGACCGGGTCGAATGGCGTTAATCCTTAGCGTTTAACAACGTAAAATTCAAAAGCCCCATTGCATCGGCAATGGGGCTTTTTTATATGGCAGACGCTAGCGGTTGCTTATTCTTCAGCAGCATCTTCCATGTCTTCACCGGCTTCTTCCATCTCTTCGCCAGCGTCTTCCATGGTTTCATCAATATTTTCACCCGCCTCTTCTGCTGGCCCCTCGTCATCTCCACAGGCTGCCAAACCGACGGCTAGAAATGCTAATAAAATGGCCACACCAATAGCTTTAAATCCTTTATACATAACCATGCTCCTTTTATCACGGTAGTGAACAGTTAAGTGCCGTTTTATATTAGGTGCTGTAGTTTAAGTTCGCCAGTTCACAAACAAAAAACCCCGAACACACTGTGCTCGGGGTTTTTCTTAATAAGTGCCTGACGATGTTCGGGGCGGCCTTCCGCTACTCTTCATGGGGAGACCCCTTGTTTTCTTCGATGCAAATAAAATACCCCAGCTTCGTTTGAAGCTGGGGTACGGTATAGGTGCCTGACGATGACCTACTCTCGCATGGGGAGACCCCACACTACCATCGGCGCTAAGCGGTTTCACTGCTGAGTTCGGCAAGGGATCAGGTGGTTCACGCTCGCTATGGTCGTCAGGCGTAACTTTAAATGGATATCATGCTGTGTTTTGTGTGCGTCTCTTACCAAGCCCTGTGTCTTAAACAGTCGGCTCAGTGCGCGTATCCGGTTCTTTCATCGTTACCACTGCGACCAGACCCCTTGGGTGTTATAGGGTCAAGCCTCACGGGCCATTAGTACACGTTAGCTCAACGCCTTGCAGCGCTTCCACACCGTGCCTATCAACCAGCTGGTCTCGCTGGGCCCTTCAGGAGGCTCTAGGCCTCTGGGATGTCTCATCTTGAAGGGGGCTTCCCGCTTAGATGCTTTCAGCGGTTATCCCGTCCGCACATAGCTACCCGGCAATGCCACTGGCGTGACAACCGGAACACCAGAGGTGCGTCCACTCCGGTCCTCTCGTACTAGGAGCAGCCCTTCTCAAACATCCAA
>NZ_FNII01000004.1 GCF_900103865.1 Vreelandella arcis
ATTGTTTAAAAACTTTCGTTTAAAAACTGTCGTTTTCATGACCGCTTGCCTTGATAGTTGGTGATTTATCACCCTCATCGGCAAGCGCCCACATGAATTACCTGATCAAATTATTAAAGAGCAATCGCTTGCGGGCCGATACAACATGACGTGGCCGCTGCTAAGCGAGGAAGACGTATTCTACGCACTTCGCTGTGCTTGTCAATCACTGATTGGCAGAAGCGAAGGAAATAATCGACCTGCTTTTCCTTCTAGCTATTTGCCTAACCATCTGACAAACCAAGGTTTTTACACCTCATCCACCGCTGGCAACGCCGTGCGTCCCCGGCAGCGGATGCGTACTTTACGATTTCACTGCCGAGTTGGCAAGGGGGTTGTGACAGAAATTTCAAATAAGCGTCACACGGGCGTAACGTTTCTTGCCCGCCTGAATCACATACGCCTTACCAGTGGGCAACATTGCATCTTGCGCCACGACCTCACCGTCGACCTTCACACTGCCATTTTTAAGCATGTCTTTGGCCTGAGCGCTGTTCTTGGTTAACCCCGAACGGTTGAGCACCGCTGCAATCGGCGCGTCAGTACTGCCTTCAAAATCAACCTCGACTTCGGGCAGGTCGTCAGGCAACTCACCATCCGCCAACTGGTTGCCGGCGGATTTATGCGCGTTGGCCGCCGCTTCGTCGCCGTGGTAGCGAGCAATCAACTCGCGCGCCAGCTCCATTTTCACATCGCGCGGATTGGCCCCTTGCTCGACGCTCTGCTTAAGCGCGTCAATTTCTTCGTTAGACTTCAATGAAAGCAGCTCGAAGTAACGCCATATCAAACTGTCCGGCATGGAAACCAATTTGTTAAACATGGAGCCCGGCGTTTCATCGACCCCAACATAGTTACCCAGCGACTTGGACATTTTCTGCACGCCATCCAAGCCTTCCAACAACGGCATGGTAATGACCACCTGCGGCTCCTGGCCGAAGTGCTTCTGAATTTCGCGGCCCATCAGCAGGTTGAACTTCTGGTCGGTACCGCCCAGTTCGACATCCGCCTCCAGTGCGACAGAGTCGTAACCTTGAACCAGCGGGTAAAGAAACTCGTGGATGGCAATGGACTGATTCGCCGTGTAGCGCTTTTCAAAGTCGTCCCGCTCGAGCATTCGCGCGACGGTGCTTTGGGCGGCCAACTCGATCATTTTGGCGGCAGATAGCTCGCTAAACCACTCAGCATTAAAGCGCACCTCGGTTTTCTCAGGGTCGAGGATTTTAAACACCTGTTCTCTGTAGGTATCAGCGTTGACCTTAACGTCTTCTTCGGTGAGTGGTTTGCGGGTCACGTTTTTACCGGTGGGGTCACCAATGCGACCGGTAAAGTCACCAATCAAAAAGATAACGGTGTGCCCCAGATCCTGAAACTGGCGCATTTTAGTTAGCAACACGCTGTGTCCTAAATGCAGATCAGGGGCAGTGGGGTCAAAACCAGCTTTAATGCGCAACTTGCGTCCGGAAGCCAACTTTTGGCGCAGCTCGTCCTCAACCAAAATTTCATGCGTTCCGCGCGACAACAACGCTAGCGCCTGATCCACCTCACTCATTGCTTTTCTCCACGTAAGCATCGCCTTGCTGGCGTTGTGATGATAAATAGTGGGCGATGTTACCATGCTCGTTCGCCCTGGTTGAGCCTTCGTCTTACTTTGGATGCATCTGGAATGACAACACCGACTACTGACGCAACCCGTTATTACATTGGCTTAATGTCGGGAACCAGCCTGGACGGCATTGACGCCGCGCTGGTCGCTCTGGAGCCAACATCAGCGCCACGTCTTATCGCCACTCATGCCGAGCCCATCACTGACTCGCTGCAGCAGACGCTATTAACGCTTTGTCATGCGCATCAGGTGAGCTTCGCCGATTTGGCCTTCGCCGAAGATGCGTTTTGTCGCCAGCAAGCACAAGCGGTTAAAAAGCTACTTGCGCAACAGGGTATCTCAGCCACTCAAATCAACGCGATTGGCAGTCATGGACAGACGATCGAGCACGCCCCCAGCGGGCATGCCGGAGGCCCCGCTTATACGCTCCAATTGGATAATCCAAGTTTGCTCGCCGAGTTAACGGGCTGCACAGTCGTCGCCGATTTTCGCCGCCGAGATTTAGCGGCAGGCGGCCAAGCAGCCCCGCTGGCCCCAGCCTTTCACCAAGTCATATTCAAACAAGAGAATACCCAGCAGCTAGTGCTAAACCTAGGTGGAATCGCCAACCTCACTTGGCTGCCCAAAGACACAACACACCCTATCATTGGGTTTGACACCGGCCCGGCCAATGTCTTGCTGGATGCCTGGCATGCCAAGCACCAGGGTGGCCGCTATGATAACGGCGGTGCGTGGGCAGCTAGCGGCCAAGTTGATCAGCCGCTGCTGGAACGCTTATTGCGAGAACCTTTTTTTCACCAACCTCCACCACGCAGCACTGGCCGCGAGCTGTTTCACTTGCCCTGGCTTGAGTCGCATTTAAACGGTGATGAACAGCCCTGCGATGTGCAGGCGACCCTTGCCGAGCTGACCGCGATCAGCATTGCCCAAGGCAGCGCTCAATTACCCCTGGCCGACCAACCGGTTACGTTAATTCCCTGTGGCGGCGGCGCGCATAACCCTTATGTTATGAAGCGGATCGCTGATCATCTCCCCCACGCCACTCTCGCATCACCGTCCCATTTCGGCTGGCCCGAGGACTGGATCGAGGCCGGAGCATTTGCTTGGCTAGCTCATCAACGCCTACACCAGCTACCCGGCAACGTGGCCTCGGTTACCGGCGCTAAAGGGCCGCGCGTACTGGGCGGTGTTTACGCGCCCTAGTGTCACAACGGCTCGTCATGATCGCGCAGGGCTAAATGACTCGGCACGCGCTCGTCTAAAGAACGCCGATTCGCTGGATCGCCCCCCAGCTTCAGCATGAGCCGCAGATCGTTGGCGGAATCGGCGTGGGCAAGCGCCACTTCTTGGCTGATTTGCGATGCCTGATGGAGATCAAACAGCGCTTGATCAAAGGTCTGCATGCCATCATCCCGCGACGCGGCCATGGCCGCTTTAATCTCGGCTACACGGCCTTTGCGGATTAAATCGGCAATGCGCGACGACTGCAGCATGACCTCAACCGCCGCACAGCGTCCGCCGCTGAGATTCGGCAGCAACTGCTGAGCCACCACCGCGCGTAGATTAAGCGAGAGATCCATCCAGATTTGTTCGTGACGCTCGTGGGGAAAGAAATGAATAATCCGCTCCAACGCCTGGTTGGCATTGTTGGCGTGCAGCGTGGCCAGACATAGATGCCCGGTTTCGGCGAACGTTAACGCATGTTCCATGGTTTCACGGCTGCGTATTTCACCGATCAGAATAACGTCGGGCGCCTGACGCAGGGTATTTTTAAGCGCCACTTCAAACGACTCGGTATCAATGCCCACTTCGCGCTGATTGACGATGGCGCGCTTGTGCGGATGCAGGTACTCGATGGGGTCTTCAATGCTGATGATATGACCGCCAACGTGCTCGTTGCGCTCCTGCACCATCGCCGCCAGGGTGGTGGATTTCCCCGTCCCAGTGCCACCAACCACGAGCACCAATCCACGCTTCGCATGGGCTAGAGAGCTGATTGTGCTGGGCACGCCCAGCGCTTCCAGGGTAGGGATTTGCTGCTCAATACGCCGTATCACCATGGCGGGATGGTTACGCTGTTGAAACGCGCTGACCCGAAAGCGTCCTTTATCCTCAAGCCCAAGCGCAAAATTCGCCTCGCGTTCCTGGCTGAAACGTTCGCGAAACCCGTCAGGAACGGTATGCGTCACTAACTCATTTACTTGGTGAGCACTCAACGACTGCTGCCCTAACGGAACCAGTCCGCTGGGCATTTTCAGGCTGGGTGGCGCACCCACGGAAATCAGTAAATCGGAGGCTTGCTGCTGCACCATGATATCCAGCAGTTGGTGCAGCCATTGGGTCGGCGTCAGCGTTGAGGCAGCGTCGCTCACCATAACTTATGTCTCCTGCGAGGCGAGCGTGCCTTTGGCCTGTGACTGGGCGTCGTCGACGCTGACGTGCCCGTCTTTGACCAGTTGCGCCAGCGAGGCATCTAACGTCTGCATACCCAAACCGCCCCCGGTTTGAATCGCCGAATAAATCTGCGCCACTTTGTCTTCGCGAATCAGGTTACGCACCGCCGAGGTCGCGACCAAAATCTCATGGGCCGCCACCCGGCCACCGCCCTGGCGCTTCAACAGCGTTTGCGATACCACCGCCTGAAGCGACTCGGATAACATAGAGCGCACCATGGCTTTCTCTTCGCCCGGGAAGACATCAATGATCCGGTCAATAGTTTTGGCGGCCGACGTGGTGTGCAGCGTCCCCAGTACCAGGTGCCCGGTTTCTGCCGCCGTTAACGCCAGACGGATGGTTTCCAGGTCGCGCAGCTCGCCGACCAGAATGACATCGGGATCTTCACGCAGTGCACTGCGCAACGCCTCCTTAAAGCTATGCGTATCCCGGTGGACTTCCCGCTGATTGATCAGGCAACGCTTGCTGGCATGAACAAACTCGACGGGGTCTTCAATGGTCAAGATATGATCAAAGCGTTGATCATTAATGTAATCAATCATGGCCGCAAGCGTAGTGCTTTTGCCCGAACCGGTCGGCCCGGTCACCAGCACCAAGCCGCGCGGCAGCATCGATAGGCGCTCGAATACTTCGCCTAACCCAAGGGTCTGCATCGATTGCACATGGTTGGGAATGGTGCGGAACACGGCACCAGCGCCCCGCGCCTGATTGAAAGCGTTAACACGAAACCGTGCCACGCCCGGCACCTCGAAAGAAAAATCGACTTCGAGGTGTTCTTCGTAGTCGCGGCGCTGACGATCATTCATGATGTCGTGAATCAACCGACGCACGTCGCTGTTATCCATGGCGGGCACATTAAGCCGACGGATATCGCCATCAACCCGTATCATGGGCGGTAAACCAGCGGACAAATGCAGGTCGGATGCATTCTGCTTTGCCGAGAATGCCAGCAGTTCGGTAATATCCATCTTTATTCCCCAGCGGCGGTAAGGTGCTTGAGTATGACAGATAACGCGCTTCCAGCGTCACTTGCCCACGCGCGTAAGCGCCTAGAGAGTGCCCTTATTGACGCTAAGCGCCCGGCTAATGATGCCTCGCTGTTAGCCGTGAGCAAAACCAAACCGGCATCGATGATTCGCCAGGCCTGGACACTAGGGCAACGCGAGTTTGGTGAAAACTACCTGCAAGAGGCATTGGACAAACAGGCCGAATTAGCTGATGTAGAGGGCATTGTGTGGCATTTTATTGGCCCGCTACAATCCAATAAAACGCGTGCCGTCGCCGAGCATTTTGCCTGGATGCACACCGTTGATCGGCTAAAAATCGCCAAGCGACTCAGCGAGCAGCGGCCAAGCCATCTGCCGCCGCTCAACGTTTGCTTACAGGTAAACATCAGTCGCGAAGCCTCAAAATCAGGCGTCATGCCAGAAGACGTGGCCGCACTTGCCGAGCAGATTGCCACGCTTCCGGGCCTTCAACTGCGCGGTCTTATGGCCATTCCTGCCCCCGCATCGGGGTTAGAGGCTCAGCGTGCCCCCTTTGCCGAGCTACGCCAGCTGCTGGAAGCGCTTCAAAAAACCTTGCCCGACACGCCTCTGGACACGCTCTCCATGGGCATGAGCGACGATTTAGAAGCCGCCGTGTTAGAAGGCGCCACGCTGGTACGTTTGGGCACCGCTATTTTTGGCGCGCGCGATACGGCCTAAACAGGCACCCATTTAACGGCAAAGCATGGCACTGACAAGATGCTATAACGCTGCTCAATGCAGCCCATTTTTTACAGAGGATACCCACATGGCGAGCAAGATCACCTTCATTGGCGCGGGCAATATGGCAAGCGCCATCATTGGCGGCCTGATCGACAGCGGTGTCACACCTTCTGACATCACCGCCACCGCGCCACGAGAAAGCGAATTGGCAGCGGTGCGGTCGCGTTTGAGCATCAATACGCAAACGGATAATGACGCCGCCGTCAGCCAAGCAGATGTTGTGGTACTGGCGGTCAAGCCACAGATTATGCGCGAGGTGTGCGAAGCGCTTAGCGACAGCATTCAACAACGCAAGCCTCTGGTTATCTCAATTGCCGCAGGCCTCGATGCCGCCACCATTGACCAATGGTTGGGCGGTGATAACGCCCTGGTGCGCTGCATGCCCAATACGCCTTCCCTGGTAGGCCAAGGTGCCAGCGGCCTGTATGCTAACGCCCGGGTCAACGACGCGCAGCGCGAAATGGCCACCCAGCTCATGGAAGCCGTGGGTATCGTCGAATGGGTCGATGAAGAGTCTTTGTTGGATGCAGTAACCGCCGTATCAGGCAGCGCCCCGGCCTACTTCTTCTTAATGTTGGAAGCCATGGAAGACGCCGCTGTTAAACTCGGCCTACCGGCTGACACCGCACGCCGTCTAGCGATTCAAACCGCACTGGGTGCCGCCACCATGGCCCAACAAAGCGATAAAGACCCTGCAACACTAAAACAGAATGTCATGTCGCCCGGCGGAACTACCGAACAGGCGATTCAGCACATGGAAGATGCCGACCTACGGACGACCATCGCCGATGCGATGCAGGCCTGCGCCAAGCGCGCCCAAGCAATGTCAAAGGAACTCAGCGGTCACTAAATACCCCGGATATTTATAGGAGAAACCACGATGGGCAACGAATTGGGCAGCGCCGGGTTAATGCTAGTTAACTCGTTGATTAACATTTATATTTTCTTACTCATGCTGCGATTTTTATTGCAAGCATCGCGGGCCGACTATTACAACCCGCTAAGTCAATCGGTGGTCAAGATCACCCAACCAGTGGTTGGCCTCTTTCAAGGCTTTTTAGGACCGGTCGCTGGCCGCTTTGATCTCGCCACACTGGCAGCAGGGTTTGTGCTTAAAGTCGTCAGCATCATCGCTATTTTCATGGTCATCGGGGTTGGCATGCCCCCCGTCGTCGGGCTGCTAATTGCAGGCGTGGCGTCGTTGGCCAACGCTATATTGAAAATCTACTTTTTTGCCATGATTGTGATGATTATTTTGAGCTGGGTCGCGCCCAACGCCAGCCATCCCGGCGCCTTATTAATCATGCAACTGGTAGAGCCCATCATGGCACCGGTGCGCAAGGTAATCCCCCCGCTGGGCATGATTGATTTGTCGCCCATTGTGGTGTTTATCGCGATTAACCTAGTGGACGGACTTTTGGTCGGTTCACTGATCCGCGCGGCTGGCATTTCTGGCGCCCTGGTCGGCCTGTAAGCACTCACAGGCTTATTCAACACGACACACTCAGCAGGACTTACGCTTTCGATGCCCGATTCAGACACGCTTGCTTTTGCTGACCGGCCGACGGATACCGTCGGGCTGGTCACCCCGCATGTCGCCAAGTTCGACACGCCGCTTTCGCTCGCCTGTGGCAAGGTGCTGCCCGAATACGAGCTGATTTACGAAACCTACGGCACGCTTAACGCCGAACGTAGTAACGCAGTGCTGATTTGCCATGCTTTGTCCGGCCACCACCATGCGGCTGGTTATCACAGCGAGGAAGATCGCAAACCCGGCTGGTGGGATGCCCACATTGGCCCCGGCAAACCCATCGACACCAACCGCTTTTTTGTTGTGTCGCTTAACAACCTAGGCGGCTGCCATGGCAGTACCGGCCCGGTGAGCCATAACCCGGAAACGGGTCGGCAGTGGGGGCCTGATTTCCCTATGGTGACGGTGAGCGATTGGGTGGCCAGCCAAGCGCGGCTTGCCGACCATCTAGGGATCGCGAAGTGGGCCGCGGCCGTGGGTGGGAGCCTTGGCGGCATGCAGGTGCTGCAATGGACGATGGTCTACCCCGACCGAGTGGCCAATGCCGTTGTGATTGCCGCAACACCTAGGCTTTCAGCACAAAACATCGCTTTTAACGAAGTCGCCCGCCAGGCGATTCGCTCTGATCCCGACTTTTTTGAAGGCTGGTATGCCGAACACGACACCGTGCCCAAACGCGGGCTCAAGCTGGCGCGTATGGTCGGCCATATTACCTATCTCTCCGAAGACGCCATGGGCAGCAAGTTCGGCCGCGATCTGCGTAGCAACGACCTCAACTTCGGGTTCGGGGTTGAATTTCAGGTGGAATCCTACCTGCGCTACCAGGGCGATACGTTTTCCACCGCCTTTGACGCCAACACCTACCTGCTGATGACCAAGGCGCTGGACTACTTCGACCCGGCTGCGACGCAAGGCGGGGATTTGGCCCACGCGCTTGCTCCAGCGCAGTGCCCGTTCTTGATTGTCAGCTTTACCACCGACTGGCGCTTCCCGCCGCCGCGTTCCCGTGAGTTGGTGGATGCGCTAACGCGGGCAGGCAAATCGGTCAGCTATGCCAATATTGACTCTCCCCATGGTCATGATGCGTTTTTATTGCCCGAACCCCGCTACGACGCGGTATTTGGTGCGTTCATGAACCGCGCTGCCCGCGATCTCAAGTTGGATCAAGCAGCCGCAGAGGAGACGCCATGATGCGCGCTGATCTGGAATTGATTTACGACTGGGTTCCCGAAGGCGCCCATGTGCTTGACCTTGCCTGCGGCGATGGCGTGCTGCTCGAAGCGTTGGCGAAGCACAAAGGGGTGAGCGGCTATGGGCTTGAAATCGATCACGACGGCATTACCGGATGCATCGCCCGCGGCGTCAATGTGATCGAGCATAACCTCGACGACGGCTTAGGCAGTTTCTGCGATAACAGCTACGACCAAGTGATCATGACCCAGGCCCTGCAGGCCCTACGCCGCCCCGACAAAATGCTCGATGAAATGCTGCGCGTCGCTGAAGAAGGCATTATCACCTTCCCCAACTTCGCCTACTGGCGTCACCGCGTTCATCTGGGGTTGCGTGGCTATATGCCGGTATCCAAGTCGCTGCCCCACGCCTGGTACGACACGCCCAACATTCATCTCTCGACCTTTAACGACTTTGAACACCTGTGCCGTGACAAAGGGCTGATGATTGTCGACCGCGCGGTGGGCGTGGGCGACCACCGCGGGCACTGGACGTCGCGCCTATGGCCCAACCTGTTCGGTGAAATCGCCATTTTCCGCGTGCGTCGCCGCTGAGAGAGCCGGCCAGCGTACCGGCAAGGCCCGCGTCAGGCGTACTGCCGCGGGCTTGCTGGCCACCCACTCCACGCTTATCCCGTACGCCAGCACCTCGACCCCCGCCTGGGCCGCTTCCGCCAGTGCCGCCGCGTAAGCCGGGTCGATATGCGCGGCGGGGGCCACATCGTCAATGCCCTCATGGGCCACGCAAAACAGCAACACCGCCCGCTCGCCCTGCTCGACTAGTGCCTGCAGCGAGCGCAGATGCTTGGCGCCACGCACGCTGACCGAATCGGGAAAGTAACCATGCCCGTCGGTTTCTTTCAGCGTCACCTGCTTCACTTCGATGTAGACAGCGCCACGGCCAGGGTCATCCAGACGGAAATCCAGCCGCGCGCCGGCTACCGTCACCTCGCGCTTGAGCGCTTGATAGCCCGCTAGCGGCGCGATATCACCTGCTTCAATGGCCGCCTCCACGATGCGATTCGCTCGCCCGGTATGCACGGAGGCCAAGGCAATGGTGCCATCCGGCTGCGGAAGCTCAATCCATTCCCAGGTCCAGGCCAGCTTGCGTTTGGGGTTATCACTTGGCGACAGCCACACCCGACAGCCGGGCACGTTGACCGCTTTCATCGAGCCGGTATTCGGGCAGTGGGCGACGACTTCCTGGCCGTCGTCCAGGCGCACATCGGCCAGAAAGCGCTTGTAACGGCGCAGCAGCGTGCCCAGCACTAGCCCCTCGTAGGACAAGCTCATAGGCGGCTCACAAAGCGGGTGATACGCAATACAGCCTCTTCGAGTCGTTCAACGTCGTTGGTAAAGGCGATGCGCACATGATGCTCGCCGCCTTGAACGGCAAAATCGATGCCCGGGGTGATTGCCACGTTCTCCTCAAGCAGTAGCTGTTCGCAGAATGCTTGGCTGTCGCGGCTATAGCGGGCGATATCCAGCCACAGGTAAAACGCGCCTTGGGGCGGCAAATCCGGCGCTAAACCGAGCTTCGCCAAGCCCGCCAACAATACATCTCGGCGCTGTTTTAGCGTGGCCCGACGGTTTTCGAGAATATCGCGACACTCGGGGGTAAACGCGGCCAGTGCGGCATGCTGCGAGGGCGTCGGCGCGGCAAGAAACACATTTTGGGCCAGTCGGGTGAGCGGTTCGATCGCATGCTCTGGGGCCACCAACCAGCCCAGGCGCCAGCCGGTCATCCCGAAGTACTTGGAGAAGCTGTTGACTACAAAGGCATCGTTGGTCAGCGAGGTGGCCGACAGCGGCGCATCGTCGTAATTAAGCCCCTGGTAAATTTCATCCACTAGCACTTCGCCACCGCGCGCGGCCACCGACGTCAACACGTCTTTCAGCGCGTCGGCACTCAGTGTATGGCCGGTAGGGTTGGAAGGCGAGGCCAGCATGGCTAGTCGCGTGCGTTCTTGCCAGTGCTGATTAACGAGCCTGGCGTCTAGCTGCCAGCCGCTTTCACGCCCTACCGGAATGGCATCGATATCAGCACCGGCAAGAGCCATGAAGTGGCGGTTACACGGGTAGTTAGGGTCAGCCATCATGACCCGGTCTCCCGTTTCTACGAGCAACTGACTGGCTAGCAACAATGCGCCCGATGCGCCAGGGGTGACCAAAATACGCGCAGGGTCTACCGAGGCATTGAAGTGCTCCGCGTAGTGGCCGGCAATCGCTTCACGCAGCGCGGGCAAGCCAGCAGCAGGCGTATAGCGCGTTTTACCGGCCGCCAGCGCTTGCTGACCGGCGGCCACGATCGGCTCAGGGGTAGCGAAATCCGGCTCACCCACTTCCAGATGAATGACATCATGACCGCAAGCCTCGCGAGCCTGGGCCATTTCCAGTAAATGCATCACACGAAAGGGTGCGACTTGGCTCACACGCGAATTCCAGGCCATAATGATTTCTTTCCCTAGCGGTAATAAAAACATGATCTTGGCCGCACAAGCGGCAAAACCAAACTATAAAGGACGCCATTATGCTTGCAACGCGTCCAATTTTCAGCTAAATAAGCATCCCTTTGGCGTGAGATCGTGATAAACACTCACGGTTGATCAGCAGTCACATACGTAAGGGGCTCTCCCATGCCAGTAGCGGAAAAAAAACCGGAAACGTCCAAGCCCTTCACCCCGTATGAGCCAGCAGCGGGTGAAGAATACATGAACGATCAACAGCTAGCGCACTTCCGCCAGCTGCTATTGGATTGGAAACAAGACCTCATGGAAGAGGTGGACCGAACCGTACGCCACCTGCAGGAAGATGCTAATAACTACGCCGACCCCGCCGACCGGGCGACCCAAGAAGAAGGCTTTAGTCTTGAGCTGCGCACCCGGGATCGCGAGCGTAAACTGCTCAAGAAAATTAACGAAACAATCGAAAAAATCGACGAAGACGATTACGGTTTCTGCGAAGCCTGCGGCGTTGAGATCGGTATTCGCCGCCTTGAGGCTCGCCCCACCGCCACGCTTTGCGTTGACTGCAAAACCTTGGCCGAGCTTAAGGAAAAACAACTCGGCGGCTAAGTCAGGGGCAACCGACCTGCACATTGTTGTGGAATGCGGGCACCCTGAGGTGCCCGTTTTGGTTTCTGGAAGGCTTGCATGACGCAATCAACTCGCTATCGTGGCCGTTTTGCTCCCACACCGTCCGGACCACTGCATTTTGGCTCGCTGGTGGCGGCGTTAGGCAGCTATCTTGACGCTCGCGCGGTGGGTGGCACTTGGCTGGTACGGATTGAAGACATCGACCCGCCCCGCTGCCCGCCAGGCACTGCTAGCACAATTCTGCGTCAGTTGGAGGCGTTTGGGCTCCACTGGGACGAAACCGTTTACTGGCAGCATGATCGTGATGACACTTACCAGCGAGCACTCGACAGCCTAGCTGCCCAAGGATTGGCTTACCCCTGTAGTTGCTCGCGCAAGCAGTGGCAAGAGTTCGCGGTGTATCCCGGCTGGTGCCGCGAAGGTCTGCGTGACCCCCAAAAGCCGGTCGCCTGGCGGCTACGCAGCGATTTGGCAAAGCGTCCGATCGAATGGCAGGATCGGCTTTTAGGCTGGCAGCAATTCGACCCTGAAACGCTGGGCGATGTGATCCTTAAACGCAAAGACGCGCTCTGGGCCTACCAGTTAGCCGTGGTAGTGGACGATGCCGACCAGGCCATTAGCGATGTCGTCAGGGGCGTCGACCTGCTCGACAACACACCCTGGCAACGCCAGCTACAAGTCGCCCTAGCGCTACCCGAGCCACGTTATCTGCATTTGCCGCTAGTCGTGAATCACGAGGGGCAAAAGCTTTCCAAACAGAACCTTGCGCCAGCGCTAGCCGACGATGAGCATGGCATTCGCCACCAGCTGTTTCAGGCGTTGCAGGCACTTGATCAAGCGCCCCCCGGCGAGCTCGTGCATGAGCCCGTGACCACGCAATTACACTGGGCCGTCACGCATTGGTCGGTCGAGCGTTTATCACCTTCAGCGCATCGTGAACTCCCTCAGGAGCCATGACATGTACGTTTACCGCATCATGCTGTTTTTGGTGTTCGGCGGCTATCTGCTGTCACCCTTACTCATGGATGGCTGGAGCGACCCCACGGTGGCTTGGTATCGCCCGTTTGTTATCTGGGGCGTGCTAATCGGGCTGACGCTGTGGCTTGAGCAAAAGAGGAAGCTGGATGAGCGTTGAGTTAATCGGTGTTGTATCGCTAGGCTTGGGCTACCTCGCCCTATTGCTTGGCTGCGCAACGGCCGTCGAGCGCGGGTGGGTGCCGCTACGGGTCAGCCAACACCCCGCCGTCTATACCTTGACGCTCGGGGTATATGCCAGCGCTTGGGCGATTTATGGCAGCGTAGAGTTAGCCGCCAACGCAGGCTTTGGTTATCTCGCCTACTATCTGGGTGCTGCCGGGGCGTTTCTGCTCGCACCCGTCCTGCTAGTGCCCATTCAGCGTATTACCCGCACCTACCAACTCGCTTCACTGGCCGACCTGTTCGCGTTTCGTTTTCGCTCCCGCTGGGCAGGCACGCTCGTAACGGTGGTTAGCCTATTGGCGGTGTTGCCCTTACTCGGCATTCAAGTCAAAACCATGAGTGAGGCCGCCAACCTGTTCACTCAGAGCCAGGCAGGGCCCGCTGTAGCGCTGCTGTTTTGCGCCGCCATTGCCGCGTTAGCGGTGATTCTCGGGGCTCGCCACAGCCATGTGCATAGTCGGCATAACAGCCTACTAAGCACTATTGCGATTGAGTCGATCGTCAAATTAGTGGCGATGCTGGGGCTGGGGGCGGTAGCCCTATGGTTGGTGTTCAGCGGTCCGAGCGACATGCAACAGTGGCTAGCAGGCCCTGGCTATCTTGCCCAGGCACAAACCGCGCGCTTTGATCCTGCGCAATGGCGCACTTTATTGCTGTTGTTCTTTGCGGCTGCTTTCATGATGCCGCACCTGTTTCATATTACCTTTGCGGAAAGTCTGTCGCGGCATACCCTGCTCCAGGCAAGCTGGACCCTGCCGCTATTTTTACTGCTCATGGCATTGCCCGTCCCGCTAATCTGGTGGGCCGCCCAGTCGGTCAACGATGAGATACCCATGAGCGCCTACGCCGCCTATGCGTTAAGCGAGCACTGGTGGGTCGGGGCACTGGCCTTTATCGGCGGCTTAGCCGCTGCCAGCGGTACCATGATGCTGATTGCCTTAGCGCTATCTGGCATGGTACTCAATCACATCGTGTTGGTGGCCAGGCCCCCCGAAGCGCGCAGCGACCTGTATGGCTGGCTACTGTGGCTGCGTCGAGGGCTAGTGGTCGGCGTGGTTCTGGGCGGCTGGCTATTTTATCAGTGGATCGGCCGCCAGTACCCGCTTACCAGCCTGGGCCTGACCGCCTTCGTCGGCATGGCGCAGTGTTTGCCGGGCATGCTCGCGCTGCTCTATTGGCCGGGAGCCAATCGCAAAGGCATGGTGGCCGGCTTACTGGCGGGCATCGGCGTTTGGCTATGGTGGTTATGGTTACCTCTCGTCGCAGGCTATGCGCCTCCCGCACCCCCCTTTACCCCGCTAACACCCGCTGACGCCCCCGTGTGGTATAGCGTTACGCTGCTGTCACTGTCGCTTAATATCTTACTACTGATTGTCGTCTCGCTGTTTACGCGCACCTCCGAAGGCGAACATTCCGCTGCCGAGGCCTGCTCGGTGGACGCCGTGATTCGTTCAAAGCGCTTGCCGCTGGAAGCCGCCACGGCGAGTGATTTCCCCGCTCACTTGGCACAGGCGCTGGGCGATGACGCCGCCCACCGCGAAGTCGACCGCGCCCTCAAAGCCCTCAACCTAACGCCCCAGGAGCGACGCCCCTACGCCCTACGCCGCCTACGCGACCGTATTCAGGCGAACCTGTCCGGTTTGATGGGCCCTTCGGTAGCGCGGGATATCGTCGACCGTTACCTGCCCTACCGCCACGACGATGCCCCTGTGACCGATGATATTCATTTTGTGGAAAGCCGTCTGGAAGCGTATCGTTCGCGGCTCACAGGGCTTGCCAGAGAACTCGACGGCTTGCGACGCCACCATCGTCAAACGCTTGCCTATCTCCCGGTGGGGCTGTGCGTGCTCGGCGATGACGACGAGCTGGTCATGTGGAACCAAGCGCTTTCACAGCTTTCCGGCATCAGCGGTGAGAGCGTGATTGGCTCTCGCCGGGATAGTTTGCCCGCCCCCTGGCCGAATTTGCTGGGCAGTGTGCTCGAAGAAGGCACATCGCCGCTTTATAAACAAGCCGTCCAACTACACGGTAAGGACTACTTCCTGACCCTCCATAAAGCCGTTTTGAGTGGTCACGACAGCCGCGGCGACAGCGTGATCCTGGTGGAAGACCACACGGAAATGAAATGGCTCGAGGAGGAATTAGTCCACGCCGCGCGTTTAGCCTCCATCGGTCAGTTGGCGGCGGGCGTTGCCCACGAAATTGGCAACCCAATCACCGGCATTTCATCGCTGGCACAAAATCTACGCTACGACACCCAGGATCCCGCGCTGCTGGAAACCGCTGACCATATTCAGCAACTGACCCAGCGGGTCACCAAAATCGTCAATTCGCTGGTCGGCTTTGCCCATGCAGGGCGGGCAACGCCCGCGTTGCCGCGTTCACCCGTCGACCTTAGAACGATCACCGACGATGCCCTACACTTGATCCACCTGGCTCGCTCGGGCGAGGATGTCACGATTACCAACGCCTGCGCAGAGGAGCTTATCGTGCAAGGTGATGCCCAGCGCTTAACCCAAGTGATGGTTAATTTGCTGAGCAACGCACGCGATGCCTGCCAGCCGACGGGCAGGGTGCACATCGCGACAGGTCAGCAAGGAGATCAAGCGTGGTGGTGCGTCACCGACGATGGCCATGGCATTGACCCAACGGTTCGCGACCATTTGTTTGAACCGTTTACCACGACCAAAACAGCCGGCGAGGGCACGGGGCTTGGGTTGTCGCTGGCCTATCAAATTATCAATGAACATCAAGGTAAGATAGAAGTGGCCTCGCCACCGCCCGGAACGCCCCGCGGAACCGCCATTACCCTCTGGCTACCGCTTTACCAACAGGACGAACAGCCGCCTCATGTCTAGGATTCTGATTGTTGAAGATGAAGCGATCATTCGCAGCGCACTGAAACGCCTGCTTGAACGTCATGGCTATGAGGTCAGCGAAGCAGGCAGCGCCGAACAGGCCGAACAGCTTGAGCCAGCAGGCTTTGATCTGATCATCAGTGACCTACGCCTGCCTGGCGAGCCTGGTACGCATCTTATCCAAGCCGCTGCCCCGACGCCCGTCCTGATCATGACCAGCTACGCCAGCATGCGCTCGGCGGTCGACGCGCTTAAACAAGGCGCGGTGGATTACGTGGCCAAACCCTTTGACCACGCAGAGCTGTTAGAGACCGTCTCGCGGATTCTGCACCAGCAGTCAATGCAGCACAGTCCGCCGCCCAACGTGACCGATGAAGGGGGCGGCCGCCAAGCCATGATCGGTAACTGTACCGCCATGCAGCTGGTCTATACCCGCATTCGCAAAACCGCCCCGGCCGATGTCACGGTGCTTATTCTGGGCGAGTCCGGCACGGGTAAAGAACTCGTGGCGCGCGCACTTCACCAGCAAAGTAAGCGTGCCAAGGCGCCGCTGATGTGCGTCAACTGCGCTGCCATTCCCGAAACGCTGATCGAATCAGAGCTGTTTGGTCACGAAAAAGGCGCCTTTACCGGTGCCAGTGCGGCACGAACAGGGCTAGTGGAAGCCGCCGATGGTGGCACGCTGTTTTTAGACGAAATCGGCGAGCTGCCCCTTGATGCTCAAGCGAGGCTCCTGCGCGTATTGCAGGAAGGCGAGATTCGCAAAATCGGTTCAGTGGAAACCCGCCATGTGGATGTCCGGCTGATCGCCGCCACCCACCGGGATTTGCGTGCGCTCTCAAAGACAGGTGACTTCCGGCTAGACCTATACTACCGCTTAAACGTCATGCAGATAGAGCTACCGCCGCTGCGCGACCGCGAAGACGACGTGCTGGAAATTGCCGACATATTGCTCGACAAAGCCTGCCATCGCCATGAGCGCCAAGGGCTGCGCTTATCCCGGGCGGCGCGCCAGGAACTGCGCGACTACCCCTGGCCCGGCAACGTGCGTGAGTTGGAAAATGCCCTGGAGCGCGGCGTCATTCTGGCCGAAGGCCATTTGATTCACCCCGACGATTTAGGGCTCGCGCCTGTAGCCCACCGTCCACTATCGGCGGCAAGCTCTTCGCCTTCACTGGGCGGTTCAGAAGCCGCTCAGCCTAACGCAGAAGACGATGACCTTTCGCTAGAGGACTACTTTCAACACTTTGTCTTAGAGCATCAGGATCAGATGAGTGAAACCGAGCTGGCGCAAAAGTTGGGCATTAGCCGCAAAAACTTATGGGAGCGGCGCCAGCGCCTGGGCATACCGCGCAAGAAAACGGCGCGTCGACCCAATTAACCGCCACCTCCAACCTACAACTAACGTCTAATACACTGATTTATTTAAAAAATATTCATTACCCTCACTACCCGCACACTGTTACCTTCCCACACAGCCACCCGCTCAAATCGGGTAACACTTACTTCCTCGGAAGATTCTACGCCACTCACTAAAAACCCCAACCTGTTGAATTTTATAAATTATTAAATAAGTGGCACGACGAGTGCACTATTACAGGGTAAGAAAAACAAACTGGGCAATGCGGCAAGTCGCCAACAAAAACAACATGACGCCGCACCGATCTGAGCCACAACAAAAACAACAGGGCCAGGCAGAGATAACAGGACTAACAAAAACAACAGGCTTGTATCTCATTACTTGCTCGCGCTGAGCGGAATAAGCGCTTCAAACAACAACAATATACGGCAAGTGCCCAAAAAAGGACGCGACGTACACCGAAAGATCTGCGCCCAAACAAGAACAACAGCAGTGAGTGTGTACACCCCGGATCCAACAACAACTCGCCGGGGGGAGAAAAGTTCGCGGTTGGATTATTGTTTTGAATACGAGGCGGTCGTGACTCACGTGATTGCCACGTTCATCGACTGCGGTGCGTATTCAGGGCGATCTGCCATCATGAAGAAAAACAGCAGCAAGGACGTTGATTGCCAGCTTTATAGGGGAGGCTTCCATAGCCTCCCCTTTCTGCGTCTAGTCGACTGAACTTGCCTACAGCTCAGCCAGGACTTTGCAAGCCTCCAGGGGTCGGCTACACTCAGCGACTTATTGCTTACGTTACGGCCATTTTTTCGCTATCCTCCGAACCGATACCGCCGCATGTTTAAAGGATTTACCCGTTTATTACACAGCCCGGGAGAGCAATTGAAATCTCTGCTCGAACCCCAAGAAAGCGCCTCTGGCGTGCTTAGCCCTCGCGTAATTCCTCGCTCCGAGCACCCTGTTTCTCGTCAGCAGATCAGCGAGCCCGCTCTAAAGGTTCTTTATCGCCTTAATGGCGCGGGATTTGACGCCTATTTAGTAGGCGGCTGCATTCGCGACGCTTTGCTTGGCAAAATGCCCAAAGATTTTGACGTGGCCACCAATGCAACGCCCGAACAGGTGCGCGATCTTTTCCGCAATTCGCGCCTGATCGGTCGGCGCTTTCGCATTGTACATGTGCGTTTTGGCCGCGAAGTTATCGAAGTCACGACGTTCCGCGGCAAACCCCAAGACGAGCATGGCGACCATATCGCCCAGCAATCCGACGCTGGCCTGCTGCTGCGCGACAATGTATGGGGCAATATCGAAGAAGACGCCCTACGGCGCGACTTCACGGTCAATGCGCTCTACTACAACATCGCTGACTTCACCATCCACGATTTCGCTAACGGTGCGCGGGATATTGACTCGCGGACACTGCGTTTGATTGGTGATCCCGCCACCCGCTACCGGGAAGACCCAGTACGGATGCTGCGTGCCGTGCGTTTCGCCGCCAAACTTGGCTTCACCATTGACGCAGATACCGAAGCGCCGATGTATGACTTGGCGCCGTTGCTTCTGCAGATCCCCCCGGCGCGGCTGTTCGACGAAGTCCTTAAGCTATTCATGTCGGGTCACGGGCTGGTGACTTTTAGAATGCTTAGCCACTATGGGTTGTTTGGCATGCTCTTCCCTGAAGCCGAAGAGGCCATGGCAGATGCGGCTTGGGCAGAAGAACTCATTGAACATGCGCTCGCCAATACCGACAAGCGGATTGCCGAAGAACGCCCTGTTACGCCTGCCTTCTTGCTGGCGGCGTTCTTATGGGCTCCCGTTGCGCACCGCCAGGCCGAACTTGAGGGCGAAGGCATGCCATCTATTCCGGCTTTGCAAACCGCCGCTCAGCAAGTCGTGACACGGCAACTCCAGCACGTCTCCATTCCCAAACGTTTCGGCATGCCAATGCGCGATATCTGGGAGCTACAGGGGCGCTTACCCTTGCGACGTGGCAAAAAGGCATTTCAAACCCGCGAGCACCCCCGCTTTCGCGCGGCTTACGACCTGCTGCTGCTACGCGAACAGGCCGGTGAAATACCGCGTGGGCTTGGCGACTGGTGGAACGCCTTTCAGCAAGGCGATGAACACGACCAACGCCGTTTGCTGCAAAAAGTCGGCGGCGACCCGGCCAGCCAGGGCAATCGTCGCCGCAAGAAACGGCGTAAACCGTCTAAACCATCGCCAGAGTAGCGAGCAGTGCCAATTCAGCTCGCTTACATCGGCTTAGGTAGCAATCTTGACTCACCTATCGAGCAAGTTCGCCAAGCGCTTGATGAACTGGACACGCTGCCGCTAACGCGATTGGTGGCAGCATCATCGCTCTACGCCACCCCCCCGGTGGGGCCCCAGAATCAGCCCGACTTTATTAATGCGGCAGCCGCGCTTAAAACGCACCTCTCGCCGCTTGCGCTGCTTGACCAGCTTCAGGCGCTGGAACAGCGTCATCGCCGCCAAAGACAGCGTCGCTGGGGGCCGCGCACGCTCGACCTAGACCTGCTGCTTTACGGCCAGCAAACGCTCGTCTATCCACGTCTTCGGGTACCGCATTTACACATGCACGAACGTGCCTTTGTCCTCGTCCCGCTACACGAGCTTGACCCGACGCTACTCTGCCGCCAACGCCCCCTGAGCGACTGGTTAACGGGCCTGGATACCTCGGAGATACAACGTTTGCCCGCCCCTGACGTAACGCATACTGCTACCATCTGACACAATTCTCGACACCGAGCCTGCATTCAGGTAACAATTACCGGTTACGCCACTCAGCGCCCGCCGCCTTGCGGCGTTAATAATGGCCGAACGCCGATGCCGCGTCGGCCTCACGTAAAAAATGAGAGCATGCCATGAAAACCGTCACCCTGAGCACACTGCAGGCGCACAAGCACGCCGGCGAAACGTTCAGTTGCCTGACCGCTTACGATGCGTCCTTTGCCCACGCTGCCAGCCATTCAGGGATTGATGTATTGCTGGTCGGCGATTCGCTGGGCATGGTCTTGCAAGGTCATAACAGCACCCTGCCGGTGACCATCGACGACATCTGTTACCACACCCGCTGCACGGCCCGCGGCAAAGGCCATAGCCTGCTGATGGTCGACCTGCCGTTTATGAGCAACGCGACCACCGAACGCTTGCTTGAAGACGCAGCAGCACTGATGCGTGCCGGCGCCGAGCTGGTCAAAGTGGAAGGTGAGTCCTGGATGGCCGATGGCATCCGCGAGCTTACGCGTCGCGGCGTGCCAGTATGCGCGCACTTGGGTTTAACACCGCAAACCGTCTATCAGATTGGCGGCTACAAAGTGCAGGGACGCGGTGCCGCCCAGGCGGAACAGATCATTAACGATGCGAAAGTGCTCGTCGAGGCGGGCGCGTCCGTCATCTTGCTGGAATGCGTTCCGGCAAGTCTGGGGAAGGCGGTGACAGACGCCTTAGACGTGCCGGTGATCGGCATTGGCGCTGGCCCTGACACCGACGGTCAAATCCTCGTCATGCACGATGTCCTCGGTGTTACCCATGGCCACACGCCACGCTTTGTGAAAAACTTTATGGTCGACGCTGAGAGTATCCAAGCGGCCTTTCAGCACTACCATGAAGCGGTTAAAACACGTGCCTTTCCCGCGCCGGAACACTGCTTTTAAGTGGTGTTCTTAGGCGAGAGTTACCGCAAGCCAGTGAACGACGACATTACTTCTATGCATACTTTGCGAGATATCCCCGGCCTCCGCTACACGCTGCGTGAACAACGCAGACAAGGCCAACGGATTGCCCTGGTGCCGACCATGGGTAACCTTCATGCTGGCCACTTGGCTTTGGTCAAAAGCGCCCGAAAACACGCGGATGTGGTCGTCGCCAGCCTGTTTGTTAACCCAATGCAGTTTGGCCCAGGTGAAGACTTGGATGGTTATCCGCGCACCTTTGAGGCCGATCAAGCACAACTGATCGAGGCGGGCTGCGATATTCTATTTGCCCCCACGGTCAGCGAACTCTACCCGAACGGATTAGACGCCCAGACCCGCGTCCATGTACCCGTGGTAGGCGAGGGCCTATGTGGCGGCTCTCGTCCGGGGCATTTCGACGGTGTTTCGACCGTGGTCAGTATGCTGTTTAACCTGGTGCAGCCCGATATGGCCTGCTTTGGCGAAAAGGACTATCAACAGCTAGCGGTGATTCGCAAGCTGGTTAGCGACCTGCACCTGCCTATCGAGATTATCGGTGTCCCCATTGTGCGCGCTGAGGACGGCTTGGCGCTGTCATCGCGCAATGGCTATTTAAGTCGCGAGGAGCGGGCTAAAGCCCCCGCGTTGTATCGCACGCTCCGCGAGTTGCGCGATGCAATAAGCCGCGGCGAACCGATCGAACAGGCGCTACACCAGGGCCAAGCGGCGCTGTATGATGCCGGCTTCACGCCTGACTACCTTGAATTGCGCGATACCACACTTGGCGCCGTCAACGACTCAACGCGCGATGCCGTCCTACTAGCGGCGGCCCATCTTGGCCCCGCCCGGCTAATCGACAACCTTAGCGTGCAGCTGCCCAGCGCTGCCCGATCTGCTAGCCACTAACGGCTAGCCTCGTTATTTTAGGAGTTTGCATGCACACCATTATGCTAAAAGCCAAGTTGCATATGGCTCGCGTCACCCACGCGGTGCTCAACTACGAAGGATCCTGCGCTATCGACGGCGATCTGCTGGATATGGCCGGCATCCGCGAAAACGAACAAATCCAGATCTATAACGTGGAAAATGGTGAACGTTTCACCACCTATGCCATTCGCGGTGAAGAAGGCTCCAGGCTGATTTCCATCAACGGCGCCGCCGCCCATTTAGCCGCGCCGGGGCACCGGATCATTATCTGCAGCTATGCCCATTACGACGAGGCTGAGCTTGAAAACCATCAGCCTGCCTTGGTGTACCTGCAGGAAGGCAACCACGTTAGCCACACCAGCAACGCGATCCCGGTACAGCTAGCGTAAGACCGTCGCGCAAAAAGAACGTTGAATAACGGGCCAGTCATTGGCCCGTTTTTATTTGGGCCAAAAAGCGTATTGCCGCAATGCACACCCTTCCCCTATGCTGATAGAAAGACGATAACAACAACGCTAAACACAAACGCTGGCGTTTCCCCGCCGCGTATTTTGACCAGGAGTCATGTTATGCAAGAAGTGGTGATTGTTGCGGCTCGCCGCACTGCCGTTGGGGCCTTTGGTGGTTCACTCGCCGGTATTCCCGCAAGCGACTTGGGCGCGCTGGTGATCAAAGATATTCTCTCAACAACCGGCGTTGCCCCTGATCAAATCGACGAAGTCCTGCTGGGCCAGGTACTCACCGCGGGCGTGGGCCAAAACCCTGCCCGGCAAGCGTCGATCAAAGCCGGCCTACCCGAGGCCGTTCCAGCCATGACCATCAACAAAGTGTGTGGCTCGGGCCTCAAGGCATTGCATCTGGCCACTCAGGCAATTCGCTGTGGCGATGCCGAGCTGATTTTGGCCGGTGGTCAGGAGAACATGTCGGCCTCTCCTCACGTTCTACCCAACTCGCGTAACGGCCAGCGCATGGGTGACTGGAAGGCGATTGATTCCATGGTTCATGATGGCCTATGGGACGCTTTCAACAACTATCACATGGGCATTACGGCTGAGAATTTAGCCGAGAAGTACAGTATTACCCGGGAAGCGATGGACGAGTTCGCCGCCGCCTCTCAGCAAAAAGCGGCCGCTGCCATCAGAGAGGGCAAGTTCAAGGGTCAAATCGTGCCGGTTGAAGTGCCCCAGCGCAAAGGCGACCCGATGGTGTTTGATACCGATGAGAACCCACGCGAAGTCACCGCTGAAAAGCTTGGCGGCATGCGCCCCGCCTTCAAGAAAGACGGCACCGTTACCGCAGGTAACGCCTCGGCGCTGAACGACGGCGCGGCGGTGGTGATGATCTGCTCGGCAGAAAAGGCCAAGCAACTCGGCCTTGAGCCATTGGCACGTGTTGCGGCTTACGCCAACGCTGGTGTCGACCCGGCGATCATGGGCATTGGCCCTGCGCCGGCGACCCGCCGCTGCCTGGAAAAAGCCGGCTGGAGCCTGGACGACCTGGATCTGGTAGAAGCCAACGAAGCCTTCGCCGCCCAAGCGCTTTCGGTCAATAAAGAGCTAGGCTGGGATGTTAGCAAGGTCAACGTCAACGGCGGTGCGATTGCCCTTGGCCACCCCATCGGCGCCTCCGGCTGTCGTGTGTTCGTGACGCTGCTGCATGAAATGATGGCTAGAGATGCCAAGAAAGGCCTCGCTACGCTGTGTATCGGCGGCGGTCAGGGGGTTGCACTGGCGATTGAGCGCCCTTAAACGGCCTGCTTAGCTAATTGCTAATGGAAAGCCCTCGTCATGACGGGGGCTTTGTCGTTTGGGGCACACATGCCTCTTCATCATGCTCTCCTAACATCGCTATCACTGGGCTGAGTGTCGCGACAAGACTAGTTTTCTATAGACGGTTATGGCACCAATACCTTGAACGAAAAAATTGCCAATTCTGCAATGAAAAACCGCCCATTCTTTCGTGCTATGCCGGAAACACATGCACACCGAGCCTTGCAGGGGTAATCGCCTAAATACCTTGTAGCAGGGGTTCAGTCATTAGCAGTAAAAACACAGGTGCGATTTTTACCTGCGCTTTTAGCGCGATATAGCGCCTTATCTGCCCGAAGAATCAGTTGTTCTGTATCTACTTCCAGACCCACACTCAGCCCTATACTCATGGTGACTCGAGGTGTGACTGAAGACACTTCATGTGGAATAGCGCGCTGCTCAATGGCTTGATGTATCTTTTCGGCGATGTGCAGAGCACTTGCACGATCAGTAGCAGACAAAATTACCGCAAACTCTTCACCTCCATAACGAGCTACCAGATCCCCAGGCCGCTTGACTACGGTGGTGAAACATTCAGCCACCGCAATCAGGCACTCGTCTCCGGCCAGATGCCCATAATGGTCGTTGTATGCCTTGAACTCATCCAGATCACAGATCAGCAATGTAAAAGGCAATTCATGTCGCTTACAGTAGAGGTATTGTTGCTGCAGAACCTGGTTGAAATGGCGACGGTTACTCAGCCCAGTCAAACCATCGGTCGTCGCCAATGTTTGCAGCTGTTGATTGGCGTTCTGCAGTTTTTGTTCTGCCAGTTTGCGCTCATCATTTTCGTCAGTCAGCCGCTGGTTCAGGTGACGAATGGTATCGTACTGATTCTGTAGTTCCTGCTTCTGCCGTTCGATATCCTGGGTTCGCTCCCCAACCTTCTGTTCCAGCTTTTGGTAAACCAACGCGTTTTCAATCGAAATAGCAATTTGCCCGCCAAGGTAACGTAATAAGGCAAAACGATCCTGTGTAAACACGCCTGCTGCGCTGTCATTTTCCAGATAGACGATTCCTTTTACTTGCCCTTGAATCATCAAAGGCACACAAAGGACTGACAGTACCTGATAACGGGCAAAGTAGGGATCATTAGCAAACACAGCATAGTGGCAGGCATCATCTAATAAAATCGGCTCATGCGATGCCATCGCATAGTTGATCACCCGATGCGGCAGATCCGCTGCCTGATCATAGGGTTGATTCTGCATCACACGGGTTTCCGCCCTCTCCAACAAGGATTCGGCCTGAATCAAGTACTGCCGATCTTCCTGGAGTAACAGCACACAACGCCGAGCCAGCGTATTTTCCTGAAGAATGGTCATCAGGGTTTCCAGTAATCGAGGCAAGCGGCGCTCCTGACTCATTACTTCAACAGCCTGGGCGAGACTCTCAAGGTCGAATTGACCTGCTTGCATGTCAACACTGGCGCTTGCAGCCTGGGGGAGTCCGCTAACCGCTCCCCACTTTTTGGCCAACCATCTCTTTTCCATTTGATGACACTGCGCTGCCAAACGTTGAGCTTGACTGGCATACAGCTGTTCGGACAGTTGGTGTCCAATCATCTGGAGGTTCAGATGACCGTAAAATTCAGCCGTTTTACAGGCTTCCTGATAACAGCTATGGGCCTCTCCTAGACGCCCCACAAGCCGATGCTGTTCCCCTTGGAGCAATTGCGCCCTATCCAGAAAATTACCTGGACTCTGCTTGGCCCAGCGTTGTAATTGCCGTGTATAACGTCTAATCCACCGGCGATCGAGGTGTTTTTTCAGGCCTTTATGAGGGCGAAGGGTTTGCGCCAGAATCAGCGCATGCAGAAAACAATGCTCAGCCGCATGCAGCATGCCTTGGCTATCTTTCATATAACGCTGACTGGTGACAGCAACTGCCGCCGCGTCATCATAATAACCGTGAAAATACAGCACCCACATTTTATTGATGAAGTAGAGATGGGCGAAATGACGCGAACCAAACTGGCTGAGCTTATTTAGATAAGCACGTTCGTCAAAACCATCGTGGCTAAACACCGGCAAGGCGGGTGAAGGATGGCGCAGGTTGAGTAACACCTGGCGAATCCCTACCAGCACTTGATCATGTTCAAGTGCTCCGATGCGCTGCATAGTTGCCTGGAAATGATCACACTGTTGCAAAACCTGCTCTAGCGGTTGCCCCCGCATCAACTGGCTCTGAAGAATTCCTGCCGCCGCACATCCCGCATGAAACCAGTCGCCAACCTTGAGCCCTTGCTCGAAAGCACGCTGCCAGTAACGTTCCGTATCGCTGGCCGGATGCAACCAGGAATGGGCAAAGTATCCATAAACAAAAGGCACTTCAGCACTCTGCATCTGGTTGTTGTAACGCTCCAGCATCGCCAAAGACAAACGACCATATTCGCACCCCGCCTCGGCATGGCCACGGACGCCACCCAGGTAAATCACGCCAAACACCATATAGCCCACCACGGCTTCTCGGGTATTACCGTAGCGCAAGCACAAACGCACTTGCTTGGCCGCCAGTGCCACACAGAGCTCGGGGCGTATCTGATAGGCCGCTTTTTGCATGGCTGACAGCAACAAAATCTGATCACGAATACGCGCATCGCTGGCCTCGGGTAAAGCCAGTAACGTCTCTGTCGTGGAGCCACGCAGTTTGCGTTTGAGGTGCAGATAATCGGCTGCAAAATTCACTGGATTAAAGCCAGCCGGCACACTGAAATCGAGATGAGAAAGCGCTTTCCTGCCTATCTCAAAGGCGTGTTGAAACTCGCCATAATCAGTATGAAATTTAATCAGCAGCTCATAGATTCTGGTACGCTGTCGAGCATCAGTACTGGCCTGTAGCGCCTGCTGATAATAGCTTAATGCTGCCGACTGCTGACCACAAAGATGCTCACATTCAGCTCGCTCTTTAAAGACTTCAGCACGCAATTGTGGGTCAGTTTGCTGCGACAACAAGAGTTTCATCGCCAGAATGACGTACTCCAGTGCCAGCTGAAAATCACCATTGGCCTTGGCAACCTCGGTGGCACGCAGATTCAGTTGACCGATCTGATCCAGCAATCGTGTATCGTTAATCTGATCCAGGGCTGCATTGTAGTGATGCACGCGCTCCAACAACCGAGATTCCGCAGCATCGCTGTCTGCGATACATTGTGCAATCGACAAATGCAGCTGCTGAAGGGCATGCTTATCCAAAAGACTATAGGCTGCCTGCTGTATACGGTCATGAGGAAAAGCATACTCACCCGCTGCTGTCGCCCGGCGAACCAACCACCCATCGGCTTGCGCACTGACCAACAGACGCTCAATGGCCAGATCGGGTAACAAGCACTTCAACATGTCGATACCAAAGTGGTTACCAACACAGGCGGCTGTTTTCAACACCTGCTGCGTCTCATTCGACAAAAATGCCAAACGCTTTGCCAGCAGCTGCACAACATTTTCACTGACCGGTATATCGGTCTGCTGCTGTAAGTCCAGCTTCCAGATCAGATCTGCATGATCGAACCAGAGTACCCGGTGCCGTTGGCACTGACGCAGATACTCCGCCATATAAAACGGGTTGCCATGGGTCTTTTTAACAATGGCAACGGCCAACGCTTCAGCTGCATCGCTTGACAGTCTGAGGCGCTGCTGTAACAGATTGCCGATCACCTGAGCACTCAGTGGCTCCAGGCTGATATCCTGCTGTAGCGTTTGCCGCCCTTGAAGACGCTCCAGAAAACCGCCGAGCATAGTGGTCATATTATCGGCATCCTCTCGGAATGCCAGGATAACCACGACTGAATGCTGCTCATGCTGTGTTTTTTCCAGCCACTCCAGTGTAGCCGTATCAGCCCATTGGCAATCATCCAGAAACACACATAACGGATGATCGATGCTTGCCAGGGTTTGCACAAAACGACTCAACAAGCGATAAAGGCGTACTTTGGCATCAGCTGCGGGCAGCGCCACCACCTCCGGCGGTTGTCCAATGAACAAGGCCAACTCGGGCATAGCCTCTACCAAAATGCCCGCATCGTTTTCCAGGGCCAGACGAAAGGCATCACCCCAGCGCTGCACCTGCTCAGACGATTCAGACAGCAACTGACGTAACAGTTGTTGTAGCCCAGCGAACACCCCCTCAAACGGACTGTTGGAGGCATACTGGTCATATTTCACCTGGACAAAATGGTATTGATCGGCCACAGACTGCTGTGCGGCATAAACCAGACTGGATTTGCCAATACCCGATACACCCCGCACCAAGACCGTCGCCATAGGCTGGCCAACGGATTGACGCAGTGTGGTGACTAACGACTGCAGGGGCGCTTCCCGGCCATATTGTTCACCCTGACTGAACAGTCGGCTGACATCACTCAGATGATCGATTTCAAAATCCGCTAACGGTGCCCCACGCGCCGACATTTCATCACAGATTCGCAAATCTACCGCCACCGCCTCCAGGGTCTGATACCGCTGACCCAGATCAGTCGCCAGCATTTTTTCCAGTATACGCACCAGAACGGGCGCAACGCCTGGGCAGCCACGTTGCAGACTCTGCTGTCCTCCAGGTATTGCCGTTGACAGCACCTTTTGTCTATCGATAGGAGTCTGCCCCGTTAGCATCTGATAAAACAGCGCACCTAAGCCATATATATCACTGCGCTCATCCACCAAAGCACCTGACCGAGGATGCTGTTCAGGTGCTTGATAAGGGCTATTGAGCAGCGCTGGGTCACTCTGAAACTGCGCCCCTGATTCACGCCGCCAGACCTGTCCCAGCCCAAGAATACGAAAATCAGCCAGATCGGGACTAAGAAGCAGATGATCAGGGCATAATCGGGTATGTAGAAATCCTGCTTCATGAATGGACTGTACCGCCTCAGTCAGCGCCACCGCTAAGCCTAGAAATTGATGTTCAGGTAAGGGCTTTCCCGCCAGAAACCGATCCAGCGGTTGACCTTCAAAATACTCCCGCAGCAGCACAGGGGTATCATTCCAGGTAGAAATCCCCTTTGCAGAGATCAGTTTTGTATGCGAAAACCGCTGCAGACGATCAAATTCTTTGCGTAACATATCTGCATGAGATACGCCGGGTACCATGTGTTTGCTGCGCTTAACCACAACAGGCTCATAGGATAGCCTCGCTAACCAGAGTTCTGACCTAGTCGTTTCCTGTAGCAAGGTAATATCACGGAGATCATTCGCAGCTAAGGACAGTTCCATTTACTCGATGCTCAAAATAGAGAGATCAATGAGAGGTTCTGGACAATCAGATCCTTACGGATCACCACCACAAAAAATGTAAACCAGAGCGTTCAGTAGCCAAGAGGTTTGCCAACTGAACCAGGTCTTCACTTCCGGCATTATTCGACCTACGTTAATTGGGCCTGTCGGCGCTGTTGCAGATACAGGGACATGTCGATGATAATGCCACGGTCGCTAAAACCAGACCGGGATTGGTTGACATAAATACGCTTGCCACCGCCATGAACCGACCATAATCACGGTATTCCACATAGGTCGGTTAATCAGCTAACGCCCCCTATATCGATAACGATACCGTACTTTGGGGCTTTTAGGTGCTTCCTCTTGCTCTCCAGTTAACATGATAATCATGACAATCCTACGTGAACTGCGCCTGCAAGCATGGCATCCACTGGGGAAAGAACATCGTCGATATAACATGCGGCGAGCAAAAACGTATTCGCCTTTGCTGATCATTAATATCATCAGCAATGGAGTGTCGAAACCGATCAAAGGAGCCGAGCGCTTGCGAGGCGATCGTTTGCAGGCTGTGGCCTGCCTCCGTCAGCACTAACTCCCCTTTACGACGCTCAAATAACACGGTTCCCGCCCACGTTTCCAGACCCTGAATACGGCGACTCAGTCCTGACACCGACACATGGCAACGCTCAGCGGTGCGACTGCAACTCTTGGTCTCACAGAAAACTAGGAAATCTCTCAAGATTATCAAGTCAATCATTGAAGGATTCCTAGTAGGAAGGCATTAACCATACTTTAACTAAAAATCATCAGTAGGAAACAGCGCTTTTGATTATTTTCCACCCGGCAATAGGTACCCTGCGTGCAACGTACTGGCCTAGCAACATCGCGCTGCTCGCCAGCGCGGTGTTCAGAGCAGCAAGGTTGCTTCAACGCGACTTTACGCCGACCACCTTAGCTGGAGTGCTCATCACCAACAGTGCTCCCAGCAGGAATAATCCGGATGCGGCCCACATGGCAATTGGTAGGCTAGTGCCGTCGACAATCTGCCCACCGACCATTGACCCCAGACCAATCGATAGATTGAAGGTAAACGCCATCAAGGCTGTGGCGGCTTCGGTATTCGGCGCGGTACGCAAAATCCAGGTTTGAATACTGACAGACACGCTGCCGAACACCGCGCCCCAAACCATCAACAACGCCACGCCACTAGTCGGCGTCACACCCAGCCAGGGAAAGACAGCGACTACCAGTAGCAACACACTGGGAATCGCCAACACTGCACGGTAGGGATGCCGCCCGGCATAGATGCCCGCCGCGATATTACCTAGAATGCCCGCCGCCCCGTAAAGCAGCAGCAAGCTACCCACATGTCGCTGGGCGATACCGCTAATGTCCTGCAGCACAGGGCTAATAAAAGTGTAAGCAGCAAAGTGCCCTACGACCACTAGCCCGGTGACAATAACCGCCACTCGAACGCCTTGACTGCCAAACTGCTCAGCAAGCATGGCCAAGCGCACGGGTTCTCGGGGTGGCAGCGGCGGAAGCCAAACCCACAGCGCCAAAGCAGTTAGCAAACTTAATCCGCCTAATGCGCCAAAGGCGACCCGCCAGTTGCTCACATCGCCCAGCAACGTGCCCAGCGGGACACCCAGGACGGACGCGGCGGCGACACCACCAAAAATCACCGTCATCGCTTTAGGCACCTGCGCCTCGGGCACTAAACGCGGGGCAATACTGCCGGCAACCGCCCAAAATCCACCAATGCTGAGACCAATCAACACACGTGAAGCAAGCAAAAAAGCAAAGTTACTCGCTAGCGACGAGAGTACGCTGCCGAGCACCATCACGGCCATCAATAGGGTGAGCATGATGCGCCTATCCAAGCGCCCCACGGCGATCGGTAACAGCGGGGCTGAAAAGGCCGCAACCACACCGGGCACGGTGACCATTAAGCCAGCCATACCGGGGGTAACGCCCATGGTCGATGCCACTTGTGAAAGCAGCCCAATGGGCAGTTGCTCGGCAGTCACCAGCAAAAAGATCCCCATCATCACGGCAATCACTGCCCGCCAGCGCGGCGTTTGTACCTGCTCCATGGTTTTCTCTCATCCTTATATGACCGACAAAACAACACCGCCCCCGCAGCCATAGGCAACGAGGGCGGTGTCAGAAACCGACATGTCGATTAGATAGTAGCTTATAAAATAAAAGCTTAAATCGTGGTCTCGGTTTCCGCTTCTTCCGCTGCGAAAGCAGCTTTCTCTTCTTCGGTAATCTCTTTCATCGACAATTTCACGCGATTACGGTTGTCGATATCCAACACCTTCACGATCACATCGTCGCCTTCGTTCATGAAGTCGCGGACGTTATTTACACGCTCCTGAACAATTTGTGAGATGTGCACCAAGCCATCGGTACCCGGCATGATGTTCACAAAAGCCCCAAAGTCGGCAATACGTACGACCTTGCCTTTGTAGAGCTTGCCGATTTCGGCTTCGGCGGTAATCGCCAGCACGGTGTCGATAGCTTTTTTCGCCGCTGTTTTATCTTCGGCGTAAATACGCACGGTGCCGTCGTCATCCAGATCGATAGAAGCGCCGGTATCTTCGCAGATTTTACGAATCGTCGCGCCGCCCTTACCGATCACGTCGCGGATCTTGTCCGGATCGATTTTGATGGTCGCCATGGACGGAGCGTTATCCGACACTTCCGTACGGCTCTGGGCGATGACGGCATTCATCTGCTCAAGAATACCCAGACGCGCTGCGAGAGCCTGTTGCAGCGCCGTTTCCATGATTTCTTCGTTGATGCCCTCGATCTTGATGTCCATTTGCAGGGCGGTGACACCCTCTTCAGAACCGGCGACTTTAAAATCCATATCGCCCAGGTGATCTTCATCGCCGAGGATATCGGTCAAAACGGCGTAGCCGTCTTCATCTTTCACCAGGCCCATGGCAATACCGGCCACCGGCGCTTTCAGCGGAACACCAGCATCCATCAGTGCAAGCGAAGAGCCGCATACCGAGGCCATGGAGCTTGAGCCGTTGGACTCGGTGATCTCCGAGACCACGCGAATGGTATAGGGGAAAGCGTCTTCCGAGGGCAGCATGGCCTGAACACCACGGCGCGCTAGACGACCATGGCCGATTTCACGGCGCTTAGGTCCGCCAAAAAAGCCGGCTTCGCCCACGCAGTACGGAGGGAAGTTATAGTGCAGCATAAAGCGGTCTTTACGCTCGCCTTCAAGCGACTCAATCAGCTGCGAATCGCGCAGCGTACCCAGGGTCGCAATCGCGATCGCCTGGGTCTCGCCGCGGGTGAAGACGGCCGAGCCGTGGGTTTTCGGCAGGGTGCCCACTTCAATGTCCAGCGGACGCACGGTGGCATTGTCGCGGCCATCAATACGCGGCTCGCCCTTGATGACGCGCGAGCGAACGACGCGCTTCTCAAGGCCGGCAAATGCGCCTTTGACATCATCCGCGCTAAATTTACCCTCGGTGTCTTCACCCTCGGCGGCGGCTAGCTGTGCCACTGCGTCGTCTTTCAGAGCCGACAGCGCATCTTGGCGTTCCATCTTGTCGGTGATGCGATAGGCTTCGCCGACTTTTGCTTCAAAGGCGTCCGCAATGGCCGACTTCAGCGCAACGTTTTCTTCAGCTGGTTGCCAGTCCCAGCGCGGCTTACCGGCTTCAGCGGCCAGCTCATTAATCGCGCCAATCGCCACCTGCATTTCTTGATGACCAAACAGCACAGCGCCGAGCATTTCGTCTTCGAGCAACTCTTTGGCTTCGGACTCAACCATCAGCACGGCTTGTTCCGTACCGGCAACCACCATATCGAGCTCAGAGGTGACGAGTTCTTCTACGGTTGGATTCAAGAAGTAGCCTTGCTCGTCGTTAAAACCGACGCGCGCGCAGCCAATCGGGCCACTGAACGGAACACCTGAAATCGCCAGTGCCGCCGAGGTACCCAGCATGGCCGCGATATCCGGATCGTGATTGCGATCGGTTGAAAGCACCGTACAGATAACCTGGACTTCATTCATGAAGCCTTTAGGAAACAGCGGGCGGATCGGACGGTCGATCAAACGCGATGTTAAGGTCTCTTTCTCGGTCGGACGCCCTTCGCGCTTGAAGAAACCGCCAGGAATCTTACCCACTGCGTAGGTCTTCTCTTGATAGTGAACCGAGAGCGGGAAAAAGGGTTGATTGGGCTTCGCTTCTTTCTTGGCGACTACCGTACACAATACGACGGTATCATCCATGGTCACCATAACGGCACCAGTGGCTTGGCGAGCGATACGCCCAGTTTCTAGCGTGACGGTGCTTCGACCGTATTGAAACGTTTTTTTAACCGGATTCACGGCTGCTTCCTTTAACATTAATATCTACTTGTCTTTTCGTTTAGGTCGTTTTGACTCGTCACTATTCTAGGCGTTGCCGGGCGATAGGGCTACCAGTAACCCAAAATCGCCGGATGTGATGCTATCAGCGCTCAATAATAGTTCAGTCGAATTCGCCCATAAAAAAACGGGCAGCTCCTAGGAGCTGCCCGTTTATCAATCTTCGCCAACAAACACTTAGCGGCGGAGACTTAAGCGCTGAATCAGAGACTGATAGCGTTCAAAATCTTTACGCTTCAGGTAATCCAGCAGCTTACGACGCTGGTTTACCATGCGGATCAGACCACGACGCGAGTGGTGATCCTGCTTGTTGGTTTTGAAGTGGTCCTGCAGGCCGTTGATGTTGGCGCTTAGCAGGGCAACCTGAACTTCAGGGGAACCGGTGTCGTTCTCGCCGCGGCCGTATTCGTTGACGATTTCGGCCTTCTTTTCAGCGGTTAATGCCATCTGTCTCTCCAGTAAGCAATATGCCTAACAATGAATGGGTGAGACCACGCATATTTGCAGTCTCAAGTTACTCTTTAGCACGAACAATTTTCGCGCAAATCGCTGCATCCTTGCAACATTTGTCACGAGATAGCGACCGTACTTAATAGCCGCTTAGGTGCCACTTCCTGGGCCCCTTTTATGACGCCGAGACCAATAAACGCTTCGGCGTAATAAAGTCTTGTCAGCGCATCGGGTGCCAGTGAACCAACCGCTATATTCGCCGACTGGCCATGGGCAAGGCGCCCAAAGGCCGATTCATCGATCGACAGCGGCGGTAGGTGATCCACCAATACATCGACGGGCATCAGCTCGGTTTCACGTGCTGTCTGATCCGCTAATGCTTCCAGCTCTTCTAGCGTCCACATGGCATCACCGGTAAAAGGCCCTGTCTTAAGCCTTCTCAGTTGGCTGATGTGGCCGCCACAACCCAATGCCTTGCCTATATCTTCGGCTAACGTACGAATATACGTGCCTTTACTGCAGCTTACTTCCAACTCGAACGCCGAGCCTTCAAATGCAAGCAGGCGCGCATCATACACGCTTACTCGCCGGGCTGCACGCTCTACCTGCTTGCCTTCGCGGGCCAGCTCGTAAAGCTTCTTGCCTTGATGCTTGAGAGCCGAATACATCGGCGGCACTTGGTCAATCTCACCGCAAAAGCGGGTGAGCACCGCTTCCACGTCATCGACGCTTAGGCTGGGAACCTCATGCTGCTCAATCATCGTGCCTTCTGCATCGCCGGTATCGGTGATCACCCCCAGTTCTACCCGGGTGCGATATACCTTATCGGCTTCCAGCAAGTGCGATGAGAACTTGGTAGCCTCCCCTAGACAGATCGGCAGCAAGCCGGTTGCCATCGGATCCAGCGTACCGGTGTGACCCGCTTTTTGCGCGTCGAACAGACGACGCACCCGCTGGAGAGCATGGTTGCTGGACAGGCCTTTAGGCTTGTCCAACAGCACAATGCCGTTAACCGGTAAGCCGCGACGACGACGCGCCATTAACGCGGCTCCTCACCTTGTTCACCCGCATCATCATCGTCACCTTGACGAGCACGGTCGGTTGAAACCGCTTCGTCAATCAGTGATGAGAGATGCTGACCACGCACGACGCTTTCGTCGAAATGAAAGCGCAGTTCCGGCACGTGACGCAGTTTAATGCGCTTGGCAATTTGGCTTCTCAGAAAACCGGCGGCCCGTTTCAGAACCTGCAGGTTTTCCTTGATACGCTCGGGGTCTTGCTCACCCAGTAGGGTGACGTAGATATCGGCGTAGCCAAGGTCACGGCTGACGGTGGCCCCGCTGACCGTGACCATGCCCAGGCGTGGGTCTTTCACTTCGCGCTGGATCAGCACCGCCAGCTCCTTCTGGAGCTGGTCGGCTACTCGGTCGGTACGCTTGAATTCGCGCATGATTGCTCCTCGCGGCCTTAGAGGCTGCGCTCGACCTTCACTTGGTCAAAGACTTCGATCTTGTCGCCGACCTGGACATCGTTGTAGTTCTTCACGCCGATGCCACACTCAACGCCGCTACGTACTTCCTGAACGTCGTCTTTATAGCGCCGCAGCGATTCGAGCTCGCCTTCGTAGATCACCACGTCATCGCGCAGCACGCGAATCTTCTTGTTACGATGCACGGTGCCTTCGACCACCATACAGCCGGCGATCGCGCCGATCTTCGGCGCACGGAAGACGTCGCGGACTTCGGCAATACCGACGATCTCTTCTTTCCACTCGGGCGCAAGCATACCGCTCATCGCCTGCTTGACCTCGTCGATCAGCTGGTAGATGACGCTGTAGTAGCGCAGATCCAGGCCTTCACGCTCGATGATCTCGCGAGCGGCGGCGTCGGCACGCACGTTAAAGCCGACAACGATAGCCTCGGAGGCGAGCGCCAGGTTGGCATCGGTACCGGTGATACCGCCCACGCCGGAAGAAACAACCGCCACTTCGACTTCGTCGGTGGAGAGTTCTTCCAATGCGCCTTTGATGGCTTCCAGCGACCCTTGTACGTCGACTTTCAAGACGATGTTGACCTTGGCCACTTCGTCTTGGCCCATCTGGCTGAACATGTTCTCCAGTTTGGCCTTTTGCTGACGCGCCAGACGCACTTCGCGGTACTTGCCTTGACGGAAGTTAGCCACTTCGCGCGCTTTCTTCTCGTCGGCAACCACCATGAAGTCGTCACCGGCGTCCGGTGTGCCATCCAAGCCTTGGATCTCAACCGGCATGGCCGGGCCAACCTCATCCACTTGCTTGGCAAGTTCGTTGGTCAGCGCACGGACACGACCGTAGTGCAGACCGGCCAGGACGATATCGCCTTTCTTAAGCGTACCGTTTTGAACCAGCACGGTTGCCACGGGGCCACGCCCTTTATCCAAACGCGATTCGACCACCACGCCTTTACCAGGCGCTTCCGGTACCGCTTTAAGTTCAAGCACTTCCGAGACCAGTTGGATTGCTTCCAACAGTTCCTCAATGCCATCGCCGGATTTGGCGGACACGTGGACGAACTGGGTATCGCCACCCCACTCTTCTGAAATCACGCCGTGCTGCGAGAGTTCGTTACGAATGCGGTCGAAGTCGGCACCCTCTTTGTCGATCTTGTTGACCGCCACTACCATCGGCACGCCCGCCGCTTTGGAGTGCTCGATCGCCTCAACCGTCTGGGGCATCACACCGTCATCCGCCGCCACGACCAAGATGACCACGTCGGTCGCCTGGGCACCGCGGGCACGCATGGCGGTGAACGCCGCGTGACCAGGCGTATCCAGGAACGTCACGCCGCCATGTTCGTCTTCCACATGGTAGGCACCGATATGCTGGGTAATCCCCCCCGCTTCGCCGGTCGCCACTTTGGCCTTGCGGATATAATCGAGCAGCGAGGTCTTACCATGGTCGACGTGACCCATGACGGTCACGACCGGTGAACGGGTGATCTCTTCGCCTTCGTAGGAAATACCCTCAAGCATTTCCGTTTCCAGCGCATCATCTTTCACCAGCTTGACTTTATGGCCCATCTCTTCGACGACAATCGCCGCGGTGTCCTGGTCGATCGTTTGGTTGATCGTCACCGCCGCGCCCATATTGAACATGGCCTTGATCACTTCATTGGCTTTAATCGACATTTTGTCGGCCAATTCCGCCACGCTGATCGACTCAGGGATCGAGACTTCACGGACAATCGGCTGGGTCGGTTTCTGGAAACCATGCTTGCCATTGCCGCCGGTTGCGCCACCGCGACGACCGCCACGACGTTCGGCGCGCTTGGCTTTCTTGCCACCACCACGTTTACGCTCTTCGCGATCACCACGGTCTTCATCGTCACGACGACCTTTATTTTTCGCCGCGGCTTTCTTAGGTGGCGCGGTACGACGGTCAGAGCGGCCTTCTTTCGGCGGCGCTGGCGGCATATCGTCATTGGACGGCGTGTCGTCGATTTGAAGCTCGGGCACGTCGACATTAGGCGCTTTTGGCGCAGCCGTTTCAGCCTGCTTTTCCGCCTCTTTACGCGCTGCTTCTTCAGCCGCCTTGGCTTTTTCAGCCGCCGCTTTTTCGTCCGCTTCACGCGCTTCGCGCGCTTTACTTTCAGCTTCAGCTTCGGCCATATCACCGACTAGCTGACGAGGCCCCGTATGCTTGGGCTCAGCTGCTTTCGGCTTGTCTTCTTCGGCACGCTTAACGTAAGTTTTCTTTTTACGAACCTGAACATCAATCGTTTTACCACGCTCGCCGGTTTTAATTCGGCTGCGCGTCTTACGCGTCAGGGTAATACGGTCTTTGCTTGGCTCGACTTCATCGCCACCGTGGCTTTTCTTCAGAAAATTAAGCAGCGTGCGCTTATCTTCCTCGGATACCGCATCGTTTTCCGAGGCGTGCTGCAAACCCGCTTGTTTCATCTGCTCTAGCAGGCGAGGCACATCGCGGCCCACCTTTGTTGCAAAATCTTTAACTGTCATATCTGACATAATGACCCTCCTCAGCCCGTGACCTGTTTACTGTGTGTTCGAATCCGATGCGTCATCGACTTCAAACCAGGGCGCACGGGCAGTCATGATCAGTGCCGCTGCGCGCGCTTCGTCCAACTCCTCGATATCGACCAGATCGTCGACAGACTGCTCGGCGAGATCTTCCATGGTGACAATGCCACGACTGGCGAAAATGAACGCCAAGTGACGCTCCATGCCGTCCATCGCCAGCAGGTCTTCCGCTGGCTGAGCACCGTCTAGTGCTTCTTCCGAGGCAATCGCCATCGTCAGCAGCTCGTCTTTCGCACGTGCGCGTAGTTCTTCCACTAGATCCTCATCAAACTCTTCAATTTCGAGCATTTCTTCTAGCGGTACGTAGGCTACTTCTTCTAAGGTGGTAAACCCTTCGTCTACCAGCAGACGGGCAACATCGTCGTCGACCTGCAAATGCTGCACGAAGGAATCAACCAAACTATCTATTTCTTGGTCGTGCTTAGCGTCAGCTTCCTCTTCCGTCATGACGTTGATACGCCAGCCGGTCAGCTCAGAAGCCAAGCGCACGTTCTGGCCGCTACGGCCAATGGCCTGGGCCAGGTTATCCTGGGCAACGGCAACGTCCATCGCATGGGCATCTTCGTCAACAAGAATAGAGGCCACATCGGCCGGCGCCATGGCGTTAATCACCAATTGAGCGGGATTGTCGTCCCACAGCACGATATCCACGCGCTCATTTTGCAGTTCCGAAGAGACCGCTTGAACGCGCGAACCACGCATGCCCACGCAAGCACCCACCGGGTCGATGCGTCGATCATTGGTTTTCACGGCAATTTTAGCCCGTGAACCGGGGTCGCGTGCCGCGCCTTTAATCTCAATCAGTTGCTCAGCGATTTCAGGCACTTCAATTTTGAATAGCTCGATAATCAGATCGGGGCTGGTGCGCGATAACTGCAACTGCGCACCGCGAGCCTCAGGATCGACCTTAACAAGCAGCGCTCGAACCCGCTCGTTCATACGATAGCGTTCGCCATGAATCATTTCATTACGCGGCAAAAACGCTTCAGCGTTGTCGCCTAAATCAATGATCAAGCCGTCTCGAGTGGTCTTTTTTACAATACCGGCAACCAGCTCTCCTTCACGATCCGTGTATTGACGAACAACTTCGGCACGCTCGGCTTCACGCACTTTTTGTACGATCACTTGCTTGGCCGTTTGTGCAGCGATACGGCCAAACGAGGCATTTTCGATGCTTTTTTCGACGACATCGCCCAACTTCAACGGTGGATCGCGCTGTTCGGCGATGCTTTGTTTAATTTCGTAATCCGGCGTTTCAAACTCGTCGTCTTCTACGACCGTCCAATAGCGGAACGTCTCGTAATCCCCTGTACGGCGGTCAATATGCACTCGCACGTTGGCTTCTTCTTGCTCAAAACGCTTGCGCGAAGCGCTTGCAAGAGCGGCTTCTACCGCTTCGAAAATAACGTCGCGAGAAACACCTTTTTCGTTAGAGATCGCGTCAACGACCATTAAAATTTCTTTACTCATGCGTTTGCCTCGCCAGAAAACCTGTCCTTATGTGCATCGCGCCAGCTGCCTGCCGGCGACCACGCCACCCGGTTAATCGTCGTACTGCGGTACGATGTGAGCAGAATCGATGCCCTCAATAGGGAAACAAAATTCTTCACCATCCAACTGCAGTAGTATTTCGTCGCCCTCGACACCGACCAGCAACCCCTGAAACTTACGTCGGCCGTCAAAAGGAGCGCGCAGTTTGAGCGCGATATGATGACCTTGAAAACGGGAAAAATGATCCAGGGTATACAGCGGGCGCGCCATGCCCGGCGAAGACACTTCTAGCCGATACTCTCCTGGGATGGGATCTTCGACGTCCAGCACCGCGCTGACTTGACGGCTAATATCGGCGCAATCTTCGACATTCACGCCGCTATCGCGCTCAATATAAATGACTAGTCGCGAGTGCTTACCCTGAGAAAGATGATCGATGCCCCATAGCTCAAAGCCCATGGCAGCGACGACAGGTTCGATCAGCGCGTGCAGCGCCGCATGTTTTGTGGCCACAGACAATGCTCCTATAGCCGTTGCATCAGGCACCTGGCCAGGAGACATATAAAAAGCTAGGTGGCTGATTGGCGTTACCCGGGAATGTGTCTCCGGCAAGCCGATAGACATCCGCCCTTGAGACACGCTTGTTAACGAAAAGCTGCTAACAAAAAGCCCCTTCACAGGAAGGGGCTTTTCGAAAGAAACCTGTTACACCAACATGACGTTAAGCATCGGGAAAGCCCTTAACGATGGCAGCGCTTCCTACTACTTGAAGCGTTACGCATGATTGCTTATCGCCAGAAAGTGGTAGCGGGGACCGGATTTGAACCGATGACCTTCGGGTTATGAGCCCGACGAGCTACCAGACTGCTCCACCCCGCATCAATCTAGGTCGACGATAATAGACGCTTAAGGTTAATTCGTCAAGCTGTCTTTTATCGTGATCGACTTAACTATTATCTCTAGCACTACGTTTGGTATGCAAATGACGCAAACAACAGTGGCTTCGAGAACAACAGCCATTTCACGCTACGCGTGATAACACTAGCTATATCTGGGAACTGGAGAACCAGCGCATCAGATGGTGCCGAAGGCGGGACTTGAACCCGCACGACCGTAAGGTCACTACCCCCTCAAGATAGCGTGTCTACCAATTCCACCACTTCGGCATCAGGGGAGGCTGAAGAAAGCAAGATCAATCAGTTACTCGCTACTTTCCTCTAGCACTGGCGCGGCATTATCCGGACTTTCATTGCTGCCGTCAAGCACTGGCGCGTCACTACCCGAACTTTCATCACTGTCGTCAAGCACCGGGGCATTTTGCTGCTGCTCAATCAGGTTTGCATCAGGAATGCCCGCTTCCGGGGCTTGCCCTGCCTGAGTAGCAAAGTAGGCCAGCGCCATTGAGGTGACGAAAAAACCCGCCGCAAGGATGGCCGTGAACCGCGACAGGAAATTACCGCTACCGCGAGAACCAAACACCGTTTGCGACGCACCGCCGCCAAAAGCGGCCCCTGCTTCGGCACCTTTACCCTGCTGAAGCAGAATGAGAACAACCAAGGCGATCGCAATCACCACGTGGATCATAAGAATTGCAACTTGCATGGCGTTATCCTGCTGACTGACAAATAGCGTAAAAATCGTCGGTTTTGAGCGAAGCACCACCCACTAAACCGCCGTCGATGTCCGGCTGAGCAAGTAGCTCAGCCGCATTGTTTGCGTTCATACTGCCGCCGTAAAGCAGCTTAAGCTGCTCGGCGAGCGTTTTGTCGAACGAGGCCTGATAGGAACGAATACCGGCCATCACGTCCTGAGCCTGCTCAGGGGTGGCGGTGCGCCCGGTTCCAATCGCCCATACTGGCTCGTAAGCGACGACTACCTGGTAACGTTGCACTGGCTCCAAACGTGCCATTACATACCCTACTTGGCGCAGCACAACCTCCATGGTGTTACCTGCATCGCGTTCTTCAAGCGATTCACCCACGCAAAGAATCGGTATCATCCCCACCTCTAACGCGGCAATAAGGCGATCAAACACCTCTTCATCGCTTTCCCGATAGAGCTGGCGTCGCTCTGAATGTCCTACCAGAACGTAGGCCACATCAAACTCTTTAAGCATCCGGCCGCTAACTTCACCCGTATGCGCACCTGAGTGTTGAGGATTAAGCGTCTGCGCGCCTAGTTGCAACGGCGTATTCGCAAAAGCGTTACGCGCTGCCTCCAAATAGGGAAACGGCGGGATCACGACCACGTCGACGCCATCAGGCAATTTTGCGGCGGCGAACGCGTCGCCAAAGGCATCAATCAGCGCCGTCGAACCGTTCATCTTCCAGTTACCGGCGATTAATGGCGTACGCATTGACTCTCCTCACACAAGGTGGAGCGAAATGGTATAGGAGCGGACTTGTCAAGACAACCGCTGTTGTTTGCATGACGGTGCTATTTGAGCAACGTCTTCACCTGATCCGCCAACTTAATAGCCAGTTGGTCAACATCGAGATGCGCGCGCCCTTCTACCATAACGCGAATAAGCGGCTCTGTTCCTGAGGCCCTAAGCAGCACGCGCCCCTCATCACCCAACTCGCTTTCGAGGGCCGCGACCGCCTGCTGTAACGGCTCAGAGGCCATCACTTCTTTGGCATTCGTACCGGCAGGTAAGCGAACATTGACCAGCGATTGGGGCACTTTTTCCAAGCCTTTCAGCAGCATTGGTAACGGCTGCTGTTCGCGCATCATTAGCGCAAGCACCTGGAGCGCTGATACGATGCCGTCACCGGTCGTCTGCACATGGCTACACAAAATATGGCCCGATGACTCACCGCCCAACTCCCATTGGTTGGCCGCCATACGCTCCATCACGAAGCGGTCACCGACGCTGGCACGTTCAAAAGGTATGCCCATCTTTTCCAGCGCCATCGCCAAACCAAAATTGCTCATCAGCGTACCCACCACGCCACCTTCGAGCAAACCACGCGCCTGACGATCCCGAGCAATCAGATAGAGAATATCGTCACCGTCAACTTCACGACCATCGGAATCGACCAATAATACCCGGTCACCATCGCCGTCGAAGGCAATACCCAGATCAGCGCCTTGCTGAATCACCGCCGCGCGTAACGCCGCTGGATGCGTCGAACCCACCTGCTGATTAATATTCAAGCCGTCAGGTGAGCCACCAATGACGCTAACCTCAGCTCCCAACTCACGAAACACACTCGGCGCTATGTGATAGGTAGCGCCATGAGCGCAGTCGAGCACAATGGTTAAGCCATGAAGACTAAGGCGATCCGGCAACGTCGATTTACAAAATTCAATATAGCGGCCGGCAGCATCATCAATGCGCATCGCCTTACCTAACTGAGCCGCATCCGCTGTCGTTAACGGCGCTTCCAACATGGCCTCGATACGATCTTCGGTGGCGTCCGGTAGCTTTTTGCCTTCTGCCGAAAAAAACTTGATGCCATTATCCTCAAAGGGATTATGCGAGGCCGAAATGACAATGCCTGCATCGGCGCGAAAAGTGCGCGTTAAATAAGCAATGCCAGGCGTGGGCATCGGGCCCAATAAGGCGACGTCCACACCCGCCGCAGACAGCCCTGACTCCAACGCGGACTCAAACATATAGCCTGAGATACGCGTATCTTTACCAATCAGCACGCGAGTACGGCCCTTTTCACGGCGCAGCACCTGTCCTGCCGCCCACCCCAGCTTAAGCATAAAATCGGCCGTAATTGGCGGTTGGCCTACCGTGCCCCGAATACCGTCGGTGCCAAAATAGCGTCTTGTCATGCGTTATTCTCCTTATTATTGGCGGCTGGCTCACAGCCCTCCTGTAGCACAGCCCACGCCATATTGACGGCATCTACCGTTGACCCCACATCGTGAACCCGCACGATGCTAGCCCCCCGTTCAACCGCCATCGCCGCTAGCGCCAGCCCACCTGCAAGTCGCTCATCAACCGAGCGACCCAGCACTTTTCCGATCATGCTTTTGCGCGACATCCCAACCAGAACCGGCAGGGCCAATGACTGCAGCACGTCCATCTGGTTAAGCAAACGCAAATTATGCTCAACGGTTTTACCAAAGCCAAACCCCGGATCCACCAGCAGGCGATGACGACGCAACCCTGCGGCTTCACACTCAGCGACTCGCGCCGCAAGATACTCAACGACCGCCTCTTCAATCGGCTTCTCGTAGGCGGGCGATTGTTGCATATTTTGCGGCTCGCCCTGGCGGTGCATCAAGCACACTGGAAGCCCACTGCCGGTGGCAGCCGCCAGAGCACCATCCCGCTCCAGCGAACGGACATCATTAATCATCCCAGCCCCTAGCGACCCTGCTTCGCGCATCACCACCGGGCAACTGGTATCCACTGAAACCAGCGCATCCAACTCGTGCACCAGCGTCTCGACCACCGGTGCGACGCGATCAAGCTCTTGTTGCCCGCTGACAGGCGTCGCGCCCGGACGGGTCGACTCACCGCCAACATCAATGATCGACGCGCCTTCAGCCAGCATTTGCTCGGCACGACGCAATGCATCGTCTAATGCCACATGCTGCCCGCCGTCCGAGAAGGAATCCGGGGTAACGTTCAAAACCCCCATAACACGGGGGAAAGACAGATCGAGCAGATGCCGACCGCAGCGCAGCTGTGAATGAGACTGCGTCAGCGGGGTCGATGGGGTAGGACGTGCCGTAAAAGTCATGCTGTCGCCTGGTCGAAAAAAACGTATTGCGTTAAGACTACACAGCATAACAAAAAGGCGTCCCCTTGGGGACGCCTTAGCGTTGCGGCTAGCTCAACAGCCCATCAGGGGCCAGCCGGCCCGCCTAGTGGGTCGGAAGGCCGACGACGCGGCTCTTCGTCATCGGTGTCTCCACCGTCGCCTGGCTTATCGCCACCGCTCGTATCGGCAGAAGCGGAAGCTGACTGATCGCCGGCGGCAGGCGTTCCACCACCCGGTGAATCACCGTCATTCCAGCCTTCCGGCGGACGCGGATTGCGACCATCCATAATATCTTTCAGTTGGTCGGCGTCGATGGTTTCGTATTTCATCAGCGCTTCCGCCATCGCGTCGAGCTTATCGCGATTGTCCGTCAAGATTTTGCGAGCCTGCTCGTAGCAGTCATCGATAATCTTGCGAACCTCCTTATCGAGGCGCGTGGTGGTTTCGCCAGATTTCATCTTGCCGCCACCCTGACCCGGGGCACCGAGGAATTGATGAGACTCATCCTCGTCGTACATGATCGGACCCATTTCGTCCGACAAGCCCCACTTGGCGACCATATTGTGGGCAAGCTCAGTAGCACGCTTGATATCGTTAGACGCCCCAGTGGTCACACCGTTGGGCCCCAGCGTCATCTCTTCGGCAATACGCCCACCGAATAACGAACAAATCTGGCTCAAAATCTGCTGACGGGACAGGCTGTAACGATCTTCTTCCGGAAGGAACATGGTCACACCCAACGCGCGACCCCGCGGAATAATTGTCACTTTATACACCGGGTCATGGTCAGCCGCGACCAAGCCGATAATGGCGTGACCTGACTCGTGATAAGCCGTATTAAGCTTCTCTTTATCGGTCATGACCATGGATTTGCGCTCAGCGCCCATCAAGATCTTGTCTTTGGCCAAATCCAACTCTTCCATGCTCACTAACCGCTTGTTGCGGCGAGCAGCAAACAAGGCCGCCTCATTGACCAAGTTGGCCAGATCAGCACCGGAGAAGCCGGGCGTACCTCGAGCAATTATTTGCGGCTTAACATCATCGCCCAGCGGCACCTTACGCAAGTGCACACCCAAGATATGCTCGCGTCCGCGAATATCCGGTAAGCCAACGGTCACCTGACGGTCGAAGCGACCCGGGCGCAGTAACGCAGGGTCAAGCACGTCGGGACGGTTGGTGGCCGCGATGACGATAACGCCTTCGTTTGCCTCAAAACCGTCCATCTCAACCAGCAGCTGGTTCAGCGTCTGCTCGCGCTCGTCGTTACCGCCACCCATGCCAGCACCACGCGAACGACCGACCGCGTCAATCTCATCGATAAAGATGATGCATGGCGCCTGCTTTTTGGCCTGCTCAAACATGTCGCGCACACGAGATGCACCGACACCTACGAACATTTCCACGAAGTCAGAGCCAGAGATGGAGAAAAACGGCACTTTGGCTTCGCCCGCGATAGACTTAGCCAGCAGCGTTTTACCCGTACCTGGCGGGCCCACCATCAATACGCCACGGGGAATGGTGCCGCCCAGACGCTGAAACTTGGTAGGGTCGCGTAGGAAGTCAACCAGCTCTTCCACTTCTTCCTTGGCTTCATCGCAGCCTGCGACGTCAGAGAAAGTGGTCTTAATCTGGTCTTGGGAGAGCAACTTCGCTTTGGACTTGCCAAAGCTCATTGGCCCGCCTTTACCGCCACCGGCACCACCCTGCATTTGGCGCATAAAGAACATAAAGATGGCCAAAATCAGCAGAATCGGGAAGCTGGCAATCAGCAGACGCGTCCAGATACTTTGCTGCTCCGGCGCTTTACCAATGACCGTAACGTCGTTGCTCAGCAGATCATCCATCAGCTTAGGATCTTCTGCTGAGGGACGAATCGTCTGGAACTGCGAACCATCCGTACGCTCACCGGAGATGGTGTAGCCGTCAATGGTCACGCTACGTACTTGCTGTTCCTGCACCTGCTCAACGAACTGAGTATAGTTCATTGTTTGGGGCGCACTTTCTGTACTGAAATTATTGAACACTGTCAGTAGCACGGCCGCGATGACCAACCACAGAATCAGGTTCTTTGCCATATCGTTCAAGGGGCTACCCTCATTACAAGAATCTGTCAGTTAAACCCTAAAACTAAGACCTTACACAAGCCTCAAGGGTTCAACCATTGCCAAGACGTATAATGCCTTGGGCCATCTGCGCCACATTCGCCTATGAGACCAATGTGACACACTTTGCAACTGTCTGTCTGGCTATCGCGATGATAAATCTTGACGATGAATCGCTCGCTGGTCATTGACCACGAAACCCCTCCGCTAACAGATATACTTCCCGGGAGCGTGCTCGCGATGCCTCGGGTTTACGCGTTACAACGCGCTTAAAACTGTTACGCAGCTCTTTTAAATAGCTGTCGAATCCTTCGCCCTGAAACACCTTGACTAGCAAACTTCCGCCCGGCGAAAGCGCTTCCCGCGCCAGCTCAAGGGCCAATTCTACCAAATACATCGCTTGCGGCTGATCGATTGCCGCCATACCACTCATATTGGGGGCCATGTCCGACATCACAAGGTCTACGGGACGATTTCCTAAGCGCTCAAGAATAGCATTAAGCACTGACTCTTCTGTAAAGTCGCCCTGGATAAAGTCTACGTCCGCGAGCCCATCCATCTCAAGAATATCGGAAGCAATCACCATGCCCTGTGGCCCTACCTTCTCAGCGGCAATCTGACTCCACCCGCCTGGCGCAGCCCCCAGGTCAATGACCGTCATGCCGGGGCGCAGCAGCTTATCCTTTGCGTCAATCTCAAGCAGCTTGTAGCTGGCCCGAGAACGATAACCGTCCTGCCAGCTTTGTTTGACATAAGGATCGTCAAAATGCTCTTTCATCCAGCTTGCGCTGGTTTTGCTTGATGGGCGCTTACGGCCCGTTGGCGTTTGCTGCATGGAAAAATCTAACAGTGAGTAAGGTGCGATGGGCGCTTTCACTCGATGTCTTTCACTCGGTGGCGTTTCACCGTAAGATGGAACGTTAAGCGCAAACTGGGATACCGCAAGATACCATGAGCTTGTCACCGGCACAAAAGAAAGCATTTCGCAGCATTGGTCACTACCTCAATCCAGTGGTCACCGTTTCCGAAAATGGCGTTTCCGATAACTTACTCGCTGAACTCGGTCGGGCACTTACTGACCACGAACTCATCAAAGTGAAGCTCGCGCTACCTGATCGCGACGACCGCACTGCCATGCTTGACGAACTAATCAAGGATAGCCAAGCGGAACTGGTACAAACCATCGGCAAAACGGCGTTACTCTACCGCCCAAATCCGAAGGTTAATCCGAAGCTATCCAACATTAAACGCTTCGAGAACCATCACGGCCGCCGTTAAACGCCGCCCTGATCGCCAAAAGCCCGCGACACCGTGCCGCGGGCTTTTTTATGACTAGCACGGGAATATCTTGAAAACACACTCCCACGCCTGATAACGCGCTTTGGCTAAGACTTATAGGTGCTCGACGCTGCCGATCTCATACTCAACGTCACCACCAGGCGTAGTGACCACCACCACGTCCCCTTCTTCTTTACCGATGAGTGCGCGGGCAATCGGCGACGTCACCGAAATACGCCCTGCTTTGATGTTAGCCTCATCTTCACCGACGATGCGGTAAGTGACTTCGGCATCGGTGTCTAGGTTCAGCAGTGACACCGTGACGCCAAAAATCACTTTCCCGGTTTTAGGCAGCTTTGTGACATCGATAACCTGGGCACCCGAGAGCTTACTTTCAATCTCCTGAATACGCCCTTCGATAAACCCTTGCTGTTCGCGCGCAGCATGATACTCGGCATTTTCCTTAAGGTCGCCGTGCTCACGCGCTTCAGCAATCGCCGCTATCACCTGTGGGCGTGCTTCACCCTTTAGATGATTCAGCTCATCACGAAGACTTTTTTCGCCCGCTACCGTCATCGGGACCTTGTTCATTGACTTGCTCCTGCATGCAGATCCTGAAGGCGCCGCACCGTAATCTCCCTACCGTACTCCAGCGCCATGCAAACAGCATTAGCGCCCGCCAAGGTGGTCGCATAAGGCACCTTGCGGGCAAGCGCAGTACGGCGAATAACCGAAGAGTCGTTAATAGCCTGGCGACCTTCGGTTGTGTTCACGATGTAGGCGATTTCGTCGTTCTTAAGCAGATCGACGATATGGGGACGACCTTCGTAGACTTTGTTGACGTGCTCCACTGCCAAGCCAGCCGCTTCAAGAGCCGCTGCCGTGCCACGCGTTGCACAAAGAGTAAACCCTAATGTTAACAGAGAACGGGCCACTTCGATAATCCCCTGCTTATCCGGCTCGCGCACCGAAAGGAACGCTTTGCGCTTTCCGCTCAAAGCAGGAATCGCTTCCCCCGCGCCCAGCTGCGCCTTGAAGAACGCCTCGGCGAAGGTATCGCCTGACCCCATGACTTCGCCGGTCGACTTCATCTCGGGCGAGAGAATCGGATCCACACCCTGGAATTTATTAAACGGGAAGACCGCTTCTTTGACGCTGTAAAAATGTGGAACTATTTCACGCTCAAAACCCTGCTCAGCAAGGGTTTTACCCGCCATGCACCGCGCGGCAATCTGGGCCAGCGACGTACCGATACACTTGGAGACGAACGGCACGGTGCGCGAGGCACGCGGATTGACCTCAATCACGTAGATCTCACCATCCTGCCAGGCAAGCTGCACATTCATTAAGCCCTTGACGCCCAGCTCCAAGGCCATTTTCTTGACCTGGTTGCGCATCTCGTCCTGTACGTCGGCGGGCAACGAGTAAGGCGGCAGCGAACAAGCCGAGTCACCGGAGTGCACCCCCGCCTGCTCGACGTGCTGCATGATGCCGCCAATCACCACCTGCTGACCGTCGGAGACCGCGTCGATATCGATCTCCACCGCCGCGCTCAGGAAGTGATCCAGCAGTACCGGCGAATCGTTGGACACCTTCACCGCGTTGGTCATGTAGTTCTCAAGCTCGGAGGCGTCGTAGACGATCTCCATGGCCCGGCCACCAAGCACGTAGCTTGGACGCACCACCAAGGGGTAGCCGATGGCTTCGGCCTTGGCGAAGGCCTCGTCAAAGCTGCGTGCCGTGGCGTTGGGCGGCTGCTTTAGACCGAGTTTATCGATCATCTGCTGGAAGCGCTCGCGGTCTTCAGCGCGATCGATGGCATCCGGCGTAGTACCAATAATCGGCACGCCGGCAGCCTCCAGCTCACGGGCCAATTTCAGCGGCGTCTGGCCGCCAAACTGAACAATTACGCCCACCGGCTGCTCTTTGTCGGCGATTTCCAGCACGTCTTCCAGCGTCACCGGCTCGAAGTAGAGACGATCAGAGGTGTCGTAATCGGTGGAGACGGTTTCTGGGTTGCAGTTGACCATGATGGTTTCATAACCATCGTCGTGCATCGCGAAGGCGGCGTGGACGCAGCAATAATCGAACTCGATACCCTGACCGATCCGGTTGGGGCCACCGCCCAGCACCATGATTTTCTGACGGTCGGATACCTCGGCCTCGCACTCTTCTTCGTAAGTCGAGTACATATAGGCGGTATCCGAGGCGAATTCCGCCGCACAGGTATCCACGCGCTTGTAGACCGGACGAATACCCGCCGCTTGCCGGGTTTTACGGAAGTCTTTCTCCGCCACCCCCAGCACCTTGGCCAGACGGGCATCCGAGAAGCCTTTACGCTTAAGCTGGTACAGCTCGCGAGTGGAAAAATCGCTCAACGAGCGCTTGGCCACAGCGGCTTCGGTCAGTACCAAGTCTTCCAATTGAACCAGGAACCAGCGATCGATATTGGTCAGCTCAAAGACCTCATCAACGCTCATGCCTGAGCGCATGGAATCGGCCACATAGAAAATACGCTCGGCACCAGCGGCTTGTAGCTCACCCTGGATGATCGCCATGTTGTCCGGCGTGAAGTCGGTAATAATCGGATCCAGCCCGTCGTTACCGGTTTCCATGCCGCGCAGGGCTTTTTGCAGCGACTCCTGGAAGGTACGGCCGATCGCCATCACCTCACCCACCGACTTCATCTGGGTGGTCAGGCGGTCATTGGCCTGGGGGAATTTCTCAAAGGTAAACCGCGGAATCTTGGTGACCACGTAGTCGATGGACGGCTCGAAGGACGCTGGCGTACGGCCACCGGTAATATCGTTTTGCAGCTCGTCGAGCGTGTAACCCACCGCCAGCTTGGCGGCGATCTTGGCGATCGGGAAACCGGTGGCCTTGGAGGCCAGCGCAGACGAGCGCGATACCCGCGGGTTCATCTCGATCACCACCAGGCGTCCGGTCTGGGGATCCATTCCGAACTGCACGTTGGAGCCGCCGGTTTCCACGCCGATCTCGCGCAGCACCGCGAGGCTGGCGTCACGCATGATCTGGTATTCTTTGTCGGTCAGCGTTTGCGCCGGCGCCACGGTGATGGAATCCCCCGTGTGCACGCCCATGGGGTCGAAGTTTTCAATCGCGCAGACGATGATGCAGTTGTCGTTTTTATCGCGCACCACTTCCATTTCGTACTCTTTCCAGCCCAACAGCGACTCGTCGATGAGCAGCTCGTGGTTGTTGGAAAGCTCGAAACCGCGGGTACAGATTTCCTCGAATTCTTCCTTGTTGTACGCCACGCCGCCGCCGGAGCCGCCCATGGTGTAGGAAGGACGAATAATGGTCGGGAAACCCAGTTCGGCCTGAATCTCCCAGGCCTCGTCCATGGTGTGCGCAACTTTCGCTTTCGGGCACTCTAAACCAATGCGCTTCATGGCCTGATCGAACAGATCGCGGTCTTCGGCCATGTTAATCGCGTCGGCGTTGGCACCGATCATCTCGACGCCGTAGTTGTCCAGCACGCCATGTTTTTCCAGGTCGAGCGCACAGTTCAGCGCCGTCTGGCCGCCCATGGTGGGCAGGATGGCGTCCGGCCGCTCGGCTTCGATGATTTTTTCCACCGCCTGCCAGGTAATCGGCTCGATGTAGGTAGCATCGGCCATGGAGGGATCGGTCATGATGGTCGCCGGATTGGAGTTAACCAAAATTACCCGGAAACCCTCCTCGCGCAGCGCTTTACACGCCTGGGCGCCGGAGTAGTCGAATTCGCAGGCCTGGCCGATCACAATCGGGCCAGCGCCAATGATCAAAATACTGTTGATGTCGGTACGCTTAGGCATAACGGTTCCCGCAAAAAATGGTGACGATGAGCGACAAAAGACGGCGATACGATGATGCAGCTGGGCGCGTTAGCGACGCGCCTTCATCATAGCGACAAAGCGATCAAACAGCGGCGCCACATCGCGCGGACCGGGGCTCGCTTCGGGGTGACCTTGAAAGCTGAACGCCGGTCGGTCAGTTAGCTCGATGCCCTGCAAGGTACCGTCGAACAACGACCGATGCGTTGCGCGCACGTTGGCGGGCAGGGTCGCTTCATCGGCGGCAAAGCCGTGGTTCTGGCTGGTGATCATTACCGTGCCAGCGTCCAGGTCTTGCACCGGGTGGTTGGCGCCGTGGTGGCCGTGACTCATTTTGACCGTCTTAGCACCTGCTGCGAGCGCCAGCAGCTGGTGGCCCAGGCAGATACCAAATACCGGAATATCGGTTTCCAGCACATCCTGGATCGCTTTGATGGCGTAATCACAGGGCTCCGGGTCGCCGGGCCCGTTGGCCAGGAAAACCCCATCAGGATTCATCGCCAACACCTCAGCGGCAGGCGTTTGCGCGGGGACGACCGTCAGACGACAGCCGCGAGTGGCCAACATACGTAGGATATTGAATTTCACCCCGTAGTCGTACGCCACCACATGGTAGGGGCGCTCGCTTTGCGTAGCATCGGCATAGCCCTCACCCAGCGCCCATTCACCTTCTGACCACTCGTAGGCTTCTTTACACGACACCTCTTTGGCCAGATCCATACCCTTCAAGCCTGGGAAGGCTTTGGCAGCGTCCAGCGCCCGTGCGACCGCATCCTCGCCTTCGGCATCGGCACCCGCCAAAATCGCCCCGTTTTGCGCCCCTTTATCGCGCAAAATGCGCGTTAAGCGGCGAGTGTCGATATCAGCAATACCTAGAACGTTTTGACTTTTTAGATAATCCGACAGGGTTTGTTCGCTACGGAAGCTACTGGCCAGCAATGGCAGGTCGCGAATCACCAAACCGGCGGCGGCAATCGACGCTGACTCAACGTCTTCGGCGTTAACGCCGGTATTGCCGATATGAGGGTATGTGAGCGTGACGATTTGGCGAGTATAGGAGGGATCGGTGAGGATCTCTTGGTAACCGGTCATCGCCGTATTGAACACCACCTCACCGCTGGTTAATCCGTCCGCGCCAATGGCGACTCCGTGGAACACGCTGCCATCTTCCAGAGCCAATACCGCGGGTTTGCTCAATGCGGGGTTATTCAAAACACGTTCTCCCATGCTGGTGGGAGCCTGTTGGGCGCAGGCTCAGCAATGTCTTCATTATCCACGACGCTCAATTAGTCAGGCTGTCACCAATAAAACTAAGGTCGTAAAAAAGCGGGACGAAGCCGATAAAAAAAGAATCGGTTTCATCCCGCTTGTTGTTCGATGCCTTTCAGAGTCGCCATAAGCTATCAATAGGTTAGCGTACTCGGGACAGGCTTTGGGCTGGCCAACGCAACAAGCGCGCCGTTTGCTCACTTTTTCTCAGCCACCCGGCCAAAATTTTTGAAATTTTACAGGAATTCCTGGGCTAAGACTACCCCCTGCGCGAGTTGACACCAATCGGCAATGAGTCGACCATAGGTACTTGTGCCAAGTTTCGCAAAGGAAACTAAAATGAGTACCCATATCAGCATCGAAGATGCCGCCTTAATGCTTGAAGTAAGCCCTCAGCATGCAAGATCCCTGTGTCGGAAACAGGTGCTAAAGGCAGAAAGAATCGGCAGCACTTGGGTGGTCGATGCTGAAAGCGTGAAACATTACCAGCAAGAAGCAGAGCAGCATATCGCAAAAGATCACCCCGCCTATTTTGACGCCACCGGCGATACGGACAAACCGATAGCCTTGAGTTTTTTTTCTGGCGCAATGGGGCTTGATCTGGGCATCGAAGCAGCCGGGTTTGATATCCGCTTAGCCTGCGAGTTCGACAAATATTGCCGCCAAACGATTCTGCTTAATCGCCCCAACACCGCCTTGCTCGGCGACATAAATGAATACTCAGCCGCACAAATTCTAGAAGCTGCGCAGCTAGATACAAACAATGTTGACTTGATGGTAGGCGGCCCACCTTGTCAGGCGTTTAGCACTGCAGGGAAACGAAAGGCTTTCAATGATGATCGCGGCAATGCCTTCTTGAAGTTTATCAATCTGGCTATTGAGATAAAGCCACGCTTTCTGGTCATCGAGAATGTGCGCGGGTTGCTATCATGCCCCATGGATCATAGGCCACACAATCAGCGTGGCCCTGGTTTTCCTGACCTGTCGTTAGATGAAATGAAGGGCGGAGCACTTAATTTCGTCTTATGCCTGCTAAAAAAAGCGGGCTATTCATGCACCTTCAATCTATATAACTCGGCGAATTTTGGCACCCCGCAAACCCGCGAAAGAGTCATTATAGTTTGCTCGCGGGATGGTAGCGCGGCCCCTTTTTTGCAGCCAACCCACTCTGAAGAAGGTGCCCATGGGCTGCCCAAGTGGAAAACCTTCAGAGACGCGGTGGCCGGCCTGGAAAGCCACACGCATCTTCATTTTCCGGAAAAACGATTAAAGTATTATCGGCATCTAAGAGCCGGACAAAATTGGCGCGCGTTGCCCATCGCCATGCAGCAAGAAGCATTAGGCAAGTCTTTTTTTTCCGGCGGTGGAAAAACAGGCTTTTTGAGGCGCCTAAGCTGGGGCAAACCGTCTCCTACTCTGGTCACCCACCCAGCCATGCCCGCTACGGATTTGGCGCATCCAGAGGAAGATCGGCCCTTATCGATAGAAGAGTACAAAAGAATCCAAGAATTCCCCGATAGCTGGCAACTGGCGGGGCCATTGGTGCAGCAATATAAACAGGTAGGCAATGCGGTGCCTGCCAGCTTAGGTTATGCGGTAGGCAAGCTGGTAAAAGACCTACTCGAAAACAAAGCGACGGCACCGCCTGATGGTTTTAAATTCTCAAGGTACCGGGAGACCTCGCACTTCGAGTGGAGCCAAGCCTTCGAGCGGCAGCAACAGGTGCCCCAACCCAGCCTCAGCCTGTTTTAAGACAAGCTTTTTTAATTCGCAGAAGGGGCTCTCACCCCTTCTTTAGCCAGCTAAAGAAGAATTTAGCTTTATCAACCGTGCCCAGTCGATAGCACCATTTTCCATGCAAAATTCAGCAATGAACTCATGTGTGAATTTATTCACCATACGGGCGTAAGACTCCTGAAACTCGTCATTGCGCTCGCGCGCCATGCTGCCAAGCGGCTCTATCAGCTCAACGTATAATTCAGCATCCCCAGATATAAACTCCCAAAACCGTTGTCCGCAATACTTAAAATAATCCCCTTTGTCGGGGTTATTATCCCTCCCATAGCAGCAACCGTTCACGGCAACAATATTCAAGCCCGACTGACTGGTTCTCAGTGTTTTCTGTGCCGTCTTAAAGTTTGCTTTCATCTGATCGATTTGAGAGCTATTACCCCAATTAGGGCCTGATTTGATCGCCACAATATGGCGACGACCACCATGATCAAACTCGAGATCCACACCAGCTATACCCGACTTCCATCCACCATAGGTCTGCCCATTAATGAAGATAGCCAATCCTTCAAGCCAATCACCAAATAGGGTTTCCTCGTTCGATGAAATATGGGCTTCCAGTATTCCTCGAACGATCTGCTCTGCAGTTTGGACGTTCTTGGCTTTAAACAGATAAGGATTTTTCCGCTTCAACACATCCTTGAGCTTAAGCTTGGCAAGTCGATCAATTCGTTTCTGATGAAAAGATCCAATATTTTCAGCCACATACTCAGTAACATCATCTAAACATAACGGCTGCATCACCCCGCTCCAATTTATAGTTTTTAGATCAACCCCAACACATCCTGCATATCGTATCGGCCGTTGTCTTTGCCAGCGACCCAGCGCGCGGCGCGCACAGCGCCTTTGGCAAAGGTCATGCGGCTGGAGGCTTTATGGGTGATTTCGATGCGCTCGCCTTCGGTGGCAAACATTACTGTGTGCTCGCCGACGATATCGCCCGCACGCACGGTGGCAAAGCCGATTTCTTTGTCACTACGCGGGCCGCACTGCCCAACCCGCTCAAACACGCCGTGTTCTTTTAACGTGCGGTCTAGGCTTGCCGCGACCACCTCGCCCATTTTGATCGCCGTACCAGAAGGCGCATCGACTTTATGACGGTGGTGGGACTCGATCACTTCAATATCGTAGCCTTCATCGCCCAGCGCTTTGGCCGCGGTTTCGAGCAGCTTCAGCGTCAGATTAACCCCCACGCTCATATTGGGCGCAAACACCATCGCCAGTTTGTCGCGGTAGCTATCAAGCTCGGCCAGCTCGTCATCGCTCATGCCGGTGGTGCCAATCACAATGCGCTTGCCGTGCTTGGCGCAGAACGCCAGGTTGCCCAGAGTAACGTTGGGGGCGGTGAAGTCGATAAGGACATCGAAGTCATCGACAATCGATTCCAGAGAATCTACCGCGACGACGCCGCGCTTACCCACACCGGCAAGCTCGCCAATGTCAGCGCCTGCCAAGGAACTACCTGGCTCAACGACGCCACCGGCTAGGGTCGCCTCAGTATCCTGCTCTACAGCATTTACCAACGTACGGCCCATGCGGCCAGCCACGCCTACAATGGCAACTCGGGTCATGAAAGCTCCTGCGCTTGCGATTCTACGCATCAAAATGGGGTTAAAGGCAGCCGTGATTATAACAGACGCGCAAAGGGAATCCGCGCCTCTGGCCAGCGGTTAGTTTTCCCAAATAATGACCAGCGCTTCATCGCCGGCCATACGCATCAGGTGACGCTCCACTACGCCTTCCAACTCATCCAGGTGCTCTTCTTCAAGCGTTTCAATCGCCACCGCCAGCGAGTCTTCTTCGGCCCGCATCAGGCAGGTACCCGAGGCAAAAGTGATCTTTGCCTCTTGCGCTGAGTGTTCAACTTCAAGCTTATGCGCCCAGTGCTTGCATAAGCGGTTAATCAAGCGCTCGCCAGAAGATGTGGCAATTTCAGCACGGGATAGAGGCATAGGGATTCTCCGCATCGGTAGCGAGTTAGTACCCATTAGCGTAATGCGCGCGCACTCAAGAGCCAAGTAACGAATGGGCGTTCGCTGCAACAAAGTGTTCACGATCGTGCTCATGCACGGCGAAGCAGCCCTCAAGACGCATCTCGACAGTCGCAGAGGTTTCCGCAATAATGGCAACCCTTGAGAATGCGAATTATACGCAGAACATATTTTATTACCTGCTCGTCTGGATGGATGGCGCAGACGCTCTCCCATCAGCTTAATTTATCAACTGGTTATAAAGGCATTTATGGCTACCCACATCTCTAAAATTCTGCTCGGTGCTCTATCCGTATTGAGTTGCGCCACCGCTGCCGCTGACGACATCACCGTGACCGACGTTACCGGTCGCCAAGTCACGTTAGATGCCCCCGCCGAGCGAGTTATCTTAGGCGAAGGTCGGCAAATTTATCTGCTAGGGTTACTCGAACCCGAAGACCCGTTTGCCCATGTGGTCGGCTGGCGGGAAGACTTTTCCCAGGCAGACCCTGACAACTATGCTCGCTACGCTGAGCGCTTCCCGGAAATTGAAGCGATCCCCACCTTTGGCGGGTTCAAGGACGGCACCTTCGATGTGGAGCAGGCCGCGTCACTGACACCCGACGTCGTGCTGATGAACCTTGAAGCAAAGGCCGCCACCGAAGACGCCGGCTACGACGACAAGTTGGCCGAGCTGGATATTCCCATCGTTTACGTGGATTTTCGCGAAGATCCCATCGCGCACACCATTCCCTCTATGCGGATCATCGGTAAGCTAATGGGCGAAGAAGCCGCCGCCGAGGAATTCATCACCTTCGCCGAGGAACAGCTGGCAAGGGTCACTGATGTCATCGAGCAGGCCAACCCCGAGCGTCCCAGCGTATTCATTGACCGGGCAGGCGGCTACTCGGACGAGTGCTGCATGAGCTTTGGTCCTGCCAACTTTGGAGAATACGTCGCCCTGGCAGGTGGTACCAACATTGCCGCGGATATTATCCCCAACACCTTCGGAACGTTGAATCCCGAGCAAATTATCGCCGCCAATCCAGACCACATGGTCGTAACCGGCGGCAGCTGGGATGCCTACGTGCCGGGCGGTGATTGGGTCGGCGTCGGGCCTGGCGCTGACATGGAGAAGGCGCAGGCCAAGCTCGAGGCCCTCACTGAGCGCACTGCCATGACCGGCATTCAGGCGGTCGAGTCGGATAATGTCCACGCCATCTGGCACCAGTTCTACAACAGCCCCTATTATTTTGTCGCCATCCAGCAATTGGCGAAGTGGCTACACCCTGACCTGTTTATCGACCTGGAGCCGGAAGCCACCATGGCTGAACTGCACGAACGCTTCTTGCCCATCGACTACGCGCCGGGCTATTGGGTGTCATTAAATGACGACTGAAAGCATTGCCACCGAGCGCGCCTCTCAGGGGCGCGCCTTCTATCGCAGCCAAGTGTTTCGCCGCCAGATGATTCTGGCGGCACTGGTTTTAGCGCTATTTTTCAGCCTTTGCGTTGATCTAGCCCTTGGTCCGGCGCGCTATAGCCTGGGCGAAGTGATCGCTGCCTTGTTCACCCCTGACAACGTCAGCCAGCAGGCGCGTGTCATCCTTTGGGAGATACGCATGCCGGTAGCGCTGATGGCGCTCGTGGTCGGCGCCAGTCTCTCGGTGGCCGGTGCCCAGATGCAAACCATTCTGAGCAACCCACTGGCCAGCCCGTTCACCCTAGGGATCTCCGCCGGGGCGAGCTTTGGCGCTGCCCTGGGGCTCGCTTTTGGCGTTGCGATTATTCCCACCGCCATCGAGTACGTCGTGCCCATCAATGCGTTTTTGATGGCCATGGTGACGGCTTTTCTGATTCACGCCCTCAGCCTTAAGCGTGGCGTGACGGTGGAAACCATCGTCTTGCTCGGCATTGCCATGGTGTTTATTTTCAATTCGCTGATGGCGCTGATTCAGTTTTTTGCCAGCCAACAGGCCGTAGCCGCCGTGGTGTTTTGGACCATGGGCAGTTTGACCAAAGCCACCTGGCCGAAATTTTGGATTGCGCTTGGTGTGCTGGCCACCGTAATGCCTTTGCTTGCACGCCACGGCTGGGCACTTACCGCCATGCGCCTGGGCGACGCTAAAGCCGAAAGCATGGGCGTAAGGCCCCGGTCACTGCGCTTAGAAGTACTGGTGCTGGTGTCGTTGCTGGCCGCCATTGCCGTGGCCTTTGTGGGCACCATTGGCTTTATTGGTTTAGTCGGGCCGCATATTGCACGCATTCTGCTAGGCGAAGATCAGCGCTTCTTCTTGCCCGGCTCTGCCCTTTGCGGTGCACTGATTCTGTCTGTTGGCTCGGTGATTTCCAAAATTATTATCCCAGGCACCATTATTCCCATTGGGATTATTACCTCTCTGGTGGGCATCCCCTTCTTTCTGTTTCTCGTGCTTAACCACAAGAAGGCTTCATGGTAACCCTACAGCTGAACCACGTTTCTGCCCGTTACGGGCGTCATCCTATTGTGCAGGATATCACCACCCCTTGTTTTCAAGGCGGGCAAGTGGTGGCACTACTTGGCCCTAATGCCGCAGGCAAGTCGACGCTTTTTCGACGCATATTAGGACTGCTCAAAGGCGAAGGTGAGGTTGCCATCAGCGGCACAAACGCCGAACGCCCGGTGGCCTACATGCCCCAGGAGACGGGCGCTAAAGCAGTGCTGACGGTGTATGAGTCGGTGCTCTTGGCACGCATGCAAGGGCGCAGCCTTAAAGTGCAGGCGGCAGACTTGGCTCAGGTCGACCGTGCGCTTTCAGAGCTCAATATCAGCGCGCTCGGCGAACGCGATATAGGCGACTTGAGCGGCGGGCAGCGCCAACTGGTGAGCGCCGCTCAGGCCCTAGTTCAAGAGCCGGATATTTTGATGCTGGATGAACCTACCTCGGCACTCGACCTTAACCGCCAAATCAATCTGCTAGGCGTACTTAGGCGACTTGCCGACGAACGCAACATGCTGATTATGGTCGCCCTGCACGACCTTGGGCACGCGCTGCGCTTCGCTGATGCTGCCATGATGCTTGAGAATGGCCGCTTAATTGCCTGCGGCCCCACCGCAGACGTGATTACCCCAACGTTGCTGCGTCAGGTGTATCGCGTAGAGGCGCGCATCGAGCCATGCTCAAAGGGCCGCCTTCAGCTTATTGTCGAAGAGGCCGTTTAGCCCTTAACCTAAGCCGCCGCCCTTCCATCGCCGCTAGCGCTACCCCGCTTAACATCAGCGGGAGCGCTAGCAGGAAGCCGCTGGAGACCGGTATGCCAAACAGCACCCAATCGGCGAGCACGGGCCACACCAGGGCAATATATTCAAAAGGTGCCAAACGTGACGCTTCGGCGTAGCGCAGGGCTAATGTCATCGCAATATGCGCAGCACCGCCAAACAGGCCCGATAGCACTAAAAGCGCAAACTCCACCCGACTGAGCGCGGCCCAACCCAGCGGTAGTGTCGCCAATCCGGCCAGCGCCGCCACCAAAATAAAGTAGAAAGCGATTGAGGCGGCACTCTCCGTTCGCGAAATACGCCTCACGGTTAGTAACGCCCCAGCGGTTAATAGCGCACTCAGTGCCCCCAGCGCGTAACCGGTCACTTGGCCACTACTGGAACCGGCATTGAGCCCAGGCAATATCAGCACGGCGACCCCGGCAAGCGCCAGCACTACGCCGCCCGCACGATTAAGCGAGAAGCGCTCGCCCAGCAGCAGCACACCACCTACCGCCATAAAGACCGGCGTTAGCTGGGCTAATAGTGTCGCCTCGGCGACTGGCAGTAGCGCCACCGCCGCAAAGGAGGCAAACATTGCCGCCGCCCCTAACCCCGAGCGTAACGCATGCCCCAGCGGACGACGCGTGGCCAACCCCTGTGGAAACTCCCGCCGAAGCAAAAGGAAAACAAAAATCGGTAGCAGCGCAAACAGCGAGCGGAAAAATACTGACTGGCCCACCGGCACTTCGTCGCTCACCGCCTTGATGCACACCAGCATGCCGGTAAATAACACGCCAGACAGCACCCGCAATCCAATCCCCAACCCAGGACGCGCTTCTTCATCTCCCTGCATTCGTCAATATCCTTATGCGCCAATACGCCAACATTAAACTGAGCATCTGTTCAGTAAACGCCATTAAGACGCATTAGCGTCTATAATAAAACCCTTAGTAGCGATGAGCTGCATAAAAAACGCCCCAACACCAAAGGGTGCAGGGGCGTTTAAAAGCCTTAAGGCGAAGCGCCGTTAAGCCTTCATATCTTCAAAGAACTTTTTCACACTATCGAAAAAGCCGGATTTTTTCGGCGAGTGGCTGTGGCTGTTGCTACCTTCCAAACTCTCTTGGAACTGGCGCAGCAAGTCACGTTGCTTCTCGTCGAGCTTGACGGGCGTTTCAACGACCACTTTACACAGCAAGTCGCCTGGCGCTCCGCCACGCACGGGTTTAACCCCTTTGCCACGCAAACGGAACAGTCTGCCCGTTTGGGTTTCCGGCGGAATTTTAAGCTTCACGCGACCGTCAAGCGTCGGCACTTCCAACTCACCGCCGAGGGCGGCATCAACAAAGTTGATCGGCACGTCACACTGTAAGTGTCTGCCGTCGCGCTGGAAGATATGGTGCTTCTTGATGGCCACCTGGACATACAGATCGCCGGGAGGCCCACCATTGATGCCGCTTTCGCCTTCCGCGTTAAGACGAATACGGTCGCCGGTATCCACACCCGGTGGAATCTTCACTGATAGCGTACGGGTCTCGCGCACGCGCCCTTCAGCATTACACTTATGGCACGGCACCTTGATGTGCTGGCCGGAACCATGGCACGTCGGGCAGGTTTGCTGAACGGCAAAAAAGCCCTGCTGCATGCGCACCTGGCCGTGGCCATGACACGTCGGGCAGGTGTCTTTACTTGAGCCTGGCTCGGCACCGCCACCGTCGCAGCGGTCGCATTCAATATGCCGCGGCACGCGAATATCGACGGTGGTACCGGCCACCGCATTTTCCAAATCCAGCTCTAGGTTGTAGCGCAGGTCAGAGCCGCGCGCCGGGGCGTTGGGGCCACGCCGACGGCCACCACCGCCGAAAATATCACCAAACACATCGCCGAAGATGTCGCTGAAATCACCAGCGCCACCGCCGCCGAAACCACCGCCACCAAAGCCGCCGCCTTGGCCGTCGACGCCGGCATGACCAAACTGGTCGTAGGCCGCACGTTTTTCGCTGTCGGTTAAGACTTCGTAGGCTTCCGATACCTCGCGGAATTTCTCGGCGGCGGTGTCGTCATCCGGGTTTCGATCGGGGTGATATTTTTGCGCCAGGCGACGGTAGGCCTTTTTGATCTCTTTCTGATCGGCCCCTTTCTCGACACCCAGGACTTCGTAATAATCGCGCTGGGACATGGGTCCTACGCCTCCTGGTTAGCTATGCATTCAACTACACATTTAACTACGTGCGTCTTAGCCGCGGAAACAGCAACGCGGGAGTTGCCTCCCGCGTCACCGCTTTCCTTGGCAGAAAGAGGGGTTACTGTTTTTTCTGATCGTCGTTGACTTCTTCGTACTCGGCGTCAACCACGTCTTCATCAGGTTTGCTGTTGGCCTGATCAGCACCTTCTTCACCCTGCTGCTCGGCGCCTTCTGCCTGCTCGGCGTACATTTTCTGCGCCAGCTGGCCGGAGGCTTCGGTCAGCGCGTCGAGTTTTTGCTGGATAAGCTCTTGGTCGTCACCTTTAGTGGCTTCTTCCAACTCGGTGATCGCGGTTTCGATGGACTGCTTCTCGTCATCGGTCGCTTTATCACCGGCTTCTTCCAGCGTTTTACGCGTGGCGTGAATCATGCCGTCCGCTTGGTTACGCAGTTGCACCAGCGCTTCGAACTTTTTGTCCTCTTCCGCGTGAGCTTCCGCATCGCTGACCATCTGATCAATTTCTTCTTCCGACAAGCCGCTAGATGCTTTGATGACGATGGACTGCTCTTTACCGGTGGCCTTGTCTTTGGCCGACACGTTCAGAATACCGTTGGCATCCAGGTCAAACGCGACTTCGATCTGCGGCACACCACGCGGCGCGGGCGGAATATCGGCAAGATCAAAGCGACCCAGCGATTTGTTCTGCGACACTTGCTTACGCTCACCCTGAACGGCGTGGATGGTCACCGCCGTTTGGTTGTCATCCGCGGTGGAGAAGGTTTGCGTCTTCTTCGTCGGGATGGTGGTGTTTTTGTCGATCAGCGGCGTCATAACGCCACCCAAGGTTTCGATACCCAGGGTTAGCGGCGTGACGTCCAGCAGCAGCACGTCTTTAACATCGCCACCCAATACACCGCCTTGGATCGCCGCACCCACGGCCACGGCTTCGTCCGGATTCACATCTTTACGCGCTTCCTTGCCGAAGAACTCAGCGGCTTTCTGCTGAACCATCGGCATGCGGGTCTGACCGCCGACCAGGATCACGTCATCAATCTCTGAAGCCGAGAGGCCAGCATCTTTCAGTGCTACCTTGCACGGCTCAAGCGAGCGCTGAACCAAGTCGTCTACCAGCGATTCCAGCTTGGCACGTGTTACCTTCACGTTAAGGTGCTTGGGACCGGTGTTATCCGCCGTGATGTACGGCAGGTTAACGTCGGTTTGCTGAGCACTGGAAAGCTCGATTTTGGCTTTCTCTGCCGCTTCTTTCAGGCGCTGCATGGCGAGATTGTCGCCGGACAGGTCAATGCCGCTGTCGGACTTGAACTGGTCAACCAAGTAGTTGATCAGCGCCAGGTCAAAGTCTTCGCCGCCCAAGAAGGTGTCGCCGTTGGTGGCCAACACTTCAAACTGGGTTTCACCGTCTACGTCAGCGACTTCGATGATCGAGATATCGAAGGTACCGCCGCCCAGGTCGTATACCGCGATGGTTTTATCGCCACGCGATTTATCCATCCCGTAGGCGAGCGCCGCAGCAGTCGGCTCGTTGATAATCCGCTTAACGTCCAGACCAGCGATGCGACCGGCATCTTTTGTCGCTTGGCGCTGGCTGTCGTTGAAGTAAGCCGGCACGGTGATAACAGCCTCGGTGACGGTTTCGCCGAGGTAGTCTTCAGCCGTCTTCTTCATTTTCTTGAGCACTTCCGCGCTAACCTGCGGCGGTGCCATCTTTTGGCCTTTCACTTCCACCCAAGCATCACCGTTATCCGCTTCGGTGATTTTGTACGGCACCATTTTAATGTCTTTTTGAACGACGTCGTCTTTAAAGCGACGGCCAATCAGACGCTTAATAGCGTACAGGGTGTTTTCCGGGTTGGTGACCGCTTGGCGCTTGGCCGCTTGACCAACAAGCGTCTCACCGTCTTCGGTATACGCGATGATAGACGGCGTCGTACGACCGCCTTCCGCGTTTTCAATTACTTTTGCACTGTCTCCATCAAGCACCGACACACAAGAGTTGGTGGTGCCCAAATCGATACCAATAATGCGACCCATAATAAGAACCTCGAATTCGGTTGTTTCAATACGTAAAACTAATTGCGGATTTACCGCAGGGTTGCCCTCTTATTTGGGGGCCACCTGTGACTTTTCAAGGCTTTTTTTCGCCTTAATCGCGCTATGACTCACTCGCTTTTTGACTAACGACCACCATGGCGGGGCGCACCAAGCGTCCGTTTAGCGAGTACCCTTTCTGCATCACTTCCATGACGGTATTGGGCTCAAGCTCAGGATTCGGCACCATCGCCATGGCTTCGTGAACTTGAGGGTCGAACGGCTCGCCCTGGGGCTCAATGCTTTCGACGCCGAATTTATGCAGCACGTCGAGCTGCATTTTCAACGTCATGGAGACACCTTCGCGATGAACCTCAGAGGCGTCTTCCTGCATTGATTCAAGAGCTTTTTCCAGACTGTCGACGACCGGCAGCAAGTCTTTAACGAACTTTTCCAAGGCAAACTTGCGCGACTTTTCGGCTTCATGCTCCGCGCGACGACGCACGTTCTGCGCTTCCGCGGCCGCTCGTAGCGACTGGTCATTGGCTTCCGCCAAGCGCTGCTCAAGGTCTTGTACCTGAGCCGCTAAGGCGTCGGCCTCGGAGCCATCATCGACACGATCAACGACCGCTTCCTCGTCATTGATCAAACCTTCCAGCTCACCTTCAGCCAAACGATCCTCGGCCGTTTGCTCCGGTGTTTCGGCCTCTTGCTCTTGGCGAGCCAGCTCATCGTCCAGTGGGGTCTGCGGTTCTTTTGCCATGCCTTGCTCCTGCAACGTTCGGGGGGCTGATTAAACGCCCAATATTAAGTAGCAATGTAAATTGGCTCTGTCCGGTATATGGGGATCATAAAAGCCATCTCAAGTGGGCATTGAAGCGCGTTTTCGACTACTGTATAAAACAACAATATTATGGCGCATTGGCTGCGCTCACCCCATTAAGCCTCAGGAGGGCTTTATGCTGACTCAGCTTGCTATTCGAGATTACGCGATCGTTGAGCATCTAGAGCTCGACCTGGCCCAGGGCATGACCGCCATTACCGGGGAAACCGGGGCGGGCAAATCGATTCTGCTGGGGGCGCTGGGCCTTTGCTTGGGTGAGCGTGCCGATGCGGCTAGCGTGCGCCACGGCTGCGAACGCACGGATCTTTCGGCGCGTTTTGACATTCAGCATCTGCCCGCCGCCAGCGAATGGCTTACCAGCCGGGAGCTACCCAGCGACGAGTGTTTATTGCGGCGAGTGGTGACGGCCAGCGGACGCTCTAAAGCCTGGATCAACGGGCAACCAGCCACGATCAGCGACCTTAAGTCGCTGGGCGAACTGCTGGTGCAAATTCACGGCCAGCACGCGCATCAGGCACTCATGCGCGAAGACACCCACCTGGCGTTATTGGACGACTACGCTGGGCTACGCGACACCACCCAGCAACTCGCCGACACATTTCGCCAATGGCGCAGCGCCAATCGACGCCTTAAACAACGCAAAGAGGCCGGCAGCGAGGTAGAAGCCAAACGGCAACTGCTGCGCTATCAAGTGGAAGAGCTCGATCAGTTGGGCCTTGCGGAAGGCGAACTGCAAACGCTGGAAGACGAACAACACACTTTAGCCCACGCCGACGAAACGCTGCGTGAAACGCAGTTTGCCGCTGACTGCTGTGCAGGCGATGACATTGGCGCCCTCTCGCTGCTCAACCAGGCTTGCACGCATTTAAGCGCCCTACCGGGGAGCGATAAAGGCACCCTGGCCAATACGCTCAGCATGCTTAGCGACGCACGCATTCAAGTCGAAGAGGCCGCCAGCGAACTCAATCGCCTCGCCAGCACCACCGAACTTGATCCCGAACGTTTGGCATGGGTGGAGGAGCGCTTAGCCGATGTTCATCGCATTGCCCGCAAACACCATGTAGCGCCGGAAGACGTTTGCGCGCTACACGCTGACCTTAGTCGTGAAGTGGCTGAGCTAGACAACAGCGATAACGATATTGAAGCGTTAAGTGCCCAAGTAGCCGACTGCCGTGAACGATACCGCCGCGATGCCAAGCGCCTAAGCGAAGCACGCCAAAAAGCCGCCGTTCGATTAGGTAAAGAGGTTCAGCAACAGCTCACTTTCCTGGCCATGGGAAAAGCCCGTTTCGAGGTAGACGTTACGCCACGCGAAACACCGACCGCCGAGGGGCTCGACCACGTTCACTTTTTGATCAGCGCCAACCCCGGCCAACCTGCAAGGCCACTGACCAAGGTGGCTTCCGGGGGCGAGCTCTCCCGTATTAGCTTGGCTATCCAGGTTGTCGCCGCGTCTCACTCCACCATACCCAGCCTGGTGTTTGATGAGGTGGACGTCGGGGTTTCCGGCGCGACCGCTGAAATTGTCGGCCAGCTGTTGCGTAAGCTAGGCGAAAACGGCCAAGTCATGACCGTTACCCACCTGCCGCAAGTGGCGGCCCAGGCCCATCAACATTTACATATCGAAAAACACGCCAAGCGCGATACTACCTTGACCCATATGGCCCTGCTAGACGAACAAGGCCGTGTCAGCGAATTGGCCCGTATGCTGGGCGGCGTCAAGCTATCTGACCAAACCCTCGCCCACGCCCGTGAAATGCTCGATGCCAGTCAACGCCAGCCGCATTGACGATGGCTGATCCCCGCATTGTTTGGCGCAACTAAAACGCCCCCAGACCGCCTAGCATTTTCAGCTAAGCAGCCTGAGGGCGAATCATAGAACCTCAGGGCAAAAGACCTAAGTGTCCTATTTTTTGTTAGTAGGCCCGCTGTCTTGGCGCGTCACGTCCGACCCACGAGGGCGCACGTACAACACCAAGGCATGGTCAACTAATTCGTAGCCGTGCTCTTCAGCGATTTCTTGCTGGCGTCGCTCAATGATTTCGTCAACAAATTCGACGATTTCACCGCTTTCTAAACACACCATGTGATCATGGTGGTCTTCTTGCGTCATCTCAAATACCGCATGACCACCGTCGAAATTGTGACGAATCACAAGTCCCGCCGACTCGAATTGAGTCAGGACACGGTAGACAGTTGCCAGCCCCACATCTTCGCCCGCATCTATCAGTGTTTTATACACTTCTTCTGCGCTAAGGTGGTGCTGACCCGAAGCATTTTCGAGAATCTGCAGGATTTTGACGCGCGGCAGGGTCACTTTCAGCCCGGCTTTACGTAATTCATGGTTCTTATCGGCCATGGTTGCTCTTCGCAGTAACAGGTTAGGTCGGGTATGATCGACCGAAACCACGATAGTGAAGAATAGGCTCAAATGCAAAAATTGACTCGAATCATCACGCTTTCCGTCTCCATTGCCGTTATCAGCGGCTGTAGTTACGTTGGCGTGTACAAACGCGATATTCCGCAAGGTAACTTGGTCACCGCCGAAATGGTCGACCAGTTGCAACCGGGGATGACCCAAGAACAGGTTACCTACGTGATGGGCCGCCCGCTGCTTGAAGCTCCGTTTAATGAGAACCAGTGGGATTACGTGTTTTGGCTCGACAAAGCCTATGACGACGTGGAAAAACGGCGCGTCACGCTAACCTTTGACAACCAAGATCGGCTAGTCGACATCGACCGGGAAGGCGATTTAACTGGCGATCTACCTCTCGACACCGATGGCCGCAGAGGGCCTGCGACGGACACCGCAGAACCTGGCGATACCATTCCTAACGAGCGGACACAAAACCCCACGCCCAGCCCTGCGACCATGACAACCCCGGGCACGTAAGCCTAATCAGCACTGCCTGCCTGGCGCTTTGCACGCTCGCGGCGGGCGACTTTAGGGTCTATCAGCAAGGGGCGGTAGACCTCAACCCGATCACCCGGCGCGACGACATGTCGCGCCGGGTCGCGAATTGCCTGGCCGAAAATACCTAACGGGGCGTTGTCAAAGGTCTCGCGGGGCAACTCGGGGAATAGGTGGGGCAAATCTGCCAACGCAACGGCTTCGCGAGCGGTTGTCCCTGACGGCACCTCAAGCGCCACCAAGCGTTGCTTGTGAGGTAGCCCAAACGCCACCTCAATGGCGCATAGGTCAGCGGCCATAAAGTTGATCGGCGCGCCGGGTGAAGGCATCAACAAGCTGGCCGGCAACCTGCTGAAATAACCGGCCGAAGGCCATGCCCAACAACCGATTGGCAAACTCGAACTCCATGTTCAAGCTCACCTTGCAAGCGCCATCGCCCATCGGGATGAATTGCCAGCGCCCGGTTAATCGCTTAAAAGGACCGCTAACAAACGATATCTCAATTCGCTCGGGGGCAAAGAGATCATTGCGCGTTGTGACCGATTGCTCTACCCCCGCGCGCCCCAGCGTCATTTCGCCGATTAAGTGATCGTCGTCATACTCTAGCAAACGTGCACGCCGGCAACCCGGCAAAAACTCTGGATAACGTTCAAAGTCGTTAACCAGATCGAACATTTGTTTGGGGGTGTGCCGCACCAAGGCGGAACGATTGACGGTTGGCATTGACCTCTCCGCTGACTTCACAGTGCCCAAGGCGTATCATGGGAATCATAGTTAAGACCTTGAATGGTATCATGCCTCCCCACATAACGAAGGGGGTGTCACAGACAGATCGAATATGAGGTTTCATGGCCACGAAAAAAGGTAAGAGCAAAGGCCCTACCAGCAGCGTTATTGCCCAAAATAAGAAGGCACGCTTCGAGTATCATATCAACGAAACCTTCGAAGCAGGTCTATCGCTGGCAGGATGGGAAGTCAAAAGCCTTCGCGCAGGCAAAGGACAGCTAACGGACACGTACATCCTGGTTCGTAATGGTGAAGCGTGGCTGCTGGGCAGCCATATCATGCCGCTGAACACCGCGAGCACCCATGAAATCGCTGACCCTACGCGTACGCGAAAGTTGCTGCTACATCGCAAAGAGATCGCCAAGATCTTCTCGATAACCCAAGACAAGGGCCACACCTGTGTGCCGCTAAAACTTTACTGGAAGCGCAACAAGGTCAAATGCGAACTGGCCCTGGTCACCGGTAAGAAAATTCACGACAAACGCGCCACTGAAAAAGATCGCGATTGGAATCGTCAAAAAGGGCGAATCATGCGGGAACATAACAAGGCATAGCTGGTCAATTATAAGTAGGCACGTTAGAATGCTTACGTAGCTAAGGGGGCGACATGGTTTCGACGCCGGTGACAAGCCCTGCGGTGCATGCCGAGAGCGTGATGTATCTCGTAAATACCACATCACGAAAAATAGTCGCAAACGACGAAAACTATGCTCAGGGCGCGCTAGCAGCGTAAGCTGGTAGCTTCTTGTCCGGCCCCAAGGCGATGTGCCTATTCATCGCTGAGGGGATACGAGCTAAAAATGATAGGATCGCGGTTGGCGGTGTCTTCTCGTCAATCGCTAAACTTTAGAAGACTCGCGTGACTGAATCCTGATCGTCGGAGTCAGTCGCGCTAAAGCAAAAGACGAAATCTAAGCATGTAGAGCCAATGGGTGAGTGCTGGCGGACGCGGGTTCAATTCCCGCCGCCTCCACCACTTTACTATACAAATCAAGCACCTACGGGTGCTTTTTTTGTGTCTGTGGTTTGCAAAAGGCTGATTTAGGCAGGGCTATGTCCGCCGATGAAGCATCAATTGATACATACCTCGACTATTGCACCCGAGAACCTAACGACACGCCCCCTTTCACCGCTGCCCTGCTCTTCGATGGCGCTGGGCGGTGACACTGGGCGCTTCGCCGAAGCGACGCCGGTAGGCACGGGTGAAGTGTGCCGGCTGGGTAAAGCCGGTGGCCAGGGCCGTCTCGGTTACCTGGCAGCGGCTATCCGTCAACAACTGGCGCGCTCGATCCAGGCGCATTCCCAGATAACATTGCTGGGGCGTCTCCCCAAAGTGGCGCTGGAAAAGCCGTGTCAGTTGGCGCTGTGATTGGCCTGCCAGCCGACACACCTCCGGTATCGGCAGTGCCAGAGACAGATTAGCCTCCATGACGGCTAGCACCCGCACCACACGCCGTGGCAGCTCTCCATAGCGCCGTTTTGGCGCCCCCTCATCACTGCCCGGCCTTTTATGGATCAACTGCCGCCCCACGGCGTCGGCCAAGGCAGGGCCGTAAGCATCCTCAATCCACGCCAGCATCATATCGATACTCGCCGCACCACCAGAGCCGGTCAGCCGCGAGGCATCGAACTCATAACTCGCTGGGCTGATATCTAGCTCCGGAAACTCAAGACGAAAGGCCGGCACGCTTTCCCAATGCAGTGCCACGCGGTGCCCCGTCAGCACCCCCGCCCGGGCCAGGATAAAGGGAGCGGTGTCCAAACCGCCTAACCAGCCACCGTGGGCAGCGATGCGTCGCAGCACAGCGCGATCCTGGAGGCGCACCGTTGCCTCCGCCTCGTAGGAAGAGACCACCATCAGCCGAGATGCATCCGTCAACGATTCCAATGAGCCGTCTACGTCGATGCGCACCCCGTTGCTGGCCAGCACCGCCTCCCCGTCCGTCGAGAGCAAGCGCCAGGCAAAAAGGTCACGACCAAAGCGATTGGCTACCCGCAGCGGCTCAAGCAAGCAGAACAAAGTCAGCATAGAGAAGCGCGGCACCAGCCACACGTTGAGGGTGTGCTCAGCCTGCTCGGGAGTTAACAGTGGCGGGGAATCGGGGCGCGGATAGGGCCACGCCGCCTCGGCGTCAGTGTGCATGGCGAATATAGTCAACCTTACGGCTAATTATATCAAGTTTTCTGTGCCGTAGAGGGCTATGGTGGAGCGAGCCCTTTATCACAGTCCGTGGAGATGCTGCTATGACACACGTCATTACCCAGGCCAATCGCCGACGCCTGGTTCTTGACCACCAGGGCCAGAGGCACGAATTTACCGCCCTCTGGCTACGCGAACGCAGTCCCGATGATGAGACCAGAGATCCCTATACCGGCCAACGCTTGATCGAGGCCGCTGAGCTACCACTGGATCTGGCCATCGAGACTGCCAAGGTCGCTGATGGGCAGTTGAACTTGCATTTCAGTGACGGGCACCACTCTACCTTCGGACTGGCGACGCTGTTTGACGAGCAGGCCAGCGAATCGCCACGGCGACTCTGGGATGCTGCCGGAGCGCCCCACCCTGAAGCCGACTTCGCCACAGCCCTTGAAGACGACTCAGCGCTGCTGGCGATGCTGGAATCGCTGCATCGCAACGGCTTCGTGATTGTCTCCGGGGTGCCCACCGACTTGGATGGTATGCAGCCGCTGATCGATCGCATCGGCCCACTGCGGCGCACCAACTGGGGCGGCATCGCCGACGTCAAATCGGTGGCCAACGCCTACGACCTGACCATGACCCAGCGCGGCCTGGAGCCACATACCGACAATCCCTACCGCGATCCCATCCCTGGCTACATCTGGCTACACTGTCTGGCCAACGCCGCCGAGGGCGGCGACAGCACCTTAGCCGACGGTTTTATGGCAGCCCGACTGCTACGCGAGCGTGACCCAGACGCCTATGCATGCCTTACCCGGGTGACACCCAGCTTTCGCTATTGCGACGCCGATACGTATCTGGAAAGCGAGGGATCGCTGATCGAACTGGACAGCCGGGGCGAGCCCGTTCGGGTGCGCTACTCCAACCGTACCGAACGCGTCCCGGCACTGCCCGCAGAAGAGTTGGAGGCTTACTATGCCGCCCGCAAAGCCTTCTATCAGTTGATCACTGGCGAGGAACTGACGCTGCACCTCAAACTCGACCCAGGCCAGATGCTGATCATCGATAACTATCGCCTACTCCACGGACGCAGTGCTTTCCATCTCGCTGGCGGAGTGCGCCATATGCGCCAAGGCTATGTCGACCGCGACACTACCGCCAGCCGTCGCTGCGTGCTGCACCAGCGACTCGCCACTGCCCAGGCCCAAGGAGAACCCGCATGAATCAAGCTCGCTTTCGCCACTTCGGCGAGGCCCAGCGCGATGACTGGGCGCTCATTGATGCCCGCTTCCGCGACTATGTCGAAGATGCCCCGCGCCGCGTGCTCGCCCACTTGAACAACTTAGCCGGCGACCATCATGGCTATCCAGTGGATCGTTACGAGCACAGCCTACAAACCGCGACCCGCGCACTACGTGATGGCGCCGACGAGGAGATGGTGGTCTGCGCGCTGCTCCACGACATCGGCGACGACCTGGCCCCGGCTAACCACGCTGAGATCGCGGCGGCCATCCTCGAGCCCTTCGTCGATCCGCTAAACGCCTGGATGATTCGCCACCACGAACTCTTCCAGGGGTACCACTACCGGCACTTTTTCGGTCAGGATCCCCATGCTCGGGAGCAGTATCGTGACCACCCGGCCTATGAGCGCACCGTGCGCTTCTGCGACCACTGGGATCAGGCCAGCTTCGACCCCGATTACGACACCCTACCTCTAGAGCACTTCGTTCCCATGGTAGAGAGAGTATTTAGTCGCACGCCCCACGGCGGGCTGCCTGAGCCGCTTCCCGAAGCGTCGCAGCGATGAGCCAGACCGGTGCCCCAGGCGACGCAGAGCCACCGCTACTGATTAAAGTGGACGCTGCGGCCTGGATGAGCGCTTTGCAATATCAATAATAAATCGATAATCGACAAACTAAGGACCCTGACATGCATAGACCTAATAGGCGTAAAACTGCGCTACTAGCTACCGTCGCTCTCGCCAGCCTGCTGCCGTTCACCGCCCAGGCGGCCCAGGACGCCAACGACGAACTGCGCTTAGTGGTTCCCCCCTGGCCGGGCGTCACCGTCAAGAGCGAGATTCTCGCCCAGCTCATTGAGCCGCTGGGCTATACCGCCGCCCGGCAGGAACTTAGCTCCACCGTGGGCTACAGCACCCTGCAGAACGACGAAAGCGATGCCTTCCTGGCCGGCTGGCTACCTGCCCAGCAGGAAAGCTATGACGCAGCCATGGAGGCTGGCGCCATCGTCGACCTGGGCAACAACGTCGACGGTGCTCGCATGGGCTTCGCGGTGCCAGGTTATGTGGCCGAGGCCGGCCTGACCAGCGCCGAACAACTCGCCGATGCCGAGATTGCCGAGCGCTTCGACCATCGCATCTACAGCATCGAGAGCGGCTCGACTGTTACCGATATGCTTGAGGGTGCCATCGAGGCGAATACCTATGGCCTGGGTGACTGGGAAGGCATGCCCTCTTCCACGCCAGGTATGCTCAGCGAGGTGGCCGCCGCCGTAGACGAGGGTCGCTGGATTCTCTTTTATGGCTGGACACCCCACTGGATGGTGCCGGAATACGACGTGCAGATCCTGGATGATCCGGCAGGCGTCTACGGCGACAACAATGGCCGCAGTGACGTCAAGACCATTGTCGCCAAGCGTTACGCCGAGGCGAACCCCAATCTGACACGGCTACTCGATCAGTTCCGCTTCTCCGCCGACGAGCAGAGTGAGTTCATCAGTGCCTTCAGTTTGGAAGAACGCGAGCTTGAAGTCGTTGCCCGCGAATGGCTTGAAAATAACCCTGAGCGCGTAGCGAGCTTCCTGGAAGGCGTGACCACCCACGACGGCGAGCCGGGTCTAGCGGCGGTGCGCGTTAGCCTGGATTGAGGTGGCGCCACAGGCCGACGTTACATCGGCCCCAGCATTTCTGAAGCGAGGCACCCTATGCACTATTCACGACTCCCCGGCTGCAGCGCCGGGGAGGGGGAGGGCGCTCCGCATGCCTTGTCACCGACCCCGGCTTCGGAGGCCGATTGCCTATGACATCATCACTTCAACACGCTTTTCGTCCCCGCTCCTCCACCGCGCCAGCGGTGGTGGCCAACCAATTGATCAAACATTTTGGTGATTTAGAGGTCCTCAAAGGCGTTTCTCTCGACGTACCCGAAGGCACCGTCACCTCCATCATCGGCGCCAGCGGCTCGGGCAAGAGCACCCTGCTGCGTTGCATGAACCTGCTGGAGCGACCCGACCAGGGCGAACTGGCGATTGCGGATGAGGCGATTCGTTTCGACCGCAATCCCCAGGGCGACATCATCGGTCTCGACCGTCGCCAGCTGCAACGGCTGCGCGCCAAAGTCACCATGGTTTTCCAGCAATTCAACCTGTGGCCTCACCTGACGGTGCTCGGCAACGTCATCGAAGCGCCCATGCGGGTCAAGAAGCTCTCCCGCAAGCGAGCGACCGCCCTGGGCGAGCACTATCTGGAGCGGGTGGGTATGGCCGACCGGCGCGACGCCTACCCCGCCTTCCTCTCCGGCGGCCAACAGCAGCGGGTAGCCATTGCCCGAGCCCTGGCGATGGAGCCGCGTCTACTGCTCTTCGATGAGCCCACTTCGGCGCTGGATCCAGAGCGAGTCAACGAGGTACTTGGGGTGATCCGAGGCCTCGCCGACGAGGGCCGCACCATGCTGCTAGTCACCCACGAAATGCATTTCGCCCGAGAGGTCTCCGACCAGTTGGTCTATCTCGATCAGGGGAATATTGCCTGCTCGGGCACCCCGGAAGAAGTCTTCGCGGATCCCCGCTGCCGCCAATTTATGGCGCCCGCGGCCTGATAGCTCCACACACCATAATGACAGGAGAAGTCCATGAAATTCCCGATGATGATGGCTACCGCCGTGACAGCGCTCACCCTCGGCCATACCGCCCAGGCCGCCGAGCCCCTCAAGGTGGGCATCTCCGGCGAGCCCTATCCACCCTTCACCTACAAGGCCGCCAGCGGTGACTGGACCGGTTTCGAGGTGGAGCTGGCTCATGCCTTCTGCGACGCCATGGGTCGCGAGTGCGAGATCGCGCCCACCGGCTGGAGCGGTATCATTCCCTCACTCAATGCCGGGCGCATCGATATGATAATGAACTCCATGTCGATCACCGAGAAGCGCAAGCGGGTCATCGACTTCACTCGCCCCTACTACTTCACGCCGGGCGCCTATGTCGCCGCCAGCGACCAAGCGCTTGATATCCCCGACGGCCTTGATGGCCTAGTGATGGGCGTACAGTCGGCCACTACCAACGCCACCTACGCCCGCCGCGCGCTACGCGACAGCGGTGTGGATATCCGCCTCTACGACCAGGCCGAGCAAGTCAATAATGATCTGCTATCAGGCCGCTTGGACGTGATCCTCGCCGACGAGATCGCTATGGTGCAGTTCCTTGATCGAGACGAGGCGGAAGCCTTTGAGATCAAGGCCACCGCGCCCCTCCACGAAGCCTACGGCGAGGGTATCGGTATCGGCCTGCGCCAGGAGGATGACGAACTGCGCGAAGCCCTTAACGCCGCCATCACCACGGTGATCGAAGATGGCACCTGCGCCAGCCTCTCCGAGCAGTACCTGAGCACCGACGTCTGCGTCTACGACTGAACCCCGTTCGCTGCTGTTCTCTACCCCCGCGCCGCTGGCGTTGGGGGTTCTTTTCTGCGACTAACTGTTCCGTGACCAAGGAAAGAAACAACCATGACTTCGATGACACCAGAGGGGCTCATCGACTGGGCGGGCCCCATCCTGAGTGGGGCGCTGACCACGGTGCAGATCGCCGTGCTGGCTTACGCCATCGGCCTGCTGCTAGGGCTGTTGGGAGCCGGTGCCAAACTCAGCCCCTGGGCGCCTTTGCGCGGTCTGGCCACTGCCTACTCCACGTTGATTCGGGCGGTACCCGAACTGCTGCTGATTCTCTTGCTCTACTATGCCGGTGCCCAGGCGCTGGATGCCCTGCTGGCTTATCTGGGCATGGCCGGCGCGGTTCAGATAACCGGCTTCGCCACCGCGGTTGGCGTGCTGGCGTTTGTTCAGGGTGCTTATATGACCGAGGTGTTCCGCGGTGCCATCCTGGCCATACCTAGCGGCCAGTTGGAGGCTGCTGACGCCTTTGGCTTCTCGCGCTGGGATCGTTTCCACCGCATCGTGCTGCCAGGAATGCTACCCAACGCCCTACCGGGCATGTCCAACCTGTGGCTGATTCTGATCAAGGACACCGCGCTAATCAGTGTGATCGGCTTCAACGAACTGTTCTTCACGATCCAACAGGCCGCTGCCAGTAGCCGCGCCTATTTCCTTTTCTATGCCGCCGCCGGCGTCATCTACCTGCTGATGACTCTAAGCTCCACGGCACTCTTCGCCCGCCTCGAGCGTTACGTACGCCGCGGCCAACCCACGGAGGCCTGACATGGATTTTTCCTGGCTGAGCGATCCTTTCTACCTGGGCTACCTGTGGGAGGGCTTCGTCAATACGCTGTGGCTGCTATTAGTCTCTGCGGTCGGCGGCCTGCTCCTCGCCGTGTTAGTGGCGCTAGCCAGACTGCGCGGGCCGCGGCCCCTGGCATGGCTGGTCTGGGCTTTTACCACCGTGATGCGTGGCACCCCGTTGCTGGTGCAGCTGTTCTTCTTTTACTACGGCGTGGGGCACCTGATGGAAGGCGTGCCGGGCATCCAAGAAACGTTCATGTGGCCACTGCTGCGCGACCCTTTCTTCTTCGCCGCCCTGACCTTCATCTTAAGCGTAGGCGCCTACTCCGGCGAAGTGATCCGCGGCGCCATGCAAAGCGTGCCACGGGGCGAGCTGGAGGCGGGCCGCGCCTTCGGTCTTTCCGGTTTCCAGGTGCTCACCCGGCTGTGGCTACCCCGTGCCATCCAGCTCTGCCTGCCCACGCTTACTGGCGAGATGATCCTGCTGCTCAAATCGATCCCGCTGGTCTCCACCATTGCCCTGATGGATCTGCTTCAGGCCGCCAATATTATTCGCGACGAGACGTTTCTGGTCTACGAGCCGTTGCTATTGATCGCGGGCATCTACCTGGCGACCACGGTGGTACTGACCCTGGTGCTACGCTTTGTGGAGCTTAACTTCCCCGGTATGCAACCGACTCAACGCCGCTGGCTGCCCATTCGCTAAACAGGACAAGATGCCATGCCCGCTTCCACAAACGGACGCTACCTAGCACCCACGCGCATTACTCGCCCAGCGCGCTGAACCATGCGGTAGCGCGAGCGAATTTCGTCGCGCTCCATATAGCAGCCCTGCAGCCAGCGGTGGCCGCTGGTGCCCTCGAAAGCATCCCGGGCGTGCAATAGACGGCGGTTGTCGAAGATCACCAAATCGCCTGGCGCATAGGTGAAACGGATGGCAAAGCCCGGCTCGCGCAGCATCTGCTGTAGCGTCATCAGCGCTGCATAGGCCTGCTCCACGTCCTCGAAAGGGGCTTGAAGCGGGCCGCGCAGGAAGTCGGCAATGCGCACTTCGAGCAACGCACCCCGGTCGTCAAGCCGAATCATCGGCGAATACCAGACGTAATCGGTGGTTTTGGCGGTGTTGGCGTAGCACCAGTGCACCCGGGTCAAGGTGTCGAAAGCCTCGGGATCGCGCTCACGCAGCGCCTCGGCCACGGCAAAGCCATCGAGCATCACAGCCTCGCCGCCTTCCACGCTATTCTCCAGGCAATGCAGCATCTGCAGCCCCGGGTGGTACTCGCGGGTTGGCAGGTCGGTGTGCGGCGGCAGGGCGATGGAGGTATAGGCGTTGGAGTCCGGGTTTGGCTTCGCCTTAACATCGAACAACAGACCGAAGTTGGTGGGCCGGATCGGGCCAATGCGCCGGGCGATGGTCTCCAGCGAGCCAGATTGCGTGGGCAGGTTACGCAGACGCACCAACCCTTTACCCAGCACGCTTTCCAGCGCCGGGGCGAGGATCGCCTCCTCGGCGGCGCTACCCTTTTCGCTGTCGAGCAGGCCGGAGGCGTCGAGACTGTCCAGGGCAGCGTCGGGGCCACCGTTCCAGAGCGTGACGGGCACCAGCGGCGCCTCAGGATCCTCGGCGTTATCGTAGTCGTGGGCACGTAGCCAACCAGGGTGAAAACGCAGGCGGATATCCTCCGGCGTGAAGGTCAAGCACAGCGCGCCAGCGTCATCTATCTCGGCCGCGGCGATCTCCGGCCAACCAGGCAAGCGGGAAAGATCAAGAATACGCTCGCGGGTCGCCGGGTTCACCGTGGTCTCGTCGCCGGCATTCTCACGCAGCCAAATGCTGTGGTAACGGCTCACACGGCCGTCGCTCCAGCGTACCGTCACCAAGCGCGGCGTAACGTCAGCTGTTTCGATATCAGCCTCGATAGGCCAGGCGTCGTAGTCGGGAGTTGGGGGAAGTTCGGTAGCTGGGGAAAGCTCGGTGGTCATCTTGGCCTCCTAGGCGTTGGCAATACTGCCTAGAGTGCCAGTGTCGCGGTCGCGACTCGCGGCTGGATTCGACGCCGACTATGCATAATTCGACAGTGCTTGCAGGCGCAACTGGCTCGGCGTGAGGCCGTGGCGGCGCCGGAAAGCGCGAGAAAAGCTGGAAGCGGAGGCAAAGCCACAGGCCAGGGCGATCTGCATAACGCTGTGCGGCGTCTTACGCAGCAGCCAGTGGGCATGATCCAGGCGTCGAGCCAAGTAGGTCTGCTGGGGAGAGGTGTTGAGATGGCGGGCGAAGAGACGATCCAGGCGACGCCAAGAGATACCCAGCTCGTCGGCCAGCTCACGGATGCCTAACGGCCATTCCAGGTTAGCCTCCATCAAGGCGATGGCACGTTGCAGCAACGGCTCTTGGGGAACCACCGGGTCGCGCTGGCGGCTGGCCGGTAAGCGGCCCTGCTCATGAACCAACTGATCGCGCACCTGAGCGGCCAGATCGTCGCCGTGGCGGCGCCGAATCAGGTCGAGGCTCATGTCGATGGCAGCGCTGCCACCCGCGCAGGAAAAGCCCTCGGCGGTAATCTCGTAGACCGACTCCACGGCATCGACTCTGGGAAAGCGAGCACGAAAATCGGGTAGGCACTCCCAGTGCAGGGTCACCGTCTGGTCATCGAGCAGCCCAGCGGCCGCCAGTGCATAGCAGCCGGTGTCCATACCGCCGAGCACGCAATCATCGGCGGCACGGGCTTGCAACCAGCCGATCAGTTCGTCATCGATGCTGCTTTGCGGCTCGAAGCTAGCGCATACTGCCAAGCTGGGCACCCAGGGTGCCTGTTGCAATGAGCAACTGGCAGCCAGGGTCATGCCATTGGAGGCCACCACCGGCTCGCCGTCGCGGCTGATCAGGTCCCACTCGAACAGCGTCTTACCGCCGATGCGGTTGGCGATACGCAGCGGTTCGATGGCTGAGAAGAAGGCCACCATGGCAAAACGCGGCAGTAGCAAAAAGCCAATGCGTTCAGGTGCGGTGTCGGGAGGCGTTAGTTGCATAATGAAGAGCAGAATACACCAGGTTTCGGCCAGTGGGGAGGAACGTGGTACGCGGCAACCTGTCAGGCAGTCATGCGCTGGCGTACGGATTGGCCTAAACAGCAAAGCGCTGGCCTCTCAGCCAGCGCTTTGTCGTCACTCGAACACACTAAAAGGCGTTTTCGCTTCGCCCGTAACGGTTTAGTGGGCGATCATTTCTTCGACGATCTCTTCGCCGTCCAACGCCGAGGGGTAGTACGTCGGCCAATTGGTAACCTCTTCTAGCAGCGCTTCACGGTCATCCCCCCAGTAGAGATGGAAGTGGTGCGCATCGGTAGGATAAATGCTGTGATCACTAAATTGGATGTATTGGGGAAGTTCGTCATCAGCTGCGTCTTCAAGCTCGTAGATGAACCGCACACCACGGTTGCCCGCCTGGTAGGTTAAAATTTCATAACCATCGTATTGGTAGTCTCCCGACATCTCCTCGCCGTTCTCAAAGAAGGTGACGTTGTTGCCGTCAATGACGATACGCTCTACATCCGTTTGATACCCCGTATCGTAATACGCTTTGTACTCTTCGGCCGTTTTGTCGCCATTCGCTGCTTTATGCGCAAAAACCTCGTCAAGCGTGCCATCTTCCAGGTATGGATAAACCGATTGCCAATCGCCTTCCCAATCGGTGAGGGCGCGATCCTCAACCTGAGCATCATCAAAATAACCGGCATAGATATCGTTGTCATGGTCTTCGCCATGGTCATGACCGTGGTCGTGGTCGTGGTCGTGGTCGTGGTCGTGATGAGCATGGTCGTGATCATGCTCATGATCGTTGGCGCTAACGCCTTGTAAGCTAGTCAATATCAAAGCGCTCAGTACAAGCACGCTCATGCGTTTGGGTGATAATGCCATCATTTTCAATTGCTCCTTTTGCTGTTTACAGACCATTCTATGGCACAAAAAGATACAATATAACATTCCATTTATCAAACCCATTCTAGAGCAGGACATGACCTGAGCGCGGGTAAGTCGACCCTCTATCCAAGCAGTCGCTCCACAATGGCATGATAAACAGGTATGCCCAGCATCACGTTGAGCGGGAAAGTGATACCCAGCGATGCCAACATGGCCAGGCCGATATTGGCCTCAGGAATGGCGGCACGCATCGCCGCAGGCGCGGCAATATAGGAGGCACTGGCGGCCAGCGCGGCCAGCATCACCACCGACCCGATCGGCAGTCCCAATGCCACGCCCAACAGCATGCCAAGCAGCGACAGCAACGGCGGCGCCACCAGCGCAAAGGTGACCAAGCGCCAATGGTGCCAGGGCATCGGCCTAAGCGTTTGCGCGGCAGTCAGACCCATTTCCAACAGGAACATCGCCAGCACGCCTTTGAACGCACCGGTAAACAGGGTGGTGACTTCCTCGCCCTGGAAAGGCCCGTAGAGCGCACCGATCAACACCCCGCCCGCCAGCAGAATGACGCCGCGATTGGTCAGGGTTTCATGCCAAAGCTTGCGCGTGCTTTCCTTGACCGCAGCGCCCTGATAGCGCCTGAACAGCGCGATAGCCACCATGATCGCGGGCAGCTCCATTGCCACCAGGTAAAGCGTGACTTCACTGCCGACCAGCAGATCACGGGCCTCCACGTAGGCAAGCGCCACCGCAAAGGTGCCTGCGCTAACCGAGCCGTAATGGGCGGCAATGCTGGCACTGTCGGCGGCAGAAAGGCGCACGAGGCGCCGCAAAACAGGCATCAGCATGAGCGGTATCAGTGCCGAGAGCAGTGCTACGCCTAACAGTTCGGGCACCAACCCCCAATGCAGGTTGCCGTGAAGTGCCATGCCACCCTTTAAGCCGATGGTCAGCATCAACAGCAGGCTCAGGGTGTCGTAGGTGGCCTTGGGCACTTCCAGATCCGACTTTACCGCCCCGGCGACAAGCCCCAGCAGAAAAAACATCACCACAATATCCGGCATCGCGTTAGCTCCTCAGCATTAATTAAAAGAGGCTGCATCTTGCGATGGTGGTAGCAAGTTAACTAATCAAATATTTAAAAAAATTCATAGATAATTATCTATACTATCGAGAATGCTGATTCACTTAAGCGACAAACGAGCCCTTCCATGAACATTCGTCAGCTGACCTTCCGACTGCTCCAGGTTTACGTCACCGTGGTGCGCTGCGGCTCGGTGAGCGAGGCCGCACGTCAGTTACACCTTACCCAGCCAACGGTATCTCAGCAGCTCAAACGGCTGAGCGAGGCGGTCGGGGGCCCGCTGCTGGAGCACCATGCTCAAGGATTAACCATGACCGCCACCGGGCAAGCGTTGTATCACGCCAGCCGCGATGTACTGGGCCGCTTTGATGACTTTGCCGACCAGCTCGGCGCGCTTCACCAAGGCAGCAAGGGGCGTTTCAGCATTGCCCTAGTGAATACCGCCCAGTACGTATTGCCACGCTTGCTTGGCCCATTTAGCCAGGCGTTTCCCGAAGTCGATGTAACCGTGCATATTGGCAACCGCCGTCAGGTACTGGCCCGCTTCGAACGCCATGAGGACGATCTTTATGTGTTCAGCCACCCGCCGGCGCTCTCCCATGCGGTGGCAGCGCGCTTCATGCGTAACCCGCTGGTCGCCATTGCGGCCGCTGGCCACCCAATGGCCCAGCAATCGTCGGTTGCCATGGAACAACTGCTCAATGAGCGACTGTTACTGCGCGAGCCGGGCTCCGCCACACGCATGCTGCTGGAAAGCTGGCTGCAGGAGCATGGGCTCAACATGAAAACGACGCTACAGATGGCAAGCAACGAAGCAATTCGCGTCGGTGTAGCGGCGAGGATGGGCGTTGCCGTATTATCTGAACACGTGCTCCCCAAAGAGCACCCAGAGCTTGCGGTGCTGCCCATTGAAGGACTCCCGATTGAGAGCCACTGGCAATTTATCGTGCGCAACGACCAGCGGCTACCACAGTCGGCTCAGCGCTTCTTGCACTACGTCGATGAGCACCTCAACCAGTGGATTGAACCGCGCTTTGTATGCAATGAATTACCGGGGCTTTTGCGTTTGTACCCAACGTTTCCGCTACGCGGATAAAAGACGCGTTATAAAGTGGTTTCCAGCCGTCACCAATCCAACTAATCTTAGAGCACTTCTGCTCGCGACTCTCAATGAGGGACACATAAAATGCTGTATGCCTTGAGTTTATTGGCGGGAATCGGCTTTCTGACCCTGGGCGGCGAGGCCTTAATACGCGGTGCTGTGGCTGGGGCACAACGTGCGGGCGTTTCCCCACTTTTAACCGGGTTAGTCGTTGTGGGTTTTGGCACGTCAGCCCCTGAGTTAGTGGTATCGATAGACGCGGCTATGAACCAGCAGCCGGATATTGCGATAGGCAATATCGTGGGCAGCAATATCGGCAATATTTTATTGATTTTTGGATTATGCGCCATTATCTGCCCGATGACCGTGCAACCCCAGGCGCTTCGCCGTGACGGTGTAGTGGTGGTAGGCGCCAGCGTTCTGTTTATTGGCTTAGCGTATAGCGGTGCTCTCGGACGCCTTGATGCGGCTATTTTCCTCGCCTGCTTGGCCGGTTATCTGATTTGGGCTTACCTCAGTGAACGTCAGCAAACGATTCCAGCCGCACAGATGCACGCCTCCGAAGCAGATGAAGTGAGCGCACTGCCTAAAACCGGCCTCACCATTGTCATCGCGTTGGCTCTGGGCCTAGCCCTGCTGATTGGCGGTTCCCAACTCCTGCTTTACGGCGCCATTGGCTTGGCCAAAGCCATGGGGATTTCAGAAGCGGTCATCGGCTTAACCATCGTGGCGGTAGGTACCTCACTGCCGGAAATGGCCGTTTCAGTCATCGCCGCCCTGCGTCGCCATGCCGATGTCGCCGTAGGAAATATTCTGGGCAGTAATATCTTCAACCTTCTCGGCATTCTGGGAGTGTCGGCATTTTTACAACCGCTGCCCATTGCTGACCGAGTGAGTGCTTTCGATCAGTGGATAATGCTCGGGGCCGCCAGCGTATTGATGGTTTTCCTGTATACGGGGATGCGTTTATCGCGTATCGAAGGCGCTCTACTGTTAGGCGGTTACGCTGGCTATTTGGCGTTAAGCTTTAGCGTATTTTGATAAGAAAAACTGATGATTCACTAAGTTACCATTACCTAAACGATTAATTTGCTAAAAAAAGACCCGTAGTGCTTAAGAACCGCTACATTCATTCGCTTTTATTACGTATTGCGTCGCAATAAAGACTGGTAGAATGTCGCGGTTTTTAATCCCATCCTATAAACCTAACGAAAGGAAACGCATCGTCATGCCTTTTTTTCGACCCTCATGCCAGCCACGATTCGATCGTCGCTGGCTTTTTTTGTTGTCAGCCTTGCTACTGGTTTTCAGTCCTGCCGTGCTGGCCGTCACCGGTGAGCTCGACCTCACCCAGTCTGTCGTCGGCTTTTTTGCACTAGGCATTTTTGTTTTGGCCTATGCGTTGGTGATGGCCGAAGAAAAAATCCATATGCGCAAGTCCAAGCCAGTTCTCGTCGCCGCCGGTATCATTTGGAGCCTCATCGGCTGGGTGTATGTCCAAAACGGCATGTCGGATGCATCAGAGCATGCCTTCCGCGTGACGTTACTGGAGTTCACCGAGCTGATGCTGTTCTTGCTGGTGGCCATGACGTATATCAACGCCATGGAAGAGCGCCGGGTGTTCGATGCGTTGCGCTCGTGGATGCTGCGCATGGGTTTCAACTACCGCTCGTTATTTTGGCTAACCGGCGGTTTGGCATTTGTGCTGTCTCCTATTGCGGATAACCTAACCACGGCACTACTAATGTGTGCAGTGGTGACCAAAGTCGCCGAGGGTGATAAGCGCTTTATCAACATGGCGTGTATTAACATTGTGGTGGCTGCAAACGCGGGCGGTGCCTTTAGCCCCTTCGGCGATATTACCACCCTCATGGTCTGGCAGGCAGGCATCGTGCCATTCCAGGATTTCTTTATTCTGTTCTTGCCGTCACTGGTGAATTTCTTGATCCCAGCCGTGATCATGAGCTTTTTTATTCCCAACAAGAAGCCGGAAAGTGTTCAAGAAGACGTATGGATGAAGCGTGGTGCGCGCCGCATCGTGGTGCTCTTTTTGCTAACCATTACCACCGCTGTTTTGTGTCATACACTGCTGCATCTTCCACCGGTGCTCGGCATGATGACCGGTCTTGGCTACCTGCAGTTTTTTGGTTACTACCTGCGCCGCAGCCTACCGCGTTCGCTGGAGCGCAAACGCGAACGCTACAGCCGCCGTGGCGATAATAAGAAGCTTGAACAGTTGGGTAGTGTGGTACCGTTCGATGTTTTCAACCGCGTTGCACGCGCCGAGTGGGATACCTTGTTATTCTTCTACGGCGTCGTCATGTGCGTGGGCGGACTAGGCTTTATGGGCTATCTCGGTCTGCTCTCGGAAGCGCTGTATATCGGCTGGAACGCAACCTGGGCTAACATCGCGCTAGGGGTTATCTCAGCGGTCGTGGATAATATTCCGGTCATGTTTGCCGTGTTAACGATGGAGCCTGATATGTCGCACGGCCACTGGTTGCTCATTACGCTAACGGCGGGGGTCGGTGGCAGCTTGCTATCGATTGGTTCCGCCGCCGGCGTGGCGGTCATGGGCCAAGCCCGGGGCGCATATACCTTTATGGGTCACTTGAAATGGTCACCGGTGATCTTGTTGGGTTATATCGCCAGTATCCTGGTGCACATGTGGCTAAACGCGGAGAGCTTTGCCCTGTTTGGTTAGCGACGCTATCGCACGCTGATACGAGCCCTGCCGCTTATTGCGGTGGGGCTTTTTTAGTCAAACAGGTCATCGATAGGTTTAGGGCGTCCCAGTAAATAGCCTTGATATCGATAGCAGCCATGGCCTTTTAACCAGTCCAACTGGGCCTGGGTTTCCACACCTTCTGCAACCACCACCAATCCTAAACTGACCGCCAGCAGAATAATCGTGTCCACGATGGCCGCATCGGCCTTATCAGCCTGCAGTTCGCGGACAAATGACTGGTCAATCTTAAGCTCATCAAGGGGCAAGCGCTTCAGATAGCTTAACGACGAATAGCCCGTGCCAAAATCATCCAACGCAAAGCGGATTCCCTGTTCACGCAGCTTAAGCATAGTATGGCGCACGCGGGTCGGGTCGCGCATAAGCAAACTTTCGGTGACTTCTAATACGAGACGGTTTGGGGGCGCTTGGGTTTGCCTTAGGCAGTTGTCCACACGCCGAATAAAATCGGGCTGCTGGAACTGAACCGAGCTAACGTTAACCGAGATGGTCAGCGGTTCATAAGCAGTTTGCTGCGACCACTTGGCCAGTTGCTGACAAGCTTGTGTTAATACCCAATCGCCAATCGGAATAATCAGGCCGTTCTCCTCGGCCAGCGGAATGAACTCAGCGGGCGAGACCCAGCCGCGCTCGGGATGATACCAACGCAGCAGCGCCTCCACCCCGGTCGTAACGCCCTTCTGGTTCACCTGAATCTGGTAATGCAGCTCAAGCTCATGGCGGGACAACGCATGATGGAGATCGGCTTCCAGGTTGGCCCGTTCCAGCACGCTGGTTTGCATATCCACATTGAAAAAACGCAGCGTGTTGCCGCCGGCTAACTTGGCTTGTTGAAGCGCCATATCCGCCTGCTGCAGAACACGGTTCAGCGGGCTGGATTCGCCATTGAAGAGTGCCAACCCGACGCTGGCACTGATGGGCAGCGAGCGACTATTGCGTAATTGGTGAATCGTCGTCATCAGTTTCCGCGCGATGCGTTCGGCTTTGGCGGCGGCTTTTTCTTGTTGTTCATCCAACTGATTAAGCAGCACGACGAATTCGTCACTGCTGAAGCGCGCCAGAGTCGCGTCGCTGTCTAACGCTTGGGTAAGCTGCTCAGCCACATTGATCAACAGCTGGTCGCCACTGGCATGCCCTTGCAGATCGTTCACCAGCCGAAAATGGTCAAGATCAACGACCAGTAGCGCACCGTATTGCTTACCGTGCACATTTTCCTCGACGATAGCCGACAGAGACTCCATGAGCAGGCGACGATTGGGTAGCCCCGTCAGCGCATCATAGAAAGCCAGATAATGCGTACGCGACTGCATCTCTAAATACTCGGTCAGCTCGGTGGAGATACCACACAGCGAAGGGGGACCGCCAGGCGTGAAGGCCAGCGGCATTTTGATCGTCAAGAAGGTTCTAGCCTGCTTGTCGTGCTTTAAGACATTGCTCTCTTCTATGGTGGTTTTTTCACCCGACACCAGCACGCGGCGGTCTACCTGGGCGATTTCAGCGGCCGTGGTGGCATCGAAGAACGCCTCATCACGCTGCCCGATGATGGCCTCCTCAGGGCAGCCAAACAGCTCGCTAATGCGTCTATTTACGTACTGGTAGGTCAGGTCTGGAGACTTGATGTAGATGTAGGCATCAACGCTATCCAAGATGGTCGCGAGCATGGCCTCGTTGGTTGCCAAACGCACCCGTTGGTTGGCAATACGCCGCTTCATCAGCAAGCTCCCCGCTAGCACCACCGCGAACAAACCCAGCAGCCCGGCTACTCCCCAACGCAGCCATGGTGATTGGGGAGTCGAGGACATGACTCCCGTTTGCCATGCTTGCAGCGTGGCAAAGTAGTGCGAATTGCTATCTGCTTTCCAGCGCGTTAGCTGCTCATCAATGCGCATGAGCACCTCTTGAGGCAGCAATGGCGAAGCGGCGTAGTAAAGCTGCACGGGCTGAAAAACCACCGGAGTCGCCACCAAACCTACTGACTCCGCACGCCATTCGCCGAACTGACGGCTTGCCGCTGCTGCGTCAGCCTCTTCTCCGGCCACCCGCGCGAACCCCTCTTCAAAGGTATCAACGCGAATCCAGTCAACCGATAGGCCAAAACGTCGGGTAATATCCATGAGGTAGCGCTGCTGAATGGAACCCTCAACGACCGCCACGCGTTTGCCTGCCAAATCCACGACCGCTTCAATGGCCATCCCTTCGCGCTGATAAAGCTGCGACCAGCTGTACAGTACCGGTTCTTCGTGGAACACAAAGCGCTGGGCACGTGACTCATTCCTGGCCACATCGGGCAACAAATCTATCTCACCGCTTTCCAGCAGATTCAAACAACGTTGCCACTCGCAAACAACGTGCTCAATTTGCCAGGCTTCGCGCTCGGCTATCGCCCACAGCAAATCGCCAAACATGCCGTCCAGCCGTTGCTGATCGTTGAGAAACACTTTCGGGGGGTTGTGGTAAACACCGACTCGCAGGGGCTCATCCGCCATTAGAACAGGCGTCACCAGCAGACTGCCCAGGGCAAAAACACTGCTGCCAATGCGACATCGAACAACCTGGTATAGCCTACCGTGAGGTTTGGTCACCGCCAACGCTAGCATAAGGCTGATTAGCTACCTGGCATGGACAGTGGCCCCGCGCGCTCAACGACGCGCTGCCAAGCCAAGTCGGCTTCAATGCGCTCGATGAAACGGGCAATCGCCGGGTAAGGCGTCAGCGACTGCGTCGCCGCCACCGCCTGAAGCGGAAAGCTCATCTGGATATCAGCGCCACTGGGCCAGGGACCCGCAAAATGCCCGTGCGAAGCCAAATAGTCATCAATAAAGCGCAGATGCTGTTTAATCTGCGGGTGTAAAAAGGTGTTGTTGACGGTGCGCGTTATGCCTTGGGTGATCGGTTTGACGAACCAGGGCGAGCGCTTAGGCAGTTGACCAAACACCAGTTGCATGACCAGCAAGGGCATTAACGAGCCTTCGGCGTAATGCAGCCAATAACGATAATCCACCCAGTCGTGGGTATTATCGCTATCCGGCTGGCAGCGACCCTGACCATAACGCTGCAGAAGGTAGTCGATAATCGCGCCGGACTCAGCGATCGTCAGTTCGCCGTCGGTAATCACCGGCGACTTACCCAACGGATGTACATCTTTTAGCGCCGCGGGAGCTTGCTGCGTGGAAGCGTCACGTTGATAAACGATTACCTCGTAGTCCAACTCAAGCGTTTCGAGAAGCCATAAAATGCGGTGCGAGCGGGACTTTTCGAGATGATGGACGTGAATCATAGGCTCTCCATGGGCAATTAAGCATGCCAGCATTACGCTGGCACCAGACTTCCTTTCACTGTGCGCAAGATCAGCATAGCAGCGTTAACCGTAAAGGAGGAAACCCCTGTTTTACCTCGTTTCCAACACTAAGCTAATCTTAGGTTCGGCGCTCAGAATTACGCCTTGAGAGACCATCCAATGGCGACCATCGCCCCTCTAGCCACGGGGCCAATAGTCGCGTCGAGAGGGGAATAAACACACCCACCATTACCGGCGTGAGCATCAGTGTGCTAACCAAAACGCGGGGCAGCATTGGCCAGTCGGCCAGCGCACTGCCAAATATCCAGTTAAACAGCAGCGAAACAGGGAAAAACGCCAGCCATACCGCCACGGCTTGCTTCCAGCGGGGCGGAGCAGGCGAGTGCGTTTGAAACCAAGCGTCGAGCCCCGTGGCGCGATGTTCATGGGGCGCATCAAACAAGCCTTGGCCACGGGCGAGCCAGGCACGCCGAGAGGCCGAATGCTCCCAGGTAGCCAGTGTATCGGCACTGCTAAAGCGGAAGATAATTTGGTACTCGTCGTCACCCGCCGGCGGCGCTAACACGCCGGAGCCCAGGTAACCAGGAAAGTCAGCCGCCAATTGGCGACCTTCATTGAGCCAGCGAGTAAAATGCGGGTAGCGACCTTTCGCAACGCGGCGCGCCACCATTAAGGTGACCGGTGAGGCAGACATGGTATATCTCCTGATGACTTAGCAGCTATGGCCGGGTAGGCAGGCTGCTTACGTCCCGGCGGGTAAGCCGAGACGCTGCATTGAAGACACCATTATAGCCTAAGTTGCGATTTTATATTGCTAACAGGGTACCACCTTGGCGCATTTATCGGCTCGCCAAGGGGTGGCTTCGCTCGCCACGCTGGAAGGCACGAACGTGCTGGTAAATATCAATAGCGTTGCGAATTGCCTGGGCCTCGTGAGGATCCGGGGTCACCATGGGCCCCTTTTCGCTTCCGTTAGCGCGCATCACCGCAGCCACCTCTTCGCGATAGCGTTCTAATAAATGCTCGAGGTTCATCCGCACGCTATGGACTTCCAGGCCGAAGGCATCTTTTTGCTCCCTGCGCCGCATCACCTCCAACGGATTTGTAGACTCTTCCATTATGCTCGCTAAGGTATTGTTAACCAGCTTTTCAGCCGTGTTGAGGTTGGGGATCACCTCGTGAACAATGTCATGTAACGATACGTCTGAAGCAGAATGTGGCATATAATTTAGGCTCAACAAATAGCAAGCGAATGAATACTAATAAATCGGCCTGTTTCAGAAAACTTTAGCCGGTAATATCCATAAACACCGTCGTGGGTCATCACCCGGCGCAATGCTTCCGCCGGGAACACCACCCTACGTCCATCAAGGCTGTAGGTATACACTTGGGCAATACGCCCTTCATAGTGCGCTAAACACGCCTCGTAAGAGAGGTTAATCACCACGTCAATTGTTTGCATCGCTTCATTCCCGCCTCTCTGCGGCCAGCATATCCAGCGTTTCCTTGCACGACCGGCTCACCTCACCGATACTTTAGATTCTTTCTTTGCTCGCATGGATATCTTGCCATGACAATCGCCGTAGTGGGTGCTGCTTCTCTCTCTGCTTGGTCATCGCCCATATTTAACGCCGAGGCATCAAAGGTCACACCCTCGTCGCCTAACGCCGTCAACAATGCCGAGCAGGAAACCTCTGCCCGGGATAAGCCTCGTGACGAGGCCGCCGTTGGCCCGAAAAGCGCCGATGGCAAGCCACTCGAGCCTGAAGAAATTGAGCTGCTGGATCAACTCAAACAAACCGACCGCGCCGTCAGGCAACACGAGATGGCCCACCAGACCGCCGGGGGCGCCTATACGGGTGGAGCCCGCTACGATTTCGAAGTGGGCCCCGACGGGCAGCGCTACGCCGTTGCCGGTGAGGTTTCAATCGATTACGGCCCCGTGCCTAATGACCCAAGAGCCACTATCGAGAAAATGCAAACGGTGATCGCCGCCGCCCTGGCGCCCGCTGACCCCTCGCCCAAAGACTATCAAATCGCCGCCCAGGCCAGGCAATACCTGCTTGAAGCCAAACTCGAAGCCGCCATGCAAACCAGCGAAATGGAGCAAGCTCGGGCAGGCACTGAAAACGCGACACCGTCTAATGATGTTACCTCGGACAGAGCATCAGGTCTTAGCCCCAATGCGCCGAGTGCTGCATGATTTTCTAGTGTCTTGGGATAATCTCTTCTAGGCAAAATTAGTGGGGCTTTCCCAGGGCCGTCCAATCAGCCCGTAGCGGCCATGCCACTAACCATTGCGGCAGTTCATCGGCGGGCATGGGTCGCGCAATCCCATACCCCTGAGCTAATTCACACCCCAGCTCGATCAGCGCTTGCGCGTGCGCCAGCGTTTCGACGCCTTCGGCAAGCATCGGTCGCTGAAAGCGGTTCGCCATATAAATAACGCTTTCGACGATGGCCATATCATCGGCGTCACTGAGCATATCGCGCACAAAACTTTGGTCGATTTTGATCAAGTCCACCGGCAACTGGCGCAAATGCGTTAGCGATGAAAACCCGGTACCAAAGTCATCAATCGCGAAATTAACGCCTAACGCTTGGCACTCGGCCATGGTGGTCAGCGCCGCTTGGATATCGTGCATTGCCGCGCTTTCCAATACCTCAAGCTTGAGCATGGCCGGCGGCACGCTGGGATATTGCGCCAGTAGCTCTCCTAACCGCTGACTGAAGTTCCCCAGCAGCAAATGCGACGGGCTGATATTGACGTTGATAGGCAGCGCGATACCCGCTGCTTGCCACGTCACCAGCTGGCGCATCGCTTGTTCCAACACCCACTCGCCCAGGTCAACCTCTAGCGGTGTGGCGTCGATGGTCGGCAAAAATTGGCCCGGCGCCAGCAGCCCGAGATCGGGATGCTGCCAGCGAATCAACGCTTCAACACCCACCACCTGGCCGGTGCGCATATCCACCTGTGGTTGGTAGTGAAGCCGCAGTTCGTTGTTCGTCAACGCATCGACAAAGCGCTGGCGCTGCTCGTGGCGTACCTGCAGCAAGCGGTCATGGTTAGGATCAAACAGGTGGAACGCATCACGGCCGCGCTGCTTTGCCCGGTACATCGCTTGGTTAGCGTGGCGCAGCAAACCATCGCCCTGGGCTGGGTCGTCGGGGTAAAACGTCACCCCCAAGCTAGCGGTGAGGTGAACCGTTTGCCCCTCAATGAAAAGCGGCCGCCGAATCGAGGAGAGCAGCTTTTCGAAGAAGGCCTCGTCCACGCCGTGGTGGAGCAGCAACACAAATTCGTCGCCGCCTACTCGAGCAAGCACGTCGTCGCCGAATAACAGATGGCTAATACGCTGCGCAAAGGTGGACAGTAGGATATCGCCCACGTTAGTGCCCAATCGATCGTTGACCGACTTGAAGAAATCAATATCCAGCGAACACACCGCCAACGGCATTTGCTTGCTTTCAGCGTGCTGCATGGACTCTTGAATGAGCTGGGTAAGCAGGTGGAGATTGGGCAAGCCCGTTAAGGCATCGAAGTAGACTTCCCGGTTAAGGTGCCGCGCGTGGGCAGGGATGGCAGACAAATCGGCCAACACAATCACATGATGGTCGACGATACCTTGAGCATCGCGCACGCGATTAATCGACATCATACCGGGATAAAACTGACCGTCGTGGCTGCAATAACTGACCTGGCTTTTGCTGCGATCCCGCAACTGCAGCTCTTCGCGCATCAGCCGCGTGGTTCGGCTATCGTCCAGCGGTAAGATACTGAACGACTCGGGCGTTTTTCCTTTCACCTCCGCCAGCGAACAACCGGTCAATTCGCTAAAGGCGGGATTAACATCGATCACACAGTTGTCCGCGTCGGTAATGATAATCGCCTCGTTGGCATGCAAAAAAACCGCCTGAGCAGGTTCCCATGTTGACATAGAAGTGTACGAGACGTGGCGCAGATCAGATCCGTTAGGGGTTAGCGATGAAGCGTGGGAATGAGGCAAAGACTGCGCCTTTGGCGTCGTAAAAGACTGGCTCATACGTCCCTGCTCTCCTCGTTTAAAATGTTGTTAATTAGATTGTTTAGCCGAGTTGATGCGCTCCACTGAACACACCTTAATCGCTACATTATCACTTTCTGTTAAACCCTGCGCGACCCGACAATCGTCGCGAATCAACGTACTACCAAAACCTAATACAGACTAACGACGCCCCAATAAGCAAAAAGGGCGCTTCACAGCGCCCTTTCGAATAACTATCAGCCTAAACGTTGGCTAACTGATAGGTGTCTCGTACCTGATAGCGGTTCATTCTGCTCGTCATATCATCGGCCTGCTCATCCAGGGAGCGACTCGCTGCCGCGACTTCTTCTACCAGAGAACCATTCTGCTGGGTGACATCCTCCAGTTGGGCCATGGCTCGATTAATTTCCTCAATCCCTGATGACTGCTCATCAGAGGCTGAGGCCATTTCATCCATTAAGCTGGCCATTTGCTCAACACGCTGGGCAATTCGCCCCAGGGTGTCATTGGTCGACGTGACCAAGGTTTCACCTTCGGCAATTCTACTCACATTATTATCGATCAATTGACGAATATGACTGGCTTCTTCTGCACTGCGACTGGCCAACTTTCGCACCTCATCGGCAACTACCGCAAACCCACGCCCGTGTTCGCCCGCTCGCGCGGCTTCGACCGAGGCGTTAAGCGCCAACAGGTTAGTTTGGAAGGCGATGTTATCAATCGCAACCACGATGCTGGTTACCTGCTCATTCGCTTGTTGAATAAGCTGCATGGACTGTTGAGCTTGCGAGGCCACTTGGGTGGCATCCTTGGCCTGACCTGCCATCTCGACCGTCATCTTTTGGGCCTGCTGTGCATTATCGGCACTCTGGCGTACCGTCGCGGTAATCTCCTCCATGCTCGACGCCGTTTGTACCAGCGAAGCTGACTGTTCCTCGGTTCGCTGAGCGAGGTCTTGGTTACCTTGGGCGATCTGGTTGCTGGCGACCGCCACCGACTGCGCATTGCGCTTAACATCGGCCACCAGCGCCTCAATCACCTCTGACGAGTCATTAAATGCCAGGTAAAGCTGTGACAACTCATCACTACCAGGCACCGCCAAGCGCTGAGTTAAATCGTCACCACGTGTCGCGATGCTCGCCAACGCCTGGTTCAACGGCCGAATAATCGCACGTACCATCAGCACGGCAATGATAATAGACACCAGGCTTGCCAAAAACGCAACGACGACATACTGCCAAAGTGCTCGTTGGGCCGACTCGCGCAGCGCAACGGTCTCACTTACGATGGCGTCTGCGATACTATTCTCCAGAGCCTTCAGGCGGCCAATTTTGACCGTCTGCCACTCAAACCACTGCTCTGGATCCACGCCGTAGCCACCTTCATCGGCTTGGTTGATCACCAGTTCACGACGCTCCAGAAGGCGTTCAATGTCTGGCCCGCTTAAGGTCTGCTCGAGTTGTTCGCGGCGCTCATCGCCGGCCAAAACGCGAAAACCGTCCAAGAAAGCTTGTTCCTCACCGAGCAGCGATAAAAATCGCTGCAGCATGGCGGGAGGCATGCCGTCTGCTGCAAACGCATTGGACAGCAGCGCACGCTCGATACCAGCCAAGTCTTTAGCTTCCAGCAACTGATAATAGGCACTTAGCTGACGGGCAATTTCCCCCTCTTCGGTCAAGTGGGACAGAGTGCCCACAAAGGCCATTAGTTGACCGTTAATCCCCGTGTAGTGGCTCAGCGCCTCGCCCATCGCGACGTCAAGGTTTTCAACACGCTCGCGCACTGTTCCCTGGCGCTGCCACTGCTCGTCGAGCTCGTTGAGCTGTTGCTTCACGGTAGGGGTCAGCAACGCTTGATCCAGAGCGTCTCGCTGGGCGTGAAAAGCTTCGGCGGCGGCGTCTGTGTTGGGTCGCTGCTCGCTTAACCGCTTGCCGAACGCTTCGCCTTTGCTGCCCAAAAAGCCCGCCGTCATGCCACGCTCAAGCTGCATTTGGTGAACGGCATCACCCGCCCGCTGGGCAAGCTCGGTCAGGGCATGAAGGCGATCAAACTCCTGCAGTGCCGCCCGGCGTTCCATAATACCCTGCGTGGCGAACCAGGCCAGGGCGAGCAGTGGCAACAGCAACACGCAGGCAAATTTAAAGCGCATCGGCATGCGGTTAACGATAGTTTTCATTGCTTGACCTCAAACGTATAGCGTTATCAGGGAGGTAAGCGGCGTACTCGTTATTGTAATTGCGTTGGTTTAACGCATGGAATTAAGTCTGCCGCATTAGGCCATGTAATTAAATAGACTGGGATTTAATGAGATTCACATGGCAAAACGTGGCGCAGTATAGGGACGCCGGCCAAGGCGTTCATTGACCCAGATCATGAATTCAACTGAGAGGAAATAGGAAAAGAGCGCTAGTCTTCGCCTAGCGCGCCGGACTTGCTGCGCCTAAAAACCGCTGCTGCCAGTAATCGATATCCAGGGGAACGCTCACCACTTCACGGCCACGGCCGGGGGCGTGGATCATTTGCCCTTGCCCGCGATAAATGCCCACGTGGGTCGCCTTCTGGCGTGAGCCAAAAAACAGCAAGTCACCGGGGCGTGGGGCATCCACCGCTGGCAGTTGGCGAAACTGCTGATTCGCGGTGCGGGGAACCTTGATTCCCGCCGCCTGATAGACCATCTCGACCAGCCCAGAGCAGTCAAGGCCATCAGGGCTGTTACCGCCGAAGCGGTAGGGGGTGCCCAGCGACTGCTGAGCATGTGAGAGAATCAGCGCACGCTCCATCGACAGTCCCTGAGTGTCGTCCAGGCGCTCGTTCAGTGCCGTGTCGCGGGTGGCGCAGCCAGCGAGTAGCACGATTAACAGGCTGACCATCCACCAGCGACGGGGCACGGCTAACGAGCAGGGTAAATACAGGCGAACCAAGGGCATGGGAAGCCGCTCCAAAAAGCGTACGTGCCTCCATAATGGCGTAAAGCACGCGCTGCCGCCAATGGGTAACGACCGATCCACTCAACGCCTCACTAGCGGCGATGTTAAATAATAGCGTGACGCACGCGCGCGGAAATCCACTCCGAGACCAGCACGGTGGCAAAAATCATCAGGAAAATAACGCTGACCTGATCCCAGGCAAGGCTATTGATTGAGGCATTCAACTGCAGACCAATACCGCCCGCACCGACCAAGCCTAATACCGTCGACTCGCGAATATTAATGTCCCAGCGATACACGCTAATCCCGGCAAACGCAGGCATCACCTGGGGCAACACGCCATAGTTCATCACTTGTAGGCGGCTCGCGCCGGTGGCGCTGATTGCCTCTACCGGCGTCGGGTGAATTTCTTCAATGGCCTCATAAAGCAGCTTGCCCACAAAGCCAATCGAGCGCAGGGCGATGGCAATAATCCCCGCCAGCACACCAGGGCCGAGGATCGTCACCAGCAGCATTGCCCAAATCAGCGAGTTGATGGAACGCGACGAGACAATCACCACCAGGGCGGCACTGCGAATCAGCGGATGCGGTGTGGTATTACGGGCGGCTAAAAAGGCCACCGGAAACGCCATCATTATGCCTAACGCGGTGCCCAAGGTGGCGATATTGATGGTGTCCCACATGGGCTTCCACAGCACATTGGCGTAACCCCACTCAGGCGGGGTCATGCGGCTGATCAGGTCGGCGCCCTGGCGACCGGCATCTTCGACAAACACCCACATGGTGTTGTCGGAAATCACTTTCCAACAGACGAGAAATAAACTGACACCGGCTAGCCAAGCCAAAAACTGTAACCACTGAGCGCGCGTGGTGCGTTGACGCCAAATCGGCTGGCCCTGGGGGGTAGTTGAAACAGGCATGTAAGTTCTCCAGGGGTTACTGAGTCCAGCGACGGACGTGGCTAGAGCTGTATTCACATAGCAGCACGATGGCGATGATGATCAGCAGGATCGCCGCTGACGTATCGTATTCGTAGCGGCTCAGCGAGGTATTGAGCGTGGCCCCGATACCCCCTGCCCCGACAATGCCAATCACCGATGACTCACGGAAGTTGATATCCAGGCGGTACATAGAAAGCCCGATCAAGCGCGGCATGACTTGGGGTTGAATCGAGTAATTCATGATCTGCCACCAGCTCGCGCCGGTTGCACGCACGGCTTCCACCTGACGCCAATCCAAGTCTTCTACATCCTCGGCTAGCAGCTTGGCCATAAAGCCTATCGTGGCAAACGCCAGGGTGATCATGCCCGCAAACGGTCCAAAGCCGAACATCACCACAAACAGGATCGCGATAATGATTTCTTGGAAGGTGCGTGACACAGCGATAATGGCACGGCAGAAAAAATAAATCGGCAGGGGTGAAATATTGCGCGCCGCGCCTAACCCCACGGGAATCGCCAGTAACACACCGATCACCGTAGAGGTGAGCGTCATGGTTAAGCTTTCCAGCAACCCCGCGACGATATCGTCATAACGGCTAACAAAATCGGGCCTCATAAACGCGCCCAGAAAATTCACCGCCCGGCCTGCACCTTCGGTCACCCGCTGCCAATCAACCTCAACAGAGGCTAACGCCAAGATTAGATACACCACCGCGCCGATGGCCAGCCCCCAACGCAAGCGTGGACTTTCAATTAGCGGTAGCCGCCGCCACTGGCCGCGAAGCGCCGCTTGCTGGCGCGCTGTTTGGGCCTCAACCTGTTCACTCATCGTGCGCTCCCTGCGGCCATGGTGGCTGTTTCACGCAAGTAAGAAGCGTTACTGGGCGTATCGTCGGACGCTTCGTCGTCCATTGGCTCGGGCGTGGTGTCCCAGTCCTCTTCACCATAAATCGTTGTGAGCATCTCCCCGGTGAGCTCGCCGGGGTGGCCGTCAAACACGATTTCACCCGCGCGCAGGCCGACAATACGATCGGCAAACTGTTGCGCCAGCGCGACATCGTGAATGTTAATGATCGCACCAAGCTCGCGCTCGGCGCATAGCTCGCGAATCAAGCGCATGATTTGCCGGGAAGTCTTCGGATCCAGGCTAGCGGTCGGCTCATCTACCAGCAGCAATTTGGGGCTTTGCAATAATGCCCTAGCAATACCGACCCGTTGACGCTGTCCGCCAGACAAGGCATCGGCACGTTTATCGATGGCATGGGTAAGCCCGACCCGCTCCAGCAGCCGGAACGCTTCAACAACCGCCTCCTGGGGGTAACGGCGCAGAAAACTACGCCAAAAGCCCACGTAACCGAGCTGGCCGGAGAGTACGTTTTCCATCACGGTCAGACGGTCAACCAGCGCATACTCTTGGAAAATCATGCCCATAGAGCGGCGGGCGTGACGCAGTTTATGGCCGGATAGCTTGGTGAGTTCGGTGTCTTCCAGACGGATGCTGCCCTGCGTCGGCTCTACCAACCGGTTTACACAGCGAATCAGCGTGCTTTTGCCAGCCCCGGAGGGACCAATCAGCGCCATTACCTGGCCCTTGGGCAGCGTGAGTTCAATATCCGTCAGCGCCCGATCCCCGGTGGAGTAGCGCTTGCCTACACCGCTTAGTGTCAACATTTTCCTACCTCGTATACATAACGAAACGGCCAGAAAGGGTAGCCTTCCTGGCCGTGCAAAGCCTGCTGACTAAACGATCAATCGCAGTCGTAGGTCACGCCGTTGGCATCGGCGATAGTGCGAATCACTTCCCAGTTTTCCTGGTAGGTAATCGGAATAAACTGCGCTTCACCAGAGTTGGCGAACTCTTCCTCTAGCGCCGTGCCCTCCCAGTCGTAGCTGAAGAACGCATCCTGGATGTCTTCTGCCAGTTCCGGGTCAAGGTTGTGCGCTAACCCATAAGCGGTTGTCGGGAACGTTTGTGAGGTGTAAACCACCTCGTAGTCGCCCTCTTCCACGACGCCACGCGCCAGCATACGGCGGGCCACTGAGTTAGCGATGGCAGCCGCCTCGTAGTCTTCGTTGACCACCCCTAAAACGGAGTTGTCGTGAGAACCAGAAAAGGCTGTTTCAAAGTCTTCGCCTGCTTCCATGCCATACTCTGAACGCAACAATGCAGAGGGCGCGCGGAAGCCCGAATTAGAGGTCTCGGAGGTAAACGCCAACTGACTGCCTTCCAGGTCTTCAACGGACTCAATGCCGCTGCCTGGATAGGTAATGATCTCCATTTCATAACCAAAGCTGCCGTCTTCGGCGGCCATCATGGCAAACGGGCGGAAGCCACCACAGTTGACCGCCACCGGTACGCCACCGGTGTTAAACCCGGCGACGTGAAGGCGACCTGCGCGCAATGCCTCCTGCTGGGCTGCGTTGGACTGAACCGGGAAGAACTGTACCTCTTTGCCGGTAGCGTCGCTTAGGTGATCAAGAAAGTCAGACCATACGTCAGCATAAACGGCGGGGTCTTCTACCGGTGTATAGGCAAACACCAGCGTGTCGGGGTCGACCCATTCAGATTCATCGCTGGGTACATCCGCCATCAAATCACCGTCGTTATCCACATAGCGATCTGACAGATCCGCAGAGGCATTGACTGCTACCAGCGCAAAGGCGCTAGCAACCGCGGCGCTAATGAGAGTTCGGGGAAGAGATAACGTCTGCATGAATCACCTATCGTGTTGTTAAAAGACAGCGTCAATCCTGACGACGTCAGATGACAACGGCGAGGCACTTAGATGACCTATTGGTGACGTTTTAACGAACCTAAAATGTCATTTGTTTTACAGTCAGACGCTTGAGTGACTGCGACGCTCAACAAATAAGCTATTGCCAGGGATTTTCTTCGCTTGCTGCTTCAGTTTCGAAAGTTCGGCGGCAACGTCCAGCGCTTTGCAGTTGCTGGCCGGAGGGATCGGCTTGACCGCAATCGAGACGCTGACAAACGGAAAAAAACTCGCTGCCCCCTGACGGTTCATGAGGCGGATACCGCCCTGCTGACGATCGCGCTCGGCATAGAAGTCTGGGGCCATGACCTCCAGATGACGCAATATCTGCTGGCAGACTTTCTCCCAGTGCGCCAGCGGCAGCAGCAGCATAAAATCGTCGCCCCCAATATGGCCGATAAAACCACCCACGCTATCCACCTGGGCCTGTAACAAACGCGAAAACGCAATAATCATATGATCGCCACGGGCATAGCCGTAGGCATCGTTAAAGGCTTTAAAGTTATCCAAATCCACATAGGCCGCTGCCACGCCGTCACCGGCATTTAGATAGCGGCTTAAGGTCTCGTTGATCAAGATATTGCCTGGAAGCCCCGTCAGCGGGTTGGCGTGGCGCGCTTGTCGAACCTGGATAGCGGTAATTTCGCGTAGCAGATCGACAATATTCCCCATGCCCAGATACTCACCGTCTTCTCCGACGATGACGAAGTCTTCCTGCTCGATATCGTGACTATTCGTCAACTGCTGGCTCAGTATCTCAAGCGGGGTACTGGCGTTAGCAATCAGCAGCTTGGTATCGGCTACATCTAACACGCGGCGTTTGGCGTACAGCGCATGGCTGTAAGGATTGGTAAACAAGGTAAGGAAGGTACTGCGCCGAACCACTGCCACGGGCTTGCCATTATCCACAACGGCCACGCAGCGCAGCGTCGTCTGTTGGCGAAAGCGTTTGGCCAGCGCGGGAATCGCACAGTCGGGGGTGACTGTCTCGATCTCCTGGCAAATCAAACGCGCCGTTCGCCCCGCTGGACTAGCCGCCTGCTTAGCGGCGGGCAGCCGCGAGTGCAACGTCAGCGGTGGTTCAGCGCTGGGTCTGGCAAAGTAAAATCCCTGAAGCAATGCCAGCCCGCGATCCAACTCCCACAGGCACAGGTGCTCAGCGGCGGTTTCAACGCCTTCAGCGATCAATTGGCAGTCCAGACTGCGTGCCACATCCAGAATTGAGCTGAGAAACTCGCGCTTGGCAGGTTCCTGATCAATTCCGGAAATGAAGTGGCGATCCAGTTTGACGAAATCCGGGCGCAGTTCTGACCAATGTCGCAAGCTGGAATGGCCCGCACCTAAATCGTCAAGCGCGACCTGAAAGCCCATGTCACGGTAGTGGGCCACGGCTTGGCGCATAAGGTCGTAGTCGTGAATCGGCACGTGCTCGGTCAATTCGATCACCACGCGCTCGGCAGGCAAGCCACTCTCGCGAATAAAGCCTAGCGTCAGCCCTTCTTTGAAGTCACGTTCAACGATAGTAAGCGGCATCACGTTGAGAAACAAAAGGCCGGGCAGCGCCAGCTCGGCAAAGCGACGAATCGCTAAACGCCGACAGAGCAGATCCAGTTCAACCAACTGGCCGGCCTGGGTTGCCACCTCAAATAAACGCAGCGGCGAATGCAACGGTGAAGAGCTAGGGCCGCGAATCAGCGCCTCGTAGCCGTAAATCGCTTGCTGGCTGGTATCCACAATCGGTTGGAACAGCACATGTAGATCTTCAGCACGAATAATACGGTCTAGCCATTGGGCTTCTTGTGCGGTCATAGCCTGCTCGTCACGTTAAATACCAATCGGATATCCCTAGTGTTTTCAACTTCCTAATGCTGCGAGCGTGAGTCAATAACGTGACGAGATGATGACAAACTTAAGGAACCACTTATTAATGCCACTATTTGGGTATGTTGGGCGGCGGAAAGCAGGCCTCACCACCAGCGGCGTCCAGCTGACGAATATCCACCGGGCAACCCTGCTCGTCGAGGGTCACTAGCCCCATACCGCTGGCATTCCATAGCCGCTCGCCAGCGCTGGCGCGGTCGGGGTCACGGGGGTAAATGCTCAACTTACGCCGTTTCGTAAACCAGTTCAGCGGCGACCATGGCGCATAGAGCCAGCGATTGAGACGGTCAAAGGTGTTCAGCAGATTTGTCGGAAAAGTATTCTTCACCCCACTGGAGGTAATCTGCCAAAGCCGGGGGGCGTGCTGTCGATGGCGCACCACAATGTCGTAAGCAAACGAATAGTGCACATCGCCGGATAGAATCACGTAATTCCCCGGCGTTTTGGAATGTCGCCAGATTTGCAGCAGCACGTTGGCCGCACCACGGTGGGCCATCCAGTTTTCTGCATCCACCATCAAGGGTTTACCTATCCAGGTGAAGAGTTTCTGAATGCCTTCGATCAGTTTGACGCCAAACATCGGGGCCGGGGAAATGATTACCGCACTCGGCGCGCCGATCAGCGCCTGCTGCATTTCAATCAGCGCCTCCCAATCCATTAGCCCAGACGGTCGCTGCGGACGACGTTCGTTTTGCCAGCGCCGCGTGCGGGTATCGAGCACCATCAGCGGCGGCGGGCCGGGCACTTGAAACGCCCAGCCTTTAAAGTGCAGCAACCGTTCAATCAAGGCGTCTTGGGCAGCGGCATCGAGATACCCTGCGCTACCCGTGGAGGGCAGCATGGCCGTTGCCTCATCAATCAACGGATTAAGCTTGTCCGGCGCATTCCCCCACCCCTGGCAAAGTAGATACGCGATTAACGCATTGCCGATAATTCGTTTGGAGAACGGATGGCCGTAGGCACTGCGCTCCCACTCGGCGGTCAGGTTCCAGTCGTCGGTAACATCGTGATCGTCAAAAATCATCAGGCTGGGCAAGTGCGCCATGACACGCGCACATTGCGGCAAACCCGCCACGAAGTCATCGATCACGGCCTGCTCTTGTTGATATAGCGCAGCCTCTTGCTCGCCCAAGGACGGCTGGCTCGGTGTGATGATCCGCCACACCACGGGCGACCATACCAAACAGTACATCGCCAGCATTTCGCTCAACGTCATTAAATGGTTTTGCGCGTTGGCCGACGTAAAGACCGGCTTTTTGACACCGCCGAAGAAACGCTCGCGCAACGCAGCATTGCTGGTGATATCCGGCAGCAGTTGGCTACGCTGGTAATAGCTATCGGGAGAGGTATAGAGGGCTTGGCTGTCGCTGACCGTGGCGCCTTCAAGGTGCTCGTCAAACAGCCCCAAACGCGTCGTTAACGCATGAATCGCCCGCAGCATCGGGCCGGCCACGTCATCCACATACACCTGGTCGCCCGTCATCAACAGCCACGCAGGCCACTCGCTGGGCGTCGACTGGTGCTCGGCTAGCCACTGATCTGCCCGCACCAGGCCATCCGCGCTATCATGATGGGGCTTGCGGCAGGAGCCGTGCATCAAGCGATGATGCCGCGAGGCAATGACACAGCTCGGATACGCTTGACCGTCGTAACACAGCCATGGCGCCCATTCGGGAAGCGACCGATAATCACCGCTGCGCTGCTGAATTTGCAGGTCATACGCAATCCGCTCGTCGCAGGGCAAGGGATTCGCCAGCGGCACATCAATAAAATACATAAAAGCATGCTGGCCGACCGGCAGACACTGCTGATGCTCTGCCAGCGGATAGGTTTGCGCTTCCGGCTTGCCGGGGTGCAGCACCAGTGTCATGGTTAGCGGCCGCGACGTCACGCACCACATCACCCAGTGGGTGGTCGTCACTCGACGTAGCAAAGGGCCTACCAGCATATCCGGAAGGTCTGCTGCATGATCACTCATTGATTGTGCCTTGTTTGCTCACCGCCTGTGTTCATCAAGCGCTACCCCCTCTCATTTCAGGTTGACCGCTACCGGTTAGCGTAATAACACGATACCGTATTTCCAAGCGGCGCGAGCCGTTCCTCTTTAACCAGGAGATGCCATGCAAGCCATCACACCGCAGCGGCTGGAAGGCGTGGACTCGTCTCGGAAAAACGCGATCACCCGAGACCTCGCGTGGCTGGCGATTACCCCGGATGTGGTGGAGTTACCACCCCCATTTCCCCAAGCAGGCCGCCTCAGCCTTGCCGAATTGGGTCTAAACGAGGGGTTGGATGCTTGGCTGGATGGCTTGTCGGTTCCTGACCTGGCACGCAATGGGCGCCGGGCGAGCCGCATGGGCCACTATCACGAACAGCTATGGCACTGGCTACTGGATAGCGCGCCCAACACGCGCTTACTGGCGCATAACGTGCGTATTACGCGCAAGCGCAGCACCTTGGGCGAGCTGGACATGCTCTATCGCCGGTGCGATTACCCAGCACCGGTGCATTTAGAGGTAGCCATCAAATTTTATTTGGGGTTGCCCGACGGGCCGGGAGAGGAGACCAGCCACAGCCGCTGGATAGGCCCTGGCGGGCTGGATAGTCTGGCGCTCAAATGCCGTCATTTACAGCGCCATCAGCTACCACTTTCGACCACGCCGGAAGCCCTCGACGTGCTTACCCATTGGTTAGCGCCGCGTGATATTGGGCCTTTGGCGAGGCCCTTGGCGGCGCAATTAACCCAACGGCTGGCCATGCCGGGCGTGTTGTTTTATCCCTGGCACGTTGCTATGCCGCCGCCAGAAGGAGCCACGGCCACGCACCGGCGTGGGCGCTGGTGCCATGTGGGCGACTGGCCCGCCCTTGCCGCGACGCTACCCGACATCGTCCAGCTTGCCTGGCTGGCAAAACCGCACTGGTTAGCGCCGCCGCCGCTTGAAGCCTTCGTGCCAGCGTCTGGATCATTGACGGCGCTACTGGCAATGGCTCACCAGCAACCGCAGCAAATAATGCTCTATAATCCGCTGGAAATGCGCACCGAGCGACTGTTCATTGTGCCTGATAGCTGGCCACGACAAGTGCCGTTACCCCCGTAGTGCGTTACACCACCACAAGATTATCGCGGTGAATCAGCTCATGGGCTTCCACATAGCCGAGGATGGCTTCAATCTGATGGCTGGGTTGGCCGGCTAACTGACGCGCCTCGTCATCACCGTAGTTAACCAAGCCTTTGGCGACGGTGTTGCCTAGGTCATCGACACACACCACCATATCGCCACGCTTAAAGCTGCCCTGTACGGTTCGTACGCCAACGGCCAGCAGGCTGGAGCCTTTATCGCGCAGAACCTTCACCGCCCCAGGGTCAAGCACCAGGGTACCGCGTACCTGTAGCTGCCCCGCCAGCCAGCGCTTACGCGCCGCAATAGGCGCTTGTTCGGGGCGCAGCAACGTACCCAGAGCTTCCCCTTTCATCACCCGGTTGATGACATCGGGCTGACGGCCACTGGCAATCACCGTTACCGCCCCCGAGCGAGCAGCCAACTGCGCGGCGCGTACCTTGGTGCTCATCCCGCCCCGACCGAGCGCGCCGCCGCTACCCGCCATCGCCGCCAAACGCGGGTCATCGGCCCGGCTTTCGCTAATCAACTGCGCGTTCAAGTTGTGGCGTGGGTCGGCATCAAACAGGCCTTCCTGATCGGTCAACAGCAGCAGCGCATCGGCTTCCAGCAGATTGGCGACCAGCGCGCCCAGGGTGTCGTTGTCGCCAAAGCGGATCTCATCGGTGACCACGGTATCGTTTTCATTGATTACCGGCACCACGCGCATTTCCACCAGGGTGCGTAGCGCGGAAAGCGCATTCAGGTAACGCTTGCGGTTGGAGAGGTCGTCGTGGGTCAGCAGAACCTGTGCGGTGAGCATGTCGTGGCGGGCAAAGTGTTGCTCGTAGCACTGGGTAAGGCCATTTTGACCAACCGCCGCGGCAGCCTGAAGTTCATGCACGGCGCTGGGGCGCACCTGCCAGCCAAGGCGTACCATGCCCGCCGCCACGGCCCCTGACGAGACCAGCACCACCTCAATGCCGCGTTGGTGCAGGGCGGCAATCTGATCGACCCAGCCGCCGATCGCCGCGTCATCCAGGCCACGGCCGTCGTTGGTCAGCAGCGCACTGCCCAGTTTGACGACCACGCGGCGAGCGTTGCACAACGCCGTTCTATCCAACCCCGACTCATTACTCACCACGTCGCCCTTCTCCCTTGAATGTTACCGCTTCCGCTGCCTTTAAACCTTAAGGCGCGTATTCCACGTCCACGTCGTAATCATCATCATCGAAGTCGTCATCATCGTCATCGGCGGGTTTGCGCTTGCGACCCAGCCGCGCTTCGGTACGCGCCACGGACTCTTCTTCCATGCGCCTACGCATTTCTTGTTCGCGGGCATGGGCTTCTTCGTCTTCGTGCTCCAGGCGCTGACGTTCGGTGAGCCAACGGTAAGCGGCTTGTACCAACTTATCGGTGCCGTCATTACTGATCGCCGAAATACGAAATACCGGGCCTTCCCAGTTGAGCGCGTCGATAATGGCCTGAGCGCGCGCCTCGCGCTCATCTTCGGGCAACAAGTCAAACTTGTTGAGCACCAGCCAGCGCGGGCGCTCGGAAAGCGCGGGCGAGAATTGGCCCAGCTCGTGGACAATCGCCTTCGCCGCCTGGACGGGATCCGACTCGTCAAACGGCGCCACATCGACGACGTGAAACAGCAGCCGCGTGCGGGTCAGGTGTTTCAAAAAGCGCAGCCCCAGGCCAGCGCCATCGGAGGCGCCTTCGATCAGCCCCGGCACGTCGGCCATCACGAAGTGCTCGTGCATACCGAGCTTCACCACGCCCAGGTTGGGCACCAAGGTGGTAAACGGGTAGTTGGCCACCTTGGGCTTGGCGGCCGAGACCGAACGAATCAACGTCGACTTACCCGCGTTGGGCATGCCCAGCAACCCAACGTCGGCCATGACTTTCATCTCAAAGCGTAGGTTACGGCGGTCGCCTTCGGTACCCGGCGTTGTACGCCGCGGCGCGCGATTGGTAGACGACTTAAAGTGGATATTGCCCAAACCACGACGACCTCCTTGGGCAACCAGCACCACCTGACCAATCTCGGTCACATCGGCGATGACCTCAAGGGTGTCCTCATCGATCACCGTGGTACCCACCGGCACTTTCACGTGCAGGTCGTCCCCGGCCTTGCCGCTCATCTGACGACCCATGCCACCCTGGCCGTTTTCCGCTTTATAGAAGCGCTGATATTTAAAGTCGATCAGTGTATTGAGCGCATCGTCACCAATCAGGTAAACGCTACCGCCGTGCCCCCCGTCGCCCCCATCAGGACCGCCTTTGGGCACGTACTTTTCGCGGCGAAAGCTCAGACAGCCATTGCCGCCTTTTCCCGCCTCAACAATGATCGAGGCTTCATCGACGAACTGCATTGGTTTCTCCCGGCCGCTTTCGCCGCCCTAATATGCACTGCTTTTTCCCAATCCTTTATTCCCACCAGTATGATGGTAAGCGTATTGGAAAATAGATTTAACCGACAAAAAAGCCCCGCCATAGCGGGGCTTTTTTTCTCGCGACTTTTTCTCGCAGTCACGAGCGCAACGCTAGTCGCTTATTCAGAAACGATGCTAACGAACTTGCGATTATGCGGACCTTTGGTCTCAAACTTCACAAAGCCGTCGCTGAGTGCGAACAGCGTGTGATCACGACCTAGGCCTACGCCAGCGCCTGCGTGGAAACGCGTGCCGCGCTGACGAACGATGATGCTACCTGCGCTCGCTGCCTGGCCGCCAAAGAGTTTCACACCTAAGCGTTTGGACTCGGAATCGCGACCGTTACGCGTGGAGCCGGCTGCCTTTTTATGTGCCATTGCAAAATCCTCCTAGAAGGGAATTGGCCGCTTAAGCGGAAATTCCGGTAATTTTGACTTCAGTAAACCACTGACGATGACCTTGGCGCTTCATGCTGTGCTTACGGCGACGGAATTTGATAATCGTCACCTTATCGCCGCGGCCATGGGAAACCACCTCAGCAGACACCTTAGCACCGCTTACCATCGGCGCGCCGACGTTAACGTCGTCGCCGTCAGCCACCAGCAGCACTTCGTCAAACTCGATCGTTTCGCCGGTAGCGACTTCGATCTTCTCAAGCTTGAGGGTCTGGCCTTCCTGAACGCGGTACTGTTTACCACCGCTTTTGATAACTGCGTACATGTCTCTCTCCGGACGTCTATTGCCGTTTTGGTTACCTGAAACGGCGCTCATCGGGAATCGCTCTTGTCGACCTGCGGCGAGTGGCGCCCCTTTTGGCAGCCATCTGACAGGGAGCATGATGAGTGGGTCGCGGATTATAACGATGATTGCGTTATCCCACAAGACCTATTGCGCCAATCAACGGCCCAAACGGACAACCCACGCGCCAGCGTCTTGACGCCTAACGGACAGCCCCATAGCATGACTTCAACCTAGCGCGGCACTTGCCGCCTTCATCTGCCGCGACGAACACTCCATGACCGCTAACGTCTCATCAGCCCAGCCTGCCAGCTCCACGCCCTCCCCGCTGCACGCCGTGGTAGCGAATGACTTCGAGGCCGTTAACCGAACCATCGTCGCCCAGCTCAATTCCAAAGTGCCGTTAGTCGAAACGATCGGCCAATACATTACCGAAAGCGGCGGCAAACGCTTGCGCCCGTTACTCGCGCTGCTGGCGGCACGCTCGCTGAACTACACCGGCGACAAACATATTCCGCTCGCCACGCTGATCGAGTTTATGCACACCTCCACGTTGCTGCACGATGACGTGGTCGACGAGTCGCATATGCGCCGGGGCAAGAAAACCGCCAACGATGCCTGGGGCAACGCGCCCTCCGTGCTGGTCGGCGACTTTCTCTACGCGCGTTCGTTTCAGATGATGGTCGACGTGGGCTCGATGCGCATCATGGCGATTCTTTCCGGAGCCACCTGCGTCATCGCCGAAGGCGAAGTTATGCAGCTGACCAATATCGGCAACCCCAGCATTTCCGAAGACGACTACTTCGAGACGATTCTGGGCAAAACCGCCATGCTGTTCGAAGCCGCCTCCCACAGCGGCGCGGTGCTTGCGGAAGCCACTCCCGAGCAAGAACGCGCGCTGCAATACTACGGCCGCTATTTGGGTTTGGCATTCCAATTAATTGATGACCTGCTGGACTACCAGGGCGACGCCGACGCCATGGGCAAAAACGTCGGCGACGACCTGGCCGAGGGCAAGCCGACGCTGCCGCTGATCCACGCCATGGAGCAAGGCACGCCTGAGCAGGCCAAGTTGATTCGTCAGGTGATCCGTAAAGGTGGGCTTGAGCAGCTCGACGCCGTACTGGAAATTGTTCACGCCACCGGCGCGCTTGACTATACCCGCGCGCGGGCCGACGAAATGTCCGACAAAGCTCTGAAGCAGCTAGACGTTTTGCCGCCCAGCCCCTACCGCGACACCATGGCCCAGCTCGCCCGCCTTGCGGTCGACCGGCAAACATAAATTGCCGCTTTACAGTGGCCAAGGCTTGAAAAGAGCCGCCTAGCTACGTATTATTTCCCTCCGTTGTCGAGCACTGCCGACGACGCCTCGGAATATAGCTCAGCTTGGTAGAGCGCTGCCTTCGGGAGGCAGAGGTCGTAGGTTCGAATCCTGCTATTCCGACCAAGAATACTATTAAAACGGCCACTTAGCTTTTAAAGCAGGTGGCCGCTTTTGTTGGCTTTTCGTGTGTCAGCAATATATCAGCATTCGACAAAATGACATTCTCGCGGGTGTGAGGTTACAGATAGTGGGTCACTTTTAGCCGCTATGGTGCTAGCCCCCAGCACACCCCATACGCCCAACCCCCGTAACACACTAAGGTGGATGGGCGTTGTGTCTTCCCAGCGCGCCCACTTGCAGGCGGTGGCTAGACCTCCAAAACCAATAACGATATATCTTTAACCCAGCAAACACCGTTGCGGTGTCTAGCCTCAGCGCCAAACAAATAGAACTTCCCTTCTTGTCTTTTTGTCTATACAATTAAATGTATGATAATCGACTTTGACCCGAACAAGAGCGCTCGCAATGAGGAGGAGCGAGGCCTACCTTTCACTTCCGTTGAACGCTTTGATTGGGAAGGTGCGCTATTCCATGAAGATGACCGCTACGACTATCCAGAAAGGCGCTTCATCGGGTTAGGCAAGATCGGGCAACGGGTGCACGTGGTGTGCTTTACGCCCATTGAAGGCGGCATACGGGTTATCAGCCTGAGGAAAGCCAACACACGGGAGGTAAGGCGCTATGAAAAAGCGGCTCACGAATAAAGACGGCGAAGTAAGAGAGCTCACAGACCAAGACGTTAAACAGATGCGTCCTATGTCTGAGGTGTTGCCCGCTAACCTACAGCGTGCCATTGGTCAGCGTGGGCGCCAGCAGGCACCCACCAAGGTAAAGACTTCTATCCGCTTATCGCCGGAAGTAATAGAGCACTTCAAGGCACAAGGCGAAGGCTGGCAGCGGCGCATCGATCAGGCGCTAAAGACATACATCCAAGAGCACAACCACGGCCGATAAGGTGGCGTTTGCCTGTAATTCCTGCTCTCTGAAGGAATACGCCAAGTCAATACGTTGCCCATGGTGTCACCTTTTACGGCTGGCTATGGTCATCACTTCCACAGCAACGAATGCGGGCAACTTCGACTAAACAACAACAATCAACCGCACCTGGCTCAGCTCTCTCATGCGATTTTCAGCGCAAGGCAGCCAGCTGCTGCTCTAACGTGCAGGACTGCTAGCCCGCCACCAGCCTCCTCAGGCAAGGCTCAGCGCCACCGACTCAATCGGGGCGGCGACCGAGCCGCCAATAGTGATCTACATATCATCGCCATCGGGCGACTCCGTCTGGATGTGACAACCCAAACTTATGTCTCCCGTCAAGTGGCGGAGGGGCAGTCCAAGCTGGAAGCGCTGCGCTGCCTGAAGCGCTATATCGCCCGAGAAGTATACTATGTGCTCGCCATCGCCACCGAGAGATCAATCAGACGCAAATATGGCCACTTGACGCTTAGAAGGGCGTCAGTAATGTGTAGTCCTTATCAGCGTTCATGGCTAATTAAGTGCCAGTTCTTCATAAACACCTTTGATATCATCATCTTCTTCTTTTTTGTTACTCGGTACCGGCTTGGGGCTTAAGGGTTCGATAAGCCCGCTGGATAATGCCAGCAGGTCGCCAAGCTGCTCATAATCGAAAGTAACACCTTCAGCATTGCGTTGGTTAAGGCGAGTAATAGTGTCCGAAAGCGTGGTCATGCTGTGCTCTTCTTCCCCTAAGGGAGGGAATACCTGAACCAACGGCTGACGGTTGTCCCAACCTACCTTAATAGGTTGGTTGATGATATTAACCTGGGTACCTGCGGGTAAACGGCCAAAAATTGATTCGATATCGTTAGGCAACATGCGAATACAGCCACGGCTTGCGCGCATGCCAATGCCATCTGGCTGGTTGGTACCATGAATCAAATAGCCATCGAAGCCTAAAATAATGGCGTGATCCCCAAGCGGATTATCGGGGCCCGGAGGCACCACGCTAGGTGCTGTTTCACCGCGCGCCTCAGCTTCGCGTTGCACTGATTCAGGCGGGTACCACGCGGGATTTTTAATGTTCATGGTGGTCTCGGTCACACCAAGCGGTGTATCAAACCCTTCGCGCCCAATACCGATAGGGTAGGTCTCAACGCGGGGTACCTCATCGTTATTGACATCTGGATAGTAGTAGAGCCGCAGTTCGGCGATGTTAATTACCACCCCGGTACGCTCGACATCAGGCAAAATGAAGCGTCCTGGAATGGTCACTTCAGTACCCACTCCGGGAATCCAAATGCTGACCTCTGGGTTGGCACGTACAATTTCCAGGTAACCAAGGTTGTGACGTCTGGCAATATCAATCAGGGTATCGTCGTAATCCTTCACGGTGACGGTATAAGCATTGCCTATTACATTGCCTTCCTCAGGTAACGGATAATGCCCTTTGGGCCACTCCTCATTCTGCTCAGGCAAGTTTTGCTCAGCTAAGGCGAAGCTGGATATCGACAGCCAAGTTACCAACACACTCAACAATACGCCCACACGTCGCGGCCATTGATGATCCCTCTTGGGTACCGCTGAGTTACCTATCGATAAGCGCATGGCTATGTTCCCTTTTGTCTAATGTGTTGCCTTTTGCTTGAGACACGTTCAGTCGTAAATCGAGAGGCGTTAACAAAGCAGCCACCATAAACCATGGCCAGCGGCATAATGGGCCCTCTTTTTGCATTTCACTAATGATGTTGTTTTTCCCTAGCAGATGGATCCCAAGGACTGATACAAAGCAATGAAGCACTGAGTTTCATTGCTCGTTAAGTGCAATCACGTCGTAAACAAAGGACGTTCCAATCACTTGCTCAAAACGTCGCCTTAGCTCGTATAGCGATGTTTGATATTCCAGCGCGGTGGTTATTACCGGCGTGCCATAAGGTGCAGCAAGGTCAATGCCATTATGAGAACGAACGCCTCCGTACACCGGATGCCGTCGATTTCCAAAGCGAGAAGTCAGCCGAGCGCCAAGAACCGGCAGCTGCAAAGTGTCTAAAAGCGTTTCATTCTGGAAGAGCAGTACGCTGCCTTTTTTAGCTACCGGCCATACCACCTCTAGTCGTTCTGCCTGATCAAACAATCCCGCATAACTTAGACGTGGAGGCCCCACGCGGGAGCCATCCTGACGTCGATCTTCTTCCCACAATAGCTGGCCTGAAAACTCAAAAGACGCCGCCATGAACTCGCCCAACAGCGTTTCCAGCTTAGTGGCGAAACGTGCGGGAATCCCCTCCGCCGACAAGGCATCATAAAGCGAGGTTTCAACCATCACATCACGCCCAAAGGTCAAGGTATCAAGACGAGGCTGAGTCGTTGAGCGCCCTTGTTCGGTAGCTGTTTGCAACCCGTTTAATGTCGGCTCTGACGGCGAGAGCAAGAGATGCTCTTGCCAACTGGCCTTGACCAACGCGGGGCTTAAACTCATAAGCCCTATCAGCAACCAGCGCTGATTCATTGGGCTTCTTCCTCTTCAGATACCTCCTCTACTTCACGCTTTACGACATCAATCAACGCCTGCATACCAAAGGGTTCTAGCAGCTCACCGTTGACAAAAAAGGTGGGCGTCTGGCGAATCTGATTCGTTTTGACGTCGGCCATGTCTTGATCAATCACTGCTTGCACCTCATCTGAGTTGAGTTGCTCCTCAGCGGCAGCTCGGTCAAGCCCGGCTTGGCTGGCAATCTCCAAGATAGCTGATTCATCGAAACGGCCATGAGATGCCCACTGTTCCTGGCGAGAGAGCAGAGCTTCGAGTACCGGTTCGAATACGTCCTGGTGTCGAGCAACTTCCAGCACGCGTATGGCCGTATCAGAAACCTCACCGTGGAAAGGGGTGTAGCGCACGATTAGCTGCACTTGCTCAGGATAGGTCTCCAGAAGACTTTTGGTGAGAGGATAGAAAGCACGGCAGGCTTCGCAGGCCGGGTCGAAAAATTCCACAATGGTGACAGGTGCCTCTTCCGGCCCCAGGATCGGAGAGTGTGAACGCACCAAGGAGCTCTCGGCCTGTGCAGCCGCCTCAGCTTGCATGCCCAATAGTGCAGGTTTCGAAACCACCACGATGGCAGCCGTAAGCATCAACGTACCCGCAAGCATAAAAGTCGCTTTTTTGAACATTTTTCTCTCTCGATTTCAGTGATTATTTGGCAATTTAGGCCAAGATTTTATTGCACAAACCAAGCTAAATGACTGCCTGTGTAGACCAGCGTGAGCGTGTATTACTCATGCCCATAGAGGTTGGCATCCTGATGTGCGTGATCAATATGCTCAAACTCTAAGCTGGAATGGACAATGTTGAAGCGCGTTTTTAACTGCTCTTTGATCTCTGTCTTAATCGACTCAAGTTGCTGCCAGCCTGCTTCCGTAATGACCACGTGGCAGTCAAGGGCGGCCATGTTTTCCTGCATCTGCCATAGGTGCACATGATGAATATCGTGGACACTTTCGACACCACGCACGGCTTCAATGACGAGTTGACCGTTAATATCTGGGGGAGAGCCCAGCATCAGTGTGCGGATAGGCCCCCCAATCTCCGAAAAGGCGAGGTAAAGGATATACAGCGCAATACCTATCGTAATCGCAGGGTCTACCCAGCGCATGTCGTAGAGCAAGATTAATGAGCCGCCGATAATCACGGCGATGGAGGCGAACGCATCAGACAGGTTATGCAGAAAAAGGGCGCGAATATTGACGCTACCTTTTTGCATTGACCAAGTAAGCATGGCGGTGAGGGCATCGATAACAAGAGCGACGCCACCAATGATGACGACCAACCAACCCTGGATCTCCGGCGGGTCAATCATGCGCATGGCGCCTTCATAAATAAGGTAGAGGCCAACGAGAATGAGCGTGGTGTAGTTAATCAGTGCTGCCACTATCTCGATTCGGCCATAGCCGAAGGTCATTTGCGCATCGGCGGGCCGTCTTGTGATCTTGCGCGCCGCAAAGGCAATAACAAGCGCCGCCATATCAGAAAAATTATGCAGCGCATCAGCGATCAGCGAGAGGCTTCCCGCCATAATACCGCCGACGATTTGGGCGATGGTTAATAAGCCATTTGCCCAAATGGAAATACTGACACGCCGGTCGCCCGAGGCAGGATCAATGTGGGGATGATCATGATGATGTCCCATATATTAACCTCGTTAAGTTTTTTCATCCCCGTTACTATAAAACCTCTAGCAACTAAAGCTTCAACTCCTGAATGTCGTCCGTTGGCACTTGCCTCTGGAGGGTAAAGCCTACCTTAGCTATATTGGTACGCGCTTGTCATTGCGGGAGTGACCTTTCCCCCAAAGTATGCAGAATTATTTATCGCCCCTCTTCTCAATTGCTCTATAGTCGAGAAACGCAAACCGGATTTCCCAAGCCTATGGCCGTTGACCTGCAAGCGCTCTACCCCAAACTGATCCACCTGATGCTGGACACCGTCTTCGTGGTCGATAAAGACAACCAGATCGTCTTCGTGAGTGATGCCTGTGAGTCGCTGCTCGGTTACCTTCCCAACGAATTGATCGGCACCCTGATCACGCACTACATGCACCCCGACGATTTAGCGGCCACGCGGGACTCCATTGTTCGTGTGATGAGCGGTAAGCCGCATATCGATTTCCGCAACCGCTATATCCGCAAAGATGGCGGTATCGTGCATATCCTGTGGTCTGCCCGCTGGTACGAGCAAGAGAGAGTGCGGGTCGGTGTCGCACGAGACGTCACGGATCTTATGCAGGCCGAGGAAGAATTACGCTACCTCGCCCATCATGACCCGCTGACAAAGTTGACCAACCGAGCGCTCTTCTATGACCGCCTAAACTTGGGCCTGAGCACGGCCCATCGCTATCAGAGCAACTTGGCATTGCTATTTCTGGATATTAACGACTTCAAAGGCATCAACGATGTTCATGGACATGCGGCGGGTGACCGAGTGCTCTGCACGGTAGCCAGACGGTTAGAAGGCTGTGTACGAGAGACAGATACGGTGGCCCGCATGGGCGGTGATGAATTCACGGTGCTGTTAACGGACATCAAGTCGACGACTGCTGTTGCGGAAAAGGTAGATCAGATACTCACCGTCTTGAACGAGCCACTAGGCGCTGAATTCGGCGAGGTCAAAATGCCATCCTGCAGCATCGGCGTGGCCTGCTATCCTGCCGATGGAGAAGACGCCGATACACTGCTAAGCCGTGCAGATAGCCATATGTATCAGATCAAGCGAACATAGGAGGCGCCATCAGGCGTTCATTAACCGGGTGGTGCTGGAGACCGCCCTCTTTGAATATCGCTTGTATCGATTCTAGCTCGTTGGCTACATAAACCTTGGCGGCTTTTTCAGCGCTTTGCCCACCAAGAAATATGAAAATGTCTACTACCCCGCCGACCCTCCCCATAGCGCTTAACAGTTCGTGGCCGAACCTGGCTGCTTGAGAAGTAGATAAAAAACACAAACATAGCATGCTAACAAAAATGCTACGATAAGCGTTTGTGCTTTTACTCCCTCCCCTTTCTCTTGATACGGAAAAAGACCATTAGCCAGTTAACGCATATTAAGACCGTACTACTGCTTGCCAGCACCATGACCGTGATGTCGGGGGCGATTATCGCGCCTGCGCTGCCTGGCATTAGCCGCCATTTTCCTGACCAGCCCCAGGTAGTGATCCAACTAATTCTGACCCTGCCTGCGCTAATGATTACGCTGTTCAGCCCACTGATGGGTTATCTGGCTGACCGGTTTGGGCGCAAGAAATTGCTGCTGATGATGCTGGGCATCTACGGTTTTGCGGGGGTCGCAGGCTTTTTCATTGATCGCGTGGATCTGCTATTAAGCTCCCGCGCACTGATGGGGATTGCAGTAGCCGGTATTCTGAGTATCAGCACCACGCTGGTAGGCGATTATTTCGATAGCACCGAACGCGCACGGTTTTTGGGGCTGCAAAGCAGCTGCATGGCCTTGGGCGGGGTTATTTTTATTAACCTTGGTGGAGTACTTTCCGATTGGAGTTGGCGCGGCCCGTTTCTCCTCTACCTAACCGGCGTGCTTTTACTGCCCTATGCCTGGGCGATTCTTCAAGAGCCCATATCCAGCGGTAGCGTAAGCGCTGATACAAACGATGCGCCAGTGAAGGTGGATGTCGGGCGCACTGGCCTTGCCTACCTTATCGCTATGATCAGCATGGCGATGTTTTATATGTTTCCCGCCCAACTCCCCTTTTTGCTCTCTCAGCAGGGCCAGATCAGTGGCATGGCGATCGGCATCGCGCTTTCAATGGCGGCCCTAACGGCCAGCATCGTGGCGTTTTGCTACGGCTACTACAAACCGTTTCTTTCGGTAATGACGATCTATGTCTTGGGGTTCTTTCTGGCGGCCACTGGCTTCTTGATCGTTGGGTTCACCCAGAGTTACACCATGGCCATTGTCGGCGCGGCGATTTCCGGCTTAGGTCTAGGCGCCTTTATGCCCAACACCACCACCTGGCTGATGCGAATCACTCCTCAGCGAGTGCGCGGCCGAGTATTTGGTGGTTTTACCTCGACCTTCTTCTTTGGCCAGTTTATTTCCCCAGTGATGGTCGCCCCGGCGTTGATATGGCTGGATTCTCTGCGACACGTGTTTACCGCCATGGCGGTCATTTGCGGCCTGCTGGCCATCGTCCTGATCGTTCTAGGCAAGACGACGTTAAAGGCCGACAGCAAGCTTTAAGAAACGGCGTTTGCACCGCCTGCGGTCATGCGGGCGGATGGATCAACCCAACCACGCTGACCACGATCAACACCGCGCCCAGCACGCGGAAGAATAGCCCGGTGTCCGCTTTTAGCATATAGCGGTGGGCTTTCTCGCCTAGCAAATGGCCAATAAAGGCACAGGGCAGCAGCCAAAGCTGGTGGATTAACTGCAGATCCACGCCCGCGATCAAGAATGAGACCATTTTGATGACGACCAGGATAAACCACAGCACAAACAGGGTATCGCGCAGTTGCTCCTTGGCCACGTGAGTGGCAAACACCGCCACAATTAGCGGCGCGCCAATCAGCGACGTGCCGCTGACATAACCCCCGAGCGCCAGCAGTACGTAGTCCACGTACTTGTTCTTGCTCTTGAACGGCTTGTTCAGCACATAGCCAATGGCATAGATGATCACAATGCCAAAAATGATGCTGGTCATCACGTTAGCCGGCAGCGTTAACAGTCCCACCACGCCGATCAGCTTGGGGATGATCATGATTTTCAGGGCTTTGGATAGATAGCCCCAATCGATATTGCTCTCCGGCGATGTGCTACCCGTCCCCGCTTGCTGCACTTGGCGATGACCCCGCCAGGCGATCCAACTGGAGAAAATCAGCAGGTGAATGGCAATAATCGGCAAGAACACCAGGGGTTCGTTGACCACCAAGAGCAGGAAAGGCAGCGCCAGCACAGCGCCGCCAAACCCCAGACTGGTGCGCACAAAACCGCTCCAGGCAAAAATCAGCCCGATAAGCGCATACTGGTACCAGAGTAGATCCGTCATGGCTCGCGCGGAGCTCCTAAGTTAATAGTCGAATTTAATGAGTGCAGCCGCTTAGCGATGGGTCGAAACACGTAAAAATGTCTTAGCAACGTTTAGAATATTAGCAACTTCCGGCATATAACTCAGCTTGATAGAGCGCCTCCTTTGAGAGGAAGGGGCTATAGGGTCACAAGTTGCGCCTTCTCGGCTTTTGCCAACTGCAGTACACTTTAATATTGCAAATGACTAAGGCTGGAACCTGACAAAGCGAGCCTCATGAACTTCGAGCCCAGTAAACCATATTGGGCATGCCAGCTTTCATAGGGTCCGCAATTAAGTTAAGGTAACCGCCTTTTTTAGGGGGCCTTAGCGCAGTGTCTTTTTCCCTATATCTCGAAGACTGGCGGGGTTGGCTTCCTGAAGAGACAGTTGCCACCAGCAAGCCAAGCTGGCGAATCCCAGCTCAGTTGGGCAAAGGGCTGCCAGCTATGCTGCGTCGCCGTCTCGACGATACGGGCCGCGCTACCTGCGATATCCTTAGGGAGTTGGATCCAGAGGCCAACTCGCCCCTAGTGCACGCCTCGCGACATGGCGACGCTGCCGATACGCTAACGATGCTTGAGAACCTGCAACGTGGCGATCCTATCTCCCCCGCACGGTTTTCCATGTCAGTGCATAACGCCATTCTGGGCGTGCATTCCATCTCTCGTTCTCATCACCGGCCTTTACAGGCGTTAGGCGCCTGTGGTGATGAGTTCGACGCTATACTTTACGAAGCGTACGGGTACCTCATAGAAGGACATCCGGCTGTTGTCGGCGTTTTCTCAGAAGGCCCGCTGCCTCCCACTTACGAGGGATACACTGAACATCCCGGCACGGCCTGTGTGGTGGGCATGCGATTGACGTTGCACCAGGGACGACCACTAACGGCGACAAAGCCAGCGCATCGCGCGCGCCCGACGCCTGTCACGGTGATGAACTGGCTTGACGGCGACACCGCCTACCTGGATGGCAGGCATCGTTGGCAGTTGGGGCAAGAATGAATATCCACAGGTGGTACCGCGGACTAGGCACGGCGCTTTCCTTCACCGCCTTCGGCATCGGTGGCCTCTTCATTGGCTTGTTCATTGCCCCGTTGCTGAGTCTGTGCGTACACAACCCCGAGCGACGCCACTATCTGGCGCGACGCCTTATCCAGCGCTGTTTCCTGGCGTTCATCAATATGATGAACGGGCTTGGGGTACTCGACTACCGTCTGGAGAACCAGGAGCGGCTGATGCGCCCCGGGCTGTTGGTGATCGCCAACCACCCCTCGCTTATCGATGTGGTTTTCCTTCTCGCGCATATGCCCCACGCCAACTGCATCGTCAAGGGACGGCTCGCCCACAACCTTTTTACACGTGGCCCTATTCGCGCGGCAGGTTATATCACCAACGATGAGCCCGAAGCCGTCCTGGAGGCGGCCCGGGAAAGCCTTCGCAAAGGCGATTCGCTCATCCTTTTTCCAGAAGGCACCCGCACCAGTCCTAAGCGCCCGATCAAGTTTCGCCGCGGGGGGGCGAACATTGCATTGCGGACAGGGACGGCGATCACGCCAGTGCTAATACGCTGTACGCCCACTACCCTAACCAAAGGGGAGCCCTGGTATCATATCCCAGCCTCCAAAGTCAGGATGGAACTACGCGTACTCGACGACTTGCCCGTTAAATCAGATAGCCAACAGCCGACCGGGCAACTGGCTAGACAACTAACACAACGGCTAAGCGAACATTTCAACAGGGAATTGGATCACTTTCACCATGAGCGAAAACTACAACCTGACGCTTGAGCTCAAGCGCCTCATCATTGACACGTTAGAGCTTGAGGATGTCGATCCTAGTGATATCGACCCAAGCGCGCCTTTATTTGGCGAAGGCCTCGGGCTCGACTCCATCGACGCGCTTGAGCTCGGCCTGGCCCTGCAAAAGCAGTACGGCATCAAGCTCGATGCCGACGCGGAAGAAACGCGCCAGCATTTCGCCAGCCTGGAAGCGCTGCAGTCACTCGTGGAGGCCCGCCGTGTCAATTGAGATTGCCGACCACCAGCGCACCGAGATACTGACGCATGTCCAGAAGACCCTGGTGAAACTGTTTGACCTTGAGACATACGACATCCAGCCTCAGGCGCGCCTCTACGAGGATCTCGATATCGACAGCATCGATGCCGTCGACCTGGTTGTCGAACTCAAGCAGTTCACGGGGCAACGCATCAAGCCTGATGACTTTAAATCGGTGCGCACCATCGATGATGTGGTTAACGCTGTCGAACACCTGATGCAACGCTGAGCAATGCCGAAGCAAGGGATTAAGTCGCTCGGCATGGTGCTGGCGGTGGCCTGGCCGATACTGGTTTTCGTTTCACATGAGTACATCGGCAGCTGGCCACTTCTGATCGCCGGCTCGGCATTGCTTGCCTGGAGAATGCCCCAGGCGCGCTATCTGGCGATGGTGATGGCGGCCAGCTTACTCACGTTAGGCGGTCTAGGGCATGCTGAGCTTGGCATGCGCGCCTACCCCGTCGCGGTGAATGCCATCATGTTGATCATCTTCCTGACCAGCCTATGGAAGGGGATGCCCATCGTCGAGCGTCTGGCCCGCCTACGCGAGCCTGACCTGCCCCCCGAGGGGGTGCAGTATACCCGGCGCGTCACCTGGGCCTGGTGCGGCTTCTTTATCGCCAACGGATCCATCGCCTGCTGGACAGCCCTCTACGCTGATTTAGCCATTTGGTCGTTGTATAACGGCGTCATCAGCTATGCACTGATCGCCTTGATGTTTGCCGGTGAATGGCTGATACGCCGCCGGTTTCGGAGCAGCCTGTCATGACATTCGTCCCGCTTATCCGCTTGCCCTGGCGTAACGCGCACGAGGACCGACGCTCGCTGCCGCGTCACTGGGTTGACTCAACGTCGCTTACTCATCGAATCGATGCCTGGCGTCTGTGGCTAGCGGATAAACCCCGCGGCTACTGGCTGCTCTACCAATCCCGACCGGCTGAATTCTGCGCCGCCCTGGCGGCCTTATGGGAAAGTGGCCGAGTAGCCGTGCTCCCGGCGGACAATCGCCCAGAGACGCTGGCGCGGCTTGCGGAGACGGTGGACGGCACACTGCCCGAGGCACCTGACGTCACGGCCACTCGCCAGCATGATACGGCTGCTTTCGCCATTCCTGAGGCACTTGACCCCACGGCCACGGCCGTCGTGCTATACACGTCAGGCTCCACAGGCAACCCCGTGCGCCTGGCCAAGCGGTTCAACCAGCTGGACACCGAGCTGGCGGCACACACCCGACTATGGCCACTGGCCGGCAGTGGGGTCATCTCCCAGGTCAGCCATCAGCACATCTACGGGCTGCTTACCGGCGTATTGCATCCGCTGTGTGCAGGGGCCCCTTTTTATGGCGACCCGTGTCGTTACCCGGAAGGTCTTATCGAACGACTCAAGGAAGCCGGCGAGGCCCACCTGGCGCCCGTGATCGTGAGCTCTCCCGCCCAGCTATCGCGCCTGCCGAACCACCTTGGGTGGCATGATTCACCACGCCCCAGGCGCGTGTTCTCGTCCGGCGCGCGCCTGGCGCTGGCGCATGCGCAGCACACCGAGGCGCTGCTAAAGGCGCCAGTGATCGAGATCTATGGCAGCACCGAAAGCGGGGGTATCGCTCAGCGGCGCCAAACGCAGGACACCGTCTGGCAGGCCCTGCCCGGCGTTGAGCTATCCTTCAGCAAGGGGCGCTTGGCGCTGCGTTCGCCCTTTCTGGAGGCTCCCCAGCAATGGTGGTATCAGCCCGACCGGGTGGCGCCCAGGCATGGCGGATTCGAACTCCTGGGCCGCGCCGACCGGCTGGCCAAGATCGCCGGGAAACGCGTCTCTCTGGATCAGATCGAGTGCCTGCTCGCCGAGACAGAGGAAGTCCGTGAAGCACGCTGCGTCGATCTTGAACGTGCGGATGGCCGATTAGGGGTGGTCGTCGTGGCCGATGAAGCGTTCATCCCACACCAGCGCGAAACCCGGCATGCGTTGATAAAGCGTCTGCGTAGCCGGCTATCGAGCCACCTGGAAGGCGTTGCCACTCCCCGCTACTGGCGTTTTGTCGATGCCCTGCCAAGCAATGCCCAAGGCAAACTTGACCATGAATTGGTTCAGCGCCTGTTTGCCGATCTGGATGATCACAAGGCGCCGCGCTGGCTGGGTGAATATCGCGCCGATGTCACATCCTGTTGCATAAGCCTCGAAGTACCGGAGCGCTTGATCTTTCTGGAAGGGCACTTCGACGACTATCCGGTAGTGCCGGGTGTGGTCATGGTTCAGTGGGCCATCGAACTTGCAAGCACGAGCTTTGGCGAACTGGGTGAGTTTAAGGGCATCGAACGCTTGAAGTTCAAGCAAGTTTTGCGCCCCGGCGCACGCTTCACATTGCAGCTGACGCGCCGAGCCGAGGGAATCGCCTTTACCATTGATTCCCAGGAGGGGCGTCATTGCACCGGGCAAGTTCGCCTGCAAACGCATGGAGGGAAGCATGGCTGACGCACGCCCCTGTATTCTGATCCCGGTTTACAACCATCCCGCCACGATCGGCCCGCTATGCGACGAGCTTTCTACGCTGGGGCTACCGCTGTTGCTGGTAGATGATGGCAGCGACGCCGAGTGCGCAAGCGAACTTAACCGTCTGGCAGCGAAAGGCCATCACCTGGTACGCCTCGACATCAATCAAGGCAAGGGAGCCGCCGTGCGTGCCGGTCTCGCGGAAGCCCAGCGCCTGGGGTATACCCATGCCCTTCAGGTCGATGCCGACGGCCAGCATGACGTCGGCGATTTGCCTGCCTTTCTCGCTGAGCTGGATACCGCGCCGGACACCCTGGTGGTTGGCTACCCCCGCTATGATGAAAGCGTCCCGCGGATACGTTTCTATGGCCGTTACGCCACCCATATCTGGGTATGGATCAACACCCTGTCGCTGGAGATCCGGGACTCGATGTGTGGCGTCAGGCTCTACCCAGTCGCGCCGCTCAACCGCCTGCTGGCAAAGCACAGCGGCGGCAATCGCATGACCTTCGATACCGAAGTGCTGGTACGCTGGCATTGGGCGGGCGGCGCCATAGCCAATCGCCCGGTACGCGTCCACTACCCAGTGGGTGGCGTCAGCCATTACGCCGTATGGCGCGACAACCGCCAGATCACGGTCATGCACACGCGTCTATTCTTTGGCATGCTGCTACGCCTGCCGCGTTTACTGGCGCGGCATTGGCGCAAACAAGCGAAGGTGGGTTCATGAGTCACCATTGGGCACGCATCGGCGAGCGCGGCACCGTGGCCGGCATGATGTTAATGGTGGCGATTCAGCGCCACCTGGGTCGCTGGCCCTTTCGGCTAGTGCTATGGCCGGTCATCCTGTGGTACTTCCTGGTGCATACCACGGCAAGGCGCGCCTCTCAGTCGTTCTTGAAGCGTCTCTACCCCCAGCTTGAGCAGCGTCTTTTCGCTCGGTGGTGGCATAGTTACCGCCACTTCCTGAGCTTCGGCGAAGCACTGATGGACAAAGTTGAGGCCTGGTGTGGCAACATCGCCGACCACCGCTTGACGGGCACCGGTTTCGAGCAGTTTAGCGCCACCATCGAAAGTGGTCGTGGCGGGTTAATTCTCGTCGCGCACCACGGCAATCTCGACGTGGTCAATGCCCTTGCCGAGCGCCATGCGGCACTCGACTTGACGGTGATGATGCACACCCGCAATGCGCGCAAGTTCAATTCACTGCTCGAGCGCGTCACCGGCAAACCCCGCCCCCAGGTGCTTGAAGTCGGAGATATCACGCCCGCCACCGCGCAGACATTGGCGGAGCGAATTCACGCTGGAGGCTATGTCGTCATCGCCGCCGACCGGTTACCACTGGCCGGGGAGCGAACGCAGACGCTGGATTTTCTCGGCGATCGTGCCCGCTTCCCCGAGGGGCCCTTCCAACTGGCCGCGCTGCTTCGCTGCCCCCTCTATGCGCTGGCCTGCGTGCGCGATGGCGATAACTTCCGGATCGACTTTGAATGTATCGGCGACACTCAGGAACTACCTCGCCGACAGCGCGACACATGGATTGCCACGGCGATGCAGGCCCACGCCGACCATCTGGCCGAGCGCGTTCGGCGCCACCCGTTGCAATGGTTCAATTTCTATCCGTTCTGGATCAATGACACTGGATATTCGCATGACGACACGCCATGACCCAACGCCTGGCCCCATCACCAGCGAACCGCTTGTCCTGGATGGGTCGACGGTCACCCTCGAGGAGGTTCTGGACGTGGCTGAAGGCCGCCGTCGTGTCGCCCTGTCGACGGCCACAGCCTTCCGTGAGCGCATTGCCAAAGGCAACGCCTTCCTTGAGCGGCTGCTCGAGGAAGATGGGGTCGTCTACGGTGTCACCACCGGCTACGGCGACTCCTGCACGCGTGAAGTGCCCGCTTCCGACCTGGAGCAACTCCCCCGCCAGCTATATACCTTCCATGGCTGTGGCTTGGGCGAGGCGCTGTCGGTGGAAGCCGCGCGGGCCGTGATCATGGTTCGCCTGGTATCGCTGTGCCGCGGCGTCTCGGGCGTCAGCGTCGAGCTCCTCGAGCGCCTGGTCTGGCTACTGGAACACGATGTCATTCCGGTCATTCCCGAAGAAGGCTCCGTCGGTGCCAGCGGCGACCTGACGCCTCTGTCTTACCTGGCCGCCGTGCTGTGCGGCGAGCGCGACGTGTTTCATGGCGGCCAGCGGCGCGCAACCGCCGAGGTCTTCGCCGAGCATGGCCTCGCGCCGTATCGTTTGAAGCCCAAAGAAGGCCTGGCGCTGATGAACGGCACTGCCGTCATGACGGCGCTGGGCGTGTTCGCCTTTGCCCGCACCACGTATTTGGCGCAGCTGACCACGCGCATTACGGCACTCTCCGTGCATGCTCTGGATGGCAACCCCTATCATTTCGATGCCGAACTGTTCGCCGCCAAGCCGCATCCGGGGCAGAATAAAGTGGCCGAGCGACTGCGCGATGACCTGCACGCGCCGGATACGCCGCGCAACTCTCCGCGTCTCCAGGATCGCTATTCGACACGCTGCGCCCCCCACGTGATCGGCGTGGTGGAAGACGCGCTCCCCTGGTGGCGCCAGTTTCTCGAGAACGAACTCAACAGTGCCAATGACAACCCGCTGATCGACGCCGAACACGGCAAGGTCATGCACGGCGGCCACTTCTACGGCGGGCATGTCGCCTTTGTGATGGATAGCCTCAAGCAAGCCTGCGCCAACCTGGCCGACCTGCTTGATCGCCAGCTGGCGCAGCTGGTCGACACCCGCTTCAATCACGGCCTGCCCAGTAACCTGAGCGGCGCCAGCGCTGAACGGGCCAGCCTCAACCATGGCTACAAGGCGGTGCAGATCGGCGCGTCCGCGTGGACCGCCGAGGCGCTGAAGATGACCATGCCAGCCAGCGTCTTCTCACGCTCCACCGAGTGCCATAATCAAGACAAGGTCAGCATGGGCACCATTGCCGCGCGGGATGCACTGCGCGTGCTGACACTCGTCGAACAGGTCGCCGCCGCCACCCTGCATGCGGTCTGCCAGGCCGTCGAGCTGCGCGGCCAACTCGACGGGGCTGCGCCGCTGCCCAAGCGCCTGGCGGCGTTTCTCGGGGCCTGTCGGCTGGTTTTTCCCGCCCTCGACGAAGACCGCGCCCTGGAACACGAACTGCGCACACTCTGTGGCAGGATTCGCCAACGCCATTGGAGCCTTTATGACGCCTGACGACCGCCCGCTGCCGAGCTGCGAAACCGAGCTGAAGATCCCTTTCCATGACATCGACATGATGCAGGTGGCCTGGCATGGCCACTACGTGCGCTATCTGGAAATCGCCCGCTGCGAACTGCTGGATGCTATCGACTATAACTACCCACAGATGCAGGACTCGGGGTTTGCCTGGCCGGTGATCGATCTACGCTTGCGGTATGCCGCACCGGCGCTCTTCGCTCAGCGCATCGCCATCGAAGCACGCCTGACCGAGTGGGAAAATCGTCTCAAGATCGACTATACAATTCGCGATGCGCAGACGCGCAAACGCCTGACACGGGCCTGGAGCGTTCAGGTCGCCGTCGGGCTCAACGACCATGAAATGCGCCTTGAGTCGCCGCCTGTGCTGGTGGAACGGCTTCTCGCCTGGCAGGAGGCTCAACCGTAATGCGCCCGATTAACCGGATAATGGTGTTAATAAGCTTCGGCTTGATGGTCAGCACACCCGCGGTGGCCGCGCCGGAAGAGGATGATCTTGCTGAACGGTTGGCAGTGAATGCCCCGCAATGCGGCCGCTTCGAGCAGGCGCGCTGGATGGCCGACCTCGACACCCAGCTAGATAGCCGTGGCTACTTTGAACATCAACAAGACGGCCTGGTCTGGCAGACCATCGCCCCCATCAATGACCGCGTCCTCCTGAGCGAAGACAACGACGAGTTGCCAACAGGCTTCCAGGTGATCGCACCGGTACTTGGCGGCCTTCTTTCGGGTGACTGGCAACTGCTGGAAAGGCACTTCACTATCGAACTCAGCGGTGAGCAGCAACGCTGGCAGGCGACACTGATGCCAAAAGAGGCGAACATCGCCGAACGCCTCACCCAACTGCGCGTTCAGGGTAGCCAGCAGGTGGATGAGGTCGAGATCGACTTCGCCAACGATGACCGGCTCAGTTTGACCCTCACCGCCGCCGATTGCGACAACCTCGACGATAGTGATCCTGCAACGTGAGCCATGCACAGCCCCCGACCCGAATGGAGCGTCTTGCTGCCTTCGCCTGGGCGGGGCTGTTGCTGGGCTGTGCTCTTTTGCTGGCGGGTTTGCTGAGCAGAGGCACGCCGCTGGATACACGTATCACCGCGCTGCTGCCCGATACCCAGCAGGAAGCCTTGATCGAACGCGCCGAACAGCGCCTGACCGGCGCCTTTGAAGATCGCTTTGTATTGCTGGTACGAGGCGACTCTCCAGCTGAGCTAGTGGCCGAACTCAAGGATCATTTGCGGGACTCTTCAAGCGTTGACGCTTTCGACGACGATCTCTCGCAAGCCCCCGGCAGTGATCTGGGGCAATACCGCTATCGACTACTGCCAGAAACCCTCGCCAACGCCGATGATGACGCCTGGGTAGAGCGCGGCCTAAACCGCTTGTTTATCCCCGGTAGCCAGGCCGACCCGCGCCGTGACCCCTTCGGCCTGCTCGATGCCTGGCTGGAGCAGCGGTTTGCGGGCCCCCTACACATAGTCGAGGGCCTGCCTGCCGTTAACGACGAGAGCGGACGCTGGTTCGTCGTCAGTGGTCAACTGTCGGCCAGTCCCTACGATATGGGCATGCAACAACAGCTTATGGCGGCGCTATCGGACTTCCGTGACACCCATCCCGATGCCGAGCTGTTGCGCAGCGGGCTAGTGTTTCACGCCGCTTCTGGAGCCGACCAGGCCAAACGGGAAATTTCCACCATCGGCCTGGGTTCGCTACTGGGCATCGGCCTGCTGCTATGGGCCACGTTTCGGCGTGGCTCGATGCTGCTCAGCTTGCTGCTTCCCGTGGCCAGTGGTGTGCTGTTTGCACTGCCGTTGACCTGGTGGGTGTTCGGCACGCTCAACTTACTGACGCTGGCATTCGGTGCCAGCCTGATCGGCATCTCGGTCGATTACGCCCTGCATTTGCAGTGCGCCCGCCAGCTGTCACCCAGGCTAGCGCTGACGCGCCTTTGGCCCGGCCTGTTGTTGGGCCTGGCGTCAAGCCTTGCGGCCTATCTCGCTCAGTTTGCCACGCCACTCCCGGGGCTGCGCCAGATGGCCACCTTCGCAGCACTGGGGCTAATCGGCGCCTGGTTGACGGTACGATTGTGGCTACCCTGGTTTTCACCCAGCCCTCACGCCTCAACCGCCCACATCGCCACCCAGTTGGATCGACTGCGCCTGCCATCGCGGGCGCCCATTCGCTGGAGCCTGTTGGCGCTGCTCGGCATCCTGGCGGTCGTGCTGATAGCCACTCGCCTGACGGCCAATGACGACCTGCGCCAGCTTAACCCCTCACCCGACGCGCTGATTGCCGAGCAACAACGCGTGCAGGGGCTACTGGAACGTTCTACCGGCAGCCGTTACCTGGTCGTCACCGCTGAGCATGAAGGTGAGTTACTCGAGCGCCTGGAAGCCCTGGAGCCTTCTCTGGCCGCGCTCAAAGCCGACGGCCACTTGGCGCAATACCGCCACCTTGCCCAGGCAGTTCCCTCCCCGGCGACCCAGCGAGCCAATCTGGAGCGAGTGCGTCAGGCCTATAGCCGCGCGCTGCCCGAACTGATCGCCAGGGCCGGGTTGCCCTCAGACTTGGTGGAGCGCGCGCAGGCGCCGCTACGTGAGGTGCCACTACTGACCCTGGACGCATGGCTCGAGATGCCGGCAGGGCGTGCCGATAGCAGTCTGTGGCTGGGCAACACCGTCAAAAACCCTGACGTGGCGGCCCTGGTGACATTGGGCGATGCCGATGACGTTGCCCAGCAAGCGCTACGCCAGCTTGCCGATTCGGCGCATATTGTTTACCACGACCGGGTGGCCACGCTATCGAACCATTTATCGCGCTTACGCGATCAGATCGCTCTGTGGCTAGCCGTTGCAGTGGCCGGGTTAACACTGGTATTTAGCTGGCGCTATCGTGGCCGCGTGTGGCGCGTGTTGCTGCCCCCGCTGGGAGCCTTGGTAGCCACCCTGGCGCTGTTTAGCGCGCTCAACGTCGGCCTCTCGCTTTTTCATCTACTGGGTCTGCTGCTGGTACTGGGTATCGGGCTTGACGCGGGTATCTTCTGCACGGAACACCCAGACAGCTCAGCCGCCTGGCTGGCCATCAGTCTGTCCTGCGCGTCGAGCCTGATGGCCTTCGGCCTGTTGTCTTTCAGCGCCACGCCTGCTTTGCATCACTTGGGCCTCACCTGCCTCGTGGGGCTGGCGGCGACCTGGGCCCTGGTGCCTTTCGCCAGGGCGGGCTCCCGGCGCGTATGTTCTTCACCCAATTAGCCATGATGGCATCAGGAGACAAATCATATGGAAACGCATGACACCACCGATGTTGCCATCATCGGCGCAGGACCTTCCGGCGCTGCCGCCGCCGCTTGGCTCGCCCAGCGAGGGCTGGATGTCCGGGTTATCGAGCGCAGCCGTTTTCCGCGCTTTTCCATCGGTGAGAGCCTGCTGCCTAAATGCATGCTCGACCTCGAAGCCTGCGGCTTGCTCGAGGCGGCAACGGCGGGTGGTTTTCAGACCAAGAACGGCGCGGCCTTCACCTGGCGAGACCGCCATGCCGCCATCGATTTTCGTGACAAGTTCAGCGCCGGCCCGGGCACGACGTGGCAGGTCGAGCGCGCCGATTTTGATCAGCGTCTGATCGAGGGCGCGCGTCAGTTGGGCGCCAAGGTCGAATTTGAAACCCGAGTCGAGGCCTTCACCAGCGATGAGCGGGAACCCAACCTCACGCTGGTGGATGCCCATGGCCAACGGCGCTCGCTGCAGGCACGCTTCGTGCTCGACGCCAGCGGCTATGGTCGCGTGTTGGCACGTCTCACTGGTCTTGCCCAGCCCTCGACCCTCGAATCACGCTGTGCGCTGTTCACCCACATCGAGGACCGCATCGACTGCCCGCACTATGATCGCGAGAAGATATTGATCGGCTTGCACCCTGAACACCCGGGTGTCTGGTACTGGCTGATCCCCTTCCGGGATGGACGGGCGTCGGTGGGTGTCGTCGGCGATCGGGCAACGCTGGACGCCGCCGGTATCGACGACACGCAACGTCTTTGGCATTTCATCCATGCCGAACCCCGGCTTTCCAGACTGCTGACCAATGCCAGCGCGATACGCGATGTTGGTCGTCTGGAAGGGTATTCCGCCGATGTTGAGCGGTTGCACGGCCCCGGTTTTGCCTTGCTGGGCAATGCCGGTGAATTCCTCGACCCGGTCTTTTCGTCAGGCGTCACCATCGCCCTGGACTCAGCGCTGCGAGCCGCCCCTTTGGTCGAGCGTCAGCTCGCGGGTGAGAAGATCGACTGGGACCGCCAGTTCGAGCAACCGCTGCGCCGTGGCATTGCCACCTTCCGTGACTTCGTCGACGCTTGGTATGATGGACGACTGCCACGCATCATTCTCGGCGATCAACAGAATCCGCGTATCCGTGCCATGATCAGTTCGGTACTTGCCGGCTACGCCTGGGATGAAGAAAACCCCTTTGTTAACGCTAGCCGTCGTCGCTTGACCAGCCTCGCCAAAGCCTGTGCCAATAGCGCTAACAATGCCGCCGATGAGGGCCTATTCCCATGAAACCAGCGACTTTTTTGCGCCAGGCATTGTTAGTTATGAGCATGGCACTACTCGTCGGCTGTGCCGGCAAGCCGGTCGAGGCACCGCTTCCCGAGCTTTCTGAGCTGCCGGAGAGAGAGACACGAATGCAGCGTCTGACGTTTCTCCATCAGGATCAGCGGCACGAGATGGTGGGGGTTTTGCGACATGACGAAAACGCGCTACGCCTCGCGCTGCTGAGCCCCCAGGGCCAACGTTTATTGACATTGGTTCATGACCCGTCAGGCAGCCGGTTTCTTGACGACGCCGCTTTTGATCCGCCCTTTTCGGCTGAGTGGCTGGCAAGCCGCATCAGTTGGAGCCTGTGGCCCCGAGCGTCGCTCGCTCAGGCTTTCGGCCCGAGCGGATGGTCACTTGCAGACACTGATGACGGTCATACCATTCGCTATGACAAGCGCGTCATCGCCCGCATCAGCGGCGATGACGAATGCCGGATGATCGAAGACCTCGAGGCTGATTACCGCTTGTATATTGCGCCCATTGATGACCTCCAGCAAAAGGCCACCTCATGCCCAGCCAATTGAGCCCACTGCAGGGACAGCCCTGTCGCCTCATGACCCCGGCGGTGGTCTGCCCAATCGGCAGCGATTTGGCGACCATCGCCGAGGCCCTGTTCACTGGTCGACGCGGGCTTGCCTACGATGACACCTTCACGCCCGGCCGCCCCCTGCCGTTAGGACGGGTAACCACGGCCCTGCCGGATGCTGATGATTTACCGGCGGCGCACCGCTCACGTAACAACCAGCTGCTGGCCGCCGCCATGGAGCAGCTCGCGCCGACGCTCGATGCCTTTCGCAAGCGCAACCCCCAAGCGCGTATCGGCGTGGTGCTCGGCACCAGCACCTCGGGCATCGGCGAAACCGAGATCGCCCTGGCCAAACGTCAACAGGAAGGCGACTGGCCAAGCGATTTCCATTATCAGCGCCATGAAATTGGCTCTTCAGCCAGCTTCGTCGCCGAGCGCCTCGAGCTCGAGGGCCCCGCCTACACGCTGTCTACTGCCTGTACGTCGAGCGCCCGGTCTCTCGCCAGTGCCAAGCGGTTACTGGCCGGTGGCGTCTGCGATGCGGTGATTGCCGGTGGCGCCGATAGCCTCTGCGGCCTGACCGTCAATGGTTTCGCCTCCCTTGAAGCACTTAGCGATCATCCGTGCCAGCCTTTTTCGGCCAATCGCGACGGCATCAACCTGGGCGAGGCCGCCGCGTTGTTTCTGGTCACCGCCGAAACCGGCGGCATCCAGCTCAGCGGCTATGGCGAGAGCAGTGACGCCCACCATATTTCAGCCCCCCGCCCCGACGGCCAGGGGGCCATCACCGCCATTCAAGCGGCCCTGGACATGGCCCAACTACCCGCCAAGGCTATTGATTACCTCAACCTGCACGGCACCGCGACACGCCAGAACGACAGCATGGAAGCCATTGCGGTTGCACACCTTTTCGGAGATCAGTTGCCGTGCAGTTCGACGAAGGCGTTGACGGGTCACACCCTGGGCGCCTGCGGCGCCCTGGAGGCGGCGTTCTGTTGGTTAACGCTCAACGTCGGTCGGCTGCCGCCCCAGGTTCACGATGGTGAGATCGACCCGCAATTACCACCGCTGAGTTACGCCAGGGCGATACAACACGACTGCCGCCGGGCGGTCAGCAACGCCTTCGCTTTCGGTGGTAACAATACCGCCTTGCTGTTGGAGCGGTTTGATGACTGAATCCCCCGCCTCTCACCGGCTTGATCTACCCTGCGACATCGCCCCCTACGTGCCGCACCGCCACGGCATGTGCCTACTTGATACGCTACTCGCGGTTGGCAATGAGCACCTGCATGCCAGCGTGACGCCCCGCCGCGACGACCTGTTTGCCACCGCTGATGGCATACCCGGCTGGGTCGGGCTTGAGTGGCTTGCGCAGGCCGTAGCCGCCTGGGCAGGCGTCCAGGCGGTCACAGGTGGCGACACGCCGCAAATCGGCTTTTTACTCGGCACGCGACACTACCAATGCCGGTTGCCGCTGTTTCGCTTCGGCCAGCCAATACGCATTGAAGTCGAACTCAATTTTCGCGCCGAAAATGGCCTGGGCGCCTTTAATGGCTGTTTGTGCGATAGCGATAACCAACCTATCGCCAGTGCCACACTCAACGTCTTTCAGCCCGAAACGCCACAGGCGCTGGAAGAGACTCAAAAAGGAACCACCTCATGACGGACACCATCCTGGTTACCGGTTCGAGCCGCGGTATCGGCCGCGCCATTGCCCTGCGCCTGGCGCGGGATGGCTTCGATATCGTGCTGCACTGCCGTCGTCGCCAAGCCGACGCCGAGGCAGTCGCCGATGACATCCGTGCGCTCGGGCGCAGTGCCCGGGTACTGTGCTTTGATGTCGCCGACCGCGAAGCGGCACGCCAAGCCTTAGAAGCCGATATCGAGGCGCATGGTGCCTATTACGGGGCGGTCTGCAACGCAGGCATTACCGCCGATGGCGCCTTCCCGGCGCTCTCCGATGACGACTGGGATAGCGTAATCCACACCAATCTCGATGGCTTCTACAACGTGATCAAGCCCCTGGTCATGCCCATGGTTCGCCGACGGGCGCCAGGCCGCATCGTCGTGATGTCGTCTGTCTCGGGCATGGTAGGCAATCGCGGCCAGGTCAACTACAGCGCGTCCAAGGCGGGGCTGATCGGTGCGACGAAGGCGCTGGCCGTCGAGCTGGCCAAACGCCGCATCACGGTCAACTGCGTCGCCCCAGGGCTGATAGATACTGACATGACCGATGAACTGACGACCGAGGAAGCGCTCAAGCTGATTCCCATGAACCGGACCGGTACCAGTGAGGAAGTCGCTGCCACGGTGGGCTTTCTGTGCTCGCAGGATGCGAGCTACATCACCCGTCAGGTGTTCGCTGTGAACGGAGGGATGTGCTGATGGCCAATGACACGCTACGCCAGGTTGGGCTCGGTCACCGGGTGGTGGTAACCGGCATGGCAGGCTTCTCACCGATCGGCAATGATTGGCCCAGCATCAAGGCACGCCTGGAGCGGCTGCAAACCGGCATTCGCCATATGGATGACTGGGAAAGTTACGAAGGCCTCAACACCCGGCTCGGTGCGCCGGTCGAAGACTTCACGCTACCCGGGCACTACCAACGTCGCGCACTGCGCAGCATGGGACGAGGCGCTCAGATGGCGACCCGTGCCAGCGAGCTAGCCCTCGAGGATGCCGGGCTACTTGATTCGCCGCTGTTGGGTAGCGGCCAAATGGGAATCGCCTATGGCGCGTCAGCAGGTGAGCCCGACGCCGTGGCCGACTTCGGCAATATGCTGATCAACAAATCGACCGATGGGCTCAATGCCAATTCCTATATCCGCATGATGGCGCATACCGCGCCGGTGAATATCGGCGTATTCCTCGGCGTGCGCGGACGCATTCACACCACTTCGAGCGCCTGTACCTCGGGCAGCCAGGGCCTCGGCTACGCCTATGAAGCCATTCGCTTCGGCCGCCAAACAGCGATGATCGCCGGTGGCTGTGAGGAGCTTTCAGCCTCTGAAGCGGCGGTCTTCGACACGCTATTTGCCACCAGTACACGTAATGAGGCGCCCCACACGTCGCCGCGCCCTTTCGATGCCGAGCGCGACGGCCTGGTGATTGGCGAAGGGGCCGGCACGCTGATTCTTGAAGAGCTTGAGCACGCTCAGGCGCGGGGCGCTAACATTTACGCCGAACTGGTGGGCTTTGGCACCAACAGCGATGGCCGCCATGTCACTCAGCCCGACGCCGGCATGATGGAACTGGCCATTCGCCAGGCGCTCGACGACGCGGGACTACAGCCAGAGCAGATTGGCTACGTCAGTGCCCACGGTACCGCTACCGATCGCGGCGATATCGCCGAAAGTCATGCCACCCATGCGGTGTTCGGCTCCCAGCGCCCCATTAGTGCTTTCAAGAGCTTCACCGGCCACACGCTGGGCGCCTGCGGTGCACTCGAGGCCTGGGTCGCCATTGAGATGATGCGCGAGGGATGGTTTCACGCCACCGCCAACCTTGAGCAGCCCGATGATAATTGCGCCGACCTGGACTACCTGCGCGGCGAAGGGCGGCGCATCGATTGCGACTACGTGATGAGCAATAATTTCGCCTTCGGCGGTATCAACACCTCGTTGATATTCCGGCGCTGGCCTTAATGGCGCTATTTCAGCGCCTTCACGGCGCCCCATTCGGGGCGCTATAAAATCAAGCAAGAAAAGGAACGCTAAATGACCAGGGGATTGCTTTCACTCGGAGTGCTACTTGGGGGTGTGCTACTGAGCACCTCGAGCCTTGCACGCGATACCACCCACATGCTTTCCATTGAAGAGGCCATGAGCACGCCCGAGGCGAGAGAGCGGCTCGATCCCAACATCCGCTTTGTGTTTGGCGACACGTCTGACGCGGAGACCGTCACCGAGTACGGCAATTTCGTGACCAACAAGAAAACCAACGCACTCAATAAGTCAGACGAAGAGGCCTGCCGTTGGGTCATGCTATCAGCGTTACTCAGCCTGCAAGATCGCGTCAAAGCCGAAGGTGGCAACGCTGTCATCAATATTGAAAGCTTTTACGACCGTCAGCCGATGGCCTCGAACACTGAGTACGAGTGCCATGCTGGCGCCATCATGGCGGGCGTCGCCTTGCGCGGCGATGTCGTTACCCTGCATTAATCACCATGAAAGCTCACCTCGACATGGTGATGGCACAAGCGCCCGCTGGTAGCAGCGGGGCTTGTTTGTCGCAGTTGGGAAGGGAGCTGCTCTCTCAGCTCGCCGCGGCGCGCGGCTTCCCCTGCCCAGTGGGTGAGTGGTCACCTAGAGGGTGCGGCGAGCCACGGCACCCTGCGCTTCTCCCGCCCTGGCGGGCGTGTCTCTCCCATCGCGGCCTGCGCGTTATCGCGGGGATCGCCACAGTGCCAGTGGGCATCGACATCGAGCAGGCGCGCTCACGGCACCGAGACCGGTTAAGCGGACTGGTAGCGTGCTTGCCTGAAGCTGATATACGCCGTGAAATACTGGCGTCAGCTGCCCCATTAAATATGTTCTATCGAGCCTGGACACTTCACGAAGCGTTATTCAAGCTCGATAGCCTCTGCGGTAAAACACCCAGCCATGTCCTAGACACACACCTTTCGCGGCTACTTCCCGGCGGGGGTACTCACGCTTGGCGATGGCAGCATGGAGACTGGACAATAAGCATCTGCTGCCAATACCGTTCACTACGCATTCGCTCGTTACCCAAGCTCTCCGTCCGCACAAGCGACGGCCTATTGAACTCCCCACCAACTGGGCAATAGCGCGCGCACGCTGGCCTGGGCAAAACGGTCATCCATCAGTACCACAACACCCTCATCGTCTGGACTGCGAATCACCCGCCCGGCCGCCTGCACGACCTTGATCATGCCGGGAATCCGATAGGTGTAGGCATCGCCCTGGCCAAAGCGTTCGGTTAAGCGGTTTTTAAGCGCTTCGTTAAAGTCATTAAACGGCGGCAGGCCCAGGGTGGCAATAAAGGCACCAATCAGGCGGTCGCCGGGCAGGTCGATGCCTTCTGCAAAGGCACCGCCCAACACCGCAAAGCCGATGCCTTCTCCGCCGGGTGCAAAGCGCGCCAGAAACGACTCGCGCTGCGCTTCCGGCATCCCGCGGGTTTGGCTGAAAACGGGCACTTCCGAGTGCGCCTGGCGAAACCGAGCCAGCACTGCCTCCAGGTAGGCAAAGCTACTGAAAAACGCCAAATAGTGGCCAGGCTTGCGCTGATACTGCTGCGCCATGGTTGCCACGATCGGCTCAATAGAGGCTTCCCGATCCCGAAAACGCGTGGAAATATCACGGCGAATACGCACCTCCAACTGGCGGGCGGCAAACGGTGATGCCACCTCCCGCCGCACCGTGCTCTCCGGTAAGCCCAACAGATCTCGGTAGTAGTGAGCAGGGGTCAACGTGGCCGAAAATAGCACCACCGTGTGCGCGGTGGTAAATCGCGGGGCCAGAAAATCGGCGGGGATCAGATTGCGCAGCCCCAACACCGCCCGCCCCCGGCCATGGCGAGTAAGATCGCATAGCGAATGCTCGCCAAAGCGCTCCGCCAGGCGGCAAAATGCCAGCGCCTCAAAGAGCACTTCCTGGAGCTCAGGGGTCGCGTCTTCGGGGTGTTCGCCCAGGTGATCGGTCATTGAAGCGCCCACCTGCTGAGTGGCAGCGACTAGCTTGTCGGGCAGCGCCGTTAGCAAGCGGTAGGCCGGTTTCCCCGGCTCGCCCTCTTCTTCTATTTCCGCGTCTTTAAACAATACCTGCCACTGACGGGCTAAACGGCCCAAGGGCCGGGAAAGCGCTTTGGGAGCAGAGCGGCGCAAGCGGTTTAGGCGTTGCTGGTCGAGTTCGGCGCTGTACATGCCGCGAGCGCGCTCAATCAAATTATGCGCTTCATCGACCAATACCCCCGTTCGCCAGTCGTTGGCCTGGGCCAGGCCATGGAGCAGGGCGTGGCTGTCGAACCAGTGGTTAACGTCGCCAACGATCACGTCTACCCAGCGCGCCAGCTCCTGACCCAGGTAATACGGGCAAACATCGTGGGCCAACGCCACTTCGCGCAGCGCGTCGCGATCCAGCCAACTTTGGTTCACTGCCGCCTGGCGGGCGGCAGGCAAGCGGTCGTAAAAACCGGCTGCCAATGGACAGGACTCGCCGTGGCAGGCGCGGTCGGGGTATTCGCAGGCCTTCTCCCGCGCCACCAGCTCCAGAACCCGCAAAGGACGTGTTTCATCACTAGTGCGCAGTGTCGCCAGGGCATCCAGCGCCAGGCGGCGACCGGGGGTTTTCATGGTGAGAAAGGCGATGCGATCAAGCTGCTGGCGGGGCATGGCCGAAAGCATCGGAAACAGCGTGCCCATGGTTTTACCAATACCGGTGGGCGCCTGGGCGAGCAGGCAGCGCCCGGTGCTAGCGGCTTTGTAAACGTCTTCGGCGAGTTCGCGCTGGCCGGGGCGAAACGTGGCATGGGGAAAGCGCAGGGTCTGCAGGCCACTATCGCGATCCTGACGGTGAACGGCCTCCTGTTCTGCCCAAGCGAGGAAGCGTTGGCACTGGTCGGCAAAGAACGCCTGGAGTTCGTCGGCAGTGGCTTCCTGGCTGATCAGGGTCTCTTTGCCGCTGGCAATATCCAGATAAACCAACGTCAAGGTAATCTGTTCCAGGCCACGCTCGGCACACAGCAGCGCGCCGTAGACTTTTACCTGCGCCCAGTGGAGGGCGCGCTGGTTTTCCGCCATGCGCTCCAGGCTGCCGCGGTGGGTTTTGATCTCCTCCAGGCGATTGGCCGTGGGGTCGAAACCATCGGCGCGGCCGGTGACTATCAGCCCTTCAAACTTGCCCGACAGGGGCAGTTCAGCAAGATAGTCTTCTCCCCGGCGGCTGGTCACCAGCGTATGCCCTTCCATCCCTTCGCGCGCACTGGGCGCCGGGGTAAAGCGGTGATCGAGATCCCCCTCCCGAGCAGTGAAGTCGCACAGCGCGCGCACCGCCACGCGATAGGTCGCGCTCATGGTTCAGGCTCGTCGCCAGTCGACCAGCTCACGTAACACACCGACACGGGCATGGCATGGCGGTGAAAAAACGTAAGCCAGCGGCGCTGGTTATCCTGCAGCCGATCACCGGGGCCTTTGACCTCAATCATCCGATAGCGTGGCTCGCCAACGGGCGCATCGGGCAAAAACTGAATCAGATCCGGCAGCCCGGCCCGGTTGGCCTTGAGATCCCCCAACAGCCGCTCAAAACACAAGCGCAGGTGCGCGGCGGGAATGCACGCCAGCGCCAGCTCAATGAGCGGCTCATCAACAATTGCCCAGTGTAAAAAGGGGGAGGCAAGGCCATTTTTCTCCCGCCAGGTCGACTGAATTATCTCGCGGTAACTGCCGTCTTCCAGGTGCGCCAGGCAAGCATCGAAGGCGTCTCGCCGACGCACAACGAAATCGTCGCGGTATAAATCCGCTGGGCCATTGTGGAAAGGATGGAAGAAAGCCCCTGGCAGTGGGGCGAAAATCGCCGGCCAGCAGAGCAGACCGAACAGTCCGGTCAGTAGCGCGTTTTCGACATAGTAGACCGGCGACCCAGGCTCGCTGAGATATTCCACCACGGCGCGTTCGACCCACTGCGGCCCAGGCCATGATAAGTCCCAACGCTCATGGGTGGGTTCCGGGACGCTGGCGACCGCAGGCAATTTAAGCCGCCGCCGCAAGCGGGGCAGAATCCGTGCCAGCGCCTGGTGTTCGGTTTCGTTAGGGCGGTTATTAAGCGCCTGAGCCGCCAGCTCAAACGCCGCTTGGTGGTCGCCCTGCCGCTCCAACACACGGCACTGCCGAATGCGCGCTTCGCTGCTGCCTGACTCGCTATAAAGCGTCAGCGCCAGCGCCACGTCACCGCTACGCTCCACCTCTCGGCCCAACTGGAGCAACAGCCTTGCGCGCCGCGTGGCCAGCCAGCGGTTATCCGAGGGCGGCGGCACCTCAAGATGAAGGTCGGCGGGCAGCTCTCCGACGTCCAGACGTTGGCGAAGGCGATGGAGCGCTAAATACGTATCCACTTCATGGCGCGACTGGAAAGCGCGGGACTCTGGCGTGAAGGGCACACTTTCAAAACGCTGGAGGCCAAGCTCGGTTAACACGAACTCGGCCCAGTCCTGGCGCAGGTTGCCAAAGAACATCAGCCGCAAGCGGTCGCAGGTCTCCATGACGTTCAGGCGAAGGACAGGATCTTTTGCCTCCGGCCACCACTGGCATAACCGCCTGGGTTCGCTGAGCTGGCTAGCCAAGGTGTCGTAAAGCACGCTTTTGGCACTGGATGCGGCAAGCCCGGCGGCGCGTATTTCTTTTGCAAACACCTGGCGCAACTCGGCAAGGCGTAGCTGGCGAAATAGCTCATCGATGTTAAGCGCGGGATCACACTCGACCCAGCCCAACGCGATCACGGGCGCCATCGCTTCAAAGCTGTCACCCACTTCGGCGTAGCTTAACTTGCTAAGCCGAAATAGCTCGCCTTTGCGCATCACCATGCGCACCAGTAGCGCTTGGGAGGCCTGCGGTAAGCTCTCAAACTGTTCAACAAAAGCGAGCTCGTCTGCTGCGAGCAGATCAGCGTGGCGCTCCCCCACCCAGGCCAGAACGAAGCGAAAGTTCGTCAGGTAATAGAAGGGGTCATCGAGCGAAGCGGTAGGCGTAGCGAAAGCACTGTTCATTTATCCATTGTATCAGTGCGATGCTATTTTGACAGTCTCGCCGTCATGGAGATTAAACAGCACTATGTCAGTTGCCAGTCTGCAAACGCTGACTACCCAAGCTTAATAACTCGTTACTGTCATTCCTTCGGCACAAGGTCAGCCGTGTTCTGCTGGTACTGGCGTGGCGTCATGCCCTTTAGCTCACGAAAGTGACGGTTGAAATTGGAAAGGTTGTTGTAACCCACCTCGAAGCATATATCGGCGATGGACTGCCTACCTTCAAGCAAGAGTCGGCAAGCGTGCCCGATGCGGATCCGCCTGAGGAAGGCAACGAAAGTGTCGCCGGTAGCGTGCTTAAAAAAACGCGAAAAGGAGGAAGGCGTCATGCCGTTATTCTCGGCCAATTTCGACATGCGCAGCTCTTCATGGAAGTGGTCGTGAATATAGCGCAGTACGGCATCGACCTGTTCGGTGGAGGCGCCCTTGGCATCCAGGCCGTACCCACGACCGGCCAGGGTATGGTACTCGCTCTGCGAGAGGCTGCGCAGAATGGTCAACATAGTCAGTAGCCTACCGGCATTGTCCTGCTCGCCCATCCTGACCAGCAGCTCGGCACAGCGTGCCGCTTCTTCCCCCTTGAACTCGACTCCCAAAGCCGAGTCCTCGATGAGCGTCGACAGGCAGTTGAGCTCCGGGCAGAGCGCCATCATGTGCTCCAGCCACTCGCCCTTGAACTGGAGGACGACGTCACGCCCCTTGATCACCGGTTGCGCGTCATCGAGCTCGCTAAACCAGGCGTGCGGAATATTCGGCCCCACCAGCACTAAATTACCGGGTTCGAAGCGGCCAATATAATCCCCTACAAAATAATGCCCTGCCGAATAACGGATGAGATGTAACTCGTACTCGGGATGGTAATTCCAGCGGGCAATAGGGGCGGGGAAATCATGGCAGTGCCAGTAGAAACTGAATTTCGGATCCTGACTGATGCACTCGAAAACAGGCGCACCAAGAGGCGTATCGTTGAGATGCGAAGTAATCATAGTTTATCAGTGCCTCTTTCAGCTATCAGCGATGCCTGGATAAGACGCTCATGCCTGATCTCTACTATCCTGAATTAAAGTGAGCCGTTGGCCTTTTATACTTTGGTCACAAAAAGTCTTGCGTCTTTCCCAAAGCACCACCTGAGCATGATGGAAAGTGCCATTTAAAACAGACCATTACCTACCACGCTGAGAAAGTCTGCAAAAAAGTATCATTGCCAAGAAAATTATAGCCTAGCGGTTTTTTCGACATGGCGCGTAGATTTGTTTTAAGCCTGAAGCGAGGTTAACTAGACCCAAAAAGGCCGGTTCTCGCCCCTTTTAAATACAATTAGAGAATAGCGTCATGAAAGCAAAAGCTCTGGTACTGGAGAAGAAGCGCGAACTGTCGTTACGAGAGATCGAGCTCCCCGGTCAGCTCGGCCCGGATGACGTTCGCGTGCGCATCCATACCGTCGGCATCTGCGGTAGCGACGTGCATTACTATACCCACGGCCAGATCGGCCCCTTCGTTGTCCGCGAGCCAATGGTACTCGGCCATGAAGCATCCGGTGTAGTGACTGACGTCGGCCGTAACGTAAGCCATCTTCATGTGGGCGAGCGGGTGTGCATGGAACCCGGCATCCCCGACCCCACCTCGCGCGCCGCCAAGCTGGGCGTCTACAACGTCGACCCCAGCGTCCGGTTTTGGGCCACGCCACCCATCCACGGCTGCCTGACGCCCGAGGTCGTCCACCCAGCAGCGTTCACCTTCGCACTTCCCGATTCGGTTTCCTTTGCCGAAGGGGCCATGATTGAGCCGTTCGCGATCGGCATGCAGGCGGTCGTTAAGGCGCGCATGCAACCGGGTGACGTCTGCGTCGTGACCGGCGCCGGACCGATCGGCCTGATGGTCGCCCTGGCCGCGCTTGCGGGCGGCGCCAGCGAGGTGCTGGTCTCCGATTTGGTTGAGGAAAAGCTAGCGATCGCGGCCCGCTACAATGGCATCACGCCGGTCAACGTTTCGCGGGAATCCCTGCGAGAAGCCGTCGACAGGCGTTGTGGCCACGACTGGGGCGCCGATGTGGTGTTCGAGGCCAGCGGCAGCCCTAAAGTCTACGACGACGTTCTGGCCTGCGCCCGGCCTGCCGGTGCGATTGTGCTGGTCGGCATGCCCGTCGAGCCGGTCACCTTCGACATCGTTTCGGCGCAAGCCAAGGAACTGCGCATCGAGACGGTGTTCCGCTACGCCAACGTCTACGACCGGGCGATCGACCTGATCGCTTCGGGCAAGGTAGACCTCAATCCACTGATTACGGAGACCTTTGATTTCGAACAAAGTATCGATGCGTTCGAGCGTGCCGCAAGCGCACGACCCAACGATGTCAAGCTACAGATCACGCTTGATACCTAACCCCGCCAGACCTGAACCCATAGAGAGGACAACAACAATGACCCAGTTCAAGCGTCGCGACATATTAAAAGGAATGGGTGGACTCGCCGGCTTATCGTTGATGGGCGCAGGCCCACTGCGCACGGCCCTGGCCCAAGGCATGGCCAGCGATGAGGCCTGGAAGCAGGCCAGTGGCACCACCATCCAATTCATCTCCGAGAACACGCCGCCGACCACCGCCATCGCCGCCAACCTGGCGTCTTTCCAGGAACTCACCGGTATCACCGTCAACATCACCGAAATGCAGTTGGGTGCCCTGGTACAGAAAGTTGCGCTGGACTTCGGCGCTGGGCGCAGCGCCTTCGATGTGATCTATGCCGATCCTTACCAGGTACTCGCGCCATATCACCGCGGCCTGGTCGATCTCAACACCTTCATCAACGACGACCAACAGCCGGTTGTGCCCAAGGGCATCGAGGACTTCATCCCCACGCAACTGGCCGCCGCGGGCCGTTTCAAAGACAGGGAAAGCCTGTATACCCTGCCCTACGACTGCCCGACGATGATCTGGATCTACCGGCGTGACCTGTTCGAAAAATACCACGACCAGATGCAGCAGGATCTCGGCTTCGACCCAACCCCCTCGGACAGCACCACCTGGGAGCAGTACTACCAGATCGCCGAGTGGTTCAGTAACGGCAACGCCAGCGAGGTTCAGTACGGCACCGGTCATCAGGCTCAGCAGTACGATTCGCTGATGTGCGACTTCTCCAACGTGCTGTTCGCCTACGGCGGCGATTACTTTGCCAACGGCCAGCAGGTCGGCCTACTCGGCACCGACTCCCCTGGCGCCTGCCAACTGACCAGCGAGCCCGCGATGGAAGCCGCGCGCTTCTACCAGAAGTTGCTCAAGGTCGCCCACCCCGGCAGCACCAGTTGGGATTGGACCGGCGTCGCCAACGCCTTCCAGAACGGCGAGTTCGCGATGATGCCAGAGTGGCACGAGTTCGCCGGCTCGCTGGAAAGCTCTCAGCTACAAGGCAAAATCGGTTACGCCCCGCTGCCCAAGGGCCCGGCGCGCAGCGCCAACCTGTGGGGCGGCACCGGGATCGGCATCAACGCCAACGCCTCTGCCGAAAAGCAGAAAGCAGCCTGGCTATTCCTGGTCTGGGCGACCTCACCACAGACCCAACTGATGGGGCTGAAGAGCGAGGTCGGCGGCGGCACGCCGACGCGCCAATCGGTTTACGCCATGCCCGAGGTCAAGGCCGCCAGCACCCCGCCCACCGACATGCCCAACATGCTCACGGCGGACACCATGCTGACCGCCTGGCAGGACGAGCACATCGGTTTAAGGCCCAAGATCGCCCAGTGGAACGAGGTCGACACGGTCATCTTCACCGAGCTTTCCAAGATGTTGGCGGGGCAGATGTCTCCGGAGGAAACCATGCAGAGCGCCAAACAGCGCATCGATCGCATCGTTGGGGCGTAACCCATGGCGCTGACGACCGGAAAACCCTCGGCGCGGCGACAGGGATTCGAGCTGGCGATGATGTCGCCAGCGCTTTTTCTGCTCGCCCTGATCACGCTGGTCCCGTTCTTCTCGATCATCTGGATGAGCTTCAATGATGTCAGCCTGATGGGCGGGCTGGCCTTCGAGTTCTCGGGCCTCGACAACTGGCAGCGGGTGTTCACGGATCCGGACATCCGCTCCAGCTGGCTGATCAGCCTGGTCTACTTCCTGGCCACGGTGGGCCTGGAGATGGTCATCGGCACCGTGATGGCGCTGCTGGTTTATAGCCTAACGCGGGGCAGCAACATCATCATCTCGCTGCTGTTGATCCCGATGTTCATCGCCCCGGTGATCGTCGGGCTGCTGGGGCGTTTCATGCTTGACCCCAGCCATGGCCTGTATGCCTGGCTACTCAATGAAACCGGCCTGTTCGACGGCAACATCCTGGGCAGCGTGGGTTCCGCGATGGTCGCGGTCATCCTCATGGACGTCTGGGAATGGACGCCGCTGGTCGCGCTGATCGTCCTCGCGGGGCTCGCCTCGGTGCCCGAGGACACCCTGGAAGCGGCCGAGATGGACGGCGCCAAGTACGGCCAGAAACTGCTCTATATCATCCTACCGTCGATCTCCAACATCCTACTGGTGGCGCTGCTGATCCGCGCCATGGACGCGATTCGCTTCTTCGCGATCATCTTCATCACCACCAACGGCGGGCCCGCGGATTCCACCAAGATCATCCCCATTAGGCTCTACGACATCGCCTTCCGGTTCTTTGATTTGGGCTATGCCGCCGCGGTGGGCATCACCATGCTGGTGTTCTCGATAATGGTCGCTACGGCGTTCACGAAACTGCTCAAACGCCAGGAGACGAGTTCATGAAAACCTCCAAACGCTGGCTGCCCCTCACGTTCAAAATCGCTCTGCTAACGCTCTTGCTGTTATGGACGCTGATACCGATCACCTGGATGGTGCTGTCCTCTTTCAAGCCAAACGACATCATCACCGCCGGTACGCCACGCGTCTTCTTTACCCCAACTCTGGAGCATTACACCTCACTGTTCAGCAGCGGCAACAGCCTCTGGCCTTACCTGCTCAACAGCCTGTTCATCGCCGGGGTCTCGACGCTGATCGCCGTGGTGCTCGGCTGCATGGCCGGCTTCGGGCTGTCGCGGATCAGGATCAAGGGCAAGCAGCACCTGGCCTTCTGGATCATCAGCACCCGTATGGCGCCGATCGCCGCGGTCATCGTGCCGCTGTACCTGCTGTTCCGTTACCTCTACCTACTCGACACCCACGCCGGCCTGATCGTCGCCTACCTGAGTTTCAACCTGCCCTTCGCCATCTGGTTGATGACCGCGTTCTTCGACGACCTGCCTCTCGACCTGGAGGAGGCAGCGATGATCGACGGTGCCACCAAGCTCCAGGCGTTCCGCTACGTCGTGCTGCCACTGATGACCCCCGGGCTGGTGACCACCGCTATCCTGTGCTTCATCTTCGCCTGGAACGATTACGCCTTCGCCCAGACGTTTTCCGGGCCCAGCACGCAGACCATTCCCATTGCCGCGGCGCAGTTGCTGACCCAGACCGGCATCGACTGGGGCAAGCTGCTGGCGATCGGCACCATCGTGGTCTGCCCGATGGCGATTGCCGGGCTGCTGGTCAAGCGCTGGCTGGTTCAAGGGCTGACCCTGGGCGCGGTGAAATAACTGGCCCTAAGACAACGGATCTACGGTAACGGCCCCGACAATAACGGCTCTACAATAAACAGGGAGACAACCATGAACGTGATGTCACAGTTCGATCTCAGCGGCAAGGTCGCCGTCGTCACCGGCGGTAACGGCGGGCTCGGAGAAGCATTCGCCCATGCGCTGGCCCAGGCCGGCGCTCAGGTCGCCATCGCCGCCCGTGGGCACGCGCGCAGCCTGGAAGTGGTCAAGGCCCTGCAGGACGCCGGGCACCGCGCCATGGCGGTGGAAGTCGACATTACCCAACCCGAAGCGGCTGACACCCTGCTCGACGAGGTCGAGGCCACCCTCGGCCCGGTCGATATCTTCCTCAACAACGCCGGCGCCTGCCAGCACGCGCCGGCGCTGGATGTCACCCCAGAGCGCTGGCAGGACATCTTCAATATCAACGTCCACGGGCTCTGGTACTGCGCCCAGGCCGCCGGACGGCGGATGCAGTCGCGCGGCGGCGTGATCATCAATATTGGCTCGATCTCGGCGATGATCGTCAACCGCCCACAGATGCAGCCCGCCTACAACGCCTCCAAGGCCGCGGTGCATCAATTGACCAAGTCGCTAGCCGCAGAATGGGCCCCCTTCGGCATTCGCGTCAACGCGCTGGCTCCCGGCTACGTCAAAACCAGCATGGCGCCGGTCGACGACCCCAAGTTCAAACCACGCTGGATCGACGACGCGCCCATGCAGCGCGCCGCCACTCCCGAAGAGCTCGGCCCCACCATCGTCTATATGGCCAGTAATGCATCGAGTTTCATGACCGGCTCCATCGTCGTGGTGGATGGCGGCTACACCCTCTGGTAACCACAATTCGAGTAACCGCCCGAACCGCAAGGAACCCGACATGGCAACGCTACAACTCAACAACATCGTCAAAGACTTCGGTGGCACCCAAGTCATCAAGGGGGTCGATCTAGAGGTCAAAGACCGCGAATTCGTGGTTTTCGTCGGGCCCTCGGGCTGCGGCAAGTCGACCTTGATGCGCATGATCGCCGGGCTCGAGAGCGCCACCAGCGGCGACATCTTGATCGACGGTGAACGCATCAACGACGTTGGCCCAGCCGACCGCGGTCTGGCGATGGTCTTCCAGAGCTACGCGCTTTACCCGCATATGACCGTCGAGGACAACATGGGCTTTAGCCTGCGCCTGGCCAAGGTGCCCAAGGCCGAGCGTCGCGAGAAAGTCCTTGCTGCCGCGCGCATCCTGCAACTCGAAGAGCTTCTCGACCGCAAGCCCCGCGCGCTGTCCGGCGGCCAGCGCCAGCGCGTGGCGATCGGCCGGGCAATCGTGCGCAACCCAAGCATCTTCCTATTCGACGAGCCGCTATCGAATCTTGACGCGGCGCTGCGCGTACAGATGCGCATCGAGCTGGCCCGACTGCACGAGGAGCTCGACGCGACGATGATCTACGTCACCCACGACCAGATCGAGGCCATGACCATGGCCGATAAGATTGTTGTGTTGCAGGGCGGCGTGGTCGAGCAGATCGGTTCGCCGATGGCGCTCTACCATCACCCACGCAACCGCTTCGTGGCCGGCTTCATAGGCTCGCCGAAGATGAACTTCCTGGGTGTCGAGGTTCGCGGGGCTGACGCTGAGGGGGTCGATGTGGTGCTGCCCGGCGGCGATTGTCGGGTTCCGGTCGAGGCCAACGGTGTCAGCAGCGGCGACACGCTGACGCTGGGCGTCCGTCCAGAGCACCTCACGCTCGATGATCAGGGGCCGTTGACGGGTAACATTTTGGTCATTGAGCGACTTGGCGGAGCGACCACCCTGTATCTAGAGAACGCTGACAGCCAATGGACATTGGTAGCCGACGGCGATGTCGCTCACCGGGTGCACGATCAAGTACGCTTTTCCTTCGATCCGGCCTGCGCGCACCTTTTCAATGGCAGCGGCGAGGCACTGCCCCACCGACACCGCCATCCGCTGGTCGCCATTGACCGTAAGGAAAACCGTGCACCGTCAGCCTGAAGGCTACGGCTGGCTTTACCCCACCTGGTGCTGTTTGAGCACGGCAAGGCTTTCCGCCTCGTTATCCGACACATCGGCTTTCTGCCGCGCGCCCGCTAAAACGTACCATTCGGCTTCCGTTAGGTAGCTTTCACACCAGCGGCCCAGCGCCAGCGCGGTATCGTCGCGGCTTTGCTCGCCACTGCGAAACGCATTGGCCAGATGCAGCAGGTCTTGGCGTGCCGTTCGCGCACGAGCATCACCGCCGTGCACTTTGGAAAGCGGACAGCGTCGGTCATAGGCAGCGTTGGTTAAGGCGTATAACCAACGCTCCAACTCATGTGCTTGAATACCGCCATAAACGGCCACGCATCAACTCCCTGCCCTGTTAAAAGGGCGTTAGCCTGCCCGAATTGTCTTCGGCTATCAACTGGCTACGTCTTAACTTATACCCTGTTTAAAGCCTTGTAGCACATTGACCACATTGATACCAATGTCATCCACGGCATAGCCGCCTTCCATGAGCAATACCGTTGGCAAGTCGGCGCTTGAAAGGCGTTGGCCTAATATTTCAAAATCGCTGTTTTTAAAGGTAAAAGCGCTAATCGGATCGCCTTCGAAGATATCCACCCCGAGCGACACGATAAGCATGTCACACTGGGTCTGTTTAATTTGCCCTAAGGCGTTGTCCAGTGTGGCCATCCAGGTGGCAACGCTGGTGCCCGGTGGCAACGGGTAATTGACGTTAAAGCCTTCCCCGCTTCCCAGCCCCGTTTCATCCGCATAGCCAAGATAGTACGGAAAAGTCACCTCGGGGTCGCCGTGCAGCGAGATAAACAGCACATCGTCGCGTTCATAAAAGATCTGCTGGGTACCGTTACCATGGTGAAAATCGACGTCTAAAATAGCCACGCGGCGTTTGCCTTGGTTCAACGCCCACTGAGCCGCCACGGCGGCATTGTTGAAAAAGCAGTAGCCGCCGAACTGATCCACCGCGGCGTGGTGCCCAGGCGGTCGGCAAAGACCATAGCTTGGCTCACCGGTGGCAAGCGTGTGCGATGTCGCACCCAAGGCGACATCTTTACTGGCCATGGCAGCTTCAAAGGTGCCCTCGGTGATAGAAGTTTCCGCCGCCAGGGCGTAATAGCCCAGCTTGCCACTCACCGTGTGAGGGATACGATCACCGCGCATCGTGCGAGCGGGCCAGATATTGGGAATCGCCTCGCCTTCGTGGCCAGCTGCTACCCATTCATGCCAACAGTCCGCTAAAAAGTTCACGTACCCGGCATCGTGTACCGCCAGCACCGGATCCAGTCCGTAGGACTTAGGCTCTCGCACTTCGCCCACCGCGGTTTTCTGGATGTGCTTTAACACCAGGTCAATGCGCTCGGGGCACTCGAAGGGAGCCACCAGCGTGCCGTCGTGCAGTTCTGTACGTGCTTGGCGCAATCGAGTGTTGTCTGAATGAAAAATGAGCATGATGTCTCCTGAAATCGCCAAACGTCGTTAGCCCTGATCCGTGGCATTACACTCGCTAACCACCCGCGTTAACTCCCTTGAGCAGGGCCACTGAGTGGCCCATTCACGTTTTCGACTCGGCGTTTGGCGCTTCAACGCATATTCAGCGCGGCTGGCACTCGCCCGGTCGGGAAACGGCTGCGCCCCCAGCAAAGCTAACGGTGGGTTGGCCCGCGTAAAGCGCGCGCCTTTGCCCGTAACGTGGGCGCGGTAGCGCTTCGCCAAATCATTGGTGATACCCGCGTATGTCCCGCGCTGGCATTCGAGTAAATAAAGATACCACTCGCCCTGCTGAACGGGCATGTTATTGACGTTAGGTGTCACCGTAAGCGCCTGCTTTTTCGTGGAGTGAATCGATGAACGCTACCAAGGCCTCCAGCGGCATCGGTTTGGCCAATCCAAACCCCTGAAACGTATCGCACTGATAATCCAGCAAACGCTGATGCTGCTCAGCAGTTTCAACACCTTCGGCCACCACGTTCAAATCTAAATGATGCGCCATGGAAATGATGCCTTGCACAATCGCGGCATCGTTGTCGCTATGATCCAGCTCATTAATAAAGCTGCGATCGATTTTCACCGTGCTAATCGGCAAGTGCTTTAAGTAGCTAAGGCTTGAGAAGCCTGTGCCGAAATCGTCGATAGACACGCCGATTTGCATGCTGCGCAGCGCATGCAAGGTGTCAATGGCCGCCTCGGCATTCTCCATCAAAATCCCTTCGGTGAGCTCCAGCGCCAGTTGCTGAGGGGGCAGCCCGGTCGCCATTAGCGTTTGGCGCAACGTGGCAAGAAAGCTCGACCGCTGAAACTGCAGGGGCGATAAATTCACCGCGACGACAATATTGCCGCGCCCTTGCTCTGAGAGGGCCTGCATATCGCGGCAGGCACGATCCAACACCCATTCGCTGATCGGCATTATCTGCCCGGTGGCTTCGGCCAGCGGAATAAAACGCGCCGGTGAGATAAAGCCCTTGGTTGGGTGTCGCCAGCGCAGCAAGGCTTCAACGCCCGTCAACTGCCCGCGACGGTTAAGCAACGGCTGATAATACAGTTCAAACGCCTGACACTCGATGGCTTCCTGAAGGTCGTTGCGCAGGATCAACCGTTCGCTGGCGGTATCGGTGAACGCCTCGGTGAACCATTGGTAAGCATTGCGGCCTTGCTGCTTGGCTTTGTACATTGCCATATCTGCTTGTTGAATAAGCATTTGTGGCTCTAATGTGTCGTCTTGGCTGATGGCGATGCCCACGCTCGCCGTCAGGTATAACTCATGTCCTTCAATACAATAGGGACGCGACAAGGCGGCCAACAGCTGCTCGGCGACGTCCACCACTTGGGTGTCATTGTCCACCCAGGAATGCAAAATGACGAATTCGTCGCCGCCTAGACGGGCCACCAGATGTTGCTCGCCCACTGCACTGAGTAGTCGTTGAGCAACGTCTTCCAGTACCCGGTCGCCAACGGCGTGCCCTAAATTGTCGTTGATGGGTTTGAAATCATCCAAATCAACAAACAACACCGCGACCCGCTGGTGTTGGCGCTGAGCAAACGCAAAGGCTTCGCTTAATTTATCCTCAAACAGCGACCGGTTGGGTAGTTGCGTTAGGTCATCGTGGGTTGCGAAGTAGGCAAGCCTTGCCTCAAAGGCTTTGTGCTCGGTGACGTCGTGCTGTACGCCAACGTAGTGGGTTAACTGTCCATCAGGATTGCGCACCGGTGCGATGTATAAATCATTCCAGAACAGACTGCCGTCTTTGCGATAATTGCGCAGCGTGACGTGAATATCGCGCTGCTCGCTTAAATGCTGGCGAATTAGCGCAACATCGGTCGGATCGGTTCCCGCGCCCTGCAAAAAACGACAGTTTTGACCCAGCACCTCGGCCTGGGCATAGCCGGTCATCATGGTAAAGGCCCGATTGGCGTAAACGATGGGCAGCTCTGGCTGGGTCGCATCGGCAATCAATATGCCGTTGACGCTCGCTTCCACGCAACGCTCCAGGGTGCGCAGCCGGGACTCTTGCTCGCGTTTTTCGGTGACTTCCTGAGCAATGCCATAAAGCCCCTGAATCTCACCGTCGATTACGATCGGTAGATTAATCAAATCCATGATGTGGGGCCGGCCGGCGCGGTCACGAATCGTCAGCTCGTAGCGGATGATGCCGCCCTGCATCACCGTTTGAAAGCGCTGATTGATTGCCTCGCTGTCTTCTTCGAAGATGAAGGCATCGAAATGTTGGCCGACAATCTCGTCAATAGCGTAGCCGCTAATCGCCGCACAGGTGGCGTTCGCCGTGACAAACTGCCCCTGCTCATCAAGCGAGAAAACCGCATCAGGATGGTGGATAAATAACGAGCGGTAGCGCTGCTCGCTTTCCTCAAGCGAACGCCGCACCTGAAAACGCTCCACGGCTAGCGCCATTAGCCCGGCGGCTTTGTCGATCAGCAAGGCATCACGCTCAGTAGGCACACCCGGTTGACCGTAGTAGGTCGCAAAGGTCCCCAACAGCTGCCCGCTGCTGCCCATTACCGGGCTCGACCAACAAGCCGCCAGCCCCGCTTGCCGGCTAACCTCGTGATACCCTTTCCAGCGCTCATCGCTTCCGATGCACTGGCAGACCACTTGGCGACGTTGATGGGCGGCGCTGCCGCACGCGCCGACAGCAGGGCCAATCGCGATCTGTTGAATGGCCTCGCGGAAGACCGCGGGCAGCCGTTCGCCCGCTGCCAAATTCAGGTGTGTTTTGGCGTTATTCGCCAGCATGATGGAACACAACGCGCCAGGCAGCTGGCGCTCAAGCAACCGGCAGAGGCTTTCCAGTATATCGTCAAGGGGCGCTTCTTGAGCGATCATCCGCTGGATATGCTGCTGATCCTCAAGGTTTTGCCGCGCCTCTGCGAGTTCTTTTGCCCGAGCGGCACTGGCCCCGACCAACCCCAGGCTAAAAGCCAACAAACCGCTCAGCATCAGCCCCGCCATGGCCACCAACACAGGTACAAAACCGGCCAAATACCAGTTGTAATGACTGCCCGGTAACGCCTGGAGCTGCAGGCTAACGCCACCGGGCAGGCCCGCGTGCCGCGTCGCTAATACCATTCCAGGATGTAAATCGGTGTCCGCCTGGAACCCCGGCGGTTGAAGCATCAGCAGAGGCGTATCGCCGCGGCTGATGTTGACTTGAAATGGCCCAAGCTCCAGGCGCAAATCATTATCCAGCAGCACGGCTAGATCGAGGCTCGCCACGAATTGTTGAGCCCGCTGGCCGACAGGCATCGCCACAAACGCCAAACTGGGCGTTTGTGGGTCGGAAATCACCACCCACGGTCGATCAAAGGGAACCGCCAGCCAATCCTGTACCGACGGCTTATCAAGCTGCTGCAGAAGCCACGCCCGGCTACTTGAGGTGCGTTCATGGGTCCAGATGGGGCTCAAGCCTTCATCGACCAGGGCCATCGCCTGCAGGCTTGGCGTATCGCGTAAATAGCGCTGCCCATCCAGCGTAAGCAGATCTCGATCGAAGGCGCTGGGAGCGGCTTCGATGCGTTCAGCCATACGTTGTAAAAGGCGCTGACGCGAAGTCACCGCCTTTTCGGCGTTCAACTGCACATTGTCCAGCAGGTACATGGCCTGCTGCTGAGTATTGGTAAACTGCTGCAAGCTGAGCAACCACCAGACCACGAAGCTGGCAGCCACGCCAGCCAAACCTGATAGCGCCGTCAGCCGGCTAAGATTGAGCGGCTCGGATGAGCGACGAGCGTAAACCGCCACCATGGCCGACCCTAACAGCAGTGTGAACACCACCACGGCCACAGGCGATGAAGAAAATATCGGCTCATCCAGCTCAACCCCGATCCAGAGCCTCGCCAGCACTACGCCGCCAAACAGCCACAGCCCAAGCCCTACTGGCAACCATAACGCCCGTCGTTTAGAGGTTGACTGGCCCCAGCCTAAAGCCAGCGCCACCGCTAAAAGCACCAACCCCCCCAAGCTGGTCATACGCGCCTCGCCGGTGAGCCAGGAGGGCGATAATGAGCCGGAAAGCACATTGTGGACTAAGGTATACAGCGACAGCCCCGCGAGCCCCACTGCACAAATCAGCCGGACGCTTCGCCAGCGCTGCAGGGCGGCAAGTACCCCAACGCTTGCCAGGCAGGTGGCAACGGCGGCGTCCGGCACCAGAGCAACCGTAAACAGCGAGTGCGCATCGGCTACCCCCAACACAGCGCCCACCACCCCCATCAGCACTAGCGTGGCGACGGCCATTAACAGCAGCGTATCTAACGCAAGGTCGCGGGCGTTGATTGGCACGGTGACATCATCTCCCTGCTTTTTTGTCATCAATCTCTAGCGTGAAAACGCCAGTTCGCTAGTCGTGAACGTCCTTTATGTTTCTCAGTTGCTGCTTCGTCTGCTCCAACGCCTCTAATGCCTGCGACCGTTCGTCGTCGGCTTTCCCCGCCGCTTGCCGGGCATACATCAGTTCGCTTTCTAGGCGATTATTACGGTATATCGGCAGCAAAGAGATTTGTGTGAGGCGTTCGTCGTCAACGGTCAGCCGAGCCGCGCAACTCAGCACCGGAATATCGTCATGATGAACCGAACGAAGCACTAAGTGTACTTCATCAACACGTCCCATGGTCGCCATACGAAAGGCAAAGAGACCTAAGTAAACCACGCGTGACGCCGGGTCAAAGAGCCCGCTGGCAAGCTGACCAATCAGCGCGGAGGACGGCCGCCCTATCCACTCGGCTAACTGAGCATTGCAGGCGTACACGACTCCCTGTGCATCGACCAGTAACTGTCCCGTCGGCGCGTGTTCCCACCAGGATCCACACGCTGTTAGTTCAGATGGGTTTGTAGTCATAAGGAGACACAGTTCATAAAGATGCCTTGAGTCGCGGGGAGAGAAGGGGCGGCAATGCTACTAGTGTGAACCACGTAAACTCAGGCTACTAAGCCATTCGATTTAATTAAATACGATGAGAATAGAGCCAAACTAAACGCTGAGCCGCACTCATACACTGGAAACAGCCTACGCTATACCGACTGCTGCGTCGCTATTACGGTTTTGTTTCGGTTTACGCGGTAAGTTAGGTATAGTGGCTGGGCAATAACATCAGACAGACGGAGTACGAATCACGATCGATCATTCTTTCCAAATTGCAGTGGAGGTTCTCCCTATGAAGGTCTACAAACCGGAATGGCAGTGCACGTTTAGCGTAAACGAAGGCGCGGAAGAATCAGCTAGCTGGAAAGAGAGAATCGCGTGGCGTCTCAGGGGGTTCGCGGATCGGCTAGAGGGCGGTGGTCGCACGATAAAAATTGATTATCGCGTCACGCCGACGATTAGCTCGCAAGAAGTTGATACTTGTTTAGGTAAAGGCTTTGAAGTGACCCAGCGCTTGCTGACCCAATTGGCCCAACAGCAAGCCTGTGAAGATGTAATGCGCCATGCCAAGGCTGAGTTATACGTAGAAGATCATCAGCATTGACACGGTAACACCCGTCCCACCCGGCGCCATGCGGGGTGGGACACCTACCTTTCTAGCCATGACGTTCATCGGGCTGCTCCAACGCAACGCTCATATCGGCTAAAAACGCCGAGCAAGCTTCAAGCTGGCAGCGTTCAATATACTCATCCGGTTGATGCGCCTGGGCAATACTGCCCGGCCCTATAATAATGGTTTGCAAACCCTGCCCCTGAAACTGCCCTGCCTCAGTCGCATAGGCCACCGCTTGGTCGCCGCACCCCTTGGGCAAATGATCTTTGGCCAACCGCAGCACCCGATCATTATCCCGATCCGCCAGGCCCGGCACGGTGACATTTAACGGCTGAGTATCGATCTCCACGTGCTTGCCTTTAGCCTTCAGCTCATCGGTTAGCTGTTTGCAGAAGGCCTCAAAGCGTGCATATACCTCATCGAACGTATCCGTCGGCAGGTGGCGAATTTCCCACTCAAACTGACACTCCCGCGCCATGATATTGATTGCCGTACCGCCTTTGATTTTGCCGACGTGCAGGCTGGTATGGGGCACGTTAAAGGCGTCATCGATGCGGCCCTCTTCCACCAATGCCGCCATAGTGTCTTCGATAAACGTCACCAACCGCGCGGCCACATGAATCGCCGAAGTGCCCTGATTGACCTGGCTGCTGTGGGCTTCGCGGCCAATCACCGTGGTGCGCAGATTGGTGGCGCCCTTTTGGGCAACCACCGGCTGCATGTCCGTCGGTTCGCCGACAATCACGTGAGCGGTGGTGGAGTAGTCCTCGTAGAAGCGCTTGATCAGGCTGGGCGCGCCCACGCAGCCAATTTCTTCATCGTAGGAAAAGCCCAAATAGATCGGCTGCTTGAGCGGTGCGTTTACCCATTCAGGTACTTTTGCCAGGGCACAGGCGATAAAGCCTTTCATATCGCAGCTGCCCCGCCCGTATAACCGACCATCGCCGCCATCGCGCAGGGTGAACGGATCGCTCGACCAGGGCTGCCCTGCCACCGGCACCACATCGGTATGACCCGACAGCATCACGCCGCCCGGCGCATCGGGGCCGATGCGGGCAATCAAATTGGCTTTCTTACCACACGGGCTCATCACCCGCTCGGCCTCAATGCCATAGTCGGCCAAATAGCCTTCCACGTACTCGACCAGCGCCAAGTTGGATTCACTCGAGGTGGTATCAAACCCTACCAGCCTTGCTAACAGTTGCTCTGCATCGCTCATCGCGCCTTCCTATCGTCATCTTGCTAATTAGCCAGCCTATCATCCTCACCTTAGACCGCCTACATCGGCCGGGCTGTCATGCAGGGTTCATCTGTCGTTCACCAAAGCGTCATCGGGGCTTTTTACAGTCAAGCTGACTAAGGAATTAAACAATACTTTGTTCTATCCATTGCCTATCCAGCGCCCGTTCCATGGGCTTATCTGATGAGGTGGTGGCCCACAAGGAGCTTGTTATGTCTCGTTTTACCTTGCACGCGCTTGCCGTAGGGGTGGCGACTGCCAGCCTCAGTTTGTCTGCCCATGCCGCGACAGAGATTAGCTGGTGGCACGCCATGGGCGGCCAGCTGGGTGAAATACTTGAAGAAATGACCCAAGATTTTAACGAGTCCCAGGACGACTACCAGGTTAACCCCAGCTATCGCGGCACCTATACCGAAACCATGACCGGTGCGATTGCCGCTTTCCGTGCCAATGAGCAGCCGCACATCCTGCAGGTGTTTGAAGTGGGCACCGGCACCATGATGAACGCCGAAGGCGCGATCTATCCGGTGTACGAACTGATGGAGGCGCATGACCGTCCGTTTGACCGTGAAGCCTTCCTGCCTGCCGTCGTCGGTTACTACACCGACACCAACGGCAATATGCTGTCGTTCCCGTTTAACTCCTCAACGCCGATTATGTACTACAACCGCGACATGTTTGAGGAAGCGGGTCTAGACCCCGAGCAACCGCCAGAGACCTGGTCAGAAGTGGCCGATTTTTCCCGCCAAATTGTTGAATCAGGCGCGGCCAGCTGCGGCTTTACCACTTCCTGGCCAAGCTGGGTGATGCTGGAAAACTTCTCCGCATGGCACAACATCCCATTAGGCACCCTGGAGAATGGCTTTGGCGGCCTGGGCACCGAGTTTACCTTCAATAACGAGCTGGTAGCCCGCCACTGGGACAACCTCAAAACCTGGCAGGACTCGGGTGTCTTCCAATGGGGCGGCCCCGGCTCTGGGCCCGACTCCGAGCCGATGTTCTACTCCCAAGACTGCGCGATTTTCTTCGGCTCTTCAGCCTCCCGCGCGGATGTCGCCGCCAATTCAGAATTTGACGTCGGCTTTGGCATGCAGCCTTACTACGACGACGTAGAAGGCGCACCGCAGAACTCGATCATTGGCGGCGCTACCTTGTGGGCACTGCAAGGCCACAGCGAAGAAGAATACGCAGCGGTTGCGGCGTTCTTTGAGTACCTTTCCCAGCCTGAAGTCCAGGCGCAGTGGCATCAGCAAACCGGCTACCTGCCCATCACACAAGCTGCTTGGGATTTAAGCGAAGAGCAGGGCTATTACGAAGAGAACCCAGGCGCGGACATTTCACTGAAACAGATGACCCTCAACGAGCCGACTGAAAACTCGAAAGGGCTGCGTTTTGGTAACTTCGTACAGATTCGCGACATCATCTCCGAAGAAATGGAAGCGGTGATGACCGGCGATAAATCCGGCCAGGAAGCGGCTGACGACGCAGTAGAGCGTGGCAATGATCTGCTACGTGACTTCGAATCCGCCAATCAGTAAATAATCACTTACGTCGCCGCCTGCCCCTCGGGTAGGCGGCGCTTTCGTTTGTTGATGGCTATTTATTAATACTTCCCAGAGCTGCCCATGCAAACCAAACGCATGACCTACCCTGGGCGCTTTTTGCCCTACGCACTATTAGCGCCCCAGGTGATTGTGACGCTGATTTTCTTTATCTGGCCGGCGGGCCAGGCGCTGTATCAGTCGCTGTTGCGCGAAGATGCCTTTGGTCTGAAAACCACCTTTGTGGGCCTTGAGAACTTTGCCCGCCTGTTTCGTGACGGGGCCTACCTCAACTCGCTCTCGGTCACGGTGGTGTTCGCCCTCGGCACCACGCTGCTTTCGATGGCCGCCGCGCTGCTGCTGGCCAGCACGGTGAACCGCATGCTTCGCTCACGCAGCACTTACACCACGCTGCTGGTATGGCCTTATGCCATTGCACCCGCCATTGCCGGCGTTTTGTGGTGGTTTATCTTTAACCCCTCCATCGGCATCGTGCCTTACATGCTGGACATGGTCGGCTACCAATGGAACCACCGCACCTCGGGCGCAGACGCCATGCTGCTGGTGATTTTTGCCGCCGCCTGGAAGCAGATCTCCTACAACTTTTTGTTCTTCCTCGCCGGGCTACAGTCGATTCCCCAGTCGCTGATCGAAGCCGCGGCGATCGACGGCGCCAGCCCCATCAAGCGCTTCTGGACGATCATTTTCCCGCTGCTGACGCCCACCACGTTTTTCTTGATGGTGGTTAACGTGGTGTACGCCATGTTCGATACCTTCGCGATTATTCACGCCACCACCGAGGGCGGCCCGGCCCAGGCGACTAACATTCTGGTTTACAAGGTTTACGCCGATGGCTTTGTGGGTCTCAACCTGGGCTCTTCTGCCGCGCAATCGGTGATCCTGATGGTGATTGTGGTGGCATTAACCATGATTCAGTTCCGCTTTATCGAGCGCCGAGTCAACTACTAGGTTGTGGGAGAATATTAATGGTTGAAAACCGCCCCTGGGCAAACCTGATTGCCCACCTTGTTTTGATCGCGGGCGTCGCACTGGTGGTTTTTCCAGTGTATGTCGCGATTATTGCCTCTACACATTCCCTGTCGGGGTTGCTACAGGGCACGCTGCCGCTGCTTCCCGGCGATCAAGGCATCGAAAACTATAAGCTGATGTGGCAATCCGGCGTGTCCAACGCAGGCGCGCCCCCCGCCGGGCTGATGCTGTGGAACAGCTTTGTGATGGCCATGGCGATTACGGTGGGTAAGCTGTTTATTTCGCTGCTGTCGGCGTTTGCGATTGTCTATTTCCGCTTCCGTTTCCGGATGTTCTTTTTCTGGCTGATCTTCGTCACCCTGATGTTACCGGTGGAAGTGCGCATTATTCCGACCTTTCAGGTGGTCGCGGATCTCAATATGCTCAACAGCTTTGCTGGGCTATCGATCCCGTTGATTGCCTCGGCCACTGCGACGTTCTTGTTCCGCCAGTTCTTCATGACAATTCCCGAAGAAATGCTGGAAGCCGCCCGAGTGGACGGCGCTGGGCCGCTAAAGTTCTTTAAAGACATCCTGATGCCACTCTCGGTGACCAATATCGCCGCGCTGTTTGTGATCATGTTTATTTACGGCTGGAACCAATACCTCTGGCCACTCATCATCACCACCGACCCCGACTATTACACCATCGTGATGGGCATCCAGCGCATGACCTCGGAAGAGAACCCGCAGTGGCACTTGGTGATGGCCGCGCTGGTCATGGCCGCCCTGCCGCCGGTATTAGTGATTTTGTTTATGCAACGCCTGTTTGTGAAAGGCCTGACCGAGACGGAGAAATAACATGGCCAGTATTACCTTGGAAGGGCTCAAAAAGACCTACAGCGGCGATGTTCACGCCGTCAAAGGCGTCGACTTACAGATTGAAGACGGCGAGTTTGTGGTGCTGGTGGGGCCATCGGGCTGCGGCAAATCTACCCTGCTGCGCATGGTCGCAGGCCTGGAAACCATCACCGACGGCACGCTCAAAATCGGCGAGCGAGTGGTGAACAAGCTCGAACCCGCCGAACGCGACATCGCCATGGTGTTCCAAAATTACGCGCTCTACCCGCACATGACGGTATACAACAACCTCGCCTATGGCCTGAAAAACCGTGGCTTTAAAAAAGACGAAATAGAAAAACGCGTCCGGGTTGCCGCCCAAATGCTCGAGATCGAAGAGTTTCTAGAGCGCAAGCCGCGCAAGCTCTCCGGCGGCCAGCGCCAGCGGGTGGCCATGGGCCGAGCCCTGGTGCGCGACCCCGCCGCGTTTCTGTTCGACGAGCCGCTCTCGAACCTGGACGCCAAGCTGCGCGTGCAGATGCGCGTGGAAATCAAACAGCTACAGCGGCGTCTCAAGACCACCAGCCTGTACGTGACCCACGACCAGCTGGAAGCCATGACTTTAGGCGACCGCCTGGTGGTACTTAATGCCGGGCAGATTGAACAAGTGGGGTCGCCCATGGAGATCTACGCCCGCCCTGCCACCATGTTCGTCGCCGGGTTTATCGGCTCCCCCGCCATGAACATGCTACCGGTGGATTACCTGAAAACACAGGGCGCCAACGGCCTACTGGACAACCTGCCCGAGGGCACCGATATCGTGGGTATCCGGCCGGATGATATGCACTTAACCCCGCCGTCCGCGACGCACTTAACCGTTGACTCAACGCTTGCGTTATTTGAAGCCGCCGGCGCCGAAAGCCACCTGTATGTGAACCTCGCCGACAGCGACCAGCCCACGGTGATTCGCGTATCGGGCCAGCCGCCGGTCGCCGAAGGCGAAACCCTGCGTTTCTACGTCACCCGCGACGCGCTGCATCCTTTCAATAGCGTCACGGGTAAACGTACTGAGAATGTTATATCTGAGCGTGCTATTGAAGCATAACAGAGTGTTACTACGGCGCGTCTTGGGCAAGATCGGTAATTCGGCCTTCAACCTGGTAAACCACTTCTTTAAGCTCAACCATATAATTGCGCAGCATTTTCCAATCAGTACTCTCAACCATAGAACCGGCAACGATGGTGTGGCGGCCATCGTCATAAGCGGCACCTAAAACAGAATGGCTATCGCCACCGGCGGCGGTAAAGTTGTTGGTGGCGATGGTATAAGTGCGTTCGGGGTCAATGGCCTGCATGGCGCCTTCCTGGGCGACTTTCAGGCTAACCACGCGTTCTCCGACCGGCTCGCGGCTGTCGTACACCAGCTCAACGCCTGCTGACACCTGCAGAAAACCGCCGTCCTCGCCGGGAGTATTGGCCAGCGCAACTTCAAAGGTTTCCAGCAGCTCGGCGCCGGTAACGTCGAGCAGGGTCAAACGATTGCCAAACGGCTGCACGGCGATTAGATCCCCCACCGACACCTCGCCTTTCTCGATCGCGTCACGAATGCCCCCGCTGTTTTGGATCGCCATCACTGTGTCGGGCGCCACTTGCTGTGCAGCGTGCAGTTGCGCATCGCTAATTAAATTGCCCAGCGCCGTTTCATTGGCGCGCACGCTGCGCGAGTCGCCATCCCCAGGGCGCGGATTAGGTAGGGCCGAGATCACCTTGGCTCCGACCTGGGTGTCCCGCAGGGCTTCAATCGCCGCTGTGTAGGGTTCAAGCCGCTTTGCGGCGTCGGGATCCGCTTCGCGCTCGTCGGCGGCGAGCAGTTCACCGCTTAAATCGACCACCACGCCGTTATCATCGAAAGTGACCTGCATCACGCCAAGGTGCTGACCATACTCACCTGCCTGGCCAATCACCGTGGGCGAGAATGCCTCACCGGCACTGTGCAGCGTTGGCGGTGATACTTGGGTATGGCTATGCCCGCCAATAATGATGTCGATGCCTTCCACGTACTCTGCCAACAGCAGGTCGTTGCCCACGCTAAGGTCGCTTGCGTAGCCTAAATGCGTGAGTGCAATAACCTTGTTAACGCCCTGCTCTTCAAAGCTGTCCACCATTGCCTGCGCCGCTTGGTGGTAATCGCTAATCGTCACTTGACCGGGACTCGAGATCGTCGCGCTATCCTGAGTGGTAAGCCCAAAGATGCCAACTGGCTCGCCTTTATGTTCAACAATAATGCCATCATAGAGCTTACCCGCCTGTGGGTCGGCGCTAATCGACCCACCCAGCATGCCAGCAAATTCAGGGCTCGCTGAAAAATCCAGGTTGGCGCCTAAAATAGGGAACTTGGCACCCGAAAAAAATGCCGCTAGCGCTTGATGCCCTTCGTCAGGGTCACCCAAATCAAACTCATGATTACCCAGGACAAAGGCGTCGTAGCCCATTAAATTCATAAATTCCAAGGCATCCTGGCCCTGAAATTCGGTGAAGTAGAGAGTGCCTGAGAAAACATCCCCAGCATCCAGCAGCAGCCCTTCGCCATAGGTTTCCCGCGCCTCATTCAGCGTGGTGATCAGGTGAGGATACTGATTGGTTCGCCCGTGTAAGTCATTGGTGTGAAAAAGCGTCAGCGTGTCGTTATCAGCCAGCAAGGGGGACGCAGTGACGAATAATGCTGCCCCGAGCGCCATGCTATATTGGAGGGCTTGCATCTTCATGGCTCCTTTCATCTTGATGTCATGGTTCACCGTTAGCGTGTCGTGAAAGCCTGACAGAACGGTGACGACAATGGCGAATCCATCACGCAAGCCGCTTAGCGACGAAGAAGTTGCCTACCTAGTGGAACTGGCGAACGGTAACGCGCTAGCTAAGCAACGACGACGTGAGCGAAAACGCTCACGCCCATCGCCACCGTCCTCACCAGGGGAGTGATTCGCCATTGCTATGCCAAAACCCGCCGCTGTTGTCGAGCGTCAGCGCTTCAATACGGGCGGCAATGCCTAGCGCCGCCTCTTGTGGGCTGATCAAGCCACCAAAATTAACCATGCGCGTTTGCACATAGCCGGGGTGAATCTGTGCAACGGCAATACCGCGTGGTTTTAGGTCGATAGCTAGCGATTTACCCAGCGCATTAAGCGCTGCTTTAGAAGCACGGTACCCATAGCGGCCTCCCGAGTCGTTATCCGCGATGGAGCCCATCCGGCTGGTGATATTGGCGATTTTGCTGCCTTGTTTAAGGTTGGGTATGAGCGCCTCAGCGACACGCATCGGCGCATAGGCGTTAATTTCCATCTGCTCGCGGATACTGTCGAAATCAAGACTGCCAAGCGACTCATCGCGCAGCAGCCCGGCATTGTTAATCAGTAGGTCTAGTGTTTGACCATCAAGCACCTGGACAAGCCTCGCGATATCATCCGGCTGGGTGATATCAATGCCCTCAACCACCTGGTCGGCCACGCAATCAAGCGCTTCCGACGACTGGCGACAAACACCCAGCACTCGATAGCCCGCGTCAAAATAGTGCTCGGCCAACGCCAACCCGACACCCCGGTTGGCGCCGGTAATTAACACCGTCGATTTCATGATTAGCTCCCCTCTGTTGGGTCATGGATAACATTCGCATCGTACATCGCTAGAGCGACCTTATGCTTGCCTCTGGCAAACGCTAACTTACCAACCAGCCAGCGGATTTAGTGTCATCACTTATTCACCTGGCTGTCTTAACCGTGTCATGCCCGCGACCTAGACTGCCTTTAAATGGATAACGGGACGAATGGACATGCGGCTTTGCATCGTCAGCGAAACATGGGCACCGGAAATCAACGGCGTTGCCCACACCTTGAGCCGACTCGGCAGTGAGCTTGCGCATTACGATGTGGAGATCGATGTCATTCGGCCGAAACCCGCTTGTGCGGCCAAGGCTCCCCTGGCGCGTACTGAGTTGCAGGTTCCACGTTGCTCGATACCCGGCTACCGTGAAGTTCAGGTGGGTTTTTGCCGCCCCGCCACCTTGCGCAAATTCTGGAAAGAAAACCGCCCCGATGTGATCTACCTCGCGACCCAGGGCCCACTCGGCTGGTCAGCACGTCAGGCAGCCCGGCGGCTGGGCATTCCACTTGTTGCTGGCTGGCACACCAATTTCGACCATTACTGCACCGATTACGGCGTACCTTGGCTCGCCTCAGCGACACGCCGCTATTTGCGCTATTTTCACAATGGCTGCTCGCTCACCTTAGTGCCCACGCACCTGCAAGCCACCCAGCTCCGCCAGCAAGGCATCCACGACGTCCAGGTAATGTCACGGGGTATTGACGGCGATCGTTTCTCTCCCGCGCACCGCGACTCGGCATTGCGGCAATCCTGGGGAGTTAACGACCACCAACCGGTAGCGCTTTATGTGGGGCGATTAGCTGCGGAAAAAAACCTCGCGCTACTGCAAGAAACCTACCACGCCATGCGTACCGTTCGCCCCGACATGGCGCACGTCATCGTCGGCGATGGCCCAGAACGAGCGCAACTTGCCAGCGCAATGCCCGAGGCCCACTTTACCGGGTTTATCGACCAAGAATCATTGGCCCGCCACTACGCGAGTGCCGATCTATTTATCTTCCCCTCGCTGTCCGAAACCTGGGGTAATGTGGTTAATGAAGCCATGGCCAGCGGTTTAGCGGTGGTGGCCTATCGCCACGCGGCCAGCGCCGAATTGATCGAAAACGGCTACAACGGCGTAACGGTGCCGATCGACCAACCGGATGCCTTTTGCCAAGCCGCCGTCACGCTGTGCCAACACCCAGCGGACTATGCCAAGTACAGCCGACTGGCTCGCCTGAGAGCGCTGGAGCAGAGTTGGTCGGGTATTGGCCAGCAGTTCCTTCGTTATCTTCAACAAGCCCAGGAGGCTTATCATGCGACCTCGCCCCCTTGTCGTATTCGATCGTCTTGATTTGCTGGAATGGCAGTTTTGTCAGCGCGTCGCACGGCTATCGTTGTTTCGCCCATGGCGGGTAATGCTGCAGACCGCCAGCACGCTGGGTGACTGGCCGGCTTGGGTCTTGCTGATCATTGCCCAGCCGTGGTTACAGCCAAACGGCTCTTGGTACATTATGCAGTACAGCCTAATCGCCTGCCTGGCGATCGGCGTTTATCGTTTTATCAAAACCCGCCTGTGCCGCGAGCGCCCCTTTATAACCTATCGCAACGGCATCCAATGTAACGCCCCCGTCCGGGATCGCTATAGCTTTCCTAGCGGGCACACCATGCACGCGGTAATGTTCAGCATACTGGTGGCCGCGCATACCCCATGGCTTCTGCCCGTGGTATTGCCCCTGGCACTGCTCATTGCGATATCGCGGGTGGGCTTGGGCTTGCACTATGTGAGCGATGTTATCGCCGGGGCCATCATGGGCGCTGGATTTGCGCTGTTGAGTTTATATCTGATGGGTTAAAACGGCGTGGTGAGGGTAAGACGCAAAAAAACCACTTTGCCGAAACAAAGTGGTAATTTTGCATCGTCGCCTTTCCTTGGCGTTGATGTTTAGCGCGTCCTTGCGCTAAATCGGAAAGTGCCGATTCCCTTGAAGACTCCATTCATTATAGTGGCTTCCTGCCATCCATTTATCGAGACACTCGCCTGACGTGCTTGACTGATTTATATTGCTATAACTTACCTTCTTGAAGGGTTGAGCGATTGCGCTTAACGGCACTGCTTGACTACTTTTTGACCTAAAAACATGACTTGCCCACAAGTGATGGTGACGACAACCCTGTGGACAACTTAGATTCCCCCCTTACATTGCGCACACACCCTTAACTAAGCACGCATCGGGCCAATTCTAATTAAATACGTTATTGCTAATTAAAAACAAATACTTATAAAATATATTGCCTATATGCTGGCTATTTTCTTGGCTCATAATTCTGTGTCTCAATGGCACATGCGACAAAATAGCATGGTGATATAGGCAAACAGGTTCATACTAGCGATGTCGCTAAATGGTTAACGTTTGCTAATCTAGTTATTACCCCATGACGGGGGATTCGCCTGAAAGGAGGCTTCTATGAAACGCATGACGGCTCTTAGTATTATTTGCATTATCACCGTACTGCTCGTGAGCGGCTGCAATACCATTCGCGGTGCGGGTGAAGACATCGAGCAAGGCGGAGAAGCCATCCAACAATCAGCGAGCTAACGCCATTATGCTGACGGTCTATTTATCACACGGTTTAGAAAGCGGGCCTGGGGCGCTGAAAATGCAGGCGTTAAAAGGCATCGTCGAAAAGCTCGACGACTGCGAGCCCGTGGTGATGGATTACCGTGGCCAACCCGAGCCGCAGCAACGCCTTCAGCATCTGCTGACGACGCTGGCAGCTCGGGGCGATGACCCTGAACGCTGCGTGCTCGCCGGTTCCAGCCTGGGTGGCTGGTTAAGCGCAGCGGTCAGTTCACAGCAGCCCGTACTGGGCTGCTTTTTGTTGGCGCCCGCACTGGGGCTAGCGCATTACCCTGAAACCTCTCCCACCATTCAAGCCCGTTGCACGCACATTATTCACGGCTGGCAGGATGAGGTGATTCCCCCTGGCCCGGTCATCGAACGAGCACAACGCCAACGCTTGTCGTTACGCATGGTAGACGACGACCATCGCCTTCACGAAAGCCTGGATACCTTGCTCAGCGATTTCGAGACTTTTCTAACGCGCTGCAGCGCCTTGCTGCGAGCCAGCAACGTTGCTTGTGATCGCCGTTGAGGCGAGCGTAAAAGTTAGACAAACGCGCTCCAAAGGTGTACAAACCATATACACACAGAGGAGAGCGTCCATGTTTGGTCTTTTTAAGCGCGACCCCAAAAAGAAGCTACAGCAAGACTACGAACGTAAGCTACAAGCCGCTATGGAAGCATCACGTAATGGCGACATGCGGACTAACGCCACGCTCACGGAAGAAGCCGACGCCCTGCTGGCCGAGATAGAACGCCTCAAGAGCGAAGGCAAATAACACGGCTTGTGTTGCGCAGCCCGACTACTCGTCCGCCAGTGCGGGCAGCAACGTTTTGAGTTTACGCGTTAACGTATTGCGCCCCCACCCGAGCAGCTCGGCGGCTTCGCCTTTACGGCCACCGGTATGCTTAAGGGCGGTTTCAATTAAAATCCGCTCGAAATCCGGCACTGCTTCTTCCAACAGATGCGTATGGCCTTCCGCCAGTGCGTGGTCTGCCCAATCGCGAAACGCACTGCGCCAATCACCGTGGGTGCTGGCTTCTGACGCGCTCGACGAGCGCAATTCCAGCGGCAAGTCTTCGACCAAGACTTCGCGCCCCGAGGCCATCACGGTTAGCCAACGGCAGATGTTTTCCAACTGACGTACGTTGCCAGGCCAGGGCAACTGCGTTAAATGGGCTTCCGCCTCAGGGGTTAATACTTTGATATCGGTGGACAGCTCTTTGGCCGCTTCCGCAAGGAAATGCCGCGTCAAGCGGGGAATATCTTCACGCCGCTCAGCCAGCTTGGGCAAATGAATGCGGATGACGTTAAGGCGGTGGAACAAATCTTCCCGGAAGCGCCCGTCGTCCACCAGCGACTCAAGGTTCTGGTGGGTAGCCGCGATAATGCGCACATCAACTTTCGTTGGCATATGCCCACCCACGCGGTAAAACTCACCGTCAGCCAGCACACGCAGTAAGCGCGTTTGTGTTTCGGCGGGCATATCGCCAATCTCATCCAGAAACAGCGTGCCGCCATTGGCTTGCTCAAAACGCCCTTGGCGCTGCGACGTCGCGCCGGTAAACGCGCCTTTTTCGTGGCCGAACAGTTCGGATTCGATCAAATCACGCGGAATCGCCGCCATGTTCAAGGCGATGAACGGCTTGCCCTGGCGCGGGCTGTGCTGGTGTAGCGCTTCGGCAACCCGCTCTTTACCGGTGCCTGATTCGCCGTTAATCAGCACGGTAATGTGCGAGTGGGAAAGCCGCCCAATCGCCCGAAACACCTCCTGCATGGCGGGGGCTTCGCCGATAATTTCCGCATTGAGCCCTTCCGGCACCGTCACCGGACGCTGGCGTTCGCGGGCATGGGCCACCGCGCGGCGTACCAGGGCCAACGCCTCATCCACGTCAAACGGCTTGGGTAAATACTCAAAGGCGCCGCCTTGATAGGAGGCCACCGCACTGTCTAAATCGGAGTGCGCGGTCATCACGATCACCGGCAAATCGGGGTGCGCCTCGCGTATCCGGGCCATTAAATCCAGGCCATCGATCCCCGGCATGCGAATATCGGTGACCAGCACATCCGGCGGGCTTTCCAGCAAGCGGTCAAGCACCGTGTCGGCACGTTCGATGCATTCAACGTCGAGATCGGGTTGCGCCAGTGCACGTTCAAGCACCCAGCGAATCGCACGGTCATCGTCAACAATGACAACCCGCGCAACATCATTACGGCCAGACTCAGTCATGACGCTTCTCCAACGGAATCAATAGACGAAATTCGGTGTGTCCTGGGCGTGAGTCGCATTCGATCAATCCTTGATGTTGGTGCAAAATCGATTGGGCAATGGACAGGCCGAGCCCGCTACCTTCAGCGCGGCCCGACACCATTGGGTAAAACAGGGTTTCTTGCAGCGTATTGGGAATACCCGGGCCGTTATCGATAACGTCCACTTCGCTAACCAGACGGTGCCGCTCGGCCCCCAAGGTAAATTGACGCCGCGCACGGGTGCGCAACACGAGCGTCGCATGCGGTGTCTGGGCATCGTTCATCGCCTGCACCGCATTGCGTGCCACGTTCAACACCGCTTGGATCATTTGCGATTCATCGCCGGATAACTCCGGCAGGCTGGGGTCGTAATCGCGCTGGATATCCACGTTGGGGTGCTCGGCGATCAACAATGAGCGCACGCGCTCGAGTACTTTATGAATGTTGACCGGCTCGTGCTTGACGATGTAGTTGGGCCCCAGCATCGAATCCACCATATCGCGCAGCCGGTCGACCTCTTCGACGATGATGTGGGTGTATTCACGCAGCGCCGGGTTATCCAAATCGCGCTCGAGCAGCTGCGCTGCGCCACGAATACCGCCCAACGGATTTTTCACTTCGTGGGCCAGCCCCCGGGCCAGTACTTTGATGGTTTCTTGGCGGGTGGTCAGCGCTTCTTCGCGGGAGATTTGCATCAGCCGGTCACGGGGCTCAATTTCCAGCAATAGCTCCGTAGCGGAAAGCGGTGTGACCGTGTAATCCACGGTGAGCGGGACGCTATTCAGCGGGGTAATGCGAGCCTCGCGTTGGGTAAAGGGATGAAACGCATCACGGGCTTTGGCCAGTACGCCGTCAATGCTTTCATCGCCGCCTAACATGGTATTCAGGCCGATGCCCTGCACGCGGCTCAGGCTGACGGCCAACAACGCCTCAGCGGCGGGGTTCATCCAGCGCACGTTGAGTTGGCCATCCAGCAGAAGCACCGCCGTGGTGAGATGTTCTAGTAATCGCTGGTGCATCGTGGTGTCTTGCAAAGTCGCCTCGTCCATTACCGTGAATTCAGCCTGCCGCTGGGAAGATGTAGAGGGAACTGCAAAAAGCGCGCCAAATATGCCACTACGCTGATAAGCACGGCATTTGCACCGTATGGCGATGCAAGATGGACTGTTTTAGCGCACAGCCGCTCCCTCGTCGATTGCTCTATGCACCATAATGGCGCATAGGTGCTAATCGTTCACCACGATCGTCACAGGCGTGGTGCGATGCTGTCGCCGCCCCTGGCTATCCAATAACACTGCCTGGAGTTGATGCCGCCCAGCGGGCAAATTCGACAGCCAGAAAACATCACTGTGCAGCGCCGATTGGCTAAGCTCGCCATTAACGCGTAGCTGCACCCGATGGTCATCGCGCAAGCGAGGCACGATACGCAGCTCCACTGGCGTGGCGGCCCCCACTTCAGCACCCGCGCTGGGCGAGTGAATCTGAAAGCGGTCGTAGGGCATAAAGGGCTGGCCCGGCGAGGCCGACGCTGGGCGGGTGGGCGTACTGGCCCGCTGGTCGGGTAACCCAGGTAGCGGCGCCAGCTTCAGCGCTTCGCCGCCGTCACGGGGGTTATCGGTGAAAGTCACATTGCCGTTGTCGTCAACCACCCGATAGACCGTTGAAGCGTTGGCTCCGACCGCCACCGCACTGACTAGCAAACCGAGCCCTAAGCCCCGCCATATTCGCCGCGTTAGCCCCTTACACAACATGCTCTCCCCCTAAACTAAAAAACCCCGCCGTAGCGGGGTTTGAGCTTATCATCACCGCAACGGTGTGATTAGCAGCTGTAGTACATATCAAACTCGACGGGGTGCGTGGTCATGCGGATACGCTCCACGTCTTCCATCTTGAGTTCGATATAAGCATCAATCATATCGTCGGTGAACACGCCACCTTCGGTCAAGAAAGCGCGGTCAGCATCGAGGGCTTCCAAGGCTTGATCCAGGCTGCTCGCAACGGTCGGTACCGACTTGCCTTCTTCCGGCGGCAGGTCGTACAGGTTCTTGTCCATGGCATCGCCAGGGTGGATCTTGTTCTTGATACCGTCGATACCCGCCATCAGCATTGCCGCAAAGCACAGGTACGGGTTGGCGGTCGGATCGGGGAAGCGAAGCTCGACGCGCTTGCCTTTAGGGCTGGCGGTATACGGAATACGAATGGAAGCGGAACGGTTGCGGGCGCTGTAGGCCAGCATGACCGGCGCTTCAAAACCCGGTACCAGACGCTTGTACGAGTTGGTCGAGGCGTTGGTAAAGGCGTTCAGCGCACGAGCGTGCTTGATGATACCGCCGATGTAGTACAGCGCCATTTCTGACAGGCCCGCGTACTCGTCACCCGCGAACTGGTTGTTACCGTCTTTCCAGAACGACTGGTGAACGTGCATGCCCGAGCCGTTATCGCCTACCAGCGGCTTCGGCATGAAAGTCGCCGTTTTACCGTACGCGTGTGCCACGTTGTGGATCACGTACTTCATTTCCTGCACTTCGTCAGCTTTCTTCACCAGCGTATTAAATTTAACGCCAATTTCGTTCTGGCCGGCGTTGGATACTTCGTGGTGGTGAACTTCTACCGACTGGCCGATGGCTTCCAAGGTGTTACACATGGCACCGCGGATATCGTGGAAGCTGTCGACCGGCGGAACCGGGAAGTAGCCGCCTTTCACGCGCGGACGGTGGCCTAAGTTGCCGCCTTCGACCTGGCTGTCTGTGGCCCATGCACCTTCTTCAGAGGTGATTTTGTACATGGCACCTTGGATATCGGCTTTCCAGTGCACTTCGTCAAAGATGAAGAACTCAGGCTCTGGACCGAAGAAGGCCGTGTCGCCAAGACCGGTTGACTGCAGGTAAGACTCAGCACGCTTAGCGATGGAGCGCGGATCACGATCATAACCCTGCATGGTCGCCGGCTCGATGATGTCACAACGCAGAACCAGGGTAGCGTCTTCAGTGAACGGGTCGAGGTAGGCAGAGCCGTCTTCCGGACGCAGAATCATGTCGGATTCGTTGATGCCTTTCCAGCCGTTGATGGATGAACCATCGAACATCTGGCCGTTTTCGAAAAATTCCTCGTCCACATCGCGAGCAGGCACGGTGACGTGCTGCTCTTTACCGCGGGTGTCGGTAAAACGTAGGTCTACCCATTTAACATCATGCTCTTCGATTAGCGCGAGAGTCTTGGCTGACATAGTGTCCTCCGGTATGAGCGTGGCTTAAAGCTAATGACAGTAAGCTACCGATAAATGTTGTTCGACATAACGCGTGCATCATGGCACGCCTGCCTTGCTTATTCACTCAACGTTTGTTCGTTGCAATTAACAGAACGCCTAGCGATAACGAAACCGGCTAATGTTGTAGCACGCCTTAAGGCGTTTTGCCTATGACCGGCTAGCCGCTGTTAATAACAATGCAGGTTGCGTGCCATTTCTGCACCAATATGGCCTTAAAAAATCGCAAATATTTGTTTTTTATCAGTTTTAAAATTCGCCGCTGTGCTTCCTCATGTGGCATAAAGCGATAAATCTGACGCCACACGCGCCGCACAGCCTGAAAATGCACCAGCATGGAACAAAGACAAGCCAATTTGCACAAAAACGGTGCATAGACAGGACTGCCTATAAACAACATGCTTAATTAGCTTGCGCAACAAGCAATAGATACTATATTAAACTTTTCAACACAATAAGTTACAATAGACAATAACCGAACACATTTGGCCGGAGGGTCACCCATGAAGTCGGTCTGTTTTATTGTTGATGCCTACGTAACGGGTGCCCAACTGCCTCGCCACCTCCACGCCATTTACCACGCCTCGACGGATCATCCCGCTTGTACGCTACGGGTCACCAGCCTGGAGAAAGACAACCGCTTAGCGCTTATAGTGCAGCGTTTCGATGCACTCTGCATTCCTCAACCTGCCCTGGCATTAGGCGCGCGACTAAACCATGCCGCCGCTGCCAGCCAAGCCGAATGGTTGATTTTTGCGCTACACGCCACGTCCTTACCGGTGCCCTTATGGCAAGCGCTATTCCCGCTGCTGGATAGCTATGCGGTGGATGCCGTAGCGCTCGGGTCGAGCGAACCCACCCTGCCAACGCGCTTACTGCAACGCTTTTTATCCTCGGCACTACACACACCACCTTATATAGCGGTGCGACGTACCTGGCTGGAGCGTCTGGGCGGCTTCGACCCCGAGCTCGACCAAGCCGCGCTACACGACTTCTTGCAGCGTTTGCACGCCTGCCCCACCCGCATCCACACCTTCAATCCTGAAGACACAACCGCTATACCGGGACACATTGCCTAACGGAGAGCCACGTGCAGCTGTTTCCCAAACATCATGGCGCCGACTCTAGACATGTTCACCACGTTGCTTAATAGGATACAGCCCACCATGCTCACCACCGCAAGAATCAGGGCATACAACGAGATGGGCAGCGCTAAAGGTGCAATCAGTAAATCGGTAACAATGAAAAACATCGGGTGCGCCAAATAAATATTGAACGAATACACATTGATTTGGCGCACCCAATTTGGCGCGACATAGCCTTTAAGTTGCCGTGTCGCGCAAAGCGTGAAGAGTACAAAGAACGGGATCACCCACACCTCTTTTGAGGTGAACTCTGGTAAACCTGCCAGCGTTGCCAAACAAATCCCCACCATAAAAACACCCAGGCAGGCCGGGTGGGCCAGGTATTTCATCCATTTCGGTCGCTGCGCTTTAACGCCTTGCGGTGCCAGGGGATAGTAACGCACCAGCACTAACGCCAGAAAAAACAGATACAGCCAGCCAAGTGGGGCTATCCATAACAGATAACCGGGCGGATCCACCCCCAGCCAATAGGCCGTTCCCCAGTAGCTCATGCTGATCAAACAGGCCAGCCAAAACCAAGGCACCGGGTTGAGCCGCCAAAGGCGCCAGCGGGTAAACAACCAATAGCCCACGTAAAACTGCATGGCGATAATCAGGAAGTAACCGTGCCAGCCTGCATAAACAAAATAATGGAGCGCATTGGCCCAGAAATTGACCGGCTCGCCCTCCGCCCACGCCGTCACCCACTGTGCGGTTGAATAGATAAATCCATAGACGAAATACGGCAGCATGACGTACTTCACGCGCTGAGCAAGAAACCCCTCGGGTACCGCTTTATCGTAACGAACGGCAAACACAAACACCGCGATAAACAAGAAAATCGGCGTCCCCAGCACCAGCGGAATGCGCATAAAATCGGTGACCAGATTGTCTACATAGTTATTCACTCGATCCAATAAGTGGAATAAAAAAACGGCGATGCAGCCGTACGCTCTCAACCAAAAGATCTCTTCCACTTTCTGCATTAGGATTCCCGTCCGAATCGATTGCGCTACGCTTAGAGCATGAGCGCGCTGAACATCCTTTGCCGTGCGCTGTCCGACCGCACCAATAGACGATAATTCCCAGCAGACGAGGTGCTAATGATGAAACGCCCCCTCTGGCGGCTTGGGGCTATCAGCCTACTCGGTTTATTCGCAGGCGTATTGACTACCTGCACAACGGCCCTCGCCAGCAGTGTGGAACGCCACCATTTTGACGCGCCCACCTTGGGCCAGGCCTATCCTTACACGGTATATTTGCCGGATGGCTACGATGACGATAGCGACACGGTCTACCCCGTGGTTTATCTGTTACATGGCTCGTTCGGCAACGAGCGCGATTGGCTCGCCAAGGGTAATTTGCAGCAAACCGCCGACCGGCTGATTAGCGCGGGGCATATTCCGCCGAGCGTATTTATCATGCCCGGCAGCCACAGTTGGTGGGTGGACGGCCATAACCAACCAGCCCGTAGTGCCTTTTTCAATGACCTTATGCCGCATGTTGAAGAACACTATCGCGTTGGCACCGAGCGCTCGATGCGCGGCGTTGGGGGACTCTCCGCCGGCGGCTTTGGCGCACTGAATTTTGCGCTCGAACGCCCCGACCTTTTCGCGGCGGTGGCCGCCCTCAGCCCCGCTAGCTACGCGCCCTACCCGCCCAGCAACTCTTCGGCTAACCGCCACCCGTCATTCCTTAACGACCAGGGCGAGTTTGACCGCCAGCTTTGGGAGCAGTTGAACTACACCGCGCACCTTGAAGATTACCGCCTCAAAGTGACGCCACGCCCCACGGTAGAACGCAGCGAGGTGCCGCCTGTGCCGCTGTATATTAGCGCGGGTCGACGAGATGAATTCGACGCCGAGTTTCACGCCCGCCAACTGCGTCAGGCCATGGAGCGAATTCAACCCCACGCGGTCAATCTAGACCTTTACCCAGGCGGCCACACCTGGCGTGTTTGGCGCGCCAGTTTGCCCGCCGCGCTCACCTTCATGTTTCAATACGTGGAGCCACCTAAACCAGCTGAAAACGTCTAATACGCCACAGCAATAACCGCTTAAACGGATCAACCAAGCAGCGAAAACAAGGAATTTACTATGCATCGACACATCGAATGGGACGCCCCGGGCAGCGCCAGCGTGATTCAACATTACGCCCAAGACCCCAACCTCGACCCCACCCCGAACACCGGCGATATTCTCTCTGCGCGGTATAAAGGCTGCGTGGTGCGTATCGACGTACGTAGCTACCGCGATGACGACGCCGTTAGCATTGGCGATGTGGTCGCCATCATCGACTCACACGGCAACCGCCTCGACAGCCACGACAAACTGCAGATAGGCGACACCGTCCGCCTACCCGACGATAAGCGCGCCATGGAGCCTAGTTCTGAGGAATAGGGTTGTTTAATACGAAAGAGTTCCACTGAACCGACACGCAGTGGATTTTGAATCCGTTGCGTGTCTAGGCTGCCTGGGCGGCAGCAAGCACTTTATACCCATACTATACGTATAGTATGGGCTTCTAATCTGCATGGTAGGCAACCCACGTCAACATCCAGCTGTCTAATCAACACACTAGCGCGTCAATTTACGCAGAATGCCCTGAGCTGCCCCGTCTCTGGGGAAATCAACCATAATATGAACGCTCAAACATCAACTTAATCTTGGGGATGATTTTTGCTAAAACGAAACTCTCGACAAGTAATCGGCCTAAACATCTAACTCCGAAATCTCTTTGGACAATCCGTCAAGTACATCGAAGACTCCTTTTAGGTCTTCGCTGTAAGAAGCAGTATAATTATATGTGGCTACATTTCTATCTTCAGCCTGCTGGGCCAACTGACGAATGAGCTCCTTGTGCCGATTCCAATAAACCCCCATTTCCTTAGAATCAAGCCCTCCTGAAAGTCCGGCTTTTGTCGCAACGCAACCCTCATCACTTCCGTTTAAAAAGAATGAATTATTCAAATTAGACAGACAATAATCGAGGAAGTGAAAGACATTATCCTCGTTAATTGAAGGGTTGAAGCACACGCCAAACACATAATCATTCATCAACTTTGCTACTCCATTGCCATCGGCATCCCCATGCTCGTCATAATACCCACAGCCTACACCTGACCCGTGCGGCCGAAACGAATTGCTAAGTTGGTAAATCACAAAAGTCTTGATGCTAGTGCGGGCCCGGGAGAAACGCTCCTCAAGAGAATTGTCATTTTGCGGGAATTGATTACTGTTTTTTAAATCCGACTGGCTAAGTAAAGATTTATCTGCGCCGAGCAACGCATCATCTGTAATAGATCCTGCTTCTTCAAAAAAGTTATGCTCCGGATCAATATAGGCTCGCTTGAATAGCGCGAATACTTCCTGAGACAGTTTTCTCATTCCCATCAATGCGAGATCACTGACCAAACCAGTTGTTTTTGCATTTTTATCCGTATGGATGATGAGAGCTGATTGCAGGTTGTGCAGTTGCCCTTGACGATCTGCTGAGCACTGGAGCCTGAACAACATGAGATCGTTCCAGCCCAGGGCTCCGCGATCAGCACTAGCAAGGCGTTGAATCAAGCCTTTGCCCTGATAGGAACGTTCGCCGAAGACCCGCCATGCGATCTCTTCGATATTCTCCGGTGTATTTGCAGGACGACGACCTAGTTCCCCCCCCCAACCAGCACGATCTAATAGTAATAGCAGGGAATATATCGACCTTTGTCGCAAGCCTTGATCATAGTTCGTGATTGAAGAATAGCAAGGTAGGTAGTCGATGAGAGTGTCGATAGCACCTTCGGCGACAGCTTGAGTAAAGCTATTAGACTGGTTGACGAGCACTCTCCAGAATTGGTCATGCGCATGCTCCCCTCGCTCCAATCGAAACTCAGGCGATCTCAAGACTGAAGCGATTGAAATCCCCTTTCGAACTTGCTCCACAGCCTTCTGGTACAAGACGAAGGTTTCCTGTGGCTCTGGGGTAGCAAAGCGGACGATTAGTTTAAGATAATCTTCAAGGTTCCTAAATGAGTCCTGATTAAAGCAGGCACGCGATGCCCAAACAGCCTCATCTACAGTACTTGAATCACCAAGCTGCAAAGTATCGACGTCGAAAAGCTGCTTCAAAAGAAACTTCGCGGTGTCTGGTTGCGCCTCTACCAACGTGGAAAGCTCTGGCGAGTTCTTGAACCTTCTTTCACCCCACTCGTGATACACCGAGAAGGAACCAATACGCCCTTGCGTCTCCTCAGCGTAGATACGCCTGAATAGCCCAGGATAGTGCAGGTGTAAAAGTATTAGGTTGATGAGGTCGCGCTTATTGAAATCCGTCCGGCCTAGTTCACTTTTCTCAATCTGCATGAGTAGCATGGCATTGACGAAGCGCTTTACCTTGCGCATATCACCCACTAGTGGCAAGTACTTCGCCGCAAACTCACCGTCAAGAATATCTGCCAACTCGTTGAGTACTGTACCAAGTTTCACCATCGTGTCGGGAGGTATCGAGCCGAGGTGGTTTTCTGCTTGTTGCCAATCCCTTCGAAGGAAATCTCGAATGCTCGAACTATCGACAAATAAGCTCAACTTTACTGTCACAAACTTCTCGAGGAATTCTCGTGCTCTTAAACCTTCTTCCTGGCCTCCGGCAAGAACCTCAGTGTCGTAGCTTAAAACATAGGTAGCTTGCGAGAGCTTGAAAGTCTGGCGCGTTGCGAACAAGACATTGTTCGTAGTCTTGGCATCCAAACGATCAAGGTCATCTATAACAATAATCACGCGTCGACCAATGCGTTTAAGAACTTCGTTGATGTCATCTAGCAGTTCATCAACAGTCTCTTGTGAAGGTTGCAGGGAAAGTTTGAAGCCCAGGAATGAAACATCGGCCTTTCCCTTTATCAACCGGGAGTACCGTGATGCCGCCGGTCGAAACTCTGGAGCAAAGGCTTTACGTTGAATCGAACCAGATAAGTCACGAATCAAGCGATCAGCAAGGTCTGGCTCTGATGCGTAACGAAGTGGCTCAAACCGACAAACAATTACTCTATCTTCTGCTTCCGCCCAGTAACGCTCAGCTAGGTTAATAAAGCTCGTCTTGCCAACACCCCATGGCCCTTCAACTCCAAAGATAAGACCTGGGTGTGCACCACTTTCGAGAACAGCATCGGCGAACGACTTGGCCTGCGACTCATTCTCAAGCAGATCCTCGCTCTTATCTTTAACTTCCTCATCTGCAATGAAGTGCTGCTGTGGAATCGTTCTTTTAGGTCTCGGCCAATAATACCGAACCAGTGGAGACAACAACATAATGCATAACAGGAGCACGATCGCTGGAGCCCAATAGGGATCCGCATTCTGCAGTGCTGCGTGCGGCTTGGCTAGCCAGGGGGAGGCTAACTCATTTGCCCAAATGCCAACGCCCATTGCAGCCAGCAGGTCGAGGCGACGACTGTGGCCCATTCGAGCAGCGACGGCAAATGCACCGCGTTTGTAAATGTAGATCAGACATATCAGCAGTACGACTAATACCCCACCAGTTTTCACCCAAGAAGCTACTTCATACAATGCCGGAGTGAAGTTAGAGCCGAGGTAGAATGCGGCCCGCCAAACCTCTGCAATTATGAAGCCAATGACAAGCGGCTTAGCAAATACCCGTAACTCGGGCATATTCATGGCTGACTTGTTAGCTGTCATTGGTTTCTTCTCCATAATCCGGTGCGATCTACTCTCATAATTGTCAAATTTTATACACAGTTAAGACCGCTTGGTGAAAAATCATCCATGGCAGCATTCCTTATTAGTTTTCTCCATCTAATCATTCTTCATTAACAATGACCATCAGACCCCACACGCTTACCCTAAAGATGATCGCTGCGGCATATTTGAGCGTGTCACTGCGCATTCAGCGTTGCCCTAAGCTGCTGAGCGAGTAAAATACCCAGCAAATTTATTGGCCTCGCCAATTGTTATGTTATAACCTATTTGATTATTCACGAGGGCGGCTTAATGAGTGAGCATTCGCATCGCCACAACAAGGAAGGGCCTTGCCATTTTTCGCTGATGTCGCTGTCGGCGGTGAAGCGACTGCTGTCAGTCTCAGTACCGCTGTTAGTGCTGTGGTTACTGGTGGTGTGGGCCAACGGGTGGGCATTATGAGTCAGCGCTCACTATCACGCTTGCAACTTCATGACCTGCATTTGGCTCAGGGGCACCGCGCGGTGCTGGAGCATGTAGAAGGCGATTTTCAGCCGGGAGCGATCACGGCGCTAGTGGGAGCCAATGGGGCGGGTAAAAGCACGCTGATTCAAGCCATCATGGGCGAGTTGCGCCCAATCAAAGGCAAGGTGGTGTGTACCGTGCCTAGAGAGCGTCGCGCTTGGCTGCCTCAGCAATTAGCGCTCGACCTGACCTTCCCGATGAGCGTGGAGGAGCTGGTGATGACCGGTAGCTGGCCGAGCCACGGCGCGTTTAAAGGCTACTGTGCGGCGCATTATCGTAAAGGTCGCGAGATTATGGCGCGGCTGGGCATTTCGCATTTAGCCCACCGCCCGCTGGGCGAGCTTTCCGGCGGGCAGCGCCAGCGAGCGCTGATTGGCCGCACGCTGATGCAGGAAGCCGAGCTTTTACTGCTCGACGAGCCGTTTTCCAATGTGGATAGCGAGACGGTGGATATTTTGATCCGCATTTTGCGCCAAATGGCTGACGAGGGCGCCACCATCATTGTGGTGCTGCACGACATGGATCATCTGCGCCAACTGGCCGACGAAGTGCTAATGCTCAACGGTGGCCACGGCCGCTGGGTATCGCCCAGCGCGCTTACCCATCAACAGACGCCCGCCCAGGTGGTGCCATTTACCATAGGAGGGCGCCATGCTGGATCTGCTTAATACGTGGTTTATCAGCCCGTTCGAGTACGGTTTTATGCGCCGCGCGGTGGTCGGTGGGCTGGCGCTTTCGCTAGCGGCGCCCACGCTAGGGGTGTTTTTGGTGCTGCGCGGTATGAGCCTGATTGGTGATGCCATGGCGCATGCGATTTTACCCGGCGTCGCGCTGGGGTTTCTGCTGGCGGGGTTTTCGCTGCCGGTGATGAGCATTGGCGGGGTACTGTTTGGCTTAATGGTCGCGCTGCTGGCGGGGGCGGTGTCCAAAATGGGCGGCCAACGTGAAGACGCCGCCATGGCGAGCTTTTTTATTATCTCCCTGGCGGGGGGTGTCATGCTGATTTCAATTGGCGGCAGCAGCGTTGACCTTACCCACGTCCTGTTTGGCTCCATTTTGGCGATCAACTCCACCGCGCTGCTACTGATCGCGGGTATCAGCACACTGATCGTGCTTACCCTGGCGGTGGTCTTCCGCGCCTTGGTGGTGGAGTGTTTGGATCCGCTGTTTTTACGCGGCCAGAGCCGCCGCAGCGGCTGGGTGCACAGCGTATTTTTGGGGCTGTTGGTGCTTAACCTGACGGCTGGTTTTCAAACCCTGGGCACGTTGATGGCGGTGGGCTTGATGATGCTGCCCGCCACCTCGGCGCGCTTTTGGAGCAAACGCTTAGAGGGTTTGATCGGCATTGCGATTGTGCTGGCCATGGTGGCGAGCACCGGCGGCCTGCTGCTCTCGTTCCATCTGGATATTCCCTCAGGCCCGAGCATTATTCTGCTGGCCGGGTTCGGTTATCTCTTTTCGGCCCTGTTTGGTCGCTACCACAGCTTGGCGGCCAAGCTGCGGCGTAAAACAACGCCGTTGGCAGTAGAGCAAGGGTAATGAGTCTTATCGTTTATGTTTAACCGCAAGGAGTGTTATATGGCTATTGCCTCTTCGTCGCGCTGGTTAGTCGGCGTTTCCGCCCTGCTGGCGCTGCCTGCTGCCATGGCGAATGACCGCGTTCAAGTCGTCACCAGTTTTTCTATCCTGGCGGATATGGTGGAAAACGTGGGCGGTGATCATGTCGATGTGACCTCCCTGGTCGCTGCCGACGGCGATGCCCATGTCTTTTCCCCCAGCCCCGGCGATGCACGCTCACTGGCCAACGCGGATTTAGTGGTGTTCAACGGCCTGCGGTTTGAAGGCTGGATGGAGCGTTTGATTAGCGCCAGCGACTACAACGGGTCGATGGTCACCGCGACCGATGGCATCGAGCCGCTCTCTTTCGCAGCGCATGACGAGCAAGAACATGCAGCACATGACCACGCAGAGCATGGGCATGAAGAACATGATCATGATGATCATGGCCACGACGATCATGCTGATGAGCACGCGGGTCATGACCATGGCAATCAAGACCCTCATGCCTGGCAGGATATGCACCAAGCCGAGGTGTATATCGCCAATATCCGCGATGGGTTAATGGCCGCGGATGCCGATAACGCCGACGCGTACCGCGCTAATGCGGAGCAGTACTTACAGGAAATGGCCGAGGTAGACGCCGAGATTCGCTCGCTGATCGATGAGATTCCGGCCTCTACCAGCGTGATTACCGGCCACGATTCTTTTGGCTACTTCTCAAGCGCTTACGGAGTGAACTTCCTTTCTCCGGTAGGGCTTTCGACGGAAGCCGATCCTAGCGGTGCCAGCATGGCCGCGCTCGTGGATGTGATTGAGAAAGAGAACGTGAAAGCGCTGTTCCACGAGAACATGACCAACCAGTCGATCATCACCCAGCTTGCCGAAGAGACTGGCTTACCGATTGCTGGAACGCTCTACGCTGATGCACTAGCCGCGGAAGGCGAAGCAAGCACTTACTTAGGCATGATGCGCCACAATGCACAGGTGCTACACGATGCGCTAGCAGAGCCTGGTCATAAAGAGCCAAGTCATGAGGAGCATGACGACGGACACGGGCATGATCACTAAGCGGATCTAGCCACTAAGTCTCTATGATCCAAAGCGTTGCTCAGGTATTAATTGCCGTCAGCAGCCACTCCCGGAAGGACGCCATCGCGTGGGTTTCTGGGCGTGTCTGCAGGCGAGTCAACCAGTAACCTCCCAGACTGACAGTGGTGTCGAAAGGCTGTACCAGCGCGCCGCTGTTCAGTTGGCGGGGGAACATCAGCGGTGGCGCCAGCGCCACGCCTGCCCCTTGTAGGGCTGCTTCCACCATGGCGATGGAAGAGTCAAACACAATACTGTTGGTCATCGGAAAGCTGCGGGGTAGCCCTGCCGCCAATAGCCACTCTGTCCACTCATCGGCGCGATAAGAGCGCAGCCAGGTTTCACCCAATACATCAGCCGGGGTGTTAAGCCGCGCGGCGATATCAGGTATGCACATTACCGAGAGTGACGCCGGTAGTAGCGGCTGCGCCGCGGTACCGTGCCAGGCGCCCGTACCAAAACGGATAGCAAAGTCCAGCCCTTCACCAGCCAGATCCGCGCGGTTGTTATGGGTGGAAAGGCGCAAATCGACAAACGGATACTGTTGCTGAAAATCTCCCAGTCTCGGCAGCAGCCAGCCGACGGCAAACGTACCCACAACGCCGACGTGTAATATTTCCCGATAGCTGCTCTCGCCCACCCGTTCGAGTGTGTGGGATATTTGATCGAAGGAACTCTTCAATACCGGCAGCAGCAACTCACCCTCCTCAGTAAGCATTAGCCCCCTAGGCAAACGCTTGAACAGCGGTACCTTCAACTGCGTTTCGAGCAGCTTAACCTGGTGGCTAACCGCCGCCTGGGTCACGTGTAACTCTTCTGATGCCCGGGTAAAACTTAAATGCCTGGCCGACACTTCAAAGGCGCGCAGCGCCTTCAACGGCAGGTAGGGATGCACCACGCTGACCCCCAAATTTTTCTAATGGCTTATGCAAAATATCGCTGTTTGTGAATTGCCGCAGCGCGCCGTAAGTTAGCCACTGTCACGCTCCCTGTGGCTGGTGGTACCACCCAGCTTTCCTACTACACTCATCAAAACAGGATCTCGGTATGCGTAAGATGTTAGCAGCAAACTCCGGCCTTATCATGACAGCTTCGCTCCTAATGAGCGGCACTGCCTGGGCATCCAATGCGCCTGACAGCGCAGAGATTGAGGCGCTGGTGAACGACACTATCGCGCCTTTAATGGCTGAGCATCGTATTCCAGGCATGGCGATCGCGCTTAGCATCAACGGTCAGCAGCACTACTTTAATTATGGCCTCGCCAATCAAGAAGCGGGAACCCCGGTCACCGATGAGACGCTGTTCGAGCTAGGCTCTATCAGTAAGATCTTCACCGCCACATTGGCAGGCTATGCCCAGGCTAGCGGCGCGCTCTCGCTTTCCGATCCGGCCAGTCGCTACCTGCCAGCCCTTGAAGGCAGCGCCTTCGATGAGATTACGCTGCTGGAACTGGGCACCTACACGGCGGGTGAGCTTCCACTGCAGTTCCCAGAGGAAGTTCAAAGCGAAGAGGCGATGATCGACTACTATCGCCAGTGGCAGCCTGAATCCGCCCCTGGCAGCCACCGGCTCTACTCCAACCCGAGCATGGGCCTGTTCGGTTATCTCGCCGCACAAAGCCTTGATCAGCCCTTCGAGACATTGATGGCGGAAACGCTGTTCGCCCCGTTAGGGCTTGAGCATAGCTACTTTCAGGTGCCTGAAGCGCAGCAGGCGCACTATGCCTACGGTTACTCTAAAGAGGATGAACCCATTCGGGTAAACCCAGGCATGCTGGATGCTCAGGCCTACGGATTGAAATCGACTGCCGCAGACGTACTAACGCTGCTAGAAGCCAATATGAGTGGTGCTGAGCTTAATGAGCCACTAAGCCAAGCCTTGGCAGCCACGCGCAGGGGGTACTTTGAGATCGGCAATATGACCCAAGGGCTGGGCTGGGAAAGCTATGCCTACCCGGTGGCGCTCGATCAGTTGCTGGCAGGCAACTCGCTTGAGATGATTTTGCAGCCCAACCCTGCCAACCGCTTAACCCCACCACTAGCCCCCAGGCAGGAAGCGCTCTACAACAAAACCGGCGCTACCAACGGCTTTGGCGGCTATGTGGCTTTTGTACCCAGCGAGCAAATCGGCATTGTGCTGCTGGCTAACCGCAACTACCCCAACCAGGCGCGCATTGAAACTGCACACCGTATCCTTTCCGAGCTGACTGAAGCGCCCTAAGCAAGCAGCCAGACAACCTGATGCCGCCTTCGTGAACTGCCCCCCAATCGTTGGCCATTCATCCAATGGCTGGGGTGTTTTTTATGGCGATATAGCGAAGATCAAACAACCGAAAGTTGCATTTTTTGCTGTCGATATGGAGACTAGCAACCTGCTAACACCCCTTCCCGTTACTTACCTTGACCGCAAAGAGCCCTTTCCCATGCGTCTAAACGCCGATTTTAGCCACTTTGCCTGTGTTACCCCGGAAGAGTATCAGTGGGTCGATTCCCCCAGCGCGGGGGTAAAGCGCATGATGTTTGACCGGATTGGTGATGAAGTTGCTCGCGCTACCAGCCTTGTGCGCTACGCCCCCAACACAAAGTTTGAGCGGCACACCCACGGCGGCGGTGAAGAGATTTTAGTCTTGGAAGGCGTATTCGCCGATGAGCATGGCCGTTACGCGGCCGGTAGCTACCTGCGCAATCCAATCGGCACGGGTCATACGCCGCAAATTGGCGAGGAGGGTGCGTTGATTCTGGTCAAACTGCATCAGTTCGACCCGAACGATGAGTTACAACTGGCCGTTCCCGCCCATCGCTTGCCCTGGCAGCCGGATCGCCGACCGGGCATTAGCTACAAAATGCTGCACACCTTTAAGCAAGAACGGGTGAGCCTCGAGCGCTGGGAAGCAGTCCAATCGATTCGCTACCCCGAGCTGGCCGGTGGGCTGGAGTTTTACGTTTTAGAAGGCGATTTGAGCGACGGCGAGGGTCAGTATGCCGCCGGAAGCTGGTGCCGCTACCCCAGCGGCGTCGCGCTCACGCTGACCGCTGGGGCATCCGGTGTTCAGCTGTATCTCAAGCGCGGCCACTTACCGCCTGCGCAAACCGATTTAGCCTAAGGCCAGAAACGGCAGTAGCGTTAACGCGATAAGCAGTAAGATGGCCACGCCCACCAGCGTGACTTGCACGGGGTGGGCGGTGAAGCGTTGCCATAGGGTCGGGGCCTCGCCGCGCGCGATGGCCTCTTGATGCGCCTGCTTGGCCTGGGCCAGGCGCTCGGCTTGGTAGTCGGCCAGCAGCGCCTTGGCATCCTCCAACTGACTAGGGTCACGCAGCCAAATCGCATCCACCCCCAGGCGAAAAAAGCCCGCCTGTGTCTCGTAGGTGTCCATGCCATGGGCCTCTAGCAGCTGGCGGACTTCCATGGCCTCTTCCTCGGTTACATGGCGCAGGCGGAACAGCAGATGCGCCATGCTAATCGCCCTTTCCTGCCATCAGATCCGCTTGAATCACTTCGATCCAGTAGCCGTCCGGGTCTTTGACGAAAATCACATCTTTCATCTTGCCTTGGTAAGCACGCTTGACGAAGGTCACGTCGTGCTCGTCGAACCATGCCTGCGCCGCGGCTAGATCGGGCACGCTAAAGCAGATATGGCCAAAGCCCTGAGGCTCGGCATTGCCGTCGTGGTAGGCAAAGTCCTGCTGGTTTTCCGTCCCCCAATTGTGGGTAAGTTCCAGCAGGCCCTTCTGGCTAAACGTCCAGGCGGTGCGCGCTTGGGTATCTTCAGGCACGTTGTCGTCGGCTTCCAGGTTGGCCAGGAAGTAAAGCGAGAACTGCATTTCCTCGAAATCCAACCGACGCATCACCTGCATGCCGAATACCTGAGAATAAAACGCCAAGGCTTGCGCGGGGTCTTTAACCCGTAGCATGGTGTGGTTTAGGCGAAAACCTTGGGTCTGTTCAGGGGACGGCACTACCCCGGGTTGCTGTTCACCTTGAAATGACATGCGCTACCTCCTTTGACGTTTCGGATACTGTGTACAAGGCTATACTACCTTTATAAAAAGCGTGTTTATAAATCCTGCATTGATAAGCCAAGTACAACGATGACTGTCGCTCCATCATGAGGGCAGTCGACAAAAATTCCAGCCCTAAACCTGAAGGAGGCTTTATGGCCCGCGATCTCAATGTACTGGGTGAACCGCTCACGCCGTGCTGCCATGCGCCCAAAACCGGCTTTTACCGCGACGGATTTTGCCGCGTTGGCGCGGATGATGCCGGGGTTCACTCAGTATGCGCCATGCTAACCGAGGAATTCCTCGCCTTTTCGCTGGCCCAGGGCAATGACCTGGTGACGCCGCGGCCTGAGTTTGGTTTTCCTGGGTTGCAGCCCGGCGATCGTTGGTGCCTGTGTGCCTCACGCTGGCTGGAAGCGGCGGAAGCAGGCTTGGCGCCCCCGGTCATTTTATCGGGCACTAACCAGAAAACCCTAGATATCATCGGGATGGTGACGTTACGCCAGCATGCGTTGGATGCCGTGCATTAGCGTGCCGGTGGTCAGGCTGGATATTCTATGCAACTGCTCTACACTTCTATTATCACTTTTGTACAGAATATCCATGTCCAAAGCAGGCGGTTCCATCAGGAGTAGGTCATGACCTCGATTGATATGGCTCTTGGCGATCACATAACCTTGAAGCAGCTATCCCAGGCAATACGCAATGGTTTCTCGCCGATTGTGGAAGTGGAATCCATGGACGGTATTTATAAAGTGCGTTTTCATCATGCCAATGGCGTATCCGACTTGTCTGATGCCCAGGGTCATGTCAGCACTTTCCTTGGCACCGGGGAAATACGCGACACGCTGGGTGAACTTGGCTTAACACACGGCGTACTGACGTTTGCTGACCAGTGTGGCGATGAAATGATCGGCGTTGAAGGTAAAGCTATGACGCCTGACGAAATGCTTACCTACGGCACTCGCATCGCGTTTCGCTAGACCTCCCTTCCGGGGCTTTACAGCGTTGCAAAAGCCACGGATAGTGTAGTGACGACAGGGGCGCTCGTAACCTAACGAGCTGAGAAGCACCCTCATCACCTGAACCGGCTAATACCGGCGTAGGGAGTCGTGGTGAGCCATCACCACCTCCCACGTTGGGAGGAAACCATGACGCACCCCCCGCTGGGCAGTTACCTATCATCCGTCCGCGACACCACCCCGTTGGTTCACTGCATCACCAATTTTGTGGCCATGAACAGCACCGCCAACCTGTTGCTGGCGACTGGCGCGTCGCCTGCCATGTTGCATGCCCAACAAGAAGTCGCCGAATTCACCGCGATGGCCGGCGCGCTTTCCATCAATATCGGCACGCTTTCACCGCACTGGGTAGACGCCATGCTGATTGCCGCGCGCACGGCACATGAGCGTGGCACCCCCTGGGTGTTAGATCCTGTCGCCGTCGGGGCCACCGACTATCGCCGGCAGGTCTGCGCCGACTTATTGACCTACCAACCCAGCGTGATTCGCGCCAACGCCTCTGAAGTACTCGCGCTCCATGGGCTGGCTCACGCAGGCCGGGGAGTGGATTCGACCGCGGCTACCGATGATGCACTCGACGCCGCCATGGCGCTCGCAGGGCAGCATCGCTGCATTGTCGCCATGACCGGTGAGCAAGACATAGTCACCGATGGCCACCAACGTTACCTAATTAACGGCGGACACCCGCTGATGCCACGGGTCACGACGTTAGGCTGCGGGCTTAGCGCCTTATTGGCGGCGTTTGTGGCCGCCAACCAGGACGATGCATTACGCGCCAGTAGCGCCGCCGTGACGTGTTTTGCCATGGCCGGTCGCCACGCCGGTGAGATCGCCGCAGGGCCAGGGAGTTTTTACGTTGCCTTTTTGGACGCGCTTTATCAGCTTACCCCCGACGCGCTCAGCCACTTTGCCCAACGGGAGATGACCCATGCCGCTTGATCTGTCGCTTTATTTAGTTACCGATGCCACGCTGTGCCAACCTTATGGCCTCGAACGTACCGTTTACGAGGCGGTTCGCGGTGGCGTGAGCATGGTGCAGCTGCGCGATAAGCAGGCCAGCGATGCGCAGATGACGGATCAAGCGCGCCGCTTGAAAGCCTTGCTGGCAGGCAGCGGTGTCCCCTTGATTATTAACGACCGGCTTAAGGTCGCCCTTGCCAGCCAGGCGGATGGCCTACACATCGGTCAAAGTGATACGGCAGTTCAGCAAGCACGGGCGGCAATGGGGCCGCAGGCCATATTGGGGCTGTCGATTAACAACGTGGATCAGATGTTTGACGCGCCCACCGACCAACTTAACTACGTGGGGATTGGCCCGATCTTCGCCACTTCCAGCAAGCAGGATCACGCCCAGCCGATTGGCTTCGGTGGCCTTGCTTCCCTGGCAAACGCCTGCCCGTTGCCCAGCGTGGCCATTGGCGGACTCAATGCCACCCACGTCAGTGCGGTACGGCGCGCCGGGGCCCAGGGGATAGCCGTTATTTCAGCTATTTGCGGGCAGCCGGATCCCGAGCAAGCGGCGCGCGAGTTTCAATACGCGTACGCATAACTTGGCTGTGTTACGCCGTCGGGCGGCGTTTTAGGGTCGTTCGACGGTCATGATAGGCAATCGCCAAGCCACTTGCCATGATCAGTGCGCTGCCTACCCATACCCACATATCCGGCAATTCGCCCCAGATCCACCAGCCCAACAGCACAGCCCAAAGCATGGCGGTGTAGTCGAAGGGCGCGGCAATCGCCGCCGGTGCGTGACGAAACGCCATGGTTATGCTGGCTGTCGCGCCCACGCCCAATATTCCAGAGAATAAAAAACCCAGCCAATGCCAAGGCTGGGGGGTCTGCCACACCCACGGCAAACTGATGCCGGTGACGACCAACGGCACGGTGGTCATATAAAACACCATGGCCCATAAATGCTCGCGGCCGCCATAGCGGCGGGCGGTTATCATCATCAGCGCATAGAAAAACGCCGCGCCGACCAATACCAGCGCGCCCGCTTGGAACGCTTCGCCCCCGGGGCGTACGACGATCAGCACACCGACAAACCCGGTTAATGAAGCAATCAAAACCGGGGGATCTATTTTTTCTCCCAACAAAGGGACGGACAGCAGCGTGACGAAAAGTGGTGCAACAAACGCGATGGCAGTTGCCTCCGCCAGTGGAAGCAGCGTTAAGCCAAACACAAAGCACACCATGGTCGCGGTGTAGATGAGCCCGCGCAGCAAGTGCACGCCAGGTCGGCGAGTGCGCAATTTACGCAACCCTCCGGAAAAATACGCCAACAGGGCAATCAGCGGCAGCGACACCAACGCACGAAAAAAGATAATCTGCAGCGGCGAATGGGTTTCGCCCAGCCACTTTGAGACGGCGTCACCCAACGCTAGAAACAGCACGCCCAGGCACATAAACAAAATGCCTTTGAACGATGCAGTCATCGCCACCTCCGCTTCATAAAAAAACCGCCGGCGAGATCGCCGGCGGGATATGAGTTCAACGCCTTACAAGCTCGCATTAACGACTAAACAGTCCATCCCCCGGGAGCGTAATTGGTCGCAGGCTTGGCGAGCCTGTTGCTCTTCCAACGCCATAAGCCGAGCCCGAAACACGCGGCTTGGGCCAATCGGCGCATCTACCGCTACCTGCCCCGCTACATCACGGGGTAAATAGGCGGCAGCCTGGCGGGCGTAACGCTGAGCTTTGTCTTCTTGACTAAAGGCCCCCACCTGGATGCCCCAACCCCCGGCGGCAGTGGCGCGCGCGGCCATGGCCCGCTCACGCTCGATAAAGGCTTGCAGCGGATCTACCTGCGGCGGCTCGGTTCGTGTTGGCTGAGCACGCTCAAATGGCGCCGTTTCAGGCGTGTAAGTTGCCACAACAGGCGCTTCTTCCATGGGGGGTGTGCTCGTAGCCGTCGGCGGAAACGCCATATAATCAGCGGCGAAGTTAACATCCGCAAGCCAATTGGGCTGGTCGAGAAGTGACGCTCGAACAAAGCTACGATCCAACAAGTTAGCCATATGCTTATCGCGCGAGCGCCAGGTAAAACCGCCCATGACGATGCCCATAAGACGACGATCACCCCGGGTAGCCGTGGTGATCACATTAAACCCTGACGCGCGAATAAAGCCGGTTTTTAAGCCATCCGCGCCGGGATAGTTACGCACTAAGCGATTATGACTGGTGTGCTTGGTGCCGCGATAGGTAAATTCTTGCAGCGAAAAATAATGATAATAATCGGGATAGTCCTGCATAACGCGTACCCCTAGCGTCACCATATCGCGTGCCGTGGTAATCTGCCGGTCGTCGGGGAGCCCAGAGGCGTTGCGAAAGATGGTGTTGCGCATGCCTAGCTCACGGGCTTTTTGGGTCATCAACTGAGCAAAGCGCCGCTCACTACCGCCCAGGGCCTCAGCCATCACCACCGCCACATCATTGGCTGAGCGCACCACTAAGGCGCGGATCGCCTCATCGACGAGTATCGAACTACCGGCCGATAACCATAGTTTGGAAGCCGGCATTGACGCTGCTTGGGAGGAAACCGGCAGCGGCTGATCTAGCGCTAACCGTCCCTCATCAAGGGCTTCAAAGGTCAGATAAAGGGTCATTATTTTGGTCAACGAGGCGGGATAGCGGCGCTCATCCTCGTTTTCAGCATAAAGCACTTCGCCTTCGTCCAAATCGACGACCATCCCGGCATAGCGCGGATTGTCGGCCTGAAGGGGCAGTGTTATCACGATAAGCAGCACGCCTAAAATCAGCGCGCCTACCGATCTGTGCCGGCTGTGGCCCCATCGCTTTGTTGTCATATCCGCCCCCTTCGTTTTATTTTAAACCAACGCGACCTGATTGATCCCAGTGTCAGGCTAACGGCTTGAGTATATACGCTGAAGTGACTAATCGGCGACATAAAAAAACCGACCCACAGGGGTCGGTTTTGGCGTTGACGGGGCGAAACAGAAGCGGATTACTCTTCTGCGGCCGCCTCTTCAACCACCGGACGATCGACAAGCTCAACGAACGCCATGGGCGCGTTGTCGCCGGTGCGGTAGCCGCACTTGAGAATACGGACGTAACCGCCCGGACGCTCGGCGTAACGCGGACCCAACTCGTTGAACAATTTGCCGACGGCTTCTTTAGAGCGCGTGCGGGCAAACGCCAAACGACGGTTGGCAACGCTGTCCTGCTTAGACAAGGTGATTAGCGGCTCGATAACGCGACGCAATTCCTTGGCTTTGGGCAGGGTTGTCTTAATAACTTCATGTTCGACCAGCGAGACAGACATGTTCTTGAACATGGCCTGCCGATGCGAGCTGGTACGATTCAGATGACGACCACTCTTACGATGACGCATGGTTGTGATTCCTTACCAAACTGGGACTCGAGTCGACACTCACGCGGAGGCCTTGTCGTCCTTCAGGCTAGCCGGCGGCCAATTTTCCAACCGCATGCCGAGGGACAAGCCGCGCGCCGCCAATACATCCTTAATTTCGTTCAAGGATTTCTTGCCGAGATTCGGGGTCTTCAACAGCTCAACTTCTGTGCGCTGAATCAGATCACCGATGTAATAGATATTCTCGGCTTTTAGGCAGTTCGCGCTGCGAACGGTCAACTCAAGATCGTCTACGGGGCGCAATAGGATCGGATCAACGTGATCCTCTTCCTCTTCGACTTCCTGTTCTTTATCTGCTTCCAGGTCGACGAAGGCGGCCAGCTGCTCTTGCAGAATGGTCGCACTGCGACGGATAGCCTCTTCCGGATCCAGGGTACCGTCGGTTTCCAGATCGATAATCAACTTATCGAGGTCGGTACGCTGCTCGACACGAGCAGCCTCGACCGCGTAGGAAACACGGCGGACAGGGCTGAAGGTGGCATCCAGCTGCAGGCGGCCAATAGCGCGGGATTCTTCATCAGAACCACGCACGTCAGCCGGTTCGTAACCACGACCCTGCGCTACCTTAAGCTGAATTTTCAGCTCGGCACCTTCATTGACGTGTGCAATGACGTGGTCCGGGTTGACGATTTCGACGCTATGATCAAGCGCAATGTCGCCAGCGGTGACGACGGCTGGGCCCTGCTTGTTCAGCGAGAGCACCGCCTCATCGCGGCTGTGCATCTTGATCGCAACATCTTTTAAGTTCAGGAGGATTTCAATGACATCTTCCTGCACCCCTTCGAGGGCACTATATTCGTGCTCGACACCCGCAATTTCAGCCTCTACCACGGCACAGCCGGGCATAGACGAAAGCAGAATGCGGCGCAGTGCATTCCCCAGGGTGTGACCAAAACCACGCTCGAACGGTTCGAGAACGATTTTGGCGTGATGTGCGCTGATTTCTTCGACCTTGATGTCACGAGGACGGAGAAACTCTGTCACTGAACGCTGCATATGAACACCTATCAGGCTGCCAAACGGATACTTTGTACTCAGGAGAATCCGGGCGGAGAACCGCCCGGGCTTCAAGAAGCAGAGACTAGTTAGTTAACGCTGCTTACTTGGAGTACAGCTCGACGATCAGGTTTTCGTTGATGTCGGCAGACAGGTCACCGCGTTCAGGCAGAGCCTTGTAAGTGCCTTCCATCTTCTTGGCGTCGGTTTCGATCCACGCCACATCACCACGGTTGGCCGCAATAGACAACGCGGTTTGGATGCGGACCTGGTTCTTCGCCTTCTCGCGAATGGACACAACGTCACCCGGCTTCACTTGGTAGGAAGCCACGTTAACGGTGCGACCGTTCACGGCAATCGCCTTGTGGCTGACCAGCTGACGCGCTTCAGAGCGAGTCGAGCCGAAGCCCATACGGTAGACGACGTTATCCAGTCGGGATTCGAGCAACTGCAACAATACCTCACCGGTCGCGCCTTTCAGGCGAGCGGCTTCTTTGTAGTAGTTACGGAACTGCTTTTCGAGTACGCCGTACATACGACGCACTTTTTGCTTCTCGCGAAGCTGCAAGCCGTAGTCTGAAAGACGCTGACGACGCTGGCCGTGTACACCCGGGATCTGCTCGGATTTACACTTTTTCTCGAAGGGAGTCACACCACTCTTCAAAAAGAGGTCGGTGCCTTCACGACGAGACAATTTGCACTTCGGTCCAATATAACGGGCCATGAATCTGTCTCCTTAAACGCGGCGTTTCTTCGGCGGACGGCAGCCATTATGGGGAATGGGCGTCGCGTCGATAATGCTTTGCACGCGGAAGCCGGCGGCATTCAGTGCGCGCACGGCGGATTCACGACCGGGACCTGGGCCTTTGACCAGCACGTCGACGTTTTTCACACCATACTCGGCTGCAGCAGTTGCTGCACGTTCACTTGCCACTTGAGCAGCGAACGGGGTGCTCTTGCGAGAACCACGAAAACCCGAACCACCGGCAGTTGCCCATGAAAGAGCATTGCCCTGGCGGTCTGTGATCGTCACGATCGTGTTGTTAAAAGAGGCATGGATATGCGCAATGGCATCCACTACCTGCTTTTTAACCTTTTTACGGTTACTACGCGGGTTAGCCATGTTGATGTCTATTCCTGTCTTTACGCCAGAACGTGCGTGTTATTTGCGGATCGGCTTACGCGGGCCCTTACGGGTACGCGCGTTAGTCTTAGTCCGCTGACCACGCAGCGGAAGACTACGACGATGACGCAGACCACGGAAGCAACCCAAGTCCATGAGACGCTTAATGTTAAGCGTGACATCACGACGAAGGTCGCCCTCTACGGTGTACTTACCAACTTCAGAACGCAGGGTGTCGACTTCTTCAGAAGACAGGTCCTGAATCTTGGCATTCATGGCAATACCGGCAGCAGCACAGATGTGCTCTGCACGAGTACGGCCAATCCCGAAGATATAGGTCAGCGAGATCGCCGCATGCTTGTTGTCCGGGATATTGACGCCTGCAATACGGGCCATCAGCTTACTCCGAAATTTGAGCGGCTTGCTCGTTAATCATCTTTAAAAGGCGCAACAGCATACCCCCTTTAGCTGCCCGAAGGCAAGGGGTATGCCGGCACCCGCTTAATACAGACCAGGAAATTAACCCTGGCGCTGCTTGTGCCGTGGTTCGATGCAGATGACGCGAACAGCGCCATTGCGACGAATGATCTTGCAGTTACGGCACATTTTCTTTACGGAAGCTCGAACTTTCATCGTTCTCTCCAATACGGACGGCGCGCGTTAGCGCATGATGCCGCCACTACCGTAGCCTTTCAGGTTGGACTTCTTCATCACCGAGTCATATTGATGCGACATGAGATGCGATTGCACCTGAGCCATGAAGTCCATGATGACCACTACCACAATCAATAGCGAGGTACCGCCAAAGAAGAACGGCACGTTCCACGCTACGATCAGGAACTGGGGCATCAGGGAAACCGCAGTGATATACAAGGCACCGAACAGGGTCAGACGTGTCATGACCTTGTCGATGTAACGAGCGGTCTGCTCGCCCGGACGAATACCCGGCAGGAAGGCACCTGACTTTTTCAGATTGTCAGCTACATCCTTAGGATTGAAGACCAGCGCTGTGTAAAAGAAGCAGAAGAATACCACTGCCGCACCAAAAAGCAAGATGTAAAGCGGTTGACCAGGGCCTAATGCCTGCGAGGCGCGCTGCAACCACTCCATGCCATCGCCTGCGCCTACCCACTGACCAATAGAGGCCGGGAAGAGCAGGATACTGGAAGCAAAGATAGCGGGAATAACCCCAGCCATGTTCACTTTCAGCGGCAAGTAGCTGCTTTGCCCTGCGTACATCTTGTTGCCGACCTGGCGACGCGGATAATTCACTTTGAGGCGGCGTTGGCCACGCTCAATGAACACCACGAAGGCCACGGTGGCAACACCCAGTACGGTAAGCGCTAACAGCGGCAGTACGTTCCAAGCCCCTTCATTGCGAGCCAGTTCAAACGCCTGACCTACTGCACTGGGCAACCCAGCCACGATACCGGCAAAGATCAGCAACGAAATACCGTTGCCGATACCTTTTTCGGTAATCTGCTCACCTAGCCACATCATAAATACCGCGCCGGATACAAACGTAATCACCGCAGTAAAATAGAAGCTAAAGTCAGCGGTATACGCGATACCTTGGCTAGCCAAACCGACGGACATACCGACAGCCTGAATAAACGCCAGTAACACCGTGCCGTAGCGGGTGTACTGACTAATCTTGCGGCGGCCGGCCTCGCCCTCTTTCTTGAGTTGTTCAAGATGTGGGGAGACCGCAGTCATCAGCTGCATGATAATCGACGCCGAGATATACGGCATTATGCCCAAGGCGAGGACGCTCATGCGCTCCAGAGCACCACCTGAGAACATGTTAAACATGCCCAGAATGGTGCCCTGTTGCTCCCTAAACAAGGCAGCAAGCTGGTCAGGATTGATACCGGGAACGGGAATGTGGGCACCGATACGGTACACCACGATGGCGAGGAGCACGAAGCGCAAACGCGCCCACAGTTCACTCAGACCGCTGCCCATCGCCGGCATGTTTCCTGACTTGGCCATTTAGTCCTCTACCTTGCCGCCAGCGGCTTCGATCGCTTCACGGGCACCTTTGGTGACCTTGATGCCGCGAACGGTAACCGCTTTTTTCAGTTCGCCAGAAAGGATGATTTTCGCGTTTTGCGTTGCATCCTTCAGCACGTTGGCTTGCTTTAGCGTGTCCAAAGTGACTTCGTCACCGGCTACCTGGGCAAGTTCCGCCAGGCGCACTTCTTCAGACACCATCGACTTAGCCGAGGTAAAACCATATTTCGGCAGACGACGCTGCAACGGCATCTGACCGCCTTCGAAACCTGGCTTAACGCTGCCACCGCTGCGTGCTTTCTGGCCTTTGTGGCCACGGCCGCCGGTCTTACCCAGACCGGAGCCGATACCACGACCAACACGCTTTTCAGCGTGTTTAGAGCCCGCTGCCGGGCTCAAGGTATTGAGTTTCATGGATTACTCTCCCTCAACGCGCACAAGGTAGTTTACCTTGTGGATCATGCCGCGTACGGCAGGGGTGTCTTCCAGCTCAACCGAATGACCGATGCGACGCAAACCCAGACCACTCATCGTAGCCTTGTGCTTGGGCAAAACGCCGATGGTGCTGCGGATCTGGGTAACCTTGATCGTTGCTGCCATGGTGTCTTACCCCGTGATCGCTTCGACAGACAGACCGCGCTTGGCGGCCACGTCTTCCGGTGCTTGCATGGACGCGAGACCGTTTACGGTAGCGCGTACAACATTAACCGGGTTGGTGGAACCGTAACACTTGGCCAATACGTCATGGACGCCAGCGAGCTCTAGTACAGAGCGCATAGCACCACCGGCGATGATGCCGGTACCTTCAGACGCCGGCTGCATGTATACCTTGGAAGCACCGTGACGGGCTTTAACCGGGTATTGCAGCGTGTGGCCTGATAGGTTGACCTTGACCATGTTGCGACGAGCTTGATCCATCGCTTTCTGAATCGCGATAGGCACTTCACGCGCCTTACCACGACCGAAACCGACACGACCTTTACCATCACCAACGACGGTCAGTGCGGTGAAGCCGAAAATACGACCACCTTTGACCACCTTGGCGACGCGGTTGACCTGCACGAGTTTTTCCTGCAGATCACCGCTTTGCTGTTCGTTCTTCGCCATCGTAAAAACCCTTTAGAATTCCAGGCCGCCTTCACGCGCGGCGTCGGCCAGCGCCTTGACGCGACCGTGATACCGAAAGCCAGCACGATCGAAGGCCACCTGGGTGATGCCTGCTTCTTTAGCGCGTTTGGCAATCAGTTCGCCCACTTTCGTGGCCGCTTCTGAGTTACCAGTCGCACCCTCACGCAGTGCTTTGTCCAGCGTAGAAGCACTGGCTAGCACTTTGCCACCATCCGGCGAGATAATCTGCGCATAGATGTGACGCGGGGTACGGTTGACGCACAGGCGATACACGCCCAGCTCGCGGATCTTGGCGCGAGCGCGGCGGGCACGACGGAGACGAGATTCTTTCTTCGCGTTCATAACCCTGCCTTACTTCTTCTTGGCTTCTTTGCGACGCACCTGCTCGTCGGCGTACCGGACACCCTTGCCTTTATACGGCTCGGGGGGACGGAAGGCGCGGATTTCCGCGGCGCACTGGCCGAGCTGCTGTTTGTCCGCGCTTTTCAGCACGATCACGGTGTTCTTCGGCGTTTCCGCTGAGACACCTTTCGGCAGTTCGTAGTCGACCGGGTGCGAGAAGCCCAGTGAAAGATTGAGCGTCTGGCCCTTAACTTGGGCACGATAACCGACGCCAACAATTTCGAGAGTCCTTGTAAAACCCTCGGATACGCCCGTCACCAGATTCTGAACCAAGGCGCGGGTTGTACCGGCCATTGCCCAGCTTTTGGCAGATTCGCTCGGGGCGAAGGTCAGCTGGCCATCTTCTTGAGCCACTACCACATCGTGGTTAATGGTCATTGATAGCGTGCCTTGGCCGCCTTTGGCGGTCAGCTGGTCAGCGTCAATTTTAATCTCAACGCCGGCAGGCACTTTAACCGGATATTTCGCTATGCGGGACATTCCAGCCTCCTAGAATACGGTGCAGATGACTTCGCCACCAACACCCGCCTGGCGAGCAGCACGATCGGTCATCACCCCATTAGAGGTGGTAACAATCGCAATACCCATGCCATCGGCGACCTTAGGCAGGTTGTCCTTGCCCATGTAACGGCGCAGGGACGGCTTGGAAACCCGCTGGATATGGTCGATAACCGGTTTACCCTCAAAATACTTGAGCGTTACGGTTAGTTCGGGCTTGGTGCTTTCAGTCACCGTGAATTCGGTGATGTAGCCCTCTTCTTTCAGCACGCGGGCCACTTCCACTTTCAACTTGGAGGACGGCATGGTTGCCGTCTCCTTGGTGGCCATCTGCGCATTGCGGATACGGGTAAACATATCCGCCAGAGTGTCTTGCATGCTCATTTAATGTGCGCTCCTGATGATTCTACGTGGCGTTACCAGCTGGACTTTTTGAGTCCGGGAACGTCGCCACGCATGGCGGCTTCACGCAGCTTGTTACGGCCTAGACCGAACTTGTTGTAAAAACCGTGCGGACGACCGGTGATACGGCAGCGGTTACGCTGACGTACCGGGCTTGAGTCGCGCGGCAGTTGCTGCAGCTTAAGCGTCGCCTCGAAGCGATCTTCCTCAGAAGTGTTCACATCGATGATAATTGCCTTGAGTTCAGCGCGCTTGGCCGCGTATTTCTCGACCAACCTCGTGCGCTTAAGCTCACGTTCTACCATGCTTTTCTTTGCCATGATCCAACCCTTATTTCTTGAACGGGAAGTTCAGCGCGGTTAGAAGCGCGCGACCTTCCTCGTCGGTGTTGGCGGTAGTAGTGATGGTGACATCCAACCCCCGGATACGATCGATTTTATCATACTCGATCTCCGGGAAGATGATTTGCTCACGCACACCCATGGAGTAGTTGCCACGACCGTCGAAAGACTTCGGGTTAAGACCGCGGAAGTCACGCACGCGAGGAATCGCAATGTTCACCAAACGGTCCAAGAAGTCCCACATGCGCTCTGCGCGCAGGGTCACCTTGATACCAATCGGCCAACCTTCACGTACCTTAAAGCCCGCGATGGACTTACGTGCCTTGGTCACCAACGGCTTTTGACCGGACAACATCTCCAGATCACCGATGGCATTATCGATCAGCTTTTTATCGCTGACCGCGTCGCCGATGCCCATATTAAGCGTCACTTTCGTGATGCGCGGCACCTGCATTACGTTGGCATAGCTAAACTGCTCTTTGAGCTGAGCTACTACCTCGTTTTGATAACGTTCTTTCAAGTTCGCCATTGTGCTACCCGACTCGCGTTAGGCGTCGATCTGCGTCTGCGTCGACTTGTAGATACGTACCTTGGTACCGTCTTCCTTCACTTGGAAGCCGACGCGATCCGCCTTACCGGTCTCCGAATTGAAGATGGCTACGTTGGACGCGTGAATCGGAGCCTCACGCTCGACGATACCGCCCTGATTTCCCGCCATGGGATTTGGCTTGGTGTGACGTTTAATCATGTTCACACCGGACACCAAGAAGCGGTTTTCTAATACCCGCTTAACAGTGCCACGCTTGCCCTTATCCTTCCCGGCGATGACGATGACTTCATCGTCACGTTTGATTTTTTGCATATCCGCCTCGCTCCTTACAGCACTTCAGGCGCTAAGGAAATGATCTTCATGAACTTCTCGTTACGAAGTTCACGAGTGACCGGCCCGAAAATACGAGTACCGACTGGCTGTTCGTTGGTGTTATTCAACAAAACCGCCGCATTTCCATCGAAACGGATCAGCGAACCGTCGCTACGACGGACGCCACTACGGGTCCGAACCACAACCGCTTTCATGACTTGGCCTTTTTTGACCTTGCCACGCGGAATGGCTTCCTTCACCGTTACTTTGATGATGTCACCAATACGAGCGTAGCGGCGATGTGAACCGCCCAACACCTTGATGCACTGCACCCGGCGCGCTCCGCTGTTGTCGGCGACATCCAGCATTGTCTGAGTCTGAATCATCGGTTTTCTCCAAACCTAATCTGACTACACTGGTTAAACAGGCACATGGATTACCCCTTGGCCTGCTCGACCACCTCGACGAGCGTCCAGGCTTTCAACTTGGAAAGCGGACGGCACTCCTGAATGGAAACCGTATCGCCTGCCTTCGCCTGGTTCGCCTCATCATGGGCGTGCAGCTTGGTGGAGCGCTTAACGTATTTTCCGTAGATCGGGTGACGCTCACGACGCTCGATCATAACGACGATGGACTTGTCCATCTTGTCACTCACCACTTTACCGGTGAGCGTACGCGTTGTTTTCTCTTCGGCCATCTCAATCACCTGCCTTCTCGTTGAGCACAGTCTTCACACGGGCAATATCCCGACGGACCTGCTTGAGCAGATGAGTCTGGCTCAGTTGGCCAGTGGCCTTCTGCATGCGCAGGTTGAACTGCTCTCGGAGTAGCTCGAGGAGCTGCTCATGGAGCTCTCCTGCGGACTTTTCACGAATTTCCTGGGCTTTCATCACATCACCGTCCGTTTCGCAAAGGTGGTGGATATGGGCATTTTCTGTGCGGCAAGCTCAAACGCTTCACGAGCGAGCTCTTCCGACACACCCTCGATCTCATACAGGATCCGACCCGGCTGGATCTGGGCGACCCAGTACTCGACGGAGCCTTTACCTTTACCCATACGAACTTCGAGCGGCTTTTTAGAGATCGGCTTATCAGGGAAGACGCGGATCCAGATTTTACCGCCACGCTTAACGTGACGTGTGATCGCACGACGACCGGCTTCGATCTGGCGCGCAGTAATGCGGCCGCGACCGGTAGCTTTCAGGCCATATTCCCCGAAGCTAATCTTGCTTCCGCGATGCGCTAGGCCACGGTTGCGGCCTTTCTGCATCTTGCGGAATTTCAAACGCTTGGGCTGTAACATCGACTCGCTCTCCCCTTACCTGGAACCTTTCTTCTTGGGTGCGTTGCCGGAAGGCTGTTGTTTAGCCTTGGCACGTACTTCCTCGATACCACCGAGGATTTCACCCTTGAAGATCCACACTTTGACGCCGATAACGCCGTAGGTGGTGTGAGCTTCGTAAGTGGCGTAGTCGATGTCCGCACGCAACGTGTGCAGCGGAACGCGACCTTCGCGGTACCATTCGGTACGTGCGATTTCAGCACCACCCAGACGACCTGACAGCTGAATCTTGATGCCGCCAGCGCCAAGACGCATTGCGTTTTGCACGGCGCGCTTCATAGCACGACGGAACATCACGCGACGCTCGAGCTGGCCCGCTACGTTAGCAGCGACTAGCTTGGCATCCAGTTCCGGCTTGCGAACTTCTTCGATGTTCACATGAACAGGGACACCCATCATCTCGGTGAGATCACGACGCAGACGGTCGACATCTTCACCTTTTTTACCAATCACGATACCCGGACGGGCAGTGTGAATGGTGATGCGGGCGTTGTTCGCCGGACGCTCGATGTGAATGCGGCTAACGGAGGCGTTTTTAAGACGCTGCTCCAGGAAGCTACGCACTTCGAGATCGTTATTGAGCTTATCGGCATAGGCGCCGCGCTCGGCATACCAGACAGAAGCATGGTCTTTGACGATGCCCAGTCGAATGCCTGTTGGATTGACTTTCTGACCCATCGGTCGACTCCTACTTCTCGGCTACCTTGACGGTGATGTGGCAGGTGCGCTTCAAGATACGATCCGCCCGCCCTTTGGCGCGCGGCTTGATACGCTTGAGCGTCATGCCCTCATCGACGCAGATGGTCGAGACACGCAGCTCGTCAATATCCATGCCGTTATTTTCTTCCGCGTTTGCAATAGCGGACTGAAGCACTTTTTTGACCAATTGGGCAGCCTTCTTCGGTGAGAAGGTCAGCAGGTCGAGTGCTTCGGCGACAGGTTTACCGCGCACCTGGTCAGCCACCAAACGGGCCTTCTGGGCGGATAAACGAGCGCCACGCAGCTTAGCTGTGACTTCCATCTCTCAATCCTCTTTGGCTTACCGTTTGGCTTTCTTGTCCGCTACGTGCCCGCGATAAGTGCGAGTGGCAGCGAATTCGCCTAGCTTGTGGCCAACCATTTCCTCGGAGACGTGCACCGGGACGTGTTGGCGACCGTTATGAACTGCGATGGTCAACCCCACCATATTTGGCAGGATCATCGAACGACGCGACCAGGTCTTGATCGGTTTACGGTCGTTCTTTTCCACTGCAGCCTCGACCTTCTTCAAAAGATGAAGGTCAATGAAAGGACCTTTCTTTAGTGAACGTGGCACAGCCGTTACCCCTTAATGTCTGTTACTTGGCCTTGCGGCGACGAACGATAAGCTTGTCGGTGCGCTTGTTCTTGCGAGTCTTATAACCCTTAGTCGGCACACCCCATGGGGTGACCGGGTTACGACCACCGCTGGTGCGGCCTTCGCCACCACCGTGCGGGTGATCCACCGGGTTCATTGCGACACCGCGAACAGTCGGACGCACACCTCTCCAGCGCTTCGCACCGGCCTTGCCAAGTTGACGCAGGCTGTGCTCGGAGTTGCTCACTTCACCCAAAGTCGCACGGCACTCAGCCAACACTTTGCGCATTTCGCCGGAGCGAAGACGCAGCGTGGCGTAGTTACCTTCACGAGCGACCAGCTGAGCGCTAGTCCCGGCACTGCGAGCAATCTGCGCGCCTTTACCCGGCTTGAGTTCAATACCGTGAACGGTAGAACCCAACGGGATATTGCGCAGCGGCAAGGCATTGCCTTTCTTGATGGGCGCGTTAACACCAGATTCCAGCACGGCACCCGCGCTGACACCTTTCGGTGCAATGATGTAACGACGCTCGCCATCGGCGTATTTCAGCAGTGCAATGTGCGCACTGCGGTTCGGGTCGTGTTCCAGACGCTCAACGGTGGCAGGAATGCCATCTTTGGTGCGCTTGAAATCGATCAACCGATAGTGGTGACGGTGACCACCGCCCACGTGGCGGGTGGTGATGCGACCGTAGTTATTACGTCCACCGGACTTGGACTGCTTTTCCAAAAGCGGTGCATAAGCACGGCCTTTGTACAGTTCCTCACCAACGATCTTGACGACGTGGCGACGACCGGCGGATGTGGGTTTGGTCTTGACGATTGCCATTATCCGTACTCCTGCCCTTATTCGGCGCCAGAGAAGTCTTCGAGCGTTTCACCCGCAGCGAGGGTCACATACGCTTTACGGTAACCCTTACGCAAGCCAACGCCGTTTGCAGTACGCTTTGTTTTGCCCTTCACGTTCAGCGCTTGAACGTTACTGACCTTCTTGCCGAACAATGCTTCAACGGCTTTCTTGATCTCGGGCTTGGTAGCATCGCTTGCTACCTTAAAAACGTACTGGTTACGCTCGGCAGCCATCGCGGCCTTCTCGGTCACGTGCGGTCCAAGCAGAACCTTGAATACGCGTTCCTGGTTCATGCCAGCTTCTCCTCGAATTTACGCAGGGCGGAGACGGTGACCAGGACCTTATCAAAGGCAACCAGGCTCACCGGGTCAGCGGCCGCAACATCCACCACATCTACATGAGGAAGGTTGCGTGCAGCCAAATAGAGCTTCTCGTCAATGTCTTCAGTGACGATCAACACTTTCTCAAGGTTGAGCTCTTTCAGCTTGGCAGCGACCTGCTTGGTTTTCGGCGCTTCGACGTTGAACTCTTCAACCGCGACCAGGCGCTCTTGACGTACTAGCTCTGACAAGATGGCACGCATTGCTGCGCGGTACATCTTGCGGTTCACCTTCTGGGTATAGTCTTGCGGACGTGCCGCGAAGGTGACACCACCACTACGCCATAGCGGTGAACGGATAGTACCGGCACGTGCACGACCGGTACCTTTCTGACGCCAGGGCTTTTTACCACCACCACGGACTTCAGAACGGTTCTTTTGAGCGCGGGTGCCTTGACGACCACCAGCCAAATAGGCAGTGACGACCTGGTGAACCAGCGCTTCGTTGAATTCTTTGCCAAAGGTGGCGTCGGCTACTTCAACGGTACCCGCGCCTGCAGCAAGATTCAGATTCATTGGTAATTATCCCCTTCAGCCAGCTTTCACGGCGCTGCGTACGATAACGTCACTACCGGTAGCACCCGGTACGGCGCCCTTGATCAGCAGCAGGTTGCGCTCGGCGTCGACACGGACGATTTCAAGGCTCTGCACGGTACAACGGACATTGCCCATTTGACCGGCCATCTTTTTGCCTTTGAAAACGCGACCCGGGGTCTGACACATGCCGATAGAACCTGGAGCGCGGTGCGCCAGAGAGTTGCCGTGGGTCATGTCTTGGGTACGGAAATTCCAGCGCTTAACGGCGCCCTGAAAGCCTTTACCCTTGGAGGTACCGGTCACGTCGATCATCTGACCAGCTTCGAAGAGGGATACGGTGAGTTCGCCGCCTACTTCAGGAGCCTCTTCGCCATCTTCCAGACGAAACTCCATCAGTGAACGACCAGCCTCAACACCTGCTTTAGCAAATTGACCCGCTTGGGCTTTGCTGAGGTGCTTGGCTTTACGAGAGCCAGTTGTAACCTGAACCGCCGCGTAACCGTCAGACTCGACAGATTTAACGCGTGTAACACGGTTAGGATCAACTTCAATAACGGTCACAGGCACTGACGCGCCATCTTCGGTAAAGACACGGGTCATCCCGGCCTTGGTACCGACTAAACCGATAGTCATACTCAGTCTCCTATAGTGTACGGGGCTATCACCCGCTATGGCTGCCCTTTCCAGAGCATTCCACTAGCACGTTGTGTAGCGCCTCACGGCGCGGCGGCTGCTGCTCACTGCTTGTTCGATGAGCGCTGGGCCGCAAGTGTCTAGTGTGATTAGTCGAGCTTGATTTGCACGTCTACGCCGGCGGCGAGATCGAGCTTCATCAGCGCATCAACAGTTTTCTCAGTCGGCTCAACAATATCGAGCACACGCTTGTGCGTACGAATCTCATACTGGTCACGCGCATCTTTGTTGACGTGCGGCGAGATCAGAATGGTGTACCGCTCGCGGTTGGTCGGCAGCGGAATCGGACCACGAACCTGAGCACCAGTACGCTTAGCGGTTTCAACGATCTCCGCTGTGGACTGATCGATCAGGCGATGGTCGAATGCTTTCAACCGAATGCGAATCTTTTGGTTCTGCATTTGCCCTAAACTCCAATGGATGTCGACGGCGCGAGCCGTCTACCCACGCATTCAAAGGATGCGCATTATAGGCACGCCAAAAGCCCATGTCAAACATTTGCGATTGGTGCGCAGAAAAGGGGGCTCGCAAGAGCCCCCCTTGATCAATCAAGCAAGATACTTACTTGATGATTTTGGCCACAACACCCGCGCCGACGGTACGGCCGCCTTCACGAATAGCGAAGCGCAGGCCGTCATCCATGGCGATCGGAGCGATCAGAGTAACAACCATTTTAACGTTGTCGCCCGGCATGACCATTTCAACGCCTTCCGGAAGTTCACAAGTACCGGTGACATCGGTGGTACGGAAGTAGAACTGCGGACGGTAGCCCTTGAAGAACGGCGTGTGACGACCGCCTTCTTCTTTGGACAGTACGTAGACTTCTGCTTCGAAGACGGTGTGCGGAGTGATGGTGCCGGTTTTCGCCAGAACCTGACCACGCTCAACGTCATCACGCTTGGTACCACGCAGCAGGGCGCCAACGTTCTCGCCTGCACGACCTTCGTCGAGCAGCTTACGGAACATTTCAACACCGGTAACGACGGTCTTGACGGTATCTTTGATACCGACGATTTCGACTTCTTCACCTGCCTTGATGATACCGCGCTCTACACGACCGGTTACAACAGTACCGCGGCCGGAGATAGAGAATACGTCCTCGATCGGCATCAGGAACGGCTGGTCGATAGCACGCTCTGGCTCAGGGATGTACTCATCCAGCGCTTTGATCAGATTGGCAACGGCGGTTGTACCCATACCCTTGTCATCTTCACCGTTCAGCGCCATCAGCGCAGAACCAGTGATGATCGGCGTGTCGTCACCTGGGAAGTCGTACTGGTCTAGAAGTTCGCGAACTTCCATTTCTACCAGCTCGAGCAGCTCTTCGTCATCGACCATGTCCGCTTTGTTCAGGAACACAACGATGAACGGTACGCCAACCTGACGAGACAGCAGGATGTGCTCGCGGGTTTGCGGCATCGGGCCGTCTGCGGCAGAACATACCAGGATTGCGCCGTCCATCTGCGCAGCACCGGTGATCATGTTCTTGACGTAGTCAGCGTGCCCCGGGCAGTCGACGTGAGCGTAGTGACGCGTCTCAGACTGATACTCAACGTGCGAGGTGGCGATAGTAATACCGCGCTCACGCTCTTCCGGAGCATTGTCGATGGCGTCGAACTCGCTCCAGTCACCGCCGAATACTTCGGCGGAAACACGAGTCAGGGCCGCTGTCAGCGTGGTCTTGCCGTGGTCGACGTGACCAATGGTGCCGACGTTGATATGCGGTTTGGAACGTTCAAATTTTTCCTTAGCCACTGCTATAACCTCTTTACGTTAGCTAACGGTTAACCGTTTTGGTTGATGACGGCTTCAACGACGCTGGAGGGCGCCTCATCGTACTTCGCGAACTCCATAGAGTAGCTCGCCCGGCCCTGGGTTTGCGAGCGAAGATCGGTTGCGTAACCGAACATCTCACCCAGCGGCACCGTTGCACGGATAACTTTACCGGAAGTAGAGTCATCCATACCCTGCACCAGGCCGCGACGACGGTTCAGGTCGCCCATGACGTCACCCATAAACTCTTCGGGAGTCACGACTTCGACCTTCATCACCGGCTCCAGCAGCACGGCCTTGGCCTTCCTGGCACCTTCTTTCACTGCCATAGAAGAAGCAATCTTGAACGCAGTCTCGTTGGAGTCCACGTCATGGTAAGAGCCATCGAACAGTGTGACTTTAACATCAATCATCGGGTAGCCCGCGATGACGCCATTTTTCAGCTGCTCGTAAGCCCCTTTCTCTACCGCCGGGATGTATTCCTTGGGAACTACACCACCCACGATTTCAGAGTTAAACTTGAAGAAGATTTCGTCATCCCCTTCACCTTTCTCTTCGTACGTTAGCGGCTCGATACGCAGCAAAACGTGACCGTACTGACCACGACCACCGGACTGGCGTACGAACTTACCTTCTTGCTCGACGCTGCCACGGATGGTCTCGCGGTAGGCAACTTGCGGCTTACCGATGTTCGCTTCCACCTTAAACTCGCGACGCATGCGGTCAACGAGGATGTCCAGGTGAAGCTCACCCATGCCCGAAATAATCGTTTGGCCTGTTTCTTCGTCGGTCTTGACCTGGAAGGAGGGGTCTTCCTGAGCAAGCTTGCCCAGCGCAACGCCCATCTTCTCTTGGTCAGCCTTAGATTTTGGCTCTACGGCAACCGAGATAACCGGATCCGGGAATTCCATGCGCTCAAGCACGATCTTGTTATTGATATCGCACAGGGTATCGCCCGTGGTGACATCTTTCAGACCGATACAAGCGGCGATATCGCCGGCACGAACTTCCTTGATCTCTTCGCGAGAGTTGGAGTGCATCTGAACGATACGACCCACACGCTCTTTCTTGCTCTTGACCGAGTTGTACACCCCGTCACCAGAGTTCAACACGCCCGAGTAGACGCGGATAAACGTCAGGGTACCGACGAAGGGGTCGGTGGCAATCTTGAACGCCAGGGCGGCGAACGGCTGATTGTCGTCCGCTTCACGGGTATCGACGGTGCCGTCCTTGTCGTCAAGCTCGCCTTCAATCGCCTTAACTTCGGTGGGTGACGGCATGTACTCGATAACGCAGTCCAGTACCGCTTGAACGCCCTTGTTCTTGAAGGCCGAACCGCAGGTAATCAGGACGATTTCGTTAGCCAGCGTGCGTGCGCGCAGACCCGCCTTGATCTCTTCGGTAGTCAACTCACCACCTTCGAGATACTTCTCCATCAGCTCGTCGGAACCTTCCGCTGCCGCTTCGATCATTTGCTCGCGGTAGGTTTCTGCTGTTTCTTGCAGCTCTTCAGGAATATCGACCAGATCATAATTCATACCCAAGTTATCCTCGTCCCACAGGATAGCTTTCATCTGAATCAGGTCGATAACGCCTTTAAAGTTTTCTTCCGTACCCCAGTTGATCTGGATCGGTACGGCATTAGCACCGAGACGTTCTTTTAACTGGTCAACGACCATAAAGAAGTCTGCACCAGTACGGTCCATCTTATTGACGAAAACCATACGCGGCACTTCGTACTTATTGGCCTGACGCCATACGGTTTCGGTCTGCGGCTGAACGCCGGAAGACCCGCACAGTACAACGACGGCGCCATCGAGTACACGCAAGGAACGTTCAACTTCGATGGTGAAGTCAACGTGCCCGGGGGTATCGATGATATTGATGCGGTGCTCGGGGAACTGCTTGCTCATGCCCTGCCAGAAACAGGTCGTCGCAGCTGAGGTGATAGTAATACCACGCTCCTGCTCCTGCTCCATCCAGTCCATGGTCGCCGCACCGTCATGCACCTCACCCACTTTGTGGGAAAGACCGGTGTAGAACAGTACCCGCTCTGTTGTCGTGGTTTTACCCGCGTCAACGTGAGCAACGATACCGATATTGCGATAACGATTTAGTGGTGTCTTGCGAGCCACGGTGAAACTCCCGTTTGTTGGCGATGCTCGTGATTCTGGCGATGCGTTATTTGCTTACGCTACCGCCGCTATCGTTTTTGATAGCGGCGATATGTTGCGAACCAGCGTCTTTGAACGTCGAGATAGCGCAACCAAGGCAAAAAACGCAAATTCAGAAACGCCGAATTTAGAAACGCTGATCTTAAAAACGGTAGTGCGAGAAGGCCTTGTTGGCTTCTGCCATGCGATGCACGTCTTCGCGCTTCTTAACGGCAGAACCTTTGCCTTCAGCGGCATCAAGCATTTCGCCTGCAAGACGCTGAACCATTGTTTTCTCACCGCGACGACGCGCCGCGTCCACCAGCCAGCGCATGGCGAGCGCTTGGCGGCGAGACGGACGAACTTCAACCGGCACCTGATAAGTCGCACCACCAACGCGGCGCGACTTCACTTCGACCATCGGCTGGATAGCTTCCAGCGCCTTGTCGAAGATTTCCAGCGGCTCTTCTTTACTACGCTCGGCAACCTTGTCCAACGCACCATACACGATGCGCTCAGCTATGGACTTTTTGCCGCTGAACATCAGGTGGTTCATGAACTTGGCTAGGCGCTCACTTCCGAATTTGGGATCCGGCAGGATTTCGCGCTTCGCTACAACTCTTCTTCTAGGCATGATAAGCCCTCAATTTAAGGATCCTTCAGGTAAACTCGGGATTCACACTTAGCGTTACCGCTTGGCGCCACCCGACCTTACTCTTATCAGACCATCATATACGTGATAACCATCTTGTACGGTCGCTTCTAAAGCGCCGTTAAACGCCGACTTATGACTTCGGACGCTTGGTACCGTACTTAGAACGGCCCTGCTTACGATTCTGTACGCCAGAGGTGTCAAGGGCGCCACGAACGGTGTGATAACGCACACCCGGCAAATCCTTTACACGACCGCCGCGAATCAGCACAACAGAGTGCTCTTGGAGGTTGTGACCTTCACCACCGATATAGGAAGACACTTCAAAGCCGTTGGTAAGGCGCACGCGGCAAACCTTACGCAGAGCTGAGTTGGGCTTCTTAGGGGTAGTGGTGTAAACGCGCGTACATACGCCGCGCTTTTGCGGACAAGCCTGAAGCGCAGGCACGTCACTCTTGGTGACGGGGCGCTTGCGCGGCTTGCGCACTAGCTGATTAATCGTTGCCATGGTGTTTAGCTGACTCCAATGGTTGCCTGGCCTTTCAATGGCGGCGGGCGCACCCGCCCCACTGTTAAAGGCTGCGCATTCTAAAGGCTGAACCTAGCCGCCGTCAAGTCTTGCCGGTTACTAACCGGCAAGACGATGGCGACATAAGCTCAGATAGTAATGTTAGAGCTCTTCGTCGGAATCCAGTGCGGTCAACTGAGCCCCTAGCTCCTGCTCTACTTCGGTCGCCGAAGGATTGAACAGGCGCTCGGCGTCTTCGCGTTTGCGACGACGCTCGGCGTGGTGAGTCAAACCGGTACCTGCCGGAATCAAACGACCCACTACGACGTTTTCTTTCAGGCCGCGCAAGTAATCGCGCTTGCCGGTCACCGCTGCTTCGGTCAATACGCGCGTTGTTTCTTGGAACGACGCCGCTGAAATGAACGATTCGGTGGCCAAGCTGGCCTTGGTAATACCCAACAACAAGCGTTGATACTTGGCCGGGAATTTTTCTTCTTTCTCTAAGCGCACGTTTTGCTCTAGCACCCGAACCAGTTCCGCCTGGTCGCCGGTGATAAAGTCAGAATCACCCGAATCGGTAATCTCAACCTTGCGCAGCATTTGACGCACGATCACTTCGATGTGCTTATCGTTGATGCCGACACCCTGAAGGCGGTAAACATCCTGCACTTCGGCAGTGATGTACTTGGCCAGTTCCTCGACACCCAGCAGACGCAGGATATCGTGGGGGTTGCTCGGGCCATCGGAAATCACTTCACCTTTCTCGACAGCCTCGCCCTCGAACACGGCGATCTGACGCCATTTGGGGATCAATGCCTCAAACGGGTCACCGGATTCCGGGGTAATCGTCAGGCGACGCTTACCTTTGGTTTCTTTACCAAAGCTGATCACACCGCTGATCTCGGCCAGGATGGCGGACTCTTTTGGCTTACGCGCCTCGAACAAGTCAGCTACCCGCGGCAGACCACCGGTAATGTCTTTGTTACCCGACGCTTCTACCGGAATACGCGCAACCACTTCACCCACACCGATAGCCGATCCGTTTTCGACGGAAATAATCGACTTACCAGGCAGCAGGTATTGTACCGGCGTGTTCGATCCCGATACCGACACATACTCACCGGCGGTATCCTGCAGCATGACCATCGGGCGCTTGTCGCGTCCTGCCATCGGACGTGCCGCTGACTCGATCACCTCAATAGACGACAGGCCGGTCATCTCGTCGACCGTGCGGTGCATGGTGACACCTTCATCGAGGTCGAGGAACTGCGCCTTACCTTCAACTTCAGCAACGATCGGGTGCGTGTGCGGATCCCATTTAGCAACCGTAGCGCCGGCATCGACCACGTCGCCGTCACGTACGGAAAGTTCGGCACCGTAGGGCAGCTTGTAGTACTCACGCTCACGACCATGGTCGTCAGCAACGGCCAACGCACTGGAACGCGAGACCACAACCAGTTTGCCGTCGGCGCGCTCAACGTGCTTGATGTTGTGCAGGCGAACCTTCCCGCCGTGCTTGACCTGTACGCTATCCACCGCAGACGAACGCGACGCGGCACCACCAATGTGGAAGGTACGCATGGTCAGCTGGGTACCCGGCTCACCGATCGACTGAGCAGCAATAACCCCGACCGATTCACCAATATTGACTTGGTGACCACGGGCAAGGTCACGACCGTAACAAGACGAACACACACCGTGAGCCGTTTCACAGGTGATGGTTGAGCGCACGACAATCTCGTCGACGCCCATGGTATCGAGCTCGGCACACCATTTTTCGTCAAGCAAGGTGCCCTTAGCGATAAGCACTTCATCAGTGCTCGGATCGACAACATCGATCGCAACAACACGACCCAATACCCGCTGGGATAGCGGTACGATAATATCGCCACCCTCGATAATCGGATGCAAGGTCAGGCCGTTTTCGGTACCACAGTCGGTCTCGGTAATCACCAAGTCCTGGGCCACGTCGACCAAACGACGGGTTAAGTAACCGGAGTTGGCGGTTTTCAGGGCGGTATCGGCCAGACCTTTACGCGCCCCGTGGGTCGAGATGAAGTACTGCAGTACGTTCAGACCTTCCCGGAAGTTGGCGACGATCGGCGTTTCGATGATCGAGCCATCCGGCTTGGCCATCAGGCCACGCATACCCGCAAGCTGGCGGATCTGGGCGGCAGAACCACGAGCACCGGAGTCGGCCATGATGAAGACACTGTTGAACGAATCCTGCTCAACTTCATTACCATCACGATCGATAACCGTCTCTTTCGAGATACCTGCCATCATCGCCTTGGCCACTTTGTCGTTGGCCTTGGACCAGATATCGATGACCTTGTTGTACTTCTCGCCCGCGGTGACTAGACCCGAGGAGAACTGGTCTTCGATCTCTTTGACTTCGGCTTCGGCCGCGTCAACGATCTCGGTTTTGGATTCAGGGATAACGAAATCGTTGACCCCGATAGAGGCACCCGACCAAGTCGCCAGACGGAAGCCGGTGTACATCAGCTGGTCAGCGAAGATAACGGTCGGCTTAAGGCCAGCGCGACGGTAAACCTCGTTGATCAGGTTAGAGATCGCCTTCTTCTTCATCGGCTGATCAATCAGGTAAAACGGCACGGCTTCCGGCAGAATACGGAACAGTAGCGCACGACCCACGGTGGTGTCGTAAACACGCCGATGGAAGCTGCGGTCGCCGCTTTCTTCGTCAACGTCAATTTCGTCCAGGCGTACTTTAACCCGGGCGTGTAGCGAGACTGACTGAGTACCGAAGGCGCGCTCGACCTCGTTGAGGTCGGAGAAAATCATGCCTTCGCCTTTCGCGTTGATCTTTTCGCGGGTCATGTAATAGAGACCCAGAACAACGTCTTGCGACGGCACGATGATCGGCTCGCCGTTAGCCGGCGACAGCACGTTGTTGGTGGCCATCATCAGCGCGCGGGCTTCAAGCTGAGCTTCCAGGGTCAGCGGTACGTGTACCGCCATCTGGTCACCGTCAAAGTCGGCGTTGTAGGCCGCACACACCAGCGGGTGCAGTTGAATCGCTTTACCTTCGATCAACAGCGGCTCAAACGCCTGAATACCCAAACGGTGCAGTGTCGGCGCGCGGTTCAACAGTACCGGGTGCTCGCGGATAACATCGGCGAGGATGTCCCAGACTTCCGGCAGTTCGCGCTCGACCATCTTCTTGGCGGCTTTGATCGTCGAGGCGTAGCCCAACGACTGCAGCTTGGAGTAGATGAACGGCTTGAACAGCTCCAGCGCCATTTTCTTAGGCAGACCACATTGGTGCAGACGCAACGTGGGGCCCACGGTAATCACCGAACGACCCGAGTAGTCGACGCGCTTACCCAACAGGTTCTGACGGAAACGACCCTGCTTGCCTTTAATCATGTCGGCGAGCGATTTCAGCGGACGCTTGTTTGTGCCGGTAATCGCTCGGCCGCGACGACCGTTATCCAGCAGCGCGTCGACCGCTTCCTGGAGCATACGCTTCTCGTTGCGCACGATAATATCCGGCGCATTGAGATCCAGTAGCCGCTTCAGGCGGTTATTACGGTTGATCACCCGACGATAAAGGTCGTTAAGATCGGAAGTCGCGAAACGGCCGCCGTCGAGCGGTACCAGCGGACGCAGATCCGGCGGCAGCACGGGCAGCACTTCCATGACCATCCACGCCGGCGCGTTACCGGAGTTGTAGAAGGCTTCTAGCAGTTTCAAACGCTTGGATAACTTCTTGATCTTGGTTTCAGAGTTCGTCTGCGGAATCTCTTCGCGCAGATGGTTAATCTCCTCTTCCAGATCGATGTCTTTGAGCAGCTCTTGAACGGCTTCGGCACCCATGCGGGCATCGAAGTCGTCGCCGAATTCTTCCAGCGCTTCAAAGTACTGCTCGTCGTTGAGCAGCTGACCACGCTCCAGCGTGGTCATGCCGGGATCAATCACCACGAAGCTTTCGAAATACAGCACGCGCTCGATATCACGCAGGGTCATATCGAGGAACATGCCGATACGCGACGGCAGCGACTTCAAGAACCAAATATGCGCCACCGGCGACGCCAGTTCGATATGGCCCATACGCTCACGGCGCACGGCGGCCTTGGTCACTTCGACGCCACACTTTTCGCAGATAATACCGCGGTGCTTCATGCGCTTATACTTGCCGCACAAGCACTCGTAGTCTTTTACCGGGCCAAAAATCTTGGCGCAGAACAGACCATCGCGTTCCGGCTTAAAGGTACGGTAGTTGATGGTCTCGGGCTTCTTCACCTCGCCAAACGACCAGGAGCGAATCATGTCCGGCGACGCCAGGGTAATCTTGATCGCGTCAAACTCTTCGGACTGAGACTGCGATTTGAGTACTTTCACCAAATCTTTCATGGGACGGCTCCTAGCTCTCTAACTCGATATCGATGCCCAGCGAGCGGATTTCCTTCACCAGCACATTGAAGGACTCCGGCATGCCTGCCTGCATGGTGTGGTCGCCATCGACGATGTTTTTGTACATCTTGGTGCGGCCTTCGACGTCATCCGATTTGACGGTGAGCATCTCTTGTAGCGTGTAGGCTGCGCCGTACGCTTCCAATGCCCACACTTCCATCTCACCGAAACGCTGACCACCGAACTGAGCCTTACCGCCCAGCGGCTGCTGGGTCACCAGCGAATAAGAGCCGGTTGAACGCGCGTGCATCTTATCATCTACCAAGTGGTTCAGCTTGAGCATGTACATGTAGCCAACGGTCACCGGACGGTCAAAGGCGTCACCGCTACGACCATCATAGAGAAGCATCTGACCCGACTCCGGAATATCCGCCAGCTTCAGCAAGTGCTTGATTTCGTGTTCTTGAGCACCGTCAAACACCGGTGTTGCCATGGGTACGCCCGCTTTGAGGTTCTTCGCCAGCGCAATGACTTCTTCATCGCTGAGCGACTCAATATCCTCAACGCGAGTACCCGGCGTGTTGTATACCTGCCCCAGGAAGTCTCGAATCTCGGCCAACTGTTGCTCACGCGCATCACGTAGCATGGCTTCAATCTTGACCCCTAAACCACGGGCGGCCATACCCAAGTGGGTTTCCAAAACCTGACCCACGTTCATACGCGATGGTACGCCCAGCGGGTTAAGCACCACGTCTACCGGCTCGCCCTGCTCATCGAACGGCATATCTTCAATGGGCATAATCGCCGAGATAACGCCCTTGTTACCGTGACGCCCGGCCATCTTGTCGCCCGGCTGGATGCGCCGCTTCACGGCCATATATACCTTGACGATTTTGAGCACGCCCGGCGCGAGGTCATCGCCCTGGGTCAGCTTGCGCTTCTTGTCTTCGAAGCGCTCGTCCATCTCTTTACGACGGTTTTGCAACTGCTCGTCGGCCTGGGCCAACAGCTCGTTGTAGGACTCGTCCTGCATGCGCAGCTTGAACCACTGCTGACGCGGCAACTCATCCAGGTACGCTTCGTCCAGCACGTCGCCTTTCTTGAGGTTAGGGCCGCCGTTAACCACCTGGCCTTCCAGGGTACGCTTGAGACGCTCAAAGGTAGCGTCCTCAGCGATACGGTAGGTTTCCTGCAGATCCTTACGTACCTCATCCAGTTGCATTTGCTCAATGGCCAAGGCGCGGGAATCTTTTTCAACGCCGTCGCGAGTAAACACCTGAACGTCGATAACCGTACCTTTCATTCCCGTGGGGGCACGCAGCGAGGTATCTTTAACGTCAGATGCTTTCTCACCAAAGATAGCACGTAGTAGCTTTTCTTCCGGCGTCAGCTGGGTTTCACCTTTCGGGGTTACCTTACCGACCAGGATATCACCCGGGCCGACTTCGGCACCGATATAGACGACGCCCGCTTCGTCCAATTTACCCAACGCCGACTCGCCGACGTTAGGAATATCAGCGGTAATCTCTTCGGGACCCAACTTGGTGTCGCGGGACACACTGGTCAGCTCCTGAATATGGATCGAGGTGAAACGGTCTTCTTGCACCGTTCGCTCGGACAGCAGGATGGAGTCTTCGAAGTTGTAACCGTTCCAGGGCATGAACGCGATACGCATGTTCTGACCCAGCGCCAAGTCGCCCATATCCACCGATGGGCCGTCAGCGAGGATATCGCCGCGTGCCACATCATCGCCAGGCCGCACAATGGGGCGCTGATTCATACAGGTGTTTTGGTTCGAGCGGGTGTACTTGGTCAGGTTATAGATATCCACCCCAGCTTCACCGCCGATGATTTCATCTTCATTGACCCGCACAACCACGCGACGTGCATCAACAGAGTCGATCACCCCGCCACGACGTGCCACGGCGCAAACACCCGAGTCACGCGCCACAAAGCGCTCCATGCCGGTACCCACCAGCGGCTTCTCAGCACGTAGCGTGGGCACCGCCTGACGCTGCATGTTGGAACCCATCAGGGCACGGTTGGCGTCATCGTGCTCAAGGAACGGAATCAGCGCGGCCGCTACCGACACGACCTGACGGGGTGACACGTCCATCAGGGTAACCTGCTCCGGACGCATAAAGGTGGTTTCACCTTTATGGCGTGCCTGAACCAAGTCATCGCTCAGCTTGTTGGACTCATCCACCGCCGCCGACGCCTGGGCGATAACGTAGTCACCCTCTTCAATCGCCGAGAGATGAACGATGTCGTCGGTCAACTGACGATTCACTACCTTACGGTAAGGTGTTTCCAGGAAACCGTAGCTGTTGGTATGACTATACGTCGCCAGGGAGTTGATCAGACCGATGTTCGGACCTTCCGGCGTTTCGATCGGGCACAAGCGACCGTAGTGCGTGGCGTGAACGTCGCGCACTTCGAAGCCGGCACGCTCACGGGTCAAACCGCCTGGGCCGAGCGCCGAGACACGACGCTTGTGGGTAACTTCCGACAGCGGGTTGTTCTGATCCATAAACTGCGAAAGCTGGCTCGAGCCAAAGAACTCTTTCACCGCCGCCGCGACCGGCTTGGCGTTGATCAAGTCTTGCGGCATCAGGCCTTCGCTTTCGGCCATGGAGAGACGCTCTTTGACGGCGCGCTCTACACGCACCAGACCGACACGGAACTGGTTTTCGGCCATTTCGCCAACGCAGCGAATACGGCGGTTACCCAAGTGGTCAATATCGTCAACGTCACCGAAGCCGTTACGGATATTGATCAGCTCGCGCAGCACGTCGAGGATGTCTTTACGGTTCAGTACACCCGAACCGGTATCGCCCTCATGACGCAGACGACGGTTGAACTTCATCCGGCCAACGCCCGACAGGTCGTAGCGATCTTCGGTGAAGAACAAGTTATGGAACAGCGTCTCAGCGGCTTCTTTGGTGGGCGGCTCGCCGGGACGCATCATGCGATAAATCTCGACCAACGCTTCCAACTGCGAGCCAGTGGTATCGAGTTTCAGCGTGTCGGATATAAACGAGCCACAGTCCAGGTCGTTGGTATACAGCGTTTCAATGCGCGTGATACCGCCCTGCGCCATTCGCTCAAGCACTTCCGGGGTGATCTCGGTGTTGCACGGGCAGATCAGTTCACCGGTTTTGGTGTCGATCTGGTCTTTTGCCAAGGTCTTGCCGAACAGGTATTCCATCGGCACGTCCAGGCGTTCCAAGCCCGCTTTTTCAAGCTGACGGATGTGCTTTTGGGTAATCCGGCGGCCTTCTTCAACGATAACCTCGCCGTTACTACCTTTGATCTCGAACGTGGCTGTTTCACCGCGTAGGCGCGACGGCACCAGTTCCACAGAAAAGCCTGACTTTTCGACGTGGAAAATACTGGTTTCGAAGAATTCCTCGAGAATCTCTTCAGCACTCATCCCCAGCGCACGCATCAATACAGACGCCGGTAGCTTACGGCGACGGTCGATACGCACAAAGACGTTGTCCTTGGGATCGAACTCAAAGTCCAACCAAGAACCACGGTAAGGAATGACACGTGCTGAATAGAGCAGCTTACCGGAAGAGTGACTCTTGCCTTTATCGTGATCGAAGAAGACACCCGGCGAACGGTGGAGCTGGGAAACAATTACCCGCTCAGTACCGTTGATGACAAAGGTACCGTTCTCGGTCATCAGGGGGATCTCCCCCATGTAGACTTCTTGCTCTTTAATATCTTTAATTGCTTTATTAGAGGAATCGCGATCATAAATGATCAAGCGAACCTTAACGCGCAGCGGGGCGGAATACGTCACACCGCGCAGCTGGCACTCCTTAACATCGAACGCCGGCGTGCCGAAGCGGTAGCTGACATACTCAAGCGCCGCGTTACCGGAGAAACTCTCAATCGGAAAAACGGACTTGAATGCAGCGTGCAGACCGATCTCGTGCCGCTCCTCAGGCGAACGATCTTGCTGGAGAAAGTCGTAATAGGAATCAAGCTGGATGGCCAGCAAGTAAGGCACATCCATCACTTGTGGCAGTTTGCCGAAATCCTTGCGGATGCGTTTTTTCTCAGTATATGAGTAAGCCATCTGTATTCCCCAGCTTGTTCACCATGGGTGACCGATGCGCGGCCATCTGCCCTGCGGGCGTGTCAGACGCGAACAGCAAGCTCCTAATTCGGTAGCTCGCCGTCGAAAATCTTGGTCGATAACAGTCTTTCGATAACCGTTCTACAACAATTCTGCTTCACCGTTCAGCTACAACAGAAAAAGGCCGGCAGCGGGATGTTCCCGCCGCCAGCCGTGGAAGCTTACGCAACGCGTAAAGCGACCGGCACAAGGCTTACTTGAGCTCGACGCTTGCGCCCGCTTCTTCCAGCTTGGTTTTAGCTGTTTCAGCGTCTTCTTTAGACATAGCTTCTTTAATGGTCGCCGGTGCGCCGTCAACGGCACCCTTAGCTTCCTTCAGGCCAAGCCCGGTGATTTCACGTACTGCTTTGATGACGTTAACTTTCTTGTCACCAGCAGAGGTCAGCACCAGGTCAAACTCGGTCTGCTCTTCTTCAACAGCCGCTTCACCGCCACCCGGGCCAGCCACAACGGCCGCCGCAGCGGTTACGCCGAATTTCTCTTCCATTGCTTCGATTAGCTCGACAACTTCCATGACGGACATGTCGGCTACAGCATTGATGATATCGTCTTTGGTCAGTGCCATTGTCTCATTCCTAACTTTGCGGGAGCCTCGGTCTACCGATGACTCAGGATTCATTGCTTGGTTCAAGCAGCGCCCTGCTTATATATGGCAGGCTGCACAAAAGAAGCGCTTAAGCGGCTTCTTCTTTCTGGTCGCGTAGGGCGGCCAGGGTACGAACCAGCTTGCCAGCGGAAGCTTCTTTCATTACCGACATCAACTTGGCGATTGCTTCGTCGTAAGTCGGCAAGGTTGCTAGACGGTCGATGTCAGCAGCCGGAATAAACTCGCCTTCGTAGGCCAACGCTTTTACTTCGAAGTCTTTGTCATCTTTAGCAAACTCTTTGAACAAACGAGCGGCAGCGCCCGGATGATCCGTAGAGAAGGCCAACAGAGTCGGACCAACGAAGCTCTCGGTCAGGCATTCCCACTGGGTGCCTTCGAGAGCGCGGCGAGCCAGCGTGTTACGAACAACACGCAGCTCTACACCATTCTCACGCGCCTGCTTGCGCAGATTGGTCATTTTGCTGACCGGTACGCCGCGAGAATCGGCAACTACGACGGAGAGTGCGCCCTTGGCCGCTTCACTGACCTCGGCAACAATCGCTTTCTTGCCTTCAAGTGCTAGTGGCACAGTGATCACTCCTTCGTGCCGGAACCCATTAAAGGCTCCGGTGGTTACCATCTCTTCCTGCCAATACCGCTAAGCAGGAAGCCTTAGGGGATGGTGCTCACCAGAAAGCTTGCTAACCAACTGGCGGCCACACCATCTGCGCAGGCGCTTTTTAGCAATTAAGCCGTGTATCTTTTACAACCCGCACGGCACCTGCGGTCTTTGACGGTGCCTCGGCATGACCGAGGGACCGCAAAGTTATTGCTCGGTTGTTACGTAAAACTGACGATCTCTCGCTTAAACAAACGCAGAGTGATCGATAGTCAAGCCCGGGCCCATGGTAGTGGACAGGGTGACTTTCTTAAAATAGATGCCTTTCGACGTGCTGGGCTTGAGCTTTCTCAAATCAGACACCAATGCTTCCAGGTTGCCCTCAATTGCATTAGCTTCAAAACCCACCTTGCCAAGGGTAGTATGAATGATGCCATTCTTGTCTGTACGGAAGCGCACTTGGCCCGCTTTGGCATTTTTAACCGCTGTCGCCACATCAGGCGTCACGGTGCCAACTTTCGGGTTGGGCATCAGGCCACGCGGACCCAGAATCTGGCCCAGCTGACCGACGACACGCATGGCATCTGGCGATGCGATAACAACGTCAAAGTCCATGACGCCTTTCTTCACTTGCTCTGCCAGATCATCCATACCAACAATGTCAGCACCCGCTTCTTTAGCGGCATCGGCATTGGCACCTTGCGTAAAGACGGCTACACGAACGTCTTTACCAGTACCGTTTGGCATAACGGTAGCACCGCGCACCACTTGGTCGGATTTACGCGGGTCAACGCCCAGGTTAATCGCCACGTCAACAGACTCTTTGAACTTAACCGTAGACAGCTCAGCGAGCAGAGCAACGGCTTCGTCAATTGAGTACGCTTTTTTGGTGTCGACTTTTTCGCGAATCAGCTTCGCGCGCTTAGTCAGTTTCGCCATGATTAGAGACCCTCCACGTTGAGGCCCATGCTACGGGCACTACCCGCGATGGTGCGAACCGCTGCATCCATATCAGCCGCCGTTAGGTCAGGCTCTTTGGTCTTGGCGATTTCTTCGAGCTGATCGCGCGTTACCGTGCCGACTTTCTGCCTGTTCGGCTCACCCGAACCCGACTTGATGCCCGCTGCTTTCTTAAGCAGCACGGCAGCCGGTGCCGTTTTGGTAACAAACGTGAAGCTACGGTCAGAGTAAACCGTAATTACAACAGGCGTCGGCAACCCCGGCTCAATATCTTGAGTCTCGGCGTTGAACGTCTTACAGAATTCCATAATGTTCACGCCGTGCTGACCCAGCGCAGGGCCGACGGGTGGACTTGGATTGGCTTTACCTGCAGCAACCTGCAGTTTGATGTAAGCCTGTACTTTCTTGGCCATCGTTTTTACTCCAGTTGGGTCGTAACGCCTTTCGGCTCCCCGGTCTCTCCGTCAGGTAACAACACGTTCACCCGACACGAATAATTAGCTACTTGTTTCGACTACTTTCTTACCAACGACTTATTCTTTACCGACTACTCTTTTTCCACCTGCGCAAACTCAAGCTCTACAGGCGTTGAGCGACCAAAAATCAGCACACTGACTTGCAGGCGGCTTTTTTCGTAATTGACTTCTTCGACCACGCCATTGAAATCGGCAAAAGGCCCATCCACCACACGCACTGACTGACCCGGCTCAAACACTGTTTTAGGCCGCGGCTTGTCGGCGCCGTCTTTAACACGACTCAGGATGGCATCCGCCTCACGCGACGTAATGGGCGCAGGCTTTTCTTTGGTGCCGCCAATAAACCCCATCACTCGGGGCGTTTCATTAACGAGGTGCCAGGTTTCGTCGGCCATTTCCATCTCGACTAAGACGTAGCCGGGATAGAACTTGCGCTCGCTTTTGCGGCGCTTGCCGTCACGCATTTCAACGACTTCTTCGGTCGGCACCAGAATCTCACCAAAGCGATCTTCCATGCCGTAAATTTTGACGCGCTCAAGCAAAGAACGCATCACCTGCTTTTCGAAGCCGGAATAGGCGTGAACGACGTACCAACGTTTGGACATGCAAGCTCCTAACCAATAACGCCGGACATCGCCCAGCCAAGAAGAGTGTCAATCAACCATAACATCAACCCGACCACCAGCACGGCCACTAGCACAATCGCCGTTGTCTGAATGGTTTCGGGCCGAGTCGGCCATACAACGCGCTGAATCTCTTTCTTAGCGCTTCTTGCAAGCTCAACTAATTCGCGGCCTTTCGAGGTTGTTAGCGCGAGCAAAGCCGCTGCAACGCACAACACCACGACGCCCAACACGCGATATATCAAGCCCACATCGGCAAAATAGGTGTTACCTACAACCGCGATGACAAGCAACGCAATGACTGCTGCCCATTTGAGCCCGTCATGGCGCGTCTGTTGCACCTCAGCGCCATGTTTTACAGAACTCGGCTTCATAAAAACGAGACTCCTTAGGGTGCAGCGAGCGACAAAGGAATTCTTTAAAATACGTACCAACCTGGGGAAGGCTGGCAGGCCAGGAGGGAATCGAACCCCCAACCTGCGGTTTTGGAGACCGCTGCTCTGCCAATTGAGCTACTGGCCTGTATCATCATCGACGCAGACACATTCGATAGCCTACGCAATAGCGGGCGTCATAGTAGCGAACAATTCACCACCTGACAACCCCTTTCCAACGCTAGCGCTCACATCATCACAAACACTAACGACAAAAAAAGCGAGCTTGGCTCGCTTTTTTAAAATGGAGCTCATGGACGGATTTGAACCGTCGACCTCACCCTTACCAAGGGTGTGCTCTACCCCTGAGCTACATGAGCTAAATACAACTGGAGCGGGCGGCGGGAATCGAACCCGCACCATCAGCTTGGAAGGCTGAGGTTCTACCATTGAACTACGCCCGCTTTACCGGCTTTCAGAATGATAGCCCGTCGCGCACTTACTCTTGACTTCGCCCGCTTCCGGCTTTTCATTCAACAACAATGGCGCGAACCATTATCGCTTTAATCTGGTGGAGAGGGAAGGATTCGAACCTTCGAAGCTTTCGCGGCAGATTTACAGTCTGCTCCCTTTGGCCACTCGGGAACCTCTCCATCTGAGGCGGCACATTATGCCAGGCTCCAAGGCCGTGTCAAGCACGATTGCTACGCTATAGCCTTAACAACATAGTGGCTTCAATAACATACAGCACTTTAACTCGCGACTGCTTGCTATCCGCCTGCCTTGGAACGCGCTGCATTTTGTCAAAGCAACATTGAGAATGCAAGGCCCGCTCGTATTTTTTCCAGCGACACTGGCTCAGGCACGCAGGGCGCACCTGCCATTTTACCCGCCCGCTCGGCCAAGGTTAGCGGAAAGCGGGCTTCCAGCCCCCCGTACACCATATCAGGCCACACCGCGTGGAGAACCTGCACACCTCGAGAGATCACGCGCGCATCCCCGCCTGTCAGCAACATCGGCAACGCGACGCCCTCTTGATCGCAAACTTCACTATAAATGCGATTAATAGCGCTCACCGCCGCCATGTAGATACCGTGATTCACCGCGTCAACCGTCCGCCGCCCCGGCTCTAGTAATGCGTCCGCCTCGCTCTCTGGATCAATCGCCACATTGCGCGTGCCTAGCTTTAGGCTCTCTTTCATCAAACGCAACCCGGGCACGATAAAACCACCGAGATGCTGCCCGCCAGGCAGCACAAAGTCGATGGTAATCGCACTGCCACAATCCACGGCACAGCAGCCACCGGCCAACTGGTAACCCGCCAGCGCGCCCATCCAGCGGTCAACGCCTAAACGCCCCGGCTCTTCATAGCCATTTACGACGCCCAGTGCTTCGGCGGTTGAGCGAGCAACGTGGACGTGGTTCACGCGGCGACGCAATAATCCGACGGTTTCATCCAATACCGCCGCGCGCGCTACGCTGGAGATACGCACGGCCTCAACAACATCGAGATCCGGAATATCTGCCCCAGGACGCCATTCCTCCCGCGTCCACACGGCGCCCCGCGAGCGTATCTCACTGCTATCAGCGTCTTTTAGCCGCCACTTGGACAAGGTATTGCCAATATCTAAATCTAGAATCATAAACGCCTACGTACGCTGATTTCACCGCCCGACAAGCGTCTTGGCTGTCCCGACTCGGTCACCCATAGGTTACCGCTGTCATCGACCTCACCCGCCACTGCTTCACGAGCTTGGTCTCCCTGAATCACCTGGATTGGCTGATCAGCGTAGGCATGACGCTGATTCCAAGCGGCACGCCAAGGGGCAAACCCTTGCTGTTCAAAACCTGCCAGCATGGTAAGCAGTCCGGCAACGACATCGGCGGCTAACTGGTTACGCGAAAGCGAGGGGTTGGCATCAAACAGCGCCGCGACGGGCTGCTCAATGGCACGGCGCATCGCCTCGGGCAACAACAGGTTCATCCCCATGCCGATAACGACCTCGCAGGGACCTGCCGCATCGCCGGTAACTTCCACTAAGATACCCGCCAGCTTACCTAGCTCGTCGCTGTCCCGCTGAGGCAGCAAAATATCGTTAGGCCATTTCAGCGCGGGCTCTGCACCGTGCTGTTCGAGCACTTGGGCCAGCACCACGCCGACGGCCAGGCTCAAGCCCTCCAACGCCGCCACGCCCGATTCGAAACGCCAGCCGACTGACAGCATCAAGCTCTGCCCCCACGGCGTCGTCCATACCCGACCACGCCGACCGCGCCCCGCCGTTTGCAGCTCAACCAAGCAGACCTCGCCGTGGCCGGCGCCCTGCTCAAACCGCCGACGCAGGTACTCGTTGCTCGAAGGTAACTGATCTTCAACAAATAAACGTGACAAGTGATGACGCGCTGACGCCGGTAGACGCTCAACGACTCTTGCGCCGACCAACGGCTCCAACGGCTGAGCAAGCCGATAGCCGCGCCCTTTCACCGCCACCAGCTCAACGCCAAGGGCCTCTAATTTTTTTAACTGTTTCCATACAGCCGCGCGCGAGACGCCTAGCGCATCACCCAGCTGTTCACCAGAATGAACCTCGCCGTCGCTTAGCAACCGCATCAGGTGGCCGATGCTCATGTCTTTGCCCCATTTGGGAAAACGCCTATCTTACCGGATGCGCCGTCGGCGCGAAAACTTCATCCAAAAATGACCACCAAAGGTGATTGTCTTAGTCCTTATACAATACAGTGCTGGTAGTCGACCGCACGCAGGCCCTATAATGCTGCCCTATTTTTTTAGCAGGATCGCGTCGTGATCGAGAATCTTCGCAACATTGCCATCATCGCCCACGTTGACCACGGGAAAACCACCTTGGTCGATAAATTGTTAAGCCAGTCTGGAACGCTCAACCGTAAGGCCGAAGGCCAAGAGCGGATTATGGACTCTAATGACCAGGAGAAGGAGCGTGGCATCACCATCCTGGCCAAAAACACGGCTATTAAATGGCAAGATGGCAATGGAACTGACTTCCACATCAATATTGTGGACACGCCAGGGCACGCCGATTTCGGCGGTGAAGTCGAGCGCGTTATGTCCATGGTGGATTCAGTGTTGCTGCTCGTTGACGCCGTCGACGGGCCCATGCCGCAAACACGCTTTGTGACACAAAAGGCGTTTGACCGCGGCCTGAAACCTATCGTGGTCGTCAATAAAATTGACCGCCCCGGCGCACGGCCTGACTGGGTTATCGACCAGATCTTTGACCTGTTTGATAACCTGGGCGCGTCTGACGAGCAGCTTGATTTTCCAATCATTTATTGCTCGGCACTCAACGGCATAGCAGGCCCCGACCCCGACGAACTGGCTGATGACATGTCGCCCATGTTTCAGTCTATTGTCGATATCGTTGACGCCCCCAAGGTCGAGAGCGACGGCCCTTTCCAGATGCAGATCTCGGCGCTGGACTACAACAGCTACGTGGGCGTTATCGGCCTGGGCCGCATTTCCCGCGGCAGCGTGAAGCCCAATCAGCAAATTGCTGTCGTGTCCAAAGAAGGCCATACCCGCAAAGGTAAAATTGGCCAAGTCATGACCCACATGGGCTTAGACCGGGTACAAACCGACGAAGCCACTGCGGGCGATATCATCTGCATCACCGGCATTGAAGACCTGGCGATCTCCGATACGCTTTGCGATGTAAACAACGTCGAAGCACTGCCGCCGCTGACCGTTGACGAACCCACCGTATCGATGACGTTCCAGGTCAACGACTCGCCGTTTGCCGGCAAAGACGGCAAGTTCGTCACCAGCCGGAATATTAAAGACCGCCTGGAACAAGAGCTGATTCACAACGTGGCACTGCGCGTTGAGCAGGGCGAAACGCCGGAGAAATTTAAAGTTTCCGGACGTGGTGAACTGCACCTGTCAGTCTTGATCGAATCCATGCGTCGGGAAGGCTTTGAGTTGGCGGTTGGCCGCCCCGAAGTGATCATCCGGGAAATCGACGGCGAGCAGCAGGAGCCCTACGAAGAGGTCATCATCGACTGCGAGGAGCAGCACCAGGGCGCCATCATGGAAGAGCTAGGTTACCGCAAGGGCGAAATGACCAACATGAACCCGGACGGTAAAGGCCGCGTGCGTTTGGACTTTATCATTCCGGCGCGCGGCTTGATTGGTTTCCGCGGTCAGTTCCTCACCCTAACGTCGGGTACCGGCATTTTGACCAGCCGCTTTGACCACTACGGCCCGCTGAAGCCGGACGCCTCTATCGAGCGGCGTAATGGCGTCATGGTGTCGATGGTCGACGGCAAGGCGCTGGCCTATGCGCTTTACACCCTTCAGGAGCGCGGCAAGCTGATCGTCGATCACGCCACCGAAGTCTACGAAGGCATGCTGATCGGCATCAACAACCGTGCTAACGACATGGTGGTTAACCCGACCAAGGGTAAAAAGCTGGATAACATGCGCTCAACGGGTAACGATGAAAACATCGTACTGACGCCGCCGATTAACTTTACGCTGGAACAAGCCATCGAGTTCCTGGATTCCGACGAGTTAGTCGAAGTGACGCCGAGCCATATACGCCTACGCAAGAAGTTGCTCAAAGAAAACGAGCGCAAGCGCTCCAACAAAAAGTAATCGCTATAAAGCCCGCTTATGCGGGCTTTTTTTATGCTTGAGCACCCCCTGCCACGCTAAACACGCGCGTTTGCCAAGCTACGCCCCCAACGCAACCTTAACGGTTATCCGCTGGAAAGCCCCTCAGAGGTAGCGCAAAGTAGCGCTATCCTCCGCACGGGGGATTACTCTATTATCGGTCAATTCACACAAGCGTTTGGATCCTTAACGTATTCTTACGCCTGCCCGACGGGTGCGCGGCGCCCCCACGGCGGCGCCGCGACTGACATCTAGGCGGTTACCGCCTTGACCTAGCAGAGAGGTAACAGATGACCCCGCTTATTGATGTTCAGCAGGTCAATAAAGCCTTTGGTGGCCTGCAGGTCATCGACAACTGTTCAATCCGCGTCGAAAAAGGCTCGATCACCGGGATGATCGGCCCTAATGGTGCGGGCAAGTCGACGCTATTTAATTTAATGGCCGGCGCATTAAGCCCCGACAGCGGGCGCATCTTACTCGAAGGCGAAGACATTACTGCGCTTAGCGCCGACCAGCGTTTTCATAAAGGGCTGTTACGCACCTTTCAAATTGCCCATGAATTCAGCCAGATGAGCGCGCTGGAAAATTTGATGATGGTGCCGCCCCAGCAGGCGGGTGAAAACTTATTCACCGCCTGGCTCAAGCCTGGCTTGGTGCGTCGCGAAGAGGCCGAGGTACATCGTCGGGCGCTGGAGGTCATCGACTTTATCGGCCTTCACCATGTGCGCAACGAGCTAGCAGGTAACCTTTCCGGCGGGCAGAAGAAGCTTCTGGAGCTGGGCCGTACGATGATGACCAACGCCAAGATCGTGCTACTGGATGAAATCGCCGCCGGGGTCAACCGCACCCTGCTTGGCGATCTGATCAGCAACATCGAGCGCCTCAATCGCGAAATGGGCTACACCTTCTTGGTCATCGAGCACGACATGGACATGATTGCTCGGCTTTGTGACCCCGTCATCGTGCTCGCCCAGGGCCAGGTGATGGTGGAAGGCCATATCGAGGATATTCAGAACAACCCTGACGTCATTGACGCCTATTTCGGTGCCGGGGCAGCGTGACGCATGAGGGCTGTACGCTTCAATAAACGCAACGCTTATCCACGTAGCCACACAACAGAGACTTTTCCTCATGCCCTTAATTGAAGCACGCGACGTCTATGGCGGCTATGGCAGTATGAACATCCTCAACGGGGTGAACATGGCACTGGAAGCACACGAAGTAGGCGTGATTGTCGGCCCCAACGGGGCGGGTAAGTCGACCCTGCTTAAAGCGATCTTCGGCCTGCTGCATGTCAACCAGGGTGATATTCTGCTCAACGGCGCGCCGATTCAAAACCTGCCAACCAACCAACTCGTCGAGCGCGGTATGGGCTTTGTACCCCAAGAAAAAAACGTTTTTCCCAGCCTGACGGTTCAGGAAAATCTTGAAATGGGGGCCTTCCTAAAACCGCAGAATGTTAAGCGCATGCTGGGCCAGGTCTACGAGTTCTTTCCGCCTTTGCAGGAAAAACGCCATCAACCAGCCGGAGAGCTGTCGGGTGGTCAACGCCAGATGGTCGCCATGGGGCGTGCGCTAATGGCAGAGCCAAGCCTACTACTGCTCGACGAGCCAACGGCCGGGCTTTCGCCGTTATATATGAACGAGATATTTGACCGCGTAAAGCACATCAACGCCGCGGGTGTCGGCATCTTGATGGTAGAACAAAACGCTAAGCAAGCACTTGCCATTGCCGATAAAGGCTTTGTGCTCGCTGCAGGCCAAAACCGCTTTACCGACACTGGCGCGGCACTCCTTGCCGATCCAGACGTAGCTAAAAGCTTTTTGGGCGGATAGCCCAGGGGACACTAACGTGAATGAACTGGTTTTCTTTATTAACAACGTGGTGATTGCCGGTAGCGTCACCGGCGCCATCTACGCCATTGGGGCGATCGGCGTCACGCTGGTTTTCAGCATTATGCGCTTCGCCCACTTTGCCCACGCCGACATCATGACCTTCGGGGCGTTTATGGTGTTGGTTCTTACCACAGCGTTTCCAAGCGTCGGGATGAGCATCGGCGTACCCACTGCGCTGGTGATGCTGCCGGTGGCCATGGTGATAACCGCCTGCCTCGCCGTGGGTATTGATAAAGCGTTTTATAAGCCGTTGCGCGCCCACGGGGTCAAGCCCATCGTGATGGTCATCGCCTCCTTGGGGGTCACGCTGATACTGCAGGGGATGATTCGCTTGTTTTCCGGTACCGGCGGCCAAGGCCTGTACGTTGACGACCGCAAGGCGATTTTTCGCATGCTGCCGTTTGAAAATGTCCGCGTCCCCATCGTGATTACCGAGCCGCAAATTTATTTGTTCGCCATTACGCTGGTGGCGGTGATTGCCCTGCACCTGTTTTTAAGCCGCTCGCGACTCGGCAAAGCCATGCGGGCCATGTCGGACAACCCTGAACTGGCGCAAGCGTCGGGTATCAACACCAATACCATTGTTGCCGTGACCTGGGTGATCGCCGGTGGGCTTGCGGCCATTGCCGGCACTTTGCTGTCGCTGGATGTGACCTTCAAACCCGACCTGAGCTTTTTCCTGCTGCTGCCCATTTTTGCGGCGGCGATCGTCGGCGGCGTCGGCCACCCCTTCGGTGCAGTTGCTGGCGGCTTCGTGGTCGCGTTTGCCGAAACCCTCGCGGTGTTTAACTGGGGCGTTTTCCTGCGCCCCTTCCGCGACAGCTTACCCACATGGCTCGAGCTGCCGTCCAACTTGGCCTTCGTAGGAACCGAGTACAAAATTGTGGTGCCGTTTTTCATACTGGTTGCCATCCTGATTTGGCGGCCTACCGGCATCTTTAAAGGTAAGGTGATCTGATGGCTGATAACAATTACACTCCGCAGGATGCAACGCCTAAAACATCGAGTCTACCGCTGCGTGAGCTGTGCCTATTTGGCGCGCTGCTGATTGCGATTGCGGGTGTATACGCGATGATGGGCGCCGCCTACAGCACGCGCATGCTGGTAGAGGCCGCGTGTTACGCCATCCTAGCCTTGGGGCTAACCATTCAATGGGGCTATGCAGGTCAGTTCAATGCCGGGGTCATGGGGTTCGTTGCCCTGGGAGGCGTGAGCGCCATGCTGTTCAGCGTGCCGGTCAACGAGGCGTTTTGGGGCAGTGAGCTACCTGCTGAGCTAGGCAAAGTGCTGCTTTACGCGATCGGCGCGACGCTGTTGGTGGTGGCGGCAACCAAGCTGAACCGACTGGGCGTGCCCAAGCGAGTCCGCACCGTGTTTGCCGTGGTGCTAGCCATTGTGCTGTACATGGTGGTCATCAGCCTGTTGCGCGACGTTACCGCTGAGATTGAGTCCCAGGCCGGCTTTATTGGCGGGCTGGGTTTGCCGCCCTGGACAGGCTGGATCGTCGGCGGAGCTTTAGCGGGTGTGGTCGGCTATTTTATCGGCAACGTGTGCCTGGGCTTGCGCAGCGATTACCTCGCCATCGCCACCCTGGGTATCGCCGAGATCATCAAAGCCTTTTTGAAAAATTCCGACTGGCTGACCCGGGGCACCGCCACAGTCTCGCCGCTACCCTGGCCAACGCCCGGCCCCGAAACATTAGGCTTCACCCTTTCGCGGGCGATATACCTGTCGCTGACGGCGGTGATTATTGCTGCGATTTTCTTCCTGCTTCACCGCGCTTACCATGCCCCCTGGGGGCGTATGATCCGCGCCATTCGCGATAATGAAGTATCGGCGGCCGCCATGGGCAAAGACATCAACAAGCGACGCCTGGAGATTTTCGTGCTGGGCTGCATTCTGATGGGCGTCGGCGGTGGAATACTCGCCAGCTTCAACAGTTTGTTCGACCCTAACGGTTACTTACCGCTAAACCATACCTTTCTGGTGTTGGTTATGGTGATTCTGGGCGGGCCGGGTAACAACCTCGGCACCATCTTCGGCGCCGTCGCGGTCTACATTATCTGGATTATGTCGGAACCGTTGGCGCTATATTTAATGGATCTTGCGGTGGCCTTCGGCGCCTTTGCTTTTGATTGGCAAGCCCCCAGCACTATCGACAGCCGTGCGCTACAGGCAAGAGTGATGGTGATTGGCATACTCGTCACACTGGTATTGCGCTTCGCTCCCAAAGGGCTGTTGCCAGAGCATATTAAACAGCACGATTAACTCCCAAAAAAACCGCCCCAGCGCTTGGCTGGGGCGGGTGCAGGTCTTGGTTAAGCGCCTCGCACTTAGTCTTCCGCTAGCTCACCTACCTGTTTAAATTCTCCATCTTCAACGGTCATTTCCACGACGGTGCCGGGTACGTCGCCGTTGTCGTCAAACTCATGGCGACCTGAAGCCCCTTCGTAGTTAATCTCTTCACCTTGGGCAATTAGCTCAACGGCCTTTTCCCACTCGCCCGGCAAAATGACTTCGCCCGGTTCGCTTGCCACCGCGCGCAATGCTTCAGACAAGCCTTCCCGCTCAGCGCTACCGTTTTGCTCGATAGCCAGCGCCAGCAAGAACGCCGCATCGTAAGCTTGAGCAGCAAACACAGCGTCAGGATCAACGTCGTTAGCTTCGGCGGCCTCAGTGAAAATAGCGGTGCCGGGCAGGTCTGGGCTGCCTGGGCGGGTCGCAATCATGCCGTCTAACACATTGGCCCCCACGGCTTCGACGAGGCTATTACCCACCATGCCATCGGCCCCTACGTACTGGGTAAATACGCCGCTTTCCGCTGCTTGGCGCAATACGGTTTGGCCCGACGTATCAGCGTAGGCTAGCACCACCAAGGTTTGTACCCCTGTTGACGACAATATGCCCAGCTCCGAACGGTAGTCGGCACGGTTATCTTCATGAGCCAAGCTTTCCACTACGCTGCCGCCCTCGGCTTTGAAAGTGTTGGCAAACGCATCAGATAACCCCTGACCGTAATCGTTATTCACAAACGTCACGGCGACTTCATCGATACCTTTATCGATCAGCAGCTTGGCCAGCATTTCACCCTGGAAAGCATCTGACGGGACGGTACGGAACACCAGGTCGTTATCGTTAAGCTCGGTTACTGCTGGTGCGGTAGACGCCGGCGACACCATCACCACACCACCAGGAATCGCCGCGTTATTAGCCGCCGCGATAGTCGCACCGGTGCATAGCGCCCCGACAATAGCCGTGACATTCTCGGTGTTGACCATACGATCCGCCGAGTTCGAAGCAGCCGATGCGTCAGAGCAGGTCGTATCACCCGACGGCATTGCCAACGTTTGACCGTCGAGAATGCCACCTTGCTCGTTAATCTGCTGCACCGCTAACTGTGCGCCATCAAAGATCGGCGGCGTTAAACTCTCAATCCCCCCGGTAAAGCCACCCAAAAAGCCCACTTTGACCTCAGCCTGGGCCGCACCCGCCAATGCCAAGGAAGAGACGGCCACAGCCGTGGCTATCATGCGCTTATTCATCATTTTATTAATCGCTCCCTGTCGAATTTTAGCGCCCCATCAAGATGCTGGGGTCTGCTATTAATCTGGAACTGGAACGCTAAAAATACAAGCAACGGTTTCCAACGCTAGGTCTCGTTTTCATCCTTGACGCGCTCGGCCCAACGCTTGCGCGATAAATTGCGCCGATAAAGCCGCACCAGGGCAATCGTCAACGCTGATAACAGCATCGCCGCAAAGACGACCCCCTGCCAGGGGCGTGCTGCATCGTGCAGATAGGTTTCCAGCGTGATGATGATCGCCAGACCTACTGCCTGCGAACCAATAGCGAGCGCGCGAAGTTTATCAAAAGCAACGTGGGGCATAGGTGTCTCCGTGATGGCCGGCTCCATGGTATGGTGCGCCAGTGTACCTGCTCAACGGGAAAACCATGAACGCGATTACCCTTGGCCCTCTATTGATTTCACTGCCCCGCCTTTATGCCATTGCCTGCGCGATCGCGCTGCTGGTCAGTACCCGGTATTTGCTGAGCCTCCCCTCAGCCAAGCATCAACGCTGGTTTTTAGGCCTAGTGGTCGTTTGGCTACTGGCAGCCCGATTCGGCCATGTGGTGCTGCATATCGACAGCTACAGCGTCGCCCCACTGGCAGCGCTGAAAATCTGGCAGCCTGGCTACCACGGGCTTTGGGGCATGGCCGCGGGGTTGGTGTGGACGCTCTGGTCGCTACGCTCCCGGCTAATAGCCATGGGTGGCGCCATGGCGCTGCTGGTGGGAACCTCTAGCCTGTGGCTGGTACTGGTAACACTGGCGCCGCTGGGCAGCGATCTCAGCGTGAAGAGCCTGCCCGACATAACGCTCGAAGACATTGACGGCAACCCGGTTCATTTGCCGTCGCTTGCTGACGACCACGACCGGATTATCGTCAACCTCTGGGCAACCTGGTGCCCGCCTTGCCTGCGCGAAATGCCGCTGTTAGCCGAGGCCGACCAGCGTAAAGGGGTGGGTGTCGTGGTCGCCAATCAAGGCGAAGACCTGCTGCCCATCGTGCGTTATCTGGACGAGTACCAGCTTCGTTTTCGCTACGCGCTACGCGACCCCAAGCAAATGCTCATGTCGATAGTGGAAGCGCCTGGGCTACCCACCACCGTGCTGTTTGATGGCGACGGTAACGCCCTGGATGTCCACGTTGGCGAGCTGACCCACGCCCAATTGCAACAATGGTTGGACGATTAACGACAATACACCTTAATCCCCCAGCGCCTTTACGTTAGAATCGCCCGCCCTATTGCTGCCGGTCGCCATTGTCGGCAGCTTACGACCCGTTTTGCAGACTTCCTCGAGGCATCATGAGCGATTTTTCCCCCGGCCAACGCTGGATTAGCGACGGCGAAGCCGAGCTTGGGCTCGGCACAGTGCTTAACTGCGACGCCCGCAGCGTTACCATTTTGTTCAGTGCCAGCCAGGAAACCCGCACCTACAACACACGCCAAGCCCCGTTAACCCGCGTGATGTTCGGCAGTGGCGACCGCGTTGTGTCGGCCGATGGCTGGCAGATGATCGTCGATGACAGTCAAATGTCCGACGACCTGATTACCTACGTTGGCGAAGATCACCAGGGCCAGCGACGTGAACTGCCCGAAACCAAGCTTGCCGATACCATGCAGTTCGATCAGGCCCGCGACCGATTGCTTACCGGTCAAGTTGACCGCAACGACTGGTTCGACCTGCGCTTTCGCACTCTGCATCATCATCAGCGCATCGAACAGCACAGCGCGCTGGGCTTTGCCGGGCCACGCATCGATTTGATTCCACACCAGCTGTATATCGCCGATGAAGTCGCCCGCCGCCATGCGCCGCGTGTCCTACTCGCCGACGAAGTGGGGCTGGGCAAAACCATTGAAGCCGGACTGATTCTGCACCGCCTGCTGGTGGCGGGTCGGGTAGAACGAGCGCTGATACTGGTGCCGGATAGCCTGACCCACCAGTGGCTGGTGGAGCTGTTGCGGCGTTTTTCGCTCAACGTAAGCCTGCTAGACGAGCAGCAAAGCGAGGCCCACGGCAGCGATAATCCCTTTGAAAGCGCCCAGCTGATATTGGCCAGCCAAGGCTGGCTATTCGCCAATGCCCACCGCCAGGCCCAGGCGCAGGCCAGCCACTTCGACCTGCTGATTGTTGACGAAGCCCACCACTTGGACTGGAGCAACGAAGGCAGCGGCCCGGGCTATCAGTGCGTAGAGCAGCTAGCGGCCAATATCCCCGGCTTGTTGCTGTTGACCGCCACGCCCGAACAAATGGGCATCGAAAGCCACTTTGCCCGCCTGCGCCTGCTTGATCCTGAGCGCTACCACGACATTGCCCGCTTCAAAGACGAAGAACGCCACTATAGTGCGGTGGCCGGCGCCATTGACGCACTTGACGCCTTGCCCGCGAATATCGAGGCCCGCGAACATATTGAGGCCGTCGCCGACGACCGCGACAGCCAGGCGCTACTCGCCACTTTATGCAACCCGGAAGCCAGCACTGAGCAACAAGACGCGGCTCGCGCCCAACTGCGCGACGCCCTACTCGACCGCCACGGCACCGGGCGGGTGATGTTCCGCAATAGCCGCCGCCACGTGGGCGGCTTCCCCGAGCGGCGCCTGCATCTCAACGCGCTGGCTTTGCCTCCCGCCTATCGACGCATATTGCGCCGCTTAGAGCGCGACGACGACTACCTCGACGAACTGCTGATCGAAACCGGCATGGATCACCCAGATGTGTTGATCTACCCGGATGCCGCCTACCGCGAACTCAGCGACGACCCGCTCAACAGCGAACCCTGGTTTCACATCGACCCGCGGGTCACCTGGCTGCTGGAGAAGCTCAGCGACGATAGCGAGACCGGCTTTGCCAACGACAAGGTGTTGGTGATTGCCCACCACCGCGAAACCGCCGAAGGGCTGGCCGAAGGCCTGCGCGTGCTGGGTGGCTATCAGGCACCGGTGTTCCACGAAGGCTTATCGCTGGTCGAGCGGGATCGTGCCGCCGCAGCGTTTGCCGACGAGGAAGACGGCTGCCAGGTACTGGTGTGCTCAGAAATCGGCTCCGAGGGGCGCAACTTCCAGTTCTGCCGCCACTTGGTGATGTTCGATATGCCCCAGCATCCCGACCAGTTAGAGCAGCGCATTGGCCGCCTCGACAGGATCGGTCAACGTCACGCCATCGAGATGCATGTCCCCACGTTCACCGGCAGCCCCGGCGAACGGCTACTGCGTTGGTATCACGAAGGCATGGATGCGTTCAGCGCGCCCCACAGCATTGGCAGCGACCTGTTCGATGCCTTTGGCGATGCGCTGGCCGATGCCTTGCTGGATGACACCATGCTCGACGAAATCATCAGCGAGACCCGCGAGATGTTTATCGCCAAACTGGCCGAGCGGGACGCAGGCCGTAACCGCCTGCTGGAGCTCAACGCCTGCCGCCCGGCGCGGGCTCAGCAGGTCATCGAGGCCGTGCGCGAGCTGGACGACGACACCGCGCTACCGCGCTATGTAGAGCGCGCACTGGATATTTTTGGCGTGGATAGCCAAGAGATCGGCAACGGCCTGCTGCATCTTCAGCCCGGCCAGCACATGCTCGATGGCCTGCCGGGATTGGTGAAAGGCGAGGAAGGCTTTTCAGCGACCTACGATCGCCACCAAGCGCTCGCCCGGGATGACGTTCAGCGGCTTTCCTGGGAACACCCGCTGCTACGTGAAATGATGGGGCGCATTTTAGACGGCACCATGGGTAATACCGCTCTCGCGTTATTAGGCCACCCGGCGATTCCCGGCGGGCGGCTAATGGCCGAGCTGGTGTTCCGCACCCATTGCCCTGCGCCCAAAACGCTGCACCTTAACCGCTTCCTGCCGCCCACCGCCGTGCGCGTGCTGCTGGATGAATCCGGCGCCAACCTCACCGGTAAAATCTCGTTTACCGGCCTGGGCAAAAACCTGCAAAAGGTCAATAAATCCCTGGCGCGTGACTTGATCAAGAATCGGCACGACCAGCTTCGCGAGATGCTCACCCAAGGGGAAAACGAAGCGGATCGTGAGCTGCCGAGTATTGTGGAAGCCGCCGAAGCGCGCATGCGCACTCAGCTGGATGCGGAGTTAGCCCGCTTAACGGCCCTGGCGGAACACAACCCGTCGGTGCGCAACGAAGAACTCGACGCCCTGAAAAACGAGCGCCAGGCGCTCAGCGACGCCATTGAAAACACCCGCTTGCGGCTGGATGCCGTACGGGTGATTATCACCGTTGACCCAAACGCCTAGGCGTCCTGTTTAGACTCAAGAATCGCCTCGAGCGCTTTGTCGAGTGTTGGATAGGTAAAGCTAAAACCGGCTTCAACAAGGCGTTCAGGACGCATGTCGGCGCCGGTTAGCAGTAGCTGAGACATCTCCCCCAGTCCCGCTTTCAATACGCAGGCGGGCACCGGAAATATCGCCGGGCGGTGAAGCTTTTGGGCGAGTGTTTTGGTGAATTCAGCGTTGGTCACGGGATGCGGCGCGCTGCCGTTAAATGCACCCGACAGGGACGAGTCGTTGAGCAAAAAGATAATCGCATTGACCAGATCATCGCGATGGATCCAGGGCATAAACTGTCGGCCATCGCCAAAGCGGCCACCTAACCCCAGCTTGAACGGCGGTAACATCTTTTGCAGTGTGCCGCCCCCCGCCGCCAGCACCAGCCCAATACGGATAATCGCCAGGCGCACGCCCATCGCCTCAATCGGCTTAGCGGCCGACTCCCACTGGGCACACAGCCGGTGGGCAAACTCATCGTGGGGCTGGGTTTCCTCGGTGACCCGCTGATCGCCTTGATCGCCGTAGTAGCCCATCGCTGAACCGCTGACTACTACCTTGGGTAGCGGCTGACCATTCTCGCCGAGCTGCTCGCACAGCGATACCAGCTGCTCGGTCATCTCGACCCGCGAGCGGATTAGCGCCGTTTTCTGACTGTCACTCCAGCGCTTGGCGGCAATCGACTCGCCCGCCAGGTTAATCAGTGCCTCGGGTGGGGTGTCGATAAATGCCTGGGCACTGTCACGAATATCACACTCGCTGGGCAGACGATCACGAACTTTGTGGGGCGTACGGGAAACCACCTGCACCTCATGCCCCTGCGCTATCAACGCAGGGCAGAGCCGTTGGCCCACAAAACCACTGCCACCGGTCACTAATACCCGCATGGTGTTTCTCCCTTTGGTATTGGCATACAAGATACGCTATTCGTAATGGTTTAAATCCACCTATATTTATACAAAACTATTACATACAATATAAAACGTACATAAATGCGCTGAATTCTTTCACTTCACGCTGGGCTAGACGTCTTGAGGCGCGACCATGATCACCACTGAGCGCAAAACGCCCCCCATTGAGATCGCGGTTGTCGGCGCCGGCATGGCCGGGCTTGCCTGTGCCAACGCGCTGGCGGCAAAGGGCATAGCGGTTAGTTTATTTGATAAAGCACGCGGCCCAGGCGGTCGAATGTCAACCAAGCGTCTAGCCCAGGCTGAATTGGACTTAGGCGCCCAAGCCTTTACTGCGCGGGATCCGGCCTTTCAGCGCGCGCTGACTACCTGGGTCGAACGGGGGCTCGTCGCCCGCTGGCCGAGCGTTAGCTATCAGGCTAGCCCAAACGGCTGGCAACTGCATCACGATACACAAGCCCGCTATACCGGGGTGCCGCGAATGAGCGCTATCAACCGTTACTTAGCGGACACGTTTCAGGCACACGCGTATGCCTCACTCCAGCTTGAGACGCGCATTGATGCGTTGCAACGCCTACCCAACGGTTGGCAGCTCAGCGACGCGGATGGTACTCGATTCGGCCCCTATCAATACGTTGTGTTCACCACGCCGCCGCCGCAAACGCTACCGCTGGTGGCCCCCTGGGATACCATCCTGGCAGATGCTTGCCGCGCGCGTGCCCAGCGCAGCTGTTGGGCGGCGTGGGCCATATTGGATGGCCCGCTGCCAGCACCTCCGGGTGGGCTAAACGACTGGCAAATGGCCCGCATTGAGCATACCGCACTGCGCTTAGTGTCGCGTAACCAGACCAAACCGGGGCGCGAACAGCAGCCCGAAAGCCTGAGTTTGCTCGCCCACTTAGACTGGAGTGAAACTCACCTAAAGCAATCGCCGTCGGCGGTGGCCGATTCATTATGGGCGGCTTTCATCGCGCTTTATCCTGATGGCACCGCGCTACCTGAGCGCGTTGCTTGCGGCGCGCACCGATGGCGCTATGCCCAGCCAAGCGCCACCGATACGCGTCTATACCTATACAATGACAACGGCCTGGCGATGTGCGGCGATAGCTTCACCGCCAGCCGCGTGGAGTCGGCGTGGTGCTCGGGCACTCAATTAGCCCAGGCGCTAGTAGATCGGTCGGTTCAGATGGGCCTCTGATTCGCGTACTTAACGCGATGGATGCAAAGGTTGTACCTTGGGGCAACAAGTTGTACAAAGGAGCGTTAGTCATTCAATATTACGAATCAGTTAATAAAATATTAGGTAATTGCTATGGATAGCAAACCACATTGCCTGCCGCAGCAATCAACGATAGGCCCTTGCGGTATGGCTCCGCATACAACTAAGAGGCACTGGCGCCCATGAGCAATAAGGCGACCCACCCACCCGATACCCCCCTTTATCCCATTCGGGAAGTATCCCGCCTGACGGGTGTGAATTCGGTTACCCTGCGCGCCTGGGAGCGACGTTACGGTTTAATTCGTCCCCAGCGCACCCCTAAAGGGCACCGGCTGTATGCCCAAGATGACATCACCCGTATTGAGCGCATTTTGCAGTGGCTTAATCGCGGTGTACCCGTTAGCCAAGTGGCCGATCTGCTCGACCAGCCCGACACCGTTGAGGCCCCTGCCCCCAACGCCGGCGATTGGGAAAGCCAGCGCCAGCAATTACAGGCGATAATCGAGGCACTCGACCTGCCCAAACTGGAAGCCTTTTATCACCAAAGTTTGGCACTTTATCCGTTGAGCGCCGCCATCAACGAGCTATGGCAGCCCGTTGTGTTAACCCTGGAAGCCAAATGGGCGGTTCAGCCCGATGAGCTTGTCCGCCGCACTTTTGAAGCGTTTTTACGCAGCCAGGTCGGCATCCGCTTACATTACGCCAACCAAGCTACTCGCGGTCCGTTAATCCTGCTCAATGTGATGCCCGATGACCCGGGCCCGCTGTGGGTATTGATGGCGGCGCTAATGGCCAGCGAGCAAGGCTACCGCGTACAGCTCTTGGATCACTCGCTGCCGCTTGAAGACCTCCCCCAAGCCGTCGCGCGGCTGCATTCGTCGATGGTGCTGCTATCCAGCGGCCAACGGGAAGCCGACGCCTATATACGCCAGGCACTGCCCGACGCTGCTGCGTCCTTGAACGTGCCCATCGGCGTATGCGGCGAAGTGGCTCGTCTTCGCGACGGCGAGCTGCGCGATACGTCGGTGCATATATTGGGCGACGATTTACCCCAAGCGATTGCCCGCTTACGTCCGTTGCTACGCGAATCGGGCGTCCTTTGACACGCTAATTGTCACCGCCGTTGCGGCGGTGCTACCCGCTGGTTAATCGCCCTGTAGGAGACTCCATGTCACGACAGTTGGTTTGGCTACGCAACGACTTGCGTATCCACGATAACACCGCGCTCGCCGCCGCCGCGGCAAAAGGCCCGGTGATCGCCGTGTTTCTCCGCACGGTTCCTCAGTGGCAGGCCCATGGCCATGGCATCAATAAAATCGACTTTTGGGCGCGCGGCGTGGCGGCGGTCAAGGAATCGCTAGACGGCCTCAACATTACGCTACTGCATCGCGATATCGACCATTTTGGCGAAGCGCCGGCCACCTTGCTGGACATCGCCCGCGAGCACCACATTGACCAGCTTCACTTCAATGTCGAATACCCGCTAAACGAGCAGCGCCGTGACCATGCAGTCATCAACGCATTTAAACAGGCGGAGATACCCGCCCACGGCTATCACGATGGCGTGGCCTTTGCCCCAGGTACGCTATTAACCGGTAAGGGCGATTATTACGGCGTCTTCACGCCGTTTTCCAACGCCTGGCACAAGCACATCACGCCAGAACAATTAGCGCTGCGAGACACGCCGGACGTGCAATCGCCGCTGGCCATCAACAGCGACCCGCTGCCTGCGCTGCCCTCATTCGATGAGTCGCCGGTTGATAAACAACAGTGGCCCGCAGGCGAGCAAGCCGCCGGTGATCGTCTGGAGCGTTTTTTACGCTTTCGCGGACGCCACTACAACGCCCAGCGAGACTTCCCCAAGGTGCGCGGCACCAGCGAGCTTTCGCCCTACCTCGCGCTGGGAATGATATCGCCTCGCCAGTGTTTTCAGGCGGTCATGGGCGAGAACGACGGCCACCTAGCCGATGGCGATAAAGGCCTGACCACCTGGGTAAGCGAGCTTATTTGGCGGGAGTTTTACCAACACGTGGCTGTCGGGTTTCCCCAGGTATGCCGCCACCAGCCGTTTCAGGCCCACACCCAGCAACTTGCCTGGCGTGATGACCATGACGGTTTTCAAGCATGGTGTGAAGGCCGCACGGGCTACCCGCTTGTCGATGCCGCAATGCGCCAGCTGGTCACCACTGGTTGGATGCACAACCGGCTGCGCATGGTCACCGCGATGTTTTTAAGCAAGCACCTGCTGATCGACTGGCGTTGGGGCGAGGCGTTCTTTTTGCGCCACTTGGTGGACGGGGAGTTCTGCGCCAACAACGGCGGCTGGCAATGGGCTGCCTCGACTGGCACCGACGCCGCGCCGTATTTTCGTATTTTTAATCCCACCACCCAGTCGACGCGCTTTGACCCCGACGGTGAGTTTATCGCCCATTGGTTACCCGAACTTGCGGCTTTGCCGGCTAAAGCCCGCCATGCACCGCCTCGCGATATGCTCACCAAGCTTGACTACCCCGCTCCCATCGTCGATCACAAAGCAGCGCGTCAGCGGGCGCTTGAGGCCTTCAAAGCACTGTCAAACTGACACTTCGTTCATCCGCTACCAACTAACCGCTTAAAGGAGTCGTCATGTCACAGGGCAAGGCACTGGAAGATTTTTGCGCCTTCTTTAATAAACTAGACAATACCTGTACAGAAAAGCTATACGAGGTATATACTGAAGATATTGTTTTCAGCGATCCGCTGCATCACGTTGAAGGGCGACGCGCGCTGGAAGCCTATTTTGCCGCGATGTACGAAAACGTTGAACGCTGTCAGTTCGTCTATCACACACGACAGCAACAGGGTAATCAGGCCTTTGTCACCTGGACCATGACTTTCGCACATCCCCGCTTGGCCGGCGGTCGTTCGATTGACGTAGAAGGCTGCAGCGCATTGACGTTTGCTGAAGACGGACGCGTCTTGCGACACCGCGACTACTTCGATGCCGGGGCCATGCTGTATGAGCACTTACCACTGATGGGCCGCGCCATTCGTTGGTTAAAGCAGCGCCTTGGTTAACCATCACCTTGCAGGGGAGAGATACGATGAGCATATGGAAAACGCCCCAGCGTATCTGGCTAACCGGGGCGACTTCGGGCATTGGCGAGGCGCTGGCCAAAAAACTCATTGCCCAGGGTCACCACGTGGTGGTAAGTGCTCGTCAACAAGCGGCATTAGATGCGCTATGCAATGGTCATCCTAACGCCTATCCGTTGGCGCTTGATGTGAGCGACCGACAAGCGGTAGCCGCCGCAGGCCGGCAAATTGGTGAACAGCTAGGCGCCCTCGACCTTGCCCTATTCAATGCCGGCACCTGCGAATACCTTAACGCCCAGCAATTCGATATGGACTTGGTCGAGCGCGTATTCGCGCCCAATCTTTTCGGCACATTGTATGGCGTTGAAGCCGCGCTGCCCCTACTCCGCGCGGCACGCCAGGAAGGCAAGCCCGCGCGGCTGGCCGCCACCTCCAGCGCGTCAGCTTACCTGCCGCTGCCACGGGCTGAAGCCTATGGCGCATCAAAAGCTGCGGTCAGTTACTTTTTAGAATCGCTACGCCTTGACCTTGATCAAGAGGGCATCGATGTCAGCCTGATTCATCCAGGGTTTGTCAAAACGCCGCTGACCGAGCGCAACGACTTCCCCATGCCCATGCAGGTCAGCGCGGACACTGCGGCCGATGCCATCATCAACGGCTTGGTGAAAGGCCATTTGGATATTCACTTTCCACGCCGCTTTACTTACATGGTCAAGCTGCTGGGCATTTTGCCGCCCGCCTTACGCCGTCGTGTTGGCCTGCGGATGACACGCACGCAAGAGGTCTCCTCATGAGCACGGAGGCTTGTCAACGGATTGCCGTGATCGGCAGCGGCATCAGCGGCATGGCCGCAGGGTGGTATCTTTCAGCGCGACACGAAGTCACGCTATTTGAGGCAGATGAGCGGCTGGGCGGCCATACCGCCACCATGGATGTTGAGGTTGCGGACAACGCCTACGCCATTGATACCGGGTTCATTGTGTTTAACGATTGGACCTACCCGCATTTTCAGCGTCTGCTGGATACCCTTGGTGTGCCCAGCCAAGCCACCGAAATGAGTTTTTCGGTGCATGAAACCAGCGTCGATTTTGAATACAACGGCCATACCTTGACGTCGCTATTCGCCCAGCGGCGCAACCTTCTGAATCCGGGATTTTATCGTCTGCTGGGCGATATCATGCGGTTTAATAAGCAGGCGACCCGCGATTTAGACAGCGATCAACTGCCCGACGATATGACCCTCGGGGAATACTTGGATCGCCATGGCTATAGCCAAGCATTCCAGCGTCGTTACCTATTGCCGATGGGGGCTGCCATCTGGTCGGCAAGCATCAGCGATCTGAGGGCCTTCCCGCTGAGGTTTTTTGTGCGTTTCTTCCGCAATCACGGTTTGCTATCGGTGAATCACCGCCCCCAGTGGTACACCCTGATAGGCGGCTCGCGCAGCTATATTACGCCGTTAACCGCGCCTTACGCCGATCGTATTCACCTCAATACGCCGGTAACTCGTATTGAGCGCCACGCTACCGGGGTAGTGCTCACCACCGCTCAAGGCACCCAGCGCTTTGATCATGTAGTGCTGGCCTGCCATGCCGACCAGGCGCTGGCCATGCTTGGCGACCCGACGGCCGCTGAAAGCGAGGTTCTCGGCGCGATGCCCTATCAGGATAACGAGGTGGTGCTACATACCGATACCGCGCTGCTGCCTCGCCGCCCACGCGCCTGGGCCAGTTGGAATTACCGCCTTGATGGCCGTGGCAGCCAAGAGCGGGTATCGGTCACCTACAACATGAATATCCTGCAGTGTTTAGACGCCGATACCACTTTTTGCGTCACGCTGAACGACTCAAACAACATCGATCCCGCCAAGGTGCTAGGTCGCTACACCTACGCACATCCGCAGTTCACTCTCGCGGGGCAAGCCGCTCAACAGCGCCACGATGAGATTTCATCGCCCGCCCGACGCACACACTTTTGCGGTGCCTATTGGCGCAATGGCTTTCACGAAGACGGGGTATGGAGCGCGCTACGTGTTGCTCGCTCGCTAGGCTGCGATGAAGCGGAAAGCCCCCTGGCCACCCCGACGGCGTTGCCGACCGCGGAGCTCTTCGATGCCCACCAGGGGAGCGATGCGGGATGACCACGACGCCACGCTCGCGTATTTATCGCGGTACCTTACGCCACCGACGCTTCACACCGATCGAGCACACTTTTCGTTACCAGCTGTGGATGGCTTGGTTGGATTTAGACGAACTACCCGAGCTATTTGATCGTGTGCCGGGCTTCAGCGCGCGAGGGCGTGCCCTGGCCCGCTTTCGCCGCGAGGATTACCTCGGCCCTACCGACCGCCCGCTGGTCACCGCCGTGCGAGAGGAATTAACCCGCCAGTTGGGCAGCGCCCCTGAAGGACGCATCTGCGTGCTCACCCAGCTACGCACGCTGGGAGCCATGTTCAACCCCATCTCGATGTACTACGCCTACGACCGCAAGGGCCAACTAGCGGCGGTGCTGGGCGAAGTCACCAACATGCCCTGGAAGGAGCGCACCTGCTACGCCTGCCTCGTTAATCCCAGCCGCCGCACCCACCAGGCAGCGTTCGACAAAGCCATGCATGTATCACCCTTTAATCCCATGGATATGACCTATCGCTGGCGGTTTAACACCCCGGACGACCACCTCTTGCTGCACATGGAAAACTGGCAAGACGGGCAGCGCCATTTCGGCGCCACGCTGACCCTTGAGGCCGCGCCAGCCACTCCCAAAGTGCTATTAGCCACGCTTGCACGCCAGCCGTGGATAAGCCTTAAAACGGTCGCCGGGATTCATTTTGAAGCACTGCGCCTGTGGCTGAAGCGCGTCCCTATCCACCAACACCCTAAGCGCAAGGAGACTTCGAAATGACGACCCTGCGTTCCACCCCGCCGAATATTCAAGCCGCACCCCAGGGCCGTCTGACGCGCTGGCTGAAAAAGCGTTTAATCGCTCAGTTAGATACCTTTACCGGCGGCCGGATCACTTTGATCGAAGGCAACCAATGCCACCATCTCGGCCAAGGCGGTGATCTCCACACAACCGTGGTTATCCGCCACGCACGTGCCTGGAAGCGCTTGGCGTTTGGCGGCACCGTGGGCGCCGCCGAATCTTTCATGGACGGTGACTGGGATGCCGATGACCTCGTCGCTCTGGTGCGGCTATTTGCCGTTAATCTTGACCAGGTTAACGGCGAGCTAGAGAACGGCAGCGCCCGCGTGACGCGCTGGCTGATGAGCTGGGCTTATCGCTTTCAGCGCAATAGCCTGTCCGGTTCCAAGCGCAACATTGCCGCGCACTATGATATCGGCAACGACTTATTTGCCACGTTCCTCGACAAGCACCACTGGATGTACTCAAGCGCGGTGTTCCCCTACCCCGACGCCAGCCTGGAAGAAGCCTCCACCTATAAGCTGGACATCATGCTGGAAAAGCTTGACGTACAACCCGGCCATCATTTGCTGGAAATTGGCACGGGCTGGGGCGGACTGGCGATTCACGCGGCCAAGACCCGCGGCTGCCGCGTAACCACCACGACGATTTCCGAAGAACAGCACGCCTATACCGCGCGGCGCATCCAGGAAGAAGGATTAGAAGCGCAGATTACGCTGCTGAAACAGGACTACCGCGAACTCACCGGCCGCTTTGACCGGCTGATTTCCGTCGAAATGATTGAGGCAGTTGGTCATCAATACCTGGATACCTATCTAAGTAAAGTCGACAGCTTGTTGACCGATGACGGTCAGGCCATGCTCCAGGCGATTACCATTCGTGACCAGCGCTTCGAAGAAGCCAAACGCGATATGGACTTTATCAAGCGATACATCTTCCCGGGCGGCTTTCTGCCGTCGCATCACGCCATCGCCAGCAGCCTGATGCGCAAGACCTCGCTGAACATGGTGTCGCTCGATGAAATCGGCCAGCATTACGCGCGTACCCTGCGCGAATGGCGGCATCGTTTCGAGGCGCAACTCGAGCATATTCATACGCTGGGCTACGACGAACAGTTTATCCGGATGTGGCGATACTACCTGTGCTATTGCGAAGGTGGGTTCCTCGAACGCTCTATCGGTACTTGCCATCTGCTGTTAGCCAAACCCGCCGCCAAGCCAACTCCGCTAACCGGGGCGCTGTGATGCTAGCGCGTCGCCGTCTGGTTGCCGTCTTGGTTAATGCCCTGGGCTTTGAAATCATCTGGACGCTATGCGTGATAGGCGGTTCCTGGGTAGCGGCAATAGCCGGCAGTACTTGGATCGCCCTGCATTTGCGCTACCTAGGAAAACCCCGGGAATGGCGCTTGGTGGCGGCCTTTGCCCTGTTGGGGCTGGCGATCGACGGTAGCTTGCAGTTGGCAGGCGGGCTGATGTTTGACGAGCCAATGCGCATCGCCGGTTTATTGCCCGTTTGGCTGTGGATGCTATGGCCGCTGTTCGCCACCCTGGTGCACCACTCACTCGCGTGGCTATGGCAACGGCCTTGGCTAGCGGCCGTTTTTGGAGCGTTGGGAGGGCCTTTGTCGTATTTTGCAGGGGCTATGCTGACCGACGTCAGCTTAGCGCCCTGGCTGCTCCCCGCTCAGGCGTTGATATGGGCACTCCTTTGCCTGGGCATTAGCGGTTATTTCCATCGCTGGCAGCAGTGGCACGCTGAAACGGCCACGCAGCCTTAAGTCCCGGCTTTAGCCATGGCCGCCCGTGGCTGGGGCAGCCAGCGCTGCTCTAGTTCGCTCGCCGGTACCGGGCGAGAGAAATAAAACCCCTGCACAATATAGCAGCCAGCATTGACCAAAAAGTCACACTGCTCCTTTGTTTCTACGCCTTCGGCGATCACGTCAAGCGAAAGTCCTTTCGCCATCGAGAGTACCGCTTTAACAATCGCAGCGTCGGCTTGGTCGCCGGGTAATTCCCGGATGAACGCACGGTCGAGCTTGATCTTGTCCACCGGTAAGCGTTTTAAGTAACCCAACGACGAATAGCCGGTACCAAAGTCATCAATCGCTATAGCGTAGCCCTGGGCTTGCAGGGCCTTTAAGCGAGGCCCCATATCGCCGGCGCGCTCATCTAATAGAACCGACTCGGTAAGCTCCAGGCCAATATGCGCAGGCGTTAGCCGGTAGCGTTCCAGGCAGGTGGCCAGCAGCGTTTCAAGATCCCCCTGAAAAAGCTGCAGCGCCGAAATATTCACCCACATAGTTAACGTCGGCATGTCGCTATTGGCCCAATGCGCCTGCTGGGCGCAGGCTTTTTCAATCACCCAACTGCCTAGCTCCGCCATCAGTCCGTGGCGCTCGGCTAAGGGAATGAACTCACCAGGCGATATCATGCCATCCCGTGGATGCTTCCAACGTAGCAACGCCTCCATGCCCACCAGGTCTCCCGTCGCGGGGTGGTGCTGGGTCTGGAAATACAGTTCAAGCTGGTCGCCCGATACCAAGGCGGCGCGTAAGTCGCTCACCAGGCCCAGCTGTGGGTTATCCTGTTTATCCAATGCAGGGCGAAAGCGCAGGCTTTGGTTGCGCCCCAGCCGCTTAGCGTTATACAACGCCGACTCCAGGCGCTGAAATAACACTCCCGAATCTTGCCCGTCTTCCGGTGCTCGGCAACTGCCGACCGTTAAACCCAAGCGCAGGGACTGCTCGTTAATTTCAAACGGGCTACTCATGTGGTCGCGCAGGTTGGTAATCCATTGATCGTGGTCATCAAAGGTGGTGGTGCGAATCACCATGAACTCGTCGCCCCCCAAACGCCCCACCACATTGCCCGCCATGTGGCTGGAAAGGCACTGAGCAAAGCGGGCCAGCAAGCGGTCGCCCTGTTCAACGCCCATGCTGTCGTTTACCGATTTAAGCCCATCGATATCCACCAGCGCGATGTCCAGGCTTTCCCCCGCGCGCAATTGGCGAAGGCGCGATGCCATCAGGTCGTGCAGCCGACGCCGGTTCGGCAACCCGGTCAACGGGTCTTCATAACCGATGCGCCGCAAGTCACCTTCACGGGCCTTTTGTGCCGAAATATCGGTAAATAAACTAATAAAATGCGTAATCTTGCCGCGCTTATCGGTCACGGCGCGGACTTTAAGCCACTCGGGATATTCATCGCCGTGCTTACGTCGATTCCACATTTCGCCTTCCCAGCGCCCGGTGCTTTTCAGCGTGCTCCAGTAGTGCTGGTAAAAGGTTTTATCGTGCCTTGGCGCGGCAAGCGTTTCGAGCTTGCGACCAACCATTTCATGGCTTTCGTAACCAGTGATTTGGGTAAAGGCAGGGTTCACCGCTATCACGCGGTTATCTACGTTGCTTATGACCATCGCATCATTGGCCAAACCAATCGCATCTTTAGACAGTTGCATCCAAAGCCGCTGCTGGCGGACTTGACGCCACGCATCCCACAGCCCAAGCGCGACCAACGACGCCGCCACCATTCGCAGCATAGCGTCGGGAATCCAGATGCAAGCGGGCAGTGCAACGAGCGCTGCCCAGACCAGTGGGCGATTCAGGGAAACGGGAAGCCACATACTAATTGACGACATCCTATAAAAACGGGTTAAAAGCTGCTCCCAAAAAAGAACTAAACTAGCCTGCTCATCCCACTTATGGGGTTAACTGGGCAGTTAATCTTACGTCAAAAAAACGTTTATTGTGTAATAACTAATCAAGCGACCCTATACTTTACGCCTTGTCATATAATCGGCTGCTTTAAAAAAAACTGTAATGCCAACGGATAATAGGCTGGTGACGTGCATTCAGCGGTTTCGGGAAGTAGACTAGGCATGGCTTTGCGGGCCATGCTCGATGTTACGCATCGGCGCTATGCCTCGGCTTTAGGTGCCGCACGCGGCCAACAACCATTTTGACAATCGGAACGATTCAGTGACCAAGCAACATTCCTTTGATCGCGAAGAACTGCTGGCCTGCTCGCGCGGCGAACTTTTTGGCCCCGGCAATGCCCAGCTGCCAGCTCCTAACATGCTGATGCTTGATCGCATCACGCACATTCACGAAGAAGGCGGCGAGCACAACAAAGGCGAGCTGATTGCCGAATTGGATATTATCCCCGACCTGTGGTTTTTCGATTGCCACTTTCCTGGCGATCCGGTAATGCCGGGCTGCTTGGGACTCGATGCCATGTGGCAGTTGGTGGGTTTCTACCTGGGCTGGCTCGGCCACCCTGGTCGAGGCCGTGCGCTGGGTTGCAGCGAGGTCAAATTCAGTGGCCAAATTCTGCCTGACGCTAAAAAAGTTACCTATCGCATTAATATGAAACGTATAATTACACGCCGGCTGATTCTAGGTATGGCCGACGGCACCGTCTGCGTAGACGGTCGCGATATTTATCAGGCTAATGATCTGCGCGTTGGCCTATTTACCTCCACTGCGAATTTTTAACAGGAGGCTCCCATGCGACGAGTGGTAGTCACCGGCCTTGGCATCGTGTCTTGCCTGGGCAACGACCAACAACAGGTTCTTGAGGCGCTCAAAAGTGGCCGTAGCGGCATTCGCTTCAAAGACGAATACGCCGAGCGTGGCTTCCGCAGCCAGGTGGCGGGCAGCGTTCATATTGACCTCGAAGCGCTGATCGACCGCAAGTTACTGCGCTTCATGGGGGACGCGGCGGCCTACGCATATATCGCCATGGCGCAAGCCATTGAGGATGCGGGCCTGCCCGATGACCAGGTATCCAACGAGCGAACCGGCCTGATCGCTGGCTCCGGCGGTGCTTCCAGTGCTAACCAAGTAGAAGCCGCGGACGTCATGCGTGAAAAAGGCCTGCGTCGTGTAGGCCCTTACCGCGTCACCCGCACGATGGGCAGTACCGTGTCGGCCTGCTTGGCGACGCCGTTTAAGATCAAAGGCGTTAACTACTCAATTTCGTCGGCCTGTGCCACATCGGCCCACTGCATTGGTAGTGCGATGGAGCAAATTCAGCTAGGTAAACAAGACGTTGTGTTTGCCGGCGGCGGCGAGGAAGAACACTGGACGCTTTCCTGCCTGTTCGATGCCATGGGCGCACTGTCGACCCACTATAACGAGACACCGGATAAAGCCTCTCGCCCCTACGACCAAGCCCGCGACGGCTTTGTCATCGCGGGCGGTGGCGGCATGTTGATACTCGAAGAGTTAGAGCACGCCAAAGCGCGCGGCGCCAAGATTTACGGTGAACTGGTGGGTTACGGCGCGACCTCTGACGGCCACGACATGGTCGCGCCTTCCGGCGAAGGCGCGACACGCTGCATGCGTCAAGCCATGGCGACCGTCGACGGCGCTATTGATTATATCAACACCCATGGCACCTCAACGCCGGTGGGCGACGTGGCGGAGCTGAAAGCGATTCGCGAAGTGTTCGGCAATACCACGCCCGCGATGAGTTCAACCAAGTCGTTGACCGGCCACTCGCTGGGGGCTACCGGTGTGCAGGAGGCGATCTATTCGCTGCTCATGATGCAACACAACTTCGTAGCTGCGTCGGCGAATATCACTGACCTGGATGAGCAGGCCGATGGCTTCGATATTGTCACTGAACGCCGCGATGACGTATCAATTGAACGCGCCTTGTCGAATAGCTTCGGCTTTGGCGGTACCAATGCGTGTTTAGTCTTCCAGCGTTATAACGACTAACGCTGATAAGGCTAAACACATGATGACGGCAAAACGGCACCCGAGGGTGCCGTTTTTGCGTGGTAGCGTTGTTACCGAGAGGCAGGACGAGAGGTAGGCCGCGGCACGTCGGAAATTTCTTGTAACTGCGCCTCGATCCACTCCTCAACGTCGACAAGCACTTCATCGGGCATGCGACCGGCCGTCTCAATTGGTTTACCAATGCGCACCCGTAGCACCCCCGGGCGTTTTACCCAGTGGCGCCCGGGCCACCGCTCTCCCGCGTTGTGGGCAACGGGTAATACCGGCACCCCCGCGCGACACGCCACGACACTGCCACTTTTATTGTAGCGCTTGCGCTCGCCTGGATCGACTCGAGTGCCTTCCGGAAAAATAAGTACCGACAAGCCTGTTCCTAGTCGCTCTACGCCTTGGGTCAAGACTTGCTTCATTGCTCGCGCTGGCTTAGAGCGGTCGAGGCTGATGGGGCGTAGCAAACGTAAGCCCCAGCCAAAGATAGGCAGGCGCAGCAGTTCGCGCTTCAATACGGTACATACCGGCGGTTTCATCACCTGTAGAAAAACGGTTTCCCATTCACACTGATGATTGGCCTGGATCACGCAGGGCCCATCGGGCAGATTATGCGCCCCCTGAATGTCATACCGCACGCCGCAAGCGATACGAAACCAAAACATAAGGAAATGGTTATATAAATTCAGCAGTCGATAGCGTCCTGCCAGAGGTAAAAACGGCGCTATGGGTAAGAACAGCACGCCAATGGCCAATAGGGCAGTAAAATACCCCGCGTAAAATACGATGCTACGCACCACTTGTATCAAGATGTCGCTCCTGTGTCGTCGACACCCTGCTGATCCCGCGTTAAACACCATGCATCGAGCATGCGGCCTACTTCTAACCGCCACGGTTTTTGATGAACGCCAAACACATCAAGCACCCGGCGGCAATTCAGCACCCGCCGTAGCTTGGCATCGTGGTGATGCTTTAACGCTTGAACCTCGCCCAGCGTGACCTGCTCGCCGCGCCCTTCCAGGTGAGTCGACAGTTGGGTTCTCACCATGGACGTGAACGTGAAGGCACTGACCGGTTCGGTTCCAGCCAAATGGTAGGCCCCCCACGCGTCCGCCCCGCAGGACTGCTGCTGGAGCATACCAATCAACGAAAGCGCCACGGCATCGGCGGAGGTAGGGCAAAAAATCACATCCTCCGCGGCGCGAACGTTTTCGCCCATCACCAAGCTGTCTAGCAATTCATTCAGCCACGCATGGCTGCCCTCAAGAGCAAACAACGGCCCAAGGCGCACAATCAAATGGCGATCATAATCCGCGCGAATGCGATTGCCGGTTCGCACTAATCGACGCAGGGAGTCATCCCGGGGCGCCGGGACGACATGCTCATCGATGGGCACGTCGAAACCGTCTTCGTAAAGCTGATCGGACACGCACCATACCAGTGCTATGTCGGCTGACTGGCAAGCGACTAGGCACGCCTCGACTGCGTCGGCGTGTGCCATGACGGCCGCGGGAGCCATGTTCAACGGGTGGGCCAGCGGCGGAATAATCACCGCATCCGGCGATACCGACTGCAGGCGCTCAGCGGTCAACTGAGTCTCGTGCTCAATCACCAACTCAGTGTCTGAGCGCCGGTTCGCCTCACGTGCCAGTGCCAAGCTTAAGCAGTGCCCGGCATCCAGTATCAAAAGCTTCAAGGCAGCCTGTCTCCCTTACCTTCTTTCGCGTCAATGTCCGTTACTTAAAACGGGATCTCGTCGTCGAAATCATCGAAATTGCCGGGATCAGGTGCGCCGTATTGATTGTTTTGCTGGCCTTGTGGCGGTGCCGGCTGCGCAGGACGCTGCTGCTGAGCGCCACCCTGCTGGGGGTTCCCGCCGCCCTGCTGCGGCGGCATACCGCCGGACGGCTGGTTCTGGCCGTAACCGTTTTGTGCGGGGGCCGACTGCCCATACTGGCCCTGCTGTGGAGCGTCTCCGCCGCGGCTATCCAACATTTGCATATCGTTAGCCACGATTTCCGTGCTGTAACGATCCTGACCGTTCTGATCCTGCCATTTACGCGTTTGCAGACGCCCCTCAATGTAAACTTTGGAGCCCTTCTTCAGGTACTGCTGGGCAATCTCAGCGGTTTTGTTGAACAGGACAATCCGGTGCCACTCGGTGCGCTCCTGACGTTGACCGCTTTGACGATCCGTCCAGGTGTCGGTGGTCGCTAGATTGAGGTTGGCCACCGCAGTGCCGGAGGGGGTAAAGCGCACCTCAGGATCCTGCCCGAGGTTGCCGATTAAAATAACCTTGTTAATGCCACGAGCCATAAGGCGCTCCTTTCAATTGATATCGATTAACGTCGACAGCATCCCAACGACGCCTGGTTGCCCCTTACGGTTTAAGGGGCGTCACCAGCTTAGCAAGCGCCGTTTGATCAAGCTGTTGTCGATTGACCTTCAAATACGCTAGCCGCTCCTCGGGTACGACCAAGACATCTTCAACACCGGCCACATTCGCCAGGCGCTCCAGCAGCACGTCCATAGTATCGGCTTCGGTGTCGTCCAGCGCCACCACTTCGCTGGTCAGCGGCGGCGGCGATGGCATTTTCAGCATGGCCGCCCACCACAGGGTGGCGAGCAGCGCACAACCGAGAAATACCGCATCCAGTCCGCCGTAGCTGGCCAGTACGCCACCCAGGGTGCCGCCTAAAAACGCGCCCAGGAATTGACTGGTTGAGTACACGCCCATGGCGGTGCCTTTCGCCCCGGCGGGAGCCAACTTGCTGAGCAGGGACGGAAGTGTTGCCTCTAACAAATTAAAACCGGTGAAAAAGATAAAAAGCCAAACAAATAGCCAATAGCCTTCGGATACCGGCAGCCCTAACCCCGCCAAACTCACCGCAATCGCCCCTATCGCCAGTACGCAAAGCCTCGCGATGCGCTGGCGCTTCTCGGCCACGATCATCAGCGGCAACATGGCGACAAACGACAACCCCATGATCGCCAGATACGCCAAACCGTGATGTGCGGCGCTGATACCCGCCTCAAGCAAGCGATAAGGAACGGCGACAAAAATGGCCATCAGCACAAAGTGCAGGGCAAAAATCGACGTATCGAGACGCCAAAGATCCGGGCGTGCCATGACGCTTTTCAACTGCCGGCGGTCCATACTTACATCGCGGTGGCGCTGACGACGTGGCGCTGGCGGCACCCATTGCCACAGCACAAGCAAACCCAGCAGGGTCAGCAGCACGGTAAACCAGAACACACCGGCAAGCCCCGCCCACGCAGCTAACCACGGTCCAATCACCATCGCCAAGGCAAAGGCCACACCAATCGACAGGCCAATGGTCGCCATGGCAGCGGTGCGCACCTGCTCGCGGGTCTGATCTGCCAATAGCGCCATAATGGCCGCCGCCACCGCACCGCTACCCTGCAGGGCGCGCCCGGCAATCATGGCCCCAATGCTATCGGCAGAGGCCGCCACCATACTACCCAGGGCAAACAACACTAGTCCAAAGGCAATCACCGGCTTGCGGCCAATGCGATCCGACCATAACCCAAACGGAATTTGCAGAATGGCCTGGGTGAGCCCATAGACCCCCAGTGCTACGCCAATGAGCAGCGGCGTCGACCCTGTCAGCGTGTCGGCATACAGCGCCAACACGGGCAGCACCATAAAAAGCCCTAACATACGAGATGCATAGAGACCCGCCAAACCACTAATGGCACGGCGTTCAGAGGCCAACAACAGTGCAGAAACCTTGCGCATAAAGCCCTTGGAATGGTCCTTGGGATGGTGACCGTCGGTGGTAAATGCCTGCTAGAGGCAGAGATAGCTACCCATTCTAGCGCGTTGGATGATTCGGCGAAACGTCCACAATGTTCACGGATGACCGAAACCGTTTTGCCGGGAGGGGGCCGACAAACGTATAATCACGCTTTTGCCGCGCGATTCGAGGTGTTGATGGACAGCATTCTGGTCAGGGGTGCGCGCACCCACAACCTCAAGCAGATCGATGTGGAGCTGCCCCGTAACAAGCTGATTGTGATCACCGGCCTATCCGGGTCGGGCAAATCATCGCTGGCGTTTGACACCCTGTATGCCGAAGGGCAGCGGCGCTATGTGGAATCGCTCTCTACCTATGCGCGCCAGTTTCTGTCGATGATGGAAAAGCCCGATGTGGATCACATCGAAGGGCTGTCGCCCGCCATTTCCATCGAGCAGAAGTCTACTTCGCACAACCCCCGCTCGACCGTGGGCACCATTACCGAAATATACGACTACCTACGCCTGCTGTTTGCCCGAGCAGGCACGCCGCGTTGCCCTGAGCACGGCGAAGATCTTGAAGCGCAAACCATCTCGCAAATGGTCGACCAGGTCATGAACCTCGCCGAAGGCACCAAGCTGATGTTGCTGGCCCCGGTGGTTAAAGGCCGCAAAGGCGAGCATCTGCAGTTGCTGGCCGAGCTTCGCGCCCAGGGCTTTGTGCGAGCATTAATCGACGGCCAGGTGCTTGAGCTGGACGATATCGCCCCGCTGGATAAGCGCAAAAAGCATGACATCAGCGTGGTGGTCGACCGCTTTAAAGTCCGCGACGACATCGCCCAACGGCTCGCCGAATCGTTTGAAACCGCGCTGAACCTCGCCGATGGCACCGCCATGATCCACTTCATGGACGGCGAACGGGAAGACCTGGCCTTTTCCTCGCGCTTTGCCTGCCCGGTGTGCGGTTACTCCCTGGCGGAACTTGAGCCGCGCATGTTCTCGTTTAACAACCCTGCCGGGGCCTGCCCGACTTGCGACGGGCTGGGCGTCCAGCAGTACTTCGACCCCGACAAGTTGATCAGCCACCCTGAACTCTCGCTTGCCGAAGGCGTGATTAAAGGCTGGGACCGGCGCAACATTTACTACTTTACCCAGCTTCAGGCACTCGCCAAACACTACCGTTTTGAGTTGGAAACGCCCTGGAATGAGCTCGCCCGCCACGAACAGGAGATCATCTTAAACGGCAGTGGCGACGAGCAGATTCCGTTTGCCTACGTCGGCGACCGCGGCCGCAAAGTGACCCGCGAGCACGCCTTTGAAGGCGTGCTGCCCAATATGCAGCGTCGCTATCGAGAAACCGAATCCAACATGGTTCGCGACGACCTGTCCAAGTATATCGCCGTGCAGGCCTGCGCCACCTGTGGCGGCTCACGGTTGCGTAAGGAATCGCGCCATGTCTACGTCGACGACCGCAACATTGCCGACATGGTGCATTTGCCGATTGGCGAGGCCTGGGACTACTTTGCCGACCTGAGCCTGCCAGGCCGTAAAGGCGAAATTGCCGACAAAATCGTCAACGAGATCCACGCCCGCCTGGAATTTTTGGTCAATGTCGGCTTGGATTATCTCAACCTGGAGCGCAGCGCCGACACGCTTTCCGGCGGCGAGGCACAGCGTATTCGTTTGGCCAGCCAAATCGGTGCCGGTTTAGTCGGCGTGATGTACATTCTGGATGAGCCGTCGATCGGCCTGCACCAGCGCGACAACGACCGGCTGCTGAAGACCCTGGAACGTCTTCGCGATTTGGGCAATACCGTGATTGTGGTCGAGCACGACGAAGAGGCCATTCGAGCCGCCGACCACGTACTGGATATCGGCCCTGGCGCCGGCGTCCACGGCGGTGAAATTGTCGCCCAGGGCACACCGCAAGACGTGATGGACAACCCCCACTCGCTGACCGGCCAGTATCTGTCGGGCACCCGGGAAATCGCCGTACCGCCCTACCGCATTCCCGGCAACCCGGAAAAACAATTGGTCGTGCGCGGAGCCACCGGCAACAACCTCCAGGACGTGACATTATCGCTCCCGCTGGGGCTGTTTATCGCCGTTACCGGGGTCTCCGGTTCGGGCAAATCGACGCTGATCAACGGCACCTTGATGCCCATCGCCGCCCGCGAATTAAACCGCGCCACCACGCTAACCCCAGCGCCGTATCAAAAAATCGAAGGGCTCGACCAGCTAGATAAAGTCATCGATATCGACCAAAGCCCGATTGGGCGGACGCCGCGCTCCAACCCGGCGACCTATACGGGTATTTTCACACCGATTCGCGAGCTGTTTGCCGGCACCCAGGAAGCGCGTTCGCGGGGTTATAAGCCCGGCCGCTTCAGTTTTAACGTCAAGGGTGGTCGCTGTGAGGCATGCCAGGGCGAAGGCATGATCAAGGTCGAAATGCACTTCTTGCCGGATATCTACGTGCCCTGCGACGTGTGTAAAGGCAAGCGCTACAACCGCGAAACGCTGGATATCCACTATAAGGGCAAAACCATTCATGAGGTGCTGTCCATGACGGTGGAGGACGCGCTGGAATTCTTCAGCCCGGTGCCCGCCATTGCCCGCCGCCTGCAAACCCTGCTTGACGTCGGCCTGTCCTACATTCGCCTGGGCCAGAGCGCCACGACGCTGTCCGGCGGCGAAGCCCAGCGGGTTAAACTGGCTCGCGAGCTTGCCAAGCGGGATACCGGAAAAACGCTGTATATTCTGGATGAGCCCACTACCGGTCTGCACTTTGAGGATATCCGCCAGCTGCTGACGGTACTCCACCGCCTGCGCGATCACGGCAACACCATTGTGGTGATCGAGCACAATTTAGATGTGATCAAAACCGCCGACTGGATTGTCGACCTGGGGCCGGAAGGCGGCTCAGGCGGCGGGCGCATTATCGCCGAGGGCACACCCGAACAGATCGCCAAGCAGGATACCTCGCATACCGGACGTTTTTTAGCTCCGCTGCTCGCGCGCCACCAACGCGCGTCCGCCTAAAATGCCCCAGCTATGGCGATTGCCATCGCAGCGCTTGCGCAAGCCACCGCGGCGCTGCGAAACTTGAATCTCGCGATACTACGCATTTTGACTGCGCGTCGTTTATAGTAACTATCGATTGAACCGTCGATTTTAGGCGCCAATAATTCTTAGGGGTCGTCAGCCGTGGGCCACGAAAAAAGCTGCATTATTCGCCACTTCAGCCACTATTGCTCGCTCAATGAAGACGAAAAACAGCTACTTAACAACCTAGAAGAGTCTCCCTCAGAGGTTAAAGCGGGCACTCTCCTATGGCAAATGGGCGATAACGCCAACGAGTTTTGCACCTTGCGAAGCGGTTGGGCGTACTCATATCGCCACCTCGAAAACGGTGATCGCCAGATCCTGGAGGTCTTTTTGCCTGGGGATATTATTGGCCTGCGCGAGTTTGCCTTTGCCCAACGGCTAGAGAACGTTCGCATGATCAACGATGGCGTTATCTGCCATTTCCCTCACCGACGTATGCTCGAACTCTTTCGCCAGTCGTTAACGCTGACCTCGGTAATGTTCGCCATCGGCAGTCGTCAGCAAGCCCTATTGACAGAGCGGCTAGTCAATATTGCGCGGCGCAGCGCGCGCCAAAAAATGGCCCACTTTCTCCACGAAATGTATCTCCGGCTGCGTCAAACCAACGACGATATCAGTGGCCACTTTCGTTTGCCGCTCTCTCAGGAACAGCTCGCCGACATTCTGGGCCTGAGCCCGGTTCACGTCAGCCGCACGTTCAGCGCGCTAAGCGAGGATGGCCTTGTGTTCCGCGACCGGCATAACGTCACCATTCCCGACCTGGACGCGCTGTCGGTGGAAGGCGAATTTGATGCCGCCTACCTCACCGATAACGTGCGACCACTGCTCTATGCCTCCGCCTAACCGGCAAACGATCACCGTAAGATCAAAAACGCCGCGTACGACTAATCTCACTAGGTTAGTGATAGCAATCTAAATAGATTTTTCCGCAAGGTCAGCATCAACCCGTAGCGGGGGGCTTTCGCCATGGATGGCGAAAGTAGCGCTTACTAACCGCACTTCGACCAGCCACAGCCCGCGTAGCACGTTGGGCAACCATCCATCATGATCAACTCGCCACGGCACTCAGGGCAGTGGCCGACCACGGCCGGACCACTACCCTGAGCCGCTTTTGGCGGGTCATCTTGGACGATGGGCGTTGCCGCGCCGCTGGTCGTCTCTTCGGGCATTTCATCGGCGGGCGGCTGCCACGCATGGCCGTGTTGCATACGATGGGCGTACCGCGCCACCAGGTTTTCCACCGGTACTTGATTGCCATCCTGATCCAAAAAGCCCCGGCGATAGAGAATCTGCTGGATCGACCAGGCAATCGCCGCCACCTCCGAATCGTGGAACATAGGTTTGTTCCAGCGATTCATACCGCAGCGTACCAGGCCTTTATCCCAGGCGACTTTGCGCAGGTCGGCGACCGCCTGGGTGACATAGCCACCCCGCGCTGCCAGCGACAGGCTGCGCATGGTCGCGGTGATCCACTGGTGTTCGCTGGAAAGCTGCCCGGAGGGAAAGAAAAACTCCACAGGACGCTCAATGACGACACGCTTGCCGCTCACCACGCCTTCCACCGGCATAAAGGACACTAGCAAATAGACCTTTTTGCGGCCTTCCGCGCCCACGTAGGAAATCTTTTCTGAAACAGCTTCTAGCGTGCCTTCCGGGCGGGACGGAATACGCACTGTCAACGGGTCTTCTTCGGGAAGCTCCGGGATAGGCGCGGCCGGCTCTTGCTGCTTGATGCGATAGCCGACAATTTTCGAGGTAATTTCTACAGCCATGGTGTTCTCCACTAATCAGGCGGTTGTTAGTAAGGCGTAGCCCGCCACTACCATTTGCCGTAAGTGCCTTCTTTTAAGCCATCAAACAGGTTAGCCGCGTTATGCTCTTCACCGTCGTAAATGACGGTTTCATCGCCGGTCAGTTCGAGGGTTTCACCGTTTTCCAGCTCAAAAACGTAGGTGGTGTTTTTAAGATCATCCTCACGCACCAGTACGCCCTGGAAGGCTTCCGGATTGAAGCGGAAGGTGGTGCAGCCTTTCAAGCGGCTTTCATAAGCCTGTAAGTACAGATCCTGAAACTGCTCAAAGGCAAACTCTGTAGGCACGTTCACCGTTTTGGAAATCGCCGAATCGATCCACTGCTGCGCCGCTGCCTGCACCGCCACATGCTGCTCGGGAGTCACCGCATCGGCGGTGATGAAATAGTCGGGAAGGTCGCTCTCCACCGCATCGGCGACAATAAAGTGACGATAGGCCGCCAGCTCGAAGGAAACAACTTCGACCTGCTCTTTGGTCTTCTTGCCCGACTGGATGATATTGCGGAAATAACGGTGCGAGAACGACGGCTCAATGCCGTTAGAGGCGTTGTTGCCCATCGACAGCGAAATCGTGCCGGTCGGCGCGATAGAACTATGGTGGGTAAAGCGTGCACCGTGTTCAGCCAGCTGTGCCACCAGTTCGGGTTCCAGCTCGGCGACTTTGGCCATGTATTGGCTGTAGCGGGCGTGCAGAATACGCCCCGGCACCTTATCGCCGACTTCGTAGCCGTCTTTAGCCAGCTGCGGGCGTTCACGCATCATCTTGGGCGTGATCACGTGTTCTTCTTCCAACACCGGCGCCATGCCTTTTTCCTGGGAAAGCACTAGTGCTTGCTTCCAGCCTTCAACGGCCAGGTGGCGGCTGACCTCTTCAGTAAAGGCCTGCGACGCCTGCGAGCCGTAGGGAATTTTAAGCATGGTGAGCGTTGACCCCAGCCCCAAGAACCCCATCCCATGGCGGCGCTTGGCCTCGATTTCACGCTGCTGCTGGGGTAGCGGTAAACCGGCAATCTCAACCACGTTGTCGAGCATGCGGGTGAAAATCGCCACCACCTGGCGATAGCGCTCCCAGTCAAAACGCGGTTTGTCGCTGAATGGCTCAATAACAAACTTGGTGAGATTGACCGAGCCTAGCAGGCACGCGCCTTCCGGGGGTAGCGGCTGTTCGCCACAGTTGTGTGCATGAAAACCATTGGCGTCGAATGTATTGATCCCAGGCACCTGGACATCGTAAACCTCTTCAATACCTACTTCTTTATGCCCTACCACCCGAGCGACAAAGCGTTCACGATTCAACTCACGTTGATAACTGCTCAGCAATGTATTCAACCGAGCCCGCTTATCATGATCGCCAAAACCAATAATATCTGCAAAGCGCCGAAGGTTGTCGCCACTGATCATTAATTCATGTTGAGACAAGGTCTCATATGCACGGTGCCCCCCCTTACCATCAGGAAGGTGTCGCTTTGCTGCACTTCGCCTGTCTTGATATAGCGTGGCCATAACCCCTAAGCGCTGCAGCATGCGCTGAACAGCCTCAAGACGAGGAAGATCGGACTGAGCCAAGCGAACACTTACACCTTTTTCTTGACTACCTTGAACTGATCCATCTGCATCAAAAAAGCCACGCAAGAAGCCAATGTAACCATTCGACGATGCCTGTTCCAGCTTAGGTGTAATCGCCTTGTTGCCGGGCTGCATGTCCATCTCTAACGCGAGGTTTCGCAGCGCCGCGGTTGAAAGACGGTATTCGCCACGGTCATTTACTTTCTGCCAACCTGCGAAATCCGTACGATGGGGAAGGCTCTCTGCTGCCTCCTCTGCTAACGCCATTATGGAACCAACACCCTTCCCGAAAAGGCTGTCGTTACCGTTAGCAATGGCCGCTTGCGGCCACACAGATAAAACCGCTTTATCAGCTTTGAGCGTGCCATCGCCGACGAGCAGTCCCAAAAGATACCCTTGTGCTTCATTAAGTTTACCCCCCCACTCGGGAGCATCGCGATGATCATTGAGTAGCACGCGATCGCCAGCCTGCAGGTCGCCTGCGGCACACCACTCGGTTTCTGTGCGATACCTAGTAAAAGCTGATACACGGCGCACCCGATGGTCATGGGTCAGCTTAAGCGTATAGCCTTCAGCCGTTTGCAGTCGAATCACAGGCTTTTTTGCTGTTAAAAAGAAGCCATCAGGGCCACTTTGATGCGCTTGGCCATCAATGATTGCCGTAAAAGGCTGGCCAATAAGCTGCGAAACCTGACGCGGCCCCTTCGACGTATGAATCCAAGTATCCGCTGTCACACAAGGGTTGGTGGCGCGGATATCCTCGCAGAACCAGTTATTGTTCATGCGGTTAACTTGGTCGATCAGGATAAAGCCCGGCTCGGCGTAGTCGTAGGTAGAGGACATGATGGTGTCCCACAGTTCCCGCGCTTTGATTACCTCAACAATGCGGCAGGCAACGCGGCCTTCGGCATCTACCGTGTAGCCCTCTTCAACCACCGGCCAGTCGCGATAGATCAAGTCTTCTGCTTTGACATCCTCTTTCTCGCCGGGGTGCAGCGGAAAAGCCAGCGGCCAGTCGGTATTGTTCTTGACCGCTTCCATAAACTCATCGGTGATCAGCAGTGACAGGTTAAACTGACGCAGGCGACCCGCTTCGCGCTTGGCCTGAATAAACTCGCGCACATCCGGATGCCCCACATCAAAGGTGCCCATCTGGGCACCACGGCGGCCACCGGCAGAGGCGACGGTGAAGCACATCTTGTCGTAGATATCCATAAACGCCAGCGGGCCGTTAGTGCCCGCGCCAGCGCCGAAGACGAACGCCCCTTTGTGACGCAGCGTCGAGAAGTCGTAGCCGATACCAGCCCCGGATTTCAGCGTCATACCCGCATCGACCACCGAGTCGAGAATATCGCGCATCGAGTCACGAATCGTGCGTGACACGGTGCAGTTAATCAGGCTCACCGCGGGCTTATACGCTTCAGCACCAGCGTTGGATAGAATCCGGCCGGCGGGAATCGCCCCGTGCTCGAGCGCCCAGCGAAACTTAGGCAGCCATTCGTCGGCTTTGTCCCCCTCCACGGCAGCCAGCGCTTTCGCCACGCGTTCAAATGTCGCGCCCAGATCCTGATCCACCGGCTGACTATGGCGATCCTTAAGACGGTATTTGGCGTCCCAAATTTCCCGCGAGGGCTCCTGCAGCGGGACGTCGTTAGAGGTATACATAGCCTGGGTAGCAGTACTCATGGGGCGAAACTCCTTCACGGCGGTGAATATAGCGCTTAGACATAGCGATTATACGGGGCAATCCAACGAAGTATAGGCTTGAGTTTGCACTACATCAGCCGTGTTTTTTGAACATTTCTACCATATATAGAAAAATCAGCGCGTTAGTCTTTTGCTTACGGCCATCAGACGATAGGCTAAGGTTTTCTGGTTCATGGGCTTTTTTATGCTGTTAACGTCTCGCTTTTACACCGCACTGGCTTCCTCAACGCTCGGCGCGGCGCTGGTACTGTCACTGCCGTCGGCGCATGCCGTCTCGTTTAACGTCGAAGATGCCCAAACCCACGACCATTGGCAGTCGATGTCGCTAACGCTGGGAGATGAGCGGCATTTCCGCGCGGTCGAGACACACAGCTATTCGGATGCCACCTTAAGCGTAAACGCCACCCAGGGGGTGTGCGACCTTCCCTGGCTGGAAATGCGCGTTGAGCTGGACGCCTCTCAAGGTGAGAGCCGGACGGTTAACTTGGTGCCTGCGCGACTTCGCGTCGATGAGCGCGAGCGCATTCACAGCGTCGCCGAATTTATTACCGAACGCGCTGACAACGGCTTTTATGCCCATTTCTATCTTAACGACATCGACCAGCTGATCGCCGACATGGGGCAAGGCGAACAGCTTTTTTTGGGCTTTGACCAGGGTGAGCAAGCGCCTTGGTACATGACCTTTAGCCTTGACGGGGCAGCCCCTGCCTTGGCACGCATGCAGACCTTATGCCGGCGCGCTTCCTAAACCAATCCGATAGCCGCTCAGCGGGCCACCTCAACGCGGTTACGCCCGCCATGCTTGGCTTGATACATCGCGCTGTCGGCCCGCGTCACCATCGTCTTAGCGCTATCCTCTGGCTGCCACACCGCTACTCCAACGCTTATGGTCACTGTTTTATCCAGCCCATCGACATTCAGCATCGTCACTAGCTCACGCAGCCGTTCAGCAAGCCCTACGGCTGCGGATAACTCAGAGTGTGTCGCCAGCACAATAAACTCTTCTCCACCCCAACGACCCAGATGGTCACAGCCGCGTAACGACGCCTCAATTCGGCGGGCCATGCTCACCAATACATCATCGCCCAACGTGTGGCCGTAGGTATCGTTGATTTGTTTAAAGTCGTCGATATCAAACAAGAGTAAGGCAAAGCAAGTCCCGTAGCGCTTCGCCGCAACGAGCTCAGCCGCTATGGCCTGCTCAATGCGATAGCGGTTCCACACCTGGGTCAGCGGATCAAAGTGGGCCAGTTGCTCCAGGCGCTGATTGGCGTCGGCGAGGGCCTTACGCTCTTGCTCTAAGTGCTGATTTAGTGTGCTGATTTCATAAGCGGCGATGGCCAGCGTTAAATCTTCGCCCAAGTCCATCGCGGCCAATCGCTCAACGCGCTGCCAGGCTTCGCTTTTGCCTACCACTTCTTCCTGCCAGGCTGTTGAACGGCTGTCACTGGCGGATAAGGTTGGCGTTAGCATCGACGTCGGTTGCATGGCCCAATACAGCGTTTCTGTCTGTTCAGGGCGAAAAAACATCAGCCACGCCCGCTGGTGGCGACTCATCGGCAGCGGAATAGCCAACACGCCGCTCTGCTGGGGCATGTCGAGCTGGGCAGTCAAGGGATCCTGACTGACCTCGCGGGTACACCAGGGGCCTCGGTGGGGGTGGGCGGTATTCAGCCGTTCAACCAGCTGATGAATAGCCCCCACCGCAGGCGTATGGCCGACGCTGTGGACTGCATCTGGCAGCCATAGCATCACGCCATGGGCACGAAATAGCGCCAGCCAGGTCTCAGCCTGGGCTGCTAATAGGGCATGGGGGCCGCGTGGCTCGTCACGCATGGCCTCAGCCAATCCCAAACTATCCTGCACTCGTTGCAAATAACGCGCTTCCTGACGGGCACGCAGCAATAGCAGCCGCTGGGTCGCCATATGCACCAGCGTGCGAACCGCATCGCGCACCGCCGGTGGCACAGGGTGGGCCGCCGCCGAGTGGCAAACCACAATCCCCCACAGCCCGGTATCTCCGTGCATAGCAATACTCAACGAACCGCGCACACCCATCCGTTGCAGGTAGCGCTGGCGCGAAGAGGCCGGGGCTCGCAAAAGACTTTCGCGGATCGCCGCGTCAGCAGAGGGATAGCCTCCGCTAGCCTCTTTTAGGGGCACGGGCATTGCCTCAACGTCCTGGATTAACCTGACCGACTGGCGTTCGTAGCTACGTCGCAAGGAAATTGGAAAATCACTGGCGGGAAAGCGTTGGCCGAGTAACGGCGCTAAGCTACCCCCCATGGCTTCAGCCACAACGAGTCCATGCCAGTCGCTATCAAAATGGCATACCGAGACGCGATCATGGCCGGTCAGCGCCTGAATGGCATTCACCAGCATTTCCAGCAAGTCTTCTTGGTGGGTGGCTTCGGCAAGGCGCATTAACCGTTCATTCACTGTACCGATCAAGCGTCGTTTGCCCAGCGGATTGAGTGGCTCAACCTCGACAATCACGTGCTCCGCATGGCGGTAGGCAAACAGTTGGAAGCGCTCGCTTTTTCCCTGACAGTGACGAGTGAACGCCAGCGGCCCAGGCAACCGCTGGTGCCCATTCAGCTCGAGGCGTACCCGCTGGCTAAGCCGTTTGCCGAGAAGACACGCAGGGGAAGCAACGCCGCTTGGATTAAGCGCCGGGGTGAGTAGCGAAAACGCATTATCACTATACGCCTGGAGCTCCCGACACTCGGCATCCAATACTAGTAACGCACCAAACGGTTGTAACGTCACGTTGGTTGACACGTGGGGCCTCAATCAATCTATTCACCCCTTAACGGCTGCCGGAGCAGCAGTTCAACGCGCCGGTTAGCTGCTCGCCCCTGCGGCGTTGCGTTAGTCTCCATGGGTTGGGTATCGGCATAGCCGACGGCCCGCATACGAGAAACATTGAGCCCTTGGCTCTCTAGGTGACGCACCACCGCAATGGCCCGCGCCGAGGACAACTCCCAATTAGACGGAAAGCGCGCTGTCGCAATGGGTACGTTATCGGTATGCCCTTCGACCGACACCTGTCCGTCAAAGGCGTTGAGAACATCCACCAGGCTGGCGACAAGATCGCGGCCTTGGGCGGTGAGCTCTGCCCGCCCGCTATCAAATAACAGGCTGTCGTTAATACGCAGCGTAACGCCTTCCTGCCCCTGGGAGACATCCACTCCGGGGATGCTGAGGCCGTCAAAGCGTGGCTGTAGACCCGCATTACGCGGTTGGATACCGGCCGCCAACGACGCCAAGGGCATGCTTTCAATGGCGTTAGGCGTCATCTCCGCAATGCTGCCCTCGGCCCCGGTGTCGTTGCCTCCCGGCGGTGCCAGCGAAAGCAACAGCACGAACAGAGTAATCAGCAGCGTCAGCACATCCAGGTAACTGGTTAACCAGCCTTCGTCGTCACCGCTTATCACCGGCGAGGGCTCTAATGTTTGACGCGTGTGACTATCTAGCATGCTAGCCACCTTTGGCGGCAGCGCTTGCTGAGACGCGTGGCTTCTTGACGTCCGGCTCCCGGATTTCGTCGTGGTAATCGGCGACAAAGGAATTCAGCGTTTCCTCGATAAACGACGGCAACCGCCGCTTGGTTATGAGCGAAATGCCTTCCAGCACCATGTTCATGGTGATCAAGCGCTCTTCGGTACGCCGCTCCAGCTTCACCGCAATGGGCTTGAACACAAGGTTGGCCAGCAAAATGCCATAAAACGTCGTCAGTAGCGCCACCGCCATACGCGGACCAATCACGTCCAGATTACCCGAATCCATGACCTCCAACATATTGACCAGGCCCACGAGCGTACCAATCATGCCAAATGCTGGTGCGTAGGTCGCCATGGTGCGAAAAATTTGCGCTTCGGCGTGCTCACGCGCCTTTAGTCGCGCGATGCGCCAGCGCAGCATGTCGAAAATTTCGTCTTCTTTCGTGTTGGCAATCACCAACTGAATGCCGGTACGCAAAAAAGGGTTGCGGGTATGTTCTAGGGCCGCCTCGACGGCCCTTACATCGCCTTTAAACCAAAGCCGCGACATGTCCACCAGCTCTTGTATGTCATCACGCACGTAGGTGTTTTCGCGGCGAAAGACAAGCCCTACCAGGCGCACCACGCGGAGCACTTCTTTGAGCGGATAGCTAATGAAGGTGGCCGCCAGCGTGCCAGTGACCACGATGGCAAGCCCAGGTAAATTGAGAAAGCTACCCGGCGACTCAGCGGTGAAAAACAAGACGCTTACCAGCAGTAAAATGCTGGCGAATATACCGATCAGCGTCGATGGATTCATATCGTGCTCCTTAAAGCATTAATACGCGGCATTAAACACCGTGTGGATGGCAGGGTGATGCCGCCGCATGGGTAGTGGCCGCTACGTAGGGTCGTTCAGCTTGGCGCGCAGGCGGCTAACCGCTTGGCTATGCAATTGAGAAACCCGCGACTCGGTGACTCCCAGCACTGCACCCACTTCTTTTAAGTTCAGCTCTTCTTGGTAATAAAGTGCCATCAGCAGCCTTTCACGTTCGGGCAGTGCATCTATCGCCTCCACCAGAGTCGCCCGCTGCTGGGCGTCGAGCAAATGGTCGAACGGCGAACTACCCGCCTCACGGCTATGCGGTTCGGATCCGTCGGCGACGAGTTCTTCAAAGGGCAGTAACTGGCCACTGTTGGTATCGTGTAGCAACTGCTGGTAGTCATCGAGCGGCATATCCAATGCTGCCGCGATTTCCGATTCTTCAGGAGCGCGCCCTAACGATTGCTCTAACCGCCTGACAGTCTCGTCGACAGCCCTGGCTGAACGACGCACGCTGCGGGGTAGCCAATCGCGGGTACGCAGTTCGTCTACCATGGCACCGCGGATGCGCTGACTGGCAAACGTCGCGAACGTGGCGCCCTGAGTAGCATCAAAGCGCCCTAAAGCCTCCAATAGCCCCATCATGCCTGCCTGGATTAAGTCGTCCAGCTCAATGCTGGCCGGCAACCTGACTTGAAGCGTCAAGGCCTGACGTCTTACCAGTGGCATGTACTCTTTCATCAGGTCGCTTTGTTTGATCCTGCCTTGTGCTGTGTACATCCTCTTGCCTCGCGGCTAAACCACCCTTCACTGGTAATTTATAATCATTTGCAGTCCTTTAACCCTGACGGGCCGCTGCCCTGGCCGTAGCGCAAATTGAAAGTGCAGCGGCATCGTTGCACGTGCTCCCGACAAAGCGCGGGTTTCGCCGCGCATGCCCGATAACGGGACGCAGCGCTCAGAATGACACAACCATGCATTTATCTGTGCCCCTGGGGCGTGCTGATACTGCCACTGGATTCGCTCAATGACCGCGCCGGGCACGGCAGCGCCAGCCGGAGGACTAACTGCTTCACTACGGCTGGCGCGATCACTCATGGCCACCGTCAACCCTGGCACGTGCGTGACCCAACTGCTGGAAGCCCCGTGGGCAAGCGAGCTACTGGCCAGTGCTAGTACCAAAACTCCAATCATATAACGCCAACAGCCTAGCATGGTTCGTTCCTTTTCATGAGCGAATTAGCCCCGTTTATTAGACGCTTTACCAGCGTTAGCCTCGCTCAGCGGGCCAGCAACAGAAGCTCTATCCCAAAATAGCGGTTGGCCGCTTGGCGCAAATTTTCCAGCAGACCCTGCCTGGGCAAGTGTGGTTCGTGGAGCGCCAGTAACCGCTGCGGCCCATTATGCTGGTGAAGCTGTTTTAACACATGGTACATGCGCCCGAACGCATCGGCATCGCTGCTTACCCAGAGGGCCCAGCGAGAATGCGCCTGGCTGAGCGAAGCGAGCTCAGGATCGTCCGGCATCACAACGCGGATATCCCAATCGGCTGGATCTTTGGCCCAAGCCCGCCCTAGCGCGGCCCACTGACCAAGACGCGCGCTAACCTTGCGCACCTGAACCGGCCCGCTGTCGGGCAGGCCAATGACCATTAGCGGCGTTTTAGGCGTAGGCGGGGTAACAGGCGGCGTCATGGCCGCCGCGCTTGGCACTATTGGCTCCCGATAGGCCATCGGACGGGGCGGCTCCGTCGCCTCGGGTGGCGCTTCATCGCCCCGCTGCTGGCGCTGCAGGTCGGCCCACTTGCGTAGTCCGGCGGCCTGGTCTTGTCCACTCATACCAAGCCCTCACGGTTAACGCTGCCCAATTGACGGATCGCATCTCGAGCCATGAAGGCATACACCAACGCATCAAGCAGCGCCGTATCGCGTCGGCGACGACGGCTACCTAACAGGTTCAATACATCGCTGTGCAGCGCCACCGCGGCTTCATCGTCGGCGCAGTCGAGATGTCCCGCCACGGCGGCAATACCACTAGCCATTAGCAGACGCACTTCAGGGCTTACGTCGCCGCTATCAGCGTCTTTTAACTGCTGCCAGGCGCGTCGCGTCAGCGCTGCCAGCCCTTCGCTTTGCAGCTGGGTCACTAACAGGCTCAGCACTTCATTGCCCAGCCTAGCCGGTGTGAGCCAGTAACGGCGAGTGACCACCTTGGCACTTTCCGGGTCGCGCACCTCGCCGTACCACGCCAACAACGAGCGACCGTCTTGATCACTGACTTCGGCATAGGCCGTCCACAGCGCCATCGGCTGGCCGCGAAAACGCACGTTGACGCGATGGTTGAGCGTACTTTCGGCAAATAACTGACGCAGCGCATAGCGTTCGCCGTGCAAGTGTACCCTAAGTGCCGGGGGGGCCAGGCTGACCCAGGTCAGGTATTGGCGCTCTAACCAGGTCAGTGCCTCACTGTCGGGCAGTGCCGGTAACAAATGGACGGCGACATCATCGCGCTCGCTAAAGGTCGCCATCCGCGGCTGCCAGCCCGCTGCTTGGCGATGTTGAAGCCAGGGCAGCGCCATCCACGCACCCTCTGCGTCGAGCCCTATATCCGGCATCGCCCAGTCACAGCCACGCTCATTACGGCGTGGCGACCAGGCCATACCCAGCATCCGCTGGGGGGGTGGGTAACCTGTCAGTAGCTCGTCTAGACGCTGATCCTGAAGCACGCTGGGCAAATTGGCGATGTCCCACACGCCCTCCAGGCGCTCGAAGCCGACCATCCGCTCGCGTAGCCGCGCAAACAATGATGAAAGGCGACGCCCCTGGCCAAGCACATCCCGCGACCAACGGGGCATGCTAATGGGGGCGGTCGATGCCGGTGCAGTGCCAGATTTAGCCGCATCGGTATTGAGCGCCTGATCAACCAGCGCGGCGGGGTCGGCCACCGCCATATCTTCGGGCACTTGCTGGCCGTAGGAACCAAACAAAACGCGCATGCCATGGCGCATAATAATGTCGAGAATCGGCGCGAGCCGCCCCGCTTCATCTTGTTTGGTGATGATGCAGTCATCCAGTTCGGCACCCGCCGCTCGAGCAGCTTGGCGATAGCGTAACACCACTTCTTCTAAGGTTTCAGGTTGGCTAGCGGCGTTGAGCAGCAGCACCAATCTGACCTTGGAACGACCGCCCTGCAAATGCGCGATCTGCTCAATCACTCGCTGGTCGCGCTGACTCATCCCCACGGTATCGATGATCACCCACTGCTTTCCTTGAAGGCGACTCAACAAATCATCGATAGGTTGTTCGGCGTCTAAGGCGTACATCGGGATATCGAGTAAGCGCGCGTAAATACGCAGTTGCTCATGGGCACCGATACGGAAGCTGTCGGTGGTCACCAGGGCGACCGGGCGGGTGCCATGGCGCATTACAAAACGGGCCGCCAGCTTGGCGGTGGTGGTCGTCTTGCCCACGCCCGTTGGGCCAACAAGCGCGACAATGCCGGTTTGATCAAAAAACTGCTCTTCGTCCTGAAGCACGGGTAATCGCGACATCAGCCGCTCGCGCAACCATGCTAACGCCTGCTCGTTTTCGGCCGTTTGCTCTGCCAAGGCACCTGGCAGCCCCGTTAATACATCGTCAGCTAATTCGGCGCTGAAACCTACGCCGCAGAGCAGTTGTCGCCAATACTCGACCCCACTGGCGGTCGAGGCAGAGACTGCACTGCGATCGGTTTGCTGAGAGGCAAGCAATGAGCGCATGTCCTGCATCTCGCGCAGTAAGCGCTCACTCATTGATTCAAGCGGGTCTTTGGGCGCGGCAACAGGTTCGCTCGGCGGCGGGGAGGGCTCAAAATGGTCAACGGCTTCATCGGCCATGGCGAGAATTTCCACACCGCCTTCAGTACGGCGGTTCGCCACGATCAAGGCGTCGTCACCCAGCGCTTCACGCACCTGGCGCATCACATCGCGGCTATTGGCACCTACGAAACGTCTAACACTCATGTATTACCCTCGGCCCGTAAGTAAATCAGCAGCGCTAGCATGCCTAGCGTCCTCCAACCACGGTAGTCACCCGCAGCGTACGGTCGTCGGGAATTTCAGCTTGCGATAAGACTGCCATATTTCGCAAACGGCGACGCAGGAATCGTGACAGCACGGCGCGCAGAGAATGCTGCACCACCAGTACCGGGGGCTCGCCGCTCCTCTCGTGTCGATCCAATGCCTCCTGGGCCTGGGTCATCAACGTTTCGGCAAGCCCTGGCTCCATTGCGCCGTTGCCGTTCATCGCCTGAACCAGCACTTGCTCTAGCTGAGCATCCAGGCCCATCACGTTTAAGGTGTCTTGACCGGCAAACCACTGCTGGGTAATCGCCCGACCAAGGGCCACACGCACCAACGCGGTAAGCTCATTGGCGTCTTGCTGTTGGGCAGCGTATTCCGCCAGCGTGTCGAGGATCGTCCGCATATCGCGGATCGACACGTCCTCATCCAGCAGATTTTGCAGGATTCGCTGCAGGACGGTCAGCGAAATAGCCTTGGGTATAACTTCTTCGACCAGCGATTTTTGTTCGCTGCCCAGTTTATCCAGCAGTTTTTGGACTTCTTGGCGGCCCAACATTTCCGGCGAGTGACGATGCAGCAGGTGGTTGAGGTGCGTGGCGATCACGGTACTGGCATCAACCACCGTGTAGCCATAGACCTGCGCGTGTTCTCGCTGACTTGCATCGATCCACACCGCCGGCAGACCGAACGCCGGGTCTTGCGTTGGCGTACCCTGCAGATCGCCTGACACCTGCCCGGGGTCAATGGCCAGCCATTTGCCCGGATAAGCCTCGGCGCGCCCGATTTCAGCGCCTTTCATCGACAGAACATAATCGTTGGGCGACAGCTCCAGGTTATCGCGGATATGCACAACCGGCGGTAAAAACCCCACCTCCTGGGCGAATTTTTTACGCACGCTTTTAATCCGGCCAAGCAGCTCGCCTTTTTGCCGGGAATCGACCAACGGAATCAAGCGATGGCCTACTTCAAGGCCCAGCGTATCGACCAATTGAACGTCTTCCCAACTGGCTTCGGGTGCCTCCTGCATCGGCGGGGGCGCCGCAGAAATTTCCTCTTTGACTAGCGCCTGCTCTTGGCGGCGCATAATGTACCAGGCCAGCCCGGCGAGCAGCAGGGTAAACAGCAAGAAAACCATGTTGGGCATGCCCGGCACGATGCCTAACAGCCCCATAACCATCGCCGCCAAGATCATCACCTGTGGGTTGACGAACAGCTGGCTGATCATCTGCTGACCCACATCCTGGTCGGTATTTACCCGTGATACCGTCACACCAGCGGCCGTTGAGATAACCAATGCGGGTATTTGCGCGACCAAACCATCGCCAATCGCCAGTAGCATATAGGTGCGACCGGCGTCGCCGAAGCTCATATCGTGTTGCAGCATGCCAATCATCAGGCCGCCAATGATATTGACCACCATAATCACCAGGCCTGCCACCGCGTCGCCACGCACAAACTTACTGGCACCATCCATCGACCCGTAAAAATCGGCTTCCTGGGCGATTTCGGCACGCCGAGCTTTGGCATCCTCCTCGGCGATTAGCCCCGCGTTGAGGTCGGCGTCAATTGCCATCTGCTTACCGGGCATAGCATCCAGCGTGAAGCGAGCACCCACTTCGGCAATCCGGCCGGCGCCTTTGGTAATGACCATGAAGTTGATGATCACGAGGATCAAAAAGACCACCAAGCCAACCGCAAAATTACCGCCTACTAGAAACGCGCCGAAGGCCTCAATGACCTTACCGGCGGATGCGCCACCCTGGTGACCTTCCATCAATACCACGCGGGTGGAGGCGACGTTCAGCGATAGCCGCAGCAGTGTGGTAAACAGCAGCACGGCGGGGAAAGCCGCAAAGTCGAGAGGCTTTTGCGCAAACATGCTGACCATCAACACCATGATGGCCATAGCGATATTGAAGGTGAACAACAAATCCAGCGCAAACGGGGGCAGGGGCACGATCATCATGCCCAAAATCATCAGGATCAGTAGCGGCCCGGCGAGCAACTGTACCTTAACGTCGCTCACCCAGGTCTGCTTACTCATCAGTTGGCTAAAGCCTTTCATGTATGAGCCTCATCGCCACCGGTGCCGCGTCCGGGGGTTTCCATTTCCGGTGGAACCGGCAGATTATCGGGGGTAGGGGGCACTTCGCCTCCTTGTTGCGCTACATTTTTCAAACGATATGCCCAGGCCATGACTTCCGCTACGGCAGTATACAGATCGGCCGGAATTTCAGCGTCCAGATCGACGTGATGATACAGCGCGCGGGCAAGCGGTGCTGCCTCTAATCGCGGCACCTGCGCTTCGTTGCCAATTTCACGGATACGTTCGGCCACCGCATCGGCGCCTTTTGCCACCAGACGCGGGGCACCCATCTGCCCTTCTTGGTACGTCAGCGCGACGGCGTAGTGGGTCGGGTTGGTGATGATGACGTCCGCGTCGGGGACTTTGCTCATCATACGGCCCCGCGCCATGGCTTGCTGCTGTTGACGAATGCGCGCTTTAACCTGCGGATCGCCTTCCGATTCTTTGTGTTCGCGCTTTACTTCTTCCTGACTCATGCGCAGCTTTTTGGCATTGCTCCAAAGCTGGAACGGTACATCAATCAAAATCACCACGATCAGCGCCAAGACCATCAGTCCCGCCGCTTGCGCGGCCATGGTTAGCGCGCTGGCCAACGCTTGGTGAACGGGTTGGACCATCAGCGACATGAGCTTGCCTATATTGAAATATAAAAACGTCCCCGCTACCCCGCCGACCAGCAGCGACTTGGCAATCGCTTTGGCTAACTCAATCAGCGCCTGCGAAGAGAGGATGCGCTTGACCCCGGCAACAGGGTTTAACTTGGATAACTTGGGCTGCATCGATTTCCCAGAAATCAGAAATCCGCCCAACAACCCAGGGGCCACCAATGCGATTACCGCCAAGAGCAAAAATAGCGGCATCATGGCAAACAGTGTGCGCTGACCAAGATCCAATGCATTGGTGAGCATTGGCATGTTTTCCATGGCTTCGCGGCGCTCAAATAAAAACGCCTGCTCCATGACGATACCCAGCTGGTTGTAGAGCATTTTTCCCATGCTCCACAAGCCAATAACGCCGCCCAAAAGCACCAGAAAGGTGGTCAATTCCCGAGACCTGGGAACCTGACCTTCCTCACGCGCCTTTTCCATTCGCCTGGGCGTGGCGTCTTCGGTCTTTTCCTGGTCGCTATCGTCTTCTGCCATACGGTCATCCGGCCAGGTAATTTATCGCGGCTAAACACGTGAACAGCCGCCCCTAAGGACGGCTGAGCGGAACATCGTGTAGCCCGATTAAACGTTCACACAGTGCGTTAGAAGCCCAATTCGTCCAGTAGATCGTCAACCTGATCCTGCCCGGTCACGATATCTGGTGCATTGTCCTTCACTTGAGGCCCATTCAAAAGGTCTTCGTTACGCCGTGCATTCTCGTTTTTCCACTGATCCTCGGCCTTGCGTTGCATCGTTTCTCGTGCGTGGGCACCAGGAACGTTGTCGATGAGCACCTGAACTAGCTGGTGTTCGATCTCGCGAATGACGTCCATCATCTTTTTGATGACCTGACCGGTGAGGTCCTGGAAGTCCTGCGCCATCATGATTTCCATCAGCTCTTTGTTGGTCGCCGCCGTCATCTCCGGCACGCTTCCTAGGTAGCCGCGTGTCTCTTTGACCAACGCCTTGGCCTCATCCAGCTCCTGGGGCGCTTCAAACCAATCGGACCAGCGCTTATCCAACGCCTCGGCCTGGTCGCTAAGCTGATCCTGCAGCGGCTGGGCTCGATCAATCGCGTTGAGCGAACGATCCGCTGCTTGCTCGGTCATCGTCGCTACGTAGTGCAACCGATCACGCGCATCGGGTATCGCTTCCGCCGCTTTTTCAATTTCCTTATCCAACCCCAGCTCGCGCATGTTTTCTCTCAACATGCGTGTCAGCTTACCGACGCGATGGATCAGATCTTCGGCGGCCTCATCGGACAGTTGAGTAGAACCGGACTGCTCATTCTGGCTCATGATGTTCTCTCCTTGTAATCCCGGCCCGCAGGCCGCGCCGTGTTACTTACCCATTTTCTCGAAGATTTTATTGAGCTTTTCTTCAAGAGTGGCGGCGGTAAACGGCTTCACAACGTAGCCATTAGCGCCCGCTTGGGCCGCCGCAATGATGTTTTCTTTCTTGGCTTCCGCCGTGACCATCAACACTGGTAGCTCTTTAAGGGCGTCATCTTGACGGAGTTCTTTGAGCATCTCCAGACCGTCCAAATTGGGCATGTTCCAGTCGGAGACCACAAACTCGAAGTTGCCGGCACGCAGCTTGTTTAACGCATCTTGCCCGTCTTCTGCTTCTTCAACGTTGGTAAAACCAAGTTCTTTTAACAAACTACGTACAATACGACGCATGGTGGGGAAATCATCCACCACCAAAAAGCTCATATTCTTATCTGCCATGGGTCATCCTCTTGTCTGTCGGGGCTAGTTAAAATTCTTCCCAATCGTCATGCTCGCTGGGCGATGGCAATGAACGTTTGGGCGTATTTGATGATGCCTACGCGGCTGGCGCGGCCACCGCTTTAGGCCTTGCGTATGTCTGCTACGTTTGCTGATGAGCCACCTGCATACCCACCAGCTTAAACACCGCCACGACGCCTTCAAGTCGGTTAGCTTGTGCTCTTCTAATGAGGAAGCCACAGCGGTAGCCTGATTTTGTTGGGTGACTTGATCCATTACAGTCAAAGCTAACCATTATTGTCTCTATACCCGCTGCGCTCGTCCAGACGAGGCAATCAGTGACATTAAGCGTGCAGGTATTTCATCTAGTGCCGTGACATCGGCGGCACCGCCCATGGCAATCGCCTCGCGCGGCATACCGAAAACCACACAACTTTGTTCATCCTGGGCAATGGTTGCCGACCCAGCCTGGCGCATTTCAAGCAGCCCGGCGGCACCGTCTTTACCCATTCCGGTGAGAATCACGCCAATAGCATTTTTACCGGCCTGATCGGCGGCCGAATGAAACAGTACGTCCACCGAAGGACGGTGGCGATTGACCGGTGGCCCATCGTTGAGGCGTGCCACATAGTTGGCCCCGCTGCGCGCCAGGGTAAGGTGCCGGTCACCCGGCGCAATATAGGCATGGCCGGGCAACACACGCTCGCCGTCGGTGGCTTCTTTAACGCTTATACGGCATAGTCGATCCAACCGTTCAGCAAACGAACGGGTAAACCCGCCCGGCATGTGCTGGGTGATCAAAATCGCTGGCGCGTTGGCCGGCAGTGGCTCAAGGACTGCGCGGATTGCTTCGGTTCCGCCGGTTGAGGCCCCGATAATAATCAGCTTTTCACTCGACACCATGGGCGCTTTGAGCTCGGCAGGCGGCGGGGTGTTTTTATGCCGCGCCTGACGTGGCCGCGAACGTGCGGCGGCACGCAGCTTTTCAGCAATTTCGTTGGAATAGTCCATCATTCCGCTACGGATACCCAAACTGGGCTTGGCAACGAAGTCCAACGCGCCTAGCTCCAGGGCGCGCAGCGTTATTTCCGAGCCGCTTTGGGTCAGCGACGACACCATTAGCACTGGCATCGGGCGCAGGCGCATTAAGCGCTCCAGAAAATCCAGCCCGTCCATGCGCGGCATTTCCACATCAAGGGTCAACACATCTGGATTATGCTGTTTAATCAGGTCACGAGCGGCAATGGGGTCAGGGGCCACCGCCACCACTTCCATGTCGGGCTGAGAATTAATAATTTCTGTCAACAGATCGCGGATTAGCGCCGAGTCGTCAACACATAACACTTTTATTTTGGCTGCACTCAAAGCACGCCTCCTTTCCGTCAAGCCATCTGCCGCGCGAATCCTTGTTAGGTCATCCGCTAGGCTGCGCCAAGGCAGTTCAATAATTTATCGGTTTGCCAGGTTATAAACCGTTTGCCCACGCAGCTTGAACACATCGCTGATGTAAGAAAAATTCTCCGAATGACCGGCAAATAAAAGTCCATCGGGCTTAAGCAGGGGAGCAAAGCGCTTCAGTATTTTAGCTTGGGTTTCTTTATCGAAATAAATCATAATGTTACGGCAAAAAATAACGTCAAAAGGCCCTTTGACCGGCCACTGCGGCGCGAGCAGGTTCATGGGCATAAACTCAACCAGCGACGTCACTTCCGGGCGCACTCTGGCCAAACCGAGGTGGTTGCCGGTGCCCTTCTGGAAAAAACGTTTTATGCGCGCGTCCTCCAATTTCCGTACTTGCTCTTGGGGATAAATCCCCTTACGCGCTTTGTCCAACGCATCGGTATCAATATCCGTGGCCACCACTTTGGCCTGCGAAGCCCGACTGCCGAGCGTTTCGAGCAGCGTCATAGCGATCGAATAAGGTTCTTCGCCGGTGGATGCCGCCGAACACCATACCGATACGGGTTCCTGCTTATTCTTAAGGTGGTCTGCCAATAACGGAAAATGGTGGGCCTCACGAAAAAACGCAGTGAGGTTAGTTGTCAGCGCATTAGTAAACGCTTCCCACTCTTTGGCATCCGGCTGACGCTCAAGACGCGAGAGGTAATCACTAAACCGAGTTAGGCCGTGGTGGCGTAGCCGCTTCGCCAATCGGCTGTAGACCATCTCACGCTTGTGTTCGGCCAGCACAATGCCCGCACGCTGGTAGATCAGCTCGCGGATACGGGTAAAGTCAGCATTGGTCAGTTCCAGGTCGCGCTCAATTTGGCTGCTGGACGTCCACTGGCCGATATCGACTTTTTCATGTTGCTCGGTCAAAATATTTCCCACTCCTCTACAAAGCCTTAACCCGCTTACTATTCAGCCAACGGGATGGTTGCGCGACACGGTGAGTCTTGAGAAACAACCGATAGCGGGCATTGAGCGGCATGCCGTTCTTACTTCAACGGCAGCGCCTCTCGCGGATTATTACCCGACAGGGTAGTTATCGGCCCGTACGTCGCCTACTTGAACGTTTTTAGCGTTTCCTTTAACGCTTAAAACGCCTCCCATTCGTCAGCTGTTTCAGCGCTAACCGGCGCTCGCGTGGTGGAACGCTTTGATGGGGTGGGCAATGGTGTAGCCGCGGGAGCAGTGGTTCGCGGACTTACGGGGGGCTCAGCAACTCGAAAGCGCTCGACAGCCTCGCGTAAACGTCCCGCTTCACTTTCCAATTCGTTCGCACTGTGCGACGCTTGTTGCACCAACTCAGCATTTTGCTGAACCACTTGATCCATTTGCGCAACGGCCTGGTTAACCTGACCAATGCCGTTGCTCTGCTCTTCGGAGGCAGCGGCGATTTCATCCATAATATCGCTAACCCGCTGCACGGCCGCGACGAGATCCTGCATCGTTTGACCCGCCTGATTAACCCGCTTAGTCCCTACATCGACCTTGCTCAGCGAGGCATCAATCAGGGAACGAATATCCTTTGCCGCATTGGCACTGCGGCTCGCCAGGCTGCGGACTTCCTGCGCGACGACGGCAAAACCTCTGCCATGCTCGCCGGCCCGCGCAGCCTCTACCGAGGCATTGAGCGCCAGGATATTCGTCTGGAAGGCGATATTGTCGATGAGAGTAATGATATCGGCGACCTGATGAGAGCTGGCGCTGATGTCCTGCATCGTATTAACGATCTCGCCGACCTCCTCACCGCTACGACGCGCGGTCAGAGTAGCATCTCCCGCTAGCTGGCTAGCCTGGCGGGCGTTATCGGCATTATGGCCTACCGTCGAGGCAAGCTGCTCCATACTGGAGGCGGTTTCCTCCAATGAAGAGGCCTGCTGCTCAGTGCGCGATGATAAATCATTATTACCGCTGGCAATCTGATGCGAACGCTCAAAAATCGATGTCCCGCTAGTGCGCACAACGCCTACGGTGTGCGATAGCGACTCTTGCATGTGCGCCATGGCCACATAAAGACGGCCAATTTCGTTTTTACCCGGGGCGGTAATGCGCTGGCTTAGATCGCCCTTTGCCATGCGCTCAAAATAGCCCACTAAGTTATCCAGTGGACGCAGCACATTGGTAGTCACGCCCCACACCACGATGACCACAGTGGCAATGGTGACCAACACAACGCCCAATAATATCCAGCGTATTTGCGCGGCAAACGCGGTGAAGGCCTGCTGCTGCGACGCCGCATCGCTACTGTTTAAAACGATATCTGCTCCGTGGTGTAGCGCGTAAAGGCCAATGCCACACGCCAACAACACCATGGCCGTAAACGTCACCAGCACCAGCCCCCAACTCAGCCGGACGGTCATATTATTCATTACTTGTCGTATTACCTGCGCCACTCACCGACCTCCTCACTATCAGCGACTCGTCACCACATTCCCTTGCGGCCCGGGCGCTGACCTAATAATCATGCACGTATCCCTGTGCTGCAGAAAATCCGTTTTACTGTTGGCTCGCGCCTTCTACCAGGGCCATTTCTTCACTGGTAAGTAGCTTGTCGATATCCACGATGACCAGCATGCGATCTTCCAGGCTGCCCAACCCGCTTAAAAAGTCGGAGGAGAGAGTGACGCCAAACTCAGGCGCTGGCTTAATTTGATCGGGTGTCAGCGTCATGACGTCAGATACGCCATCCACCACGATGCCCACGACACGATCGGCCACGTTGACGACAATGACCACGGTTTGGCCGCCGTACTCAACATTTTCGAGGTGGAATTTAATGCGCAGGTCGACGATCGGTACGATCACGCCGCGCAAATTGGTCACCCCTTTAATAAAGTCAGGCGCGTTGGCGATACGCGTAACGTTTTCGTAACCACGTATTTCCTGAACTTTTAAAATATCAATGGCGTACTCTTCTTCACCCAGAGAGAACACCAGAAACTCACTATTATCCGCTTCAGTCGCGAGGACCGCCCCATTTTTTGCTTGGTTCATGACGGTTCAGACTCCTTATAAAAAGACATTGTTTGCGTATTGGCTGGTTTACCAGCCTCTTTTTTTGCCCGACTTAGCCGATGCAAGCCGGAAATATCTAAAATCAGCGCCACACTGCCGTCGCCGAGAATTGTCGCCGCCGAGATGCCGGGCACTTTGCGGTAATTATCTTCCAGGTTTTTAACCACTACCTGCTGCTGGCCAATCAGTTCGTCCACCAACATGGCGTAGCGGCGTCCTTCGCCTTGCACAATCACCGCAATGCTTTTCGTCGGGTCGGTAATCGCGTTTTCGACGTCCAGCACTTCGTGAATGGCGACCACAGGCAGGTATTCATCGCGCACCTTCAGCACCACGTCGTCACCCGCCATGGCATACATGTCGTCTTTATTAGGCTGCAATGACTCCAACACCGTGGAGAGCGGTAAAATAAAGGTTTCACCGCCCACTTTGATCGACATACCGTCCAAAATCGCCAGCGTCAGCGGCAGCACGATACTGGTGATCGTCCCCTCGCCTTTCTTGGACTGGATCTCAACGCGCCCGCCCATGCCCTGGATGTTACGTTTCACCACATCCATACCTACGCCACGCCCGGATACATCGGTGACTTCATTCGCGGTCGAGAAACCTGGCGCAAAGATTAGCTGAAAGACATCTTCGTCCGACATGGTATCGGAGACGTTCAGGCCATTTTCCTTGGCTTTGGCGAGCAAACGATCACGATCAAGCCCAGCCCCATCATCTCGCACCTCAATCAGGATATTACCGCCCTGATGGCGCGCAGCGAGGGTCAACTTACCGGTGCGCGGTTTGCCAATCGACTCGCGGACATCGGGCATTTCGATGCCATGATCGAGACTGTTGCGCACTAAGTGGGTTAACGGGTCGGTGATCCGCTCCACCAAGCTTTTATCCAGCTCGGTAGATTTGCCTTCGGTGACAAGTTCGATTTCTTTACCTAGCTTGCCGGCGGTATCGCGCACCACGCGGGGAAAGCGGCTAAACACAAACTCCATGGGAATCATGCGAATTGACATCACCGATTCCTGCAGATCACGGGCATTACGCTGTAACAGGCTCATGCCGTTTTGCAGCGAGCTATTGCCTACCGACTGGTCATCCAAATCGCTTACCGTTTGATCGAGCATCGACTGGGTAATGATCAGCTCGCCGACCAGGTTAATAATTTGGTCGACCTTATCCACCGACACACGAATGGACGACGACTCAGCGGCGGGTTTCTTCGCCTTGCCCTTAGCCGCGCCCTCGTCGGCAGCCGCTTTAGCGGGTGCCTGAGCTTTTGGTTCTGCGGGCGGTGCCGATGCGTTTGGCTCCGCTGGCGGCGGCGATGCAGGCGTGTCGTTTACCGGCGCTTCCACCTTTGCCTCACCAGAGGCAACCGGCTGAATATCGATTTGATTGGGCTCGATAATAAAGCACATAACCGCTTCAATATCGTCGGCGCTTACGCTGCCGCTGAGTATGACTTCGTAGCGTTTATCGTCTCCCGACTGGGATTGGATATCGCCTAGCTGCTCAAGTTCTTCGACGAGCAAGACACGGTCTTTCTCGTCTACATCTATTAGCGCCACCTTTAATTGGCCCGCGGACTCATTGACCGCCGGCTCTTGCTCAGCGGGCGTGTCGTCAGCGGGAGCCGTGGTGCTGGCAAGAGGCGTCGTTTCCGCCGGTGCTTCTAGCGACTGACCAATCTCTTCCAGGGCAATTTGTTGCAACGTCTGGCAGATCCGCTCGTACGTCTCTTGATCGGGCTCTTCCTCGCTGCGGTAGGCATTGAGTTGATCGTGCATGATATCTTTGGCCTCTAAAAATGTATCAACGAGGTCAGCCCTTAGCGCCAGCTCCCCTTTACGCGCGTAATCCAGTAGGTTTTCAAGGATGTGCGTTGTCTTTTGAAGCACGGTGAAGCCGAAGGTGCCTGCGCCCCCTTTGATCGAGTGCGCAGCACGAAAAATAGCGTTGAGCTGTTCGCTGTCAGGATCGTCAACGTCAAGCTCTAGTAAGTGCTGCTCCATATCCGCAAGCAGCTCTTCAGCCTCTTCAAAAAAGGTGTCAAAAAAATCTGCTATATCCATGCACCGTTCCCTACCTTCACGTAAAAGTATTATCACGAACGCCGTGTTATTCGGCGTTCGTCGCCTCTTGTTCTAAGTCTGGTTGTTCTGAGTCTATTGATTGCTCGGGGTTTTGTGCGGGTGCTGCGTCCTCGCTGCCCTCTTCCGCTGACTCTGAAAGCACCGTGGAAATATCTGTTTCCATCACCACCGGGTTGCGGATGGCCTCAGCAATTTCAGGTAACAAGATAATCAGCTCGATACGCCGGTTAATCGGATCGTCAGGTTCAGTATCTGGAAGTTGCGCCCGGTCTGCATAACCGGAAACGCGCAACAGTTGATCGGGGTCAAGCCCCCCCGCCACCAGCTCTTGCCGGGAGGCGTTAGCCCGGTCGTTCGACAACTCCCAGTTGCTATATCCCCGATACCCACCGGCATAGGGAACACTGTCCGTGTGCCCGCCAATACTCAGGTCGTTGGGTAACTCATTGAGTAGTGGAGCAATAGTACGCAACAAATTACGCATGTAGGGAGCCACCTGATTGCTGCCCAACTCGAACATAGGGCGCTGCTCGGTATCCAGCACCTGGATGCGCAGACCCTCGCGGGTCAAGTCAAACCGCAGTTGAGAACGCAGCTGGCGTAGCTCAGGGTCGAGCTCAATGGCCCGCTCGATGCGTTCTTGCACGTCCATAAAAAAGCGACGCTCTTGCATACTTGGACGGGTCGCTTGCATCAAATCAATGCGGGCGCGTTCGCCATCGCTGTGCGTTGGATCAGGTCCTCCACCGGGAATCGCGCTAGTGCTACCCGAACGATCGCCGCCGGTAATGGCCGTCACCAGCGGTGTACTGAAGTATTCGGCCACACCTTTGCGCTGTTCTTCGCTGGAAACGCTGAGTATCCAAAGCACCAGAAACAATGCCATCAAGGCAGTCATAAAATCCGCCAGGGCAATTTTCCATGCGCCACCGTGGTGCGCTTGCACAACTTTTTTGCGCCGAATAATTATCGGGCGCTTATCTCCCGCTGCACTCATGCACTACCCGCTTTTTTGGCGTCGCGTACGTAGTCTTCCAGCTCGTTGAAGGTGGGACGCTCAGTGCTGTGGAGTGCTTTACGACCAAATTCCACGGCCAGCTGCGGTGCATAGCCATGCAGGCTCGCCAACAAAGTAATTCGCATGCACTGAAGCATTTTTTCAGCTTCTTTCGCCTGACGCTCAATGTAGCTGGCTACGGGGCTGACAAAGCCATAACCCAACAAAATACCCACAAAAGTGCCCACCAAGGCGGTGGCAATCATTTGACCCATGACCTCCGGACCGCCATCGGCATAGGTCAACGCTTTCACAACCCCCATCACCGCCGCCACGATACCAAAGGCGGGCATTGCATCGCCGACTTTAGCAATCGCATCAATGGGGATATGAGCTTCCTGCTCAAACGCCTCAATTTCATGCAGCATCAACTCGTCGATTTCCATGGGCTCCATGCCACCACTGACCATCAAGCGCAAATAGTCGGTGAGGAAATTCATGATATGTGGATCAGCCAATATTGTCGGGTGCTCTTGGAACAGCGGACTTTCCTCAGGGTTATCAATATCCCGCTCGATGCCCAACATGCCTTCACGACGAATTTTTGAAAGCAGTTTGTACTGCAGCGCCATTAACTCCATGTACATCGCTTTATTGTACTTTTTGGTACGCTTTAGCTTCGGCATAATTTTGAAGGTGGCTTTGATCGCTTTGCCATTGTTAGACGCCAGAAACGCCCCTACACCGGCCCCCCCGATCATCAATAGCTCAAGAGGCTGATACAAAGGGCCCATGCTGCCGCCCGCAAGCACGTAGCCACCGAATACCGAAAGCAATAAAACGATGTAACCTAAGAGGATCAGCACAAGCAATGTTCCTTCACTATTTCAATGGTCTGTAACGGAACCAACAGTGCGCCGTTACGTCTTGATGTTATGTCGTACTGGATGCCGGTTTACACATCTGCCGTGTCTTGCCTGCCCGCGAGGGGGGCTGGCAAATGCCGCATACATAGTCATGCATAGGGCTGTGCGCATGGGCCACAAAGCGCCCACCGCAACGGGTACAAGACGACAGTTGAAGCAAGTCGCTCTCAAAAAAACGCACCAATGTCCACGCTCGAGTCAGGCCTAATACCGGCTCCACGTCTTCTACTTCAATTTGCTCGCCATATAGCCGATAGGCTTTTACGAAGGCGTCAATCCGCTCGCAGCCAGCCTCTTTAATTAAGCTGATGTATATGTTGTAAAATAAGGAAGAGTGAATATTCGGCAGCCAAGTAATAAACCAATCGGTCGAAAAAGGCAGCATACCTTTCGGCGGCGACATCCCTCTTACTTCTTTGTATAACTTGATTAAACGAGTACGACTGAGCTCCGTCTCAGTTTCAAGCACTTGAAGCCTTGCCCCCAGTTCGATCAGCTCAATAGCCAGCTGCACCTGATGCATTTCGTCTACTAAGCTTTTTTGACTCACGTGCTATCCTCCGGCGGCATCGATTCGTACCCCTCTCCCGCCAGTAGCAACGAGGCATGCAAGCCTGCAAGCCCCTGATCGCGAGGGTTATCCGTCACCTGCTGCAAGCGCTCAGCGCTGGCCTGCCCAAATCGACAGATCAACTGGTTAGTCCGCGCTAGTTTCGTCAACTGTCGCGCATTAAGCGATACAAGCAGATCCGCCATTTGGCCATCGACTTTCAGACGGAACATGCCGGCTTCGCGGTCTTCGCTCAATAAGCGCTGTGCGAGAAGCAAGTACGCTAAATTGATTTCCTGTATTTCATCGAGAAAGCTGGTTTGACTCATAGTGTCCTATCAAACGACACGGGCGCTTTTATTACCGTTGTACTAGCGCCATGAATGATTTTGTAACGACCCAAACTCATGGTTACATACAACGTATATATTGGCTACTCAGCGCTTTCACGCTTATGCAGTCCAGTCTCCGACAACTCAAATACCCAGACTAATAGTTCAGCAATTATTTGATAAAGATTGGCTGGAATTTCCGCATCTAAATCCAGCTGCATCAATAGCGCCACCAACTCTGGCGCATCATGCACATAAATACCTTGGCGCTGTGCTTCGGCCATGATCCGTTCGGCAAGCTCGCCGTAGCCTTTGGCAACGACCCGTGGCGCTCGGTCATGATCCTGATAGGCCAGCGCAACGGCCTGACGTCGCGACTCATCCGATGACATCCGACACCTCCTCGACGTAACGCGCTCGCACCTGCACTTTGCGCAAGTCTAACGCCTCCAAACGCGCCTCTAGCGAAGGCAAACCCGCTTCCAAACGCTGATGCACTTGTGCATCACTGGCGGTTAAGTCAACGTTCAAGACACCCTGGTAGAGCCGCAGCGATACACTAAACGCACCAAACCCCGGCACCTCAAGCTGCATGTCAGACTGCCAGCTGTCCTCAGCCGCAGATTGCTCATCACCGCCTTCCTGCGACTGCTCACGGGTCGGCAAATTAATCGCCAACGCCATAAAAATCCCGGCCCATACATCGCCTTCCCACCGAATCGTCGGCGTGACGAGCATCTCCAACTGCTGACGCACCAGGCTTTGTAGGCTTTCATGCACCACTTCACGGGGCTGCCGGTTAGGCATAATATCCAGTGCGTCGCGGGCCAGACGCGAGTCGATATTTGCCTGCTGCGCCTCTTTAGCATTCGCGGAAACCTCAGCGGCACTGAGTAACGCTGAACCCGCCGGCGGTGGCGGCGTAAACGGTTGTGCATTAGCCACCGGCGCGCGTGCGGCCGCCGCCTCACTGCCAGCGGGAACCAACGGTGTATTCGGTAAAATGGCCGCGTTAGTCGGCGACGCTACAAGCAGTGGCGCGGTGCCGCTTGGCATCATACTTGAGGACATCATCCCGAACCCGCTGCTGCCCGCCTGCGGGACAACGCCCGCGCCTAACGCAGTAGAGACCAAGGGCGTGGGCACCGAAGCCCGCGGCCCAGCCTGCATTTGCGGCTCTCTTAACAACTGCTGGCGGCTAGCGTCACCTTGAAACCAGCGCTTAAGGTGCGCCTCGTAAAAGAGCCCGCTATCCCGCACGCTGGCCTCAAGCCGGCTCGCCAATTGCGTTGAAGACGCTGGTTCCGCATTATTCATTAGCGGGGCCTCGGCACGCATGACGGTCGGCGGGGCAGGAAAGCGCAGCAGTACATCGGCTATGCTGCGTGCCGCCGGACTGAAATGCGTTTGGGTTGAGCCCGGTGGCAATGTTGGTGCATCGCCTCGCTGAGCGGGTAAACGTCCACCGTCTAACTGGGGCGGTAGACCTCTAAGATCACGCAGCGTCGTGGAAGCAGTGTCACGCCCATCTAGTCGTGCATCACCCATCAAGGCGCGAGGGCCTTCGCCCGGCGCAACGGGCTTGACCGGTTGATCCATTAATCGTTGATTCGACACCTCGCCTCGCCGCCCCAACACCTGGTGGAGCAAGGTATCGATCAAGGGATTAATGGTGCTCACGACGACCTCGATGTCTGTTCGTCATCGCCTATGCCACCTATTGACTGCTGAGGCGCATAGGCACGATGTAAACTGCGCTGCCGCTGAGTCACATTGATCAACCGCCCTAACTCGTCACGGCGAGCGATCAACTGTCGGCGAATTTCCACATCTTGCTCTAGGATCGCTTCCAATAGCTCCGCTTTATGTTGCTGCGCAGAGGAATCAAGCGTCACGGAGGTATCCAACTCGCGCAGCTTTTCCACCAGCAGCACGTAGTGAGTGCGCTGATCAATCAACTCTGCCCATTGTTCATTATCGGCCAATTGATGCATATACGTGACGCTATCGAGCAGCGCCGTGTAAGTATCAATGAGCGTCTGTTGGGCACTATCATGCACCGTGGTGGAAGCCGACATTATTGCCTCATGCAGTTTGCTGTTGGCCAATTTCACGCCACGCAGAGGCAATATCCTCAAGCAGCCGTTCAGCTTCGTCCAGGCTCGCTTCGTCATTGCGCAAGTTTGCGTTCAACAGCAAGCGTCCAACGTAGCTATATAAAGAGCTTAATTGCGCCGCAATCTCGCCGCCTTTTTCGCCATCGAGGGCAGCGGCCAAACCGTTATTCACAATATCGATCGCTTTAGAGATTGATCGGCCTTTTTCCGCCGTATTACCCGCCTGCATATGGATACGCGCCGCCCGAATAGCCGCTTGCGCCCCATCAAACAACATGACGATGAGCTGATGAGGATCAGCTGACATAACACCGCTTTCAACGCCCACTCTTGCGTAAGCCTTGGCACCTCGGCCATAGGCGGCAGCACCGCGCGAGTACGTCATACGTGATACTCCTGATTGCGTGGCTACCCGAAGCGGTGCAGCCACAAAGCAAATTAACTGCAAGCCAATCGCCATGACCGCCTGCTAATAAAGGTTATCGGCGTTCACCGAAGCGACTTTAATTCCCAAGACGTTTTTCTATCGTCAAGTACGCTTTTTCTCTGCGGCGCCATCGCTAGTCCAGCCTCTACGCCGAAACCGCAATTTCGCTTACCGGACGCCCAAGCTTCTCGGTAATATTACCCTGTATCGTTTTACCTAAATTATCGCGCATTGGCGCGCTCGCGTCCGCAGCCAACTGCACCTCGATGGGGTTACCACGCTCGTCGACCCGCAACACCCAAGCCATCTGCTCGCTAGAAAAGCGTACCAGCGAGCCTACCGGCAAAGCTTTAAAATGCTCGATATAGCGTTTAATCCAACGCGGGTCGAACTGGCGGGGGTGGCTCAGCAAGTGACGGTAAATTTGCTGCGCTGTTTTGGCCGGACGGTCGTTGCGGTCACGACGCAGAGCCTCCACGACATCCACGATCGCGCTAGCTTTGGCAAGCTCGTTTAACGACTCCCCGGTCACTCCGCTGGGGTATCCGCTGCCATCCATACGCTCATTAATACCGCTGATGACGGCAGACGCGACACTCGAAGATAGCCACTGGCAGCTACCCAACCGCTCCAATACAATCGGGACGTGCTCACTCAGTGCCTGACGGTGAGTCGCCTCAAAGTTCTCGGCTTTAAATAACACCTGGGGCACTAAAGCCTTACCTAGGTCATGTACCAAACCACTGGCCACCAGCGCTTTGCGCACGTCACGGGGCATTCCAGCCCCCACTAGGTCCAAGAGATGAACCGCCACCGATATGCCATGCCGAACCAGCAACGGCTCGGGCGACAAGCACCGGCAGGCAAATAGCAACGCCTCACGATCCTCCTCGTGCAGATCCATCAGCCGATCGGTGTAAAGCGAAAGCTGGCGCGAGTCGAGGTCGCTCCCTTGCTGAAGCGCCAATATTTGCGCATCCAAAAAAGCGGCAACCTTGACCAGTCGGCGCGCCGTAGGCGTTGCGTAGCGCTTGGTATCACGACGTCCGACATGCTCACCGGTATTGGTTCGCCCAGCAGGAGAGGCAAACAGCGGTGAGGGCTGCCGCTCATCCTGGCTTTCTTTCGTGTAACGCGCCGACTCACGCTCGATTTCACAGACGAAGTACCAAACCTGCCGCTCTTGCTCAGCACTATAGTGGCCAAAATGAAAACCAGCCCTCAGCAAATTGCGTTCCGCATCGGGGCGCTGGTGGCGAGCGGTGGCTTGAATTTCAAAGTGGGTGCCGTCGGGAAACTCAAACGCCACCGTCAGAGGCGCCTCTGCCGCCGCCAAAATACCGCTTGCCGTCATCGGCAATTCTAGCTGACAGCCTTGTTGAGACAGATCTCGCAGCTCACCCCGAACCGCCTCCTGACCAGGCACGCTGACCATCGCGGTCACCGGCATGCCTATACGCAGCTCAGCGCGAAACGCATCGCGGCGCTGGAGCACATCAAGATAGGCAGGATAATCACTACAGCATAAAAAACGCCCACCAGAGCGGCGGGTTTCGGTCAACGAAAGCAGCGACGTGCGTAGCATTTTGCCCTGGGCCTGCCCTGTCAGGTAAAACGACGCGCCGTCTTGCAGCTGGCTAAGCAAATAATCTACCGATGAAAGGTCTAATACCAACGTTTGCTTGGGATGCTGCTCCATCAAGACAATGGGCTCTGCACGGGCGTCAGCCTTTTCCAAGCAGAGCGACGCACCGCCGCTTTCAACCAACGTATCCAGCAGCGACGCTACCGCGACTGGGTTCGAGACTCGTTCGTACTCTTCCTCGTGGGCCACCATGCTCTCCTAACCTTTCCCATTGCCTCAACGAATCATGCGCTAAGCGCTGCAGAATACCAGAAGCTGGCGACATCGAGGACGCTTCATGCGTCTATCGTACGGCGTTTCGCATATCGACTATGCTAAGCAAGGTAGCAAAATTAACTGGTGCATTAGCATTAAAGCTCTAACACTAAAGATTTTGGGGATTTAGCCGATAAAGCTAGCGTAAACATATGTAACTTGCATTTAAGTACGTAGATCTCATAAAGCATCGGATAACGGCGCTCACTCGGCATCGCTCACATGCCGAATGCCTATACTAAAAACAGGGGAATACGAACGATGAACTCACCTAACATTGATGCCATCAACCGCATACAAACCTTACAGCTTAACGGCTTAACGCCGCGCGAACGCCTCGATGAAGCACTGGAAGCACTACCCTCTCCAGGCAGTCAGCTAAGCGAAGCACAGCAAGCTACACCTACCGCCGGCGAACTCGTCGAGCCCATTCAACGCATTAACGACGTCATGCGTGAGCGCGGCATAGAGTTTGATATCAGCGAAGACTCGTCGCGGGTCATCACCCGCGTGATCGACCGCGATTCTGGGGACGTTATTCGCCAAATCCCAGCTGAGGAAGTACTACGCATTGCTGAACAACTACAAGATATGCGCGGCCAGTTTGTGTCGCTTGAAGCGTAAATCACTGACAAAAAATCAAACAGATAGCGATTGCGTATCGGGGTTACACCTGCATATTCATCACATCGCGATAGGCGGACACCAAGCGATTGCGCACCTGTAACCCCATTTGCGAAGCGACACTCGCTTTCTGCATATCGATCATGACGTCCGCCAATTCGAGATTCGGATCCCCCGCCTGAAACGCCATCGCTTTATTATTGGCAGACAGCTTAAGCTGATTAATCCGCTGAATGGACGCTTGCAGCTCGCCGCCAAAACTACCATGCCCGGCTGCCTGGGAAAGGCTGCCACCTTGCATTGCCTGTCCTGACGCTTGGGTAGCCAAGCCCTGCATTTGCTGCAGCGCTGATTGTATTGCCGGTGTACTCATATAAACCTCGAGCAGTGAGGAAACTGAATGATTGAAGCCTAGCATCAGTACTACAAAGCTCATACGTACAATTACGCACATAAATCTAAGCTTTTCGTTCCTTTAGGCTTGCCCAGCCACAGGATAATGGCGTCCATCATAATTTCGCCTCATCTTTTCGGCGGATAACCGCGATGGACGGATTTTAGCCTATGCCTTCTTTGATGATGCGCCTGGGCCGGCGCCTGTTTTGCTTGTCTCAACGGAGTGATTCATGAGCGAAACAGGTGCGACGGCAGGTCGTCAGACAAATACCACCACACCTTCGGCACCTAATAATGCTAGTGGTGACAACGCGAAAACTTCATTTTCCGAACGCGCGCGCGCTCAGCTGCGCGGCAACCCGCTTGTCGCTCTGTTGGTGGCCGGCGCCGCGTCGATCGCGGTGGTCGCTGCCCTTTTGATGTGGGCCAGTAGCCCCGATTATCGCGTGTTGTATAACAACCTTGATCAAGCCGATGGCGGACGCATCATCACCGAACTCGACGCTCGAGGCGTGCCCTACCGTTTTAGCCAAAACGGTCAGGCGTTGATGGTGCCTAGCGACCAGGTGCACCCCTTACGCCTCTACCTTGCCGAGCAAGGATTGCCACAGGGTGGCAACGTTGGCTTGGAGCTCATGGAAGACCAAGCGTTCGGGATTAGCCAATTTGCCGAGCAAGTCAATTACCAACGCGGGTTGGAAGGTGAGCTAAGCCGTTCTATTGAATCACTGGGACCGGTAGAAGGCGTCCGCGTTCACTTGTCGATGGCCAAACCGTCGGTTTTTATTCGTGACCAAGAACCCGCTAAAGCGTCGGTGGTACTAACGTTACTGCCCGGTCGCGTGCTTGGCGATGGTCAGGTCAGCGCCATTGTCCATATGGTGTCCAGCAGCGTCCCTGAACTAGCACCCGAAGACGTCTCGGTGGTCAACCAAGACGGCCGGTTACTGTCAGCCGATGTTGGGGGCAACAACGACCTTGACGGTAGCCAATTGCAATATCTGGCCGAAGTTGAGCGCTCCTATCAACGGCGTATCGAGAATATCCTGACGCCAATTCTGGGCGAGGAAAACGTCCGCGCCCAGGTCGCCGCCCAGGTGGACTTCTCCCAGCGTGAAGAAACCTCTGAACGCTATGGCCCCAATCAGCCACCCAACGAAGCCGCCGTGCGCAGTCGCCAACTAAGCCTCTCGTTTGACGGTGAAGACCCTCTTGCCACCGGCATTCCGGGTGCGCTCAGCAACACTCCGCCGGGGACAGCGCCCTCGCCCATCAATCAGCCCGACGAAGATGCCGAAGGTGAAGACGGAGAAGCTGATGAAGAAGTGCCTGACGACGCACTGCGCAACCTAACCCAAGACGACGTCGTTAATTATGAAGTAGATCGCAGCATTGAGCACATTCAACACCGGCTGGGTCGTGTCGAACGACTGACGGCGGCCGTCGTCGTGAACTACCGTGAGGTAACCAACGAAGAAGGCGAGCAGGAACAGGTTCCCCTCTCCGCTGAAGAAGTTCAGCAAATCGAGGGGCTGGTGCGTCAATCGATGGGCTTCTCCGTCGCGCGTGGCGATGCGATCGATGTGGTTAATACACCGTTTGCCGACATTGAAGACGACACACGCGCAACACCCGAGTGGTGGCAACGACCAGGTGTTCTTGAGCTAGCGGGACAACTGGGCCGCTACCTGCTCGTTGCGCTTGCCGTATTGCTGCTTTACCTGCTCATCCTGCGGCCGCTCATCAAGCGCTATACCGAATCGCCCGTCATGGCCACCGCCGCGCCTGGCGAGGGGCTTCAGGCCAGCGTTGGCGACGATGATGAAGATGAGGGCGAGGGCAGTGATGAAGAGGAAGAAACGTATCAGAAGCCGAAACGTCGTCGTAAGACGTCCTTATATGAACACAACCTGAACGACCTCCGTGAAATGGCGCAAGAAGACCCACGTATGGTGGCGATGATCGTGCGCAGCTGGATGAATGCCAATGAGTAGTGCAATTGCCAAGATGGGGGGCGCTCGCAAGAGCGCCATCCTGTTACTCGCTCTGGACGAAGATAGCGCCGCTGAAGTGTTTAAGCACATGAACGCATCTGAAGTCCAAGAAATCAGCATGGAAATGAGCAAACTTCAGCAAGTGTCTCACGAGGACATGAAGGGTGTTCTCGAGGCGTTCCATAAAGAAACAGAAGAGTTCGTCGCCCTTAATTTGAACTCCAGCGAGCATATTCGCTCGGTGCTTACTAAGGCATTGGGTGGCGACCGTGCTTCCAGCCTGATTGAAGACATTTTGGAAAGCAGCGCGGAAACATCGGGGATTGATTCTCTCAATCTGATGGAAGCGGGCATGGTGGCGGATCTCATTCGTGATGAGCACCCGCAAATTATTGCCACCATTTTGGTTCATCTGGATCGTCATCAAGCCTCCGACGTTCTTGAGCTTTTTGAAGAAAAGCTGCGTAACGACGTGGTGCTACGTATCGCCACCTTCAGTGGCGTACAACCCGCTGCCCTGCAAGAACTGACCGAAGTACTGTCCAGCATGCTGGATGGGCAAAACCTCAAGCGCAGCAAAATGGGCGGCGTAAGAACCGCTGCAGAAATTCTCAACCTGATGAATTCGTCTCAAGAAGAGACGGCGATCGAAACAGTCCGCTCGCACAGCGAAGATCTGGCCCAAAAGATCATCGACGAGATGTTCCTCTTCGAGAACCTTCTCGACTTGGACAATCGCGCCATTCAGATGCTCTTGCAGGAAGTCGAGACCAACTCGCTGGTGGTAGCCCTCAAAGGTGCCCAAGACGCACTGGTGGACAAATTCCTGCGCAATATGTCGCAACGTGCGGCTGATTTAGTTCGCGAAGACATGGAAGCCCGCGGCCCGGTTCGCGTCTCTCAGGTCGAAACCGAGCAAAAAGCGGTTCTACAGGTTGTGCGTCGCTTAGCCGACTCGGGTGAAATCGTCCTGGCAGGAGGAGACGATGAGTATGTCTGAGTCCCCACAGTTCGACCGTCACCACCAATGGCGGCGCTGGCAGATGGACGAACTGATCCACTCGGCCAGCCCCGGCAGCAACGACGCGCCAACAGAGTCCTCAGCACACCAGCGCAAAATCGACGCGGCCCAAAAAGCGGCCAAGCAAGCAAAGTTACGCGAAGCCCAAGCGCGCCAAGAAGAATACGACAAGCTGCGCCAGCAAGCCGAAGAAGACGGCTACCAGGCGGGCCTTGCTCGAGGCCATGAAGAAGGCTTGGCCAAGGGACTCGAAGAAGGCCGTCAGCAGGCCCAACAGGAACTTACGCAGCAGACAAAAGAAACGCTGGCGCCGCTGGAAGCGCTTGCTAAGCAGTTTTCAGACGCGCTTACCCAACTTGACGACAACATTGCCCATGACCTGGTGGAGTTGGCAACGGCGACCGGCAAACAGCTAGCCGCCGAGGCATTACACGAAACGCCGGAACGCATTTTGTCGCTGGTGCGCGAACTCTTGCACACAGAACCACCGCTTGTTGGCCAACAGCGGTTGTGGCTGAACCCCGACGACCATACGCTCGTCGCAGAGCACCTGGGCAGCGAACTAGAAGCCGCTAACTGGACGCTACAGCCCGATGATCAACTGGCTCGCGGTGGGTGCCGGGTGACCAGCGCTCAAGGCGAGTTGGACGCCACCTTTGAAAGCCGCTGGCAAGCGGTAAAAGCCCAAGCGCGCAAGCGTCCATCCAGTTCGTCCAAACCGTCGACTTCCTAGGTGCTGCGATGACCATGTCCTGCCCTCATCAACACCGCTGGCAAAAAGCGATCCGCCGCACCACGCAGCGGGTGAGCACTTTGCCACGGGTGGGAACGAGTGGTCGCGTTGTGCGAGCTACAGGCATGGTAGTCGAGGTGGTTGGGCTGCGGGTTGCCGTGGGCAGCGCCTGTAAAATTGAGTTACCCAGAACCGACGCTCATTCGACTCAGCACGAGCCTTTCGCTGAAGCCGAGGTAGTCGGCTTCAGCGGCGATAAGCTCTTCCTGATGCCTCTGGAACAAATCTCAGGCTTGATGCCCGGTGCCCGCGTATCGCCGCTGAGCGACGGGAGTGGTCACAGCGCGCGTCGCTTTCCCATCGGTGATGAACTGCTGGGGCGTGTACTCGATGGCAACGGCAACCCGCTTGATGACAGGGAACAATTGGACGATACGCCCCGCGCTACACTGAATACGCCGCCGTTGAACCCGCTATCCCGTGCGCCCATTGAAACCCAAATCGATGTGGGTATCCGATCGATTAACGCCCTATTAAGCGTCGGCCGGGGGCAGCGCATGGGGCTTTTCGCCGGCTCCGGGGTGGGTAAATCGGTGCTCTTGGGCATGATGGCACGCTACACCAAGGCTGACGTCATTGTCGTCGGCCTTATCGGTGAGCGTGGCCGCGAGGTACAGGACTTCATCGATAATATCCTCGGCCCCGAAGGTCGACGTCGGGCCGTGGTAGTCGCAGCCCCCGCGGATACTTCGCCGCTGCAGCGGCTTCAAGGGGCGGCCTATGCAACACGCCTCGCCGAAGGTTTTCGCGACGAAGGGCGCAACGTTCTGCTAATCATGGATTCGTTAACGCGCTTTGCGATGGCCCAGCGCGAAATCGCCTTGGCGATCGGCGAACCCCCGGCTACCAAAGGGTACCCGCCGTCGGTGTTTGCCAAACTGCCCGGCCTGGTTGAGCGCGCGGGTAATGCGGAACGGGGCGGCGGCTCTATCACTGCATTTTATACCGTCTTAACCGAGGGTGATGACCAGCAAGACCCAATCGCGGATTCAGCCCGAGCGATTCTCGATGGCCATATTGTCCTCTCGCGTACGCTAGCTGAAGCGGGGCACTATCCTGCCATCGACATTGAAGCGTCAATCAGCCGTGCCATGACCGCGATTACCGACGAGACTCAGCAGCGTCAATCACGTGTATTCAAGCAGTTTTTCTCACGTTATCAGCGCAACCGTGACTTGATCAGCGTCGGCGCATACACCCCAGGTCATGATCCACAGCTCGATGAAGCGGTTAGACGGTTTCCAGAGCTTGAGCATTTTTTGCAGCAAAACATTAACGAAAGCGCCACCGTCGAAGCTTCCCGACAATCCCTTAACGCCTTGGTTGGAGAGTCAACATGAGCCGAACGCAGCTAGAAATGCTCGCCGATTTAGCTCGCGAGGCCCGGGATCAAGCCGGCATTGCCCTTGCTCAAGAGCGTCAAAGCGAGCAGCAGACGACAGCACAATTGCATTCGCTCAACCGCTACCGCGCCGAGTACGCCGAGCGTTTACAGCTCGCGATGCGTGACGGCATCGATCCCGCTACGATGTACAATTACCAACAATTTCTTGGCTCGCTGGATGCCGCGCTGGAACGGGCCCGAGATACACTGGCGGCACAGCAAAAACGTGTGCAAAAACGCCAACAACATTGGCAACAAGAGCAGCGTAAGCTGTCTTCCTACGATACACTGACCTCACGACGGCTAGTAGCAGAGCATCGTCGTCTTGAGCGTTATGAACAAAAAACCAACGACGATTTGGTGACTAGCCGTTTGGCTCGCCAACGTAATGAGACACCGCAGTAGCGGTGCCAGGGAACTGAGCATGAATATTCACCAGTTGCTTTCTACAACGCAAGGTCAAGCGACCAGTAGCCAGCCGGGCTCCACTGCAACGGCTGACGGCGTTCGCGGGTTCTTTCAGCAGGCACTATCCCAGGCCTCTGCTTCACCCCATCAGCGCCTTGCGAACTCACCGGTAACGCCGTCGTTAAACCAAGCCGACTTGAACAACGCAGGCAACGGCAACGCTGCGGATGCTAGTTCACTATCAGCAATGCTCGAGTCACTCGGCCTGGATATCAGCCCCGAGGCACTAGAAAAGCTGATGGCACGTTTTTCATCTGCCGATAGCGCGTCCGTCCGCGATGATATGGCAGCGCTTGAGACCTCCGGCCGTTTAGAAAACGCCACGCTCGATGATATTGCGCAGCGCCTATCGCTCATGGCTTCTTTCGGCGATGCCACCCAGGATCTTGGCACAGACGATGCGCCGCCAACAGCGGCCGAGCTTGCCCAGCAGCTAGGCATCAAGGAAGGCGAAGCCGAGCAGTTAGTCAGCTTGCTCAGCGCTTTCGTCGCGGTTCAGGGGCAAGGTGCTAACGCCACTACCAACACCAGTTCAGCAGGATCACCACGCACACTGGGCGATATAGCGCAGGCACTTGGGGCTACTTCCCAGCAAGCCGAGGGTGGCCAATCCTCACGCGCCGATGATGCCAAACAGTTGCGGGCAGATAACCCCCTACTAAATCAAGTCGACACACGAGCCAATACTCGCAGTGCACCAGAAAACTGGGTGAGTGCGCTGGATACCTCAGCGCGGGCCGATGGGGCGAAAGCCAACCCAATGGTGCCCAGCACTGCTTCAGAGTCACTGTTGAGCGGTTTATCATCGGCGAACGGTGGGCAAACCAACGGGCAGCCCGGTATTGCCCCCACTGCTTCAACGTTAGGTAGCGCAGCTAACCCAACATCGGCTGCGGTCAACACGCCGGTCACCAGCCCGGCATGGCCCCAGCAATTAGGTCAACAGCTTGTCCAGTTCGCCCAGCGCGGCGGCGACCAGCTGGTGCAAATGCAGCTACACCCAGCAGAGCTAGGCCCTCTATCCATCTCGTTGAAGTTTGGCGAACAAGGTGCCCAGGCGCACTTTTTATCGGGCCACGCCCAGGTTCGCCAAGTGATCGAACAGGCCATTCCCCAACTGCGTGAAGCGCTGGCAGAACAAGGCATTTCACTGGGTGAAACGTCCGTTGGCGAACAGCGCCAATCCAGCGAACAAGGGTTAGCTCAACAGCAGTCCGGGCCAGGTGGCCAGCCCAGCGCTGAAGGCGGAGAAGAAGGTGGTCGTTTAGCCTCTACGTCGCCGAGCACGCCTATCACGCTCGATGGTCGGGTTGATCTATACGCATAACACGGGCCACGCATTCTTCCACGACCACGGTCAATCGCGTGTCAGTTTAGAACTAAACCAAAAGATAGGCTCGCCAAGCGAGCCTGTTCATTTCATCACCAGCATGCGCTTTAGGCATAATGCCACGATAACGCTACGCATGGAGATTACAGGAACGAGCAATGGCTGAATCAAGCGGCGGACCAAAAAAATTACTCTGGGTAATGATCATTCTAGTACTGCTTTCCTCGGCGGGAGCGGCAGCTGCCATTTATATGGTGATGGATCAGCGTGACGATAACCCGGGAGAAGCGGCAGAAGAGACTGCTGAGCGCCAGCCACCGGTTTTTCTGACCATCGAGCCGTTTACCGTCAACTTGGCCGATGACCGTCAGGGTACAAGATTGCTCTACGCCGGCATTACTCTTCGCGTTGAGGATGAAGAGACTCGCGACCTACTCGAACAACACATGCCACAGCTTCGCAGCCGGTTGCTCACCATATTGTCCGGCCAAGAAGCAGGCAGCCTGACCTCTTCACAAGGCAAGCAACAGCTAGCTAGCAACATCAAAGCAAGGCTCAGCGAGCCCTTTGATGAGGATCAGCCCCCACTTAGGCTGAGTGAAGTACTGTTTACTGAATTCATTGTGCAATAATCTAGGGAACTGGAGCCGTTCATGTCGCAGGACGATCTACTGTCCCAGGAAGAAATTGACGCCCTACTCAAAGGGGTCAGTGGTGATGATGAATCATCGGCGTCCTCGGCTCAGTCGCAAAACGAACCGAAGGTACGCCCTTACGATCCATCCACGCAGCACCGTGTTATTCGCGAGCGCCTGCATGCCTTAGATTTTATTAATGAGCGCTTCGCGCGCTACTTCCGTACGGGCTTATTTAACCTACTTCGACGCAGCGCCGATATCACCGTTGAGTCGGTTCGTTACCAGAGCTTTAGCGATTTTTCGCGCAATGTTCCCGTACCGACCAATTTGAATATCGTCTCCATGCGCCCGCTGCGCGGATCTAGCTTGATCGTATTTCCACCTAATTTAGTCTTCATGGTGGTCGACAACCTCTTTGGCGGCGACGGCCGTTTTGTTACCAAGTCGGATGGGCGCGAATTCACCAATACCGAACAGCGCATTATCCAGCGCTTGCTAGGCTTGGCCATCGATGCCTATCAAGAAGCATGGAAAGTCGTTTATCCATTGGAAATCAGCTTCCTTCGCTCAGAAGTGCAGTCGAAATTTGCTAACATTACTAACTCACCCAACGAAATCGTGGTGAACACCAAATTCAATATTGAAGTGGGTAACCTGTCGAGCAACTTTCAGGTTTGTATGCCTTACGCCATGATTGAGCCGCTACGCGACCTCTTGGCGAACCCGATCAACGACAGCAACCACGACCAAGATGGCACATGGTCGCGCCGGATGGCGAGCGAGTTACGCCAGTCAGAAGTCGAGTTAGTCGCTGAGTTTGCCCACATCCCTAGCCGTATCTCCCATGTAATGGGGCTCAAAAAGGGTGACGTACTGCCGTTAGACATCCCCTCCACCGTCACCGCCAATGTTGATGGCGTGCCGGTGATGGAGTGCGAATACGGAAGTCAACGACAGCAGCGCGCCTTGCGCGTGCAGCGTATGATCGATCACGCCGCGATGAACAATGTACCGTCCAACGACTTTGTTAAAGGGTCGACACGACAGAAAGCCAAGGAATCTAAAGCATGACGGATCCTAATAAACCCGATGAGAATATCTCTGACGACGACTGGGCGTCTGCCATGTCGGAACAAGAGGAAGAAGAAAGCACTGCCGCTTCATCTGAAGCCGCCGATGGCGAGGAGGAAGATCCTTGGGCAGCGGCGATGGCAGAACAACAGGCTGTCGAGGAAGAAACGCCTGAGGAGGACAAACAAGCCGACGATCCTCCCGCCAGTGAAGCCAAAGCGGCCAGCGACGATGTATTTCGTCCGTTGACCCAGGACAGTGGCGCTACCTCGTCGCGCGACCTTGAAATGATCATGGATATTCCGGTCAAGCTCACCGTTGAGCTAGGCCGCACCAAACTGACCATCAAACAGCTGCTTGAGCTGGCTCAAGGCTCGGTTATCGAGCTCGAGGGGCTGGCGGGTGAACCCATGGATATCTTGATCAACGGTTATTTGATTGCCCAAGGCGAAGTCGTCGTCATTGAAGATAAGTACGGCATCCGTATCACCGAGATCATTACGCCCTCTGAGCGCATTCACAAACTGAACCGATGAGCAGTGAAACCGCCTCAACGCAAAGTAGTTCGCTCGACGCCATAAGCAGCGGCGGCGACTCCTTGATTGGCATGGCCATGCTGGGCAAAACGGCAGCGGCACTGGCGCTCGTTATTGCCATTATTTTACTTTGCACGGCGCTTTTGAAGCGTGTCGGTCATGCCAAACGCGCCGGTGGTGAGCTCCAGCTTATCAGCAGCACTGCCGTGGGTAACCGTGAGCGCGTGGTGATCGTACAAGTTGAAGATACGTGGTTAGTATTAGGCGTTGGTAACGGACGCATTACCAAGCTGCATGAGCGCCCGGCGCCTGCTACGCCACCAGCAGATACCACACAAGCGCCCTCTCACTTTGCCAAACGCTTTTCCCAAGCGCTGGCCGATAACCTGACCAAAAAGCCACGGCGTGGCCCTCCACCTACCTCTGAAACAGATCGAACCCCATGAGGATTAAAACGTTACATTGGCCGCCCTTTTTGCGGTGGCGGTGGCTCCTTGTTGTTAGTTTGCTTTGCCTTTTTCCGCTTATCGGCAACGCCCAAGAGCTTCCCGGGATAACCACTCAGCCACTTGAAGACGGCGGGCAGCAGTGGTCCGTCTCTTTGCAGACACTATTATTTCTGAGCTCGCTGGCATTCCTACCGTCTATGCTGTTGATGATGACCAGCTTCACGCGGATCATCATTGTGTTGAGTTTGTTGCGCACCGCCATGGGCACCCAGGCGACGCCCCCTAACCAAGTGCTGCTCGGCATCGCCCTGTTTCTGACGTTTTTCATCATGTCACCCGTCCTAGCACAGGTTTACGACACAGCCTGGGTACCGTTGAGTGAAGAAACCATCAACTTTGAAGAGTTTTTACGTTTAGCGCAGCTTCCGTTTCGTGAGTTTATGCTCGCACAAACGCGTGAACCCGATTTAGCACTCTTTGTGCGCCTCGCGGATGTGGGCCCAATGCAAGGGCCGGAAGAGCTGCCCATGCGCGTGTTATTGCCCTCGTTTGTCACAAGTGAGTTAAAAACTGCCTTTCAGATCGGCTTTACGATTTTTATTCCGTTTTTGATTATTGACCTGGTCGTGGCCAGTACCTTGATGGCCCTGGGTATGATGATGGTTCCACCCATCACCATTTCGTTGCCGTTTAAGCTTATGCTGTTTGTCTTGGTTGACGGTTGGCAACTGATTGTCGGTTCGTTAGCTGAAAGCTTTTACATGATATAGCCGTCATTACGACGAAGGAGGCCGAATGACCCCCGAAATGGTCATGACGATTGCGTATCAAGGAATGCGAGTTACGCTAATGCTTGCTGGCCCGATGTTGCTTGCCGCCCTGTTTACCGGCTTGATCATCAGCCTGTTTCAAGCCGCTACGCAAATTAATGAGATGACGCTGACGTTTATCCCTAAGATTTTAGCGGTATTCGCCGTTCTCGTCTTGGCTGGCCCTTGGCTGATCGGAATCATCACCGATTTTACCCATCGCTTATTCACCAATATCCCCAGCATGGTGATGTAAGCCGATGGTTGAGGTCACCTTTGCCCAGCTACACGCGTGGCTGGTGGCGTTTATCTGGCCTTTCGCGCGCATTACCGCTTTCATGGCAGCCTCGCCTCTCTGGGGGCACTCCAGCGTGCCAAACCAGGCCAAGGTAGGCCTCGCGGCCGTTATTGCGGTGGTTATCGCCCCGATTCTTCCTCCTATGCCCGACGTGCCCCTGATGTCCTGGGCAGGCGCTGGAATCATGGTAGAGCAAATTCTGATTGGTATCGCCATTGGCCTGGTAATGCACATTGTGTTTGCCGTTGTGCAAGCAGCGGGGGAATTCATTGGTCTGCAAATGGGCTTGGCATTCGCCAGCTTTTTTGATGCGGCCAGTGGCACCAACATCATGGTGTTATCGCGGATCTTGTATATGGTCACGCTACTGATGTTTCTCGCCCTGAATGGCCACCTGATGGTGCTGGAAACGTTGGTAATGAGCTTTCAAAGCCTGCCCATTGGCATTGGTACGCTTAATCCCAACGCCTTCGAGTTATTGGCCCGGTATGGCGGCACCATCTTTGCCTCGGGCATGTTGCTGGCATTACCGCTTGTCGGTTCACTGCTGATCATCAATTTGGCGCTGGGTATTTTGAACCGCTCGGCACCCCAATTGACGGTATTTAATATCGGTTTTCCAACCTCATTAACGGTGGGGATAATTCTATTAATGGTGTTAATGACCGACATTGAACGCTTTTTACAGCGGCTGTTTAGTCAGGGCATCAACTTTATGCAGGGTTTGATTGATACCATGGCGCCGTTATCGTGATGATGACGCAGCAAAAAGCCCCTTGCCTGGGGCAAAGGGCTTTTCCACCATACAGTTGGCCAGAGAGGCTATCAGTAAGAGGGCTATAAATAGTTGAACAGCGACATGCCCTTAACGTCGACAAAGGCTTTCTGCGACGCCTGCAGGCCTACCTGACGCAAACTATATTCGGATATCGCCTCGTTATAGTCGAGGTCGACCAGATCCGACAGCGTCTGTTCGTAGTTAAGCGTCCTGTTACTACCAACAGCATCGATCACATCAAGCTCGTTCAGCCGCGCACCGGCAGACGCGCGAACCGTTAAGACGTTATCCAGACTATTGTCCAGATCGCGCATTGACGTATTCAGCGTGTTGCGCAAGTCAGCTTTATCGGCGTCGGTCTCAGCAGGGTTTTCCAGTACGCGAATAGCTTCTTCCATGGTGCGGAACAGGTTGGATTCGCGCGTTTCACCACCGGCTTGAGCAACCACTATTTCATCACCTGGAGCGGGCGTTCCCTTGAGATCAACGGATAATCCACCGAATGTCAATGAAAGGGCGTCTTCATCATTGACAGCATCGGCCCAGTCGCCTGATGGCAGGGCGTCGCCCTCCATGTCCGTGTTAACCCAGCTCGTGCCATTGAAGCGTTCAACCTCATATCTTGGATCCGCCGCCGTGCCATTAAAGCTGACACGATAATCACTGCCATAGCCATCGTCACCCACGTCGGTTACCTGAGGCCCGCTAAAGGTGACGTTACCGGTATTGGCATTGTCGGCTTCCGCTACATAGCCCGCGCTGCTCGGCACACTCTGGAAAATCGAGATGCCATTTTCGGTCACCGGCATTAGGCGTGACGCATCCACGCGTTGCTCACGGGCACGATCATCGCCTTGGTAAACGGCCGCGTCTCCCTGTTTGACATAGGGAGGGTTGCTGTCATTGTAGCCACCAAACAGATAACGACCGCTGCCATCGGTGGCGTTGGCTTGGCCGAGCATCGTCTCATAGACGCCTTTTAGCTCGCTGGCCACGGACTCGCGGTCAACATCGCTCAGGGTATCGCTTGACGCCTGCACCAATAGCGTTTTTGCACTGGTAATCGCATCGCTAACGCTATTAAGGATACTCTCCGTTTGCGCCAGCGAGTTACGCGCCGATACCCGGGAATCGCTGTACTGTTCAGTGACGGCTTTGGCTTGATCCACGCCCACGGCACGGGAGGCGGCCTGGGGATCGTCGGACGGGTTAACCACGCGACGCCCGCTGGCAATTTGCTGACTGACGTTTAGAAAATCGCTTTGCTGACGATTCATTGACGCCGTGCTTTGATCAAACATGGTAACGCTGCTAATGCGCATGGCCGACTATCCTCGCTTAACCGCGTAGATTCAGAATGGTGTCCATTATCGTGCCCGCCGTGTCGATTACTCGCGCGTTGGCCTGATAGAACTGTTGATAACGGATTAAATTGGCTGCTTCTTCGTCAAGGTTGACCCCGGACTCGGACTGCTGCACGGCGGTTAACTGATCGGTGAGCCCTTGCCTGGCGTCCAGGTTTACCTCAGTAATATTGGTTCGATTACCTACGTCGCTGACCATCGACCCATAGGCACCGCTCAGCGTAGCGCTGCCGCCAACGATGGATTCGGACTGCAGGTTTTGCATCGCCAGGGCGTTACGGTTATCACCAGTGGCAAAAATAGTCTGGCTAACGGTTAATGACGACGTTTCGTCTGCATCCGGGAGGGAGACCGTAAAGCTGATACCATCAACTTCAATCTCATCGCCCTCTTTCAACTCAATGTCTGATATGTCTGATGCATCAACATTACTATTGTTAACCACTATGTCTGTTGCCGGCGTCACAGTCAGCGTGCCCTCATCCCCCGCAGCGTTCGACTCCACCTCAAATTGATATTTTCTGTTATCGTCGAAAGCGTTAGACGTGATACCTAAATCGCTAACGTTTAAATCGCCCTCACGCTCGAACGAGTTACCGGTATCATTGCCTACATTGATAAAGCCTGCATCGCCCGCGGCAATCTTGTCGAGGTCGGAGATATTGGCTTCCATACCGGCACCGGCACGACGGACCGGCTGAATTTCAAACTGATCGCCTTCAACGGGTGCATCTGCCCCGTCGCTAAACTCCAGGGTCACTCCGCCGAATTTCAACTGATCGTCGTTATTCCAGGCATCCTGGTCAAATGCCACGACTTGACCGTTATCGTTACGTGTCACGACAGGTTCATCGTTGTCGTCAAAGCTTACCGTGTAATCCGTCGCGCGCAGTTCATCCACACGGCTAACGTCAAACTCTGCGCTAGTGATCGTCGCGTCGCTATTGTTTTCGTAACCATAGGTCTGGGGCGAGCGAATCTTAAATAAATTTTCGCCCTGGTCGCCGTTTAGATCAACGCCTTGTTTATGCTGTTCGTTGACGGCCATGGACAGCGAAATGGCCAACTGGCCAATCTGGTTCTGAGTCTTGTCGAGCGTCTCGTCGCGGAAGGACATTAACCCGCCCAGTGAGCCCCCCGAAACGGTGTCTTCGTCCAGTTGGGTCAGGTTACCGCCACCGTCGCGATAGCCAATGACGGTGCGCTGGGGGTCGTAGTCCGCTTCCATGGTCTCGAGCTTGTAGGAATCGGTACCGGTCACCAATGGTTGCCCGTTAGGCAGGCTGATATTGTAAGTCTTGCCATCCTGAATGTTCAGGCGCAGATCCATACGCTCATTCAGATCCGACACCAATTTGTCGCGTTGATTGAGCAGGCTATTAGGCGCCTCGCCGGTGCGCGCGCGTGCCAGCGCGAGCTCTTTATTAAGCCCGGCAATTTGCTCGGTGGTGTTATTGATCTGGGTAACTTCGTCTTCCAACTGGTTATTGATGTTGGTCTGCATGTCCTGCAGATAGCTATCGAAAGAACGGAACTGGGCGCTGAGCGTTTCCACGTTACCCAGCACGCCCTGGCGAGCCGCCGGGTCAGACGGTGAGCTGGCCAGGTCTTCCATCGACGAGAAGAAATTCTGCATCAACGGCGAAAGGCCTGCCTCGCGGTCGGCGAGCAGGTTATCGATCTGGCTGACCTGGTTGTAATAGGTCTCCAGCGCACTTGACTGCGTCTTGGCACTGTTGAGCTGTTCAGCAACGTATTGATTAAACTGTCGCTCAATATCGTTAACCTGAACACCGCCGGTTCCCGCGCTGCCCTCACCCAGCTTGGTGATTTCACGGTTATAGCCCGGTGTGTATACGTTGCTGATATTGTTGCTGGTCGTGTTCAGCGCGTTTTGTGCCGCGTTTAAGCCGCTTAGCCCAATAGAAAACATGCTCATGGTTCGATTCCTTTAGCCGATATTTCTTTTATCGGCAGTGCGGTACAAAACTTGAATGCCAGCTTATCGAGAATCTGCCAGGAAATTGCCCACATCCGGCATCGGACCCATGGTGTTCATCACGCTCACCAGCTTATTGGCATATTGAGGGTCAGTCGCATAGCCACCCCGCTGCAGTTCGCGTGCCGCCAGCTCGGCTGAAGGTGCTTGCGTTACGCCAGCGTAGCGGGGGTTGTTACCAATCAGGTTGGCATAGTCGGTAAAGGCGTGTTCATAGGAGTCATAGACGCGGAAGGTATCCACCATTTTTTCGCGGCGGCCATTGATGTATTCGTGCGTCACCACCTCAGTGGTTTCGCCGTCCCAATGCTGGCCCGCTTTGATGCCGAATACATTGTGGCTGTTGCTACCGTTTTGCTTGGCAATTTCATGCTTGCCCCAGCCCGTTTCCAAGGCTGCCTGCGCCAGAATCAATTCAGCAGGCACGCCGGTGCTCCGGCTTGCCGCCTGGGCAGAAGGAGCCAGCGTTTCCATAAATTGATTCACGTGCGGTAGCTGCCCGGTCGCTTGGCGTGTTGTCTCAGGTTGCGCAGGGTCAGCTTTTGTCACCTGCCCCTGACGAACCGCATCCAGCTCGGCCAAGAAATTACGCTCTGAAGGCGCCTCAGGTACCTGCCCATTCCCAGGATTAAGCGGGCTATCCAGGACACGGGGCGTGCCCCGCGGAATCCCGGCAATCAGCGCCTGCGTTTGCTGGTCGTCGCTGGATGAGGCCCCTTCCCCTTTGGGAACCAAACCTTGTCTTTCAAGCTGCTCGACCAATGCATCCGCCAGGCCAACACCACGGGATGCGATGACCTGCGACCACTGCTGGTCCAGCATTTTCTGATAGGTATCGGTGGTGCTACTGTTCATCAACCCCGACGTCGGGATAGCATCGCGCATACTCTTCATCATCATCTGCACGAACAATGCTTCAAACTGTTGGGCGGCAGACTGAACCCCGGCTTCAGGATCGACTTTTGCCGTGTGCTGCATCCGCTGAAAGCCTTGCATATCAAGCGCAAATTGATTGCTCATATCAGTGGCGTTCATTAGATGATCTCCAGCTCAGCGCGCAGCGAACCAGACGCTCTTAATGATTGAAGAATCGACATTAAGTCCCGAGGGGTGGCGCCTAAGGCATTTAATGCGTTGACCACTTCGGTGAGTTGTGCGCCTTCTACGATCCGCAAAAAGGCCTCTTGCTGCTGTATGTTAATGTCGGCGTCGGGCGTCACGACGGTTTCGCCTTCAGCCAGCGCGTTAGGCTGGCTAACGTTATACTCAGTATCAATAGTGATCGACAGATCGCCGTGGGCCACCGCCGCTTGGCGCAATGTGACTGCGCTATTCATGACCACAGAGCCGGTACGCGCATTCAGCACAACGCGTGCCGGTGCTTGCGTTGGAGTCAGCTGCACGCTTTCAACACGAGCCATAAAATTGACCCGCGCATTAGCATCAGTAGGGCCGTCAAGTGCGATCACTCGGCCATTGCGCGCATAAGCAACCGACTCGTCAAACTCGTTGTTAATCGCCGCCACCATGCGCTGAACGGTGCCAAAATCCGACTCGTCAAGCTGTAATTCAAGCATGCCGCCGTTACTCCCCAGGTTCAGCGGCACTTCTTTCTCAACCAAGGCGCCGTTGGGAATTGCCCCCGCTGCCTGGTGGTTGATTTGCACACTGCTGCCACCAGCCTGGGCTCCCGCACCGCCCACGAGCATATTGCCTTGGGCAATGGCATAGGTATCGCCGTCGGCACCTCTTAAAGGTGTCATAAGCAGCGTGCCACCTCGCAAACTGCTGGCGTTTGCAATCGACGACACCACAATATCCAAACGCTGACCCGGCCTTGAAAACGGCGGCAGATCAGCTGTCACCATCACGGCTGCGACGTTACGCAACTGTAAATTTGTTCCGGAAGGTACCGTCACGCCTAACTGGGACAACATGTTGGTTAAACTTTGACTGGTAAACGGTGCCTGGGTGGTCTGGTCGCCACTCCCGTCCAGTCCCACCACCAGCCCATACCCGACCAGTTGGTTATCACGCACACCGGAAAAACTTGCCAGTTCACGAACACTCTCCGCTTGAACTGGCAAAGCCAATAGACCCACCATTACCAAGACAGACAGCTGAGTAAACCATGTGTTGATTATTCGACAACTACTTATCCGCAAACGACGTAACTGCATCACTATTGCCCGTTTTAGCGCTTTCATTGAAAGACCTATCCTTAAAGAACCTGCCATTGAAAGCGCTGTCATTGGTCGCTCCCCATGGCGCTAGAACGGCGAGACGTTTAAGAAGAAACGTTGTAGCCAACCCATGTGTTGCGCTTCGTTGATATAACCGTCGCCTACATATTCAATACGCGCATCTGCAACCTGGGTCGAGGGCACGGTATTTTGCGCGGTAACCGTGCGTGGGTTCACCACCCCAGAAAACCGAATAAACTCAGTGCCTTGATTGATGGCGATTTGTTTTTCACCGCGGACGCGAAGGTTACCATTACTCATAACTTCCAGGACGGATACTGTAATCGTACCGGTAAAGGAGTTATTGGCTTGAGAACCGCCTCCCCCAGAAAAGTCGCTTTCGCCACTCACTTCAAACCCGTATTCAGCTAGGGTTTCGAGCGCGTCCGGCAATGCGCCAAACTCGAGGCTTGCGCTACCGTCGCGATCGGCATTAGACGCCGAGTTCTTGCTGGCGCTCACTTCTTCATCCAGCACAATCGTCAGAATATCGCCAACCGATCTTGGACGGCGGTCTTCAAACAGGGGCTGATACCCGCGACGCGCTTGATAAATAGACCCGTTAGGCACCGGTGGGGGGCGGTCAACAACATTGATCTGCTCTTGCTCACCAACCACTGAAGCCCTGGGGATTTGGGCACAACCCGCCGCCGCCAACAAAAAGAATGCCAGCCCCACCAGCGCAATACGTCGCAAAATACAATGTCGTTCCAGCATGACCCAACCTATCAGTAAACGGCTTTATAGCTGAGCCAAACGCGCCAACATTTCGTCGCTGGTCGAGACAGCCTTACTGTTAATTTCGTAGGCCCGCTGGGTCTGAATCATGTTGACCATCTCTTCAACCACATTGACGTTCGAGGTCTCCACATACCCCTGGAACAGCCGCCCAGCGCCGTTCATGCCGGGCATGTTTTGATTAGGCACACCGGAAGACCCCGTTTCTTGATAGAGATTGCCCCCCATGCTCTGTAGGCCACCGGGATTGATGAAAGTGCTCACGTTAATCTGGCCGATCTGATTGGCCTGATTGTCGCCCGGCTGACGTACGCTTACCGTGCCGTCTTCACCAACGCTGACCGAAAGGGCATTTTCAGGGATGAAAATAGCCGGCTCTATCGGGTAACCGTTGGCGGTTACCATCTGGCCGTTTTCATTTAGCTGAAAGCTGCCGTCACGGGTATAGGCGGTATTGCCATCGGGCATCAGCACCTGAAAGAAGCCCTCGCCATTAATCGCCAGATCGCGTGAGTTTTCCGTCTGCTCCAGGCCACCCTGAGTGTGCAAACGCTCAGTGGCGACCGCACGCACCCCTGTACCAACCTGCATGCCCGACGGCAGCCGATCTTGAACGTTATTTTGTGCGCCTGGCTGACGCATATTTTGATACAACAGGTCTTCAAACACCGGACGTGAGCGTTTAAAGCCATTGGTACTGACGTTAGCCAGATTATTAGAAATCACATCCAGCTTGGTTTGCTGGGATTCCAGGCCGGTTTTGGCCGTCCACAAAGACGAGATCATAAAAGTGCCCTCTTGGCTGACAAAGCGCTATCAGCCCTGAATCGATAACATGCTGTTAGCCCGTTGGGCGTTTTCGTCCGCCGAGGTCAGCATTTTCATTTGCATATCATAGCGACGCCCCGCATCAATCATTGACACCATGCTGTCAACGGCGCTGACGTTGCTACCTTCAAGCGCACCACTGACGAGTGAGGCGTCTTCATCGGCGGCTAGCGCCCCCGGCTCTCCCTCATCGTTGAGCGGTCCGCGAAATAGGCCGTCTTCGCCGCGCGTCAACTCGCCTTCTTCAGGCGTCACCAATTTTATGCGGCCCACATTAACAATCGCTTCAGGACCTACCCCTTGGGGAATAGCACTGATCGTGCCGTCGGCACCGATTGAAATCTGCGACCCTTGTGGCACAGCAATAGGGCCACCATCACCCATTACCGGCTGACCGGCACCCGTCATCAGTACACCGTCGCTGTCGATTTGCAGGTCGCCGCGGCGGGTGTATGTTTCAGCGCCGTCTTGATCCAGCACTGCCATCCAGGCGTCGTCCTGCATGGCCACGTCTAGGCCGCGGCCCGTCCGTTCAATCGGCCCTTGGGAATAGTCGGTGCCTGGCGTGGTAGTAACGGCGGAGGTACGAGTCGCCAGCAAGGCGTCACCTTCAACAGGTACCGAGCGCGCAGCCTCTAGCTGCGCGCGGAAACCCGCTGTGGCAACGTTCGCCAGATTATTACTGACGACCGACTGCTGATCCATCGTATGCTTGGCGCCACTCATGGCGGTGTACAGCATTCTATCCACGACCTTGCTCCCTTAATGCCATCAGCCGTTAGAGATTGATGATGGTCTGTAGCAGCTCATCTTGCGTGCTGATGGTTTGCGAGTTGGCCTGATAGGCCCGCTGGGCCACGATCATGTCCACGAGCTCGCCGGCCATATCGACATTCGAGGTTTCTACCGCGCCCGGCTCGATCAAGCCGCGCTGGCCGGTACCCGGCGCACCGACCAACTCTTGCCCAGAAGCACCGGTGGCGGTCCATAGATTGTCACCCTCAGGCTTTAGACCCTCAGGGTTACGGAAGCTCACCAGCGCGACTTGTCCAGCTGCCAATGATTGCTCATTGGAGTAGTTACGCATAACAGTGCCATCGTCTTCGATGGTGACGCCCACTAGAGAACCCGCAGTGTAACCGTCCTGTGTCAGGTCATTGACGGTAGAGTCATTCGCCTGCTGAGAGGTACCGGCGAAGTCGATTTCGATCTGTTGACTCGTCAACGTATCGTTAAACTCGCTGGTAGTTACGGCACCGCCATCTGCATCGCGCATATCGTTTGGACTATCTAAATTAATCTGGAAAGCGTTAAAGTTATTATTGAGACGACCATCCGTTGTGAAGCCAAAATTTGACGTATCCGCAATATTGGTAAAAGCATAATTCGGCGCGCCGGCAGGCCCACCCGACATGCGGGCATCAACCCGCCACTCATTGGGGTTGGTCTTAGTGAAATACATGGTCAGGTTTCGCGCATTACCCTGTGAATCGTAAATCGTGCCATTGGTCGAATACGAGTACTGGCTGGAATCCAAACCATTGGCGACGGCTTCGGCATCGAACCCGACTGGATTAATCACCTCTTCTTCCGAATCCAGATTCAGCGAAACATCCAGCTCCGTGGTAGCGCTGGCGGCTAGATCGCCCGCATCGACACTGAGCGCTTCCACATCGCCACCGCCTTGAATGTTGCCTGCATCATCTGCCGGGTAACCCATGATCTGTGCGCCCTGGGCATTTACCAGATCGCCTTGGGCGGTCATGGTCAGCTGACCATTACGCGAGTAGCCAATTTCGCCATTGGGCTGTTGAAAGCGAAAGAAGCCTTCGCCGGCTATCGCCAGATCCATATTGCGGTTCGATGATTCGATATTGCCCTGATTAAAGTTCTGCAAAACGGCAGACGTGCGCGTACCGAGGCCAATGCTCGATTGGGCGTATACATCGGCAAACTGCACGTTGGAACTTTTGAAGCCGACGGTTTGCGAGTTGGCAATATTGTTACCTACGGCCCCCAGCTTATCTTGCTGGGCAGCCAGGCCGCTTAGCGCTTGTGAAAAACTCATGGTTTAGTCCCCTGCTAAATAGATCAATAATTTACGGCGTATTACGGCTTAGAGAATTTGTTTGACTTGATCGAGCGATACTTGACCATAAACGCCACCCAAATCGAGGCGTACTTCTTCACCCGACTCAGCAGGCGCCACGCCTTGAACGAGGGCATAGTTCAGAGCCTGTGATTCAATCTCGTCACCTTTGGCATTGGTCGCTTTGTAGCTCACTTTATAGGCACCTTCCGCCACCGGGGCATCGTCATTATTCAAGCCGCCCCAGCTAAACGATTGAACCCCCGCATCGACATCTTTCTCGGTGGTGGTATAGATGACTTCGCCGGATTTACTGGTCACAGTAATCTCGACATTGTCCGCCGGCTTAGCCAACTCGATACCAAAAGGCGTTGCGTAATTGTCGCCGTCTTCGTCAGTACCCACTTTCACCTGATTGCCTGGCACAAGCACGGCATTACCAATCAACCCGGAGGCTTGCAGCATCTGGGAAGCGTTCATCTGCTGGGTGATGCCGCTAAGCGTATCATTCAACTCTTCGATACCGCTGACCGTATTGATCTGGGCCAGCTGAGAGGTCATCTCCGCGTTTTCCATCGGATTCATCGGGTCTTGATTTTCCAGCTGGGTAATCAGCAGCGTCATGAAGCTATTACGCAACTCTTCAGACTGCTTGGCTGGAAGGCCATCGGTGCCGCCACCGTTTATTTTATTCAATACACTCGTATCAACATTCATGGTTTACCCCTCACCCAACGAGAGTGTTTGCATCAGCATCTGTTTACTGGTGTTGAAAACCTCAACGTTGGCTTGATAAGAACGCGAGGCCGAGATCATGTTGACCATCTCGTGGACAGGCTCGACGTTGGGCTTGGCAACATAGCCGTCTTCATCCGCTGCGGGATGATTGGGCATGTACTCCATTCTGAGTGGCGAGTCGTCTTCTACGACCTCCGTCACGCGAACACCACCGACGCCATAGCGGTTATTTTGCGCTTGGGTTTCAAACATGACCTGCTTGGCTCGATACGTCTCACCGTCAGGGCCAGCTACGCTATCAGCATTTGCCATGTTGCTGGCAGTCACATTCATGCGCTGTGACTGGGCACTCATGGCAGAACCTGCAATATCAAACGCAGAAAACATCGACATATAATATCTCCTAACCGATCCAGCTCAGTTTATTCTGGCTGCATGGCCGTTTTGAGTCCTTGGATTCGGCTATTCATTATGGTGAGGCCTGCCTGATAGCGAACCGCATTATCGGCAAACTGTGAACGCTCACGATCCATTTCGACGGTATTGCCATCTAAACTAGGCTGACTGGGTGTCCGGTAAAGCAAGTCGGGGTTACCTCCGCTAAGCGCGGGGCCTTCGCCCATCAAGTGGCGGTCTGAGGTTCGCGTCAGCGCTAAACCGCCACCATTAGCACTTTGTTCGCGCTGACCGCCTTCAACGGCTTTTTTTAACTCACTCGCAAAGTCGATATCCCTGGCTTTGTAGTTGGGGGTATCGGCATTGGCAATGTTTGCGGCCAGCACGTCATGCCGTGCCTGGCGCAGCCCCAGCGCCTGATGGTGGTAGTTTAGAGACGATTCTAGTTGGTCAATCATGCCAATCCTCGCTCGCTGAAAGGCAAAATGGAATTTATTGACTGTGGAGAATACGCCGACGGCTGTCAGCCTAAAGCATGGAACAACCCCCGTTTCACCCAGCATTTCTTATGATAATCCTCAGCCGTTTTCGCTACACTTGTGTTCGATAGAATCCCTTTTCCTGCTTTGAGCATCCCCCTCATGTTTCATCTGCCGCGTACTTTTTGCCTAGGCATTCCGCTACGTTGGGTCAGTGCCCTGCTGCTGACCAGTATGGCGCTAGTTGCCCTCATACCTGCCGCCAACGCGTCGGAAACGAAACATGACGCTCTAATGGAAAGCGTGCACCAGTTTCTTTACCAAGAAACACAGGCGCTGGGTAATGAGGTGGTGATCAATCTACGTGCGCCCTCGCCGCATCTGCCCACCTGCACTGCACCCGATCCTTTCCTTACCAATCAAAATGAAGCGCCGCTTGGGCGTGTGTCTGTGGGTGTTCGTTGCGGGACGGATAGCCGCCAAGTTCGCTATTTGCAGGCCGAGGTGGATGTCATCGGTAGCTACATCGTCGCCGCACTGGATATTGAGCGCGGTAGCCAAATTACGTCCGATATGCTTCGCGAGAAGAACGGCAACCTAGGCGATCTGTCTCCTCGTGCAGTCACTCAACCCGACGATATTATTGGTAAAATCGCACGTCGCCCCATCGCTAGCGGCACAGCTATTCAGACACACTTCATTCAGGCCCCCCACTTAGTTGAACGCGGTCAGCGCGTTACGGTCATAGCACAAGGAACTTCCTTTCGCGTGTCTCGCGAAGGAGAAGCCCTTGAAGATGGCGCTATGGACGAGAAAATTAGGGTGCGCTTTGATTCCCGTGAAGTGCTGACTGCCCGCGTTGTTAAGCGCGGCACCCTGATGGTCGATTTTTGATTAAATGGCTAAAGTTTTACTCGGTGGCGCCGATAGTCCTCGTAATCCGCGCATCGCGCTCAAAACGTTGACGATGAGGCTCACAACGTGAAAATTGATAACATCAATAATCCGCTGCTTCGCTCAAATCATGCTCAGCAGCGTGACGAAACCCAGAAAGCGGGCAGCCCGACACCTGCGTCTGCAGGTACGGAAGCCAAAAGCTCAACCCAAATTAGCACGTCTAGCGCTGATGAAACGTACGATATCGACAGCGCCAAGGTCGAAGAAATTCGAGACGCCATTCGTGATGGCCGTTTGGAAATTCGGGCTGATCGTATTGCTGATGGGTTGATTGCCAATCTTCGAGAGTCCCAGGAGTAATTTATGAGTCTCGCCAGCTTGTTGACCGACCAGCAGCAACGCGTTGATACGTTGATCTCACTGCTAAGCAACGAGCAAAACCTGTTGACCCAGGGAGATATTGATGGCGATGCTCTGGCTGATGTGGCCCATCAGAAACAGCAGTTGCTGGTCGAACTTGAGCGCATTGAGAACCTACGGCGCAATATTCAGGAGCGCCTCGGTTATGAGAGTGGCGCTTTAGGTGCCAAGTCTGCTGCACAGGATGCTAACTGCATCGACCTTTGGCAGCGCTTGCTAGAAAAAAGCGAACGCGCTGCTCGCCTGAATGCGTTGACAGGCCAGATGCTTTCTTTGCGCATGCAGCACAACCAGCAAATGCTCGACTATATTCGTCAAATTGCTGAAAAAACGCTTTACACCTCGACTGGCCGGAACATGGCTCAATCCGGCAAAATTAACGCATCGGCTTAACTCCACGTTAATCTAGACAAACCTTATACATGGCGCTTAAATCAAGAAACATACCATTTGTTTCACAACGCCATAGGTTTATTGATGCTGCCTCATCTACCCCACCAATTCACAGCCGTCATTACCGGTGCCTCGGGCGGGATTGGCCTTGCTTTTCTAAAACGCCTCCTGGCCTCGACTCAGACAGGTCGTATCCTGGCCGTTAGCCGTCGGCCCATTCCTTTACAGGATAAGCGCCTGACGCACCTCACTCTTGATGTATCAGAACAAGAGGGGCGCCTGGCGCTTAGTCAGCAGCTCCGCAACCAGCCTATCCACTTGCTCTTTAATGCCGTTGGCATACTCCACGACGCTTCGCGACACCTACAGCCAGAAAAGCGCTTGGATAAGTTGACACTTGAGGGGCTCACTCATGCTATGCATGTGAATGCGTTTACCCCCGCTTTATTAATCTCTGCTATCCGACCCTGTCTACAGGGCAATCATCCCACCATTATTGCCAGTCTATCGGCTCGAGTTGGCTCGATTGGCGATAATCATCTAGGCGGTTGGTATGGCTATCGCGCGAGCAAGGCGGCGCACAACATGCTGATGAAAACAGCGGCTGTCGAACTTTCACGGCTTAACAAACAGTCCATCGTTTTATGCCTGCACCCCGGCACAACGGATACGCCTCTTTCCAAACCTTTCCAGGCACGTGTCCCCAGCGAAAAGCTGTTTACGCCTGACTTCGTCGCTGAGCAATTAATAGAAGTTATTTCCAAACGCACGCCCGACGATAGCGGCAGCTTCTGGGATTGGGCCGGTGAACCCATCGAATGGTAAAAGAAAACAGCCGCCATAAAAAAATCCCCCAAGGCATAAGCCCTGGGGGATTTTTGGTATAGGTGCCTGACGATGACCTACTCTCGCATGGGGAGACCCCACACTACCATCGGCGCTAAGCGGTTTCACTGCTGAGTTCGGCAAGGGATCAGGTGGTTCACGCTCGCTATGGTCGTCAGGCGTAACTTTAAATGGATATCATGCTGTGTTTTGTGATCGTCTCTTTTCGCCTCAAGCCTTTGCTTGGGACGCGTATCCGGTTTGTCTCGTTATCATCACGACCAGACCCCTTGGGTGTTATAGGGTCAAGCCTCACGGGCCATTAGTACACGTTAGCTCAACGCCTTGCAGCGCTTCCACACCGT
>NZ_FNII01000030.1 GCF_900103865.1 Vreelandella arcis
AGGTCTTGGCCGAGACGGCCTTGGCAACCTGTCGGTGCTCAGCGAATTCCGAACCGTTATCCAAGGTGATGGTCTGCACTGCGCCTCGGCGTGGTTCTAATAACCGGGTCATCGCCTTGGCCGTTCCAGTGGCCGTGATCGTCGGCAGGCGCGCCGCCAAGAGGTAACCGCTGCGCCTCTCGACCAGGGTTACCAGGCCGGATTCTTTGTGGCCCTTGAGTACCGTATCGCCTTCCCAATGGCCGATATGGCGCCTTTCTTCCACGTCATCGGGGCGCTGTTCAATGCCCACTCGGTGTGGGATCTTGCCCAATCCAGCATGCTTAGCCAATCGGCGCTGATAGCGCCGCTGGCGCGGTAGCCGGAGTTGCTTCCATAATTCGCCGCCGCGTTTCTTGTCGTCCCAGACTAGCGCATAGATCCACTGATGGCTTACGCAAACGCCGTTGGCATTCGCCATGAAACCACTAATTTGCTGGGGGCTCCATTCGTCCATCAGTTGATCAATGACCCATCGCATCAGGCTGGGCAGGCGCTTCGTCACTTTCCAAGCGCTGCGTCGGCGCTGATCACTTCTCGATTGCGCCTGCTCAGGCGCATAGCCCGTCTTAAGCCCATTGCGCTTTATCTCCCGGCTAATGGTGCTGCTGTGAACCCCAATCGCCTTGGCTATTTGTCGCTGGCTGATGCCGGTCTCAAGATAAGCAAAAATTTGGTATCGTTGGGCCTGGGTCAGCTGTCGGTATCCCATGCTCTGCTTCACTTTGGTCGGTAAAGTCGAGAGGGTACCGGCGCTGACCCTCCTTCCTCTACTGTGTGATCCAAAGTGCTGCGGTTATTCTATGAATCCAGGATCTCAACGCCATCCACTTGTTTGATCACTGCCCCCTGTACAGCCCACTGCTGATGACATCGAAGTATTTTTTCGAAAGCCAACTCTGCGCAACAAGCGGCAACTGCCCAGCCTCTATTGAGCCCTGAATTCGTAGTGGAAAACGTCCCTATACTCGCCGTTCAATTGCGGGGCCTGATAAAACTTTTCGACTCTTGTTGTGAATACAAAACCGGCGTTGGCTAAAGCCGTTTGAGCAGCGACGTTTTCGACGTCAGTAAAGGTGTTAACGCTTATTGCGTGATCTTCTGCGAGCAAATGCTGTGCGGTAAGCACCAATGCCTCTGCTGCGTACCCACGACCTCTATATGGGCTACCGATACCAAAGTGAACAACCATTGACTGATCGCTCTTTATGACGGTTACCAGACCTACGGCAGCCCCCTCACTGATGGCTTCTACAACCCAAATACACTTGCCCATTAACGCCATACTCTCAGGAACGGAAAGATTTTGGAGCATCTTTTCGGTTTGTTCGGTTTCAGTGTGAGGGTGCCGTGCAAGGTATTTTGTTGAGCCTAAATCACCCGTATAGTTTTTAAAGATTGGGGCAATATCGTCAGGCCAGTAGTACCTCAAAACTAGCCTTTTGGAGGCCGTAATCATGTTTGGATCCTTTACATCACCACAACAACGCAATTCCACTGCTTCCGTACGAAATGACTTTAATTTATATCATCTTTCAGGCGATGAATATGGATGGAGTATCCCAAAGCAGCCTCGATACCCGGATTTAACCAACCGGGTAGGCACGCTGCACTAGCACTTCCTAGCTCTCCGCTACAGGTCAGATTCATGGTTGATACCATCGCTAACCGGTACATCATCCAAGTCACAGTAGTTAACGCCTTCCAAGCACCCGACATTGAATCCATACACATTGGGGTTCGAACGCGTTTGGTGGTGGGTGTAGATGCCGCAGTTTGAACAGAAGTAGTGCTTTGCGACGCCCGAATTGAACTGATATAGCTTTAGATGCTCGGCGCCGCGGAGGATGCGAAGACCGCTCAATGGTACATAGGCCATAACAGCGCCTTTGCGCCTGCAAATAGAGCAGTTACACCTTTTCGGGTCAACAAGACCCTCAGGCAGATCGAGTTCGAGCTCCACCATCCCGCAGTGGCAGGTAGCTTTGTGCTTAACCTGAATCTCAAATCCGCCTACTTGCTTAATCACTGGAAAGCCTCTCGTATGGCTCACTGCTGATGACATCTACAACCCAAATACACTTGCCTGTTAACCCCATACTCTCAGGAATGGAAAGGGTTTTTGAGCATCTTTTCGGTTTCCGTGTGAGGCAGCCGCGCAAGGCACTTTGCTGAGCCTACATCGCCTGTATAGCTTTCAAAGATTGATGCAATATCTTCGCGTCGGTAGTACCTCAACCCTAGCCTTTTGAAGGAAGCAGCAATGCTGTTTGGATGCTTAACGTTCGCAGCGACGGTACCGCCTTGCTGACTCTGATCGCAAACGATTGAATTTATATCATTTTCTAGGCTTTGAAGCTGGGTTAACAATCACCGGGAGTGTCCCAAAGCTGCACCTCGATATAGAGCTCAAAATCAGTTTCCCAATAGCGCTCGTAAGGAATCACGTGATCATTGGCAGGAATTCCGAAGCGCGTAACCAGCTTACTCACCTCGCTAAGCAGAAACACTTGATTGTAATAAGGCTTGTCGTCTCGGGTTAGCGCAATAAAGCTATCCGGGTAAGTCAAAGACGTTACTTCAGGATCGAGCTCCGAGAGAGGGATTCTAAGCTCACCTTGGTTCGCGTTCAGGTCACGAAACCAAGGGGATTCTCCAAGTACCATATAGAAGGGATGATCGCGGCGCGGCTTACCTCCCCTCGCAATAAAGAGTTCACGCAGCCGAGCTTCAACCTCACGTCGGACGCCTATGTAATTCCTACCGTAGCGGCGTTGATAGCCAGCTTCACGCTGGTGACGAGTCAGGAGATCAAGAAATACAGGATCTTCTGAGCCACCAGGAAGCTCTGAGAGACTTCGGAACGGGCCAGTCTCTCGCAAGTAGTAGTGGCTAGCGAAATCTGGGAGTCTAGTCACAGTGTCATGCCTACGGCTAATCTAACCAGGCTTCAGACGTCTTGTTGAGTGACTTGTCAAAGCTACTCATTGACTCTGCCTAGCCTGATTAATGAAATCCTCTAGGAGCGCCATGGCGCGTTCAATATCCCGGTCATAAATGAACAGGTGATCGAATACTGCACCACACTGCGGGCCAGCTTTGATGCCTTGTTCATTGAGCAAACGCAAAACAGGGCCGAGAAAACCAATCACATCGAAAGGAAGCTCGCCATCCGTTGATACGACTCGAAACGGGCCGAAGCTATCTCTTATAGAGACTTCAGTTTTTAAGCGTTCAACGGCTGCCTCATCGACAATCGCGGATACACCTGCCTGATCGCGAATTAAACAGCTGTACCGAGCATCGCTTGCCACGAACACGTTAGCCACATCTTGAGCGGATGTATCGCTAAGATCGAGCATCCAGTAGCGTTCAGGCCAGATTTTCAATGTCATATTCGCCCATACCGCCATTGGATCTATAGACATTACACTCTCCTGTTAGACCGCCAATAACCGCTCGATTCGACAGCTGTTAAAACGTCACATCGAAGCCGCAGCTCGCCTATACCGTATGATACAAAGTGCTGCAGCTATTATATGAATTCAGGCGATGAAGCTCAGGACTCAGAGCCTGAAGCATCCTGGTTTGGCCGCAACTGCCGCTGAACACCAAGCAGGAAATTGCGCAGCATCTGGTCTTTGCACTCGCGGTAATTCTTGTGGCCCGGCTTGCGGAAAAAGGCGCTGAGCTCATGGTGGCTCAACGGTAGCCCGACCAGTGCAAAGACTTCCAGAATGTCGTCCGCTTTCATGTTCAGCGCGATGCGCAGCTTCTGGAACACCATATTATTGTTCAACTGCGCTTCCGGCGCTGGCTGGGGGCCTTCGCGCTTGCCACGCTTGAAGCTGATAAACCCGTTCAAGAACGCCGCCAGCTCTTTGTTCTTCATGGTGACAAAGGCGTCATCGTCATCCTTCTTCAGCCAGGCCGTTACCTGCGGCTGGGTCACGCTGACCTCTGCCAGGGCGAAGATATCCACGATGGTGTTGTCTTTTAAATCAAAGGTGTAACGGATGCGGCGAAAAATATCGTTATTGGTCAAAATAGGGTTCCTAGCCGGTGGTTAGTTTTTCGAGAAGCTCATCAATTTCTGCTTTCAGATCATTATCTTCAATGCCCTGGGCGCTGGCTTGGGCTTGTTGCAAGCTTGAAATAGCAGCGTCCGTTTGGCCTAATTCAACTTGAAACGTCGCCATGGAAAAACCGATGGAGGCTATATGGTCTTTCGATTGCTCAGCGATAGCCTTATCAAGCGCCTTTTGGTAAATCGGCAACGCATCTTCTAGCTCTTCGGTAAAGTCCGCCAGCGTTTCCCACTGCTCTGGGTGATCTTTATCGGTGTTCTCGTTATCAATGCAAATCGCCTGCAACTCGGCATACAGCGCTTCAAAGGTGGCGCGGTCATCTTTGGCAGCGGCCTTCATTAGCTTTTCAGCGAGTTCGTAAACCGCCTTATATATTTTAGTATTAATCATTAACCATTACCTATTCTCTATTTAAAAATTAAAAACTGACTTATTAACCTGCTTATAAATAAACATATGCAGCGCAGCCGCCCTGCGGTGGCCACGGCCATTGTACCTTTGGGGAAGGCCCTACGGGCGATCATTTTGCCGCTTTAGTGATTGTGGATGTTACTTTTCACTTTCCAGCAGTGCTTCTGAATTAACGCAGTCGGCCTCACGTGTGACCGACTTCGCCACAGCTTGCGCGATGACGGATTAGAGGCACGCCGCATTGCGGTACGAGAGACCAGGTTTGTTAAGCGAGCGCAAAGAGAATCTGAAAGCTCATGACGAACAAGCATGCCACTCCAACTAGATACGCCACCGTTCGCCAAGGCTGTATTCCGCCCAGATAAAATAATGTATGTAGATAGCGGGCTACCGTAAACACGGGGAAGAGCCAAGCGGCCAAACCTGGAGACGCACCCACCAAAATGTATGCCACACCCAAGGCAAGAAAAATGGGTATATTCTCAAGGTCATTTAACCAAGCTCGGGCGGCTCTCTGAACTTGAGGCAGCTCCTCTTTGGCGGCCTTCTGCCCAGCTAAAGCCGCATCTTCCGGGGTCTTGAAGGTCAATTTCCCGATTCGATGAACCCCCTGATAAGCGGAGATCGCAAACATCTTAAAGAACAGCAGCACGGTGGCTAACGCGTACCAATACTCTGCCTGATCCATGGTGCCTCCTCGTTAATTGGTAATGTCGCCATTACCGGTGGCAAAGCCATAGCGTAGCAGAGGTATTGGCATCTGGTGGTTGGCCTGTTTACACATCGTCTAGCGGTTTAACTGGCCGACTTTATCCTTGACCAGTGGATGAAGGCGGCACATTCAAGTCAACCAGCTCCTTAGACAGATTCACATGTTCAGGCTTTCTGGCTGCCAGGGAAAAGACGTCACCACGCCTGCGGTTGTAATTGCTTTAGATCCAAACATCGTTTTCAGCCGTTTGGCTACCAGTCTCCTCGCCGGTATTCACAACGCCCCGCGGCTCGATAAGCAAAACTTTCGCTTCATTTTCTGCATAAGGCTTGTGCTCGATTCCCTTAGGAACAACATACATTTCTCCCTCCGAAAGATTCACATGCCCATCTCTGAAATCGATTCTGAGGCTACCCTCAAGCACGATGAACGTCTCATCGGTGTCCTTGTGATCATGCCATACGAAGTCGCCCTGGATTTTAACAACCTTGAACTGATAGTCATTCATTTCAGCAATCACCTTAGGTGACCACTGCTCGTTGAAGAGACCGAGCTTGTTTTTGAAGTTTATCGCCTGATAGTTCATCCGACCCCCTTTTCAATTGCAGTAAAGCCAACATTCAGCAGCGCACTTCAGCGGCCACAGCCCAAGCTCTTTACATCAAAAGCCCAAAAACAGCATGTCCAACGCTGCAGAGATTTCATCCTGCTGCTCAGCAAGGCTACCAACGCCAGAACGCAATTCACCTTCGGGTACAGCAGCCATGTACTGAGTGGCCATTACTAGCTCCTGACGCTCAATGCTAAATACAGGATTTAGCCGCTGGGCAGGGGACGGCGCAGAGGATTTGGGCAACAGTGGCACGACAACTCGGGTGTTCAAGTCGCTGAGTAGGTCTGACTGAACATCCAGCAGATAGCCAGCCCCACCCTCATTTTCAAAGATATCGAAACGAGCCATCAGAACTGACGGTGCCGTGCGAGAGGTAAACCGTTAGCTTCAACGTATGCGTTCGAGCTTGCCAGGGCTCTGGCATTTTCTTTAAGCCACTTCTCCTGTTTATGCCGTTTCACAGCCTCCGCGATACCCGCCTCTGCAGACCGCGAGACATTGATTCCCAGAGCTTTTGCCTCTTTGAGAAGTGCGCTATCTAGCGATAGGTTCGTTGGCTTTCGGGTAGGTTTCGTAACGTCAGCAGCTTGCATGGTTCAGTCCTTGCACAGGATTATGCACCAATTATATGCGCATATTTATTGCACATCAAAACTCTGCAGCGTTAGGTCTTGCCTAACGACACTTTAACCTTATCAGTATGGCGGCTAACGCAGCTGGTCAGCGTGGCGAAATGGGGCAAGGTACCAGAATTTGGTGGGCGATGATTTTCGGTGGCAGGATAGCCGCTGATCGCGCAACAAGTTGTGCTCTGACAAGCGCCATAGCAACGGCCATGGGTGCGATAGCCCAAGTACGTTGCGCTCATTCAACTACGCATCGGTGGTTGTCATTATAGCTCATTGCCCTTCTGGGCTTTGATTCCATGGCCTTTGAAGGCGTGTTTGACGGCTTTCATTTCGGTGACGATATCGGCGCAAACAATTTCTATTTGAACCGCATCAACGCCAGGCTGTGCTCCTTGTTGCCCCCTCTCTCTACGTTACTGATTCCTGCGCATCGCGGTTTAAATTCCGCTCGGCCGGGATATCGCTCAGATACTCGACAAACTCCACCTCAAACCCGGCCGGATCGACAAAGTAGACATTTTTGCGAAACGGCTCTACAGCTCCGGGTTTGGCAATGGCGTAACCAGCGTTATTCAATCTGGCCACAACGGCATCAAGGTTATCGGTCACATAGGCAAAATGGGCAAGCCCAACGCTGTGGCCTTTCAAATCGCGGTTTGCCCCTTCACCGTGATCGCTTAGCGCCAGGTAATGTTCGTCGTCACCAAAGTGCACCCATTTACGCGGTTTGCCATACCACTCGCCATGGCCTTCATCGCGTACTCGCCAATGCGGGAATACAGCGCGGTAAAAATCCAGCATGGCATCCATATCATCAACCACCAGATTAACGTGTTCCAAGTACATAAGTGTCTCCTTGCGTTAAGTGAAATAGCAGGATAAAACCTCAACTTCACTTGAGGTAAAGCCGTTTTTGGAAAAAAATGGCACAAAAGATTCAGGAGCGCGTGATGGCAGAGGCAATTTGGAGTGTTGGTAAGGTCGCAAAGCGCTGCGGCATTAACGTCAGCACCCTGCACTTTTACGAGCAACAAGGTCTGATCCAAAGCTGGCGCAATGCGGGCAACCAGCGCCGCTATAAACCAGAAGTGTTAAGGCGAATTTCGGTGATTAAAGCAGCGCAGAAAGTCGGCGTTAGCCTGGATGAGATCAAGCGAGCCTTTGAATCACTGCCCAATAACCGCACACCGACGGTTGAAGACTGGCAACAGCTTTCAAAAAACTGGCAGCAGATGCTTGATGGCCGGATTGCTTATCTGCAAAAGCTGCGTAATAACCTGGCAGGCTGTATCGGCTGCGGCTGCCTGAGCATGACCAGTTGCCCGCTCTATAACCCGGACGACCAGTTAGCAGAAATCGGTAGTGGGCCGGTGCTTTTGGATCAGGCTGAGCAGTTGGCTGGGGTGGATCGATAAACCAGTTAACGTGCACAAACCGCCTGATGCTGGTTGATGTTAGAATTGTGACGCCAAGGATGGGCTTCTAGCGCCTCAATTAGCCTCCGCTTCAGCGGTCGGCTGCTTTTACTTTTTTTCGACACACCTTACGACAATCTGTCAGGGCGCCTTATGCCATTTGCAAAACTAGGATTATCCAGTCCTCTTGTTCAAGCGATTACCGAACTAGGTTACAACACCCCAACCCCCATCCAGGAACAAGCGATTCCTGCCATTCTTTCGGGTAACGACTTAATCGCCACCGCACAAACAGGAACAGGCAAAACCGCTGCCTTTGTGCTGCCTCTGCTGGAAAAATTCAGTCACGCGGAAGCGCTGCGCGGCAAACGCATACGTGCGCTCATTCTCGTGCCGACCCGTGAGCTAGCGGTTCAGGTCGAAGCCAATGTGGCTCAATACGCTAAACACACGCACCTAACCTCGATGGCTGTGTATGGCGGTGTGGATACCGAAGCTCAAAAAGAACGCCTAATCAAAGGAGTGGATATTCTGGTCGCCACGCCGGGCAGATTGCTTGATTTGGCACATAAGCGTGCACTGCACTTTGATGAACTTAACGTCATGGTATTGGACGAAGCGGACAGAATGGTCGACATGGGTTTTGTCGACGATATCCATAAAATCATAGAGCGCCTACCTGAAGACCGTCAGAACCTACTGTTCTCGGCCACAATGACAGACGACGTGCGCGCCCTCGCCTACGATTTTTCAGATAGCAAGATGACCGATCTAGCGGCTGAAATATCCATTTCTCCCAACATCCGCGCCGCCGCTAATGTCCAACAATGGCTAATCACCGTCGATAAAGACACGAAATCCGCCTTGTTGAGCCACTTGATCAACGAACAAAAATGGGATCAGGCGCTTATTTTTACCGAGAAAAAACACAATGCAGCCAAGCTTGTTGCTCAACTGGAAAAACGCGGCATCACAGCGGATTCCATTCATGGCGATAGAAGCCAAGCGATGCGCGAAAAGATTCTGGCTCAGTTCAAAACCGGCGAACTGAAGTACCTGGTGGCCACCGGCGTCGCCGCTCGGGGGTTGGATATTGGCGAACTGAGCCGTGTGGTGAATTATGATTTACCCTTTAAGCCAGAAGAGTACATCCACCGCATTGGCCGAACCGGCCGCGCGGGCGCCTCAGGGGAAGCCATCTCTTTAGTCGACATGAGTGACTTTAAAAATCTTTGTGCCATTGAAAGACGGTTAAAAAGCATTATTGAGCGCAAAGAGATTTCAGGCTTTCCGGTTCGCAAAGCAGTACCCGAGTCAAACTTAAACTATAACAAACAAAGTAATCGTTAATACTTACCACAGAAGTTCACCTCTTAAAAAATCAAAGGTGAGCTTCTTTATTATAGACATTTCACGAGGCTGGTAAAAACTCATCTAACAGCTCGGCATTCGTTGGATATTTATCCAATAACGCAAGCAACTTCTGCGCGCCTTCTACTGGCTTAAGCGTTGTCAAAGCCCTACGCAATGTCCTTACTTTTTCAATATCCTTTGCATCAATCAACAGCTCTTCACGACGGGTACTGCTTTTAGCAATATCGATCGCCGGGAAAATCCGTTGATTGGCCACTTCCCGGGATAACACCAGTTCCATATTGCCCGTGCCCTTGAACTCCTCGAAAATCACCTGATCCATACGGCTTCCCGTATCCACCAGTACGGTGGCCAGAATGGTGAGCGATCCGCCGTTCTCGATCTTCCTCGCAGCGCCAAACAGTTTTCGCGGTATTTCCATCGCTCGGGAATCCAGTCCACCCGACATAGTGCGGCCATTGCCACGCTGCTCCGAATTATGAACGCGAGAGAGTCTGGTAAGAGAATCGATCACAATCATCACATTATGACCCTCGCCTGCTTGCCTACGCGCCGTCTCAAGAAGCTTATCGGCCATACGCACATGGTGTGTGTAGGTTTCGTCTGAAGACGATGCATGTACGTCTGCCGACACACTGCGCTTAAAATCAGTCACTTCTTCAGGGCGCTCATCAATCAGCAAGGCATACAGCTTTATGTCAGGATGAGCTTCTGCCACGGCCTGACAGATATGTTTTAACATCGTCGTTTTGCCAGAGCCTGGCGGCGCAACAATCAACCCTCGTTGCCCCATCCCAATGGGCGTAATCAAATCCATCGCCCGCGCAGTAATCTGCTTAGAACCAGGCTCTAAATAAATGCGTGGGGAAGGATGAACAGCGACGCCATTTAAAAAACGTTTTTCGGGATCATTAGGGAATTGATCTTCAACTTCGTCGGCGGGCTTGGCATCTATCTGTCTTTTCGCCTTCAAGCCTAGTGTTTTTCTCGTCATAATATGGATTTATCGCCTTGAAAAACTTGAATTTATAAAATAGCTGATCATCAGGTTATGTTGTACTGCCCACGTATTTGAGTTTTTGGTACAGGCTGCCAATAAAACCAGTGCCCAACACCATGAAGAGGCTGATGACCAGCACCACCAGTGACCCATAGGCGATATCACCGGACGCCGCATACCGACTGATCAAACTGCCAACGTGCTGCACCAGTAAAAACACCCCCATCAGGAAAGTACCAGCCCGTACCAACGCATTGTCTTTCACATCGATAGGGGATTCATGGTTACCATGGATGCGGTTCGCCAGCGCGCCTGCAGAAGACCACAGCACGATGCCCCCAACGATCGGCACCACGATCGTCGCGATGAGGATGAGCAACAAGTCGCCAGACAAGCTTTCCTTCAAATTCGGGCTCAACATAGCGGGAACCACGGAAAAGAAGGCGTTAAGGCTGAGGTAAAGCCCCAGCATCTTTATCAGTAAGATTGAAAAGGGTTTCATGGAATCGCTCTATTGTTGGCGCGATGTGTTGTGACAGTGAAGCAAGTACTGGGACAAGGCCACTCAGGAAGACCGGCACGCTCGCTACGCCTACGCACTGGCAACCTGTTTATACATAACATTAACCATTACGCCTCTATAGTCGCAACGCGCCATATGATGCCAGCCGAGTTTCTCGTAGAGCCCAGAAGCGAATTCTGTATAAAGATACCAGGTATGAGCCTTTGAGTGAGCTGCCTCACGCTCACATCGAGCGATCAACCTCGTTGCGACGCCTTGATGCCGAAAGCCTTCCTTTACATAAACAGCCGCCAGCCAAGGCGATAGTTCGGGCCTGGTCGCCATATCTTGCTGAACCAAGGCCGCTGAACCCACCAACTCACTTCCCGACGTTGCAATGAAGATGGAAGGAATGCCCTCTCGCCCCGCCGCTTCTGCGATGGCTGTGGCTCGTCCTTCCATAGAAAGCGACGGGTTGAAATGCTTCCACTCTGCATGGTGAAGCTCCGCCAGTTCCGGGATGAATTCTTTTTTGTCAGCGAGAGGGAAGGTTTTCATGATTTTTACCTAACACCGAAGCTCAATAGTCTCCCGAAGAGCGGCAGCAATTCCGGGGTCAAATGACGTGCCTAGTTAGACCTTTCTGCCTTAAAATTTCTATTTGCTCAGATACTGACATAGCCCCTTCTAGTTTTATGACACGACATGAGCGTTTTTCTAGCCATGCCTGGTGTCTAGCGAGACTTCTTCCTGGCGCAGTGCCTTGATCATACTGTGCCGCCCATTCCAGGAAGTCGGGATCTGCAGCGCCAAAAAGATATATCTCTCTTTCACGCAACCTTTTCAATCGGATATGGGCTTCCACATAAAGAAAAATCACCACATCAAAAGCATTCTCAATTTGCTCACCCCATTTCATTACAGATCCTGAGACAACTGCGTTAGGATAACTTTCCAGGCTCGACATCATCAGTCTACACCTTTCCTCTAATGGTCTTTTCTTTGTGAACGGCGGATCAGTTTTTAACCAATAGAAGTCATCGGCCTCCAAGAAGGAGGCATTCAGATCATTAGCGAGAGCGTTGCCAAGTGTGCTGGTTCCGGAGCCTGCTGCACCGGTAATAAGAATATGCATCGTGGAGACCTAACGCGAAACACAGCGGCGGCCCGTCAGGGACGTCCGGCGGCCATCGGCCGCGAACTGCTGCGCCTTGTTAAAAATCCTGACCAAGCTTAGCCCAATTCTGAGTGAAATAGGTTTGAATCCCTTTGCCAGGCTGGTACCGGGGATAGAGCTTTTGAAACTCATCACGCGCAGAGTTATATGAACTATCATCGATAACGGTAAGAGCCCGGGCAAGGAACAACAAGGCCAGAGATGGGGCACGAGACTCACCTTGGTTGCAGTGAATAACCAATTTTTTTCCGTCATCCCAGTGCTTCTTTGCGAAATCCAAAAAGCTGGAGAATAGTGCTGGCATAAACAACGGAACCGGTGGATCAATTATGTTGAGATACAGATCCGAACCTTGCTCCAAGACCAAGTAGTTTGGATGAGAATTCGGAAGCTTGCCCGTGTATCCAACAGCCCGCTGATGACATGGGCTTTTGCATGCGTGAACGACCGCTACGCCATCAGAGCCAGACAAGCAGGATGTCGCATCCGTTACGAAAACCCTTTCATATACTTCCTGCATACAGACTCCTTGGCATTTTTAACGCGGCCAGCATGCGCGACTTTGTAGTGGAGGCGAAGCCGCAACGAAAAAGACGTCGCCGTACCTGGCATTGTTAAATTTTTTCATTAAGCACTTTCCGAGTGTATTCACTACACACTCCAGAGACCCTTGACAACAGAGCTGGCTGATGTTCTCCATAGAGTACTATACATGGTTGTAGCCGCTTCTTTATGGCCATTGGATATAGTAAGGCCTCATAATATAGCCTACCCAGAAGCCAAATAGTCCGGACTCGAAGGCGACCAAGGGCGTCTAGGTTATCAACCCCAGACAAGAGCAATCGCTCCTCATGTTCTTTGAACATTGTTTCGATAGGAGTGATATCGGTGGTTGGGGCTCTCTCTGCATAGCCTGATAGCGACTCATGGTCCCATAAGTGAGAAAATTTATTCCTGACCTTTCTCAACGAATCCATGTCTTTAAGTATATCTTCACTCATCCAGCCAAAAGCGCAGGCAACTTGTATTCTTTTTGACAGACTTGAGAATGGCCCATAGCCCGAGAAGAGACTGTCTCTACCTCCTGGGATACCCTTCGGTATCTCACGCCTGTACATCTCATCAAGTGCTTCGTCAGCAAATGCGCAAGCTATTACCGGGATAAGCCGTTCATCATCCGATGCTATTGCATCGCATACCTTTCTCAACCTCGAAACATCATGAGGTTCGGAATTTACCTCGGCAGCAAAATTTTTCGCCTGCTCCCTCTCGAATGCCTTTGTGTAATTTCGATAAGTCTGTAGGCCGTTCTTTTCAACGTCGCTCATATCAAGCGCCGCGATATCATCGTCCCATTCTGACATGCTCGTGGCCCCTAGGAAATTTAAAGCTGCGCTCACCGGTAAATTAGGAACGAAGCGAATAATTTATCCGAGTGCAGCGCATCGTTATGCATTAGCCCGCCTCATTCATCAGGAAGCCGAATGGGGGTGTTGAACCGCGGGATTGCCGGTACCGGCCTACTTCAACGTCATCAAGCCACTTGATAGCCGGGTAGTCTATTCCTTATCCGACTCACAACTCGTCCATTCATACCTTATAAGCATCAATATCGAGCACTGGCGCAGCCGCGCCCGCCGACCTTCGTTGTGGCCGCTCTGCTGGCTGATTGGTTCATGTGATGCCGAGTGTCAGGCTAGGGCCGTCAGCCGAGGCAGGCCCTTCAGCAAGGTCGGCCACCATTTGTCGGCGGCATCGCCGAGATGCACCGTGATGCGACGGGCGT
>NZ_FNII01000017.1 GCF_900103865.1 Vreelandella arcis
ACGCCGAGGCGCAGTGCAGACCATCACCTTGGATAACGGTTCGGAATTCGCTGAGCACCGACAGGTTGCCAAGGCCGTCTCGGCCAAGACCTATTTTTGTGACCCGTACCGCTCATGCCAGCGTGGTACCAATGAAAATACCAACGGCCTGATTCGCCAGTATTTCCCGAAAGGAACGGACTTCCGAAAGGTGAGCGACTCAGCACTGAGGAGAGTCGTTGCCAAGCTGAACAATCGCCCCAGAAAACGCTTGGGGTATCGGACACCGGCACAAGTGTTCCTGGGAGAGTATTCAGGGGCGCTAAAAACCGCAGGTGCTGCGCTTAATGTTTGAATTCAGGACAAAAAGGGTAACGAGAACACGTTGGTTTCCGGAACGATGGGGCCCATCGGTCCCATATTGAAGTTGGCAAAGTCCAGCGCGCCGTTGCGGGTCTGCTCAATGGCATCCGACTGATCGCCCAGCACGGCATTGTTATAAACGCGAGGGGTCACACGGCCATCCGTTTGTTCCGCTACGGCGTCGGCAAACTCCTCCAGCGCTACCGTATTGGGGTAACCGTCCGGGTGAATATTCCAGCCACGCCAATCCTCTGCTTGTGCAGGCAGTGCAAAGGCCATCAGAGCCATAACACTGACAGTGGGTGCTAGTGTTTTCAAAGAGCTGGTTTTCATTGGGCTGGCGCTTATGCAGTTATTGTTGGTGTGCATGTCTAACATCCTCTTATTGTTGGTCGTTACTTACTCATTGCTCTTTATAGAGTCAATAATGAGCTGGAAAACTTATGATGAGTGCTTTTTTGCTACATCAATAAGGCCTTCAAGCTGCTGGCACTCATCTTTGGTTGGCATAGTGAGCGGGGCGCGGACACTACCCGCAGGACGGCCAATAATCTCAGCGCCTGCTTTAATAAGGCTAACGGCATAGCCTGCTTTTCGATCCCTGATATCCACGAAAGGAATAAAAAAGTCATTGGTGATCTGTTTCACAACCTCTTTATTGCCTTTGCGCAACTCCTTGTAAAACGTCACGGCCATTTCCGGTACAAAGTTGAAAACGGCCGATGAGTAGGTATTCACGCCAATGGAGACATAGGCTTCAGCAAAAATTTCTGCCGTGGGCACGCCGCCGATATACACCAGCCGGTCACCGACGGTTTTGACGATTTTATTTAACGCTTGAATATCGCCTTTACCGTCTTTCAGCCCGACCAGATTAGGACAAAGATCGGCGAGTTGCTGAACAGAGGGGGCGGTCAAAATACCATTGCCGCGGTTGTAATAGATCACGTTGACTGACGTGGCATCGCAAATTTGGCGGGCATACTCCACCAAGCCATCCTGCGGGCACTCGGTTAGGTAAGGCGGCATCAACAGAATGCCATCAGCGCCCGCCTCTTCAGCGGCTTTGGCAAACGCCTTGCCCGTCTCAACGCTTAAGCCCGCGCTGGCGATCACCGGCAAGCGACCATCGATCACCTCGACCGCCACGCGGACAATCTCGCGATACTCGTCTAGCGACAGGCTAAAGAACTCCCCCGTCCCCCCCGCGACGAAGACCGCTGAAATTTCATGGCTGATGAACCACTCAAGCCGCTTGCGATAGCTCGCTTCATCAAAACGCCCCTGGCTATCGAAGTCCGTGATCGGGAACGATAGCAGGCCATCGCCGATAGCATTGGTTACTGCTTGTCTGGAAAACGTCACTTTGCGCCCTCTTTGCGAATGTGTTGACCCCTGAATGAGCAGGCATTGTCGGCCAGCCAACATCTAATGTAATACATCATACAACTAGGAAGATAAGTATTGCCTTGGCATGGCGCAAGCAGAACTAGTGAAATTTAAACCAAAGTAGCAGTCGTATGCTGGCGAAATAAGTTCATCACCTGCTAGCCATTAAAACCTTCTTGGCCCCACGGAACCCTTCAAGCTCGGTGTGCAAATTTGGGTTGCCATTATGTATGATGTCATACAACATGCTATATATTACTGAGGTCTCTCTCAAGGCAATCCCATTGATCAAGCTTGCCTCATTGGCTAAGCCTTCTGCCCTATGACGAAACCCGATACTGCCTTGTTTACTAACAGCGTCATTGAACCGCCAGCCTAGTCCCTGCAACTGAAAAACCACCAAAGGAGCATCACCATGCTTTATGACCACCGTACTTACACTTGCATCCCCGGCACGTTGAAGAAGCAGATGGCGCTCTACCAAGAGCACGGCTGGCCGATTCAAACACGCCATTTAGGTGAGCCACTCCTTTATGGTCCCGTCGAAACCGGCAATGTGAACTCGTATGTGCATATCTGGGTGTTCAAAGACGCCGCTGACCGCAGCCAGCGGCGCGCCGCCATGCAGAACGACCCGGACTGGGCCGCCTATCTCAAGAAAAGCGCCGAGGCGGGTTATCTAATCAGCCAGGAGAACAAGATTATCGTTCCCGCTCCCTTCTTTAAGGATTGATCTCTTCATGAACTGGCTTTCGCTGAACGCAGTGCCGTGACGGTGGTGCGTGTCGAAATCCGCTCGGGGTCGGTCACGAGTTCAATCACGGCAGGGCGACCCGACGCCATAGCCCGCTCCAGAGCGGGCTTGAAACTGCCCGTATCGCTGACGCGCTCAAAATGCGCACCAAGCCCTGCTGCCAACTGGCCGAAATCCGGATTCATTAGATCGGTTCCCGAGACGCGGTTGGGGTGTTCACGCTCCTGGTGCATGCGAATCGTGCCGTAAGTACCATTATTGAACAGCAACACGATGGGCCGCCCGCCATGTTGTACGGCGGTCGCGATCTCGACACCGCTCATCATAAAGCCGCCATCGCCAACAAACGCCAGCACACACTTATCGGGCTCACGTAAAGAAGCCGCCACGGCGGCAGGTACCGAGTACCCCATCGCACCGCAGGTTGAACCAATGATCCTGCCAGGGCGCTGGTAAGCCAGAAAGCGCTGCGCCCACCCGGTATGATTTCCGGCGTCCAGGGTAACAACACAATCTTTCGGCAAGCTATCGCGCAACGCATGCATCGCCGCGCCCATATCGAGTGGGTAATCGTGCTGCGGGGGCAGAATATCGGCCAGGTACTCGTCGCGAAGCGTTTTACACCACTCACTCCAGCGGCTGCGCTGCGCCCAATCGCGGGGTGCTAACGCTTCGGCCAGTTTATCAGGGGCCGAAACAACGCCCAGCGCTGGACTAAACACACGGCCTATTTCATCGGGGTCGATATGCACATGTATCAGTGTCTGGTTGGGGTTTGGGGACGTCAGCGTGGTGTAGGTGCGGGTGGTCATCTCACCTAGCCGGGCACCGACAACGAATAGCAGATCGGCCTCGGCAAGACGTTTAATCAGTGACGGCACCACGGCGGTACCGAAATCACCGACATAAGATGAGGAGGCGTTGTCCAGAATATCCTGACGTCGAAATGAACAGGCTACCGGAATGCCATTGGTTTCAGCGAAGGTACGTATCTGCGCACAGGCGTCATCCGTCCAGCCTGAACCCCCTATCAGCATCATTGGTCGCTCGGCACGTGTCACAAGGGCAGCGATTTTCTCGACTTCTTCAACTGCGACGCCCGGCCGCGACGGCGTATAGGGCGGCGCATCATCGACTTCTACGATATCGGTCAGCATATCCTCTGGAAGCGCGAGCACCACGGGGCCAGGACGGCCTGAGGTCGCGACCCGAAAGGCGCGCGCCATGTATTCGGGAATTCGGCGAGCATCGTCGATCTGTGTGACCCATTTAGCCACACCGCCGAACATGACCCGGTAGTCGATTTCCTGAAACGCTTCCCGATCCATAGAACCGCGGTCAATCTGGCCGACCAGCAGAATCATGGGCGTCGAATCCTGTTGGGCAATATGTACGCCGATAGCCGCATGGCAGGCGCCAGGGCCGCGTGTCACCAGGCAAATCCCAGGGCGACCCGTTAACTTGCCATAGGCCTCCGCCATGTTCGCCGCGCCGGCCTCATGACGCGCGTTGTAGAGGGTGAAATGCTCACGTTGATCGTAGAGGGCATCAAGCACTTCCAGGTAACTCTCCCCAGGCACGCAAAAGCCACTATCGGCGCCGTGTATAAGGAGTTGGTCAACCAGTACTTTTCCCCCGGTACGTGGTAAGGGGCGAGTTTTTGTTGTCATGTTGGCATCCTGATGGCAGAGAAGGACGCCCCCAGCCGCTCTGGAGGAGCAGTACTGAAGGCGATATCGACTGTTGCATGCAAGCTAGGGAATGGCGTCGAGCTTCGGTTTCTTGCGAAGAATCAGATAGGCGAACACCACGGTCAATACTAGGAAAGCCAGACTGTCCAGACTCGTCAGAAAGACGATCGGGTTACCGTCGTTGAACGACAAGGATCGTCGCAAATACTGCTCCAGGTCCGGCCCCAGGATGAAGCCCAGCAGCATAGCCACTACCGAGTAATTATGTTTACGCAGGAAGAAAGCCAGCACACCAAACATTAGTGCCAAATACATCTGGAAAATCGAGTAGGTTGCTACATAGCTTCCGACGAGCGCTACAACAGCAATAGCGCTGTAGAGCAGGCCGCGAGAAATCGAAACAATGCGAATAAAATACGGCCCGAACAGGAACAGCGTCAGCGGAACAAGTATCAAGGCGCTCACAAACAGCGAAGCAAACATGGGCGCGATAAGATCAGCCTGCTGTTCAATGAGACGCGGCCCTGGCTGTAATCCATTGATAACCAAAACGCCAAGGACGATGGCAGTGGTTGGATCGCCCGGAATCCCGAACATCAGCATCGGCACGAAGGCACCGCCGCACATGGAGTTATTAGCCGACTCAGCCGCCGCAATGCCTTCACGGCTGCCATTGCCATACTCCTCGGGTTTCTTTGAACCGCGCTTAGCATCGGCATAGGACACGAAAGCGGCCATCGACCCACCCGCGCCGGGCAGAATGCCAATGGCATAGCCTATGAACGCGCTCTTAATATAGGTGAAGAACCCCACCTCACGGATTTCGGACCAGGGCGGAATAAAATCACGCCGACGAATTTTTAAGTCCTTCGCCCGCTTCAGAGTGCCCTCCAGAGATAGGTTCCAATTCTGCGCCTGCACCAGCAGCTCGCTCACCGCAAACGCACCGATCACCACCGGCATTAAGCCAATACCTTCGACCAGTAGTTCGGTGCCGAACTCGAAGCGTGGAATCGGCTGGAGGACATCGATCCCCACAGTGGCCAGCATGATACCCAGCGTAGTGGCGACAATCCCCTTGGCGATGGCCCCCTTGTCGACAAGGATGATCACCACCAGTGCGAAAAGAACCAGTGAGAACTTCCCTGGGGTACGGATCAACAGTGCGAGTTCACCCGCAATCGGCATGAACGCCATGAGCAATATCGCGCCGATCGAACCACCGATCATCGAACCCAGCGCCGCGTGGCCTAGCGCATTGGCGCCCTGCCCTTTTAACATCAAGGCGTTGCCTTCCACGGCGGTCATCATTGAGGAGGGCGCACCGGGAATATTGATGGTCGTGGCCGTTATGCTTCCGGAATACATTCCCGCCATAAAAATAGAAGCACACATGACCAACGCTGGAACCACATCGATCGTATAGGTAATGGGTAGCAGCAGCGCAATAGCCAACACTGACGTAAGACCAGGCATCGCCCCAAAAAATGTACCGATCAAGAAGCCGGCAATCATGAAGCCAAGTACTTCCCAGCTTAGCAATGCTTCAAAACCACCCAGGAAACTGACAAATGTCTCCATCAAAATCCTCCCAACAGGGGTGGCAGCCGCACCCCGAAGATACCGGCAAACAACCCATAAAAGAGAGCGGTTACTGCGATGGCATACAGCACAAAGAAAACGGGGCGCTTTCTCTCAAAATCAAAGATAAGAAACAGCGCCACTACAAAACCCAGCGTGGCAGGCACGTAACCCAGGGGGCGAAATGCGGCGATATAAATGCCCGTTGCCACCACAATTAATAATGGCCTCAGGAGAGAACCGCCTGTGGGAGCTTCTGCATCTTTACGCCACTCACCTACCATCACAACGAGCAGCGCCGCATACATAATGAACGCCATAAGAATGGGCATGAAACGCGGCCCGACTATGGTGTCGCCACCAAACTGCGATCGTATGCTTACCGCTTCTGCCAGATAGATTGTCGTCAATATCAGCAAGAAAGCTGGAAAAAGCACTCCCGACCGTCTGAATCGCTCGACGTTATTCATTGACTCAGAACCTTTTAATTGGGCTAGTCGCGGCACCGGCTACCGATGCCACGCGCTACAAACTGCTAATTACTTGGACATAACGCCCGCTTCGACCAGCGCATCCATTTCGCTAAATAGCGACTCAGCCGTTTGCTCAGCCCAGGGAGTCACTTCATCGGTGCCCAACCAGTTAGGCGTCACCCCGACATTGGCCACCCACTCTTGAAACTCATCGCTGTCGTACGCCGTTTTGTAAGCGTTTTCTAACGTCGCGATGGCCTCTTCCGGAGTGTCTGCTGGTGCTGCGAAAACGATGAAGCTACCGATCTGAAGATCGATCCCCTCATCAGCCGTGGTGGGCACATCGGGATAGGTAGGATTCTGCGTATCCGAAAACTCGACGAGGCCTCGCACGGTGCCGTCGTCTAGGAGATTGGAAAAATCGCCCAGGCTGGTGAGAGCAACATCGACCTCATCGGACAGGATGGCTTCTTTCTGAGGGGCAGCGCCGCCAGGATAAGAGATGATTCTGAACTCCGTATCGGTCAACTCTTGAAACTGCAGGATCGCTAGATGGATACGCCCGCCCAGATTCTGAATGGCAATGCGAACCTCACCGGGATCTGCCTTAGCCGCCTCGATCAGGTCATGGATCGATTGATAGTCGGAATCGGCGTCAACGACGATGGCATCGGGCTCACTCGTCACCCGCGCAATCAGTTTTAACTTATCAACATCGTAACTCGGCAGCATTCCTTGCCAAGGCACGGTCACTAAGCTGTCGTAGGTCAACGCACCGATGGTATAGCCGTCAGCACGGGAGCTCATGAGCTGGCCAATACCGGTGGCGCTAACGCCACCCTCGATATTTTCTGCATACATGGAAACATCGAGGCTATCTTCTGCAATGGTGGTCAGCTTACGTACGATACCATCGGTTCCACCACCGGCTCCCCAAGGCACAATCACGCGGATGTCGCGCTCAGGGTAGTCAGCGAGCGCCGCTGCAGATATCGAGGATAAAGCGACGGCGCCGGCTAGTGTCAGCATGGCTTTGTTGTTTTTGTACATTGTGTCTACTCCTTTGTGCATATACTGAGAAAAAGTCTTTACATGCGTTTTAAAGCAATACTCAACGCCCTTGATCAAAACCGATCGACAGACTATTGCTTACGTCTCATGTAATACATCATACAACCTAGAACTTAGTGTGTTCCTGGAGGTACTACAATAGAGAGATGTCAAAACTAGACCAAAGTCGAGCGTTGGCTCACTTGGCCTATCTCTCCTTGGGTGATGATGCTGGCTTGGCCCTTAAAGAAATTTGCTAACATTCTAACGAACGAGAGCCGGCCGCTTCGGATCGAACTCCCATCCAGGAATCAGAAACTGCATGGCCATGGCATCATTTCGCTGCGCGGTATCCAGCGACTTATAAAGAGCGTGCGCCTCCATAAGCTTCTCTTCGTCAAGTTCAACGCCTAACCCTGGCGTGGTGGGGACCTTCAGCTTGCCATCACGGATGAGCAAGGGGTCTTTAGTAATACGTTGGCCATCTTGCCAGATCCAGTGAGTATCAATCGCGGTAATCTCGCCCGGGCAAGCGGCGGCTACATGGGTCATCATGGCGAGCGAAATATCAAAGTGATTATTGCTGTGAGAACCCCAGGTCATGCCCCACTCGTTGCAAAGCTCACCGACTTTTACCGCACCCTGCATGGTCCAGAAATGACAGTCCGCTAACGGTATATCAACCGAATTAAGCTGAACGGCGTACTGCAACTGTTTAAAGTCTGTCGCAATCATATTGGTAGCCGTCGGCAGACCGGTGCGTTTTTTAAACTCGGCCATGGTCTCGCGCCCGGAGTAGCTCTCTTCCTGGCCACAGGGGTCTTCGGCGTAGCTCAGCAGGTGCTTGATCGGCTCCAGTACTCGCACCGCTTCATCAAGCGTCCAGGCACCGTTGGGGTCAAGCGTCAATCGAGCATCAGGGAAGGCTTCATGGAGTGCTCGAATGCAATCGGCCTCCTCTTCACCCCGCAATACACCGCCTTTTAACTTGAAGTCTTTAAACCCATAACGCTCATAGGCGGCTTTGGCTAAATTAGCTACGGCTTCGGGCGTCAGGGCTTCTTGGTAGCGTATTTCGTCCCAGGTATCTTGAGGGTTCTGCGCTGTGGGATACGGCAAGTCTGTCTTGCCAGGGTCACCTAGTAAAAACAGGTAACCCAATGCCTCGACTTCATCCCGTTGCCTTCCATATTGGCCGAGCAGATCAGCCACCGGCATGTTTAGCGCCTGGCCAAAGAGATCTAATAGCGCCGATTCAATCCCCGTAATCACATGTACCGCGACGCGCAAATCAAACGTCTGACGGCCCCGCTCTTCGCGTCCGTTCTGCGCTAATTGAAGGCGAACCTGATTGAGGGTGTGCTTGATATGATTGATCTGCGAGCCTTCTACCAGCGCGCGACACTGCTCCAATCCCTTAAGAATCCCGCCACTGGAAGGAATCTCACCAACGCCCTGGTTACCCGCGTCATCTTCAAGGATGACCACGCAGCGGATAAACCAAGGGGCATGGCCGCCGCTAAGGTTAAGCAAAAAACCGTCGTAGCCCGCCACGGGAACGACACGCATGGTTTTGATCTTCGGGAACATATGACACATACCTTTTTTATTATCGATTCCAATAAAAAATTGGGGGAGTTTTTGCAAAAGTAATACATCATACAAAAATACGTATCGTGCCAATTTGGCACAAGCATAGCTATCGAAATTCAAACCAAAGTAGCAGCCCCTCAAGGGATCAAAAAGATAACCACAGATAAGCTGACAACAACCATAATCTATTGAAATAGATCATTTTATATGTCTATTACCCAATCAGCCTTGAACAGCGCAGGAGTAAACTCCTCAGGATACCCTCCGGGGTTCGCTACAATGCGCGTACCGTCACGCAGCATATCCACGGGCTCATGAACATGCCCATGTACCCACAAATCCATCTTGCCCATCAACTGCGGAAGGTGAGAAGCAAACGCGGGAGATAACGTGTCCCCCAAGTATTGGTCAGGAACGCAGTCGTGCAATGGAGCATGATGGCTAACCACCACCTTAGGGCCGTCAAACGGCTGGTCTAGCTCGCGCTCAAGCCATGCTAACGCTTCAGTATGCAACTGTCGGCTCGCCAGCGGTGTGAACTTTACGCCGGGCGAGGATTGGACGATTTTAAAATCGGGCATATAGCGTTTCGCTTTGGCTTCTGTTTCTTCCGGGTTGCGAGTCGGGTCACCGGCATAAAGCGCGAAATCGGTCCACAGAGTGGAGCCATAAAAGCGCACCCCATTTAGCGTTACAGCACGGTTATCCAGCAGCTCAATACCCAGCCGCTCGGCTTCAAGTGCCAGCTCTTCGCGAAGTAGTGGCATGCACGTACCGTAGAATTCATGGTTGCCGGGTACATAGATAATCGGCGTATCCGGGAAGCGGTTGCGGGCCCAGGCCAAACCTTCGCACTTACGGTGAATATCACCCGCCAGAATCGCTGCATCGGCATCCACGTCTGGCAAGACCCTATCGCCGTCAAAAAACTCCAAATGTAGATCCGATATAATTCGCAGGCGCATTCGCTATCTCCATGCTGACGATTAATGTTCAATTTGAATAGTAAACTGCTGAATCAAATGAACCACTTGCGCCTCGTCTTTGCAATTCGGCACGTGGCGAACGTTGGCCAGAATTTCGCAGTGAGTAAGGGCCACTAAGCGGTCATAACATGCCCAGCACACGCTCCCCTACCCTCCGATGCATACGTATAGCGGGCCTGACAACCTTTTATTGCTGCACTGCAGCAATAAGCTGCTATACTCATGGCGTAGTCCCAATAGGAGGGCCACGCAGATGTCTTCATCCAATGTATGCTCAACACCAGATAACGAAGTGCTCCGCTTTTGGGCACAACACGCCTACTGGCAGCGTGCCGCCAGTGACGCATTCGCGGATTACTGCGAGTCACTGAAAAATTCTTTATCGCGTTAGACGAAAAACAAACAACGAAGCCGAGCCATCGCTCGGCTTTTTCATTTTATGAAATGCTATTCCATTCAATAAGCTAAGTAATATTGGCTCGATTTGTAAGCATATGCTTACAAAGATAAGCTAAAAGACTACGTCTTAAACACTAGATAGATGAGCAGAAACCCCCTATATTCGTTTCTGTGCTAACTATGTTGCTTCGCAACATGGTGGGTTATTTCCCCCACATCCCTACGTTCCACCCATACAGGAGTTAACGCCATGCCGTTATCATTCAGCCAGGGACGCGGAGCCGACGTTGACGTACTCAACGTGTGGGCCACACGCGCCGAGAAACAACGCGCTGCATTTGATGCCATTGCGGCCTACCTTCGCTAGCGCCCATAAACAGTGCCGCAAACGCCTCTTTTGAGGCGTTTTTTATCGCCTTATCCAGCTCTTTTATAGCCCCGCGAGTTCCGAGTGTTCGATGTCGGCCAACGTCGCCAGAAAGTGATCCTGCAGGATATACATTCGCTTCACATCGCGGTAACGGCCATTGATAAAAAACTCCTGCACCAGATGCCCCTCCTCCACAAAGCCGCTTTGTTGATACAAATGAATGGCTTTGACGTTTTCTACCGCAACGATCAAAAACACCTTGTGCAGGTTGAGAATGGTGAACGAGTAGTGCAGCGCCTGATAAATCAGCGTGCGCGCGAACCCTTTTCCCTGATAGCTCGGCGCGATGATGATTTGAAACTCCGCGCTGCGGTGGATGTAGTCAATCTCGATCAGCTCGACCAGGCCGACGGGGTTACCCAGGGACTCTTCGGCCACAAAGCGACGCTCAGCGTTATCGTGAATATGCTTGTTGTAAAGCTCTTCCAGCTCATCGAAAGATTCGTAGGGCTCCTCAAACCAGTACGACATAATGCTTTGATTATTATTGAGTTCATGCACAAAGCGCAGGTCATTGCGCTCCAGCGCTCGAAGGTGCAGCGTATCTTGCATGGTGGTCGTTCCCCGACAGATATGCATAACGGCAAGGTTGGTTGATTGCCTACTTGCTGCCAAGTGTAAGACGTTTGAAAGAAAACAGCTCGGTGAGAGGATGTGGCTTGCCCTCGATCAGCGCCCGGATCAGCTTGGCACCAATCATGCTATAGCTGATGCCGTTACCGCCATAGGCCATGGCAAAATGCACTCGCGGCCCCTGAGCGTCATGGGGGCCAAAAAACGGCAGGCCATCGTCGGTTTCAGCAAAGGTACCACCCCATGAAAACGTGGGATTAATCTCGAGTTTAGGCCATAGCGCCTCTATCTTGCGTGCTAGCCCTTCGACTTTCTCCTCTACCCGGGCATCGCGGCGTTTGGGAATATCTTCGTCGTCATCATCACCACCCACAAGAAGTCGCCCATCTCGCGTGGTGCGCATATAAAGGTAGGGGCGCGTTGACTCCCACACCATGGTGCTGCGTAACTTACCTAGCGCTTCTGGTGGTAGCGGGTCAGTAATAAACGCATAGCTACTGCGGTTAAACGCCACCGATTCGGGCAACCAGGTTTGCGATTCATACCCTGCGGCCATCACCACATACTGGCAACGCAGCTTGGCACCATTGGCCAGCGTGAGCGTGACACCCTTGTCATCCGGCGCCATCGTCTCCATTTGCGAGCGGTCATACACCTCCCCGCCGAGTTCGACAACCCTGGAAAATAGCTGATAAGCCATACGGTAGGGATCAATACTGGCGGCTAACTGAGTAAGAATAGCGCCGGGTGCTACAAAGCCGTACTCGTCCAAAACAGCTTCACTTTCAAGCCATTCGGCATCAAAACCGTGCTTTTGGCGCAGGGCCAACTCCTCCTTGAGTGACGCGACATCCTCTTCGTTACTAGCATAATAAAGGCTTAGTTGACGCTCAAAATCCACATCGCCCATGCCGGCGGCCAAGGTTTCAAGCTCACCGATGGCCTCGGCACAGGCGCGATAGGCGAGTACTGCATCAGCCTCTCCGTAGCGCTCGGCTAACTCTGTCATGTGGGTGTCAATTTCGTACTGCAGCAAGGCCGTGCTGGCGGCTGAGCTTCCCCAGCCCACATCCCGACGTTCCAGCACTACTACATGGTGCCCATGGCGGCTCAATTCATAGGCGATGAGTGCGCCGGTAATACCGCCACCAATCACCACCACTTCGATTTGGTGATCACGCGTCAACTGCGGGAAGGTTTTCAATAGGCCATTTTTGACCGCCCAAAAGGGATAACCACTTTTCAGATCCATCTGTTTGCCTTTGCTTGAGAGACTTGCAGTATGCTGTTAACCATAGATGGTTCCCCAGAACTTGCTTGGGAAAACGCTTCCGAGTGATTGCCCCACACAATAAAGGAGATGCGCATGATTGATTTACGCAGTGATACGGTGACCCGTCCAACCTCTGCCATGAAAGACGCCATGATGGCCGCGCAGGTAGGCGATGATGTGTGGGGCGATGACCCAACGGTCAACGCATTTCAAGAAAATTTAGCCGAGCAAGCTGGCAAAGAGGCGGCACTGCTGTTTCCCAGCGGCACCCAAAGCAACTTAGTGGCACTAATGGCTCACTGCGAGCGCGGTGATGAGTACATTGTGGGGCAGTCAGCCCACACTTATCGCTATGAAGGTGGCGGTGCTGCTGTTCTGGGTAGCATCCAACCTCAGCCTATTGAGAACGCCGCCGATGGCACGCTGCCGCTGGAGAAAATCAGCGCGGCGATTAAAGCCGACGATTTTCACTTTGCACGCACCAAGCTGCTGGCGTTGGAAAACACCATTGGTGGCAAAGTGCTGCCCGCAGATTACGTTTTGAAAGCCACCGAACTGGCCCGGGAACGCGGCCTGGCCACGCACTTGGACGGGGCACGACTGTTTAACGCCGTCGTGGCGAGCGACATCCCGCTTAAACAGCTTTGCCTGCCGTTTGATAGCGTCTCGCTATGCTTTTCCAAGGGGCTTGGCACGCCCATCGGCTCGGCACTGGTGGGCTCGCAAGCATTGATCGACCGCGCTCGGCGCTGGCGTAAAGTGGTGGGTGGCGGCATGCGCCAGTCGGGCATTATCGCCGCCGCCTGTCAGCATGCTCTGGATCATCACGTGGCGGATCTGGCCGACGATCACCGTCGGGCGGCGCGCTTGGCAGAGGGTTTAGCAAAGCTGCCTGGCGTCGAGATTACCGCCCAGGCAACCAATATGGTGTTCGTTCGCTTTCCCGACGAACACGTAAAGCCCCTCTCTGCCTGGCTAAAAGAGCATGGCATATTGATTGAGTTGCTTTACGCCACGCGCTTCGTTGCCCATCGCGATGTTAATGACACGGATATCGACAAAGTCATCGCGGTGATGGAGGCCTACTTTAGCCGTCATTAAAAACCAGTCGCCATTAACCATTGAGCGGTTTAGCCAGGATAGGATGCCCCCAGGGCAAGATGGACAGCGATACCCGCCATCATCAAGCCAATCAGACCATCGATAATGCGCCATGCGATGGGTTTTGAAAGCCAGGGCGAAAGTGCGGCGCCGCCCCAGGCCAGCAGACTAAACCAGAGTATGGACGCGGTAGATGCCCCCGCCACAAAAACCCCGGCGCTCTCCTGCTGGGCGCCAATGGTGGGTATCAGTAGCAGCGTATCCAGATACACCTGGGGATTAAGCACGGTGACGGCAAGAGTGGCGAAAATCACTTTGGTTAAGCTGCGCGCTTTGCCTGCTTCGGCGCTCAACCCTTGCCGCCCACTAAAGGCTCTAAACAGCGCCTGAGCCGCCAGCCAGCTTAAAAACACTACACCCACCCAGCGCATGGCTTCCAGCGCGCTGGGCATCGTCAGCAGAAAAGCACTTACGCCAAACATGCCCGCGGTGAGCAGGATAATATCCGCGCTCATGCACAGCCCCGCCGACCACCAGTGATACTCACGACGAATCGCCAGCCCCAGGATGTAGGCATTCTGCGCCCCGATCGCCATGATAATTCCGCCGCACACTACCAGCCCGGTGATATAACTTTCCCACATTGCCCTGCCTCCGTTGCCGGAATTAGCGTTGCTCTTTGAAAACATCGCACTAAGGTAACGGGCAGCCTGGATAACTAAAAATCATCCTGCTAATGGGGTATTAGTTTTGCTTATATAAAGTCGTCCAAAAGATATGAATCAAAATATCGACTAAGCATGCTATTAGCTTGTAGTCGCTTCGAGTGTCTCGACCAAGAGCTCAGCAAAATGGCGTGCAGAAGGTAAGGCCCCGAAATGACTAAATGTTGCTGGCAAGTAGATCTCATCCCCGCGCTGCAAGCTACGCATATACCCCCAAATACCCTCCGCGAAAAATTGTTCATGAACGGGGCTGTTAGCATAGGGGCTTTCTAAGATTATTAAACGAGCGTCAATGTCGATCAACGCATCAATACTGACAGTCGTAAAACCCAAGTGATTGTTCTGTCCTTGCCAGGCATTGGTCAACTCCAACTGCTCCAAGGCACCTTGAAACATGCTGTTGTTCCCAAAGACCCGAGCATGGCGGTGATCCATAAAGCTAATAATTAAAAAGGGGGGCTGGTCACGAGGGAGCCTATCCCGCAATACCTGGAGCTGATGTTCGCTTTCACGTATCAAGCTTTCTGCGGATTTCATCTCACCGATGTGCTTGCCTAGCTTCCGTGTGAAAGAAGTCAGTTGCCGCCAACGGCCTGTTCGTTTTTCGCTGTTATAGGGAGTTAGGATCACTACTTTGGCAATGCCTGACAGCTGAGCAGAAATCTGTGTTAAGTACGGAGAAATCAAAATCTGCTGTGGTGAAAATTGGTTAAGAAGCTCCAAGTTGGGCTGGGAGGCTAAGCCAAGGTTAGTGGAACCCGATAAACTGGAGTTAGATAAGTAATATTGAGATCCGGGATAGGTAAATGCAACTGGGGGCAACTCCATCGCAATTAGTGTTTCAACAATACGGCTATCGAGAGCGGCAATAGTTGGGGCATTAGAAGATGCTAGGCTTTTAGTAGGCAGCGTTAAAGCCGCAATGACAACCATTGCCACTACGCTATTAAATGAAAGCCTAAGGGCAATCGTGAAACCCGGCATGATGATCTCTCTTGAACGGACCAACGATGAATATTGAGAGCAGAAGGAAAGGGGCGCGCCCCCTTCCTTTGTTTTTGAGCGTGTCGTGCATTCAATCAGAATTCAAAGCGAACACCGCTATAGAATGTTCTGGGGTCACCCACGCTTATACGAGTGTTGCCTCCTGAGGCAACAATATACTCTTCATCTGTAACGTTCTTGACACCTAGGTCGAAACGTAAGCGATCACCGCTACCAACAGGTAGGTAGTACCAGAGTCCGGCATCAACAACGGTATAGTCACCAAGCTCAAAGCCACGGAGAGTCTCGCCAATGTTGTTTCTATGGCCGTTATCGCCATAGCGGTTGCTTGCATAGGTAATGCCGCTGCCGATACCTAGCCCTCGAAGCGCACTTTCTGGGTTCTGAAATTCATAGCTCGCCCAAAGGCTAGCAGTCGTATCAGGGACGTTACGTGGTTGGTTACCGTTTGTTGCATCATTATCGCTGACGATCTCAGCATCAAGAAAACCAATGGCGCCACGCAAGTTGAAGCCATCTATGGGGTTAGCTGCCATGGAAATTTCTATACCCTGGGATCTGATACCACCCGTTGGAACAGGCTCTCCATTGATGTTTTCGACCACATTGTCTTCGCGAAGATCAAAAATAGCCCCAGTAATAAAGTAACGGTTATCGGCTGAGCTCCATTTTATGCCCGTTTCTACCTGTTGTCCCTCACGGGGATCCTGCTCAAAGACTTCTTGATTTCCTACATATATATTTTGAGGCTCGAATGTGTCTGCATAGCTGAGGTATAGATTCAGGCCCGGCATGGTTTCCCAGACCAATCCGATTCCCTTCGTAAGCTTACTGCTGCTACCTGAGTCGATATCGCTTGTTGAACCTGTCAAATAGTTATCGCTATGGTAACTGTTCTCGGATATCTCATATCTAAGCCCAAGGTCAAGCGTCACTGTATCCGTTAGCGAGAACTCGGTAGCCGAAAATACGCCATGTGATTTTTGACTAACGTCGTAAAATTGGTCGCTACTGGGGGAATCTAGGTCATTGATAAGAGTGAAAGAGTCAGGCGATGAGACAGTGCCCCCAACCTGAGAATTTCCGCCTAAGTAACGCCACTCATGGCTGAACTCTCGATACTCAACCCCCGTTGCCACTCGTATAGGTATAGCCGCATCGATTTCACCGATGAGCTGAGAGCGGGCAAACTTGTATGTCCGTACGCCGTCCTGGTTGGCACCGACACGCCTGGACAATGTTTCTCTATCGTCGCCAACAGAGATGACTTCGGCACGTAGATCCTCTGACGTTGCTCTAGAATAAAAGACCTTATTGTCGATTTCCCAGGCTGGATCTGCCAACGGAATTACAATGTCTAGCTCAGCTAGGTGATACTCATGGTCTCGTTCGTTTGGGATATTACCATCAAAGCGAGTGTCAAAAGGAACATCCGCTAATCTACGCTGCGAATCCCCATAAGGTACCGTAATTAATCCCCTATCTATCTCTCTTCGATCCCTAGAGTACTCATGATTAAATCCTACTTGCACACCGGAGTCCCCCTGCCAGAGCAATGCGGAGGATAGAAACTGCCTATCGACCGAGGTATCGCGAAATGTTTCGCTGTCCTCAAGGGAGCCTGTGATCCGGTAGGCCAAGTTTTGACTGTCACCGACAGGGCCAGTGAGATCAACGGTTCCACGACGTTGCCCATGCTCATCGAAAGTTGTCGAGATTGAATGCTCACGTTGAAACTGTGGCTGCTTGGTTTCTATATTGACGATGCCACCTGGCGACATACGGCCAATATCTGCAACGGGGCCTTTAATGAGCTGAATGTTATCGATAGTTGCCGGATCAATGCGGCTTTCATGGCTAAAAGGCACGCCGTTCCGATAAAAATTATCGTTGCGGTCGAAGCCGCGAATCAGTGCCTGCTCGCGGGTGCCGCCATAACCATCACCCACAACCACATTGGGCGAAAGGCGGAAGGCATCGGCCATTTCTCTTGCTTGTTGGTCGAGCAGGAACTGTTCAGGAATGACGTCGATTGTTCGTGGTACATCAATAATGTCTTTAGGAAGACGCATTGAGGAGTCGGCGTAGCGGCCTTCATAGCGGGCAGGTAGGGTGCCGTAGACCGAAACGGTTTCTAAGTTCTGATCAGCTCGCGCATTCAAGATCTCCAACCGATAACTACCATCGGCGCTGCGCAGGGGTGCAAGGCCTGTGCCTGCCAGCAAGCGCTCCAAACCTTCGCTGACTCCATAGTTGCCCTGCAGCCCAGCGGTTTGCTTGCCAGCGGTCAAGGTGGCATCGAAGGCAATCTCGATGCCTGCACTGACCGCGAAACGGTTTAAAGCCGTATCGAGCTGTCCTGCTTCAATGGAATAGCGTTGCGAAGCGGCGGCACTCTGCCCTGCTGCTTGCTGGGCAAGCGCCGTAGCGGGTAGGCCTACCAAGCAACCGGCGAGCAGGCCGTATTGAATGGCTCGCGAAATGGCGCGGGCCAAAGGCGTTCGGATAAAGCGTGAGTGCGCTTGCTGTGTCGTCATGAGGATCCCCGTTAAGTGATGCATTTTTATGTCTACATCTCCCATTCCGAACGAGAACGAGAATCCCTCAATGTTTTCTGAATTTTTTCTTTCTAGTTTTCGTGAGTATTACGCGACGCGACCGTAACCCATAATGGCGTTCGGTAGACCACCTTTAATGACAGTGCATCGGCAAGACTAGCCAGGGCGCGGTCGGTATCTTGCAGCGAGAACACGCCGCTCACCCGCCGGTCGGCCACCTCCGGTGCGCAGCGCACCACGCCATGGCGATAGCGGGCCAATATCTCGACCACGTCACTAACTCGCATGCCTTCGGCCACCAGCCGCCCCTGAAAGCGGGCCAATCCAGCGGGTTCCAAGGGCGCCGGTGGCGATACCCCATCAGCACTCATGGCAGCCTGCTGACCAGCATCCAGCGTCGCCCGCTCATCACTTCCACGCCGCTCCAGGGCCACCCGTCCCTCATAAACGGCCACTTGGGTGCTGTCAGAATGCTGTTGCACGCTGAAGCGGGTTCCCAGCGGATAAGAAAGCCCTTCCTGGGTCATAACGCTGAACGCCCGGGCGTCCGGTGTTTTTGCCGTGGTGATCAGCACCCCGCCACGCAGAAGGTGGAGTCGCCGCTGGTGAGCATCGAACCTTACGTCGATGGCAGTATCGGTATCCAACACCAGATGAGTGCCATCGCTCAGCGTCAGTTCGCGACTCTCACCAATACCAGTGGCGTAGTCGGCGAACTGGCGCTGCCACTGGGGCGTGCGCGGTAGTCCAAACCCCAGCCCGCCCAACAACACAGCCAAGCCACCCCATTGCAGCAAGCCCCGCCGGGAGACCTGGGAAGACGAAAAAAGCTCGCTACGAGCAGCGTGACGCGGCAGTGCGGCCAACCGGCCATCAATCGCTTGCAACTGCTGCCAGGCTCGCTCATGTTCAGGCGATGCTTGTCGCCAGGCCAGGCAAGCGTCGCGCTGCGCCTCGCTAATGTCGTCGCTCCATAGTCGCGCCATCCACAGGCTGGCCTGCTCTAGCACGGCAGGATCGATGGTCTTCTGGGAGGCGTCGGCGGACGTGCGGCTCATGGCATTCACTCAGGGTTGAGATTCGCTTATCGCACGGTGGCAGGCCAGCAGTGCCCGGGCGATATATTTCTCTACCGAAGAGACCGAGACACTCAGCGTCTCGGCAATGTCTTGGTAGCTCTGGCCATCCAGGCGGCACATAAGGAAAGCCCGGCGAGGCTTGTCGGGAAGCTCATGGAGCAGCGTATCGATCTCTACCAGCGCTTCGATAGTGAGTGCTTGCTCCTCGGGAGAAGGCGAGACTGTCTCTGGAAGCAGGCTGAGGGTTTCCAAATAGGCGGTTTCGATTCGCCGACGGCGGTAATGGTCCACGACCAGCCCTTTGGCGATTTGGGTCAAAAAACGGCGTGACTGTTCCGGCGCTGGCGTAGTGCCCCGCGCCAGTATGCGTAGGTAGGTATCGTGCGCTAGGTCAGCAGCGGTATGGGAACAGCCCAGTTTGGCGCTCAACCAGCGCCGCAGCCAGCTATGATGATTGTGATAGAGGGCGTCGAAAGGAACCTCGCTTCCGCCCTGTTGCTTTATCGATACCATCGCCCGTTGCCATTGATTGCCTGTGCCAACTGCCCCCAAAAAAAGGGGCAAAACCAGATGCAAACAATAAGTGATAATACTTATCATTACAAATCATAAGGCGATGAAGAGCCCGCAGATGACAGAGCGTCGCTAGGGAGTGGTCGGTTCCTCCAGTGCCTCGACGAGGGCGTCAGCAAATCGTCGAGCAGAGGGGTGAACTCCGCCTATCCAAAACGAAGATGGTAATACGACAAAATCTCCACGCTGGACGCTAGGAAGGTAACGCCACATGCCGCTATTTTCGATATTGTGTTCGATACCTGTGGGATTTCCACTTTCTATGATAACCAGTCTCGCATCTTCAACATTGAAGAGCTCTCTTATACTGATCAGTGAATACCCCCACTGATTGGTCTGTTGTTTCCATGCATTACTTAGCCCTAGCCGCTTTAGCACCCCCTGGAACAGGCTATTTTCGCCATATACTCGCATGTACTGTTCATTCATTAATTGGATAATCAATAAAGGTGGCTGTGGTTCCAATGCACTCTGCAGAGAACGCAAATGGACTTGAGTGTTAGCAACCAACTTCTCTGCTTTATGTCTTCTGCCTGCCAGTGCCCCAACTTCAAGTACAAATGAATCGAAACGCGCCCATAAGTCGTCATCAATATCATTCGCAAAAGGGAAATTGTGAATAATAGAAAAAGGTGCAATATCTGCCAACATAACGCCCATACGAGTCTGTCGAGGCGCAAGGAGTATACGGTGTGAACCAATACTACTTAACAGTTCCATATTAGGAAATATTTGGCTCCCAACACTAGTGATATCAGCATCAGTATAGCTGTTACCGGTCCATGTGTGGAAACCCGAAACATTACCCATAAGAACAGGGCCAGGATCCAACGCAAGGAGTGCTTCCGCAACAGTCCAGTCAAAAACCGAAGTAGAAGAGGGCGCTTTATTTGCCAGTGCCGGGTTAAAAATCAAAAAAAAGCTAATAAAAAAATAAGAGGGGCACCATAATATTAATAAAAGCTTATAAAACCTCACTGTGAACTCCTTCAGAAGAAAAAAGAAACCGGGGAGGAACTTGCCAGTTTTCATTTTTTTCAATGACCATTACACACCACTCAGCCCCACTGAAGCAGGGCTGAGAAAGGCACCTTTTCTACAATGTTACATTCTCATTCATTAAAACTCGTATTTCATCGTCGCCATGAAGTTGCGTGGTGCGCCGTAATAGTTATGCTTGGTTACACCTCGAACGGCAGAGTAATAATTTTTATCAGTCAGATTATTGCCAGTTATTGAAAAGTCCAAATTTTCACTGACACGATAGCCGACCATGGCTGATACTGTGGTATAGCCTCCTTGCTCAATAAAGTTATCGTCACTTTTGGCGTAAAGACTGCTGACTGTATTCATGCCGGCACCGACTCGCCAGCCCTGACTAGGATCGTCGCTGAAGCGGTAACGTGACCACAGATTAAAGTTATGCTTCGGTGTATCTGGTGAAAGCGTGAGCCCCTCCGAGTTAGCATCTCTCACGAACTCAGTCTCTGTATAGGCGTAACCTGCACTGAGATCCCAACGGGGCAAAAGCTGACCGCTGACTTCCAGCTCGAAGCCCTCACTCCTTGCTTCACCAATTGGAATTGAGAAACCAGGATTATTAGGGTCAGCATAGGCGCGGTTGGTGTCTTCAATACGGAAGACTGCAGCATGCCAGTTCAAGTCACCCCCAGCATGGGAGCCCTTAACGCCGACCTCGTACTGCTCACCTTCTCTTGGCTTGATAGGATCGCCATCGCTATCCATAGCCGTTTGCGGTTGAAATATACCTGTGTAACTGGTGTATATGTTGAGCTCATCGTTGAGTCTATAGATTAAGCCAGCGTAAGGAATAAATTCAGTACCATCGTCACTGGACCTTTCACCACCAAGCAAGTTATCCGTTTCCCACCAATTGACACGACCACCAAGAGCAATCGTGAAATCATCTATAATGTTGAAGCGAACTTGTCCATAAGTGGCATATTGTTCAACAACAAACTCATTCTGACCGGGGGGGCCATCGAAATCTGGTTCAGCTCGGTCATTCTTTGGATCGAATAGATTCTGAGGAAGGTATTGAGGGTCACCGTAGGTCCACTCATTTCTTAGCTCACTATTCTGGTAACTGGTTCCAATCACAGCTTGATGGGTCGCCCCAGCCAATTGGAACGGTGAGTTAACCTGTGCCTCGAAATAATCGTCCTGTTTCTCAAGCTCCCAAGCGAGCTGGCGGATCCAAAAGTCGCCGGTGCCCCGATCTGCGGGAAGCATCCCCTCACTACTTTTTCTCAGATTGGCATCGCGATCCAGCCGATTGGCCTTCAGCGTTAATTCGCCACCGTTGGCGAGGCGATGTTCAAGTTCCAAGAAATAGCGCTGCGCATCCCCGCTCTGCTTGTCCCAGTCGGATCCGAGGTAGGTAGAGCGGTCTACATTCGTGAATGTGCCATCACTGTAGGTGGGTAAGCCAGAGTGGGGGCGGAATTCTTCATCCTGCACAGTTACGCCCATTGAAAGCGTCGTGTCGGGAGATAAGTCGAACTCCAATGTGCCATAGCCAACCTGGTTCTCTGAGTAGACGTGGTCGATGAAAGAATCCCTATCATCATAGACGCCAACGAAGCGCCCTCGAACTCGCCCTTCGCTGTCCAGTGCGCCGGTAACGTCGACAACACCCCGGTAAGCATCATTCGTACCGGCAGAAAGGGAAACAGAGGATTGGTTTTCAGATAGGGCGCGTTTGCGCACCAGGTTGATGGTACCGCTGGGCTCTCCGGATCCATGAATAATCCCCGCAGGCCCACGTAGAACCTCAATACGATCAAGCAGGGCTGTGTCAAATACTCCAGCGCTTTCCCAGGCACTTCCTGCACTCTGAGCAGGGCTGCCATCCATCAGAAAGGAATCGACGCTATATCCCCGTGTTTTGATTTCGTACTGATTGGTTCCGTACTCACTCACGGTCATACCAGTGACATTGCGTATGGCCTCGGCCAATGAGGTAGTCCCTTGGTCATCCAAGCGTTCCCGCGTTACGACGCTAATGGACTGAGGCGTTTCCTTCACCGACTGCGCACCCAAGCCGATGGTAGCGCTTTCACTCGTATAGGAATTACTGTTCTCGGTCATGCCGTAAGGCAGGCGCTTTCCGGTTACCTCCAGCGCCGACAACGCCACATCAGCCGCCCGCTCTTCCAACCGATAACTACCATCACCCTGCCGTACAGCCCTTAACCCCGTTCCATCCAATAGCCGCTCCAGCCCTTCATCGACTCGATACTGGCCTTGCAGGCCGGGGCTTTGGCGGCCTTCCCCCAGCTCGCCAGCGCCGCTGATAAAAACACCCGACTCGGCGGCGAATCGGTTGATGACGCTGCTGACCGGGCCGCTGGCAATATCATAGTGGCGTGCTTGCTGCTGGGTGACTTGAGCTATGGCGGGCTGCGATAGCAGCGGCACGGTCAGTAATCCGACGGCGGCAAAGTGAACCGCCAGCGCCAAGGCGCGGCGGTTAAGCGTCGGTTGGTGCTTGGCAGTAGGCGGTTGAAGTGCAGTGCGCTGGTGGAGCATATCGGTTCCCCTTGCAGATACGTTTTAAGTGCTTATAAAGGGGAATCGAACCAGCGCGAAAAAGGGGAACCAGAAAAACCACTTTTTTCTCTTTTTATTCCTCGCTGGAGCTTGCTTCGCCTGCCTCGATTTTGATCCACCAGGGCATTACCCGGCGCACCTTTACCGGCAGCGTGGTCTCGACCATGTTCAAGGTGCGCTCTAGGTCATCGAGCGGGAAAGCGCCGAGCAGGGTGAGGTTCGCCACCGCCGGGTCGACCTCAAGGCGGCCACGGTGATGGCGGCTAAGCGTTGCGACGAAGCTCTTAAGCGACATGTTCTCGGCTAGAAGAATGCCGTTGGCCCAAGCTTCCCGACGGCCTTCGGCGGGCGTGAGCTCACCGATGCGGTCAGCGGCGTAGTGAGCCTGCTGCCCGGCATTGACCACCTGCCGCTGGCTCGCATGCTGAGCATCGCCCAGGGTCTGGATGGCCACGGCGCCGTCAAACACCGCTAGCAGTTCGCCTGATGGCTGCTCACCCACGCTAAAACGCGTGCCCAAGGGCGTTAGTCGCGCACTGCGGGTATCCAGGTAAAACGGTCTTTCGGTGTCTTTGCCTGTCTCTATCAGCACCTCGCCAGCCACCAGCGCCAAGCGGCGCTGCGCTTGATCGTAATCGACATTCAGTGCCGAAGCGCTGCTTAGCCAGACCTGGGTGCCATCCTCCAGCACGATGCGGGTGACTTCGCCGGTGGCGGTGTGATAATCGGCGCTCCATTGCTGTACCAGCCTTGGCAGCGGTGTGCTTTGCCAGAGCGCGGCGGTGAGTACAGAGACCAGCGCGAGCGTGACCAGTCCGCCGAATAGATGACGCCGCCCCTGCCGCCGTTGGCGCGCGGTGCTGATCACGCTGTCAGCGGTTTGGCGTTCATCTTCGTCTAGATGCTCGGTGAAGCGGCGGCTGACGCCCTCCACCTGTTGCCAGGCCCAGCGATGGGTGTCGTTGGCATCCCGCCATGCTTGCCAGCGTTGACGCTCGGTAGCCGACAACTCCCCCGCTTGCCATTCAGCAAACCACTCGGCGGCCTCCGCCAACGCGCGGCGCTTGGCGGCTTCATCGGGGCTGGCGGCAGAAGCCATTTAGAGGCTTGCCTCGAAGCCCGCTTCGATCAACGCGCATTGCAGCATGGCCTGGGCCATATATTTTTTGACCATGCGTTCGGACACCCCCAGTTCCTCAGCAATCTGCCAATAGGGTTTGCCGTGTAGTTGGGAGGCCAAAAAGGCGCTAGCGACTTTTTCGGGCAACCGCGCCAGCATACGGTCGATTTCACACAGCGTCTCGATGACGATCTGCTGGTGTTCGGCGGAGGGTAAATGCGCCTCAGCGCTGGCCGCCAGGGCTTGCTGCCAGGCGCGCTCGATATCCTGGCGGCGCCAATGATCCACGCACAGCCCTTTGGCCATACGGCTGAGATAGGCTCTCGCCCCGTCGAAACTATCCAGATGGCGAGGCGTTTTCAGCAACCGCACAAACGCATCCTGCGCCAGATCCGCCGCCGACTCGCTGCACCCCAACCGTTGGCTGAGCAACTGCTGCAGCCAGGGTTGGTGGTGGTGATACAGCTTGCCAAGCGAGTCTCGGCAGCCGGTATGGTACGCCGTGGGATCAGTTGATTGTATTGCCACCGTATCGTTACGCATTACTCAGTCACCCGAGCCACCGCATCGCGGCTGGCGGCTTCTCGCTGTTCGCCGGTGAGTTCTACCAACTGCCCGTGGCGCATTTCCAGCAAGCGGTCGGCCTGGTCGAAGTAGTGGTCGTCGTGGCTAATCACCACCAGCGTCTTGCCCAGTGCTCGCAACTGCGGCAAGAGCTCACGGTAAAAGACCCGGCGGAACTGCGGGTCTTGGTCGGCGGCCCATTCGTCCAACAGCAATAGATCGCGCTGTTCAGCGACCGCCAGCAGCATCGCCAGGCGCTTGCGCTGGCCCTGGGAGAGGTTGGTGTTGGTGATGCGGTCGCCGTCGAAGTCGAGCTTGCTGTGCATGCCCAGTGCGGCAAGCCACTCCTCTACCAAAGCTGGGTCGGGTGACTCGCCGGCGGGGCCCATTAACCGGTCAAACAAATGCAGGTCGGTGTAAATGGCTGAAAAGTGTTGGCGATAGCGTGTCCAGTCTTCCTCCTGCAGCGGCCTGCCATCGACTCGAACACATCCACTTTGGGGCTGGTAGAGTCCGGTTAGCAGCCTCGCCAAGGTCGATTTGCCACTGCCGTTTCCGCCGATCAGAAACACCACCTCGCCACGCTTCAAGGTCAGGTCGATAGGTCCGATAGCAAAACCCTCCCGAGACTCCTCATCCGGGTATCGATAGCTGACCTGCTCCAGGGTTAGTTCCTGCCAGTCATGGCGCAGCGCAGAGTGGCCGAACGCCTCGCGGTGCTCGGCCAGGTCTAAACTGCTGATTTTTTCAAACGCCACTCGGGCGTTAATCAAGGTCGGAAAGGCGCCAATGGCCTGCATCAACGGCGCACGCAGAAACAGCAGCGTGAGTGAAAAAGTAGTGGCTACCTGCACCGATGCCCAACCCAGGCCGTTGGCCAAAAAGAACGCCACACCAATAGCGCCCAGCATCATGATGTTGAACCAGTTCACCGCGCTGAGATGGTAGGTATCGCCAAGAATAAAATGGCGTCGGCAATCTAGCGCATCAGGGGTGTAGACATCGCGATACAGCCACTCGGCACGGTCACGGTTGAGCGCCAGCTCTTTGCGCCCCTCGATCACCGACTGGTAATCCGCGTAGAGACGATCCTGTATTTCGCGTAGTTTGGCCATATGCCCATAGACCCGGGCCACCAAACGCATGCCAATCAACACCGTCACGATCACCCAGAGCGCGGTGACGCCCAGCATGGCAGGCGAAAGCCACGCCAGGTAAAGCGTGGCGCCTACCGTCAGCACCCCGCCCTGCACCAGTTCCGGCAAGCGTATAAAAGCAACGGTCACTGAACTCACGTCGGAGGAGAGACTCGCCAGCAGTCGCGCACTGCCAATCTGCTCGGCGCGTTCAATATCGGTATCTAGAATTCGCTTGATCAACTGCCCCCGCAGCCGATAGACGAAATGGTGACCCAGCGTGGTCAGCGCCAATTGTGATGTCAGGGTAATGACCAGTAGCAGCGCTATCAGCCCTAGGAACTCGGGCAGGATGCGCCAGGGGTCAGTGAAGGTGCCCAGCAGCCGCTGATTGATAAAGGCGATGACACCGACACCCAGGCCAGCGCTTGCCAAACTGAGCAGTACCACGGCCACAAACGGCCAGCGATAATCACGCCATACAATCCTCATCAGCTCCATGAGCAAGGCCTCCTGGCGGTTATTTGCGTCGGCGCTTGGCCGGTCGATTTTCGGGTTTCAACGGGCAGCCGCCGCACAGCGGCTCGCCGGGTAGCCGGTACCTAATACAGCATAACCGCCTCACCCGGGTCGGCTTATCACCGCCCAGTTCCAGATAACGCACCGGCTGATAGAGTGGATTACGACGCCCATCGGGGAGCGTCTTGGTGGCGAGATAATCCAGCAGCGGCTCACCCGCCCCAGCAAACTCCGGGTGCTGCGAGCAGGCTTTCCCCACGAACTCCACGTATTGACCGAGATTGTTCCAGAACACCTTGGCAGAAAGCCCGGAGACCGCGACCAGAGCTTCAATAAGCGGTGCACAGTGGTCGTCAAATAGCGTGCTAAAGCGCGCAGGGGGTTCAGCGTTAAGCTTCACGCCACCGTGGGGCAGCCAGATACGCGTGGTCTGGCCTTTATCACCAAGCGCCAACCGAAGTTCATTTATGCCGATCGGCAACGCGTAGCCGAGGAGCAGGTTGGCCACCAGGGAGGGAATTGCAACATTGCTGAAATGATATTTCGACCATACCGAGGCAGCGGCCAGGTAGTCGGCATCGTCACCGTGGCTGCGGCCATAGCACGCCAGCTGCTCGCTTAAGAAGTCTCGATCCAGCAGCGCAGAGGCGGCTAGCGTCGGTTCATCTGGCTGACCAAACGCAGGGGCCTTCAATTTATCCAACGGCGGTTGGCGGTACAGCGCCAACAACGCCTCCGCTGGCTCCACCGCTGCACAAAGCCCTCCCGGTTTGGTCGCCACGTTACTCATAGCCGCCGCAGCCCCCACATAAAGTAAGCCCCGCCGATCAAGGAGGCGACCAAGCCAGCGGGCATCTCGTAGGGGAAAATCATCTGACGACCCACCCAGTCCGCCAGCACCATCAATAGCATGCCGATCAACGCAGCACCCAGCAGGTGCTGCCCCGCCCGAGAGAAGCCCACCAGGCGCGCCATATGCGGCGCCAACAAGCCAATAAACGAAAGCGGCCCCACCACTAGAGTGGCGCAGGCGGTTAGCAGCGCCACCAGTAGCAGCAACGCCAAACGGGCACGGTTGAGGGTTACCCCAAGCGCCTTGGCCGTCGGCGCGCCTAAGGGCAAGATATCCAACCAGCGGGTGAAGGGTAGCGTGATCAGCGCCAACACTGCGGCAATACCGCCGACGACAACGGCATTGGTGACATCCACGTAATAGGTAGAGCCTGCCAGCCAGGCAATCACCTGCTGGCCACGCGGATCTCCACCTGCCAGCATTACGCTGCGCACCGCATCAAATAACGCACTGACCGCCACCCCGGTGAGCAGCAAGCGCTCGGGGAGATAACCGCTCTTGCGGTTGATACCTACCAACACCAGCAGTGTTGCGAAAGCCCCCAGGGTACCCACGCCAATCAGCATCATATTGGTGGGCGCAGGCAGCAGGAAAATCCCCAGAATCAGCGCAATGGCACAGCCGCCACTGATACCCAAGACTTCAGGGCTGGCCATGGGGTTGGCGGAAAGGCGCTGGAGAATCGTCCCCGCAATCGCCAGCATTAACCCACTGGCTGCCGCCGCCATCACTCGAGGCAGACGCCACTGCATCACGTCCCAGTTATTGGGCGCCAGCCAATACCAGCCGTCTACACCCTGGCCAAACAGCAAGCCGAGAACCGTTGCCCCCAGTAGCGCAAGGATTAAACCAGTGGCTAAACGTGACGGCGCAGGGTGGCGATGCGCGAAAACACCGGCCCCTTTTGGCGGCTGGTCGCCCTGCAGTTTCAGGCGCGGAATCAGCCACATTAACAGCGGTGCCCCCAGGGCACCGGTAATTGCCCCGGTAGGAATAAAGGCCGCCGCCATACCTGAGAACTGCTGCAGCAACAGATCCGTGGTGGTCAGCAGCACCGCCCCCAATAGCGTCGACCAGATTAGCCGTGGCCCTAAGCGGCGCGCACCGGCCATACGTACAATATTGGGCGCTGCCAAGCCGATAAACCCGATGATGCCTACCACGCTGACAATGCTGCCGGTAATAAACACCGCCAGCCCCATCCCCGCAAAGCGTAAATAGGCTAGCGAGACTCCCAGGCTCTTGGCACTGGCATCGTCCAACTCCAGCACCGCCAAGGGGCGCAGCAAAAACCACGCGGCCACGCAGCTAATCGCCAGCCGAGGCCAGAGAATTGCAACGCCGTCCCAACCGTTTTGCGCCAGCGACCCTGCCCCCCAGATCAACAGCCCCGAGAGCGCTTCATGGTTGAACAGCAGCAGCGCGGTAGAGAGCGCTCCCAGATACAGATTGACCACCAGGCCTGCAAGCACCACCACGATCGGCGCCAGCCCGCGCCGCCAGGAGAGCAGGAAAACCAGCCCCACTGCCAGCGCGCCGCCCAACAAGGCAACCCATTCTCGCCCGACGACAAGCAGTCCCGGCGCCAGCAAGGTGGCAGTCATCAGCGCCAGGTTAGCGCCCGATGCCACCCCTAGGGTGGTGGGCGAGGCCAACGGGTTGCGCAGCACCTGCTGCATGAGCACGCCTGCCAACCCCAGGCCGCCCCCGGCGAGCAGGGCGATAGAGAGGCGCGGCCACCAAGCGTAGTAAAGCAGCAGCTCGTCCACATTCTCAAAAGAGGGGGCCACTAATGCCTGCAGGCCCAGCGCGAAACCGCCTTGGCCCTCTAGGCCGACCCAAAACAGCACCACCATGGGCAGGCTAAGCAACAAGCAGGCTTTAGCGGGCGACATCCCCCCCATTCGCTGGGCGAATTGCGCGGCGCCTAGCATAGTGAACAACCTCTTATTACAGCTGAGCAAATCGCCACGCGGGGCATGATAGGCAACAGAGTCATTTTCCAAGCCTTAATATTTCGGGGGAGTTAGTGATTAAATCATTAACAACGATTCTAAATGATAATAATTAGCACTACAATTGACGACTTTAATCAAGGGAGGAAGGCACAATGGCAGCCAAGCAGCGCTACCGGCTTTTTGGTATCACCCTCGCTCGGCGCACCCAAGTCAGCGCCTCGTTAGTCAGGTTCACCTTTACTGGCCCTGACGTCAGCCAAATGGCGACCTACGCACCTGATCAACGCGTCAAATTGTTCTTTCCCGAAGGCGGTGGCAATCTCGACCCGCTGTTCGAGATTGCCAAGCTGGAAGAACACGATTGGTACAGCGCCTACCGTGCCCTTCCAGATGCCCAGCGCCCCTCTGCACGCACTTACACCATCCGCGCCCTACGACCGGAGCAGGCTGAGGTAGACGTAGAATTTGTCCTCCATGGCGACAATGGCCCTGCATCGCGTTGGGCAATGCACGCCCGCCCAGGTGACCTCCTTGCCATGACAGCCCCCGCCGCTAATGCGGAAGGCCCCAAACAAGGCTACGAGTGGAAACCGCCCCAGGGCGTGCGCCGTATTTTGATCATCGCCGACGAAACCGCCCTCCCCGCTGCCGCCGGTATTCTGGAAACCCTCGATGACCTGCCGCTCAGACCCAAGGTCGAAGCGCTACTCGAAGTGCCTCGCCGCGACGATGTTCAGCCGCTGCCACAGGCCGCCAAACTGCACTGGCTGGCCCGCAATGCCGAGCCCGGCTGCCAACACGGCGAGCTGCTGATGCGAGCGCTGCGCGATATCGATTTGCAGCAAGAGATTGTCGCGCTAGGGGGTAACCCTTTAACCGCGACCAAGGGCAGCGAGGATGGAAGTGGCGAGGACGAAAACGCCCCACTCTGGGAGCCCGCCACCCTGGACGATAGCGCACCCTTCTACGCCTGGATCGCCGCTGAAACCAAAGTCGCCATGAAGCTGCGTCGCTATTTGGTCAACGAGTGCGGGCTACCCAAGCAGTACGTTACCAGCATGGGCTACTGGCGCCTGGGCAAGGAAAATGGTTAGAAGCCATGCACTAACCACAACAGTAGCAATGACACCGCGCCGCTAATGATCAGCTAAGGCCAGCGCCTATAACATCTGTGGCAGGAACCCGTCGCGCCGGTCGATGATCTCGCCGGCCACCATGAAGACACCATCGCCGGTGTAGTGAAGGCTCTGTGGGTAGGTGGGCGACACCGCTGCCCGGGCCGACACAACCTCCCAGATGAAGAAGTTGTAGCGCTCTACCAGAGAATCGTCGAATAGCCGACATTCAAAGTGCGCGTGACACTCCCCAATCAGAGGGGCGCTCACTCGTTCCGCCGCCTGTGCGGTAAGCCCAAAGCGTTCGAACTTGTCGACCTCGGCGCCGCTGCTATTGCCAACACCCACCACCTGATCAGTCAGGGCCGTCGTCGGCAGGTTAATAATGCACTCGCCGCTGCGCCGGATCATTTCAAAGCTGTGGTTGCCAGCTGAGATGATGCAGCCGACCAGCGACGGCGAGAATGCCATCACCGTGTGCCAGCCCATGGTCATGATATTGCGCTGACCCTCCCAGGCTGACGAGACAAGCACTATGGGCCCCGGCTCCAGATAACGACGCACCTTCTCCAGCGGTACGGGAACTTTCTCGACATGCTCGCTCATGACTATTCATACCTTTCAGCAGGTTATCAACACTACGCAAGCAGTATAGCAGTCAGGAGGAAGGGCAGAATTCGACCGACCTCGATATTGACATTGCGGAAAAGCTACTCATAATACAAACAATAATAATTAGCATTCAATAAATGATGAGCTAATAGCTATTCAAGGAGAACATTCGTGAATCACCTCCCTTTCCGCAAGCGGTGGTTAACGGCGGCCATTGCTGTGGCTGCCTGCAGCGCGTCGATATCGGTGTATGCTCAGAACGCTGATCAGCACACAGGTAGTGAATCCTCAACTGCGTTACCCACACTGCAAGTCACGGGAAGTCGTATTTATGAAGAGGCCACAGGGCCTGTGCAAGGTATTGCCGCTACTCGTAGCGCGACAGGCACCAAGACCGACACACCGATTATTGAAACGCCACAGTCCATCTCGGTGATTGGTAGCCAGGAATTCCGTAACTATGGCGCACAGAATGTTAACGAAGCGCTGGGCTATACCGCTGGGGTGTCGAATGCTTATGGCGGGGGAGGTACCGACACCACCCACGACAGCATGATGATTCGCGGTTTTAGTGTGTATAACAGTTACCGAGATGGCAGCAAGTATCAGGTCAATGTCTTCGATGGTCAGCAGGAACTCTATGGCCTGGAGCGCCTGGAAGTACTCAAAGGCCCTTCTTCAATCCTTTATGGCGTGGCGTCCCCTGGCGGTGTGATCAATACCGTCAGCAAGCGCCCTACCAGCGAGCCCTTGCGCGAAGTGAATGTCCAGGCAGGCAGTTTTGACCGCCGGCAAATATCCGCTGACGTCTCCGATGCCCTCGATAAAGATGGCGAATGGTCATACCGTTTGACGATGCTCCGCCGCGATAGCAACACCTTTATTGATCACGTGCCGGATGATCGCACTTACATCGCCCCCGCCCTGAAGTGGCAACCAAACGAAGACACATCGCTGACCCTGCTGAGCGAGTATCAGCGCGATCAGTCGACCTACATCTATGGGCTACCGGGTAGCGGCACCATTCTTCCCAACCCCAACGGCGATATTCCCCGAGACCGATTCACTGGCGAGCCCGGCTTCGATGAATTCGATAACGAGCGTTACTCCCTCGGCTATTTGTTCGAGCATGATTTTTCCGATCGCCTGACACTACGCCACAATCTACGCACCATGCACGCTGATCGAGAGCTCGACAACGTCGGTATTGAGCAGACGCCTCAGAGCGCCGATGGGCGCCTCTTTGCCAGGATCGCACATGATCGGCGCGACGCCTCCAGGGCACTGACCTCCGATACCTCCTTGCAGTACGACTGGGAAGCCGGGGCGACGACGAACACCTCCCTGGTCGGCATCGATTACACTCGCCAAAGGCACGAAACCGAACGTTACCAGCATACCGTCGCGCCCTTAGATCTCTTTGACCCGGTTTATGGGCGCGGCGAACTGGGTGAGCGCGTTCCCAATGCCTACTCCAATGTGAGCCGCAAAGAACAAGTGGGTCTGTATCTTCAGAACCAGATGAAGATTGCCGATAAATGGGTAGTCATGCTTGGTGGGCGTCAAGACTGGACGGATACCGAAGCTTATCGGTACTTCGATCCCTCCCAAAGACAACAACAGAATGACGATGCTTTCACTGGCCGTATCGGTTTCGTTTACCTAGCCGATAACGGCCTAGCGCCCTTCGCCAGCTTCAGTCAGTCCTTCGAGGTTGCCAGCGGCACCGACCGCAACGGCAATCAATTTGAGCCCACTCAAGGCGAGCAATACGAGGCGGGTATCCGCTATCAGCCCGAAGGGTTCGATACCATGCTTACCGCCACCGTTTATGAGTTAACTCAGAAAAACGTGCTGGTCACAGATCCGGTCAATACCAACTTCCAAGCCCAAATGGGCGAGGTGCGTTCTCGCGGCGTTGAGCTAGAGGCCAAAACAGAGCTCGGCCCTAACGCTAACCTGGTCGCCGCCTACGCTTATACCGACGCGCGTACCACCGAAAGCAGCCCGGCGACTCCCGACAAGGTAGGCGAGCGAACTGGTCAGGCACCTTACAACCAGTTTTCATTATGGGGTGATTATCGCTTTGGCAATGTTGGTTTACCTGGCCTGAAGCTGGGCGCTGGCCTACGTTACATGGGCTCAACGCTGCCTAATGCTTATCTTGATGGCGAAGTGCCTAGCTTCACCCTGGTTGACGCCATGGTCAGCTATGAGACGGGCCCATGGTTACTATCCGTCAATGCCACCAACCTGACCGACGAAACCTATATCGAGTCCTGTACCTACGCGTGTTATTACGGAGAACCTCGCAGCGTGGTCGGTACGGCGTCCTATCAGTGGTGATCATGGCGCTACTTTATCCGCAAAACACAGGCATGATCGTGTCAAATCAAAATCGTACTTTTTGTCACTCTGCTATCCATAAAAGCATCGCTTTGCTGGCATCCTTGTTAATCGGTTTATTGGTTAGCAAGGTTGCGATAGCGACTGATGAAAACAGCGAGGCGCCATTGGCGACATTTGATTTCGCCATCGCCGAGACACTCGACGCGATTGGTCATCCCCCAAGGTTTCTAGCCGGCCTGGCAGGCTACGAGACCTATTCACGTCAAAAGGGCATTCTCCCGCCTACGATTAACCTCGGATATCGCTTTCTTCCTAACCTTGAGCTTCTTGCCAGCTCACCGCCAACGCATATTCTGATTTCACCGCCTGCCCATACCAACTTACTCCCACGGCTCAGAAAAATTGCGGATGTTAAGGAATACCCCCTTTATAAATATGCCGATAGCGATGGTAACCATAACGACTGGCAAACCATCGAGGAATTGACGCGCCAGCTTGGCGATTTAGTCGGGCATCCTGACGCTGCAGAGCATTATATCGAGCAGTCCCGCCAGCACTTTGCTGGGCTAAAACAAGCGCTGAATGATGTCGACTCACCTATTTTAATGGTGCGTCTGATGGATGAACGCCATGCCCGGGTGTATGGCGCAGGCAGTGTGGAAGGCATGATATTGAATCGCCTTGGTCTCGAGAACGCTTGGCAGGGAGAATTAGGCCAATGGGGAATGACAACCGTCAGCGCAACGCCTCTGTTTGATATCGATGCGAAACTGGTGTTTCTCGACAGCCCCTACGGCCCGGACGGGGGTGTGAGACAACTCCTCTCCGACGGCCAGTGGCGACACTTGCCAAACGTGAAACAGGGAAACTATACGATTATTCCCGTCAATTATTGGTCCTGGGGCGGGCTACCTGCCGCCCGGCGTTTTGCTGATAGCCTTGTCAGCCATCTGACTGAAAGCGATAGCATCGACGGTGCTTCGGCCGATACAAACCAGTGATCATGCCGAAACGCATTGACGAGTGATCACACCTGAGTCAACCCATAATCCTGTTACCGGTTTTTATGCGGATGAGAAAGTAGCCACCAATTAACAGAATACCAAATGGCTCTTCCCAACCTAAGGAACGGCAAAGCCCCCTGGCTCTGCCTGGTAAACAACATCGTCTCTCTTACACATGACTTTCTCTCCGACTCCCTCCCATTGCCTATATAGCGTTGACATGGCAAAGAGACTATTAATAATGCAAACAATAACGATTAATATTTACATAAAATCAGAATAAACCTCATGCAAGGAGAAAATTCGTGAACCAACCTTCTTTCTGCAAAAGGTGGCTAACGGCTGCTATTGCTGTAGCTGCCTACAGCTCTTCAACGACTGTATTTGCGCAGGATGCTGAGCAAAGCTCGCAATTAGATAGCAATTCGCCGAACACATTGCCTACAGTGCAAGTAACAGGCGATAGAATTTCAGGTGCGCTACAGCCGACTGAGGGATATACCGCCAATACTAGTCTCAGTGCCACCAAGACTGACACTCCTCTAATGGAGACAGCCCAGTCGGTATCCGTGGTCACGCGCGAGCAGATCGAAGATCAAAGCGCGAAAACGATACAGCAAGCCCTGCGCTATACCCCTGGCGTTTTCACAGGCACCCGCAACGGTTTTGGTAATCGTTACGACTTCGTCAATATGCGCGGTTTTGGTGGCGTCGGTAGTATCGACAACGTCTATTTTGACGGCCTTAAAATGGCTAGCGATGTTTCCGGCTACAATTCATTACAAATTGATCCCTATTTTCTTGAGCGGATCGATGTGTTCAAAGGGCCAACATCTGTTTTATATGGGCAAAGCTACCCGGGCGGTTTGGTTGGGCTGACCAGTAAACGCCCTCTATTTTCACCTAGTCATGAGATCCAATTAGAAACGGGCAGCCATAATAAACGTACGGCACGATTTGACGTCAGTGGTCCTTTAGGCGAAAACCAACAGGTTGCCTATCGCCTGGTAGGGTTAGCCAGCAGTTCGGACAGCCAGTTTGATCATGTAGAGAACGAGCGCTATACCATTGCCCCCTCTTTGACGTTCTTGCCCACCGATGCGACATCATTGACCGTCATGGCCTACCTGCAGCACGAACCAAATCGTGGCTACTATGGTTGGACGCCAGCCGACGGTACGGTGCGAGATTATAATGGTAAACGGATCGATAATAATTTTTTTGATGGCGAGCCAGGTGTCAATGGGTTCGAGCGTTATCAACGACTAATAGGTTACCAACTAGAACATCAGTTCAACGATCAGTGGCAGGCTCGACAGAATTTCCGCTTCACCTCTTCGGATATTGATTATGACTCCATTTATTCCAGTAGTTATGTAGGCGATAGTAATCTGCTGAACCGACGCGCCGCGAGAGCCGATGAGTCCATGCACGCCTATCATGTGGATAATCAGCTACAGGGGGACGTTACGACCGGAGCTCTTGAACATACGCTACTAGCCGGTGTGGACTACCAGTACCAACGCAACTCGGGAGAATGGCAGTTCGGATCGGCATCTCCCCTGGATGCTTTTGACCCACAGTATGGAAATACCCAAACCACCTATGCAACGCCCACTAACTTCATCAACAAGGTAGAGCAGACAGGGGTTTACCTGCAGGATCAGATCAGCTTCAACCGCTGGCGTTTAAACCTGTCAGGGCGTCAGGATTGGGCTGACACCAGCACCGCCTACACCAACTTGGGCATGTCGTCTGAAAGCGACAATGAGAAGTTCACCAGTCGTGCCAGCTTATTGTATGCCTTTGATAATGGTATTTCTCCTTACGTCAGCTACTCGGAATCATTTCAAGCAGCGTCCGCCACAAGGACGGACGCCTCCGGCAACACTCTGGATCCCAGCGAGGCCTCTCAATACGAGACAGGGATCAAATATCAACCACCCGGCCGCAATGACCAATACACGGCCGCTTTATATCACCTAGAACAGGAGAATGTTTCCGAAGCCATTCCTAACACATCGTTCTATGAGCCTATCGGCAAAGTACGTTCACGCGGCTTAGAGCTCTCTGCCACCTTGCGTCCCACTGAGCAGCTTTCGTTGCTCGCCAACTATACGTATACCGACATGGAGTACGTTGAAACCAATGATGAGACTCAAGGCAATACACCCTATGCTGTACCCCGTCATATGGCCTCGGCATGGGGCAAATATGAATTCACTAACGGTGCCTTAAACGGTCTTGGGATTGGCGCAGGTGTCCGCTACAACGATTCTACCTGGGGCGATGAGACCAATACATTTCAGGTAGACGGCTATACGCTGGTCGATGCCATGCTGGAATATGATCTGGGCGCGTTATCAAGCGACCTTGAGGGCATGAATTTACAGGTCAATGCGAACAACCTGCTCGATAAAGAGTATACGTCTTCTTGCTCTAGCCTCAGGATTTGTCACTTTGGCGAAGAGCGCAATGCGACGGCAACCGTCAGCTATCGTTGGTAGAGTCAGCTCACTCATTACGCGAGTATTAAATCACCTGCTTATATAGGCTGATTCAAGGAAAATACGGGGTGTCTCTATGTCTAGAGGCACCCCGTTTAATCTGGCTGTTGAATTCGGCCTTTATCCTGATGTCACCTAGCGCTATGTGAATAGTAGCTGCACAGTGCAACCGGTGAGCATGCTAGACTATTGACCATGTCGCTGTTTTTGCTCTGGAGACCCACCGTGACGGATGCCCACCGCCGTAAGCTCCCCATCGGGATTCAGACGTTCTCGGATATCCGCGAAGGGAACTATTACTACGTCGATAAGACACCGCACATTGAGCGTTTGGTTAACCAGAACAAATACTACTTCCTTTCGCGACCACGCCGCTTCGGTAAAAGTCTCTTGCTGGACACCCTGCGCTGCCTGTTTGAAGGTCGCCAGGCGCTGTTCGAAGGGTTGTATATTCACGACAGGTGGGACTGGCAGCAGCGCTATCCGGTGATCCGTATTAGCTTTGCCGATGGCGTGATGCAGAGCCGTGAAGGGCTGGATGAACGTATCCGTGAGCAACTACGCGTCCAACGTGAGCAACTCGGCATTACCCAGCACCATAAAACCGATATACCGGGTGAGTTTTCCGCCCTCATTCGCGCCGCCCACCAGCAGAGTGGCCAGCGCGTGGTTGTGCTGATCGACGAATACGACAAGCCGATTCTGGACAATATCCTGGTGCCGGAACGTGCCCGGGAATTGCGTGAGGGTTTGAAGAACCTTTACAGCGTTATTAAAGACGCCGACCCATACTTGCACTTTGTGTTGCTCACCGGCGTTTCCAAATTCAGTAAGGTCAGCCTTTTCTCAGGATTGAATAACCTCAACGATATCACTCTGGATGCCCCCTTCAGCACGATTTGCGGCTATACCGACGAGGACATTGACACGGTGTTCACCGCTGAGTTGCCCGGCCTTGATCGCGAGGCGATCCGCCAGTGGTATAACGGCTACCGCTGGGGTGGCCGTGAGGTAACGTCCGTCTACAATCCCTTCGACGTGCTGTTACTGTTTCAGAAACGCGAGTTCGGCCCGTACTGGTTTGAGTCTGCCACACCGACGTTTTTGGTGGATATCCTCAAGCAGCGCGGGGTATTTACCCCGTCATTGGATCATTGGGAAACCGAGTATGAATTGCTCAGCCAGTTTGATGTTGACCAGATCAGCACTGAAGGTCTGCTGTTTCAAACCGGCTACCTCACCATTCAGCAAGTAGAAGAGCCTCTGCGGGGCTACCGTCAGTACACCCTTGGCTTCCCTAACCGCGAAGTCGAAACCAGCCTCAACCATGCGCTACTGCCTTCACTGGGGGTCGAAAACGCCCCACGCGAGCGAAGAACGCTGTTTCGTCATTTAAGCCAGCACGACCTAGTCGGATTGGAAACGCACCTGAAGGCGCTCTATGCAGGCCTCCCCCACGACTGGTACCGCAACAATCCCATTGCCAAATACGAAGGCCATTATGCCAGCGTCTTTTACAGCCACTTCGCAGCCTTGGGTCTGGATGTAACCGTGGAAGACGCCAGCCACCAGGGCAAGGTGGATATGAGCGTGGACTTTGGTGGGCATATCTACCTGTTTGAGTTCAAAGTGGTGGAACAACTGCCGGAAGGTAAAGCACTGGAGCAAATCAAACACAAAGGCTATGCCGATAAGCACCGCGCTTCGGGCAAACCCATCCACCTGATCGGCGTGGAGTTTTCCAGCGTTGAGCGCCAAATTGTGGGGTTTGAGGTGGAGACCTTGGCTTAGCTACCAAGCTCCACCACTGTCATCTCCGCGTCATGAATGGCTAGTTACATTGAATAGATACAGTTTTAGCCATTCACTAAGACACGATGAAGGCCCAGGGGAAATACAATGCTCGATAGCAGTAATGACCTACTCGAAACGGTGAAGCAGGCAGCGTACGAGGCAGGTGCGCTGTTGCGCGAGGGGTATTCGCTAAAGGGAAGAATTGCCTTTGAGCAAAAGGGGGCGTCAGACTTTGTCAGCTACTACGATACGGCCGCCGAGAACATCATTATCGACTGTATCAACAGCGCTTTTCCCGATATCGCTTTCCTAGGTGAAGAGAGCGGGCTTACGCCCACCGATAGTGACTATACCGTCATCATTGACCCTCTTGATGGCACCAGCAACTTTCTGCATGGGGTGCCTCACTTCTCAGTCTCCATCGCGGTTACTAAGGGCGATGAGCTGATCATCGGCGTTGTCTATCAACCGCTGCTTGATGAAATGCTTTGGGCTGGCCAAGGCACCGGGACTTTTCTCAATGATCAACAGCTAACGATGCCTGATGCGCGCCCGCTGACCGAGATGCTGGTGAGTACCTGCCTGCCCTACCACGCTAAAGGCGACTGCTCGACGGCCCTAAATCAACTCGCCGCTCTAATGCCCCAGGTGGCGGGTATCCGCAGCCCGGGCTCAGCGGCGCTGGAGATCGCCTACACCAGCCTGGGCCGGTTTGATGCTTTTTGGTCTCAAGGCGCTAAGCTCGACTTTTGGGATATCGCCGCCGGTATTGTGATTGCCCGAGAAGCTGGCTACACCGTCACGGATCTCACTGGCGAGCCCTATCCCGCCCACTGGAACAGCCTGATTGCAGCGCACCCCGAGCGGCATGACCAATTGCTGGCGTGTTTAACCTCCGGCTGATAAACGATCAACGTCATCGCTAATTCTCATCGACTAGACGCTCAAGCGGCGTCTATCTGACGGATACCTCCCGCCTGCCTGTTCATCTTCACGCTGTGCACCACCCCCTCGACGTAAATCTTTTCATTTTTTTGTTAAAAATGAGAACTATTAGCACTAGAATGGAGAGATTATCATTAACTCTATCGCCAGGAGTCATTCATGTTCGAGGTCAAAGGCGCCACCTTTGAAATCAATGGCAAGCCGATTCTAAATCCCATTGACCACAGCTTTCATGAGGGCAAGATATATGGCTTGATCGGCCATAACGGCTCGGGTAAATCGACGCTGATCAAGCTGATGGCCCAGCAGCAGCCGGTAAGCCAGGGGGAGATTCACTTTGACCAACGCCCGCTGAGCGATTGGGGAAATCGCGAATTCGCCCGTCAGGTGGCTTACCTGCCCCAGCATTTGCCGAGTGCCGAAAGCCTGACGGGACGTGAGCTGGTCAGCTTCGGCCGCTACCCGTGGCATGGGCTGCTGGGTCGTCATACGCAAAAGGACAAAGACGCCGTCGAGCGCGCCATTGCCCTCACTCATACCGAGGCCTTTGCCGACCGCCTGGTCGATACCCTCTCCGGCGGGGAGCGCCAGCGGGTGTGGTTAGCTATGTTACTTGCCCAGGGCAGCCGTTTCCTGCTGTTGGATGAACCGCTAGCGGCGCTGGATATAGCCCACCAAATCGAAGTGCTGGCGCTGATTCGCAAGCTGTGCGATGAGCTGAGCCTGGGCGTGATCATCGTGCTGCACGATATCAACATGGCCTCACGCTACTGCGACGAACTGATGGCGCTGCACAGCGGCCGTTTACTGGCGTGCGGCGCTCCCGGCGACTTGATGTGCGACAGTACCTTGGAGGCCATTTATGGCCTACCGATGCAGGTCATGAAGCACCCCAACGGTGAGCATAATATTGCCGTCGCTCAATGAGACGTTGCTTTCGCCGCCGCTTATTAGTGTTGGCCTGTCTTGGCACCCTAGTCTCCAGTGGAGTAGCTGCTTCTGCGAACGTAGTCACCCTGGATTGGGCGATCGCCGAAACGCTGATCGCATTAGATAACCCTCCCGTTGGGTTAGCAGAGATCTCCCAGTATCGGCGTTGGGGCGGTAGCGAGCGATTACCGAGCGGCGTTCTTGATGTCGGCCTGCGCGCGCAGCCCAACCGCGAGCTCATTGCTCAGCAGACGCCCGACCACGTCCTTCTATCACCGCTGTTTATGCGGTTGAGCGACCAGCTTAATGCCATTGCACCCGTCACTACGCTAAGCACTTATCAGCTCGGCGATCCTTTATGGCAACGTCTGCAGCGCACAACGCATACCCTAGCCGCACTGACCGGGAACCACGAGGCTGCGGTTACGCTGATCGAAAGCGTCGAAACGTATCTGGAGCAACAAAAAGCGTTGCTGGAAGCACAGTCACCGCTACTGGTGGTGCAGTTTATCGATGCGCGGCACCTGCGAGTATATGGCGAAAACAGTCTATTTGAGTCGGTACTGGAACGCTTGGGGCTAATCAATGTTTGGCAACAGTCTACCAATCAATGGGGGTTTTCGACGGTGGCGCTGGAAGAGTTGTTGGCTTACTCCGATGCGACTATTGTCGTCGTTGAGCCGCTGCCTTCGGGGATGGGAGATGGATTTGCGAGTAACGCGCTGTGGCAGCATTTGCCTGCGGTAAAAGAAAACCGCGTTGTTCGCCTACCAGCGGTGTGGAGTTTTGGGGGCTTTCCCTCGGCAGAGCGCTTCGCTGAATTGCTCAGCGAAGCGCTATTAGCCCGTTAAAGAAAGCTCTGTAACGAAAACTTAGAAGTCCAGTGACGCCGAGAGTTTCACCGTGCGCGGCTCGCCTTGGGTCAAATAACCACCGGTTGCCGAGGCCCAGTAGTTCTCATCGGTAATATTTTCGATATTAGCGCGCCAGGTGAGCGTATTGCTGTTGAGCGGCATGGCATAACGCACACCGAGATCCCAGCGCGTCCAGGCGTCAACTTCAAGCTGATTGGCAGCGTCTAGATACTGGCTGCCATTACGCACCGCACGGCCACTGAGCGTCCAACCCGGCGCCTGAGGAATATCCCACTCGCTGCCTAAGACTAGCCGATAACCGGGCACCCCAACCGCATCGTTACCCTGGTTAGTGCCATCGTCAGTACGCGTCAGTTCAGGATCTATCCACATCGCACTGCTTAGCAAGCGCAAACCGTCTACCGGTTCACCATAAACGCTCAACTCCACACCACGATTCCGCTGTTCGCCGTAATAGCCATAAACGCCGGTTTGGTTATCAATAAAGGCATTGGGCTGCTCAATTTCAAACAGGCTTAAGCTGCCACCCAGGTTTCCCAGATCGAGTTTGGCACCGACCTCGTTCTGTTTAGCTTCGACCAAACCAATACTCTGCCCAGCATTTACCGCCGAGGTAGGAGCTGTATCACCTGGCTGCAGTGCTTCAATATGATTAGCGTATAGCGAGAGTGTGTCGGTCGGCTTTACTACAACGCCATACACAGGCGAAAGCCGCGTATCGCTGAAGTTGTTGTCAAAATCACCCTCATAGTCATAGTTGGTGACGTCAACTTCCTGATAGCGGGCGCCCAGGGTAAACAGCAGTCGATCATCCAGAAAGCCCAGCGTATCGGAAAGCGATACACCACTGTTGCGGGTGCGACTGCGAAGGTTAGGATCATTCATATCCCCCCCTGCAAAAACAGGCTCGCGCACAGCAATGTCAGAGGGCTGGTAAATATTAGTGGGCAATCCGGGGGAGGCCATTTCATAGGCCGAGCGCGTGGTGCGATAAACGCTGGAGTAGCCAAGATCCAACTGATGGCTAACCGCGCCTGTATCGAATGCACCACGCAATCCCGCCTGCCCGCCAATACTTTCAGCACGATAAGGCACTTCCATCTGGCCGATAGTGGATGAGCCGTCCACTGCATTAACCGTAGGCGTTGCATAAATGCCGCTTTCACGAGTGTCGTTACCACCCAGAGCCGCATAGACAGTCCAACTGTCGGCAATATCGTACTCGCCACGCAGCATCGCGAAGCTGGTCTTTAGCTCGGTATTGACCCACTCCTGCGCATGGTTGCTACTTGCTGAGGGGGCACCTGGCACCCGGATTAATCCGGATTCTACGCGTACTACTGGACGGCCGCCGTTCACAGTATGACTTTGGTGACCAATATCCAACGAAGCGCGGCCGCGCTCACCGCGATAATCCAGCCCAATAACGGCAGAGGTCGCACGGCGCTCCTCATCGTCAATCGCTGTGTCACCGCGCCCACGCACGACATTAGCGCGCACACCAAACTGATTCTCATCGCCAAAACGCCGCCCAAGCTCGATGCCACTTTCGACATAGCCGCTATCCGACACCCCTGTAGTAAGCCGATTGAGGGGTTCATCGGCAGCGCGTTTAGGCTCAATGTTGATAGCACCACCAACGCCAGAACCACCGGGCGCAACACCATTTGCGAAAGCGTTGGCACCTTTAAAAAGTTCCACACGTTCGGCAATATTGGTTGCAACCACCTGACGCGGCAATACGCCATACAACCCACCGTAAGCAATGTCTTCGCCATTGAGTTCAAAGCCACGGATCTGGAACTTCTCAGCGTAGTTTCCGAAGCCAAAACCGCTTTGTACCGATGCATCATTGATTAACACATCGGCCAACGTCTCAGCCTGCTGGTTTTCGATCAGCTCAGCGGTAAACCCAATCACATTGAACGGCACATCGGCCGCATTGCGCTGCCCCCAGGTGCCAACGCGTGCGCCGGCAGCCACCTGCCCTCCGGCGAATGCAGGCGCCGGGGTATCGCCGTTCGCAGCGACTTCCCCGACCACCGTGACGGTTTCAAGCGAAGTATTACCATCGCTGGAGGATGCTTGCGCCCACACGGCACTAGGTACTGGAAGCGCACCTAACAACACGAACGTGAGCGTACGCCAGGCGGGGGAAGGTAAGGACATGGGAAGATTCCTCTTTGGATAAGAGCACGCAATAGAATGAACAACGAATGGTAATGCGAATCTTACACCAAAAAAGAAGCATTTTCATTTGTTATATAAACGCGTTTAACACGCATAGCGTTTTAGTGGCATGCATTCTTTTTATGCTGACCCCATACTTGACCCCAGCGCCCTCTGAGGCACCCTTTAAAATCCTAGCTATTTAACACTCTTTAGATATTAATCTTCGCCACCGCATCCTCACTCGCCTGCGCGCGCTGCTCGCCTTTCAGCTCGCTTAATTGCCCCTTCGACATCTCCAGCAACCGGTCGGCGTGGACGAAGTAGTTGTCGTCATGGCTGATGGCAAACACGGTTTTGCCCATCGCTTTTAAGTGAGGCAACAGCTCGCGGTAGAACAGCCGCCGGAACTGAGGGTCTTGATCGGCGGCCCATTCGTCCAACAGCAAAATATCCCGCTCCTCGGCAATCGCCAACAGGAGCGCTAAGCGCTTACGCTGGCCCTGAGAGAGTTGCGTGTTAATGACGCGATCTGCTTGCCACTGAAGTTTTTCCTGCATCTCCAATCGGCCTAACCAAGTGGCCACCAGCGTTTGATCAGCGGGCATGCCTTCCGGCCCCATGGCTTGGTCGAACGGATAAAAGTCAGTGAACACGCTGGCAAACTGCGCGCGGAAAGCCTGCCATTCGGCCATCGTCAACTCGCGACCATCGACTTTGATACGGCCGCTTTGCGGCTGATAAAGCCCCGCCAAAAGCCGTGCCAGGGTCGATTTACCGCTGCCATTGCCGCCGATCAAAAATACTTGCTCACCGCGATTAAGGGTCAGCGTTAGCGGCCCAACGAGAAATCCTGGCTCCTGCCCCGTCGATGGGTAACGATAGGTCACGTCCTCTAATGCCAGGCGTTGCCAGGAAGACAAGGCATTATCGACCGCAAAACTTGGTCGATAATCGGCAAGCGACAAACTGGCCAGCTTATCAAACGCCACCTGAGCGCTGATCAGCGTTGGCCAAGCGCCCACCGCCTGAATCAACGGCGTACGCAAAAACAGCAGCGTCAACGCAAAGGTGGAAGCCACCGTGGTACTCGCCCACCCCAAGCCATTAGAGAGGAAAAACACCACCCCGATGGCGCCCAACATCATAATGTTGGACCAGTTGTTGGCGCTTAAATGGTAGGTATCGGCGCGGATGATATGGTGACGGTAGTCACGGGCATTGGCGATATAGCGCTCATCATAAAAGCGACGGGCACGGTCGCGATTCAGCGCCAGCTCTTTGCGCCCTTCAATGGCCGCCTGGAAATCTTTATAGAGACTGTCTTCGCTTTCACGCACAAGGCGGAAATGGCGATACACTCGAGATACCAGTACCCAACCCACGCCCATGGTGAACGCGATCCACAGCACGGTGATCACCACCATTTGCGGCGAGAGCCATGCCAAATAGGCCACCGAGGCAAGCGTTAGCACCACGCCTTGAATCAACTCGGGAAGTCGCACAAAACCAATGGTGATGTTACGCACATCGCTGGACAAGCTGGCCAGCAGAGTGGCGTTGCCTAACTGCTCCAAGCGCTCAATATCAGTATCAAGAATACGCTTTACCAACCGGGAGCGTAGATCAAACACAAAGTGATGCCCCAGCACGGTCAGCGCTAACTGCGTACTGAGTGTGACTGCCAGGAGCACCGCCAGCAGGCCGAGAAATTGCGGCAACGCCGCCATACTGCCTACTTCAATAAGCCGCTGGTTGATAAACGCAATCACCCCGACCCCTAAGCCAGCGCTCAATAAGCTCAAAGCAATGGCGCCTAAAAAGGGCCAGCGGTAGTGATGAAATACTAAGCGCAGCAGTTCCATGGGGCTCCTTGCCTTCCTGTAAAGAGCGCTGAAGTCTACCAGCAGCACCTCTTACCAAGAAGGCGTCATTTATATTGGCATCAAACCGGTGGACTGACAGCCTGTGTCAGAGGGCTATCTCAAAGAGCTATTTCGAAGGGCTATTTCACAAACCATATCAAAGCGCTATTCCAAAGAGCTATTCCTAAGAGCTGTTTCAACTGGCTATGTCCAACTGTCTAAGTCAGATGGTTATCCCAGCGGAATTCCAGGCTGGCGAGCAGCTCGGGCATCGCCAAGTCAGGCGTTACTCGATAGAGCCCGCCCTGGCCCGAAGAGACTAGAAAGCCACCATTGCCATCGCAGCGGGCACCGGCGGCGTCGGGTAACGCTGGGCTGGCAACAAGCTTGCCTTGCGTGGCATCCAGCAGCAGTACCCGGTTGCCGCGGGGTGCGGTGACTAGCACAGTGTCAGAGATACGGCTAAACGCCACGCTTGCGGTGTATTGGTTCAAGCTGGCGGTGACTTCTTCGGGCAGCGTCAGTTCAGAAAAGTGCCCGTCGGCATCCAGGCGGCAGATCAGCGGGAGGGTTTCCCACTCGGGGCCTTGAAACTGGTAACCCGCGATCACCGTGCCGTCCGCCGCGACGTCCAGGTGGCGGCAGCTGAGCTGGTGGTGTGAGGGTTCGTGGCGGGCCAATATCTCGCCGCTGTGGCGATCCATTAGCATGAGCGCTGGTGCCATGGTGTCCAGGTTGAGCTTTACCCTACCGTAGTCAGGGTGAGTCCTAATTCCCCCCAAGCCAATCACCAGAGTGTCGCCGTCAGGCATCAGCCGAAGTTCGTGGGGGCCAATCCCCGCCAACGGCATATCGCGCACATGGGCGTAGTCATTGGCGGCATCGTATACGCGTACCAGCCCGGCGCTATCCTCCAGGCGATTGGCGGTGACATACAGGTAGCGCCCAGCCGGGTCGAACACCCCGTGGCCATAAAAGTGGTAGCCCTCTCCGGCCGCAATGGTGTGGGCTAATTGGCGGCTGTCACCATCAATCACATGCATCCGCGTGCCGGGGCGGCGGGCAAACAGCACCGCCTGGCGGGAGGCGGGCCGTAAACAGCCCCCGTGACAGCGCTCGGGCACCTCAATCATAAAGCGAGTCTGTCCATCGGGCGCCACCCCGGCGATGTAATGCCCCCCGCTGGGGTCATCCACCGCGCTGAACAACCAAGCAGCTTCCTCCCGAGCGGGTAGCGACCAGCTCAGCGGGGTCATCGCCATGGCGACGCTGCCCAGCCCCGCCTTGAGTAACTGCCGTCGATGCATGGATTAATCCCCGTCGCTGGAATTAAAGCCGCGCACCAGGCCGAGCTCTGCAGCAATCTCGTTACCCAGCAGGTGGCGCAGTTGGCTTATATTGAGGTAGAGCGACTGCAGGCCGCGAAACGCCTCTTCATCTTCAAGGGAAGGCACCAAGCCAGGTTGCAACTCGCTTGCCTGGGCGAGCGCATCGTTGAGCTGGTCGCGAAATGCCTCGGCTAACGCCACCGCATCAGCCTCGCGCAGCAACGCCGAGAGGCCCGGCAAGAACCCGGTACGCAGCCCTTCCAGGGTGCTCTCCACTAGACGAACCGAATGCCCGCTACGCCACGCTTCCGCTAGGTAGCCGTTGGCGGACGTGCCTTGTAGACCCATAGGATCGCCGAGACGTTTCTCCTCGAGTAGCTCGAGGGCCTGGATGGCACTCGCCAGCGTGGTCTCGGTGTAGCGCGGGGTATTGCGATAGTGCTCACCGAAGGCCTGCCAGTCGCGGTGCAAGGCGCTCGTGGTATCCGCCAGATGGGTGGTAATCGATTGCATCAAATCGCAGACGGCAGGATCGCTTAAGACCTGCTCGTCCATGGCGTCGTCATACAGCAAGTATTCAAGGGCGGGAAAGCCCTGGATCGCCACGCTGTCATTGGCAATCGCCTGGACATCCGGTGCGTCGGGGGCCTTCAACCACCCACTTACCTTACGGCCTACCAGGTTTTTGCGGTCCGGCCAGAACTGGAGTTGCCAGCCCCGGCTGTTCTGCTCGACCGGGCCAAATTGGATAAAGCGCACCGCCTGCCAGGCTTGATAGGCACTCAGCCAATCGTCTTCCAGGCGCTGCTTGTGTGCCTCGTCGGGGGCCTGACAAAAACGCGCAGCGCTGGCCTCCAGGCGTTCTGAAGCGGCGCTCAGCTCAGCATACTGTTGCTCTACCGCGCCGAACCACATATCGCGCGGGGTGGTGGTTTCCATACCCAATGAAAGCGGTGCAGCCAGCAGCGCACAGGCCAGCAACCCCAGGCGACGAAGAGATGCGATCACATAAACTCCTTTCTAACATTCAAAATGTACTGACAGGGATTCAACAACACTTACAGAGATTCAAGAAACCGAATGAGTTCCGCACGTTGGTCAGCGGGCAAATTTCGATAGCCCTGGGTGGCGTCTTCTGCCTCGCCACCGTGCCACAGGATCGCCTCTTCCAAGGTTCGGGCGCGGCCATCGTGAAGAAAACCCGCCCGAGGATTAACCGTTTGCGCCAGGCCAATACCCCATAGCGGCGGGGTGCGCCATTCGCGACCATCCGCTTGAAACTCGCTGCGATGGTCGGCCAAGGCCTCGCCCATATCGTGGAGCAACAGGTCGCTATAGGGCCAAATTTCCTGGTTCGCGAGTGCGGCGCGGGAAGCGTCTGCGGCGGTGCGCTGGCGGGGCGTGTGGCAGCTTGCGCAGCCCAGCGCGTTAAATCTCTCGGCCCCCTTTTTTACGGCAGGGTCATCCATATCCCGGCGCATCGGCACCGCCAGGCTGGAGGCATAGAAAGTCACGAAGTCGGCAATCTCATCGCTAACTTCAGGCGCCCCGCCATTGGGAAAGGCGTCGCACCCCTGGCTCTCCATGCAATCGGTTTGCGGCGCCAGGCTGGAGGTCAGGCCCATATCGCCGGCAAAGGCGTGCAAGCCCTGCTGCTCAATACTGGGCTCGCCGGCTTTCCAGCCGAAACGTCCCAGCACCGTGGTGCCACTGCGTGCATCCCACACCTGATTGGCGCGGCCGGAAATACCGTCGCCATCGGCGTCGTTCGGGTCAGCGACCGCCATCAGGTCGGCTTCGGGAATGGCCTCCAGAAGGCCTAGACCAATCATCGGCGGTGCCAACCTTGGCGACGTCTGCAATGTGTCAGGCAGCTCGCCGTAGGCAGGTTCGGCAATCGAGTAGACCGGCTCTTGCAAGGTGACGCTGGCGCCATCGGCGAAGCTCACTTCCCGCGGGCGATACTCAATCACCAGTTCAGCCTCGGGCTTGGCACCGGGAATCGCCGCGGTTTGTAGTTGCAAACCGTAGTTTGGCACCGGCTGCGCGCCCCGCTGCTCAAGCGTTGCTGGATCCGCTTGGCTAGAAGGTAGCGAGAGACGCAGGAATAGCGCGATGGGGTTTTCGTCACCCGTCGGCGGGTGCCCACGACCGTCTTTAAGGTGGCACCCCTGGCAGCTATTGGTATTGAGCAGCGGCCCCAAGCCATCGCGAGCTTCGGTACTGGCGGGCGCCGCCACCCAAGGGTTACGGAAGAAGCTGTTGCCAACGCTGAAATCCAGACGCTTGGTCATGGACATATTACCCAGTGGCAGCGAAAAAGCGTTGTGATCGAACTGCTCCACCGAGCCATCGCCGCCGCTCATGGGCGTCGTCTGAATGGGATAAGTTTGCGTGGGTGGTTCGGCTGCCTGCAAAGGCGACGCCAGCAGGGCCAGGAAAAGACTGCTTAGCGCAAACCCGCTTGGGGCAAAAAAACGAGGAAAGTGGTACATGAAGATGCCTTCGAGCGAACAAAGCCTAGTTCGAACCACAAGAGCCGCTCGACAGCGAAGCTATCGCGCGGCTCATAGGCGTCACTAGGTTGGATTAGAACTGGTGACCGGCATCGTCGGGCTGCAGGGAGGTCACGCCCAGCTCACCGGCGGCTTTTTCAAGCGACCCTGTTTGTGCCACCAGCGTGAGAATGGCCTCATTGATCAACTCGCTACCCTGCTCGTTGCCCGGCGCGATCATCATATCGAACGCCATCGGCGAACTCTCAGCTTCAGCGGCCTGCTTAATAGCATCAAGCCGTGCCATGGTGGCTTCCATCTGCTCGCTAAGGGTGTCAGCAAGCTCGCCATTTTCCTGGGCTAGTAAGTCCTCCAGCGACGGCCCTTCTACCACGCTGCCGTCAAGGCGCTGATACGTGCCAGTGTAAATATTCTGAATACCCTGGCCGTTGTAGTAGTGGGAGTTGTGGGTATTGTCGCTGAAGCAATCGTGTTCGTCTTCATAGGAGTTGGCCTCAAGGGCGACCTTCATGCGTTCACCCGCCAGTTCGCCCAGCGACAGCGAACCCATGCCGAATAGCATGCGGCGTAGGCCTTCCTGATCGCTCTCGGCCAACAGCTCCTGGCGATAGTTACCTTCGGTTTCCGGCGCCCACTGGGCCACCATCCACTCCAGGTCGTCGACGAGTAGATCGGACACCGCGTCCAGGTAAGTGCGACGGCGATCGCAGTGGCCATGGGTGCAATCGTCGCCGGTTTGAAAATCGCTCACTGGTCGTTCGCCATTACCCGCTTCAAAACCATGCAGATCCTGCCCCCAAAGCAGAAATTCAATGGCGTGATAGCCGCTGGCAACGTTGGCTTCCGAGCCACCGATTTCGTTAAGGTCGGCGAGTTGTTCTGGCGTAATGTCGCTAACATCCAGGGTTTCACCGCCGACCGTAATACGCTCGTTGGCGATGATGTTGGCGGTGGCACCTTCGTTACCCAGCTCATGCTGGTAGTCGTCGCCTTCGACGTAATCAATCATGCCCTCATCAAGGGGCCAGGCGTTTAGTTGGCCTTCCCAGTCGTCTACCACGGCGTTACCGAAACGAAACACTTCGCTTTGCTGATAAGGAATACGCGACTGCAACCAAGCTTGTTTGGCTGCGTTAAGAGTTTCAGCCGTGGGGTTGGCCAGCAATTCGTCGATACGCTCGTTTAATACCTCGGCAGCATTCAGTGCATCGGCGTAATTGGCATGGGCTAGATCGGCGTAGTGGTGAACCACGGCGTCGGCGGTAACGGCATCGTCGGCAATGGCGGCGAAAGGCATCAACGCGCTAAGCGCGACGATACCAGCAAGAGGGCGACGGAGCATGATGGCGGGCATTGTAGTGTCCTTAAGGCTATAGCGTTGCAGAAAAACAGATCGAAGGCACCCACCCCAGAATTGGTGTCGCACCTCTATATTGAAATGTAATCCATTACCCTATGGGATTCAATCCCATTTAAGCGTAGATAAAATACTCGCATTTGTTTAATCGTCGCTTTTTGCTTAACGTCATTGATCTTCTACTCTGGAAACGCTGCCATGCTCGATTACAAATTACTCAAAGCGCTGGCAACCGTCGTGGAATGTGGTGGTTTTGAACGCGCTGGTGACGTATTGGGGCTGTCGCAATCAGCGGTTTCACAAAGAGTCAAAGCCCTAGAAGTGCGTTTGGGTCAGCCGGTATTGGTTCGCCATCCACACTTAACCCCCACCCCCGCCGGCCAGCGACTTTTAACCCACTATCAGCAAGTCCAACTGCTGGAGCGCGATTTACGCGGCTCGTTACCCACCTTGGATGACCCCGCTCCCCGCCTGCGTATTGCGATTAATGCCGATAGCATCGTGACCTGGTGGGCCGAAGCAATCGCTGATATTTGCCAGGCCGAGGGACTGCTAATGGATTTGGTCATTGAAGACCAGGACGTCGGCCTAAAGCGCCTGCGGGACGGCGATGTCGCGGCCTGCCTATGTGCCACGCCACAACCTATCGCTGGCGCGCGCTGCTTGGCATTGGGCGAAATGCACTACCACCCGCTTGCCTCGCCAACCTACGTGGCGCGCTATTTCCCCAACGGCCCTAGCCATGATGCTTTTCAGCAGGCCCCGGCCATTGTCTATGGCCCGCATGACCAGCTGCAGCACCAGTTTCTAGCCCAGTGTGGCTACCACGGTCATTTCCCTTACCACCTATGTCCTTCGTCTGAAGGGTTTATCCGCCTAGCCTCAGCGGGCATTGGCTACGGCATGATGCCCCAGCTACAAACCCATGCACTGATAGCCAGTGGTCAATTGGTCAGTATTGCCCCCAAACAAACCCTGAGCGTGGCGCTCTATTGGCATTATTGGCGGCACAGCGGCAACCTGGTTGAGCGGCTAACCGACCGGCTCACGCACGTGGCTTTGACTTAAGTCATGTTTTTCCCCTACGCCACGGTAAAAACCCTTCTACACTTTCATTAGCCATCCCCTGGGTAGACGGCGTGTCGGTGAATAGCTGAATTACCGTTGACCCCTTCCGTGTCATCCGAACGACTTAGATGCCAAAGTTAACTAAGTAGCCTTTGTATTTTCGCACTCTAGCGGATCGTGCGATAACCAGATGACACCCCGACAGCGGTAACGGCCTTTAGGGAAATGGCTACGGGGTAGAAAAACATAAACAAAGTGACCCCATATGCAGGCTCATTATTTACCTAAAAACGTTTATCTTGGCGTCCTACTGTTATTGGCGGGATGTTTAGTTTGTTGGCAGGATGCTTTTGCCTTGCTTTCCACTTCTTCTGAGCAGTCGGGCTACTCGCTCACCCGCCACACTCAGTTCTGGCACAGCGACGAGCCGCTTACGCTTGACGAGCTGCGGGAACGAGAGCCGCCGTTCACCCAAGCCCACCACAAAAGCGATTTAAACTTTGGCTATACGCCCAACGAGGTATGGCTGCGAACCCAGATTAAAAACCCCACCGTGCAGTCTCAAGACTGGATTGTTGAGTTCGAATACCCTTTTTTGGATCGCGTTACGCTACATGTGCTGCGCGAACATTTCAGCGAACAAAAAATAAGCGGTAGCGCTGTGCCTAAAGAGGATCGCGAGCTTGCCCACCGCCAAGCGGTTTTTCCGTTAACCCTTGCCCCCGGCGAAACGGTCACGCTGTATGCTCGGGTGGACGCAGCGGGCAGCAAAATGCTGAACTACAACTTGCTATCCCAACAGGCGTTTTACACGCAAAACGACCGGCATAATTTTTGGCTGGCGACCTATTTCGGTATGCTCCTCGCCCTTGGCCTCTACAATTTTTTGCTGTTCTTCGGGTTAAAAGAGCGCGTGTTTCTGTATTACGCATTGTTTGCGCTGGGCTTTACCGTCGCGATTTTGACGTTTAACGGCATTGGCACGCTGATGTTTTGGAGTTTTTTGGGCGACAACACGGCCCGCCTGGTCGCCATTGGGTTTACCTTTGCTTCCACCATGGGCACTTTTTTTGCCCAAAGCTTTCTCAACACCCAACACTTCACTCCCCGCTGGCACCGCGTACTCAGCTATTATCGTGGCTACTGCATGCTCGCACTGGTGGCAACCTTGGTGCTGCCCATTCAGCCCGCCCTGCGACTGATGGACGTCACCGGTTTTATGGCTGCACTGTTGATGCTGGTTTGCGGGGTTTACTGTGTGTCGCAACGCGTGCCCAACGCCCGGCTGTTTGTCTTGGCATGGTCGCTTTTCTTAGTTGGGGCCTGCGTGTTCGCGCTGCGTAATTTAGGCGTTTTACCGGCCAACTTTATGACCCTGCACGGCATTCAGATTGGATCCGCCTTGGAAATGTTACTGTTGTCGTTTGCCCTAGCCGCTCGCTTTAACAAGCTAAAGCGGCAAAAAGAGCGTGTCCAGGCGGATATGCTAATGACGCTTAAACGACAAGAAGCCGTGCTGGAACAGAAAGTAGCCGACCGCACCAAAGCGCTTGAGCAGCTCGCCAGCCGTGACATGCTAACCGGGCTATTGAACCGCAACGGTTTAACCGAATGTGCGACAAAAGCGATCATGCGCAGCCAGCAAACGGGTCAGCCACTGGCACTGCTTATGCTCGACCTGGACCAATTCAAACCGATTAACGATCAGAACGGGCATGAGGCTGGCGATTTCGTCCTGAAACAAGTGGCTAAACGTATTGAGCGCCTCGCGCGTGCCCACGACCACTGTGCCCGCTTCGGTGGCGATGAATTTATCCTGCTGATTGAAGGGGTCACCGACCGCGCTATTCTCAACGACATTCGGGCTCGCCTACATTCGGCAATTCGCGCTCCCATCAAATTGCCCAATGGCCAACTGGTCAGCGTCGGGGTGAGTATCGGTATGAGCGTTAGCCAAGCGGATGATAAATGCTTAGAGAGCTTAATGCGCGAAGCTGACGGCCAGATGTACCACATTAAAGCCAGTCAAGCCGACAGCTGCTTGCGCTACGGCGCAGCACGAACTTAATCAAACAAGCTCATACGTTTCATCACATTGTCGCGCTTAATGCGCCAATGAAATAACGCACCCAACACATGCAGCGATACCAGTACAACAATCGCCCAACCTAGCCATTCGTGCCACGTAAAGAGCTTCTCTGAAAGCGCTGGCCGCTCGCCGATAAGTCCCGGCAAATGCCAATGGAAGAACTCAACGGGAAAACCGCCGCTGGCCGTTGCCGCCCACCCTAATAATGGCATCACCACTAAGGCCACATACAGCAAATGATGCACGCTGGTGCTGACGATCCGCTCGAAACCGTTCAGGGGCGGATCGTGGTCGGGCACCACAAAGGCTAAACGCGTGATGATTCTTAGCGTCATTAGCAGCAATATCGTCACCCCCAAGGTTTTGTGGCTGGTGTACAGCAAATTGGTGAGTGCGTTGCCAATCAACGACACCGTGCGCTCAAAGCCCAAAAAGCCCAGCGTCAAACCACTGGCAAGTGACAGCAGCGCAGCACCTGCCACCAACCAGTGGAGTACCCGATGGGGGTAAATATAGTGATCCAACTCGTGCATGCTTTGCTCCTCTACGCCCATTCAAAAACGCGCTACTGGCGCTTAGTTTAGTCAGTTCCTAACGCCTTCGCCGATAAAGCCGCCGTTAATCGTCAACGCTTTGCGTTAGGGTGCTCAAGCGTCTACTGGAGCTGCCAGTTGCTCGCGGATTAGTTCGCCTAGCCGTCGGGCGGGTTCCGAAGGCCGATGCGGGGCGCGGTGTAGCGCCAACTCAATCATGGGCAGAGACGGCAAACCACTGGCCTCGTCAAGCGGCCTAAGTAACGGCGTCAACATACTCCGCGTCACCACCACCACCGCCAGCCCCGCCGTCACGATGGGCGCTAGCCCCGCCATGGATTGGCTAGTATAAGCCACGCGCCAATCGCGTCCGGCGTTTTTCAGCGCTTGCTCGGCCACCTCACGAAATACATCCGCACCGGGTGAATACAGTGCTAACGGTAACGGGTCGCTTAACGATGGCTGCTGATTGACGCCGACGGCCCAAATCAGTGGCTCGCGGCGAATCACTTCTCCTCCGGGCGAGTTACGCTGCCGAGTAACCAGGGCTAAATCCAGCTCGGTACGCTTCACTCGCTCAACCAAGTCGGGACTGGGGCCGCACCTCACCTGTAGCCCCACCCCAGGGTATAGCTGGTGAAAGTAAGCAAACACAGAGGGCAATAGCGATGCGTAATCTTCAGGGATGCCCAGTGTTATTTCACCGCTCACCTGGCGCGCTTGCATATCACTCCAGGCTTCATCATTGAGCATTAATAAACGGCGCGCGTGGGCAAGCAAGCGGTCACCATCGGACGTAAAGCGAAGCCGCCGTCCTTCACGCTCGTGCAGGGTTAGTTCTAACTGAGTTTCCAAACGCTGCAACTGCATGCTGACGGTCGACTGGGTGTAGGCCAAGCGCTTTGCCGCAGCGGTGACGCTTCCGGTATCGGCGATCGCCACTAAGGTGCGTAGTAACGTTAGATCCAGCGTGGGCGCTCGCATACATCATATTCCTTGATCAAAAACATCAAAAAGCATTGATATTGTGATGTGTTGGCAATGAGTATGCTGTGCAGGTCATTTCAGAGCAAGTCAGGAGACCGCTAATGCATCCCGTTAATCCACTCGTTGTATTGCCACGAAGCTATAGTGTTGGTGCGGCGTTGGTCGCCGTGGTGCTTTGGAGTGTCGCTCCGCTGCTCGCCGATTTAGCCCGCGCCACCCCCCCTTTACAGCTGACCGCCTTGACCCTGCTCGCCGGGTCACTGGCCACACTTCCATTGAGCCGGCGGGTTAACGTCGCGACCTGCGGCCACGTTTGGCAACTGAGTATTTGGCTGGGTGTTCCGCTGTTGATTATCGGGGCCGTCAGCACCTACTTTATCGGTATGCGGCTGGCCCCCGCCGCTGAAGCCGCATTGATTACCTATACTTGGCCGGTATTGTTCGTGCTGCTTAGCCAGTGGAGCCGGTTTGGACGTTTACGCATTGGGGGACTGGTGGGCGCACTGATCGCGTTTTCCGGTGCCGCGCTACTGCTGATGCCTCAGGCCGGTGGCGGCGGCGGTAGCGATACCGCCATCACGGGTTATGCTCTTGCACTCTTGGCGGCGTGCTGCTGGGCACTGTACTCATGGCTCAGCCAGGTTGCCCCGGTGCCGCTAACGCCACTGTTGCCCCGCTTACTGCTGATTGCCTGCGTGATCGCAGCGGCTGCCAGCGCACTGTTAGAAGGCCAACTGGCTTTACCCAGTAGCGAGGCGGTACTAACCGGCATGGCCTTGGGATTAGGCCCTTACGGAATCGCCATGGTGGCGTGGGATAAAGCGCTGCGCTGGGGGCACACCAGCCTGGTTGGTAGCCTCGCCTACGGTGTGCCAATACTGGCAGCGCTTTTGTTGGTTCTAGCCGGCATGAGCACGCTGGATTGGCGGCTGCCGATCGCGGCCATCCTGGTGGTGACCGGCTGTGTTAAGGCCAGTCGTTAATCGCCTCGCTCGCTAGGCGACATGACCCAGCCCTTTAAAGCTCGGGTTCCGCCTCACTTGGCTCGGCGCGGGTGCTAAGCTCGAACAAACCACTGGCTGTATTGCTATAGCCCCGCGCCGTCACGTTGTAAGTGCCGGGTAGCAATTGTTCGTTGATGCGTGAATCTGTGCCGCCCGCGCCGTCATCATCGCTTAATGAAACGCCGCTGCCCTCGACTTCCAGGTAGGTATCAAAATCGTCGGAGCTCATGTTGAGCGTAACGATGGACGTCTCGTCGAGGGTTAATTCGTAGGTCAAGGCCTCACCGCTGTACCACCCGTTGAGCGACTCTCCAGGGATAAGTTCGCCCGCGTTACGCAGTTGCGTATCACTGGGCAACTCGCGGGGCGAAAGCGCCAGGGTGAACACACCTTCGCCATCGCCGTAAGCCGATCGTGCCGTCAGCTGATACTCACCGGGGGCAAGAAAATCGGCGATACTTGCATCTAGATTGCCCGCACTATCGTCGTCCTCGCGGTAGTAACCATTCGGCCCCTCCAGCACCAAATAGGTGTCGAATTCATCGGAACGCATAACGATGTCATACATGCCCGCTTCGTCAATCGTGAACGTATAACCTTGTTCATCGCTTTGCAGCCAGCTATCCAGAGGGGCACCCAACGTTAGGCTGTCGGAATCGCTTAGCTCAAAGCGACGGCTTGCTAAGGTAAACGGCCCGTAGCTATGGGCGTCAGCCCCACTCACTACCAGCATATAATCACCACTTTCATCAATTTTCTGGCGCAAGGTCTCGGCGCTACTCAGCAGTTGCAGTTGATCATCGTAAAGCGCCACTACGCCTTGAAGCGCCCCCTCTAGCGATACCTCGATCAAGTCGTCTTCGTCGAGCGCGATCACATAGCGTTCGAACCGGCTGCCATCTTTGCCGTTTAATTCGCTTGCAGAGGTCACTTCGCCTCTTAAGCGCTCGCCCAGTGTAGCGCGCTCAATGCCATCAAACGCAGCCGATTCGTCACCCTCGCGGTCGACTTGTTCCGGAGGCACGGGCTCAGGTGGGACGCTGGGCGTCATTGCCTGAGCGGCAAAAAAACCGATAACACCACCCCCAACGGCAATAAGTAGATAACTAAGCGAAGAAGATTTGGCCATGCGTACATCCTTGATTCAGTGGCGAAGACACTATTAGCGATAAGCCTGGAATTATAAGCGCATCCTCGCCTTGTAATGAGGGGTTTGTCTAATCTGACTTGCTTTTTTGCACAAGCCTTCGCTGTCAGCGTCATGTTTAAGCCGCTGAATTAAATGGTGCAAAGTATCTTAACTAATGTAGGCTAAAATGAAGCTATCGGCGTCGATCATCTGGAAGCTTGCCGTACATCACCAATGGCGTTACTATCAAGTCGCCAAATTGGCACCTCATCGATGAATGCGAAACCGCGACACGACACACTGAGGTACTCCTATGGGAGCTATCAAACAAACGTTAACCAATTTTTGCTTCGCCATAGCCATATTCACCACGGCAGTGAATAGCGCTCTGGCCCACGACACATCCGACGACACCCAAAAAGGTGTTGCCTCCTTCTATAGCGATCGCTTTCAAGGCGCTACCACCGCGAGCGGTGAAGCCTTTGACCAGCAAGCGCTTACCGCCGCGCACCCAAGCCTGCCCTTTGGCACCAAGGTGCTTGTCACGCGTCCTGATACCGGCCAAGAAGTCGAAGTGCTGATCAACGACCGTGGTCCTTACGTGCAAGGCCGCATCATTGATTTATCGAAAAGTGCCGCGCGTGAACTGGGAATGATTCGTCGTGGTGTCGCCCCGGTGATGGTGACGCTGCTCAACTAGCCGCTATCTTTTCTAGCGACAGTTTTACCGACAACGGGCGCTTAGGCGCCCGTTGTGTTTTTACGCCCCTTCTATTATCACCTTACTTTTAACGGCGAACTATCAAGCACGCTAACGGTCTCTATGCTGGATGGAATATTAAGTTTCACGCATGCACAGGAGGCCCCCATGCAAACACGCTTTTTTGCCCTGAGTCGCTACCCGGAAGGACGCCCTGAGCGCGAGTTTTTTCAGTTGGAAACCCAAACGCTGCCCGACCTCGCCCCTGGAGAAGTTCGCATACGTAATCATTGGCTCTCGGTTGACCCCTACATGCGCGGCCGTATGAGCGGTGTGCATACTTATGTACCGCCGTTTGAGCTGGGCAAACCCATGGAAGGCGGTGCGATTGGTGAGATCATCGCCTCTCACGATGAACGCTTTAAAGAAGGCGACCTGGTTGGCCACATGGGTGGTTGGCGGGATATTGCCCAAACCTCCGCTGAAGGCGTCCAGGTACTGCCCGATTTCGGCGTTGCCGAACAAGCCTACTTGGGCGTTTTGGGCATGCCGGGCATGACCGCCTGGACGGGCCTTAACCTGATTGCCGAATGCAAACCGGGTGACAATGTGCTGGTAAGCGCGGCCAGCGGTGCGGTCGGCTCTCTTGCTGTTCAACTGGCCAAAGCGAAAGGCTGCCACGTCGTGGGCATTGCAGGCGCGGCAAACAAACTGGCTTGGTTGGAGTCCCTTGGCATAGAACCGGTAAGCTACCGTGACCGAGACGCTCAAGAACTCAGTGATGCTCTCCGTCTGGCCAGCCCCAAAGGCATTGATGTGGTGTTTGAAAACGTGGGGGGCATTTGCCTTGAAGCCGCTCTCAGCCAGCTAAACGAAGGCGCGAGGATTGCGGTGTGCGGCATGATTGATAGTTATAACGCCAAAACGCCTGTGCCTGGACCCAGCAATCTTGCCCAACTCGTCGTACGCAAAGCCAAAATGCAGGGCTTTATCGTGGCGGATCACTGGCAACATTACCCGGATTTCCTCAAAGAGGTCGCTCCGCAAGTGGTTGCTGGCAAACTCGACTATAAAGAGACCGTCAAAGAAGGGCTTGAAAGCACCCCAGACGCCTTTCTTGAGCTATTTGAGGGCGGCAATACCGGCAAAATGTTGGTCAAGCTGGACTAGAGGGCCTAACGCTAGGCTCATCCCCTCCTTTTTCTATTTAAGCCGCGCTGCACTAACCAGCGCGGCTTTTTTATGGCTGCCCGATCCCTAGGGCTCCCTCGAAATCATTAGACCATTGGTGCATTGACCATTAAAATCATTAGCTTGTTAAGCAGTTTGTCGGCGTAACGATTAGCCGCTCGTTGGGTCGTGGGTGTCAACCCGCGATTTGGGGTTTAGTATAAAGGGGAACACTCATGGAAGAACGCAAGCGGGGCAAATGGCCCGCACTAGTACTTGGTTTGATTTTGCTCATCGCTGGCCTGGCCTTGGCTATCGGGGGTGGGAAGCTACTCAGCCTGGGTGGCAGTGCCTATTACCTGATAGCGGGCGTGGGCGTCATGGTCAGCGGTGTGTTACTGGCCTTGCGCAAGGGGGCCGCCTTGTGGCTCTACGCGCTTATTTTACTCGCCACCCTGGCATGGGCGCTATGGGAAGTGGGGCTGGACTGGTGGCAGCTTGTTCCCAGGGTGGCCATTCCATGCCTAATCGGCATTGTATTGTTGCTGCCGTGGTGGCGAAAGCCGCTAAATTCGCGTGGCGGCAGCCTGGCATTGGTTGGCAGCATTACGGCTGCGATTATCGTGGCCATTGCCAGCCAGTTTAGCGCCCCCGGTACTATTGAAGGGTCGCTGGCAGATAACCGCCAAGCAAATGCCAATAGCGTTAACCCTGCCCAAGTAGCCGGTGACGACTGGCCCGCCTACGGCGGCACCAACGCGGGTACCCACTACTCCTCCCTTGATCAGATTACGCCGGAAAACATTGGCGAACTGAAAGAAGTGTGGCGTATTCAAACCGGTGACGAGGCTGGGCCCAATGCGCCACCGGAAATCACCAATCAAAACACGCCGTTAAAAGTAAACGACAGCCTATATATCTGCACCTCCCACAGCCGTGCCATGTCGTTAGACCCGGAAACCGGCGAAACCCTATGGTCGTTTGATCCTGACATTAGCACCATGGGTGCCGATGATTTCTCCGGCTGGGCGCATATGACCTGCCGTGGCCTCGCCTATTACGATGCCGAAAACTATGCAGATAATCAGGCAGCCAGCGATGTAGATGCCAGCGATACCAACGAGAGCGACACTCGCATTTCAACCGCACTGTTTAACGACGCTGACAGCTTTGCGATTGACCTGTCGTTTCTGCTGTTTTTCGGCGGCGCGGACACCACCGATGACAACACCGCGCCAAGCATGATGCTGAGCGAGACCGACGTCATGTGCCCACGCAGGCTCTACCTGCCTACGGCGGATGCACGCTTAATTGCGCTGAATGCCGATACTGGCGAGCGGTGTGCCAACTTCGGCAATAACGGCGAAGTTGATCTTACCAACAATATGGGCGACATCACTCCCGGCGGTTACTACTCCACCTCGCCACCCACGGTCACTGAGAACCTGGTTATTCTGGGCGGGCACGTAACCGACAATAGCTCAACCGATGAACCCTCCGGCGTTATTCGTGCCTTTGACGTGCATACCGGCGAGTTGGTGTGGAACTGGGACAGCGGCAACCCAGACGACACCGCCCCGTTGCCAGAGGGCGAGACCTATACCCGCAACTCGCCCAACGTATGGGCACCGATCAGCGTTGACGAAGACCTGGGCTTGGTTTATTTGCCTATGGGCAACGCCACGCCGGACCAATATGGCGCCAACCGCAGCGAAAACGACGAAACTTACAGCGCGGGGCTGGTGGCGCTTGACCTTGCCAGCGGCCAAGTCGACTGGGTATATCAGTTTGTTCACCACGACCTATGGGATATGGACACGCCTGCCCAGCCGGTGTTGATGGATATAGCCACCGATAATGGCACCCAGCCGGCGGTTATTCAGCCGACCAAACAAGGCAGCCTGTATGTATTGAACCGCGAAACCGGTGAGCCGATTGTACCCATCGAAGAAGTGCCTGCACCTCAAGGCGCCGTGGAAGGCGACTGGACCGCGGAAACACAACCACGTTCAGCACTGAACCTACTGCCACCGCCGCTCACCGGGCGCGATATGTGGGGCGCCTCACCGTTTGACCAAATGATGTGCCGCATTCAGTTCCACTCCTTGCGCTACGAGGGCCAGTACACCCCGCCGTCGCTGGAAGGCAGCATTGTCTATCCAGGCAATGTGGGAGTAATGAACTGGGGTGGGGTCGCGGTTGACCCCGAGCGCCAAGCGCTGTTTACCGGCGCTAAATACCTAGCCTTTGTGTCTAAGTTAGTGCCCCGCGACCAAGTCGAAGAAGGCCAAGGGTCCGCCAGCGAACAAGGCCTTCAAGCCAACGCAGGCGCGCCCTATGCGGTCGAGCTCGGCCCGTTGCTTTCGGTACTCGGCCTGCCCTGCCAAGCGCCCTCCTGGGGCGATGTCGCCGGTATCGACCTGCAAAGTAACGAGGTGGTATGGAAACACCCCAATGGTACGACGCGCGACAGCATGCCGTTTGATCTGCCGATTGGTTTGAACGTCGGCGTTCCCGCCCTTGGCGGCCCGCTGACGACTGCTGGCGGGGTATCGTTCTTGAGTGGCACGCTGGATCAGTACCTGCGCGGCTACAACATCACCACCGGGGAAGAGCTGTTTAAAGCCCGGTTGCCCGCAGGCGGCCAAGCCACTCCGATGACCTACACCGGCCAGGATGGCCGCCAGTATGTGGTCGTCACAGCAGGGGGGCACGGCACTTTCGGTACCAAGATGGGCGATTACGTGATTGGTTACGCGCTACCGGAGTAACCGATTAGCTGGGCCCAGCGACGAGACTGAGCCCAGTGACTAACGCGAACGGGCAGCCTCAGTGATAAATGAGCGCCGCCCGTTTTTTTATTGATAAAGCGTCTTACCTATAGCGCTTAGAAACGCACCTCTAAACCGCCATAAACACTGCGCCCTGGAGCGGGTTCGTAAAAGCGACCATAGCTGCCGTTTAAGCGCACGTTGGCGTAGTGCTCTTCATCAAGCAGATTACGCACGCCGACGTAAGCGTTCAGCCGCGTATCGCTACCTAGCTGCCAACCATCCCCCACGCGCAGGTTTACCAGCCAGTAGCTATCTACCTCGGTCTCGTTGGCGTTGTCCGCTACCATATCGCCCACGTACTGGGTTTCCAGGGTCGCGAAACGCTCATCAAGGTTTTCCCAAGTAAGCTGGTTCACCCAGGTCTGCTCAGGTAGGCCGGGGATGCGGTTACCACCAAAACTCTCAGATGGTGTCGCAAATTGATCGAACTCGTAGCTTGCCAGCGTCAGGGCACTATCGAGCCGCCACTGATCAGCAAGCTGCCAGCCCAACGCCAGCTCGATACCGTCACGGTCGGTGTCGCCCGCATTCTGGTAGAAGGTGCGGCCACCGTCGTCGTAAGGTACTAGCTCATCGCGCACGCGTACCGAAAACAACGTCAGGTCGTAATCCAACGCCAGCGGCGCAATGTAGCCACGCGCGCCAACTTCACGGTTCCAGGCTTTTTGTGGCGACACGGACGGGTTAAAACCGCCGCCCGCTGGGTTAGCAAACTCTGAGAACGTCGGCGTTTCAAACGCCGTGCCAGTATTCGCGTAAACCTGATGCTGTGGGCGATAGCGGTAGCTAAGCCCCGCCGAGCCGCTCCACTCGTCGAAGGTTTGTTCACCGCTCTGATCGCCATCACTCAGGTAGCTGTCGTCTACCTCTAATTCCACACTATCAAAGCGCGCGCCAAGCGAGAGCGTAACTTGCTCAGTCAGCGCTAAATCGCCTTGGGCAAACACCCCGGCCGAGGTCGCTGTTTGGGTCTCTTCCGCTAACTGCTCGCCAACAACGCCCTGGCCGTTTACGTCATTACGAAAGCGCTCGTCGTCTTGGCGAGCCACATCAACACCGGTGATATAGCTTAGCGGCAGGCTGCCCAGGCTGATCTCGTGGTGATACTCGGCGCTCGCGCCCATGTAATCACGCTGATAGCCAATGCGGCTATCGCCCACGTAAGGCAGTTGCTGCTCAAAATCGCGTCGAGAGACAAAGCCTTTTAAATACACTTCGCCAGGGCCGGCGGACAAATCTTCGTATTGCAAACCGAGAACCTGCTGATCAACGGTTTGCCCCGCGTCCAGCGCCAATGAGTTCGGCGCCGCCTGGTCGCGGCCGTTCGCCACTTCTTCTGCGTTCAGCGCACCGGGATCTTCAGAGCGGGGGTTATCCAGCAGGTTGATAATCGCGGTTAATGCCCGGTCGCTACCCAACTCGCGGCGCAGCTTGGCATTCAGCAGGTATTTCTCGGTGGAACTCTGCTCCCGATAGCCATCCACATTGAGCGCCGAGAGGCTGACGTGATGCGACCAATCGCCTTGGCTACCACCGGTTTGCAACGACGTTTTACGGTAGCCATCGCTGCCTGCTTCGGCGCGCAGCCGTGTTCCGGGATTATCGCGCCCATCAGCAGTAGTGACATCGATCACACCGCCCGCTGCGTTACCGTAAAGCACCGAAGAGGGCCCGCGGATCACTTCAATGCGCTCGGCGCTGTCCAGGTCAATGGCATCTAACTGTGCCTGGCCGTCGGGCAGCGTGTAAGGGATACCATCGACCATTACGGTAATACCGCGCACCCCAAACGGCGCCCGGGCGCCAAAGCCACGGATAGCAATTCGCAGGCCTTGGGCAAAATTATCGCGATTCTGCACGAATACCCCTGGCACACGTACCAGTGATTCATCCAAACGCGTGCGCTGCTGTCCCTGGGCAATCGCGTCGCGATCAAGTGTTGAAACCGCAGCGGGGGTGGCATAAAGCTCACGGGCAAGCCGGGGGGCGGTCACTTCAAGCGTTGCCATTTCTTCTGTGTCAGCGGGCTGCGCCCAGCTTGGCGCCGATATAAAGCAGCTTGCCAAGCAAACCGAGGTCGTTAGTTTTTTCACGGGATCCCTCCCAATATATTAATAAAAACTTAAATAATACGCATTATATAACGCGATGGAACGTTTTTGCACAACCTGCGTCACAGGTGATTACACCGGTGACTATAAAGAAGCCGACTGTGTCTACACTCGTCTAAGTTATTGTAAAAACGCTAGTGTAAAAGGATCTAAGCGTTATTAACCTAAAAGCAAAGGAGGCTTCATGGCATTTACCGCGACTGACCCAATCAAGATGATCTTTGCGGTCATTTTACCGCCCCTCGGTGTGTTTTTTGAGGTCGGTTTTAAAGGACATTTTTGGCTGAACATTATTCTAACGCTGTTTGGCTTCATACCGGGCATCATCCATGCGTTTTACGTAATATTGAAACACTAGCCCTTCGCCAAGTAGCGAAAATAACACCGCCTGAGCCAACCGCTCAGGCGGTTTTTTTGTACTCTTCGCTCAAACTGTATGCCGACGCTGATGCAAGATGTGGACTTTTTCATCCCACTCCGCCACCGGGCCTTCTACCGCGAGCCCAGGCACCACCTGTTGAATGGGTAAGGTCGCTACTGGCGGCGCCGCCACGCCCAAATCAGCGAGCCAATGGCTCAACTGCTCAGACGAGCTGGCATATACAATACGCCCCAACCCTACCCAGCCGTGGGCCGCTGCACACATCGGGCAATGCTCGCCTGAGGTATAAACGGTTGCCTGAGCCCGCGCCTCTGGGGTCATATTCTGAGCCGCCCAACGCGCTAGAGCGAATTCGGGATGCTGCGTGGAATCCCCGCCGGCAATCCGGTTACGGTCTTCTGCCAACACGTCGCCATCGCCACTTACCAGCACGCTGCCAAAGGGTTCATCCCCGGCGTTAAGCGCCTCTTCGGCTAGTGCCACGGCTCGGGCGACATAGGATAATTCTTGCTCATCCAACATGGGCTCTCCTCATAACAATGGGGCGTAGCTGACTATCCTTTTGCCATCGCCGACGTTTCTTCGACAGGCTCTTCACTCAACTGCTCGCCTTCACTACGGGCAATGACGGAGGTGCCGACTAAGTCGCCCGTCACATTTAGCGCCGTACAGCCCATGCCCACCAGCGCATCTATCGCGGTAAGCAGCGCGACGGTTTCAATCGGCAGGCCGACCTGGGCAAATACGGTGGCAATCATAATGATCCCGGCCCCCGGCACTCCCGCCGTGCCCACCGATACCAGCGTGCCAATCAGCACTATCTGCACCATGCTGATAAAATCCAGCGGTGCGCCAATCACGTTGGCGGCAAATACCGCCGAGATGGCGATACGAATCGCCGCCCCGTCCATGTTTAACGTGGCCCCTAGTGGCAGGCTGAAACCATAGATACTTTTGGAAATCCCCAAGCGATGGGCGGCATTAATAGTGAGCGGCAACGTACCCGAGCTGCTTTGAGTGGCAAACGCCGTCGCCATTGGCGTACGGGCCTCGCGGAAGAAATTGCGTAGTTTGACGCCGAACAGGCGCATGATGCCGCAATAAATCAGCAGATGGAGCCCCAAGGCGATGTACAACACAACCACCATATCGCCGAGCGAGAGTAGCGTTTCAAGCCCCTGCTGACTGACGGTTTCGGCGACAATGGCAAACACGCCAATGGGCACGTAATGCAATACTCCCGACATCACCTTGAGCGTGACCGCATTAAGCGCCTCGATCACTTCAAAAAGCCGTTCACCCAGCGCATGCTGGCGTTCCGACTGACGCATTTTGAGAAGCGCGATACCAAACACCAACGCCGTGAAAATAATCCCCAGCATATTGAGTTCGGCAAAGGCACCGACAATATTATCCGGCACAATATTCAGCAGCGTATCGACAACACCGGGATTCTCGGGCACCGAAAAACTGGCGCTCTCATCCAGCGTCATCCCGCTGCCAGGGCTAAACAGCGTGGCAACGGTTAAACCCACCATAATCGCCAACGCCGAAGACACGAGGTAGTAGCCAAATACCTTGCCGCCTATGCGGCCCGCACTACCCTCCCGCGACTGGTTCACCCCCACCATTAGCGTAAACAGCACGATGGGCACGATCAGGAAGGTGAGAAGCCGCAGCAGCAGGTCACCCAGCGGCGCCAGCCAGGTCGCTACGGTCTCACCGCCGACTAACCCGACGACAACGCCCAGCACCAGCGCGATGGTAACGCGTAAGATCAACGACGCCTGAAAATAGGCCTTCCATATGCGTGTCATTTGATTCCCTAACGGTTTGAAGAAATTGGTCGGTCTAATGGGTTAAGCGTACACCACTGTCCTTTAGTGTGGCACAGCAATATCGATCAGCCCGATCCAACGCGATGACGTGGATACCAGCGACATCGTTATCCGCCCTACGGCAAGCAGTTAACTAGGCGCCCGTTGCCGCCCCTATAAAAATAATTGCGAAACCCCTTTGACCTAAGAAGAAAGGCATGACACTATGTGCTCAGTGGTTAGCAAGCAGCATGGTTTCAGAAGTGTACGATCTATATTCGGCAGCCTGACATTGTATTCCTTGTTTCACCCGCTACTTTAATCTGGGTAATACCAGGAACTTAATTAAGGCGCTTTTGCGCGAAAGGATCTACATCATGGCAACTGGCACAGTTAAATGGTTTAACGACACTAAAGGCTTCGGTTTCATCGCTCCTTCTGACGGTGGCGACGACCTCTTTGCTCACTTCTCTGAGATTCAAGCCGACGGCTTCAAATCTCTACAAGAAGGCGCTAACGTTTCTTTTGACGTTACCCAGGGCAAGAAAGGCCTACAAGCTTCAAACATCAAGCAAACTTCCTAACATCCGTTAGCAGTTTGCCTGGATCCTCAGGATCCGGACTCAAAGCCCGCTTATGCGGGCTTTGTTGCGTTTGGAACTTGCAAACGTTGCGCTTAGCATCGGCTAAACGCGCGCCCACCGCACTACGCGCACATCGACCGTTAACGTTATCGTCTTTAACTCAGCGGCTTTCTCGCGCCCTTCTGTGGTAGCCCGGTAAAAATGCGGCGTCATCGCCAACAGATCCGTCATTGTCTCCGTATCGCTGAGTGTCAACGCGTAGCGCAGGTTTTCTGTTCCTGATGGGATAAACCCCGCTGGCGATTCAGGCGCACTTGCACGCTCGGGCTTTAAGCTAGGGTAAATAATATCGCGTAATTCACGCAGATGATCCGGCCCCGCCTCCACCTGTATCAGCACGCCGCCCGGTTTGAGTACACGCGCGAATTCGTGATACATCGGAAAGCCGAACATACACAGTACACGGTCAAGCGTTGCGCTCTGCACAGGTAGATTAGCATTGCTACCGACTACCCAGCGGCTTTGGGGTGCCTGTTTATCATCTTGCTTGGCCGCGGCCTGCACCGCCCACTTAGAAATATCCAACCCCATCAGCGATAGCGACTGCCCGTTTGGCGCCGCCTGGGCCAGCGCACGCAGGTAATAGCCTTCGCCACAGCCGGCATCCAGGCAGCGAAGCAACGCATCGCTAGGGGCTTCCCTTTCTGTATGGTCGAAGACGGCTGAACTCAGCGCCTCAGCAATGGGCTGGTAGTGCCCTGAATTCAGAAAACGGCGGCGCGCGGCCACCATGGCGTTACTATCGCCGGGGTCGCTTGAGCGCTTTTGCTGAACGGGTAATAGATTTACATAACCATGCTTGGCAATGTCGAAGCTATGCCCAGCGGGGCAGCTCCACGCACTACCCGACTGATTTAGCGGTTCGCCATCTAATGGGCAGGCCAGCGCTTGAAAGGGAATTATGCTCATAGCTGTTTCTTCAAAGATTGTGGAGGGATAGAGGCGCCACTGATGGTTAATGTTTAGCGAGTTACCAGAACAATGCCTAATAAGATAACGCTGCCCCCGAGTAGAAAATTAATGCTCAGCGGCTCATTAAGCAGCAGGGTACCAAAAAGAATACCGAAAAGCGGCGCCAAGAAAGAAAACACGCCCAACTGCGAAGCGCGGTAGCGGCGTAGCAACGTAAACCACAGCAGCAACGCGCCAAACGAAATAATCAGCGCCTGAAAGCCAAGGCTGGCGACAGCCATGGGCACAAATTGCGCACTCATGAGCTGCCCCGACATAACCGCCACCGGCAGTAGTAATAACACCGTCACACTCAGTTGATAGCTCAGGGTCAGCTCTGCCGGGGCCTCGGAAAGCGACGTTTTGCGAATAACCACCGTCGTGACCGCCCATGAGAGACCGGCAAGCAAGCCCAGTGCATCACCGATAATAATCTCGATGCCATAGGCACCGCTCGGCGCCATAGCAATGACCATCCCCGCAAATGCCAACCCAACGCCCCACCATTGGCGAATTGAAAGCTGCTCTCCAGGTACCCAAAGATGCAACCCCAGGGCGGCGAAGATGGGGGCGGTATACAGAAAGACCGACATATGGGACGCCAAGGTATAGGTTAGCCCCCAGGCAATAAAAGCGAACTCGGTAGCAAAGCCGAGGCCAACCAGTAATCCAGGAGCCCAGTGGCGCTGCACATCCCGCCAACGAATGCCGCGCCAAAAAGCCAGCACACCGACCAAACACCCGGCCATAGCAGAGCGCAGGGCCATCTGCACAATGGGTGAGATATCCTCAGCCACGCCTTTAATGGCTACCTGCTGAAAACCCAGCACCAGGCAAAATAGAAGCATCAACGATGCTGCCGTGGCATCGACGGGCTTTCGCTGCGAACCTTCAACTATACCGCTATTGTTGCTGGCTGAGGCTATTCTTTGATTATCCATTGCGAGCTCCTATAACATCAAGGAGCCCATTGCAGCAGCAGGCGAAATCTCGTACAAACGATTAGTTGTCAGGCCTAGGCTTAGGAAAAATCATGCTATGAGAATTGAAAGGCTACCACTGAATGCCCTGCGCGCCTTTGCAGAGGCCGTTCGAGAGAACAGCTTCAAAGCCGCCGCTTACCGCCTGGGCGTTACCCCTGGCGCGGTTAGCCGCCAGGTTAAACAGCTAGAAGCTCGCCTGGGCGTCGTGTTGTTTGAAAGACATGCCAATGGCGTGTGTGTCACGGAGGCGGGGCGGGTATTAGCGGAAGATGTCCAAGCTGGCCTTTTGCGTATCGCCAACGGCGTGCAGCAGGTGACCGAGCGCTCCGAGCAAGCCTTTCGGTTGCTGATCAGCGCACCGCCCTCTTTTCTACAACTTTGGCTGCTACCCCGCTTACCCGACTTTGAAGCGAACGAGCGGCAAATAGAAATCTCCCTGGATGCCGAGGCGCGCTTAACTCAACCGCTATGGCTCCCCAACAGAGCACGCCTTTCGCTGCGCTACGGCCAAGGCCCTTGGCCCGGCGTCACCAGCCAGCGTTTGTTTGAAGACACGCTTTTTCCTGTTTGCTCGCCCACGCTATTAGCGCAGGCAAATATAAAGGCCCCCAGCGATTTACTGGCGCAAACACTGCTCAGCGTGGAGTGGTTCAGCCAAGCCGGCCACTATATTCCCGGTTGGAGCGATTGGTTCAAAGCTGCAGGGGTCGCGGTTAACAAGATGCCCAACCAGCGCCAATACTCGCTCTATAGCCTAGCGCTCGATCAGGCCATTGCCGGGCAAGGCGTAGTTCTGGCCAGCTACCCGCTGGTGGCGGATCGGCTTGCAAGCGGTGTTCTGGTGCGCCCTTTTGGGGAAGCGTACCCGCTCGCCTCCGCGTTCTCCTACGATCTGATCCTGCCTGCTGAGGGCGACGCCCCACCGGCGGTGGCTCGCTTTACGGAATGGCTGGAGCACGAAGCCGCTAGCTTTCGTGACGCATCGCTATAGTCTCGCCTCCTTCAACCTCAATTGATAACGATTTGCATTGAATAATGCATCATGTAATCATCGCTCGCCATAGCGCCTCACGCGCTCACAATAGCTAAACCTCAAAACATCTCCCGCGAGCCATCTTTTGAAGACAGCGTCCGCCAGGAGGCCAACGTGACGCCTCGCCCTTTGCATCGAACCGCTTCGCTTATGGCGCTGCTGCTCGTCATATTTCTCAGTGCAAGCGCTTTCGCCACAAACAACACCGAACGTAATCGCGTCACTTTGCTGGGTGGCAAGGATACGCTTGCTTCCTCATCGCAACGCATCGTCACGCTTTATCAAGGCGCAACGGACAGTGCTGTGGCGCTGGGTATCACTCCGGTTGGCATCGTTGAGTCGTGGCTAGAAAAACCCATTTATCACTACTTGCGCGGCTCCCTGGCCGGTGCGGAGCAAGTGGGATTGGAAACCCAGCCAAACCTGGAAAAGATCGCCTGGCTTGACCCTGATCTGATTGTCGCCACGCGCTTTCGTCACCAGCGGATTATGCCTTTGCTGGAAAAAATCGCGCCAACGATGGTTGCCGGTTCGGTCTACGATTTCAAGGCGAGCCTTTCGCTAATCGCCGACGCCACGGGCCGCGAACCCACTGCCCAGGCAATACTTGAGCGGTGGGATCAGCGCGTAACCGATTTTCGTCGCAAAATCAGTGACAGCTTAGGCGCTGGGTGGCCCCAAAAAGCCGCCGTGGTGCGCTTTAAAAGCGATCACGTGCGCATTTACTCTTCGGGATTTGCGGGCTCCATTCTCAATGAGCTGGGGTTTGAACAACCGGGTTCCCTCGCCGACCAAGGCTGGGGAATGAAATTGACCAGCGAGGAAAACATTCCGGTCATCAACGCCGACGTGATTTTTGTGCTGCTTGAACCAGATGACCCGGCGATCACTCAGAATTACCAACACTGGACAGCGCACCCCCTATGGCAGCGGCTAGACGCGGTAAACAACGAACGCGTTTTTGAAGTGGATGCGGTGAACTGGATCATGGGCGGCGGTATTTTGGCGGCCAATGCCATGCTGGATGATCTTTACAAACATTATGACCTTAAGCTCCCCCCAAACGGCGAATTAATCACCTGCCGCGCGCCCGCCATGGAAAGCACGGAGTCGGCTAAATGTTGAGAGGCCAAGTCACCAAGAGCGCCGGGCTATTCATGGCCGTGCTGATCATGCTGGTGTCTTTTTTGGCTAGCGTTATGCTCGGTACAACCGACATTGGCTTTTCAAGCTTGTGGGCCTCCCTAACAAGCTACGACCCAACCCAGGTAGCGCATATCATCCTTCGCACAGAGCGCCTACCCCGCGCAGTGGTCGCCACCTTGGTGGGCTCAAGCCTCGCCATTGCGGGCGCGTTGATGCAGACCATGACACGTAACCCGCTTGCCTCGCCGGGCCTGTTGGGCATTAACGCAGGCGCGATGTTCTTTGTCGTCATTGCCGTCTCGCTGCTGCCCCTTCATTCACCCGCTGATTATGTAGGGGCCGCGCTATTAGGCGCGCTGGTGGCAGCGCTGCTGGTCGTCGTACTCAGCCGTGGCCATCAGGGCGAGTTTTCCCCACTGCGAGTGGTGTTGGCGGGGGTGGCCGTCACGGCAATGTTTGTGTCGCTCAGCCAAGGGCTGCTGATTATCGACCAGCAGAGCTTTGAAAGTGTGCTGTATTGGTTGGCAGGTTCTGTTTCCGGGAGAGAGCTACCGCTGGTCATCCCGTTGTTACCCCTATTTGGTATTGCCCTGCTGCTTTGCGCTTTGCTGGTAAAGCACGCCAATGCGCTGATGCTCGGCGACGATATGGTGGCCGGGCTGGGGTTGCGCGCGGGCACCATCAAACTGCTGCTGGGCCTGGTGGTGATTTTGCTAGCAGGAACGTCGGTGGCACTGGCGGGCATGATCGGCTTTGTGGGGTTAATCGTGCCGCATATGGCGCGTGGCCTGTTTGGCGTCGACCACCGCTGGCTGTTACCGGCCTGCGCACTGCTCGGGGCGTGCCTGTTGTTGCTGGCTGATGTGGCATCACGCTTTTTAATGCCACCTCAGGATGTGCCCTTGGGCGTAATGACCGCGCTGATCGGCACGCCCTGGTTTATTTATCTGGCGCGCCGCAAACAGGTGTCATGATGACCACGTCTCCCCTTCTGAAACACCCAACCAACCTAATGGGAATATTACAACTAAGGCGCTCTTGGGCGGTCAACGGGCTGCTTTCGTTGTCGCTGCTTGCCAGTATTGGGCTGTCGCTTTGCCTGGGCAGTTTTCCTACGCCGTTGGGAGAAGTACTGCACGCACTGGCCGCCCCGCGACAAAGTGATATTGCCTTTATTATCTGGGAGCTACGCTTACCGCGCATTTTGCTGGCGGTGTTAGTGGGCGCGGCACTGGCGATCGCGGGGGCCATCCTTCAGGGCATTGTGCGTAACCCGCTAGCCTCCCCGGATGTTATTGGGATCACTAGCGGTGCAGCCATGGCCGCAGTAATGTTTCTGGCACTGTTAAGTCCTCAACTGAGCATCAGTTGGCTTCCTCTAGCAGCGCTTTGCGGCGCGCTTTTTGCGGCTTTACTGGTATTCCTTTTAGCCTGGAAAGACGGCGTTAGCCCTACCCGTATGGTGTTGGTCGGTATTGGACTTGCTGCCGCGATGGGCGCGGTAACAACGCTGCTGATTGTGATCAGCGATGATACCGCCGCCATGGTGGCCTATGTGTGGCTTACCGGCAGCCTCTATGCCGCCCAGTGGCAGGACGTGATGGGAATGCTGCCCTGGTTACTGGTGGCCGTTCCATTGTGTCTTAGCTACGCAAGGCATATGGATACCATGGCGCTAGGCGACTCGGTGGCCCAAGGGCTAGGGGTGAGCTTATTGCGCAGCCGACTCGTGCTCATGGCCTGCAGCGTAGCACTGGCGGGAGCGGCGGTGGCGTTTGCCGGTGGCTTGAGCTTTGTCGGCCTGATGGCGCCCCATATGGCCGCCAAGCTGGTGGGGCGCCAGTTTGCACGGCTAGTCCCTGTTTCCGGCTTGATTGGTGCATTAATTGTACTTTATGCCGACCTGCTAGGTCGGGTCGCCTTTTTACCCAAGGACTTGCCTGCCGGTGTCTTTGTTTCCGGCATCGGCGCGCCCTTTTTCGTTTATTTGCTGCACAGAACACGCCATCGCCGTGATTAATTTAAACCTTAACCAATAAAAAAGCGGCACCCGGTAGGTGCCGCCAATCAGCTAGCTAGTTAAAGAGATATATCTGCTTAGAAATCTAATTGATAACCCAGAGTCAGCGTGCGACCGCGGCCCTTGAAGTAGTAATCATCACTGGCGCGAGCAGCCTGAGAATAGTAGGTGAAATAGTCTTCATCGGTGAGGTTCTCGATACCCAGGCTGGCGCGCCCTACCGGCAAGCGATAGGCCAGGGAGGCGTCGATCAGGCCATAGCCGTCGAATTCAAGCTCCGGGTCGTCGACACTACGGTCGAGGAAATGGCTGTATTGCAGGTGAGAGGAGAGCTTGTCGTTCCAGGTAGCGTTCCAGCCCAATTTGAGCGTATCAGGCGCGATGTTGATACCGGTCAATTCGGTATCCACGCTTCCATCTCCGTCGGTGTCGGATTCGCCCTCGGCGTGGGTGTAGGAGAGCCGCAACTGGTGGGCGTCACTCAGGCTCGCCTCGCCGGTGATCTCATAGCCCTGAATCTCAGTCTTCTCGCGGTTGCCGACCCAGGTACCATTTTCCTTGGTGAGGCGCTCACCGAAGTCAGAGTTGGACTCGTAGTAGCTCAGTTCCAAGCCGTAGCGCTGCCAGTCGAAGCGCGCGCCGATCTCGCGGTTGTCAGTGACGATGGGCTGGAGTGTCAGCAGGGTGTCGACATCCTGGCCGGGGGTCTCGATGCCGCGCAGCACCCGACCCGCATCCGGCATGCCGAAGCCTTCCGAGTAGTTGGCGTAGAGCTGAGCCCAATCGGTCGCCTGATAGACCAGGCCGGCATTGAACAGCGTCTCGTCGAAGTCAGGGCTGCCGCCTTTGACATCCACCAGATCCCGCGTCACATCCTTGGTGTTGCCGTCATCGGTGGTGCGGTCGAGCGTACTGAAGTCATCGACCTTGAGCTCGGCGTGTTCTCGACGCACCCCGGCGTGCAGGCTTAGCGCATCGGTCAGGTCGAAATCGCCCTGCAGGAAGGCCGCCACGTTGCGGAACTGGCTTTCGGGCACATAGGTGCGGCCGGTTTTGACCAGCACCTGGCTGGTCTCGTCCTGCAGCAGGTCTAGGCCGGTGGTCAGAGCCAGGCGGTCGTTCAGCAGGCCGTCCCGGGTGAGTGTGAACTTAGCGCCGACCTTGTCGGATTCGGTGCGCGTCTGGTCGTACTGGGTGTTACCAGCCCCATCCTCATACGGGAAGTAGGGCGTGATGCCGAACTGAGCCCGGAAGCGCTGGGTATAGACCTGCGCGTCCAGCTCATTGCCCAGCCAGTCGCTGTTCGTGTAGGACAGCCGGGCGGTGGTGACCTTGTTGAAGCCAGGCTCGCCATCCGGGTCGCCACGCTCGGCGGTGGTGGCGACTCCCTTGGACCGGTTCCCCATGACCGGCACGTAGTCGCCTTCCCCCTCGAGTTCGAAGCGGTTGACGGACAGCTCAATGTTCTGAGCATCGTCGATCCAATAGCCGAGCTTGGCGAACACGTCATAGCTCGAAGTGTTCTGGATTTCGCCCGGGTAGGCTGTCCCGACAAGGTCATCGTTGCCGTCATAGAAGACGCCGCGTTTCTGCTGGGTCACGCCGGCGAGGAAGTCCCAGTCGCCCTGCTGGCCGCTGACCTGATAGTTCAGCTTGTGGCCCAGGCCATCGGAGCTGAAGTCATCATCGCTGGTGAGGCTGACACCGACTTGCTGATTGACCTCGCCGGCCTCGGCGCGCTTGGTGACATAGTTGATGATGCCGCCGGTGGCGCCCAGGCCGTGTTCCGCGCTGGCACCGTGAATGACCTCGATGCGCTCGACCATCGAGAGGTCGATGGTGTAGCTGTCTCGACTGCTGTCACGCAGCGGGTTGGACTGGGGCACGCCATCGATCATGAACAGCGGCGAGCGGCCGCGGAAGGTCTCACCAGCGTTGGATAGCTTCTGGCGGCTGGGCGAGTAGGAAGGAATCAGGTTGCTGAGCACCTGGCCCGGATCCTGGGTGATCGCCAACTGCTGCTCGATCTGCTCGCGGGTGATAATGGTGACTTTCTGCGGCGACTCGCCAGCCAGACTCTTGTTGCGCGTGGCAGTAACCACCATCGTCGAGCCAGCCTCATCGGCGTCGTTTTGTGATTCAGCAGTCACCGACTCCTGCCCATATGCGTGGCTCGCAGCCACCAAACCGGCGAGCGTCACCGTGGGCCAAAATACCTGGCGTTTCTTAACGTACATTTTCTTTTGATCCCCTGCTTTTGAGTGAGCTTCCCTTGAAAACGTAATGCATATCTAAATGATAATGATTATTTAATAGATATAAAAACACAAGGTCTACTCAGTCGAAACGAACCGTTCGGCATAACGACATTCTTCCTGTCTATTTACCTGCCTTCACTCAAAAGCAAGTACTTATAGATAGTGAGTGTTTGATTACTTACCAGTGGCAAATATTGAAAATGAGAATGTTTTAGCTTACGGTTCTGCCTGCTTTAACAACCTCAATGAGCATATCCATGACACACCCCTCTACCCAGCCACCTCGTTTGATAGGCGAAGCCCTGCAAGTGGGCTATGACGCTCAACGTGTACTGGATGGAGTGGATATCGCCATTGCGGAAGGCAAGCTCACGGTGCTGCCGGGCCCCAATGGGAGTGGCAAATCGACGCTACTGAAAACCCTTGCCCGCACGCTCACCCCAAGCGCCGGGCATGTGTACTTGGATGGAAAGGATATTCACCGTCGCAATACCCGAGAGGTCGCAACGCAGCTAGGTATTCTTCCCCAAGGGCCAGTGGCGCCGGAGGGGCTAAGCGTAAAGCAGCTGGTGAGTATGGGGCGCTTTCCGCACCAACGCCTATGGCAGCGCGACGCTGTTCAGGACGCCAATGCCATTAGTGAGGCAATGGCTTATACCAACGTGACTGAGTTTGCCGAGCGCAACGTCGATGCGCTTTCCGGCGGCCAGCGCCAACGCTGCTGGATTGCCATGGTGCTGGCTCAGCAAACGGATTTGATGCTGCTCGATGAACCGACCACTTTTCTTGATCTGAAGGTACAGGTGGATTTGCTGGATCTACTTTCACGGCTGGCCCATGAACGCGGTCGCACCCTGTTGCTGGTACTCCACGATCTTAATCTAGCCGCTGCCTACGCCGATCACTTAGTGATGATGTGTGATGGCCAAATCATCACCAGTGGCGCGCCTAGCGAGGTTTTTACCGCTACCAACCTCAAACGCGTGTTTGACCTGGATGCCCATGTGATCGACGACCCCGAAAGCGGCAACCCGATATGCATACCGCGCAAGCGGCCTGCGAAGAACGTCGAGAAAGCCGCCAAGGAATGCATTACCCAGCGCCGCCTAGCTTAGTCTTCCCGCTTATAGCCCTGAAATAGCTCATACTGCCACTGGCGAGGGGCCAGCACTGAGGTGGTGCGCAAAACGCATGAAACTCTTTCGCTAGGCGCTGCATGGTCTGCTGCCCTCAGCATTACCCACTGGGGACAGCAATCCATTGAGCACTATCCGTTTTTCGTTATTCGTATCGAAGTAGCGTATAACGATACTCAAAAGCCCAAATAACACGACGCAAGCCATCAGAATTGCGCCACTATCTCCTTTTGTCGAAAGTGCGCTCACTTCATCGTTACTAAGGCGACACACCATGCAACCCTTGCTGCGCATCGCGGGCGCCTGGCCCTATTTGATTGCCATTTTTCTTAATGCCTTTGTCGATTTAGGCCATAAAATCGTTATTCAGAATACGATTTTTAAAAGCTACGACGGCGAGACACAGGTGGTACTCACCGCCCTGGTTAACGGGCTTATCCTGCTGCCGTTTATTGTTCTGTTTAGCCCGGCAGGCCATGTAGCGGACAGCTACCCCCCTCTGTCAGCCTAGTTGTCCGGTTGGCGATATCGCCTAAATCTAATCCAGAGGGAGCGGCATGGAGTCCTTGTGCCACGTTATTCTGTAGAGCGTAAAGCAGCCGTTCTGAAGAAGTTGTTGCCACCCCACAATCGCAGTGTGGTATCGGTCGCAACGGAAGAAGGCATCTCTGACGCGACGCTGTATAGTTGGTTAAAACAGTGTCGAGAAAAAGGAGTGCCTGTGCCGGGTTACACCCAAAGCGACAACGAATGGTCAGCTGACGCCAAGCTCGCCGTGGTTATCGAAACCGCCACCCTGTCAGAGGCAGAGCTTGGCGCTTACTGCCGCGAAAAAGGCCTTTATCCCGAGC
>NZ_FNII01000031.1 GCF_900103865.1 Vreelandella arcis
AACCTGACCGGTGCTGCTGACCAGGTGCAGGACGCCTTCCAGGTGCGCGCCACTGACAGCGACGGCGACACCTCACCCGAAGCGACGCTGACGGTTGATATCAACGACGATGGCCCGATGGCTGTTGACGACACGGTTGAGTCTGTTGAAGGCACAAGTTCAACGCAGGGTTCAGATCTTGTGTTGATGATTGATACATCAGGCAGCGTGAGTGATAGTGATTTGACTTCCATGAAGTCGTCATTACAAAACTTGTTTAATAGTGGCTCAGTGCACTCGGTCTTTGTTACTTCATTCGCATCAGACGGTCAGTTCCATGACTCAGGTGTTGATGGTGGCTGGTATACCGATCTGGATGCAGCTATGACAGCGATTAATAGCCTGTCTTCAGGTGGCCAAACAGATTACGACGCTGCACTAGAGACTGTGACCGAGAACTTTACGCCTCCGCCTGCAGGTGGCGACAAGTTAGTCTCCATGTTTATCTCCGATGGTGAACCAAACCAGCACAATGGTACACCGAGTGTTGGAATTGACTTTAATGAAGAAGCTAATTGGATTCAGTTCTTGGAAGCTAACGGCTTTGATGATTCTTATGCGGTAGGCTATGGGGGCCTGAACTATAGTGATGTAAGCGAGCTTGAACCTATCGCATGGACTGAGGGTGAGAGCAGATTTACCTACAGTGGATACGGATACAATACTGCTGATGATGACAATGTCATTATTCTAGATAATGTCGATGATTTGGCATCAACGCTGAGCTCTACTGTGACGGCCACGCCAACCCCTGTTACCGGCAATGTGCTTGATAATGACACCGCCGGTGCGGATGGCTATGCCGCCCCGGCACTGGTGGATGTGACCTACGATGGGGATACGGTGACTTTCACCGAAACCATCACATCAGCCACCTTTGTTACAAATGCTGGTACGGTTGTTATCAATAGTGATGGTAGCTATGAGTTCACCGGCTTAGCAGATGCTGACAATGATGTTAGCGCGTTGATTGGCTATACAATCGAAGATGGAGATGGTGATACATCTTCAGCTTCTCTAATGGTACAAACTAGAGATAGTCAACCTACCGCCTATGACAATGTTAATAATGCTGTCATAACTGAGGAGACTGTGCCTGGAGAAACAACACCCTATTATGCGCCTGATATTCATGCACAAGTGAATGACTATGGCCGGGGTGGCACAACTACTAAGGCACTGTCTTTTAACATCAATGCTGGTCACACCGGTGAAATTGAGTTTGATATTGAAGTTGATAGTGGTGAATTCAAAAATCATGATTCATACACTTGGACCATCGTGAAGGATGGTGTCGATGTACGATCCCAAACCTACAATGATGACTCAGATCATCACAATGTAACGGTCAGTGACCTTGACGAAGGTTCTTACCGATTGGAACTGACGTTAAATGATTCGGGCACAGGCTCACGTTGGGACGACCTTCATGTCGACTTGGAGTGCATTACACTTAGAGTGACATCACCAGCTACTACAATTGCTGTGGCATCTGCAGCACGAGGTAATGTGATAACTGATGCCAATGCGTTAGTAAGCAGTTCAGACCCTTGGGCGGCTACTGACGACACAGGTGCGGATGGTGCTAATGTCTCAGCTATCAATGGTGTTAGCTTGTCATCGCTGGCTGACTCGACAAACAGCACATACGCTGCCGAGGATGGCTATAAAGAGTATGACTCAACTTATGGCACCTTCTTTATCAATGCTGATGGTGATTATGCCTATGAGCCAGATGCGGACCTTAATAATATCGGGCAGCAGGAAACCTTCAGCTACACCTTAACGCAGCCAGACGGTGACTCCGACACTGCTAACTTGGTAATTAACCTGGCAGATTCAGAATTCGTCGCCCAGACACCCACCTCAACGGGTACGTCTGATGATGACTTGATGCTAGGCACTGCGGCTGATGATCTGCTGGATGGTGCTGATGGAGATGATCATATTGAAGGTGGCGATGGCGACGATACCCTGATTGGCGGAGCTGGCAACGATATCCTCTATGGTGGTGCAGGCGCTGACACGTTTGCCTGGAACTTTGGTGATGAGGGTGCCGTTGGCCAACCGGCCGAGGATACTGTCATGGACTTCAACTCGGGCGTGTTTGAGCAGGATGACAATGCAGACCAGCTAGATCTCACTGAGCTGCTTGATGGTGAGAGTGAAGAGACGATTGATGACTTCGTGTTTGCCGAAGAGGATGACGGTACGACGACCTTGTACATCAGTTCTGGGGGTGAACTAACTGGCGGAGCTGACGATAAAGATAAAGCTGACCAAGTAATTCGCTTGGAAGGTAAGTCGTTCAGTGAGCTGGGTGCAGCTCAGGATGATGGCAGCAGTGACCTGATCGCCAAATTGATCGCAAGTGGTCAGTTAAATATCGATCAATAACGCTAAGCTGTAAGCCCCTACGCCCCGCCTGGTACCCCCGAGCGGGGCCTTTTGTTAGGCTAACCATATTCAATTATGACGGCAGCTCGCTGCCACTGGGAGCGCTACCACCATGTACGTCAACCGCGACAGCCAGGGCGAGATCAGCCAGGTAAGCCGTACCGTAACCGAGCACTGCAAGGAATACGTCTCGCCGGAGTCGGCGGAGCTACAGCGTTTTATCAACGCCGAGACCCATGAAGCCGCGCTGCTTCGTCAGTCGGATATGGAGTTCGTGCGGGTACTGGAAGACGTCATCAACCTGCTGATGGATAAAGGTATTATCCGCTTCACGGACCTGCCCGAAAAAGCTCAGACGAAGCTTTTGGACAGGCAGTCGCTGCGCAAGCGCGTCAACGAAGTGGGGCTGATCAGCGATGATGACAGCGACGTTATTTAGACGTTAATCAGCGGCTTCCTTGCCGCTGATCTACAGGTAATCTTCCATCTTCCAAGCTTATTCAGCTTTAACCCCAGGGCCGGTCACTGCATCCAACCCGAGTTCAAACAGCGTCTCGGCTTCTTCCGGGTGTTTGACCCCTTCGGCGATGGCGAGGATACCCAGCGAGTGGGCGAGTGTTGCCATGCCGCGCAGGATGGTTTGCTGATCATAGGCCTGGTCGATGCCGTGAACCAAGCTGGCATCAAACTTCAAAAAGGCCAGCCCCAGATCGTGCAGGTCGGCCAGGCGGGTAAACTCGCTACCCACGTGCTCCAGACCAATTTTCACGCCCGTGGCTTGTAGCTCGCGGCATAATAAGCGGAAGCTCGATAGGTCGTGCAGCGCGGTACTTTCCGGCAGCTCAATCCACAGCTTTTTGGCCGCCTCGGGCGCGCGCTCGAGGCGTTGGCGAAGCGCTTTGATAAACGCCATATCGCCCACTGCGCGGCCGGAAAGGTTAATGCCCAGCGGCTGTTGGTCGCTTTCAATAAGCGCCAGAGCGCGCTCGGCCACCGCCAAGTCGAGGCGGTCTTCTAAGTGAAGCCGGGCGACCCAGGGCATAAATAAACCGGCACTGCGCCATTCGCCGTCCAGCTCAAGCCGCGATGGCGCTTCGTAATGCACTACCTCCTGGCGAGCATTGACCACCGGGAAAAGAGCCAGCGCAATGCCAGTCTCCATGGCTTTAAGCAACGCCGTACGCCACGCATCGTGCGTCGTGTACAGCGGCGAACGAGCCGCCCCGGAAGCCACCACCAGCGCTAAGTCGCCGCGGCTTTCCGCATCGGACAGCGCACCGTCCAACGCCGCCAAACGCTGTGAGGCCGTATCGCCGTGAGTGTATTCGGTCAGGGCCGCGGGCAGCCGCAGCGGTTCCGCTGTGGCGTCGCGCAGCAGCGTTAACTGATGCTTCAGTGCCTCGCTAACGTGCTCGATATCCTGAGCGCCATGGATGAGCAGCAAAAAGTCACTGCCGTTTAAACGGCCCACTTCGCCACCGCCCAGCTCATTGGCTAGCTGCGATAAATGCTCCACCAGCGCCTTTAACGCATCGTCGGTGGCTTGGCGGCCAAGGCGCTCATTGACCTCAGGCAGGTCGTCCACGCGCACCATCACCAGGACGCCACTGGCGCGCTTGGAGTCGCTATCCAGGTTATGCTGCAAATGATCCAGCAGGGTCGTGCGGTTATAGGCGCCGGTGGTGGCATCTTCCTGCAAGCGGCGGCGCAACTGATCAAGCTTGCCGGTTTCTTCGCTAAGCATGGTATGCACAGCACCCGAGAGCGTATTCATCGCCTGAACGACTTCGCGTAGTTCCAAGGTGCGCGGTTCTCGGGAGGTGGTAAAGCGGCGCGCGCTGATGCTGCGAGCCTGGCTGATCACTTCGACTAACGGGCGGCGAATGGAGCGTACAATCCACCACGCCAGCATTAAGCTGATTACGCCGACCAGGGCAAACCAGGCAGCCATTTCCAGCGTGCTTTGCCACAACGTGCGGTAGGCGTATTGGTGCTGGCTGGCCAAGGTTAAGGTGCCGTACTGGCGCCAGCCGTCCTGGACTACCGCCTGGCCTGGCGAAACATCCAGGCGCACCAAGTTGACAAACCAATCGGGCACGCCGTTATCCAGCGCCTCGGCCTCGCGGCGTTCCATCACCTCGCCCTCGGGCGAGCGCAGCTCAATCAAGCGGTAGTGACCGGTGTCAAACTGGGCGGCCAACAATAGCTCGATGCTCACGGCCTCTTTCTCCATTTGGCTCATGGAAAGCGCCAGGGCATTGGCGTTGTCGGCGTTTTTAATTTGCACTTCCTGTTCAACGTAATCCTGCGTAGATGTCACGCTCACCGCCAGACTGCCCACGAACGCCAACAGCAGTATCAGGATGACCGTCAGCCAAAGCTGCTTGATGAGAGACATATCCTATCCTCTTAAATAAATCCTTGATCGCGCATTCGGTCCATCACGCTTCGCCAGCGTGAAAGCCGCGCTAACGGGTCAGCCCGCGATTCCTGAGAGCCACCTGCCCACAGGCCGCTACTATTGAAACTGAAGACCGGATCCAGGTCGTCCCGCTCGGAGGCCGGCCGGATCGAAGGAATGATGTTATCCAGCAGTAACGGCTCAGACGCCGGGGTTTGATAGTACCCAAGCACCATGTGCGCCTGGCTTTGCTGGGAACGTCCAATCCGTGCCCGAACATAAATCATGCGCAGCTTGTTGCCCGGCACGTCCAGTTCCTTGAGCGTGATGTACTTGGCAATCGAGTAATCCTCGCAGTCACCTTCGCGCTTGCCCAGCATTTCCAGCGGCGTGGCCCAATAATCTTCCTGGCCCCAAATGGCGATGTCGTCCCGCCAGCGCACGTTGCGGTTGAAAAAATCGTTAACCTCACGCATCTGGTCGCCGACTTGTTGGCCGCGTAGCCGTGCGATCATGGCGAGCCACTCATCAATCATCGCCACACCGGAGGCGCCGTAAGCCTGCTGCATTTTCTGGCGAAGCCGCTCGGGGTTAAACGCCGAGGCGGGCGAGGGCGCGCCGAGCATCACGCACAGCAGCCCGGCGCCTAGCCCCGAGAGTAGCTGCCGACGCGTGATCATCGGCATTACGTTGACACCTCATACATCGCTGAATCACCAATCACGCGGTCACGACCATCTTGCTTGCCTTGGTAAAGCGCTGCATCGGCCCGCGCCAAAAACGCTTTAGCGGATTCCGGCGCGCTGTACTGAACGGCCCCTATCGTGCAAGTCAGCGTAATGGCTTGGTGCGTATCCGTCATTAACGGTGTTGTCCTCAGCGTTGTTCGAATACGTTCAGCGATATCCAGTGCCTGTGGCAAAGGCTGATGGCGTAAAACAATGGTAAATTCCTCCCCACCAAAGCGACACACCGCATCATCATCGCGAACGATCTCTACCAAAATGTCGGCAAAGTGTTGCAGTGCTTTATCACCCAGTAAATGCCCCCACTCATCATTAAAAGCTTTGAAGTGGTCGATATCCAGCATTAAAAGGCTCAGTGGCTGGTGATTATGCTGCGTCTGCTGAACGCTGTCTTCCAGGTGGCGGGTCAGGTAACGCCGGTTGTAAAGCCCGGTTAAACCATCGGTAACGCTCATGGTCGCAAAGCGCAGCTTTTCTTTGGCCAGGGTTTCACGCTCGCGTCGTAACAGGTTGATTCGATCGGCAAGCGCCAGTGAAAGCAACAGCGATTCCAGCGCCGAGCCAAACTGAAAGCCGTAATACGTCAGCACGTTGTGGGGTATAACGCCGTAGATCGATAATATAAACGCAAGGGAGCCGACTACCAATGCCGACCATCCCATCAACAGCCAGCGGGCAGGCCGAAAGCGCCGCCCTAGTGCCCGCCAGGAGGCTAGGCAGAAAAGCGTCAGCGTCCCCAGACCCAGTAGCGAAAACATCAGCACGCTAACATGTCCCGGCAGCCACCATGTGCCCGCCAAACAGACCAACCCAAAGGTGATGAAGCCCAAAAACAGCCGATCCATCAGGCGGTCCTGTTCGGACAGCATTAAGAAACTACGGCAGAACGACAGCGCTGAAATAATGCCGATCGACAGGGCGGTAAACAGCAAGGCTTCGTTGAGAAGCGGCGAAAAACGCGGTGCCAGCTCGAAGATCAGCCCTTTTTGTAAGAAAAAGTAGGCTGCCGAACTACCTACAAATCCCAAGTACCAAAAATAGTTGCTGTCTTTTAGGAATATAAGCAGCACAACGTTATAAACCATCAGGCCAAGCAACATCCCCAGATATAGCCCCTGGCCAAGTAAAAAACCTCGCCAGTCGCTATCCACCTGCGCAAGCGTTGTTTGTGAAAGGCTGAAACGCAACGCTTGCGGTGATGAAAGCATTAGCCAATACGTACCCGGTTCGGTTAACTCAAACACTGGCCGCCAGCGGTTGGGTTCGTCGCCAAAAAGGGGAATAAACGCCACCTGCTCAATGGGCGCTGAAAACCTGGATGTTTCGGGCAGATAGCGATGTAACGCAATGTGATGTATCAGAGGATTGTCGAGCTGCAATATCGTCGGGTCGCCGTCCTCCACCTCAAACTGCAGCCAAACAGGCTCAACGTTAATGCCCAGGTTAATGTTTTGGCGCTCGGGTAGCGATGTGGCCGCGTAGCTTTCGGGTGCATCGACGGGCGGAAAATCACCTTGATAATCAATTAACTGGAGGTCTTTAACCGGCTGCTGAGCCTGAACAGGTATGCTGCAGAACAGCGTTCCCAGCAAGAACGTAACGATCCAAAGGCCCAGCAGCCAAGAGCGACGTGTGGCCAAAGATAAAAACGGCGGCGCCGCCGAACCATAAAGCAGGCGGGGGAAAGCGTATGATGAATCCATGCAAGGCCACTGCGTCCCTAGTGGAGGAGTGCGGGTCAGCTATGTTGTCTACCTAAATACAGGCAAATTAGTCTCGGCAATTAAGATACAAAATGTCATGCTGAGTTACCAGCCGCATGCTTGCTGCGGCACAAGTGGCTGAGCCGTTGGCCAGGCGCAGGTGCTTAGCTCTGCTCGGCCAGCATCCCTTCCAGCTTCTCCCATACCGTTTCCAATATCATCGGCTGCGCCTCGGCGGTGGGGTGGATGTCATCGTCCTGCATTAGAGCGTCGTTTAAAGCCACACCTTCCAGTAAAAACGGCACCAGCGTCACGTCGTACTCATCGGCAAGGTCGTGATAAACGTTCGTAAACGCCTCGCGGTAGGCCTCGCCGTAGTTGGGCGGAATATCAATGCCCAGCAACAGCACCTCGGCATCGGCGGCTTGGCTGGCTTCAATCATGCTGGCGAGGTTCGCCTGCATTTGCTGCGGCGGCAGGCCGCGCAAGCCATCGTTGCCACCTAGCTCGAGCAGAACAATATCCGGTGCATGCTGTCCTAGCAGTTCGTCAAACCGCTGCGCGCCGCCTGACGTGGTTTCACCGCTGATGCTGGCGTTGACGATCTCTGCCTCGCCTTGCAGGCGTTCTTCCAGCAGAGCCACCCAGCCATCTTCGCGCTCGATGTTATACGCCGCGCTCAGGCTATCGCCCATTACCAATAAGGTAGGGGATGGCTGAGCGTTGACTGGCGAGGTGGCCACGGTGGCTATCAGCACCCCCAGCCACAGGGTTAATATGCGGTAATGTTTTCGCCAAGCTACAAGGATGCCACGCTTCATGTCTTACTCCTCTGCTGATTCTCCTGAGCCTACCGCCAAGGCGGTTGGTCGACGCGTGCTTCATGCCGAACGCTTAACCAAAAGTGTCACCAGCGGCGAACGCACGCTGACCATCTTACACGACCTTTCGTTGAGCGTGGCAGCCGGGGAGAGCGTGGCGATTCTAGGCAAAAGTGGCGCGGGTAAATCCACCTTGCTTGGCTTGTTAGCCGGGCTGGATACCCCCACCGATGGCGAACTTAGCCTGTTTGGCCATCCGCTCAGCCGGCTGGATGAAGACGGCCGCGCCTCGCTACGGGCGGGCCGCGTCGGCTTCGTGTTCCAAAACTTCCAACTGCTACCCACCCTCAGCGCGTTGGAAAACGTGCTGCTGCCGCTGGAGCTCTCACCCCGCGCGGGGGAAACCGACACCGCTGCCCAATGGCTGGATCGCGTAGGCCTGGGTGAGCGCCAGAATCATTTGCCCAAGCAGTTGTCCGGCGGCGAGCAGCAGCGCGTGGCCATTGCCCGGGCCTTTGTCAGCGACCCCGAGCTGGTCTTCGCCGACGAACCCACCGGCAACCTTGACCCGGATACCGGCGGGCAAATCATCGATCTGCTGTTTAGCCTTAACCAAGAGGCGGGCACCACGTTGATTCTCGTCACCCACGACCACGCCCTGGCAAGCCGCTGCGATCGCTGCCTACGGCTGATCGATGGTCACCTGGCCGCCTTCGATCCCCGTTCGCTGGTCAGTGACGAGGCCCCATCATGAGCAATCTTAATGCTCGCCTGGCCATGCGTAGCCTGAAACGCGACCTGCGCGCCGCCGATGTGCGCGCGCTGTTTGTCGCGCTGATGCTAGCCGTGGCCGCATCGACCATGATCGCGTTTTTCCTCGACCGCCTGGATCGCGGCCTGGAACGCCAAGCCAGCCAAATGCTGGGGGGCGATCTGGTCTTAGAGCAACGCGACCCGTTTAGCGAAGACCTACGTACCCAACTGGAAGACGCCGGCTTTACGCTGAGCGACCAGGTGGATCTGGTTTCGATGATCAGCCGGGGCGACCGCTTTCAGCCCGCCAGCCTGAAAGCGGTGGATGACGTTTACCCTCACTACGGCGCCTCACAGGTCGATATTGGCGAGGGCACCGAGCCCATCGCCTCGGGCCCAGCCCCCGGCGAGGCCTGGGCCGACCCGCGCTTGGCCCAACTGGTCGATATTGGTATTGGCGACCGCGTTCAGGTAGGCCAAACCGAACTCACCATAAGCGGCATCATCGAGCGCGAGGCCGACCAGTCCGGCGGCTTTGGTAGTTTCAACCCGCGGCTGATGCTCAATACCGCCGACCTGGACGCCACCGGGCTGGTACAGGAAGGCTCGCGGGTCGAGTTTGAAATTCTCGCCGCTGGGCCGCCCCAGGCGCTGGATAACGTGCAAGCGTTGCTCGACGAACTGCGCCGCGAGGGCGTGGAAGTCAGCGACGTGCGCGTCGACCAGCCCCAGCTGGGCAACGCACTCCAGCGCGCCGAAAGCTATCTGGGCCTTGCCGGACTAGCCGCCGTGCTGCTGGCTGGGGTCGCAGTGGCCATGTCGACCCGCCGCTACGTGGAGCGCCACCTGGACACCGCCGCGCTACTGCGCTGCTTTGGGGCCAGCCAACGCCAGCTAGTGATTATTTTCTCGCTGCAGCTGCTCGGGCTGGCCCTAATCGCCTCGCTGATCGGCGCGGCTCTGGGGCTTGCCGGGCAGGCGCTGCTGCTGTGGCTGTTGGCCAACTTCTTACCCATGACGCTGCCGCCCCCTGGCATTATGCCGTTGGGGCTGGGCGTGCTTACCGCCTTGTCGGTACTGGTCGGTTTCGCCGGGCCCACGCTGCTGCGCATCAGGCGCGTCAGTGCGCTTAAAGTACTGCGTCGCGAGTTGGATCCGCTGCCACCATCGGCATGGTTAGTCGTCAGCGTGGCTAGCCTGGTATTTGGCGGGCTGCTGTGGCTTTACTCCGGCAGCCTGCCGCTGGCGTTGGCCTTATTGGTCGGCGGCGCGGCGTTGCTAGGCGTGCTGTGGGGCGTGAGTGCGCTACTGCTCAGCGGCGTGCTGCGTGGCGTGCAGTCGCTCTCGGGTAAAGGCCCCTGGTCGCAAGCGCTGCGCCTGGGCGGCCGTCAGCTAGGGCGGCGGCGTCAGGCAGGCCTCGGCCAGTTAATGGCGTTCTCGGTGACCTTCTTCGCCATGGCGATGATCGTGCTGGTGCGCGGTGACCTGCTGAACACCTGGCAGGATCAACTGCCCGCCGACACACCCAACTACTTTGCGATTAATATTCAGCCCAGCGAGCGGGAGGCGTTCGAAAACACCATCGACCCGCATGCCGAAGCGCAAAGCGCGTTGTACCCCATGGTGCGTGGGCGGGTGATCGCCATCAACGACCAGGATCCACGTGAGGCGGTTCGCCCTGATGCGCGTGGCGACAATTCGCTGCGCCGCGAGCTCAACCTCACCTGGCAGGCCGAGGTGCCGGAAGGCAACGAGATCGTCGCCGGCGAATGGTTTGCAAACAACGATGAGAGCGCCGATACGCAACAAGGCTGGATGAGCGAAGTCGCCGCCACCCCAAAAGCCGCGCCGGTGCCTATTTCCATGGAAGACGGCCTGGCCGAACGGCTGGGGTTAACGCTAGGCGACCAGATGACCTTCGCCGTGGGCAGCGATGAAATCACCACCGAGATCACCAGCCTGCGCAACCTCAACTGGGATACCTTCCGGCCCAACTTTTTCATCATCTTCCCGCCGGATGTGTTGGAGTCGTTCGGGCATAGCTATATCACTGCCTTCTATCTGCCTGAAGAAGAGCAAAGCCTGGTCAATCAACTGGTTCGCGACTTCCCCGGTGTGTCATTGCTCAACGTAGAGGCTATTTTAGGCCAGGTGCGCGACGTGCTCGCCCAGGTAACCCGCGCGATTGAGCTGGTACTGGTATTGGTGCTGCTCGCGGGGGTGAGCGTGCTCTACGCCGCGCTCACCGCCAGCCGCCCGGTACGCGCCCACGAAAGCGGCCTGCTGCGCGTGTTTGGGGCAGGGCAGACGATGATCTCGCGGGTACAAGGCGCGGAGTTCGCGCTGCTCGGCCTCGCCAGCGGGTTGCTAGGCGCAGCGCTGGCCGAACTCGCCACCGCCGTGCTCTACCTCTACCTGCTCGATTTACCGCCTCGATTACACCTCGAGCTATGGTTCTTGCTACCGCTCGGCGGCGCATTACTTATCGGCATCATCGGCCACAGCCTCTCCCGCAGCCTACGCCAACAAGCCTCCGCGGCGAGTTTAGGGTTATTAGGGGAGGCATAGACCTTGTAGGAGCCAGACTAGTCGGGCGATCAGGCCGTCTACAAGCGTTCACCTTCGGCGCCATGATGATTGCTGATCGCTCAATGAATTGAGCTCCTACAAAACCCCGTGCACGCACCCAGCCCTTGTAGGAGCCAGATTTATCGGGCGATCAGACTATCTACAGGCGTTCACCCCCGGCGCCACATGAGTGCGATTCATCTGCATCCTGATGCGGATGCGATGAAACCCGCTTGCACCTGAGGTATCATAGCCGCCTACTCTTTCATGACGACCCTGCGTACGAGGTTCCCCGCCGATGTTCAGCCGCGATATGACAATTGCCGGATTCGATGATGTGCTATTTGACGCCATGCAGAAAGAAGTGGCGCGCCAGGAAGCCCACATCGAACTCATCGCTTCAGAAAACTACGCCAGCCCCCGCGTACTGGAAGCCCAGGGCAGCCAACTGACCAACAAATACGCCGAAGGCTACCCAGGTAAGCGCTACTACGGCGGCTGTGAATTCGTCGATATCGCCGAAAACCTCGCCATCGATTACGCCAAAGAGCTGTTCGGCGCCACTTACGTCAACGTGCAGCCGCACTCCGGCTCCCAGGCCAACAGTGCCGTCTTCCAAGCACTGGTCAAGCCGGGCGACACCGTTCTAGGCATGAGCCTGGACGCGGGCGGCCACCTGACCCACGGCGCCAAGCCCAACTTCTCCGGCAAGCACTACAACGCCGTGCAGTATGGCCTCAACGAGCAAGGCCTGATCGACTACGACCAGGTCGCCCAACTGGCCCGTGAACACCAACCGAAAATGATCATCGCCGGTTTCTCCGCCTACTCGCAAATTGTTGATTGGGCGAAGTTCCGCGAAATCGCCGACGAAGTAGGCGCTTACTTACTGGTCGATATGGCCCACGTTTCCGGCCTGGTGGCGGCAGGTGTTTACCCAACGCCTTTGCCCCATGCCCACGTAGTCACCTCTACCACGCACAAAACCCTGCGCGGGCCGCGTAGCGGCGTGATTCTCTCCGCCGAAAACAACGCGGATATCGAGAAGAAGCTGCAATCCGCGGTATTCCCCGGCGGCCAGGGCGGCCCGTTAATGCACGTGATTGCCGCCAAGGCGATCTGCTTCAAAGAAGCCATGGAACCTGGGTTCAAAACCTACCAGCAGCAAGTGGTCAAAAACGCCCAGGCGATGGCCAAGGTGTTTATGGATCGCGGCTACGATATCGTCTCCGGCGGCACCGAAGACCACCTCTTTTTGCTCTCGCTGATCAAGCAGGGCGTCACCGGTAAAGACGCCGATGCCGCGTTAGGCCGTGCGCACATCACCGTTAACAAAAACGCCGTGCCCAACGACCCGCAAAGCCCGTTCGTCACCTCCGGCCTGCGTATCGGCACGCCCGCCGTGACCACACGCGGCTTCGGTGAGCAAGAATGTAGCGACTTAGCCGGCTGGATCTGCGACATCCTCGACGTGCTCGCCAAAGGCGACGACACCAGCGCCGTAGAAGCCGAAGTAAAAGCCAAAGCCGCCGCGGTATGCGACAAGTTCCCGGTTTATAAGTAAGCAACCACCTGATCGCCCAATAAATTGGGTTCCTACAAAACCCCGTGCACGCACAGAGCCCCGTAGGAGCTCGACTTGTCGGGCGATCAGACTACCTACAAGCATTCGCCCTCGGCGCCTCGATCCTTGCTGATCGCGCAATGAATTGCGCTCCTACCGGGCGATCAGGCCATCTGCCGGAGTTCACCCTCGGCGCCTCGAAGCCACCCAGCTTTTTGTAAGAGCCCGATTTATCGGGCGATCAGACTACCTACAAGCATTCGCCCTCGGC
>NZ_FNII01000022.1 GCF_900103865.1 Vreelandella arcis
AAAAGTAGCCGATGTAAGTCGAACCAGTAGGTATTTAACGGTGTTACAGCCTGAGTGCGGTACTGGCTGAGGTGCTATGAGAAATCCAGGCTAGGATCCCTCAGGGAGAGTGGGGTACGCCCGAAAACCTCAAAGGCCCCGTCGTATTCTTAGCATCCCAAGCCGCTGGTTACATCAACGGCCACATCCTCTGTGTCGACGGAGGCTGGATGGCATCATAATAGGGATGCGTTTGAAATATGCGCCATGATCAGCTGTGGATTGAGTTTGGAGCGCACTTCCCACTTCTCAGCCTAGCTGCCAGTTGTCTAATGTGCCCTGGTTGTTCTCATAATTAATCGTCAGCTGGCAAAATCCTCCCTGGGTTCATCAGCCCCTTGGGGTCGAAGAGTGCCTTAACGCCGCTGACCAGTTCACGCTCAATTGGTGATAAGCGCGCTAAGTAGGGCGCTTGTTTGGTGCGGCCAATGCCGTGTTCGGCACTGATGCTGCCGTGAAAATCGTCGAGCACCTCAAAAAGCCGCGCTTCCAAGTCGTGCAGGTGGGCTTTCTTATCGCTGTCCGCCATTGCAGTAGGCGGCAGAATATTGAAGTGAAGGTTGCCGTCGCCCACATGCCCGTAGGCAATAATCTCGCACTCAGGTGAAGCAGCCATCACCACCTCACTGGCTTGGGTCACGAAGTCGGGAATCGTTGAGATGGGCACCGAAATATCGGTACGCAGGTGCTCGCCGCGCTGCCGCTGGCCTTCCAGCATGCTTTCGCGGAACTGCCACAGCTGGGCGGACTGGGTGTCGCTGGACGCCAGGGCGCCATCCAGCACCAGCTCGCGCTCCATGCCATTTTCCAGCAGCTGTTCCAGCATTGAACCTAGGTCCACCGGCCCCGTTGCGGCAACCTCCATTAGTACGTACCAGGGGTAGGCGCTGTCCATCGGGTCGCGCAGCTCGGGGGTCGCTTCCATGGCCAACTCGACACAGCGGCGGGGGATCAGCTCGAAGGCGGTCAGCAAATCGCTGCACTCCCGGCGTGCCAAACCATAGAGGTCGATGACCGCCTGAACGGAGGGCAAGCCGAGCAGCGCGGTACGGCTTTGGGTTGGGCGCGGCGAGAGTTTGAGCACCGCGCCGGTGACAATGCCGAGAGTTCCTTCGCTGCCTAAAAACAGCTGCTGCAGGTCGTAACCGCGGTTGTCTTTATGCAGGGCATCAAGGCCCTCCCAGACGCGCCCGTCGGGGAGTACCACTTCTAGGCCTAACACGAGTTCGCGCATCATGCCGTAGCGCAGCACATTAAGCCCGCCTGCATTGGTGGCGATATTGCCCCCAATTTGGCAACTGCCTTGCGCCCCCAATGAGAGTGGGAAGTCGCAATCATGCTCGGCAGCCGCCAGCTTGACGTTCTCAAGGATGCAGCCAGCATCGACCGTGACGGTGAAGTTGACCGGATCGATGGCACGCACGCTATTCAAGCGCTCAAGACTGATCACCAGTTCCTGACCGTTCGCGGCGGGTAAGGCGCCTGCCACCAAGCCGCTATGACCACCCTGGGGCGTCATCGCGATCCCATGTTCGTAGCATCGCTTGGCTACTTCGGCGACTTCTGCAGTCGTTGCTGGGCGTGCCACGGCAATTGGCATGCCCAGCGTATCGCCCGCCCAATCGCTGACATAGCGTGCCATGGCGTCTGGTTCGCGAACTAAGCCACGCTCGCCGAGCAGGCTGGTTAACTCATTGAGAAAGGTAGTGGTGTCACTCATTAAGTCTCTTCCTGCCAGGCAGCACCCTCCGGGAAGCGGTGCTGCGCCTGGGATTCTGCGTGCATGGCAATACTGTAACCCGGCGCCTCGGGTACCTGGTAGCGACCTCGCTTGATGATGACCGGGTCGATAAAGTGCTCGTGAAGATGGTCCACGTACTCCAATACCCGTCCCTCGAGGCTGCCGGAGACCGCGATGTAGTCGAACAGCGAGATGTGCTGGGTGTACTCGCATAGCCCGACGCCGCCGCCGTGGGGGCAAATCGGTACGCCGAACTTGGCGGCCATCAGCGTCACTAAAATCACTTCGTTAAGCCCGCCCAAACGCGCCGCATCCAACTGGCAGTAGTCGATGGCATCCGCCTGGAAGAACTGCTTGAACATCACTTTATTGTGGCAGTGCTCGCCGGTGGCGACGCCGATAGGCGCCACGCGGTGGCGGATTTCGGCGTGGCCGAGGATGTCGTCAGGGCTGGTCGGCTCTTCGATCCACAGCGGGTCGAATTCCGCCAGTCGGCGCATTTTGGTGACGGTCTCATCGACCTCCCACACCTGGTTGGCGTCCATCATCAGCACGTTGTCCCAGCCGATCTCTTCACGCAGTAGCGCCGCGCGGTGAGCATCCTCTTCGGTGTCACCGCCGATCTTCTGCTTGAAGTGCGTCCAGCCTTCGGCCAGCGCTTCCCGCGCCAGGCTACGGACTTTCTCGTCGCTGTAGCCCAGCCAGCCTGCTGACGTGGTGTAGCCGGGGTAGCCGTCACGGCGCATCTCGGCTTCCCGATCCGCTTTGCCGGCAGACTGGCGGCGCAGCAGACAGATCGCTTCTTCCGGCGTTAGCGCATCGGTGACGAAGCGGAAGTCGAGGCAGCGCACCAGTTGCTCCGGGGTCATATCCACCAGCAGTTTCCACACTGGCTTGCCTTCGTTTTTCGCCCACATATCCCACACGGCGTTAACGATGGCGGCGGTGGCGAGGTGAATGGCGCCTTTATCAGGGCCGATCCAGCGTAGCTGGCTGTCGCCGGTGATCTCTCGCCAGAAATGGCCCATGTTGTCGGTCATCGAGGAAAGCGTGCGGCCCTCGATCAGCGGCGCCAGCGACTGGATGGCGGTGACCACGATCTCGTTGCCGCGGCCAATGGTGAAGGTGAGGCCGTGGCCTTCAGGGCTGCCGTCATTGGTGTGCAGGATGACGTAGGCGGCGGAGTAGTCCGGCGCGGCATTCATGGCATCCGAGCCGTCCAGCGAGCGCGAAGTGGGGAAGCGGATATCCTGGATCTCAACGCGGTTTATGGTTGTCATTGTGCTCTCCTGGGCAGTGTTTTGAATGGTTTAAAGGCTAGCGGCGGGCCAGATGGCGCATCAGCTCGCGAATACCGTAGATCCAGGGCGGCAATTGATCGCTTCTGCCCACCGGGTTGACCAGGGCGCCGAGCGCTGGCGTCGCAATAGTGACGCGGTCACCCAGGTGGTGGGTGAAGCCCTGACCTTCGCCGTCGCGATCCTGAATCGGCGAGAACATGGTGCCCAGAAACAGCATGAAGCCGTCCGGGTATTGGTGGTGGTCGCCGATGGTCTGGTGTACCAGGTTCAGCGGGTCGCGGCTGATCTCGCGCATATCGCTCTCCCCCTGGAGCAGGAAGTCGTCGTCCTCGCCTTCGATGCGTAGCGATACCTGGCAGCTGCGCACGCTGTCGATATTGAAGTGGTCATCGAACAGCCGGATGAAGGGACCAATGGAGCAGGAGGCGTTGTTGTCTTTTGCCTTGCCGAGGAGCAGAGCGCTACGCCCTTCCACGTCGCGCAGGTTGACGTCGTTACCCAGGGTGGCGCCGCGCACCTGGCCGCGGCTGTCCACCGCCAGGACGATTTCCGGCTCGGGGTTATTCCACTGCGAGGACGGGTGCAGACCCACCGGGGTGCCGAAGCCCACCGATGACAGCGGCTGGGCCTTGGTAAATACCTCTGCATCGGGGCCGATGCCGACCTCCATATACTGGGACCAGCCGCCGCGCGCCTGCAGGGCTTTTTTAAGCGACATCGCCTCGTCAGAGCCCGGCTTGATTTTAGAAAGATCTTTGCCGATCAGCGCCTGCAAGTCGTCGCGCAGCTCGGCCGCCTTGGCCGAATCGCCGCCTGCTTGCTCCTCGATTACCCGTTCCAGCAGGCTGACGGCAAAGGTGACGCCGCAGGCTTTAACGGCCTGCACATCGCAAGGGGCTAGCAGGTAGGGCGCTTGCGGCTCGGGCCGCTGAGAGTTCGCCAGTAGCGACTCAATGCTGCCGAGATTGGGGCCTTTTGCATTCCGCACTACCTCCAGTACATCGTCGCGCTCCAGCAGATCGGCCATGGTCGGGCCAAACTCGGTAATGTCGACCACCTGGCCGTTTTGCACGCTAACCAGTACGGGCCCGGGGTGGGTGCCCTCCAGCCATACGCGGCCAACCAGCAGCGCGTTATCCAGGTCATGGGGAAGAGCGTCATTAAGGGACAGTGGTTGCATAGGCACCTCTTTTTATAGTGAGAAGTTTTGTAGGGAGAAACGACTGGCGGTTAGTGAACCATCGCCTATCATGTTATGGATGTCGTGTTGTATGACAGGTATGCCAGTTTAGTGCTCACTTTAGCGCACCCTTCTATTGAGGGTCGATAGGTAAATCTTTCTAATCGAAGGTGGTTTCGCAGAGCTTGGGCCTTTTAAAACAAAAAAGCGTTAAGGAGAATTTCATGTTAGACGAGTGGAAAGGAAAGCGAGTGCTGATTACCGGCGCCAGCCGAGGAATCGGCGCGGCGGTCGCCAAGCAGTTGGGTGTCTTGGGCGCCCATGTGGCGGTGCACTATCACAGCAGCGAAGCACCCGCCGAAGCGGTTGCTAGCGCTATTCGCGACGCAGGCGGAGACGCTTTTACGCTTAAAGCGGACGTTAGCCATTCGAGTGAAACCCAGCAGCTTGTTGACGAGGCCGCTGAGCGCCTGGGCGGTTTAGATATGTTAATCAATAACGCCGGTGACATGTTGGGGCGGGTTGGCTTAGAAGCGATGGACGATGACCAGTACGACCGGGTAATGGATCTCAATGTGCGGTCGGTGGTCATGGCCAGTCGGGCGGCATTGCCGCATTTTCGCCGTGCCGGTGGCGGGAATATTATTCACACCACCTCGATTGCTGCACGCAATGGCGGTGGGGGTGGTGCGGGTCTATATGCCTCCGCGAAAGGCTTTGTAAGTACGGTGACGCGCAATATGGCCAAGGAGCTGGCGAGCGATAATATCCGCGTTAATGCTGTTGCGCCTGGAACGATTGCGACTGACTTTCATGAGCGCCACTCCAGCGAAGCGCATCTGGACGCTGCTCGGGCGTCGATTCCCATGGGGCGCTTGGGCACGGCGGAAGAGTGTGTCGGTGCCTATGTTTTTCTTGGCACTGACGCATTGAGTGGCTATGTCACTGGCCAGATCATTGAGGTCAACGGCGGGCAGTTAATGCCATGAGTATGTCGCAGACCGGTAAGGATTCGAATCAGTGCTATGACATTGTTATCACCATGGGCGACCCTGCCGGCATTGGCCCGGAGATTATTTGTCGCGCGTTGAATGCAATGTCTGCCGCTGAGCGTGCCACGGCCATGGTTGTCGGCGATCCGGCCATTTATCGCCGGGCGGCGGCGAGCATTGGCGCCGCCCTGGAGTTTGTGCCGTTTGAGCAGGTAACGAAGGGTGATGACTGCGTGGCCGTTGCCGTCGTGGAGGGGCCTCCGGGGGTCGAAATTCCCGATGGTCACATCAGCGCTGGTGCGGGGGATATGGCGTTTCGCTGCGTCCAGAAGGCTGTAGAGCTGGTGCAGGCGGGGCGCGTGCGGGTGATTGTCACCGCGCCGCTGAATAAGGCGGCCTTGCATGAAGCTGGTCACTACTACGATGGCCATACCGGCATGCTGGCATCGCTGACCGGTGCGCCCTCGTCGTTCATGCTGTTGGCATCGGAAACGCTTTCGACACTGCATGTCTCGACCCATGTGTCGCTACGCGAGGCGATTGACCGCGTCACTCCCGAACGCATCATCGACACCGTTGAGGCAGGGCATGCGCACCTGGTGGCGCTTGGCATGCGTGAGCCGCGTATTGCGGTGGCCGGGCTCAATCCCCACTGCGGCGAAGGCGGGATTTTCGGCGATGAAGATAGCCGCTGTATCGCCCCGGCGGTGGAGCGCTTACGCGAGCGCGGTTTCGATGTGAGCGGCCCCATCTCCGCCGACACGGTGTTTTATCGTGCCTCGCAAGGCGAGTTTGATTTGGTGATTGCCCAGTATCACGATCAGGGCCATATCCCCGTCAAGCTGATTGCTTTTGATACCACGGTGAATGTCAGCCTCGGCTTACCGTTACAGCGCACCTCGGTGGATCACGGCACTGCCTTCGATATTGCCTGGCAGGGTAAAGCCGACGCCACCAACATGGGATCAGCGATTGCTTATGCCCGGCGGTTAGCCAGTGGAACGAACCCGTGAGCGTCTGCCGAGTGGCGGTGATCGCCGACGATTTATCCGGCGCGCTGGATGCCACCGCGCCCTTTGCCTCGCGTGGGGCGGACGCCCGGGTGGTCATTGGTTTGGAGGTTTTAGCGGCGACCCTTGAGGCATGGCAAGGCCAGTGGCCGGAGGTCATCGCCGTGAATACCGAATCCCGCCATTTGCAGGCTGAGGGAGCAGCGTTACGAGTGAGCGAAGCGGCTCGGTTGTTGAAGCAAGCAGCCCCGCAGCAATGGTTTAAAAAAGTGGATTCGACGCTGCGTGGCCAAGTAGTCGCAGAGTGTCGAGCTCTGCGAGAAGCGCTTGGTACTCCTTTGCTGCTGGTGCCTGCGGTTCCGGCTCAGGGGCGAATAGTGCGCGATGCCAAAGTATGGGTGGATGGCATCCCGCTGGCTGACACCGCCTATCAACAGGATGCACGTTCGGCGCCGCTGGTCGGCCCCATCGATCGGGCATTTGCCGCCAGCGGTATGCCCCTACATCGCTATTGCCTCGGGCGGGAGGCGCCCCTTCCTCAGGAGGACTGCGTTGCCGATGCCGAGAGCGACGAAGAACTCTACGCGCTTTATGACGAAGTACTTAAAGAGTCATACAGTCGAGCCATGGCGGGCGCAGCAGGGTTGGCCACGGCTATCGCTCAGCGCTGCTTTGGGTCTTCTGGGGCTCACACACGCTCACTACACAATGTGAGCACAGTGTTATATGCCGTCGGATCCAGGAGCCCCCGCGCTGCCGAGCAGCTCCAGCAGTTGTGCCAGCGCGTGCCCGATTTGGTTGTTGTTGAAGCGTGCAGAGAGCCGTCTGCTGCCCCCTGTGCTAGGCCTGGTAATCGCCACGCTTTGAGTGCCTGTGTGGTCGTGCCTGGCACAAGTGAGACAGAGCGCACTGCGAGCCAGGTAGCTGAGGCGATGGCTGCCTCTGTGGCCGACATTATGAGTTACTGGCGGGGCGATGAGGCGTGCTTACAGTTTTTGACCGGCGGCGACATCGCCATGGCGGTGCTCTCACGGCAGGGCGTGCGATACATCACGGTTGAATCCGAGTGGTCGCCTGGGGTGGCTCTGGGGTATTTGGATGGCGATCCTCGGCGGCGGGTGATGACAAAAGCAGGGGGCTTTGGCGATCCGCAATTGCTAGTGCGCTTGCATCACCAGTTCAGACCAATCAGGCCACCAAAGGGGCGCGGTAAGAACGAATGAAAATCCTTATCTGGATCGTTGCGCGATGGCAGGCGACCAGCTAGGTTTGAATCTAGTGGTATGATACGTATACAGCTAGACGATAAGTTACGTTAATTGCCACCGCTTAAATAATAATTTGCAGCAAATTCACAATAACCAACAACAAGTCCAAAGGTTGTGAGGAGTACACGATGACCCACAAACGCCACCACCGTCCTATCCCCTACCTGCTGACGGCCACGCTTATCGCTGGCGGTCTCTCAGTGACCGGGGCCGTGCATGCCCAAGAAGAACTTAATTTTGCCCACGTCTACGAAACTTCCGAGCCCTACCACGAGTGGGCGCTGTGGGCGGCCGATGAAATCGAGGAGCGTACCGACGGGCGCTATTCGATCAATGTCCACGCGGCATCGTCACTGGGCAAGGAGTCGGACATCAACGAAGGCCTGCAGCTTGGCACGGTTGATCTAATCTATACCGGCAACCAGTTCGCCGGTCGTTTCTACGGCCCGGTGGGCATCGCCGGTGCGCCCTATATGTTCCGCGACTTCGATCATTGGCAGGCCTACGCTGACAGTGAGCTGTTCGATGAAATCGCCCAGGGCTACCAGGATGAAACCGGTAACGTGCCGTTGGCCATGAATTACTACGGACGTCGCCATGTGACCTCCAACGAACCGATCAATACGCCCGAGGACATGCAAGACCTTAAAATCCGTACGCCCAATGCGCCGATGTACATGATGTTCCCGAACGCGGTGGGTGCCAACCCCACACCGATTGCCTTCGCCGAGGTCTATTTGGCGCTACAGCAAGGTGTGGTGGATGCCCAAGAGAACCCGCTGCCGACCATCCGCGCCAAGGCGTTTCATGAGGTGCAGGACTATATCAACCTCACCGGTCACATCACCGACTCTCTGATCACCATCGCCGGTGGCCCGCTGTGGAATCGGCTCTCTGAAGAAGACCGCGAGATTTTCCGTGAGGTCTATACCGAAGCCGGTGAGCGTATCACCCAGGATATCCTGGCCTCCGAGGAAGAGCTGGTGGCCTGGTTCGAGGAGCAGGGCGTGACCGTCAACGAAGTGGATATTGAACCCTTCCGCGAGGCGACGATTCCTGCGCATAACGGCGAAGCCGCTACCTGGGATCAGGAGACTTACGATCGTCTCCAGGCCATTGGGCAGTGATGTCCCACGATCTGATCGTTCCAGGTTAGCTAGTCCCCAAGATAGCGACTTGCCTGGAGCGGACCTTTCGTCAACCAAGACTCGCCCTCCCCTTAGTCATAGGGGAGGGCGAAGGGGGAGCCTTCCGTGAGCCAAAACGATCCTGCTGACGAGATCAGCTTCGCAGGTCTCGACGATGACGCTTTCGATATTCATGACTACAGCATGGAAGATTTCCTGACGCTGGGGATCTTCTGGCTGCTGGCACTGGATGTCTTTCTACAGTTTTTCAGTCGCTATGTGCTCGGCAACTCCATCGCCTGGACCGAGGAGATGGCGCGCTACCTGTTGGTATTAGTAGGCTTTATGGGTAGCACCATGGCCGTACGCAAGGGATCCCATATCGCCGTGGAATTCTTCTATCGCTATATGTCGGGCTGGCTGGGGCGTTTCATGTCAACGCTGGTGGATTTGATCAATATCGCCTTCTTCGCCTCCATGTCCTGGATCACCTTCAAACTGGCCGACCGCACCAGTGCGATGATGGTCTCGGTGGATATCCCCAAGAGCTGGCTCTACTACCTGGTAATGATGGGCTTCATCATGATGCTGGTGAGAGGTGTTCAGGTGGCGATACGTCACTGGCGCTCGGGAACCAGTGAGCTGCTCGATACCCAATAACAACACGCCAACACGGTACTCTCTCGGAGATCACTCCCATGCCCAAGCTTCTGGCTATGCAGCGCGGTGCTGCGATGGTGCCGCCGGTGTTCGCTGCAGTGGCGATACTCGGCTGCATCGCGCTAGCCGTCACCCAGCACTATTTACTGTTCTTGTTTGCGGCACTGTTTACACTGTTGGTGATGGGCGTGCCCATCGCGATCAGCCTTGCCGGTTCCTGTCTGCTCTATGTGCTGCTGACCGGCAGGGTGCCCGATGTCGTGGTGATGCACCGCATGATCAACGGCGTCGACAGCTTCCCGCTGTTGGCCATCCCGTTTTTTATCCTCGCCGGTAACCTGATGAATAACGGCGGCATTACCTCGCGGATCTTTGATTTCGCCAAGGCCCTGATGGGCTGGATGCGTGGCGGCCTGGGTCACGTCAACGTGGGGGCCAGCATCGTCTTCTCGGGGATGTCCGGTGCGGCGGTGGCCGATGCCGGGGGGCTGGGGACTATCGAGATCAAGGCGATGAAGGACGCCGGTTACGACGAGGAGTTCTCGGTCGGTATCACCGCGGCGTCCTCGACCATTGGCCCGATCATTCCGCCGAGCCTGCCGATGGTGATATACGGCGTGATGGCATCTGTCTCAGTCGGTCAGCTGTTTGTCGCAGGGTTAGTGCCGGGTCTGCTGATGGGGCTGGTGCTGATGGCCATGATCACGATCATCTCAAGGCGGCGCGGTTACACCCGAGATGCGGTGTTCTCACTCCCAGTACTCGGCTATACCTTCAAGCGTGCCTTCCTGTCGCTTTTGACGCCGGTCATTATCGTCGGCGGCATCATGAGCGGTGCCTTCACCCCCACCGAGGCCGCCATCGCGGCGGTGGTATACGCGCTGGTGCTGGGTGTCGTGGTCTACCGTACCCTGACCTGGCGCCGCTTGCTCAAGGTCAGCATGGAAACCATCGAGACCACGGCGGTGATCCTGCTGATCGTTGCCGGCGCCTCGATATTTGCCTGGATCCTGACCAGTAACCAGGTCACTCAGCACGTGGTGACTCTGCTCGGGCCATTCGCCGACAATCCCATCGCCACGTTAATCATTATCAACCTGGTGCTAATCCTGGTGGGCTGCTTCATGGAGACTATTGCGGCGATCACCATACTGGTGCCGGTGTTGTTACCCGTGGCGATCACCGCGGGTGTCGATCCAGTTCATTTTGGCGTGATCATGGTGCTCAACCTGATGATCGGTTTGCTCACGCCGCCAGTGGGCATGGTGCTTTATGTGTTGTCGCGGGTTTCCGGCATCTCTTTCGAGAAATGCATGCGCGGCACGCTGCCGTTTTTAGTACCGCTGGTCATCGCGCTGTTGATGGTCACCTTTATCCCGGCCATCTCACTGTGGCTACCGACCCTGATCTACCGTTGATAGGAGCGATCAATTTATGGCTGACCCCCAGCAGGATTTCCGGGTTGCCCGTGAGGATTTGGAACGCTTCATGGGCGAGGCACTTGCCGCAGCTGGCGCTGACCCCGCCTCGGCAGCGGCGGCAACCCGTGCACTGGTCACCGCCTCACGGATGGGCACCGACAGCCACGGCCTACGCCTGTTGCCCCACTATTTGCAGGCACTCAAAGGCGGGCGCATTAAAGGTGCACCTAACATGCACTTTCACCAGCGCTTAGCGGCAACGGGTTTTTTAGATGCGGATGATGGGTTGGGGCATCTGGCGGGTTACACCGCCATGGAGCACGCCGTAAAGATGGCAGATGAAGTGGGCTTGGGGGCTGTCGCCGTGGGTAACTCATCGCACTTCGGGGCAGCAGGGTGTTATGCGCTGGCGGCAGCGGAGCGCGGTTACCTGGGAATGGCCTTCTGTAACTCGGATCCCTTTGTGCTGCTGCATGATGGCGCCAAGCCCTTTCACGGCACTAACCCCATCGCCTTTGCGGCACCTGTTGAGGGCGAATCGCCTTACCTGCTGGATATGGCGACCAGTTCGGTTCCTTGGAATCGCGTGCAGCAGTACGGCGCCATAGGCCGCGAGTTACCGGATCAGGTAGCCGCCGATGCCGCAGGGCAGGTAAGTCGTAACCCCTGCGATGTGGCGGCCTTATTGCCGCTGGGTGGCAGTGACTTTGGCTTTAAGGGCGCAGGGTTGGGCGGCATGGTGGAGATACTGAGTTCGACGCTATCGGGTATGCTTCACGGTTTTAAGCTGCTACCCATGGGCGGGCCGGATATGTCGACGCCCCGAGGCGTAGGGCATTTCTTTCTCGTTATGAAGCCGGATGCATTTGTGGAAGAAGGTACCTTTGCGCGCGGACTGGCCGACTATCTCGCCGACTTGCGTGCCCAGCCCGCCGCTGAGGGTGCCGAAGTGCTGGCGCCGGGTGATCGGGAGTGGCGCTGCCAAGCCAAGCGAGACGCAGAAGGCATCCCGCTGGATTCCGCCAATCAGTTAGCCTATGCCGAGATCGCTACCCAGTACCGAATAACGCCGTTATCTCAACTCGATTGAAGGCTTGGTTGAAGGATAATGGTGAGAAATGCAGTAAAATGGCGGTGAATTCCAGGTTAACCAGGGGTGACTGCCTATGAGCAGATACCGGATCGAGCGTAAAACGCTGTCCGAACAGGTCGCTGAGCAGCTCGAGGCGGAGATTCTCGAGGGGCGGCTGAGTGAAAATGATCAATTGCCTTCAGAAAGAGATTTGATGGAGCAGTTTGGTGTCGGCAGACCAGCCGTGCGTGAAGCGCTGTTTCACCTGCAGCAGCTGGGGCTAATCGCTATCAACAGTGGTACGCGCGCCAGGGTTATTCGGCCCACTGCCGAGGCGGTCATGGCGAGACTTTCCGGGGTCACCCGGCAACTGCTTTCCAAGCCCGATGGCCAACAGTACTTCCAGGAAGCGCGGGCCATGTTCGAGATATCACTGGCTCGCTATGCCGCGTGCAATGCCAGTGAAGAGGATCTAGCCAAGTTACGCGACGCTTTGGCAGATAATCGCGATGCCATCGGGGATGAAGCACGCTTCAAGCGCTCCGATAACGACTTTCATGGGGTGTTGGCAAGCATCGGGCAAAACCCGATCTTTGACGCCATCCATGTGGCGCTGTCGGAATGGCTGGACGACCGACGTGCCCAGGTGCTGCAACAGAAGGACGAGGATAAGGCGGCCACCGCCGCGCATACTGAAATCATCGAGGCCATTGAGTCGCGTGATCCGGACGCAGCCGAAGCGGCCATGCGCCGTCATTTAGACCGTCACTATGGCACCTACATGCAGCTCAAGCAGCGCCTATCACCGGCCCCCGATTAACCTGACCCACCAGGGCACCGCCAAGCGAGCTTTGAAAGCATAACACCACGGCTCGCTTAAATGCGGGTCGTGGCGTTGAAGCTGTCGTACTGGGATACTAAAGTGAAACTCCACGCTTCCAGGGAATAAAGTCGTACTGAGCAAGCTCCACCGCACGGGGCCTAAAACGCCCGGACGCCGTTTCGATGCACATCTCGAGCAAGCGGTCGGCCAGCTCGCCAATCTCTACCTCACCGCGAATGATCGGCCCGGCATCGAAGTCGATGACGTCGCTCATGCGCCTGGCAAGCGAGCTGTTGCTGGCGATTTTGAGCACCGGCGTGACCGGGTTGCCGGTCGGCGTACCCAGCCCCGTCGTGAACATGATCAGATTGGCACCGGAACCGGCCAGTGCTGTGGTCGATTCCACGTCATTGCCCGGAGAGCATAGAAGGCTCAGCCCCGCGCGTGTCTGGGGCTCGGTGTAGTCGAGTACGTCGACGACCGGGCTGTCACCGCCTTTCTTGGCCGCGCCGGCGGATTTCATGGCATCGGTAATCAGGCCGTCACGGATGTTGCCAGGCGACGGGTTCATCGAGAAATCGGCGCCCACCAGCGCCGCATGGCGCTGATAGGCCTCCATCAGTTCACTGAAACGCTGAGCCACTGCATCGTCACTGCAGCGGGCGATCAGCTCGTGTTCCACGCCACATAGTTCCGGAAACTCGCTCAGGATGCCGCTGCCGCCCAGTGCCACCAGGCGGTCGATCACTGCGCCAACCAGCGGATTGGCGGAAAGCCCGGAAAAACCGTCCGAGCCGCCGCATTCCACGCCGATGCTGAGCTTCGACAGCGGCGCGGGCGCGCGCTCGACCTGATTGGCCGTGGCCAGCCCATCGAAGATGGTGGTCAGGGATTCGCGTATCAGCGCCTGCTCGCTGAGACTTGCCTGCTGCTCGAGATAGTGCACCGGGCGCAGTCCCTTGGGGTCGCGCGCCTGAATGGCGGCCTTGATCATGTCGATCTGCGCCTTCTGGCAGCCAAGGCTCAGCACCGTCGCGCCGGCCACGTTGGGATGGCAGATATAGCCGGCAAGTAACTGGCAGAGCGCTTGCGCATCGCCATCCGTGCCGCCGCAACCGAGGGTGTGGGTCAGGAAGCGCACCCCATCGACATTGGGAAACAGTTGTTCCCGGGGCGGCGGCGAGGGCTCGCCGGCATCGCCATGCAGCAGTTCGCGGGCCAACTGCTTGTAGTCGCGGAAGGGATCCTCGCCGAGTGCATCGGCGACGCACTGTCGCAGCACTTCGATATTGCGGTTCTCACAAAACACCAACGGAACGACCAGCCAGACGTTGGCAGTGCCGACCTGCCCATCCGGGCGGTGGTAGCCATCGAAGGTGGCGCCCTGAAAATGCGCGACGTCCGGTGCCTGCCAGCTACCGCGTTTCGCCTGAGGCGTGGAGCTTGAGGTGCTGTGCTCGATGTTTTCGGTAGTGATGGCGGCACCCCGCGCGATGGGGCGGGTGGCGCGCCCCACGGTGACCCCGTACATGATCACGCTGTCGCCGGGTTCAAGGGCCGCGAGGGTGAACTTGTGCTTGTGGCGAATCGCCTCGGTGAGGGTGAGGTGCTGGCCGTTGTCGGTGACCTCGCTGCCAGCGGGCAAGTCTTTCAGGGCAACGAGAACATTATCGGCGGCATGTACACGCAGGGTGCCCAACTGGCCGCTGTCACTGGCGATGGTCTGGCTCATGACGTAGCTCCACTGGCGCCACATACCCTGATACGACGAATACACAGCAGCGCTTCTCCCTTGCGGCAGCTCGGGGGCTCGCGCTGTTCCCGGGTCATGTGGCCTGGTTCGGCACATACGATCGTTCGCATCTCAGTCTCCTGGCTCAGCGCTGCTGGTCGGCTACAACGGTCTGGTGTTGCTCACCGAGGCCTTGGATACCCAGGCGCATGCGTTGGCCGGGCTTGAGGTAGACCGGCGGTTGTTGGCCCATGCCGACCCCAGGCGGTGTGCCGGTGGAGATGACATCGCCCGGTTGCAGGCTCATGAAGCGGCTCAGGTAGCTGATCAGAAACGGAACCTGGTAGACCATGGTGCGGGTGTTGCCGTCTTGGTAGCGCTTACCATCCACCTCGAGCCACATGTCGAGCTGATGGGGGTCTGCCACCTCGTCGGGGGTAACCAGCCATGGGCCCAGAGGGCCGAAAGTATCGCAGCCTTTGCCTTTGTCCCAGGTGCCGCTGCGTTCCAGTTGGAACGCGCGCTCGGAGACATCGTTGACCACACAGAAACCGGCAACGTGCTGCATGGCATCGGCTTCGTCGATGTAGCGACCGGCTTTGCCGATCACCACGCCGAGTTCTACTTCCCAGTCAGTTTTCTCGGAATCGCGGGGAATGATCACCTCATCATTCGGGCCGCAGATGGCGCTGGTCCATTTGTTGAAGATTACCGGCTCCGGGGGAACCTGCGCGCCGGTCTCGGCGGCGTGGTCGGAGTAGTTCAGGCCAATACAGATGAACTTACCCACGCCTGCCACGCAAGGGGCGATGCGAGTGTCGGCAGGCACTTCGGGAAGGCTTGCCGCATCAAGTGCCGCCAGGCCTTCGAGGGTGCGTCGGTCAAGATACTCGCCGGCCAGATCGGTGACATGGGCCGACAGGTCGCGGATCACCCCATTGTCATCCAGCAGGCCGGGCTTTTCATGGCCGCGCGGGCCGAAGCGTAACAGTTTCATCGGTCGGTTCCTTGGTTGTCTCGTGGTTCGACGTTTATGGGATCAGATAAGCCAGCCACCATCGATGATCTGGGCGGTACCGGTGGTGTAGGCGGACTCATCGGCGGCCAGATAGGTAGCAAGAGCCGCAATTTCTTCCGGGCTGCCCAGTCGCCCCTGGGGCTGGCGGGCGATGAATTCGGCGTAGACATCGTCTTCCTTGCGCCCCTGTCGCTTGGCTTGTTCGCCGATGCGCTGGCGCAGCGAGGGCGAGTCCACCGTGCCGGGACAGATGGCGTTGCAGCGGATTCCCTGCCCGATATAGTCGGCGGCCACCGACTTGGTTAGGCCGAGTACCGCGGCTTTAGTGGTGCCGTAGGCGCAGCGGTTGGGTACGCCTTTGAGGCTCGATGCCACCGAGGCCATGTTGATGATGCTGCCGCCGCCATTGTCGAGCATGGCCGGCAGCAAGGCGCGAGTTATCCGCATCATCGCCATCACATTGAGTGATAACGATAACTCCCAATCGTCATCGCTGCCGTCCAGCAGCGAGCCGTTAGCCACGTAGCCAGCGCAGTTGAAGAGGATGTCGACGGCACCTAGTTCGGCGGCCAGCGCCTCGATGGCGGCAGCGTCCAGGACATCGAGCCGGCGTTTGGTAATGCCGGGGATATCGGCCAGTTCGTCGAGAGTTTGGGTATTGATATCGGTGGCAATGACCCGCGCGCCTTCTGCGGCGAAGCGCAGTGCTGTGGCCCTGCCAATACCCTGGCCTGCGGCGGTGATCAGTGCCGTCTTGTTGTTGAGTCGCATGGCGGTTCCCGGTGCTATTGTTATTGATCCGGTGATGATCGCTTGTCGGTCTGTTGCAATAGCCACTGTGTGATGGCGGTCGTCGCATTGATGACGATAAGTCATATGGTATGACAGGATGCTAGGATGATGTTTATCCAAGTATGGCCTAGTTACTGGTTGTTGCCAATATTTTGGGATGCATCATGAAATGCAAAAGGGACGGCCGAAGCCGTCCCTGAAAGTGCTCTTGAGTATTGCCTTTTAATAGAAAATTGAGCTGTAGAAAAGCGAACAGTTGAGCGCTGTTTATTCCGTCATAGACGATTCAGCAATCTGTTGGAATTCTGCCACCAGATCTTCGCCAATGCGCGGGGCCCACTCGTCATAAACTGGCTGTACGGCCTCCTGGAAGGCGGCAATCTGTTCGTCACTAAGACGAGTGATTTTCATGCCGCGCTCTTCAAGTTGATTACGCGACCAGTCGTCGTATTCGCTCGAGAGCTGGATTTCGTAATCGGCTGCTTGTAGTGCTGCTTCCTGTATAAGCTCTTGATATTCAGGGTCTAGGGTGTCCCAGGTGCGCTCGGAAATCATCTTGATAAAGGGCGTATAAACGTGACGGGTCTCGGAGCCGTACTCCTGAACCTCATAAAAATTGGAGGTCAAAATAGTGCTCCAGGGGTTTTCCTGGCCGTCGACAACGCCCTGTTCCATGGCGGAGAACAGCTCGCCAAACGCCATGGGCGTGGGGTTAGCGCCCAATGCCTCCCAAATGGCTAGGTGCACCGGGTTTTCCATCGTACGAATGGTCAGGCCGCGAACGTCTAAGCCCGCCACGTCTTCTGGCGAGGAGACTTCCCGGGCGCTATTGGAGAGCTGCCGAAAGCCGTTCTCAGAAAATGCCAAGGCTTTGATGCCGCTACCATCGAACGCGTCAAGCATTTCCTGGGCGGCATCGCTACGCATAGCCTCAACGGCAGCTTCCCGGGTAGGCAGCAAGAAGGGCAGGTCAAAAACAGCCAGTTCCTCCACATAGCTAGTGGCAGGGGACGATGAAGGGTAGGTCATATCCAGCGTGCCGGTCTGCAGCATCTCCATCATCTGCACGTCGTCACCGAGTTGGCTGTTGGGGAAGACATTAACGGTGATGCGCCCTTCACTGCGCTGGTCAAGAATATCCGCAAAGTACTGGCTAGAGATGTACTGAGGCGAGCTTTCGGCCAAGCCAAGCCCCATGCGTAAGGTGACACTGCCGTGGTCGCCGACTGTGTCACCCTCAATCTCTGGCGGGTCGGATAAATCGGGCGTTTGCGCGTAGGCGATGCCCGAGCTGAGCAGTGTGGCACCGGTCATTAACAGGGTGCGTTTCCAAAGATGATGCATAGTCGTCACTCTCCTGGCGTGCTGCAGGCCGCTTTGCTAAGAGCATCTTCCAAGCGAGCTACAGCGTGGTTGCTATTGTTGTTGTATGTAAGCGGCGCTCACGCAGAGGGTGCGAACGCCACAGCCCTTAGCTGAATGTCTACCGATTTGCTGATATGTTCAACATATACTTTTGTATGTATCGACGCCATAGTAAAGACAGCGTACCGTCATGGTATCCCTCCCCTACATTTTAGGGAGTTTACTGAATCGATGATGTTGGTAGGGCCGTTTTCGTGTCTTACGCATGCCTACTAACTTTTATATTTACTTTAGGCGTGGAGCGGAACCATGGTCAATTCTCAGCGAATAACTTCTGAACAGTTGCGTTCACGTTACTGGTTCGATAACCCCGATCACCCCGGTACCACAGCGCTGTGCATTGAGCGCTACCTTAATTACGGTATCACGCTGGATGAGCTGACCAGCGGCAAGCCGATTATCGGTATTTGCCAATCGGGTTCGGATTTAACCCCGTGCAATCGCCATCACATTGACCTGGTAAAACGGGTCAAAGATGGTATCCGCGCGGCGGGCGGGGTGCCGTTTGAGTTCCCCATGCACCCGATTCACGAGAACGTTCGGCGTCCCACCGCCGCGCTGGATCGTAACCTGGCTTACTTGGGGCTGGTGGAAGTGCTGCACGGCTATCCGTTAGACGGGGTGGTTCTGACCACTGGCTGTGATAAAACCACCCCGGCTGCGCTGATGGCCGCGGCAACGGTGAATATTCCGGCCATTGTGCTCTCCGGTGGTCCGATGCTCAACGGCTGGCGCGGCGCCGAGCGGGTGGGCTCGGGCACGATTATTTGGGAGCTACGCAAGCGCCTGGCGGCGGGCGATATCGACTACGCAGAGTTTCTTTCCCGTGCCAGCGATTCAGCGCCCTCAATTGGCCACTGCAATACCATGGGCACCGCTTCCACCATGAACTCCATGGCCGAAGTGTTGGGCATGAGCCTGCCGGGTTCAGCGGTGATTCCCGCGCCCTATAAAGAGCGCGCGATGGTGTCCTACGACACCGGCACGCGGATTGTCGATATGGTCTGGGAGGATCTGCGCCCGCTGGATATTCTGACCCGCGAAGCGTTTGAAAACGCCATTGTGGCGTGCTCGGCCTTGGGTGGTTCCTCCAATGCGCCGGTGCATATCAATGGGATTGCTCGCCATGCGGGTATTACGCTGGATAACGATGATTGGCAACGCCTGGGTCATGAAATCCCACTGTTGGCCAACGTCATGCCCGCCGGTGCTTTCCTGTGCGAAGAGTTCTACCGCGCCGGGGGCGTGCCCGCGATCCTCCATGAGCTACAAACGGCGGGTAAGCTGCACGGCAGTGCGCTGACGGTCAATGGCCGCTCGCTGGGCGATAATGTACAGGGCCGTGAAACCCAAGACCCCGATGTGATTTGTCGCTATAACGACTCGTTGGTGGATCATGCGGGCTTCCTCAACCTCAAGGGCAACCTGTTCGACTCGGCGCTGATGAAAACCAGCGTGATCTCCCGGGATTTCCGCGAGCGCTTCCTGAATGACCCCAGCGACCCGGACGCCTTTGAAGGCAAGGTAGTGGTTTTTGATGGCTCCGAGGATTACCACGCCCGTATTGACGACCCGGCTCTGAACATCGATGCGCACACCATTCTGGTGATGCGCGGGGCCGGACCGGTAGGCCACCCCGGCGGTGCCGAAGTGGTCAATATGCAGCCGCCGGAGGCGCTGATCAAACAGGGTATCGAATCGCTGCCCTGCCTGGGCGATGGCCGCCAGTCGGGCACGTCGGGCTCGCCGTCGATTCTCAACGCCTCCCCGGAAGCCGCCACGGGCGGTGGCTTGGCGTTGCTGGAAAGCGGCGACCGGCTAAGGGTCGACCTAAAGCGCTGCAAAGTGCAGCTACTCATTGACGCCAGCGAATTGGAAGCGCGCCGCGAGCGTTTGGCCCAACAGGGTGGCTACCGCTACCCCGGCCATCAGACCCCCTGGCAGGAGATCCAGCGCAGTATGGTCGAACCACTGGATCGCGGCATGACGCTTATCCCAGCAGCCCAGTATCGCGATGTGGCCCGCCAGCATCCGCCCAGGGATAATCATTAAAGGGATAAGCATTAAGATGAGCCGTTTGAGTACCTTGTCGCATCGCCAGCAAGGCCTGTTATTGACGGGTGGCGGCGCGATAATAATGGCACCCGATGCCTTGCTGATTAAGGTGGCCGATCTGCCCGATGCGGAAATTCTGATGTGGCGTGGCTTTCTTTCGGGATTAGGTTTTCTACTGATTGCCCTGCTGCGCTATGGCCGTGGCACCCTGGCGGCTTATCGTCGTTGCGGCTGGACGGGCATCGCCGTGGCGCTGCTATTTAGCCTGACCACCTGTGGTTTCGTGCTGGGCAATCAGTACACCAAAGCGGGCAACGTGTTGATGATACTGGCAAGTTCGCCGCTTATCGCTGCCGTGCTCTCCTGGGTCATTCTCAAGGAGCGTTTACCCAGGCGCACTTGGCTGGCGATTTGTCTTTGCATGCTCGGCATCGCAATGATTGCGCTCGACGACGCAGGCGCAGGTTCCTGGGTGGGTAACGCTTTCGCTTTAATGGCGGCGACGACTCTGGCGATTAATTTTACCCTCTGCCGTACGCGCCCAGGTGTCGATATGAGCCCAATGCTGGTGTTCAACGGCATTGTCGTCGGCAGCATCGCTGGGCTGTTTTGGCTTGCGGGAAGCGAGCCGACCCTGCCAGCAACGAACCAACTCGCCGTGGTCATCCTCCTGTGCCTGATCATTGTGCCTTGTGGGGTCACGTTGCTGCAGCGTGGACCGCTGTATCTGCCCTCTGCCGAAGTGGGCTTGTTACTCCTGCTGGAAGTGGTAGTGGGCACGCTGTTGGCCTGGTGGATTCTAGGCGAACAACCTGCCCCGGTGGCCATGGTCGGTGGCGTTCTAGTGCTGGGCACACTGAGTGCTAAAGGCCTTTATGAACGGCGTCTGGAACTGAGGCAGCGGGCAGTGCTTGAAGCTGCGCTGCCGGTAACAGTAGACCGGTCAAGTACGTTATGATGAGCAGGAATCGAAACAGGGTCTTATCGCAGTGACGTCATCTCCCAGTAAACCAATAGCGCGCCCCAATATCGCCGAACATCTCGCTGAGGAAATCTTCAGCGGGCGCTATCATCCCGGGGATTTTGTACCTCGTGAAATGGATTTATGCGAACGCTTTGCGATTAATCGCTCGGCGGTGCGTAGCGATCTGCGTCAGTTGGTTGATGCCGGTATTATTGAGCGAATTTCCGGCCATGGCTCCAAGGTGCGTGAGTACTCGGAGTGGCATATTCTCGACGCCCAGGTGACCGATTGGTTAACCCGCTACGCCGCGCCCAATCCCGAAATTCAGCGCGAAATCCTTGCCTTCCGACTGGATGTGGAGCCCTATGTGGCGATGACCGCCGCCAAGCGGGCTAAGGCGCGTGATTTGGTTGCCATCGAAGAGGCCTTTGAAGGACTGGGGCAGAATTTACGTAATGCCACCTGCGAAGAGGAGCGGCGGCTGCATAGCGAGTGCGATGTCGCCTTTCACGAGGCGATCTTCAAAGCGACCCATAATATCGTCTGGGCGCAGCTATCGCATATTCTGCGCCCTTCTATCTTTATGCTGGTCTCCATGTCCAACGAGAACGCGCCGGATCCTGAAGAGAGCTTGGAGCGCCACCGTCGGCTGATGGAGAGTATTCGGTTGCGCCGCCCCCGGGAGGCGTTTTTAGCCTCCCAAGCCGTATTGGCCGGCACCGCCGCAGCGCTGGGGCTTGAGCACAGCACCAGCTCGTTGGGCCGTAGTGTCGAGCTGCCCCACACCGCCCCTGAACCCATATTCAATGGTAAATAACAAAGGCAAGCGTATGTCTGACTTCAACCTCGGTTTGGTGGGCGTTGGCAAAATCGTCCGCGACCAGCACCTCCCGGCAATCGCCGCCACCCCGAACTGCCAGCTTATCGCTACGGCAGATCCCTACGCCTCACTGCCGGATCTACCCGCCTATCAAGACCTGGAAGCGATGCTCGACGCCCACCCTGAAATTACCACCGTCTCAATCTGCACGCCGACGCACCTGCGCTATTCCCAGGCGCGGGCAGCGCTGATGCGTGGCAAGCACGTGCTGCTTGAAAAGCCACCGGGGGCGACGTTAAGCGAAGTGGAGGACTTGATTGCCTGCGCCGAGAAGCAGGGCGTTAGCCTGTTTGCCGCCTGGCACTCGCGGTTTGCCCCCGGCGTGGCGAATGCCCAGCAGTGGCTCGCGGAACGGAAGGTTCAGCGGGTTGAAATCGTGTGGAAGGAGGACGTGCGGGTATGGCATCCGGGGCAGGCATGGATCTGGGAGCCCGGTGGGATGGGCGTTTTCGACCCGGGTATTAACGCGCTGTCGATTGCCACGGCGATCTTGCCCCAGCCGTTCTTTCTGCAACAGGCGCGGTTGCTGGTGCCGAGTAATGCGCAAACACCGATTGCCGCTGAGTTATCCTTTACCGACCCAGAGGGTGCGGCGATTGAGGCCGATTTTGACTTTCGTCAGAGCGGCCCGCCCACCTGGGATATGCATATCGACAGTGATGGCAGCCGTTTGAGTCTCACCCAGGGCGGCTGTCGTCTGATGATCGACGATGAACTTATCATCGACGCTGAAGAACGCGAGTATCAAGGTTTATATGCGCGCTTTGCCGAGCTAATCGCCAACGGGCGCAGCGAGGTAGATGTGGCCCCGCTGCGCCAGGTCGCCGATGCGTTTCTATACGGTCATCGTGAAACCACCGACGCCTTTATCGAGTAACGCTGGTTTATTCACGCTTGCCATCGACCAGGCGTGATACGCCAAAGGGGTTACCGTCACGGAGTGCCTCGGGCAGTAGTCCTTCCGGCAGCGCCTGGTAGCACACCGGGCGCAGGAAGCGGAAAATCGCTGCGCTGCCCACCGAAGTCGTGCGCGAATCCGAGGTCGCCGGGTAGGGCCCGCCATGCACCATGGCGTGGCAGACTTCCACCCCGGTGGGCCAGCCGTTGGCGAGAATCCGCCCCGCCTTGCGCTCCAGGGTTGGCAGGAGCTGGCGAGCGGCCTCCAAGTCACCGTCATCCATGTGTAGCGTAATGGTTAGCTGGCCTTCGAGCTGAGCCGCAACGCGCGCCACTTCCTGGGCGTCGGTACAGGCGATCACCAGCGAGGTCGCACCGAATACCTCCTCCTGGAGAGCGGGTTCGCTGAGAAATGCCTCGGCCTGGGTGACAAACAGCCCCGCTTGGCAAGGGTGAGCCGTGTCGCCGGCCTGACCGCGCGCCACTTCGGTGACCTTGGCGTGGTTGGCTAGTCGACCGACCCCTTGCTGGTAGGCATCATGAATGCCCGGCGTCAGCATGGTCTGGGCCGCGCTGCCCTTGACCCCTTCACCGGCTGCCTCAACAAAGGCATCCAGTTCTGGCCCTTGAACTGCAATCACCAGCCCTGGGTTGGTGCAGAACTGACCGGCCCCCATGTTGAGCGAGCCGACAAACCCTTCGGCGATGGCTTTGCCGCGTGCCTTAAGCGCTTCTGGCAGCAGAAACACCGGGTTGATGGAGCTCATCTCGGCATAGACGGGGATTGGCTGCGGCCGTGCTTGGGCGGTGGCCATTAGTGCCGTGCCGCCGCTGCGTGAACCTGTGAAACCCACTGCCTGAATGCGCGGGTCGGCGACTAGCGCCTGGCCAATCTCTTTGCCCGAACCAAACAGCAGTGAAAAGACGCCTTCAGGCAGATTGCACTTGGCAACGGCGCGCTGAATGGCGCGACCCACCAGCTCAGAGGTGCCGGGGTGGGCGGAGTGGCCTTTGACCACCACCGGGCAGCCAGCGGCCAGCGCCGAGGCAGTGTCGCCACCGGCAACGCTAAAGGCGAGCGGGAAGTTGCTGGCGCCAAACACCGCTACCGGGCCCAGGCCGATATGCCGCTGGCGAAGGTCAACACGCGGCATCGGTTCGCGATCAGGCATTGCCGGATCAATGCGTACATCCAGCCACTCGCCGGCCCGGACTACGTTGGCGAACAAGCGTAGTTGGCCGCAGGTACGCCCACGCTCGCCCTGCAGGCGGGCTTCGGGCAGGCCGGTTTCGGCGACGCCACGCTCGGTTAGCTCATCGCCAATCGCATCGATCTCGTTGGCGATGGTTTCGAGGAACACGGCCCGATCTTCGAGCGAGGTTTCGCGGTAGATACCGTAAGCCGCCTCGGCGAGTTCACAGGCACGCTCGACCTCGGCCTTGCCGCCGCCAGCGTAGGTTGGTTGCAGCGTTTCGCCGGTGGCGGGGTTAACCGCCTTAATATCAGCTTGTTGGCCACTAATGGCCTGCTGCCCGATAAGTAGTTTGCCTTCCAAAGTCATAAAACCTCCTGCTGGGGTTAGAGCGATTGAATAGTGATAGCCGGTGCGTCTGCTTCTACCCGGAGCGGGTTACGCAGGGCCCGGCCGAACTCGCTGATACGGATCTCAAAGCGATCGCCTTCGCGAACTTTAATGCCGTCAGCGAAGCTCAGCGTTGCGGTACCGAAAAAGTGCACATGGACATCGCCGGGTCGGCGGAAGCCAGCGTATTTAAAGTGGTGGTACTCCAGGTTGGCCAGGCTGTGGGCCATGTTGGCCTCGCCGGTGAGAAAGGGCTTTTCCCACAGTGTTTCGCCACCGCGCTGGATACGGCTGGTACCTTCTAAATGCGCCGGCAGTTCGCCGATCAACAGCTCAGGCCCAAAGCTGCAGGCGCGTAGCTTGGAGTGGGCCAGCCACAGATAATTGAAGCGCTCGGTGACGTGATCAGAAAACTCGTTGCCGAGGGCGTAACCGACACGCCAGGGTTGGCCATCGTCGCCAATCACGTAGAGGCCCGCCAGCTCCGGCTCCTCGCCCGCATCTTCGGCGAAAGCGGGGGAGGGAATCTCAGCCTCCGGTGCGACGACGCATTGACCATCGCCCTTATAGAACCACTCAGGCTGTGAGCCTAGTTGGCCTGCGTCGGGTTTGCCACCTTCCACCCCCAGCTTGAACATCCGCATGGAGTCGGTCATGTCCTCCTCCGCGGCCTGGGCTTTGGCGTGCATCGCCGAGCGGGTATCGGCGCTGCCCAGGTGGGTGAGGCCGGTGCCGGTCACCAAACAGTGCGCCGGGTCAGTATGCGTCAGCGGTGGCAGCAAGCGCTTGTCGTCGACCAGCTCCTGATAATCAAGGCGCGTGTCGGTCAACGCTTCCGTCAGCATGTCGCTGAGTGGCTTACCGGCGCTAATCGCCCGGTTGGCCAGAGTGTAGGTATCGCAGTCGAGCAGTCTGACCTGCTGTTCGCTCTCGACCAGGGCGGCGCGAACCTGGCCCTGATGGTCACACTGAATCAGTCGCATGGCGGTCTCCTCATGCTGGGTGGCGGTTATCATAGTGGCCAAATGGCCAGTTGCGGCCACTTCAATAGCGCCGCGAGTACGCACAGCTGAATGGCCATAAAGGGCAATACGGACAGGTAAATATCCTTCAGGCTGATATCCGGCGGTGCCACGCTTTTAAGGTAGAAGGCGGCAGGCCCGAAGGGGGGGGACAGGAAGGACACCTGCATATTCACGGCGAACAGAATGCCGAACCAGATCGGGTCGAAACCAAGCTGAATAATAATGGGCAGAAAGATCGGCAGGGCCAACATGGCGATCCCGATCCAGTCGAGGAATAGCCCGAGTACCAACATGATCGCCATCATCACTAGGATGATCACAATTGGCGCTACATCGAGCCCCAGGATCAAGCTTGATACAAAGCGGTTGCCGCCCATCAGGTTGTAGACGCCCACCAGGGCGGCGGCACCGATGCCGATCCAGATGATCATCCCGCAGGTGTTCATGGTCTGCCCCAAGCTATGGTGCAGCATGCCTGGAGTGAATTCGCCGCGAACAATGGTGGCAAGCAGCACGCCAAAGACACCCATGGCCGCCGCTTCGGTGACCGAGGCGATACCGCCGTAGATGGTGCCCAGTACTAAAAAGGCAATCAGCCCTGGTAGAACAATGGCTTTAACCGCGTCCAGCTTAGTGGCGAAGGGATTGTCTTGGGTGTTTTTATCTAACGGTGGGCCCAGCGAGGGGTTCTTCAGACAGCGCACAAGTACATAGGCGATGTAGGAACCCATCAGGATTACCGCCGGGGTAACGGCAGCTGCGAACAGGTCGGCAATCGATACGCTGGCAATCAGGCCGTAGATAATCAGCACAATCGACGGCGGCATCATGGTGCCCAGGGCGCCACCGGCACACACCACGCCAATGGAAAGACGCTTGTCGTAGCCCAACCTGAGCATTTGCGGCAGCGCCAGGATGCCTAGTAACACGATCTCCCCACCGATAATGCCCGAGAGGGCGGCCAGGAAGAAGGCCACGACAATGGTCTGCACCGCGACGCCGCCCGGTAAGCGCCCGGCGAAAACGCGCATGGCATTGAACAAATCTTTGGCGATGCCGGATCGATCCAGGAGCGATGCCATCAACACGAACATGGGCACTGCCACTAGCGAATACTCGGTGATAAACCCATAGACGCGGCTGGTGACCAGTGGCAGTGCCGCCTCGCCGAACCAGCCGAAGGTGAACGCCATTGCGACCAAGCCAGTAATGAACGCCAGCGGCAAACCGGTGACCAGCAGCGCGAAGATAGCTCCCACCATGAGGATGGTGGCGGTTGAAATATCCATCAGCGCGACTCCTCACTTGCGACACGTGGCTTAGCCCGGATCGATTGCCATAAATGCAGCAAGGCCTGCAGGGCCATTAACATCAGGGCGAACATAATCATGCCCTTGACCATGGCCGGAAAGGGCGGATTCCAGGAAGTGCCGGAACGCTCCAGCGACCACTCGCCGAGTGGGTTATGCGATGCTCCCCAGAACATGTGAAAGGCGGCGTAGCTCATCGTCAGGCAGAAAATTAGCGTGAGCAGGTCGTTAAAGCGATCCATCCAGCACTTCAGTCTTGGCCCGGCGCTGTCATAGAGCACCTTGACGCGGATATGGCTATTGCGCGCCATGGCCGCTGGGCCGCCAAGCGCAAAGATAACCGCGATCAGAAACACCACGGTTTCGTGTACCCAGGAGGTCGGGCTATTGAAGCCATAGCGCATGAATACCTCGACGACGCTGATACCCATCGCGACCAGCACCAACCAGGAAACAGCGCGACCGCCCCGTACAATAAGGCGATCCAGGGCGTTACGTTCGAAGGTTACTTCTTCCTCCGCTTTAGGGATCTCGGGAAGATCATGGATGGTCGGAGAACGGTATTGTTTATCAGGCGTTTTTTGAGACATGGCGCGACTCTACGCGCATCGCTCGGGATGTTTTCCCGAGCGATGCGTTGGTTAGGTTAATGAAGCAGAGTTGAGAGCATAGAGTTAGAGCAGATTGCGCGAGCGCAAAAAGGCGGTCGCCGAGTCATAGATCTTCTGGGTCATCTCATTCTCGCTCGCCCACTCTTTCCACTCTTGCTCTGCCGCCGTGCGGAATTTCTGGCGCTCTTCTGCAGGCAGGTTGAAGGGGTGAACATCAGGGTCTTCCTGAAGCCGCTGCAGGGTCTCGATATCCTGCTCCTTGAGACGGGCAATCAGGTCATAAGCCATACCGTCGAAGGCGGTATTTAACGTTGTTTGTAGGTCTTCGGGCAGGCCGTCCCAGATGTCCTTGTTGATCGACACGGCAATCATCGGCATGGAGTGAAAGCCTGGGTACAGCGGGTAAGGAGCGAAGGCGTGCAGGCCCATGGCGTCGTTATTCGAGAGCACCGTGGAGTCCGCAGCGTCGATCACACCCTTTTCCAGCCCGGTATAAACCTCAGAGCCTGGCAGATTGACGGGCGTGGCACCGATGCGCTCGAAAATGTTGTACACCATGCCTTGGGGGGCGCGGATCTTAAGTCCTTCAAAGTCTTCAATAGATTCGATGGGCACCGTGGAGGGAACCGATTCCAGCGGGAAGGTGGCTGAGCTGATCAAATGCGCGCCGTAGGGCTCGACCAGTTCGTTGTAGAGCTCTTCACCGCCGCCGTACTTCATATACTCCAAGAAGTCGTAGGGGTTTTGCCAAGCGCCGACAAGGTTGCCGAGCATGCCGAAAGCAGGATCCTGACCGGAAAAGTAGCTGGGGTCGGTCATGTGGCCCTGCAGAATGCCGGAACTAACGGCGGTTAGCGTCTCGGTAGGACCAACGACGGAATTGATCGGCATCACTTCGATCTCGACCCGTCCGTCGGTCATTTTAGTGATCTTATCGGCCCACTCTTGCTTGATTTTAAAGCTGGGCTCGCCAGAGGTTTCGGACGCCTGAAACTTCCATTCGTACTCGGCCGCCTGGGCCGCAGAGAGACCCAGCAGCAGCACTGGGGCGGTGAGCAGAGCGCTGTATTTCGATTTGAGCATGGCACTATTCCTCAAAATTGTTGTTGTGAAGAAACGTTGTGGTGAAAACATTCTATGACCCATGTGGGACTCTCAATGTTGAACATTAAGAGCAATTGTTCAACATATACTTTTGTATGGTCGACTATGAGATTCGGGTAGTTTAGTGTCTTGCGCATTCGACATATACCGCTAGGTCGTCAGCTGCCAGCTAACTAAAACAAGGAGTTAACCTCATGGGCCAACGTCAAAATCCGCTGCGCAGTGCCGAATGGTTCGGCACGGCAGATAAAAACGGCTTTATGTACCGCAGTTGGATGAAAAATCAGGGTATCCCCGACCATGAGTTTCAGGGCAAGCCGATTATCGGGATCTGCAATACCTGGTCGGAACTGTCCCCCTGCAATGCCCACTTTCGTAAGCTAGCAGATCACGTGAAACAGGGCGTATTAGAAGCCGGCGGCTACCCGGTGGAATTCCCAGTGTTCTCCAACGGCGAATCCAACCTGCGCCCCACGGCGATGTTTACCCGCAACCTGGCCAGCATGGACGTTGAGGAAGCGATTCGCGGCAACCCCATCGATGCGGTAGTGTTGCTGGTGGGCTGCGACAAAACCACTCCAGCGCTGCTGATGGGCGCAGCGAGCTGCGATATCCCCACCATCGTGGTCACCGGCGGGCCGATGCTCAACGGCAAGCACAAAGGTAAGGATATCGGCTCCGGCACCGTGGTCTGGAAGCTCTCCGAGCAGGTCAAAGCCGGCGAAATTTCGCTACACGACTTTATGGCCGCCGAGGCGGGCATGTCGCGCTCGGCGGGTACCTGCAACACCATGGGCACTGCCTCCACCATGGCCTGCATGGCCGAATCGCTGGGCACGTCGCTTCCCCACAACGCGGCGATTCCGGCGGTAGACTCGCGGCGTTACGTGCTCGCCCATCTCTCCGGCAACCGGATTGTCGAGATGGTCGACGAAGACCTGCGGCTGTCTAAAATCCTTACTAGAGAAGCCTTCGACAACGCCATCCGCACCAACGCGGCGATTGGCGGCTCCACCAACGCGGTGATTCACCTCAAGGCGATTGCCGGGCGTATCGGTGTGGATCTCACCTTGGACGATTGGAGCCGTGTCGGGCGTGGCACCCCCACGGTGGTCGACCTGCAGCCTTCCGGGCGCTTTCTGATGGAAGAGTTCTACTACGCGGGGGGCTTACCCGCCGTGCTCAAGCGCCTGGGCGAGGCCGACCGCCTACCCTTCAAGGACGCGCTCACCGTCAACGGCAAAACGCTGTGGGAAAACGTCCAGGACGCCCCGCTGTATAACGATGAGGTCATCCGCCCGCTGGATAACCCGCTTACTGCGGATGGCGGTATCTGCGTGGTGCGCGGCAACCTGGCCCCCAACGGCGCGGTGCTCAAGCCCTCCGCCGCAACCGCCGAGCTGATGCAGCATCGCGGTCGCGCAGTAGTGTTTGAGGATTTTGACGATTACAAAGCGCGCATCAACGACCCGGACCTGGACGTGGAAGCCAACGACATTCTGGTCATGAAGCACTGCGGCCCCCGCGGGTATCACGGCATGGCCGAGGTGGGCAATATGGGCCTGCCGCCCAAGATCCTCGCCCAAGGCATTACCGATATGGTGCGCATCTCCGACGCCCGCATGAGCGGTACCGCCTACGGCACCGTGGTACTGCACGTAGCGCCCGAAGCCGCCGCCGGTGGCCCGCTAGCCGCCGTTCGAAATGGCGACTGGATCGAACTCGACTGCGACAGCGGCCGACTGCATCTAGATATCAGCGATGAAGCGCTGGCCGCGCGCCTGGCCGAAAGCGACCCCACCGCCGCTTCAACGCTCATCGCCAGCCAGGGCGGGTACCGCCAGCTGTATATCGAGCGGGTTCTGCAAGCGGACGAAGGCTGCGACTTCGACTTTCTGGTCGGCTGCCGGGGTTCCGATGTGCCGCGTCACTCGCACTGATTAACTGTAAAGGAGTCGCGATGGCCGCCAGACTGGCCGACAAGCATATTCTAGTGACCGGGGCAGCCACCGGCATTGGTCGTGCCATTGCCGAAGCCTGTGTACGCGAAGGTGCCACGGTCGCCTTGCTGGATCGGGATGGTGATGACGTCGAACGGCTGGCGGAAGAGCTGCGTGGCGAAGGCCACAACGCCCAGGCCCTGATCGCCGATATTGCCGACCGCGCTGCGGTGGACGCCGCCGTGGCGCGGGTGCAGGAGATTAACGGGTCGCTGACGACGCTGGTCAATAACGCCGGGATGAATGTCTTCCATGAGCCGCTCGCCATGCCGGATGAGGCCTGGCGGCGCTGCCTCGCGGTCGATCTGGAAGGCGCCTGGTACTGTAGCCGCGCGGTGTTGCCGGATATGCTGGCGCAGGGTGGCGGTGCCATTATTAACATTGCCTCCACCCACAGCTTCTCGATTATTCCCGGCTGCTTTCCCTACCCGGTGGCCAAGCACGGCTTGATTGGTCTAACTCGATCACTCGGTATTGAATACGCCCCACGTGGCGTGCGGGTAAATGCCATCGCGCCGGGTTATATCGCCACCCCAGCGGTAGAGGCGCATTGGCAAACCTTCGATGACCCCGCCGCAGCGAAGGCCCGCATCGAAACCTTGCTGCCTCCAGGGCGGTTGGGGCAACCCGAGGAAGTGGCGATGACGGTGGTTTTTCTGGCCTCGGATGAGGCGCCCTTTATCAACGCAAGCTGCTTAACGATTGATGGTGGGCGCAGCGTGGTTTATCACGACTGACGATTGTTATGCCCGTTGAGTGTTTGCAAGGAGGGGGTGGATATGGTGAGAAGGGAGTTTAGAGGCTATTCATAAGTTTAAAGGTTAGTACTCGGTTTTTCTTCAGAGAGTTCAATCTCTTGAGTAGATTTTCTTGGCAAAAAAATACCCTTTATACAATCTGGATTAATGATGGCAAGTTGAATATGGTTTTCAGAGAAAAATCTTGCGCCATCGTACAGTGGATCGCCTTCGATAAAAGCGGCCCTAACAGAATCAAAGGGTTCGCCCTGTTCCTTGGCCAATGCACATGCATAACGAATCACAGCACAATCAAGCTCACGGGCTTTAAAATCAAAATCTGTTTTTCCAAATGATCTATTCTCAGGCAGTGGTGTACCTTCTGCCTCTAAATCATCTTTTAGCTGCTGATAAGCTTCTTTAAGAAAATCATTATATTTTTGGTCAAGCAAATCCAGGCAGTTGCCGAGCTCAATTACTGCGCCCAGTACAAAGGGATCTTTAACATTAGAAGCAGCCCGCTGGCTATCTTGAAGGGCATACTGATGCGCTCTTTCAAGATTATTTTCCCAAAAGTAAACGCCATTGCCCAGCCAATCATACTTATTATTACTGTGTTTGAATTCAGATTTTTGGTTCAGGATACTGATGGCAATATCGTTATCTAACCCATGAAAACCATAGACAATTGTCGGTTTTGATGAATACATTAGGTCTTAACGTGTGCCGTATGGTTGCCTTTAGACTTAGATGGACTGAAAAAACGCTTATCAAGACGTCCTTGTGAATCAAGGATGTGCGCATCTTTAAGCAATTTCATTCTTTGCTCATGAGTGCGGTTCTGCCCAGCTGCCTTAACTTTTTGTGTCAATTGATGAATAGACATAAAATACTCCTTTGTACATTTTTATGCTAATCGACCTTTTGGCTACAGGCAAGTAGCCGATCCGGACTTAGCCTGGCTATCTAACAGCGTCTCGCCATCGGTGGCATTTAGCGCCATGGCAATGCCCCCCATGCAGGTCATGTCGCGATCCCAGGCGCAGCTCTCGATGCGGGTGGTGCCCCTCAGCTCGGCCACCAGGGCGTCATCAATGGCAGCGTGCATAGCCGCCTGCATGGCGTCAAAGCCACGTACGCCCGAGCCGGTAATCAGCACTAAATCGGGGTTAAACAGTGCCAGCACATTGGCGATGCCGACACCCAGCGCCCGGCCCGCCTGGGCATAGATACGCTGAGCCACTGGGTCGCCTTGCATGGCCAGTTGGGTCAACGCCTGCATTTGCTGCGCGGAGGGGTGCGCGCTATCGCCGGTAGGCAAATCTAACAAGTCACTAGCCTCTCGATAGAGCGCGTAGTCGCTGGCGTAGGCTTCGATACAGCCCCGGCGCCCGCAGGCGCACAGGGCGCCATCGGGTTGGTATTTGCTATGCCCAAACTCGGCCGCTGAGCCATTGGCGCCGAGATAGGGCACTCCGTTAATCAGCACCGACATGCCGATGCCGTAGCCCAGCATAATGACTACCAAATTGTTGCAATCCGCATAGGCGGGCTGCGCCGCCAGTACGCTGGCGATACAGTTGGCATCGTTTTCCAGCAGTACGCTGCAGTGAAAACGTTCTGCTAAACGTGGCGCTATCGGTGCGTTACGAAAGCTTAAAGCGGGGGACCAGATAATCGTACCGCTTTGCGACGATACCACCCCCTGCACTGCCAAACAGATGCCCGCTAAACGTTGAAACCCCCTTAGTTGTTGAGTGCAAACAGCGCTGATCTTGTCTTCCAGCAGAGCTTCCAAGTCGGCAGCGCTTAACGTCAAGGTGGAGATCGCGTGATGCTCGCTATGGCGGATTTGGCCCGCGAAGTCGCCCACCACCAGTTGGATCTCATTGATCGAGAGCTTGATGCACACCACGCAGGCAGCTTGTGGGTCGAGTTCAATCAGGGTTTTTGGTCGACCACGCCCGTTGGCGCGGGGTGTTTCGGGCGGACGTTCATTGATCAAACCTTGCTGGAGTAGCTCGGCGCTGATCGAGGTGACGGTAGCAGAACTAATGCCATTGAGGGCACCCAGGTCGATGCGTGCAGCCGGCCCTTGGTCACGTAATGTGCGGATCACCGCCAGAGTATTATCAAGGCGGCTGGTGTCAATGGATGGAAGGGCCATGATTTTGCCGGTTGTTGTATTTAGACCCTCATCGTGGGGCCTTTACCCGATCGCCAAAATGCGACCTAAGTTTTATACGCAGGTATTTATTTTAGTGCCTAAAGTAAATAAAGCATCATCCTTAAACAATCGCTGTTGATAAGCCCCAACACAATAACAATAGACATAATTCAGGTGGCCCCATGCTGTTATCAGCGCGCAAGCTCTGCCGCTCGTTTGGTGCAAACCAAGTGTTATTCGACGTTGATCTCGACCTGCAGGCGGGTGAAGTACACGCCCTGCTGGGCGAGAACGGCGCTGGCAAATCGACCTTGGTAAAAATCCTGGCCGGTTATCTTCCCCCGACGTCGGGTGAGGTGTTGGTGGACGGCAGCCAACGACACTACCGCTCCAGCGGTGAGGCGGAGGCCGACGGCGTGGTAATGATCCACCAGGAACTGGCGCTAGCGGAACAGCTCAGCGTGGAGGAGAACATCTTCCTGGGCCGCGAACTACGCCGCGGGATGTTTCTGGATCGGCGAGCCATGCGGGAACAAAGCCGGGCGACGCTTGAGGAGCTTGAAACCGACGTTGACCCGCGCGCCCGAGTGAAAGATTTAAGTACCTCCGATCAGCAGATGGTCGAGATTGCTAAGGCCATCACCCGCGACGTGCGCGTGCTGATTATGGATGAGCCCACCGCGACCCTGACCGAAAACGAAGTAAAGGTGCTGTTTGCACTGATCAACCGCCTGCGCCAGCGGGACGTGGCGATTGTGTATATCTCCCACAAGCTGCGTGAAATTGAGCAGATTGCCGACCGCGTGACGGTGCTGCGCGACGGCTATTTGGTGGATAGCGGCCCCATGGCCGGGCGCAGCAAAGAAGAGTTGGCACGGCTGATGGTGGGCCGTGAAATTCACGAGATGTACCCTCCGCGTACGCAACTGGCGGCGGATGCGCCGGTGGTGCTGGAAGCGCGAGATATAGTGGTACCCGGCGCCGTTAAGCAAGCCAGCTTTACCCTGCGCCGGGGCGAAGTATTAGGGTTTGGCGGAATTGTTGGCGCTGGGCGCACCGCGCTAATTGAAGCGGTGCTTGGGCTGCGCGGCAAAAGCGCCGGACAAGTGCTGCGCAACGGTCAGCCGGTGGTGTTGCGCAATCTGCGCGATGCGGTGCATCAGCGCATTGCCTATCTCACCGAGGATCGTAAAGGCAAAGGCTTGGTGCTCAATATGGATCTGCGCTCCAACGTTACGTTGCTCAATTTACGTGCTCACTGCCACCCGCTTATTGATCGCCGTCTTGAAGAGCAAGCCTTCCAGCAAGCTATCCAGCGCTTTGATATTCGCCTGCGCACGGCAGTGCGCACCGCTGCTGAACTCTCCGGCGGTAACCAGCAGAAGCTACTGCTCGCCAAGGTGATGTCCATCGACCCTGAAGTCGTGATTATCAACGAACCGACCCGGGGCATCGATGTGGGAACCAAGCACCAGATCTATCACTTTATCCATGAATTAACCGAGGCGGGCTGCTCGGTGATATTGATCTCTTCAGAAATGGGTGAGTTGATCGGCCTGTCCCACCGGGTGGCGGTAATGTGCGCCGGGGTACTGACCGGGGTGCTCGAAGATGAGCAAATTAATGAACAAGAAATCATGCAGTACGCATCCGGCATTAAGGGAGTAGGGGCAGATGAGCAGCGTTATGGCTAATAACAAAACGGCTGATAAACAAATCGCTAAGCAAAAAGGCTTCGCCATTGACCTGAAAACCTGGGGACCTTTTGTGGCGCTGGTGGTCTTGGCGCTGTTGGGCGTGCTGATCAATCCGGCTTTTTTGGGGCTGGATAATCTCTCCAACATGCTCACCCGCAGTGCCTTTATCGGCATTATCGCTATCGGCGCTACCTTCGTAATTACCGCGGGCGGGCTGGATCTTTCGGTAGGGTCGATGGCCGCCTTTATTGCCGGGGTCATGATTATCCTGATGAACAGCCTGGTGGAGCAGTTTGGCGCGGGGCTAACTACCGTGCTGTTCGGTGTGGGCGCCTCGTTGTTGCTAGGGCTGTGCGCGGGCTTTATCAATGGTGTAGTTACCACCAAAGGCAAAATCGAAGCCTTTATCGTCACCCTTGGCACTATGGGTATCTATCGTTCACTGGTCACTTACCTCGCTGATGGCGGCACCCTAACTCTTGACTGGGCGGTGCGCGATATCTATCGCCCGGTGTACTACGCCAGCTTCCTGGGTATCACCATTCCGGTCTGGGTGTTTCTGGCGGTCGCGATCATTGGCTACATTCTGCTCAACTACACCCGCTTCGGGCGCTACTGCTTTGCCATCGGCTCTAATGAAAAAGTCGCCGAATACAGCGCCATTCACGTGGATCGCATCAAAACCATGACCTACATGCTGCAAGGCGTGTGCGTGGCCTTGGCGACGATTATTTATGTGCCGCGACTGGGTTCTGCATCTGGCGCTACCGGGGTGCTCTGGGAGCTAGAGGCGATTGCTGCAGTGATCATTGGTGGCACCATGCTAAAGGGCGGGCATGGGCGCATCTGGGGCACGGTGGTGGGCGCCATCATGCTCACCATGATTGGCAATATTCTCAATTTGACCGACGCCATTTCCAACTACCTCAACGGCACAGTACAAGGTGCCATCATCATCGTGGCGGTCTACCTGCAGCGTGCATCATGGAGGAAAACAGGGCCTTAAGGCCAAATGAAACCAGCTCAACATCCACCCACTGCAACTTTAAACTCGCTCGCAAGATAACAAGTACAAACACGAAAGGAGCATCATCATGCCAAGCATCAAAACAGTAGTGGCGACGTTGGCCACCACGACAGCAATAGGGCTTTCCAGCGCCGTCGTTGCCCAGGAATATACCATCGGCGTTTCTATCCCCGCCGCCACCCATGGCTGGACGGGGGGCGTCAACTACCACGCCGAAGAGGCTAAAGAGCGCCTTGAAGCCCTCTACCCTGACATCGAAATCACTATCTCCACGGCGGGCACGCCCGGCGAACAGGCCAATGATCTGGAGGATTTGGTATCGCTGCGCAATATCGATGCGCTGGTGGTGCTGCCCTTTGAGTCGGGCCCGCTAACCGATCCGGTACGCCGGGTTAAAGAGTCGGGTGTGTTCGTGACCGTGGTGGATAGAGGTTTAACTGAAGAGGGCATCGAAGATCTCTACGTGGCGGGCAACAACCATGAGTTAGGCCGCGTTTCCGGCGAGTACATCCGCGAGCGTCTTGATGGCGAAGGCGACATTGTGGTGCTGCGCGGTATTCCTACCGTGATTGACGATGAGCGGGTGGAAGGTTTCCAGGAAGCGATCGAAGGTTCCGACGTCAATATTCTCGATATGCAGCACGCCAACTGGAATCGTGACGATGGCTTTGAAGTCATGCAGGACTACCTGTCGCGCTTCGATAACATCGACGCCGTCTGGGCCCAGGATGACGATATCGCCCTCGGCGTCATTGAAGCCGTGCGTCAGGCGGATCGTGAAGACGAGCTGTTTATCGTCGGCGGCGCGGGCATGAAGGACATTATCAAGCGAGTCATGGAAGGCGACGAACTGGTGCCGGTGGATGTGCTCTATCCGCCCGCCATGATCGCTACGGCCATGGATCTTACCGTGCAGCACTTTGTCTCCAATGGCCCGGTGTTGGGTAAGTACATTCTGGGTTCGCCGCTGATCACCGAAGAGAACGCCGAGCAGTACTACTTCCCCGACTCGCCGTTCTGATCACCGTCTGACCAAAAGGCGCGGGTGAAACCACCCGCGCTCCTCTACTCACGTCATTTAGATTTCACTGAGAGAGTCCTATGAAAACCATCCAAGGGCCAGCGCTCTTTCTCGCCCAGTTCGCCGGTGACGAAGCCCCCTTTAATAGTCTCGACAGCATTGCCGCTTGGGCGGCGGGGCTGGGTTATCAGGGCGTGCAGATTCCCAGTTGGGATGCGCGCATGATCGATTTAAAGCGTGCCGCCGAAAGTCGCACCTACTGTGATGAGATCAAAGGCACCCTGGCTGAACACGGTCTGGCGCTCACCGAACTCTCCACCCACCTTCAGGGCCAGTTGGTCGCCGTGCATCCCGTTTACGACGAGATGTTCGACGGCTTCGCGGTGCCCGAGGTGCGCGGTAATCCCAAGGCGCGCCAGGCCTGGGCGGTTGATCAACTCAAGCTGGCCGCCAAGGCATCGCAAAACCTCGGCCTCACCGATCACGGCACCTTCTCCGGGTCGCTGGCGTGGCCGTTCATCTATCCCTGGCCCCAGCGTCCGGCGGGCTTGGTCGAAACCGCTTTTGACGAACTGGCGAATCGCTGGCGGCCGATTCTGGATGCGTTTGACGAAGCGGGCGTGAACCTCTGCTACGAGATTCATCCCGGCGAAGACCTGCACGACGGCATTACCTTTGAGATGTTCCTTGAGCGGGTCGGCAACCATCCGCGCTGCCACATCCTTTACGATCCCAGCCACCTGATACTGCAGCAGCTCGATTACCTGGGCTTTTTGGATGTGTATCGCGACCATATTCAGATGTTTCACGTTAAAGACGCCGAGTTTAATCCCAGCCCTAAGCAGGGCGTTTACTCAGGCTATCAGTCGTGGACGGAGCGCGCGGGCCGCTTCCGCTCCCTGGGCGATGGCCAAATCGACTTCAAGTCGATCTTCTCGTGGATGGCGGCCAACGACTACCACGGTTGGGCGGTGCTGGAGTGGGAGTGCTGCTTGAAGCACCCGGAAGTCGGCGCCCGTGAAGGCGCGACCTTTATCCGCGACCACATTATCGAGGTCACCGAGCGGGCGTTTGACGACTTCGCCGACGGTGGCTCCGACGAAGCCGCCAATAGACGCATTCTGGGTCTCAGCTAATTGCACAAAGGGGAGCAAAACGACATGAGCAATCAACACGACGCACCGCGTCGGCTTCGCCTGGGCATGGTCGGCGGCGGCCAGGGTGCGTTTATTGGCGGGGTACACCGCATCGCCGCACGGCTGGATGACCACTACGAGCTGGTCGCCGGGGCTTTTGCCTCTGACCCCGAGCGCAGTCGGGCTGCCGCCGCGGAGCTCCACGTTGACGACGATCGCGCCTACCCCGACTACCAAACCATGGTTGAGGCGGAGCGCAAGCGCTCGGATGCTATCGACGTGGTCGCCATTGTGACCCCCAACCATGTCCACTTCGACGTAGCGCGCACCTTTCTTGAAGCGGGTTTCCACGTGATCTGCGATAAGCCGATGACCATCACCCTGGAAGAGGCCGAAACCCTTGCCGAACTGGTGGAAAGGACGGGGCTGTTCTTCGGCTTGACCCATAACTACTCCGGCTACTCGCTGGTACGCCAAGCCCGGGACATGGTGGCCAACGGCGAGCTGGGCGAGCTTCGTGTCGTGCAGGTGGAGTACCCGCAAGACTGGCTTTCCACCCGTCTGGAAGACAGTGGTGTGAAGCAGGCCGAGTGGCGCACCGACCCCAAGCGCAGCGGCCCAGCGGGCTGTTTGGGCGATATCGGCACCCACGCTTATCACCTTGCGCGCTATGTGACCGGCCTGGAGCTCGAATCCCTCGCCGCCGATATGCACACCTTTGTCGAAGGACGAGCACTGGATGACAACGTGAATATGCTGCTGCGTTTCAAGGGCGGCGCACGGGGTATGCTGTGGTCGAGCCAGGTAGCGCCGGGCAATGAAAACGGCCTTCAGCTACGCGTTTATGGCAGCAAAGGTGGCCTTGAGTGGCGCCAGGAAACGCCCAACCAGCTAGTGCATTCACCGCAGGGAGAACCCCCGCGGATCTTGACCCGCAACGGCCCTGGCCTGGGCGAAGCCGCCATGGCGGCTGCACGAATCCCACCGGGGCATCCGGAAGGTTATCTCGAAGCCTTTGCCCAGCTCTACAGCGATTTCGCCTTGCAAATCCACGCCCATCAACGAGGTGAACGCGCCGATGCGCTGGCGCTGCAAACCCCGGGGGTAGCCGACGGTGTCGATGGCCTTACGTTTATTACCCGCGCGCTGGCCTCGTCCGCCGCCGGTGGGCAGTGGGTAGATATGTGAAGACGGTCGTCTGAGATAACAACAACATCAAGAGAGAGCCGCTATGAACCAGCACTCAGCGCGCTATGGGAGCCTTGAGCAGAAGGTGGTCTTTATTACCGGTGGCGGCAGCGGCATTGGTGCTTCGCTTACCCGTGCCTTTCATCAACAGGGCGCACGGGTGGTGTTTGTCGATATCAACGACGAAGCCAGCGAGGCGTTGGTCGCCGAACTGAGTGCCGAACCCGGTGAACCGCCGCTTTACCACCACTGCGATATTCGCGACGTGGCAAGCCTACAGCAGGTTATCGCCGAGACCGGCCAGAACATCGGGCCGATTCACACTCTTGTGAACAATGCCGCCAGCGATGATCGACACGCCTGGCGGGATGTGGATGTTGCCTATTGGGATGAGCGTATGTCGCTCAACCTACGGCCGATGTTCTTTGCTGCCCAGGCGGCGGCTGAACAAATGATCCGGGCGGGCGGCGGCTCGATCATTAACTTTGGCTCGGTCAGCGTGCAGATGGCGCTGGGCGGCCTGCCTGCCTACGTCACCGCCAAAGCCGCAGCACACGGCTTGACCCGCAGCCTGGCCCGCGACCTGGGTGAGCATAATATCCGCGTCAATACCCTGGTGCCCGGCGCAGTGATGACCGAACGCCAGCTCGAAAAATGGATTGGCCCCGATGACGAAGCTGCCATTCAACAGCGCCAGTGCCTCAAGCTTCGCCTTGAACCCCAGCATATCGCTCCTACGGTGCTGTTTTTAGCCAGCAACGAAAGTCAGGCTATCACTGGTCAGGAGTTGGCGGTGGACGCGGGCTGGGGGTAGGGGGCAAGCCTGCTATGGTGTAACGCATCGATTTGCGTGATGATTTGACCATTGCGCCCCACAAGGATGTCTCGATGCCCCTGAAATGGATGCCCCTAAAATGGAACGAAGCGCCCCAACTGCCCAGAGCAGATGGCCGCATAGAGGCGATCGATTTAGCCCGCGGTATCGCCATCGGCTTGATGATTGTCAGCCATTCGGTCAGTGGCTTGGTGGGCATTCGCAACGTGCCCGACTGGGGTATGGTGCCGATTCATTTTCTCACCAAGTTTTCCTCGTCGCTGTTTATCCTCGTGTTTGGTGTCGCGTTAGCGGTGGCGTTTCTTTCCCATGTGTACCGTGAGGACTGGCCTAAGCGCCGCCTGAAACTGTGGCTACGCGCCGTTGAAGTATGGTTTTGGTATAAAGCCCTGCTGATCATCGAGATGCTACCTTTCTACACGCCCAGCGAAATCGTCGATGCGCTGCTCTACGGGCGCTTTGGTATCTGGGTGGAAATACTTGGGTTTTACGCCATCGCGCTGCTATGGGTGCCGTTAATTTTGCCGCTATGGGCACGCGCGCCGCTGTGGAGCCGGCTGGCGGTTATTGTTGGGCTTACCTCGCTTACGGCGTGGCTACAAGGACTGTCGTTTGGCGGTAACGATATCCTCAAAGCACTGCTGGTGGACCATGAAGACCATTATGCCTGGGGTCAGATCAGCCGTGCGCCACTTGTTCTGCTCGGGTTGTTATTGGGTGAAGCCTTATTGCGATGCTCCAGCGATCCGGCGCTGAAACGTCGCCTTACCCTCACGCTACTAGGGCTGGGGGCGCTGATGGTGGGTGGTTTTTATGCCTCGGCGTTGGTCGGGGGTGATGTTTACGCCGCCATGCTGGCGGTGGCCAATAACGAGGGTAAACATCCGCCGGGGCTCGCCTTTATGCTATTTAGCCTGGGCGGCGCGCTGGTGTTGTTTGCCCTCGCGCTTGCTGGCGGCACCAAAGCAGCCAAGGCCTTAATGCCGCTGACGATTGTCGGCTCTGACGCGCTCAAAGCGTTTATCTTCCATATCGTGATGATTTTTCTGGTGCTGCGTTTTCTGTGGCAAGGCGAGGGGATGTATACCTATCCACAGGCACTCGGCGTTGGCGGCTTGTTGATACTTGGCGCTGCCCTATGGATTTGGGGAACTCGTTGGATGGCGAAACATCGTTAAAACGATTAATAACGTCTGGAGCTTACGATTTGCGACACTGGATTCAATATGGGTTGGTTGCAGTAGCGCTGCTATTAGCGCTCCCTGCTCACGCCGATTGGTATTATGAAGTCGACAAACGAAGCGCCTGGCAAAGCGACCTCAACGCTCGCCTGGAGAAATTAGAGGCGCGCTTCGCGGGCGATATTGGCGTCTATGTGCAGAACCTGGCTAGCGGTGAAGCCTACGCTTGGCAGGCTGACCAGCCCTGGTATCTCGCTTCGCTGATTAAAGTGCCGGTGGCGGCAGAGGTGCTGGGCCAGCGCGTTGCCACGGCTGAGCGCCTGACGTTGACACAAAGCGATTATGTCGATGGCGCCGGGCCGACCAATTGGCACGATCCCGGCACGCCTATTTCCGTGGGGTATTTGCTCGAACACATGATCACTGTGAGCGATAATACTGCCACGGATATGCTGATTGATCGCGTCGGCCTGGATAATGTTAACCAGCGTGCTAAGGCCATGGTGGCGGCTAACGGGGGCAACCCTGACAACCTGGGGCCGATCTCCAAACTAGTGGACGTGCGACAGGGTGTTTATGTCGAATTACACCCCGGCGCGCGCTTGCTGGGCGGTATGGATTTTATCGCCCTGCGCCAATCCCCAGTGAGCCAGCGCCCCGGCGCCCTGGCAGCGCGGCTAAAGGTGTCTCCCCAAGCGCTCGATCAGCCCGATTACCATCGTGCCTTCGACGCCTACCACGCCAGTGGCGAAAACGTGGGCACCCTGCGTGCGTTTGGTGATCTGCTGGCGACCCTATACCGAGGAACGATGCCCGACCTGCAAGGCCCACCAGGGAATACGGTGCTTTCTCTGATGGCCGATACAAGCTCCGGTGAGCAGCGGCTAAAGCAAGGCCTGGGCGATGAAGTCCGCTTTGCGCATAAAACCGGTACACAAGACCGCCGCAGCTGCGATGCCGGGATAGCGGAGCGCGCCGATATGCCCAACACCGCCTGGGCGGTGGTTGTGTGTACCCAGGGGCCGGTAGCCGTCAGCGCCCACGAACGTGCCCTGGCGGGCGTGGGCGAAGCCCTTCGCTATAGCGGTGCAATCGGCAAGCCGTGATAAACTATTGCCCTTTTTAAAGTTTAACCTCGATTCATAAACCCTAGAACCTAAATACAGTCAGGAGCACCCTATGACACGCGCCAGCGCCCGCCACATTTTGGTCAGTAGTGAAGAACAGTGCCTAGCACTCAAAGAAGAGATCGAAAACGGCAGTGACTTTGCCGAAGTCGCCAAGCAGCACTCTAGCTGCCCCTCCAGCCGTCAAGGCGGCGATCTTGGCAGCTTTGGCCCCGGCCAAATGGTGCCAGAGTTCGATAAGGTCGTCTTCAGCGGTGAAGTGGGCCAAGTACACGGCCCGGTGAAAACCCAGTTTGGCTACCATCTGCTGGAAATTACCGAACGCACTTAATTCTGCCTAAAAGGCCGTCAAGCACCGCGACCATGGTGTTGAAACTATTGCGTCGCGGTGTGAGGAGTACGCCTTGAACGATCCGATTATTACCATTAACGGCCTGAATAAAACCTACAAAGGTGGCTTTCAGGCGTTATCCCATGTGGACTTAACTATCCAGCGCGGCGAAATTTTTGCCTTGCTGGGCCCTAACGGCGCGGGTAAAACCACGCTGATTAGCGTGGTGTGCGGCTTGGTTACGCCCAGCGAAGGCGAGGTGTTGGTGGATGGCTACGATAACGTAACCGACTACCGCCAAGCCCGTGAACGCATTGGCCTGGTGCCCCAGGAGTTAACTAACGAGGCCTTTGAAACGGTATGGAACACGGTCAGCTTCAGCCGAGGGCTGTTTGGCAAGGCGCCTGACCCCGCGCATATCGAAAGCGTGCTCAAATCGCTGGCGCTATGGGAAAAACGCGATAATCGCTTGATTACCCTGTCGGGCGGCATGAAACGCCGCGTGCTGATCGCCAAAGCGCTCTCCCATGAGCCGCGCATTTTGTTTTTGGATGAGCCCACGGCGGGTGTCGATGTCGAGCTGCGCCGGGAAATGTGGCAGGTGGTGCGCGAGCTGCGCGATAACGGCGTAACGATCATCCTGACCACGCACTATATCGAAGAAGCCGAGGAGATGGCCGACCGCATCGGCGTGATTAACAACGGCGAAATTGTGCTGGTCGAAGATAAGCAAGCACTGATGCGCAAGTTGGGCAGCAAGCAGCTGACGCTCTATCTCAACGAGCCGCTGGAAGCGCTGCCGGCCTCGCTTGACCACCCAGAGCTCAGTTTGTCCGCCGAGGGCTATGAGCTGATCTACACCTACGACGGCCATCAGGAAGAAGATGGGCATGGTATCCCGACGTTGCTCACCGCCCTTGAACGTGAAGGCATTACCTTCAAAGACCTACATACCCGGCAAAGCTCGCTCGAGGATATTTTTGTCGACTTGGTGAGGGCCTAATATGAATCTATACCCCGTTCGCGCCATTTATATGGCCGAAATGGCGCGCACCCGCCGCACGTTGCTGCAAAGCATTGTGTCGCCGGTGATTTCCACGTCGTTGTATTTTGTGGTGTTTGGCGCGGCGATTGGCTCGCGGATCAGCGAAGTGAACGGCGTCAGCTACGGTGCTTTTATCGTGCCGGGGCTGATTATGCTGATGCTGCTCACCCAAAGCGTGTCGAATGCTTCGTTTGGGATTTTCTTTCCCAAGTTTTCCGGCAGCATTTATGAACTGCTATCAGCGCCAATTTCGCACCTGGAGATTGTGCTGGGCTATGTAGGGGCGGCGGCGTCCAAGTCGATTCTGCTGGGGCTGATCATTCTCGCCACCTCCGGTTTTTTTGTACCGCTGGAAGTGGCGCATCCGCTGTGGATGCTGACCTTTCTGGTGCTCACCGCGGTTACCTTCAGCCTGCTCGGCTTTATTATTGGCATCTGGGCGGAAGGCTTTGACCGGCTGCAGCTGGTGCCGCTGCTGGTAATTACCCCGCTGACGTTCTTGGGCGGCAGTTTTTACTCCATCGACATGCTGCCGCCGTTTTGGCAGGGCGTCACGCTGCTCAACCCAGTGGTGTACTTGGTCAGCGGCTTCCGCTGGAGCTTTTACGGTATTAGCGACGTTAGCCTGGGCGCCAGCGTCGCCATGATCGGCCTGTTCCTCGCCGCCTGTTTAGCCACCATTGGCTGGATTTTCCGTACCGGTTATCGTCTCAAACCCTAATAAGGGAGCGTCGAAAGTTTTATGCCCCTACTGCATAGTATGGTTCACCGCTTAGACCCCACGTTGGATGGGGAGCGCCTTACGCTGACCACTGCCCCCGCCGAGGCCGACAGCACCGAGCCGGTAATGGAAAGCCTGGTTAGCGCGCTTAACGACACCTACAACACCAAGCCCAAAGGTTGGGGCCGGTTTGCCGAGGAAGGTGAAAACGCCGGGCCGCTGTCGGTTTGGCTGCGCGACTATCTAGCCGATGAGCAGAGCTTTGCCGAGCTTTCCGGCGCGCTGGCCGAACGGCTCGCCAAGCAACTGCAAGAACAGCTGTCAGTGAGTGGTTACTTAGTCATCAGCCACCAGCGTCAGGGTGATACCGATACCTTGCTGATGGCGCTGGTTCACCAGCGCGAAGGGATTGGCATTAACGATACGCACCAAGCCGTGCCCGCCGCCCAGCTTAATACCCGCCAGCTTACCCTGGCGGCGCGGGTTAACCTCACTCAATGGCAAAGCGACGCGCCTGACGCCCAATATGTCTCGTTTCTGAAAGACCGCGGCGGCAAAAAGCTGGCCGAAGGGCTGGCTCAACTATTGGGCATGGAAGAGGGTGTCGATGCCCCCACAGAAACCCGCACGCTGCTAAAAGCCTTTAGTGACTACGTCGAAAAAGAAGACTTTGACGACGAGGCCAGCCGCGAGAAAACTGACAATTTGGTGGATTACGCCAACGATCAGTTGCGCCGGGGGGAACCCATGACGCTGGAGGCACTCTCAGAGCTGGTCGACGAGCAGCAGCCCAAAGCTTTTTACGAGCACATTCGCCAAGCGGATTACGGCCTAGCGCCGGAAATTCCCCCCGACAAGCGCACTTTGAATCAATTTCGCCGCTTTACCGGGCGCGCTGGCGGCGTCTCGATCAGCTTTGACTCGCACCTGCTCGGCTCAAGTATTGAGTACGACGCTGCCCAGGATCGCCTGATTATCAAGCAGGTGCCCAAGCAGCTAAAAGATCAGTTAACTCGCGATTCGTAAGTTAGGACTCACACCCGACATCAGGAGAGCCGTCATGCTGGAGGCGATTAGCCAATTTTTTCAGCGCACGCTTTCGCAACCCGAACAGCGCGACAACCAAACCCTCACGCTTGAGCTGGCCTCAGCGGCGTTGCTGGTTGAAATCGCCCGCGCCGACCACGAAACCAGCGACACCGAGCTCGCCGCTCTACGCAGCATGCTGTTGCAGCGCTACCAACTGAGCGAAAACGACGTTGACGAGCTGATGGCGCTGGCGCGGGATGAAGTGGAAGATGCGGTCGACCACTACCAATTCGTTAGCCTGATCAAAGAGCACTACGGCTACGAGCAACGCTGCGAACTGGTCGCGTTGATGTGGCAGCTGGCCTGGGCCGATGGCAACGTGGATGCTTTAGAAGAGCACCGTATTCGTCGCCTGGCCGACTTGCTGCACGTCAGTCACAGCGATTTTATTCGCACCAAGCTGCTATCCGAGGAGCGTTTTACCCCTAATGAGTGATCGCAACGACGGCTCAACATTAATGGATCTAATTGCGTTGATGGAACGCATGGAGCAGGACGCTCAGCGAGTCAGCGTTAACAATGTCGTTCACGCCATAGGGCGGCGCTCGTTCGGCCCTCTGCTGTTGGTGGCAGGGCTTATCACCCTGGCACCGATTATCGGCGATATTCCCGGCATGCCGACCCTGATGGCCACGCTGGTGCTGTTGGTCTCGGTGCAGCTATTGGCCGGGCGGGAAACCTTCTGGTTACCCCAATGGTTGCTCAAGCGTTCTATCTCACAGCCTAAGTTTGATAAAGGCCTACGCTTGATGAAAAAGCCCGCCCGTTGGATTGATGGGCTGTTACGGGTGCGCTTGCCGTGGCTAACCGGCTATATAGGCATCCGCGTAACGGCGGTGGTGTGCCTGTTGATTGCTCTGGCCATGCCGCCGATGGAATTTGTCCCTTTTTCGGCCAATGGCGCCGGATTGGCGCTGTCGCTGCTGGGCCTAGGTCTGGTCGCGCGGGATGGTCTTATGTTGCTATTGGGGTTTGTGCTGTTCGGCGCCACTTGCACGCTCATCCTCGTCGGCCTGCTTTAAAATTTGCGCTTACAAGGAATCAACGATGACCGATACGCCACCGACACCCCCTAAGCCGCCTGCCTCCCAAGGCCGTTGGGAGCGTCGTATAGAAACCGCGCTATGGAACTCGCGGTTTTTGGTCATGCTGGCCGTGGTGCCTAGCCTGCTGGGCTCGGTGATGCTGTTCCTGGTGGGTACTGTGGATATCGCCAAGGTCGTATTACGCACGCTGCACTACTACTTCGTGGATAGCAGCGTCGATATCCACGAAAGCCTGGTGCCCGATATCATCATCGCCGTGGATATTTATCTTATTGCCATTGTATTGATGATTTTCGGGCTGGGAATCTACCGGCTGTTCGTATCGCGTATCGATCAGGCAGAAGAGCGCTATCCCCACCACCCGTTCAACGTCGCCTCGTTAGACCAGCTCAAGGATAAAATCGCCCGGGTGGTGATATTAGCGGTGATTATCGAATTCTTCCGCGCGGTGGTGGATATTCGCTTTGCCACCCCCCTCGAGGCAATTTATCTGGCGCTTTCGGTGCTGGCGCTGGCCGCCGCGCTTTATCTGATGAGCCTTGGCCACAAAAAAGAATAGCCCTTGCGGGCGTCATGAGCGTTAGGTTGCATCGTGAGTGAGCAATGCCGCCACCATTGCATTCAGCCGTTCCTGAAACTCCCCGCCGGGCGAGGGCGGGCTGGGGTCAGCAGTTATCACAATGGTTAAGGCGCGCTCGGGGATGACAAACAGCGCTTGGCCGCCGTACCCCCGCCCGTAGTAAGTATCTTCACCGCCCAATTGGGTGATAAACCAGCCATAGCCGTATCCGTCGCCGGTCCAGCGCGAGGTTCCCCGTGGCGTCCACGAGCGCTCGACCCAGTCTTCCGGCAGCACGCGCTGGCCATTGCCGGTGTTATCAGAGACGAGGCCATCGTTGCGATACAGCTCGCCAACTTCCACCAGCGCCCGCGGCGAAAGCTGCATCTCGTTGCCGCCAAAATAAACCCCCTGAGGGTCGCGCAGCCACGGTTGAATCGCAATATCAAGCGGCTCGCCCAGCAAGCGCTTGACCAAGGCATGGGTCGACTCGCCGCTCGCGTAGGTCAGCGCAGCAGAAAGCAGATGGCTTGAACCGGTGGAATACAGCATGCGGCCACCCGGTCGGTCGACGAAGGGCCGCGTTAGGGCGTCTTCCACCCAGTTGGGGCTGGCCACCCAGGCACCATAGTTTTGCCCCGAGGTACGCTCAAGCCCCGCTTGTAATGATAGCAAATGCCCCACGGTAATATCGGCAACCTCAGGGGCCGCTGCCGGTGGCACGCGATCACCGAGTAACGACACTAAGGATTGCTCGGTGGAATCGATAATACCCGCCTCAATGGCGGCACCCACCAGTGCCGCTAGCACGGTTTTGGAAAGCGACTTGATATTCGCTGGCGCATCAACGCCAGGCCCGCCCTGGTGGTGTTCATAAATCACCTCGCCCTGATGCGCCACCACGATGCTGTGCAGGTGCGAATAGCCTCGAGCGCTCTCACTGAGGGTATGCAGCGCTCTAGCGCTAGGGGCGTCAGAGGTTTCTTGGGCAAGTACGGGGGAGGAGAACGGGGTGGCGGCTAAAAAGCTCATACAGACGGCGGAAAATAGCGAGCGCATAGCGATCCCTCAGCAGATAGGAATCTCTTTGAGCTTATGGCCGGGTAAGGGTTCCAGTCGCTAGTGTCAGGGAGGAATACAAATGACTTTTTATAGCCGATACCTGAGCGTCGCCACGTGTAAGCTACGCAAAGCGCGGCAAGGGCTGCTAGGCTTTAGTCGCGAATAGGCAATTGCCTATCCACCGCCAATACGCAAGGAGTGCTGTTATGAGAAATATTATCTATATCATAGGACTGATAGTGGTCGTGCTGTTTATTCTTTCGATGCTCGGCCTACGCTAAAAACGCTGATTAACCGACGTCATTGTTACTTAGGCGCAGTCCGCTGCGCCTTCGCCAAACATATCAAACATCAACTCGCGCCCCAGCGGCGTTAGCACAAACCGCCCTTGCTCGTTGCGGGTAGCCGCGTGGCTGGTCTCTAATACCTGCTGGCAGGTGGCCCAGGCAGGGGCGTTTTGGGTCAGCGACTGTAATTCTTTACGGCTGAGGCCGCGCTGGGCTGAGGTGATGCTCTCTAGCACATGGCCGTTGTCGTAAAGCAGTTCGGCCACAACGGCCAAGCAATGACGTAGGCTGCGCTGAACGTGGCTGGCGGTGGACATATCGGTGGGCATTCTCTTCTCCAAATACGTTAGTTCGGCAGGAATGAGGTTTAATGCCTGTGTTGCACTGCATTATAGACTAATGTCGATACTAGACCAACGTCTATATCAGGTTTTCCTTCAATGGCCCGTCATCAAATCTCAAGCGACGTGATAAGCTCGCCCTTATATTCGCCACCCCGTATTGATGAGTGAGTTAACACGGCATGCATATTAGTGTTTTTGGAACCGGTTACGTTGGATTAGTCGCAGGCGCCTGCTTGGCCGATGTCGGCCATCAAGTCACCTGTATGGACGTTAACGCCGAGCGCATCGCCCAGCTTAACGCCGGTGAAGTCCCTATTTTCGAGCCGGGGCTAAGCACCATCGTCGCGCATAACGTAGATGCAGGCCGCCTGAGCTTTACCACCAACGCCGAGCAAGCGGTTCAAGAAGGCGAGTTGCTATTTATCGCGGTGGGCACGCCGCCGGATGAAGACGGCAGTGCCGATCTTCGCTATGTGCTGGATGTCGCAAGAACCATCGGCGAGCACATGAACGATTACAAGCTGGTGATCGACAAATCCACCGTGCCGGTGGGCACCGCCGAAAAAGTCCACGCCGCCATGGCGGAAACGCTGGCCGCGCGCGGCGCTGATATCCCCTTTGATGTGTGCTCCAACCCGGAATTCATGAAAGAAGGCGCAGCCATTGAGGACTTTACCCGTGGCGCGCGCATTGTCGTCGGTACCGACAGCGAGCACGTCAAAGCACGTATGCATGAGTGCTATGCGCCGTATAACCGTAATCATGACAAGCTGATGTTCATGAGCGTCCGCGCCGCGGAACTGACCAAATACGCCGCCAATGCCATGCTGGCCACCAAAATCAGCTTTATGAATGAAATGGCCAATTTAGCCGAACGTCTGGATGTAGATATCGAAGACGTGCGCCGCGGCATCGGCAGCGACCCGCGCATTGGTTACCACTTTATTTACCCCGGTTGTGGCTATGGCGGCTCGTGTTTCCCCAAGGATGTGCAGGCGCTTGAGCGCACCGCCCGCCAGCTTGGCTACACGCCCGCGTTGTTAAGCGCGGTGGAAACCGTGAACCAACAGCAAAAACTAACGCTATTCACAAAACTGCAAACAACGCTGGGTAATTTAGAAGGCAAAACGATTGCGGTATGGGGGTTAGCGTTCAAGCCTAATACCGACGATATGCGCGAAGCGCCCAGCCGCACGCTAATGGAAGCGTTATGGCAAGCGGGCGCCAAGGTGCAGGCGTTCGACCCGGAAGCCATGGCTGAATGCCGCCGCCTTTACGGCGAGCGCGACGACCTGATGCTCGCCGGCGACCGCATTCAAGCGGTAAAAGGCGCAGATGCCCTGGTGATTTGCACCGAATGGAAAGAATTTCGCAGCGTCGATCTTAGCTGGCTCGCCAGCCAGCTCAAAGACCGTGTGGTGGTAGATGGGCGCAACCTGTTCGCTCCTAAGGCTGTGTGGGAAGCGGGGCTCACATACCTCGGGGTAGGGCGCTAACGTGCATTTCCACCCCCCCC
>NZ_FNII01000024.1 GCF_900103865.1 Vreelandella arcis
AATCAGGCTTGGCAGGCGCTTCGTCACTTTCCAGGCGCTGCGTCGGCGCTGATCACTTCTCGATTGCGCCTGCTCGGGCGCATAGCCAGTCGTAAGCCCATTGCGCTTTATCTCCCGGCTAATGGTGCTGCTGTGCACCCCAATAGCCTTGGCTATTTGTCGCTGGCTGATGCCGGTCTCAAGATAAGCAAAAATTTGGTATCGTTGGGCTTGGGTCAGCTGTCGGTATCCCATGCTCTGCTTCACTTTGGTCGGTAAAGTCGAGAGGGTACCGGCGCTGGCCCTCCTTCCTCTACTGTGTGATCCAAAGTGCTGCGGTTATTCTATGAATCCAGGATTTAAACTGCGCGTTTCCGTGCTGCTCAATGCATCGCTGCCGATTACTTCATATACAAAAACATCACACCTATATCGCCTCGTAAAAGAACTGTATTCTTTATAAAAGACGCTGGCGTTAGCAACAGGAGGCCCTATGTTGGCCCTGCAGCAAATCCATAAAACCTTTAGCACACCGCAGGGTGAGCTGCCGGTACTCAACGGTATCGACCTGACACTTCAACAGGGTGAGAGCCTCGCCTTAATGGGAGAATCGGGCAGTGGCAAATCAACGCTGTTGCATTTGGCAGCCGGACTCGACGTGCCCGACAAGGGCGAGATCAGCATTGACGGGCAGGTGCTCTCCAGCTTGGATGAACCCGCCCGCGCCAAGCTGCGCCGCCAGTATCTGGGGCTGGTATTTCAGCAGTTCCATCTGGTACCCAGCTTGAATGTTATCGACAACCTACGCCTTCAGGCCCGCCTGGCAGGGCGAGAAGACTCTGAATGGACGGCGCACCTTTTGGCACGCCTGGGGCTTTCCGGCCGCGAGACCTATTACCCCGAGCAGCTATCGGGTGGCCAACAGCAACGCCTGGCGATTGGCCGAGCACTGGCCGTTCGCCCCAGTTTGCTACTAGCCGACGAGCCGACAGGTAACCTGGATGAGCAAAGCGCTGATACCGTCCTCGCGCTACTGCTTGAGCTGGTGAAAGAAACACGCTGTGCGCTCTTGATGGTGACCCACAGTGCCCGCGTGGCGGCGCCGCTTAATCGGCTGGTACGCCTCCACCTGGGCCGTCTTGAGGATCATTGCTCATGATCCTGCGCGTGCTAGTGACATTGCTTGCCCACTATCGCCGCCATCTGGGGCAATTAGCCATGTTGCTGCTAGGGCTTTGGGTCGCCAGCGCCCTGTGGAGCAGCGTTCAGGCCGTAAACGCCACGGCGAAGGACAGCTACGCCCGAGCCAACGCGCTGTTTAGTGCAGATGTTGACCAGCTAACTCGACGCGATGGCCAATCGCTCACTCGTGAAGACTACCTGACGCTGCGACGGTCCGGCTGGCCCGTCTCACCTATGCTGGAAGGCACGCTACAAATAGGCGAGGAACGCCTGACCATTATCGGCATTGACCCGTTAACCTTGCCCAACGATAACGCCCTGGGCAGCAACGGTGACGCATTAACCGCTTTTTTAACCCCGCCATGGCAAACCCAGCTCGCCCCGGAAACCATTGACGTATTAGGGCTTTCACGCCGACAAGCGCCAGGGGCGACGCCCACCGTCGACAATAATCAACGGCTCCCGCCACTAACGCTACGCCCGGAGCTACCGCCGAATACCTTGGTGATGGACATTGCCGCTGCCGCCGCGTTGTTAGATCGCGATAACACGCTAAGCCAACTGGTCACCGCCCCTGGCGCGCTAACGCAGCCGCCCGACGGGTACCGGCTAAGCCGAGCCGCTACGTTGGCATCGCCGGAACAACTGACGGATAGCTTCCACCTCAACCTCACCGCGCTGGCCTTGCTGTCGTTAGTCGTCGGCTTATTTATTGTGCAAGCCGCCTTGGGGCTTGCCATGGAGCAGCGTCTGACCACGCTGCGAACACTGCGCGCGCTGGGCGTGCCCGCGTTCACGTTGACCATGGCGATTCTGCTTGAGCTGCTGGTATTCGGCCTGGTGGGTTCAGCACTTGGGCTCGCCAGCGGCATTTGGCTCGCCGCCCAGTTATTGCCCGATGTGGCGACGACACTGTCTTCGCTTTACCAAGCCGACGTGCAACGCTCTTTGGTATTGCCATGGCACTACTGGGTGGGCAGCTTAGTCATTACCTTGGGCGGCCTACTGCTGGCAGGCAGCGGCGTGCTGTGGCGGGCCGCGCGTCTGGAGGTATTAGCGCTGGGCCAGTCCCAGGCATGGCGACTTGGCTACCAGCGTCAGCTAAAACGGATGACACAAGGGGGCGCAGTGGTCGCCGTCATCGCTGTTGGCTTAGCGCTATGGCTTAGCCGCCTATCATCCGGCCAAGGGGTTCTGGTTAGTTTTGGATTTGTCGCCGCCCTACTGTTAGGCAGCGCGCTCTGCCTGCCGCCGCTGATTAACGGCGTGCTGCGCTTGCTACAGCGGCTGCTTCATCGCCGCCCGCTTGCCCACTGGGCCGTGGCGGATATTCAGTTACAGCTACCGCGCCTTTCGTTAGCCATGATGGCGTTGCTGATTGCTTTGGCCACCAATCTAGGGGTTAGCAGCATGGTCGGTGGCTTTCGTCTCACTTTTCTGGATTGGCTGGATCAACGGTTGGCCGCGCCGTTGTATATCAACGCGTCACCGTCGACGTTAACCCCGATGCTGGATTGGCTCGACGCCCAGCCCGATGTTGACGAAACCTTGCCCACCGCCCGAGGCAGCGTCGACCTGCTGGCCGAGAAAAATGCACGAGGAAAAGAGACGACTCGCGAACGCATTGCGCTGTTTGGGATTACCCCAGCACCGACGATCACCAACCGCTGGCCGTTACTCGATACGCAAGCTGGGCGATCCGCTGCCTGGTCAGCGCTGTCTACACGCAGCGTGTTTATTAACGAGCAAATGGCCGTGGCAAAACAGCTTGCACCGGGTGACGTGGTCACACTGGAGACGCCACAAGGCGCAATGCCGTTTGAAATTGCGGCGGTTTACCCTGATTACGGCAACCCACGCCAGCAGATACTTATGCCCACCGATGTGCTTGTTCAGCGTTTTGGTGGCGATATCGCCTCGATAGGACTGGTCGTCAACGAAAGCGCCGACCGCCAGGCTTTACGCCAAGCACTGGCGGATAACTTTGATGTATCCCCCGACGCCCTTGTCGACCAACAGGAAATTAAACGGCTGGCCACGCAAATTTTTGAGCGTACGTTCACCATCACCCAGGCGCTAAACGCCCTGACGCTAGGCGTCGCTGCGCTGGCGCTGTTCGCTACTCTGCTGGCCCAGGCCCGCGAGCGACAGCGCCAGCTAGCTTCCCTTTGGGCATTGGGCGTGCCGCGCAAAACGCTAACCCAGCTGCCGCTTTTTCAATTAGGGGGCTTATCACTACTCACCGGCGTGGTGGCGATTCCGCTTGGCATCGCCATTACCTGGACATTAGTGGCAATCATCAACGTCGCCGCCTTTGGTTGGCGGCTGCCGTTATACCTTTTTCCATGGGATATATTCATCACGCTGCTGACCGCGCTGGGGGTAGCGTTGGCCGCCGCCGCCCTGCCATCGATTCAGCTATGGCGCACCTCTCCCCAGGCGATGCTAAACAAGGGGGCCGTATGAGTTATTACCGCTTATCAGCTGTGCTTATCGCGATAAGCTGTTTCATCCTCATCGGCTGCCAGGAAACGTCGCCTGAGGCTGAGCCTCAAGGGTTTGCCGGGCTCGGTAAAAACGCGGCGGCGTTTGCCGAGGCAAATGCCTCTACGCCGCTGAGCTTTCCGCAAGACCATGGCCCGCATCCTGATTACCGCATCGAATGGTGGTACCTGACCGCCAACCTTGAAGATGCCCAGGGTGAGCCGCTCGGCCTTCAATGGACGCTGTTTCGCCAGGCACTGACGCCACCTGACGAGCGCCCTGACCCAACGCCATGGGCAACCGACCAGGTGTGGATGGCGCACATGGGGGTTTCCCAAGGGGAAAGCCACGTTGCCGCCGAACGTTTTGCGCGCAGCCATAGCCAAAAGGCCAGCGGCCAAGCAGGCGTCAAGGCAGTCCCATTTCAGGCCTGGATCGATGACTGGATACTGGAAAGTCCGCCCGACGCCAACTTCGAGGACTTTACCCTCAGCGCCTATAGCGGAGAGGACGCTGACCGCTTTGGATACGAGCTTACCCTCAGCGCGCAAGGCCCGCTTATCTGGCACGGAGAGAATGGGTTTAACACCAAAACCGTGGACGGCCAGGGTTCGCGTTACTACAGCCAGCCCTATTTACAGATTACCGGCCGCGTCACGCTGAACGGTGAGTCCCGTGAGGTTAGCGGCAAAGGCTGGCTGGATCGCGAATGGAGCAGCCAGCTACTCGCCCCGGAACAAACCGGATGGGACTGGTTTTCGCTGCACCTGACGGACGGGCGCAAGCTGATGGCCTATCGGTTAAGAGGTGGCGGTGAAGAAGGCGGCGACTACGTGTTCGGCCATTTACTCTCCGCTGATGGGCAAACCGAACTCATCGGGCCTGATAGCGTCACGCTTACGCCGTTAGAAACGCAAGTGGTAGCGGGACGAGATATCCCCACAGGCTGGTCACTCACGCTACCCGATGCCGATATGCAGCTTGTCGTCGAGGCACGCCACCCTAACCGCTGGATGCCAACCTCAGTACCTTACTGGGAAGGCGATGTGGTGGTTCGCCAGGCAGAAACGCAAGAAAGCATCGGCGTCGGTTATTTAGAGATGACCGGGTATTGAGCGCCACGCGCAATAACTGCATCAGCGATCAAGAGTCACTCCCACCTCTGACCTACCTGCTGATTTGTCGCATAAATAAGGCACTCCACAGGAAAATGAGGAGGCCCGCTATTACAAGCCTGTCAATAGAATGACAGGTGGAAGTGGGCTATCCCTGTCTCAGATAAAATACATTTATGCATTAATTACTAACAGCGAACATTGCTTTTAAAAAATATATTTTTTAAAGATCTTCATTTATTTCAGCAATTTAAGAATAACTGTCTCCGCGATGGCACGTAAGCTGCTATCAACTTCGTTACTGCGAACGGAAGAGCGTCATTCAAGGGTCCAGCACTTGTAAGTAGGACGATGTCGCGTGTTCGCAGGCTGCAGAAGACAAAACTAACGGAGACATGATCATGAAAAAGTATTTAGTAATAGCGGGTACCCCTCTGCTGGCTCTCGTAATGGCCATCTCCACGGCGCACGCGAACCCCGGAGTTGGTACCGCTGAAAGCGTAGATCAGAATGTTGACGCCACAGCGACGGCCACAGGCGGCAATAGTGGTAGCGCAAGTGGCGGCGATGGCTATGGGGAAGGTAATGGTGGCAGCGTCTATGCCAATGTCGACGGAGACTTCGATGAAAGTTCCGACGACAGTAGTCTTACCAGCGGTGATGGTACTGGCGGGGCTGCTAACGGAACCGGTATGGGCGGAACCGGAGGCACAACAGGCCGTGGCGGTGATGCTTGGGCGATGAGTGAGTCCTACAACACGTCCACCAATGTCATCTCGATGCAGGAGATGAGCTCTAATGTCAGTGGCGCTCGTATCGTTATCAATGGCGGTGCAGCGGCAGACGGTGCTGAAGGCGGTGCCGGTGGTGACGCCTATGCCGATAGCTATGGCGAAGGCTTTGGCGGAGACGGTGGAGACGGTGATGGAGGGAACGGCGGTCTAGCCCGAGCATTAGGTGGTGAAGGTGGTAACGGCGGCGATGCCGATAGCTATGCCGAAGGCTATGGCGAAAGCTACGGCGAAGGTGGTGACACTGACGCTACCAATGACGCTACCGACGCCCAGGGTGGCACCGCCGAAGGTTATGCGTCTCTCAATACAGACGACTTTGACGACGATAACACCAACACTGCTACCAACGGTGACAGCACCAACGGTGACGCCACCGCCAGCTCCGCAGTGGCAGGTGGCACTGCGGGCAATGGTTCGGGCTCCGGTTCTGGCAGCGGCTCGGGATCTGCTACCAGTGGCGACGGTGGTGACGGTGGCGAGGCCATGGCAGCCGGAGGTAACGGCGGCGCTGGTAATGGCGGCAACGGCGCCAGCGGACAAGGTACCGGCGGTGATGCTAGCGCAGTGGCTGGTAATGGAGGAGCAAGTGGCAACGGCGGCAGTGGTGGTCTTGCCAGCTTTGCAACCGGGGCAGCTAACGTGTCTGTTGGTGCTGGGGTGTTCGGCGGCATCAACAACATGAACGTGACAACCGGCCTCTACAACTCCCAGTTGTCTGGCACAAACGTCGCGGCGCACAGCAATGTGAGCATCGGCAACTGATAAGGAGCGCATTCTGCGCTCCCACTACCCGGGAGCTGGTGGATATGAACGCCAACAGCTCCCTTGATGAAATGTCCCAATGGATCGGATACCGGGAGTTAAGGCCATGAAGGTGTCATCAGTCTGTTTAACTCACTTTACTTTACGACGCCCACCGTTGCAGTTGATGGCTATCGTTTTCTTTTTGGTGCTGTCTACCTTCGGGGCGGCAAAGAGCCAGGCCAATGATCGCCATGCGCCTCAGGCGGAAGGCTTCGCCGCGATGGAATCGATAGCCGTGGAGGAGTTGGGTAAGGCTCGAGCCAGAGAGGGTGAGATGGTTATCAATGTTAATACGGTCAAAAGTGTGCAGAACATGAAGTCCTCAGTAACGGGTAACTCTTTTAATATCGGTGGAGACATGGTCTCGGGCAATATCAGCTTCGCCTCCGATGCATTGGGGAGTTATAGCGGTACAGGAATCTTCAGTGCAGTGACTGGCAACGGAAACTCTATCAATAACGCCGTGGGCATCAGTGTCTTTATCGCCAACTGAATCTTGTCCAGGTTCAAAAATTTGCAGCCAAGGGATGACTTGCCATGAAACTGACCAGGCAACTCTGCTGTGCTATGGCGTCACTGCTTCTCACTGGAAGCACCTTGAGTGCCCATGCTGGCCAGGTAGCCATTGCCAATCGTTTCGGCAATTTTCAGGTTGAGGTAAAGAGCCTGCAAGAGAAGGGTTGGGACAGAGTCATCCAGCAGCAGTACGACTTCAGCTGTGGTTCCGCGTCCGTCGCCACCCTGCTAACTTTCCATTACCAGCGTGAGACTACTGAGGCAGAGGTCTTCGAGAGCATGATCCGTGCTGGTGACGCCGAGCAGATCCAACAACACGGCTTTTCCATGCTAGACATGAAGCGTTACCTGGATTCCCAGGGGCTCAATGCCGATGGGTTTAGGATCAGCTTGGATGACTTTCTGCGAATTGGGGTGCCGGCCATTACCATGATCGACACCATGGGTTACAAACATTTCGTCGTCGTCAAGGGCATCGATGACGACAATATCTTAGTAGGAGATCCTGCGGCAGGTACCCAGGTGGTGCCAAGGGAGCACTTCGAGACTCTATGGAACGGATCGGTTCTGGGGGTGCGCGAGGAGATCGAGATTGCCCGTAACTACTTCAACCATGAGCAGGACTGGGCCGTGCGCCCCGACTCACCGCTGTCAAGAGGCGTAAACCGCACCAACATCGGCTCCAGTCTGCTAACCCTGCCCGCGAGCAATGAGATGGGTCGGTGATGAGGAGAGATGAAGATGATGTCGCGCGCCAGGATTATGCAAAAGATGGGGGGGAGGTGGTGGATAGGCGCACTGGCGGTACTAGTGACTGCCGGAACCCAGGCGGCCCCTCTGTTAGAACACGACGCACAGGTAGATGTAAATCGACAATGGGCAGATTACTTGGGTGATCAGGTACCAGTGAGTCTTTATACTGAGGCCTTATTACTGTCTGCAACAAGGGATGACTTCTATCAGGGAATCGTCATCGCCGAAAATGAACTCAATCAGATGCGGGCGGGTTTCAATATCGGTGGGCTCGACGTGGATTTCGGCGCCAGGCTGCAGACGAAGATCGATAATAGTATCGAGTTGGTGTCGTTGGTAAACTTCACGAAGGCGGGCGTGCACCTTGTGTCCCAGACACTCCGTGACCCCTCACTGTCAGCCAATCAGGTCGGTTCCGGTACAGGGCTCTCTATCACCGACGTAACCCCTAGTAGTATCGACCTTTCGGGTCTGGCTAACTTTTCCGGCGTTACCCTGAGCGATCCCAAAGGCTTCACGGCGGCTCTGCACAACATTACTCGCAACGCCATCATCAGTGGTGTGGTGAGCAATGCCTCCGGGCGGGATATCCAGCAGCAGATCAATATCGACGTTCGACTTAACAATATTGGCGCTTTGAGGGCAGCCAAGCAACGGGCATCTATTGTTGACTCCTTATCGGGTATTCTGCGCTGAAAGCTAAGCGCAAGAGTAGGATGAAGATAATTATGTGACGGCTGCCGAGTTGGCAGCCGTCGTGTTATGTGCCCTTGGCTAGAAGACATCCATTCCGAAGGGCATGCGAAGGGTCAGCGTCGTGTCCGGGGCATCGTCGGTAATACCCAGCTCCAGGCCCAAGTTAAGGGAGACATCTGGGTTTAGCTGGTAGGACCACCCGAGCAGCAGGGAACCGACGTTCAGCGTGTTAGAACTGACCCGAGTTATAGTGCCGCTGGTGTTATTGACATATTCTGTCTTGGTCTTACCGATGAAGTCGTTCTTATAGCCCAGAGTGAAAGAACTTCTCGGGTTGATTGAGTACGCCATACCGAAGCTGAGTCGCACGGCATCCCCAGGATCGACATCGCCTATGAAAAGGTCATCATCCCCCTGGGTAACTTGCTGGTTGACCTCATCTTCTAGGTGGAACACATAGCCAAGATTGGCAAAATAGACGGCCGGCGCCGAGGGAATCAGCATTGTGATGCTGGGTTCTATGGAATGGAAGCCTGTGCCCGTGGATAGCTCTAGAGGGATGCCGGCGCTGTTGCGCCGGATATCGAATGGGCCCTCGCCGGTAGTGCTCTTGTAGCGCAAGTTGCCGATGAAGTAGGGCTTGCCATTGAGGCCCCGGTTCAACTGGTAATGGGCGGCCAACTCGATGTCGCCTAATGCATCATTAGATAGCTCACGATCCAGCGTGAAGTCTGGGTCTACTTCGGAAACCGTGACTCGGTTCGACTCATCACGATAGACATAGGGGACTTTCATCTCCAGCTCCAGCCTGTCGGTGAAGCCTAGTCGGCCGGTCAACGCGGCTGTGTAATTGTCCCGGTCGACATCTTCTGCCGTGAACACGCCGATCAACAGGGTGCTCAATACTTCCACACCCTGGAATGTCATCCTGTTGATACTCTCGTGGGAGTACTGGAACTCCGGTTCCAATACCAGCCTACCCTTGGGTGTCAGCACGCCGCCATATTCTGCTATGGCCTGAACGTCCGGCTGGACCTCTCTTTCCTCGGGCTCCTGGCCGACTGGCTGAATAGTATCCTGCGCCAAAATAGGGACAGAACCGAAGAGCGATAGCAGACCGATAGCCTGACTCAAGTTCCTTTTATTACATTTCATGATGAGATGCCCCCTTGCTATTGAGCGTTTTTTTCTAATTGCCGGTCGATCCCATGCTTCTCGATCAGCCTATACAAAGTGGCCCGTGAAACGTCTAGCTCACAGGCCGAGTGCTGCACTTGGTACTTGTTGCGAGCCAACGATGCTCTGATCGCGCTCTCTTCTGCCAGATCGCGAGCTTGTTCCAAGGTGACTTGGCTACGAGATGAACGTTGCCTTCGCTCCAGGCCGAGATCCTCAGGTCTGATAAGGCGCTGGTCACACATCACCATGGCCCTTCGGATTCTATTGATTAGTTCTCGGATATTGCCCGGCCATGCATACTGGCGCATCAAAAGAAGGCTCTCACGGCTGAAGCCTTTTACTTTCGAGGCCTTCTCAGTACGGTATTTTTTGAAGAAAAAGTTAGCTATCTCTTCGATATCTTCGCTACGCTCGCGAAGGGGGGGAGGCGTCAATTGAAGTACATTTAGCCTGTGGTAGAGATCTTCCCGAAACTTATCCAGTTTAATGGCCTCTTCAAGATTTACATGTGAAGCGGCGAGGACCCTGACGTCGACCTTAGTTTCCTTCAGGCTGCCAAGACGGAAAACGTGGTGATTTTCCAGAAATCGGAGAAGGTTGACCTGCATATCCAAGGGTAAATCGCCTATCTCATCCAGAAAAAGGGTGCCACCACTGGTGGACTCAATGATGCCGAACTTGCGCTGGCCTGCACCAGTGAATGCCCCTTTTTCATGTCCGAATAGCTCAGACTGGATTAGACCTGGAGGCAACGCACCGCAGTTGATAGCATTGAAGGGGCCATGTCTTCTTGGTGATTGTTCGTGGATCGCCCTTGCGACAAGTTCCTTCCCAGTACCCGATTCACCGGTTATCAGTACCGGCGCATCAACTTGTGCAATTCGATAGATAGATTGATAAAGGCGTTGCATTACCGGTGAGTTGCCCACCATTCCCATATCTTGGTTTCGGTATTCGTTTCGAAATTTGCTTGGGGAGAGAGCCGACAGGAGAGTCATTTCTCGTGCTGCTTCAAGGAGGTGCTGGGTTTTGATAGGATCCAGAGGAAGCGTTAAGAAGGCAAAGAAATACTGGTGGACAAACCGGCGGATGCGCTCCACCTGAATGGAAAGTGGATCCACTACCGCTAGCCACGCTACCTCCGGGTGCATAACTATTAGTTCCTGTAGGTCGTCTAGCAGCTGCGAGTCAGTATTTTTTAGTATGTATATAGAGGTAAAGTACTCATCGCCATTTCCTATAATCGTGCTAGCTTCCTGCTGATTATGGGCATACTTAATATGCCACTGAGCGTTCCCTAAAGCTTCGTCAACATCATACCCAAGGGTATCGCATCCCAGGACAAGAACCTTCCTAGGCCGTGTCGTTATAGGCTCATCTTCCACATTTATAAATTTTTTGTGCGTATTCATATGCAAGATAAATCCTAATGGTAGTGACTATTGCTTGTATATTATAAATCGCCGAAATATATGACAGGTACAACAACGCGTGGCGATTGAGTTCATGCATATAGAGTTTTTGAAGTATGGCGTAGTTTTGTGGAATGTAAAATATTTGTAAATGGAGTGTATCTGACGATAATTAAAATGTGAGCTAACCGGATTAATCAGGATAACAACATCAAGTAGTTACCGATGATTCCTGATGACCTTGCCTTATTCATGAAGCAACTCTAAAAACGACAATAGCGAACGGTGCCTCTCGCGAAAAGTTAATGTGTCTGCCAATAATCTGATTCTAGAGGGCCATCCGCTCTGGGTGGGTCTCTCCCCTGCCCTACGGAATGGCTCTGCTCGCGTCGAACTAAGTGGCCAGCGCTGGTTCAGCTAATACCGCTAACGTTTTCTTCCTACGCCGACTTATTCAAACGTATCTCCAATGGTTACCACGTTCCAGGATTTCTCTTGCGAACATGGCACATCAGAACCGCTTAGAAAGGTATATCTGAAAAGTCAGAACGGTAAGTCATCAGGATACTCGGTGTATCCTTCAAGCACTTCAGCCCGTATTAGTAGTGAACGTATATGTCGTTACTTTTTTTCTGGGATAGGAGCCACCTTTTCAGGATGGACGTCATTCAGTGACCACCTGCAATGGTGAAGCTTATAGCTAAAACAGAAAATAATTATTTATTATTTACATCATCACTGAGAAGTAGCTTTATTATTTAGACCAATCTATAAAAATCCGAAATAATAACCAAGGCATTCAACGATAGCATTAAACACCTTTTTAAACCCTAAACAAAAACTACCAAATTTTAGCTTATTCCACTCATCTTTTAGGCATAGATAAAAACCAGCTTCAAGAGTTACAACAAATTTGTCACTTACATCACCCACTTTAACCCAGGGTTCAAGTCCCGACGTTTCGATATCAATGAAAGTAATCAGAGGAAGATCACTCGCAGTTAACATATTCACCTGCTTGCTGCACTCCGCTGTCTGTTACAGGCTGTTTATCAGAAGCGTCAGAAAAGAAAAAATCTACTCAATACGATTATCGTCATATTTAGCTAAAAGTCCCTTATTGGCATGACCTAAACGCATACAGCCAGTCATTTTTTCGACACCTGATAACATATGCAGCTGAGACTAACGTCCCGAACGTAACGATCATAATAGGTGAGACGCCAATTAAAAACCGTGACAAATCGCTCATAGCCTTCACCTTCTAGAAGCTAATGGCATAAAAGATTATATTTTTATGCCCAGCCAAGCTCTCAGGTTGTTCAAGTCCCACGCTTCAATATCTAAAAAATTGATAATCCGTGGTTATGTAGATCGGGCTTTCAAGAATTCAATAGCAAGCTCTTCTGACTACTCATTCTTACACTGTCGGGGTCAGGCTGCCACGTCGCTTCTCTGCTTCACTGACTGTAAGCCACTGAATGTCTGGTACGGACTTATCCATTTGAATGATGCCGTTGAGGGTATCCGTAACGCCATGGCTGGCACGGTAGCGAATCAAGACATCCAATAGCTCCATGAGCATGTATGTAAAGTCGCTATCCTTGAGTAACGAATGATCTTCGTCTTCAAACTGCCAAGTCGCGCCGCATACTCTGCCGTCCTCCTCGTCGGCAAAAAATATGATGTTGCCTGAGACCGATGTGTCAGAGAGCAGTTGCTCAGTCAGTTGTGTCAGTCGATGTTGAGCAAAGGATGAGTCGTATGTCATGCCGCATAGCCTCTCGCATTGTTTAGGCGTCGCTGTTTTCCATCAGCGATTTAGCTTCTTTAACCAGGGTCACCTGGTGATCCACCATCTGACCGATGATGGTCTGCCGTTTTTCGGCATCCATCAGGTCGAGCACTGGCCCGTTGAATTTATCAAAATTAAGAATGATCGGCTCCTGGCTGGGGGATGGGTTGTAGTAATAGCAAGCCAGCCAGTCGGTCTCCTTGTCGGCCATCGCATTACCATCGGCCAGCATTGCCTTTTGTTCAGGCCGTGATACTGGCGACCCTGACGTACCTTCGATACGCAGCCCGTAGTGAATGGCATTATAGATGTGAACATACAGGCAAAGCGTTTCACCGTTCACGGTACCAACTGGGAGCTTGATGCCCACACGTTTGCCACCCCGGCTGTCATCAAAATAGTTCTGGGATATTTCTCTCAGATCTTTACCGCCATAGACAGCCGGCGCTCCACCAAACGCATGACTCAATGCGGAAGAGAGTTCCTCCCAGAACCGAAGCATCACCGCTGCTTTTGCCTTGGGGAGTGCCTTTTCTAGTGCCAACGCTGTTTCCAGGTCATCACGGTTGCTGGCGAGTTTGTCGGCGATAAGTGCTGTCATAGAGGTTCCGACTCCGGTGAGATTTTCGAGTAGACGCTTGTACTGGATAAGCGCGTAGGACAATTCCGGTTTGTGGATACTGATGCTTGCGCAATTGTCGATCCACTGGCGGATATCTTTCTCGAAAGAAAGGCAATGAACATTCTCTTGCTCAAGGTCTTTAAGGCTGTAGGCGGAGGGCGCCTTGCCATCCAGCGTGAGATAGACAAGCACCGCCTTTTTCCGGTTTTTAGCCCGATGTTTGAGCTCTGTGTAATAGTCGTGCAGTTGCGCCTTCTGGTCACCGGCGTCAATTTTCACTTCAATACCGATAATCAGATCTGGCGACTCCACCACGATATCCACACGTCGCTGGTCTTCGGTGGCGAGTTCTCTGGTTACGTTGACACGCTCACTTACATCGAGTGAAAGGCCCAGGATGTCGTTAACAAACGCATTTAGAAACCTGGCGCCCTCACCGTGCCGCCCGGTGGAGCTCAGCAACTCGGCGAGGTATCGTGAGTGGGTGCGGTTTTCATCGCGTTGAAGGCCAAGGATCGAGAAGATATTGAAGCGCTCACCGTCCCTGTTGGCATTTTCTCTGCAAGTCTCGACCAGCTCGGCCAAGCAGCGAAAGTTATCTTTCAAGTCGGCTTCGTCTTGCGAGGCAGCAATATTACTCATTCAGCTTTTCCTTACGATTGTGATTTGCTAGCCGCACTCTCACCGCGGGAACCCATCACGCAGTTGTCTGCTTGCGAGCTTTCTTTGCCGGTTTTGACGCTGCTTTCTCAGCTTTAATACGCTCCAGCAACGCCTCCGCGCTGTTCTCGCCGCTAATCAGCTCCGGGTTGTCCTTGCGCCATTGCTCGGTGAGTTCACCCCGGAAGGCTTTGGCAAGGATGGACTGAGTGAGCTTATCGACGCGGGCCAGGGCGCTATTGACCTGTTGTTCGATGCGGTCGGCATGGGCGAAAAGTTGGTCTACTCGGCGGACGATTTCGGTTTGTTCTCCAATAGTAAAGTTCGTAATAGGCAAGCTACAGAGTGATTTTTTTGTAAGCTTTGGTTGTGCGGATCCAGTGATCCATGAAGTTAAGTCGAGAGAGTTGATTGCGATTTTCACGAAATCTAAATTCACCCCTAATCGTTCTTTTAAGACATGAGCATGGTTGTTCACCCACATCTTTCCCTCCACTATGAACGCTAGGTCTTTTGATTTACTAAGAAGATTTGCGCCGTCCTCGCCAACCAATAGGTAGCGACCTTTATGAGTGTAGTCATTTAGGTAATCAACAATTCCAGTCGCTCCATAATAAGGAACTGTCCCTTGAAGATTCTTGCGTATCGTCGCCGACACGGGCTTTCTAGCTCCGTTTTCAATATCGACCAAATCTTCCAGCTTAGCTGCTGATTTGGGCTGGACATCAATCAACCGCCCACTCACCGCCGCAGCAAGTACGGACTGGCGGAAGCGTTTGAGAATTTGCGGGATGCGTTCGAGGCGGGCTTTGGTGTTTTCCACCTGGGCCAGCAGGGTGTCGAGTTTGTCGGCGATGACTTTTTGTTCGGCGAGTGGCGCCAGCACAAATGGAGCAGCCACCCCATCCTTGGTTCCCAGCCGAGGCATATTTACGCCATAACTGACTTGGTTGACGTAATTCAGGAAATCACGAGTTTTGAGCCAGTGGAAAAGATATCGGTTGAGAACGAATGGCTCGGCATCCAGAGGAATGATTTCAGTGGTGCACACGCCGGAAGTATCTGCAACGACGACTTTATTGAGATAGGGTCGAAGCTTGCCGTAGAGGACATTCCCCTTCTCAAACTGGTTTTTCGTGCTTTTAAATGGCCGTTCTTTGGCTGTTTTTCGGCCAAGTAATCTGGAACTTTCCTTTTCAACGTCTTCAAGTTCCAGAACCCAGGTGTCGCCGGTAACATCTGCGAGCACGCATTTCTGGGTTTTGCCGTAGGAGACAATTTCACCCAACTGGATATGAAGCCATTCCGGAGGTAATTCACACTGGGTCATTACTGAACCTCACCCAAAAGTTCATTCAACAACACCCGCTGCCCATCAGCTTCCTCCTCAGCTCCTAATTCCCGCATTAGACTGTCCATCTCTCCTAGCGCCTGCACCAGCTCTCCCATTGCTTCACCCGCCAACACGCTGGGCTCTGGCAAATTGGCAGCGTCCACACTGTCACTATCTTTGAGCCAAGAGATATCCAACGAGTCGCCTTTGTGCTCGGCAATCCACTCGCGACTGAAGCAGCGCCAGCGGCTATGGATCATGCGTTCATCTACGCCTTGGTTCTCATCAGTGGCTTTGGTGGCTTCCGGCAGATCGATCTTGTCGGAATGGAAGCTGTACTCGCCTTCTTTGCGTTCGCTCTGACCATTGGGATTATCCCCAAAGACTGCCTCGAATGGTTTCAGATGCTGCTCGCCAAACGGCGTGCGTTTGCCGAAGCTAGGCATGTTGGTGCGCAGGTCATAAACCCAGACGTTTTCGGTGCAGTTTTCCTCCTGGTGCTTATCCGTCGCGCTGCCTTTGGTGAAGAACAGGACGTTAGTTTTCACACCCTGGGCGTAGAAGATGCCGGTAGGCAGGCGCAAAAGGGTGTGCAGGTTGCACTTGTGCATCAGGTCCCGGCGCACCTCGGTGCCGACGCCGGCTTCGAACAGCACGTTATCCGGCAGCACCACGGCGGCGCGGCCACCGGGTTTGAGGTTGCGGTAGATATGCTGCAGGAAGGCCAGCTGTTTGTTGCTGGTTTTATAGGTCAGGTCATCGCGGGTAATACTGGCATCGCCGCCTTTGCTGGTGCCGAAGGGCGGGTTGGCGAGGATGACGTCCGCCTTTTCCAGGCCCGCACCGGTCTGGCCAAGCGCGTTGCCCAGGTGCACCACGCCTTCATCGTCGCCTTCCATGCCATGCAGTAGGCAGTTCATCAACGCCAAGCGGCGGGTACCGGGCACCAGTTCAATGCCGACAAAGGCTCGGTTTTTTTGAAAGGCCTGCTGCTGGGCGTTTAGGTCAAACAGATCGTCGGTGTGATCCTTGATGTACTGATCCGCAGCAATCAGAAAGCCCGCCGTACCCGCTGCCGGGTCCTGAATCTTCTCGCCGGGCTGGGGCTTCAGGCAGCGCACCATAGTGTTGATCAACGCCCGCGGGGTGAAATACTGACCCGCGCCAGACTTGGTTTCGTTGGCGTTCTTTTCCAGCAGGCCTTCGTAGAGATCCCCCAGCCCGTCCTTCTGGGCGCTAAACCAGTCGATCTGATCCAGCGCTTTAATCATCTGCTCCAGGTGGCGCGGTTCGCGCAGGCGGGTTTGCGCATCGGCGTAAACGGCGCTGATCAGCGGGTCGTCATGGATTAGTCTACCCGCCCCATCTCTGCCGCTGGAGAGGCTGAGTAGAATGCGCTTGTAGTCATCAAGCAGGTTGAGGCCCGACTTTCCGTTCAGGTCCGTCCAGCGGCACCCCTCGGGCAGCACGTGACGCTTGAGTGATTCAGCTTGGGTATTCTCGTGCACCATCTTAATAAACAGCAGCAGCACCAGCTCGGTGACGTAGTCCGAGTAATTGATGCCGTCATCGCGCAGTACATCACACAGATTCCAGAGTTTTTGGACGATGTCGTTATTGGTCATGGGTACTTCCGAGTAGTGTTAGGCGCGCTCAAGGAATAGCGCCATCAGCGGTGTATTAATGTAGAAGTTGCTACGGCCAACCTTGGTTTTGTCCAGCAGGCCGATGCTGACCAGCTCATCCAGGTATTTGGTAGCAGTGATACGGCTGACGGCCAGATCCTCCATGACGAATTCGATTTTCGTATATGGGTGGTTGAACAGGTTATTCAGCAGTTCCTGCCGGTAAATTTTGGGGCATTCATCACGCATCCGATGTTTGGTGTATTGCATCAACTCGCGGATCTGACCAATCAGGTCAATGGTTTGCTGAGCGGTCTGGCTGATACCTTCCAGCATATAGAGCAGCCAAGGCTCCCAGTTACCGGTATCGCGCACGGCCTGTAATTGCCGGTAGTAATCGGCTTTGGTCTGGATCAGATAGCGGCTGAAGTACAGCACGGGCAGGTCGAGCAGGTCTTGAGCGACCAGATACAGCATGTTGATGATGCGCCCGGTCCGGCCGTTGCCATCATAGAACGGGTGAACACTTTCGAACTGATGATGGATGATCGCCATTTTGACCAGCGGGTCTGCATCGCACAGTTCGTCATCGTTGATGTAAGCCACTAGGTTGCTCATCAACGCTTCGATTTCCTGGGCGGACTGGGGCGGCTCATAGACGACCTCCCCCGTAGCCTGATTCCTCAATGCAGTCCCCGGTAGCTTCCGGAAACCGGCATTGTTGTTTTCGAGCGTCTCCTGAATCAGAAGAATATCGTTAAGACGGATCAGCCGCGACTGCCGAACGCTGCGGAACCCAGCTCGCAGGGCGGTTGCGTAATCCTGAACCTCTTTGGTTTGCGGTGATACGCTGGCCGCGTCCGCCACGACAGCGCGATACAGATCATCCTGGGTAGTGATGATATTTTCGATTTCGGAGCTGTGCCGGGCTTCTTGCAAAGTCAGCGTATTGATCAAGATTTCTTCGTTGGGAATGGTCGCTGCCACGCCTTTTAGCTCTGCCAGGTAACGATGTGCCTCCGCGGCTTTTTTCAGCACGGAGCGCGTTTCCCACTGTTCGATGTGTTCAAGGGGCAGCGTTGGCAGCACGTAGCGCCTCTTCTTAGATCATGTATAGAAAAACAGAAAATCTATACATATTGGGATAGATATGCAAAGGAAATGGCACTTTCCTTTGCATGTGAAGCAGTAAATGTATAAATAACGACAAAATCTAGCTATTTGCTAAGGCCAATCAGCCAGAGCCATATCGAAGCGACCGACACCGCTCATTTAAGCGCTCTGCTGCGGCCACATGGCGTCGCCTAGCTCATCCAGCACGGTATCCAGTTGATCGCCCAGTATTTTATCCAGCTGCTTTGCACCACCTTGGAAGGCGGGTAGCTGGTTGACGGTTTCGCGGTCGATAATGATTTCATGGGTCAGTTGCTTGGCCAGGCGTTCCAGCCACTTGCGCTGGGCTGATGTCCAATCGTGCTGGGTATAGATGCGGTCCATGGCTTCAGCGACGCGCTGCTCAAAGGGCTTTAGAGGCTCGCCGAGCGCAGCGCGGCGGATATGGCCAACGATGCTGGCAGCAATGTCTTTATTGGTCTGATTGCGCACGGCGGTTTGCAGATTGGCTTCCGAGTAGCCGTGGTTATCCAGCAGTACTTTCACTTCCTTGAGTTGCTGGCGCGTAAGGTCGCGGGGCTTGTTGACGACCACTGCCAGGGCGGTCGATTGGTTAACCTGCTCCTTGATAAACGCGTTGAAGCTGTCCAGGTAATCCTCAGGCCGCTGGTGTACACCGTAGCTTTGGGTGGGCTCCTGGATGAGCTCATCTTCATGATGCGAAATCACGGGCATATTGTCGCTGCCTACCAGTGATTTCACTTGGCCAAGTTGATTAACCAAGCCGCTGTGCTGGCTGATGAATGCTGACGCTTCACGCGGGCCTAGTTTCTGAAGGTGCTGGTGCAGGTTTTTTGGCTCGACGCCCCACAGCTCTTGCAGTTCGTCCAGCTTGTCTTTCAGCGCCGGTCGGCTTTCGGCTTTGTTGTCGGCTTTGCGCAGTACGCGCATGACCTTCTGGCTCAGTTGGCTAAGCACTACATCTGCCTGGCTTTCGCCCAACTGTTCACCAGGGCTATTCAGCGCTGCTTCTAAATGATCCTCGTCGGTCAGCTCATCGACCAGTTGCTCCAGGGTGATATTGGGGTCCCTCACCAGGGGCTTCATGGTGTTGACCTCGGCAAGGGCGGCGTAGATATCGACCGGGTCATAAATACGGAACACGGTTTTGCCGATTTCGTCACAGCGACGGGTGGCGCGGCCAATCATTTGCTCATACAGAATGCGCGAACGCACCCGCCGCATAAACACCAGGTGACAGATCTTGGGTACATCGATACCGGTCGTCAGCAGGTCGACGGTGACGGCAATACTGGGATAACGCTCGTTCTTGAAACGACGAATCAGCTGATCGACTTTGTCGCTTTTGCCGGTAATCTTGGCGACGGCGGCTTCGTTATAGCTACCGTTATAGAGGTCTTTAAAGGCATCATCCAGAAGGCGCTTGACCATATCAGCATGCAGATCAGTCGCGCAGAAAATCAGCGCTTTTTCGTCGTCGAAAGGGTCTAGTTCCTGCGCCAGCTGTTCGCAGATAACCCGATTAAAATTCTCATTGATCACTCGACGGTTGAAGGCCTCAACCTCGAAGCTCAGCTCGTCTTCGAGCTCAGTGGTATCCACTTCGCCGGTCTGGGTGTTAATCACCTCGACTGGCTTACCTTTCTCGAACTGGATACCGTTCTTGGTCAGCAGGGTTTCGTAGCGAATAGGTGGTTCGTGGTCGATCAGCCAGTCATCCGCGACGGCTTCTCTGTACGAGTAGGTGTAGACAGGTTTGCCAAAAATATCGCTGGTGTGTCTGGCCGGGGTGGCCGTCAGGCCGATTTTGACTGCATCGAAGTAGTCCAGCACCCGCCGGTAACTGGAGATATATTGGCTCGCATCCCGAGTCGCCAGCTCACCTTCGGTCATTTCCTGATCCAGTGTATAGCCCCGATGGGCTTCGTCGATAATGATGCAATCAAACTGGTCAATGGGCGGCGGCTGATCGCTCATAAAGATGCGCTTCACCATGGCCTGAACGGTGGCGACCTGCACGCGGGTTTCGGCTTCAGCGGCCATATCGCCCAGTTCCGCCACGTTGTAAATCTTGCTCAGGGTCTGGTTCTGCTCTAAAGGCGCTTCGTTAAAAGCGTCGATGGCCTGCTGCCCAAGGGCGGTGCGGTCTACAAGAAATAAAATGCGATGGTAGCGTTCGGTTTTCAGGAAGCGGTACATCAGGCCAATGATGGTACGGGTTTTACCTGTGCCGGTGGCCATGGCAAGTAATACGGAGCGGACGTTTCGGGACAGAGCATTTTCAGTCGCCGCAATGGCCTTCTGTTGATAGTCACGCAGTTTCAGATAACCGAAGGGTTCGTTCTTAAGCAGCTTTTCTGCATTTTCTTTATCGCGCTCCAGTAGGTCCAGCAAACCACCTGGCGTGTGAAAACGTGACAGTGCACGTCGGGGGTTACTGGGATCCCGTACATCCCGAAACCAGGTACCCGATTGTTCGGCCAGTTGGGGGACATAAGGGCGACCGTTACAGGAATAGACGAAAGGCACCATATAGTGGCCTTCGTCATCAGCAGGCCAGGCAATGGTGCGACCAGTAAGCTCCCAGGCACCTACCAGAGGGGCCTCGACGTGGGTCCCTTTACTATAACGTTCGGCCTGATCAATTTTGCCCGCCACGTTGGTGTTTTCTTTCTTGGCTTCTACCACTGCGATGGGCGCAAGGCCTACAAACAACACGTAATCGGCTCGGCCCTTCTCGCCGTTATGATTGGTGGGCCATTCGGCAATCGCGCGGTAAGTCCCTTTCTCCGGCCTTGCGCCTTTCTGGTAGGTGATTTCCTGGCTGTCTGCTTCCCAACCGGCTTCATGCAATTGCTGGTCAATGAGAATGCGGGTGAGTTCTTCGTTCAGTACCAGGGTATCGGTGGCGGCTTTGGTTTGCTTGGCCACTTTCTGGCGCTGCTGATTAACGGTTTGTTCGCCTTGCTGCGTGAGCTGCTTTTGCAGAGCTTTGATTTTATTTTCGTAGGCCGCTTGCTGTTGCGCCAGCGCTTCTTCGTGCTGGCGGGCTTGTTTCTCTAGCGCCCGAGCTTCTTCATCCATGGCGACGGCCAGGGCTTCGTATTCAGCCTTTTCTTTCTCAACCAGTTGGCTGAGTTGCTGGCTGCTGTTTAGCTCTACGTTCGCGTTTTGCAGATCATGGCGCAGTTTTTCGATACCTGACTGCAACTGGCGTAGTTGGGCGCTGGGATCTTCCGGTGGCACGAACGGCCCCGGTTTAAATCCGGACCCTGCATTGCCAAAGGAGCGGTGGAACCAGATCGCTAACTCTCTGGCCAATTTCAATCCATCCATGGCTTCTTTATGGCGAGTGCGAAATTGGTGGGTAGCCCGGTTCCCTTCAATGCGCAGGGTATGAAACAGCTCTCGTACTTGGGACTCAAGCCGCAGCTCGCGATTTAGCCGATAAAGAAGGTCGGCTTGGCTGGTTTGCTCATCGAAATCGATACCCGACAGCGCGGCCATGTGCTGAGCAAGCGCCTCGCCCAGTTGGCGCAGCTTGATCAACGTGGTGTTAGGGTCGCTGGCGAATGCTCCCTCGGCAGCTGACGCCAGCTGCACAAATAGCGCGTCATGCTCGGCCAGGAAACCGAAATTTGCTGATGCTTGGTCGCTGACTCGCACAGATGGCTCCATTCAATATGGAATTGGCATTCATCACGGAAGGCTCAGCCTTCAGCCTTATGTTGCTAATCAATGGACTTTATCAGGGTAGCGCGAAATGATCAGCCCTAATGCGACTGAAGGGAGTCGCGCTTTGAACTGCAGAGTGGCAAGCCTGAAAGAAGGGAGCTCTTTTTTTAAATCTAGTCGATCGATCAGTGATAGGAGCAGGTCATTTAACGTGCAATGGCGCCTATTGGATGTGTCGCGCGCAATAGCATTTAGACAGCAAGCTTCTAGGCAACCAATCTCAATCATAGTACTAAATAACCTTAATCTTTCAGCTGAAAGAAGTGTTGCAATTTGAGGCTCGACATCGCCACCCCTTCTCTGTAAGTAACTATCTGTTGCGTTACCCCCCTTTATAGAGCACCTAAGCTGGCAAGATTGCATAGAACGCTATGACCGTCCCCACACCCTCTTTTATATGAACCCACCCTACTGGCAGACAGAAGGATATAGGTTACCCTTTGGCATAGAACAGTACGAAGAAATGGCGTGCATGCTGGCCAATCTCAAAGGCAAGGCCATCATCAGCCTCAACGACCACCCAGACATCCGCCGGATCTTCGCGGACTACCACATCGAAACCACCGACATCCGCTACACCGTCGGCGGCGGCAAAGGCTCAGACGCTAAAGAGGTGCTGATCTTCAGCTGGGATGTGGATGAAGAGCCAGCGGGGTTGTTTTAAACCTATCCCTAATAAGGCATGGCCATTTGATGTACCAACTAGAAGACTTTGAGACTGCGCGAGAGCTAATAGAGTACCTTTCTCCTTTAAATAGGGATCGATGGCCACGCGGTGAATATGTCTTCCGAGGACAGCCATGTGCAAGCTACTCCTTGACGCCATCGGCTTATCGCAGTAAGGGCTTTTTAACTTCGACTGCTATGTTAGGTCGTTTTGGCGCTGTCAAAGGCGGTGGGCAAGTTTACTTCGAGGTAATGGTTCTATCCGCGTTTCTTGAAGCTTGCGATGGAGCTGGCATTCAAGTGCCTGGTGACTCTATGGAATTACGCAGCATTCTTGAGTCCCCTGACAACTACACCAGAATGCCGACCAACTGGCCTCCAAGGACTGCTTTTCCAGTTTTGGCAACAGCGCAACATCATGGGGTACCCACCTGTCTTCTTGATTGGACTCGTCGTTCTTACGTAGCTGCCTATTTTGCTGCTTCTGGAATCTTGAGGAGTGAACCTAAAAATAGCCATTTGGCTATTTGGGCTCTCAGGGTATTTGGGCATAAAGAATGGGAAAATATAGCTTTCGTAGAAATGCCTGGAGGAACAAGTGCAAACCTTGCTGCGCAGGAAGGCGTCTTCACGGTTTCGAGTATTAAAGCAGGAGGTAGAGAGAGCTTTGAGCACCTCCCCTTAGAACGTGAGCAAGACGTCTATAAACGCCAAGCTGATGGTTTTCCAAGCCTAGTCAAGCTTACTTTACCGGTAGAGGAAGCTGGGAATTTATTGCAGTTTTGCATTGACCTTGGAGTGAAGGGGTCGGTGTTATTTCCAGGCTATGAGGGAGCAGCTCGGGAGGTTAATGATTATGCATACGCCAGCCAAACGAGATACCGTGAGTAGGGCTGCCAGAAGCTGTGCCAAATGCGGCGCGCGGTTATACTTACAAGTGAGTGTCCAACGGTTGAACACTTTGTAGACACCCACAAAAAAGCCGCCCTAGAAGGCGGCCTTTTAAAATTCTGTAACATGCTGTTTTTAAACCACTTTAAGTGGTGCCGACACCAGGAGTCGAACCCGGGACCTACTGATTACAAGTCAGTTGCTCTACCAACTGAGCTATGTCGGCTACACGTAAAGTCGGCAATGGCTGGGGTACCAGGATTCGAACCTGGGAATGCCGCTACCAAAAAGCGGTGCCTTACCACTTGGCGATACCCCAGCAGTGTGGTGGCCAGAGACGGAATCGAACCGCCGACACGGGGATTTTCAATCCCCTGCTCTACCAACTGAGCTATCTGGCCGCTGCCAACGGTGCGTATTAAACAAGAATCTCGGCTTTTCGTCAACTCTTTTGTAAAACTTTCCGTTTTACCGGTAAGTTACGTGGCCTGCGTGGGCGGTACATAGCCTTCCGCCTGGTCGGTATCCTGGTTATCGAAAAAGCGCTGCATTTGCTCCATCAGGTAGGCCCGCGACTCGGGGTCTAACATGTTGAGGTGCTTTTCATTGATCAAACGCGTTTGTAGCGCTTGCCAATCTTCCCAGGCCTGTTTGGAGACGGTTGCCTGGATCTCCTGGCCCTGCTTACCGGGCAGCGGCGGGAAAGGCAGCGCTTCCAGTTCTTGCTGATACTTGCGGCAAAATACGGTCTTCGTCATGGGTGGGCTCCTAAATTTCAGCGGTTACCAAGCGGGTTAAGCACGCCCTGGCGTTGACGTGAGCGCGAACGGCTGGAGGTGATTGAGTAGCGACTTTACGGGCGCCGCCAAACCCAGCGCGGGTGGATGGCGCGGATCATACCAAGTCCCTCCTTCACGAACCCCTTGCAGCCTATCGCAACTGACCGGCTGTGGGGTAATCGCTAAGCGAAAATGGCTGAAGGTATGCTGAAAAGACGCTAATGCCGACGCGCGTTTCGGCGCTACAACGTTGGCTTCTAACCAGTCGTTAAGATCGCCTTGGCTGTCGAATTGGGGCAAGCTCCAAAGCCCTCCCCAGAGTCCGCTGGGGGGGCGTTGCTCAAGCCACACATGACCGTTTGGGTCGCACAGCAGCAGCATAATCGTTTCCCGCGTCGGCAGTGGCTTTTTGGGTTTTGATTCAGGATAACGCTGCGGCTCGCCCTGCGCATACGCCAAGCACACATCGTTAAAAGGGCAACGCTCACAAAGCGGGCGACTACGCTTACACAGGGTGGCCCCAAAATCCATCATGGCTTGGGTATAGTCGGCTACCCGCGAAGCGGGTGTGTAATAGTCAGCGAGCGCCCACAGCGCTCGCTCAACGCCAGGCTTACCTGGCCACTCCGCGACGGCATGCAACCGGGTCAGCGAGCGCTTAACGTTGCCATCGAGAATGGCAGCACGCTGGCCGATGCTCTGTGCGATGATCGCCCCTGCCGTTGAGCGACCAATACCAGGCAGCGCCATGAGTGCTTCGACGCTGTCGGTGGGCAGCTCGCCTTGGTGGGCGTCAACCACTTGCTGTGCGGCTTTATGCATGTTGCGAGCACGTGCGTAGTACCCAAGCCCCGTCCACAGATGCAGCACTTCATCTTGCGGCGCTTCCGCCAGTGCCGTCAGCGATGGGAAGTGCGCCATGAAGCGTTCGAAATAGGGAATGACCGTGGACACTTGGGTCTGCTGTAACATGATTTCCGAGACCCACACGCGGTAAGCACTGCGCGGTGATTGCCAGGGTAGGTCATGGCGTCCCTCTCGATCAAACCAAGCGAGCAGGCGTTGTTGAAACGCCTCAGCGGCCAGCCGCGGCGAGGGCATGTCCGTCATGCAATCTCCTTAATCAAACGGTGCGCTGATATAAAAAGCGCCGGCTCATGACCGGCGCTGCGCTGACGACTTTAGGCTAGTCAAACAACCGCCGAAGTCCTTCGCGTATGGTGTCGCCACTGCCTTCACCTAAGCGCTCATCCAGCGAGTCCAGGGACTCGTCAAGCCGCTCTTCAAGCGCCTCTTCAACTTGACCACCCGCCTCCTGCTGAATGAGATCAACCACGGAGCGTTGGAAGGCATCGCGATCCAAGCGACACCACTCGCCACGTGCGTCGCTTATATGGCCTTCACAGCGCAGTGGCAGCGGTAGCTCTTCAAGGCGCGGATTCACGTCACACGCTGCGTCTGCCGTATCGACGAGTCGGGCGTTAGCCTGGGTATCAAAGCGCTGGCTGGTGAGGTTGTATTCACCGCCACCCTGCACGTCGATACCAGGGACGCTAATCAGCAAATCGTCGCTATGTACCACCCCGTCTCGGATCTGAAGCGTGGCGACAAACTCATCGAAGGCGGTATCGCTCGACCAGTCACGTTGAACGTTTTCGCCTTCCAGTTGGGCGGCAAGCTCACACATCTCTTGAGAGACGTTAAAGTCGAGAATAGCCCCCTCCGTCAAACGGGCGTCCAAGTCGCCATTCAAGTTGCGCAGTAAAGCCTCGCGTTGGTTGCCTCGTGTGGTGAGGTCGCCACTCAGATTGAGACGGCCACGTAGAGGCGATGTCTCATCGCCTTCGCTAAGCGTTTCAATGAGGGGCGCGACTTTAACGTTGCGTATGGTCGGCGAAAGTGACCACTTTAGATCGCTTTCTCGTGCGTCTAAACGGCCGTTAGCTGCCAATTCACCTTCATAAAAGCCCGCTTCAAAACGGCTCAGTTGGTGCTGGCCTTGCTCCCCTTGCAACTGCATGCGTACATCGCTAAAGGCCATCCCTCCCAATATCATCGAATTAATGCTCAGGTTGCCATTGATGGTTGACGATGCCAGCCATGCTTGGGGCAAAAGCGTAGCGGGGTCATCAGCCACAGCGGTATTAATAAGCCCTAAGCTCGCTTGCTGTTCAACATTGCCACGTGGCAAATAACGATCAAGATTGAGCTCATCCCCTTCAAGATCAAACTCGATGTGTGACCCATCCAGGCGAGCGCTCAGCTCACCGGTAAAGGTGCTGTCGTCTACAACCAGCGACAAGCTGGGCAGTGCGACCTTGTGCAAATCACCTTCAATGGGGCTGGTCATGGCGACATCACTAAGCGCGGCTTCGCTGGTGGTATTAAGCGTTACGCCGGCACGCGACAGCCACGGACGCAAGGTGGACGGAGCCGCGGTTAGCTGACCTTGGTACTCAGGTGCATCGCGCAGTTGCGATACATTGACATGCCCATTGATCCTCAGGTTATCCGGCCCGGTGAGCTGCATATCTTTTAACCGGGCCGTTTGGGCCTGCCAATCCCCTTCAAGCCCGAACGCCAGCGCAAGCGCTAAACTACCTTCCCAGTTTTCCGGGTGGCGTAGATTTGTTTCGAGCCTACCCTCACGGAGACTTAACTGCTGCTCACCGAGCCGGACAACGGTTTCCGCTGCCGCCAGATTCAACTGTTGAGGTTCGCTTTCTGGTGCGAAACGGGTGCGTGTATTCAGTTGGGTGTTTTCTAACACGAACCGTTGATTTTCCAAGTCAAGCTGCAGACGTGTATCAAGGCCAATTTCACTCGACACATCGGGCATCCGCTCAAGCGCTTCAGCATCCAGGTTGTTGTGCGTGGTCAGCTTAAACATCGCCTTAAGGGGAAATGACCGGACGGGGTTAACGTTACTGCCTGAGATATTGAGTTCTTGCAGATGCCAGACGACCTGGGCTTGTTCGTCGCGGAAGCGAATATCCGCTTGATTTATGTTGACACTGGCAATACTGAGCACCACTTCCAGGCTGCTGGCGTCGGCATTTGGTCCGGCGCTAGCAGGTGCCAGCACGGTTTCAGCTTCGTCGCTTTGCTCCATGAGCCTATCCAGCAGCGGTTCCCAGTTGCCCTGCCCATCGGCATTGCGCTTTAGGTTTAAACGCATACCATCCATGGTTAAGCCATCTACAGCGATTTCCCCACGCAGCAAAGGTGCAAAAGCGACACTGACTTCGGCACGATCAATGGCGGCAAATGCCGGTTCCTCTTCACTGTTCTGGCTAGGCAGCCAGGCGTTGGCCGTTTCGACGCTGACGCCGATACGCGGATAAAACGACCAGTTCAGCGGCCCATCCAACTCTAAGTTCAGTCCCGTCTGCTCTTCGACCACGGCGGTTAACCGGGGTTTGAAGTCTTCTGGATCCAAAAACGTAGTGACATATACAACCGCGGCGACAGCCACAATCGCCAAAATGCCGATAGCTGCCAGCACAATGCGTAATAATTGTCTCATTACCCTTTTCCTTGTGGGTCTAATTCAGCAAAATCGCTGGTCACTGAGGTATCTGACGAGGCATGCTCACTGCTCGGGACAGGCCGATAGCCCAGTTTCGACAGCAATACACGATCAGCCAATGGCAGTGATGAAGTGGCTACGCGTAGCACCCGCCGGTCTTGTTTTGCCTGTTCACCCAGCAGCGCCATGAGCCTGGATCCCACGCCTCTGCGACGTGTCGTCTTGCGCACACATAGATCTGATAGCCACCATGCGCCATCCTGCCCTTCTTTAATCGCGACAGCGCCTAATAGCCGATCATTAAAATGCGCACAGCCAAAAAAGTGCCGCTGCTGCAAATGCTGCTCGATAAAAGGTTCAACCGTTTGGCTGGGCATTCGATCTTGGGGGGCATCGTAATAGATGCGCAGCAAGTCGAGGCGCACTTGCTCGTCGGCTTGCCAACGGGCTTGGTCGACGTAGTGCAGTGTCACCGGCATGGACGTTTTCCTTTTCACCAACGCAGCAAAGCTGCTTTTCTTTACATCGCAAGATGGATACCTTGCGCGCATTGTAGCGGATAGGGGCACCGATTCACTATAATGGCTGCTTTGCCAAAAAGGGTTGCCCTTTTCACACGGTGGTATCGTTTATTTGGACCATCGGCTTCCCTCTAGAGTGCGCAACAGCGCAGGAGTTGCAAGATGTCAGCGCGAATCGCCACGGTAAGCCGTGACACTAACGAAACGCAGATCAGCGTCAGCGTCAACCTCGACGGCGAGGGTCGCCTAACGTGCCAAACCGGTGTTCCGTTCCTCGATCACATGCTCGACCAAGTGGCGCGGCATGGCATGATGGATCTCGATATTAACGCCACCGGCGACTTACATATCGATGACCACCATACGGTTGAAGATTTGGGCATTACACTAGGCCAAGCCTTTGATAAGGCGATTGGCGACAAGCGAGGCATTTACCGATACGGCCATGCATACGTGCCCCTGGATGAAGCACTGTCCCGCGTGGTAGTGGATTTTTCGGGCCGTCCCGGTCTATACATGAATGTCGATTTCAGCCGCGATACCATTGGCCAATTCGAGACCCAGTTGGTCGCCGAGTTTTTCCAGGGCTTTGTTAACCACGCACGCGTCACGTTGCACATCGACAACCTAAAGGGCGACAACGCTCACCACCAGGCCGAAACCGTTTTCAAAGCCTTTGGCCGGGCGCTACGCATGGCGGCAGCCGAAGATCCGCGTATGGCGGGTCAAATGCCCTCGACCAAGGGAAGCTTATAATGTACCTCGGCACCGCTGGCGACTCGCTGTCCACCTCCAAAAGGAGCGCTTAATGACCATTGCTGTCATCGACTATGGAATGGGTAACCTGCATTCGGTCGCAAAAGCACTTGAGCATGTCACCCATGAAAACGTAGTCATTACTCGTGACCCGCGGCGCATTTTAGGCGCGACCCGGTTGGTTTTGCCCGGCCAGGGAGCTATCCGTGACTGCGTAGGGGAGCTGGAACGTACCGAGTTACGCGGGCTAGTCGACGATATCCTTACCCGGCAAGGCAAACCGCTACTGGGCATCTGCGTTGGCCAGCAGATGTTAATGGAGCGCAGTGAAGAAAACGGCGGTGTCGATTGCCTGGGTTTTTTCCCAGGCCAAGTGAATCGCTTTCCGGCCACCATGCGTGACCAGCACGACCAACGCTTGAAAGTGCCTCACATGGGCTGGAATTTGCTGGAGCAGCATCAACCCCACCCATTATGGGAAGGCATTGACCAACACGAGCACTTCTATTTTGTACACAGTTACTATGTAGAAGCGGCGGACGACGCCCATGTATTCGGCACCACCCAATACGGTAGCGTGAACGCTCATGTGGCCATCGGCCGAGACAGCACCTTTGCCGTGCAATTCCACCCGGAAAAAAGCTCTCGTGCGGGCCTTCGCCTGCTGGAAAACTTTGTCACCTGGACGCCTTGAGAGGATTCACTATGTTGATAATTCCCGCGATTGATCTCAAAGACGGCCAGTGTGTACGTTTGAAGCAAGGCCGCATGGACGACGCCACCTCTTACGGCGATGACCCCGTCGCCATGGCCGCCCGTTGGGTGGAAGCCGGTGCACGCCGGCTACATTTGGTCGACTTAAACGGTGCCTTTGAAGGCAAGCCGGTGAATGGCGAGGCGGTAACCGCCATTGCCCGCGCCTACCCCAAGCTGCCCATTCAGATTGGCGGCGGCATCCGTTCAGCCGAGACCATCGAACACTACCTGGAAGCGGGCGTTTCCTACGTCATCATCGGCACTAAGGCAGTGAAAGAGCCAGACTTCGTTACCGATATGTGTCGCGCCTTCCCGGGCCATGTCATTGTCGGGCTTGACGCAAAAGACGGGTTTGTAGCCACCGACGGTTGGGCCGAAGTCTCCACCATGAAAGCCACCGATCTTGCCAAACGCTTCGCCGACGACGGTGTGTCGAGCATTGTCTATACCGATATTGCGCGTGACGGCATGATGCAGGGCGTTAACGTTGAGGCGACCGCCCAATTGGCCCGCGAAGGCGGCCTGCCAGTGATTGCCTCAGGGGGCGTGACCAACCTTGATGACATCAAAGCACTTTGCGAGGTAGCTGACAGCGGCATCTTGGGTGCCATCACCGGGCGCGCTATTTATGAGGGCAGCCTGGACGTTGCCGACGCCCAGCGCTTAAGTGACCAACTGACGGGAGGCAGCGCATGAGTTTAGCCAAGCGCATCATCCCCTGTTTAGATGTGGATGGCGGACGCGTCGTCAAAGGCGTGAACTTCATCGGCATCCGCGATGCGGGCGATCCCGTTGAAATCGCCAAGCGTTACAACCAACAAGGCGCGGATGAGATCACCTTCCTGGATATCACCGCCAGCCACGAAGACCGCGCGACCACGGTTGATATGGTGGAGCGGATTGCCGGAGAGGTGTTTATACCACTCACCGTGGGCGGCGGCATTCGTAGCTGTGACGACATTCGCACCATGCTTAACGTTGGCGCGGATAAAGTCTCCATCAACACGGCGGCAGTGACCAACCCCGACTTTGTTCGTGAAGCCGCTGAACGCTTCGGCAGCCAATGTATCGTGGTGGCCATTGATGCCAAAAAGGTCTCAAACGAGGGTGAACCGCCGCGCTGGGAAATTTTCACCCACGGCGGACGCCGCCCGACCGGCCTGGATGCGATCGAGTGGGCGCAGAAGATGGTTGAGTTCGGCGCGGGCGAACTGCTGCTCACCAGCATGGATCGCGACGGTACCAAAGCAGGCTTTGACCTGGGCGTTACCCACGCCATTGCAGAAGCGGTCAGCGTGCCGGTGATTGCGTCGGGTGGGGTAGGTAACTTGGATCACCTCGTCGATGGGGTTATAAAAGGCGGCGCTGACGCCGTGTTGGCCGCCAGTATTTTCCATTTCGGTGAATACACCATTCCGGAGGCCAAACGCTACATGGCCGAACGCGGCATCGATATGCGTTTATAGCAATAGCCATCACATGCAGGCCGCCGCCCTCACCGTCGGCGGCCGTGTTATGCCTCTTCCAGTGACAACCCCAAGTTACTGATACCGCCATTTCTGCCCAGTTGGCGAATCGCTTTTAGAGAGTCTTTGGTAATCGGTTGCGATACTTCTTCCAGTACGGCGTCTTGAAAGTTGTTTTCGTCTTCGGTCAACGGGTGGTCGCGGATGAGTAACGCCAAAGCGTTTGCATCTTCTTCGCCTTCGGTCAGTTCAATAAAGGCGCGCACGCCCGCGCGCGAGGTGCGACTGACATCCAACACGGCCTCGGGCGACTCCCCCTGCAGCGTATCCAGCAACGCCGATATCGACACCACGGCATCTAACGCCCGGCGAGCCCCAAAGCTCTCATCGTCTTCAGGCGGCTCACACTCCGCCAGTTTTTCCGCCTGGCGGGCAAAATCGATACTCGCGTTAGGCACGCTCAGGCGCTCCCAGACCAGGTTGAGCACTGTCCGCAGTGTATGCCCATCGCCATACCCCGTGGTTTGTTCGTAAAGCGCATAATTGGGCAGGAGGCGCTCGCAAAGCGCTGCCATGAACGCTTGCTGAGCGACGAGTGGGAGTTGCTGAAGCCGTTGATAAAAGCCTGGGGGATTGGACGCCATACGGTTTTCCTGAATCGTCTTACACAAGTGATTGGTGAAATAGGCACAATACGTTATCGTCGCTAAAGTGTCGGCAGAGCCACTGTTGACGCTTTCGCGATGGCGGCCGGCGAGGAGATTACCATGCATATCCATCTGCTACAGCACGGCCCTGACCACGAACCCGCCCGGTTAACCGACTGGCTAACCAGTATGGGGCATAGCTACACCGTTTTTCATCTTTACAACGGCGAGCTCACCCCACCGGCCGGTGATAGTGACGCCCTTATCGTGCTCGATGGCCCCGACGGTTTCGTCCAGGCGCCACCGGCCTGGTACAAGGCCGAAAGCAAGCTAATCAACCGCTACCTGGACGGCCAAAAACCCCTGATGGGCATCGGCCTGGGCGCGCTCTGGATCGCCGATGCGCTGGGCAGCATAGTAGCCCCTGGCACTTACCCGGAAACCGGCTGGCACACCATTCAATTAGCACCGGAAAGCCCGTTCGACTTACCGGAACAATTTGAAGCCTTTATGTGGCACCGCTATGTGTTTAGTTTGCCTGATAATGCCCTGCCCTGTGGCGGTAGCGAAGCCGCACCGCTTCAAGGATTTAGCTGGGATGCAGGGCGCGTCATCGGACTGCTTTACCACCTTGAAGTGACACCAAAGAGCGTCGAACCTTTATTTGAACACCACGCGCTAAGTGCCGAACGGCATGACTTTATGCAGCCGGAAGCCGATATACGTCAACAGCCCAAGCGCTTTGACCCGCTCGCCGCTCTGCTTGACCGCTTAATGTGTCAATGGCTGCGGCCTGCACCTGCTTAAATGAGCAATTCGCCTTTTTCACGACTCCAGTGGCGGGCAGCGGCTAAGCAGCTTTCCCAGTCACCTACATGGTATTCCTGCACGCCAGCATCGCGCTGGCGTGCTAGATGGTAGCGATACATCGGGTCGTAATATTCGGTAAGCAACGGCGCTAACCAGGCTTCATGGGCTTGAGGGTTGCCTCTTTCATGTTCCCTGAACGCCAGCGACTGTAACCGCTGAAGGCGTTGCAACCGCGCGTTCCCTAACCGTTTTTTCAATCGCCATAAGGCATTACTCAGCTGCTCGCGCATACGCTGGCAACCGATCTCTGGCCCATAGAGAACTTGATAGGCCTGCTCAAGATCGAGAATATAATCCCGCTGGAGCTGCTCCAAACGCCAGTCCAGTGGCATTTCAACCCGCAAGCGCGGGGCTCGCTCCATCGCCCTCCAGAAGCTAAGCGGCACGTTCACCTCGCCAATTTGGCGCGACTCGTCCTCCACGACCAAGGGCCCCGTCAGCATGAGCAAACGCTGCGCAAGGCGATGCTCGAAATCGATTTGGCAGGGCGGAGGCTCAGGTGAACGACCAAACGCGGAACCTTTGTGCTGCGCAAACCCCTCTAGATCAATCCCGTTGGTTAACCGATTAATCAGCACCGTTTTTGCGCAGCCGGTTAGCCCGGCCACTGCCAGAAGTGGCTGTTGCGCAGCCTCATCAATACGCCCGAGTAGCCCCTGGCGCAATGCTTTCCAACCACCTTCAATACGCGGTCTTACCAAGCCTGTGTCGGCCAGCCATTGCTGGACGATTTGCGAGCGCAAGCCACCTCGAAAACAATAAATAACGGCGTCAGGATGGCGGGCTATGTAATCTCGCCAAGCCGCAACACGGGCCTCTTTTACCGTGCCGCTGACTAGCTCATTGCCCAGGCCAATCGCGGCTTCTTGCCCCTGTTGTTGATAGGCGATGCCTACGCGATGACGCTCATCATCCATCATCAAGGGTAAGTTGACCGCACCGGGTAAAGCGCCTTTAGCAAACTCAACGGGGGCACGTACATCGATCAACGGGCGGCCTTGGTGAATGAGCCGCGTATCGGCAGTGACTGTCGGCAGTATCACCCAATAACCTCAATCAACGCCTCGCCTTGAGGGTTTTTCAACGTGCCAAAGGGTTGCAACGTTAGCCCGTAGGTACGCCCGATGCGTTCAACATCGTCTTCCCACGCAGGGTCTACCGCCAGAAGTAGGCCACCTGACGTTTGCGGATCGCACAGCCACTGCCAATGGGCTTCATCCATTTTGGGTAGCGCGCTTCCCAACGCATCGCGATTGCGCTGGGAGCCGCCAGGCACCGCCCCTTGGCGACGGTAGCTTTCCGCTTCCGCTAGGCGCGGCAAACGACGAAAATCAATTTGCGCCATCACCTCGCTCGCGCGGCACATCTCGGCCAAGTGGCCAGCCAAACCGAACCCTGTTACATCCGTCATGGCATTAACACCTTTGACCTCAGCCAGTGGCACGCCGATTCGATTGGATTGCAGCATGGTTTCGCGGGCCAACCCGTGATGGCCTGCCGCTAATAGGCCACGTTTTTCTGCCGTTGTGAGCATGCCGACGCCAATCGGTTTGGTGAGAAACAGCAGATCGCCAGGCTTCGCGTGAGAATTTAGTTTTAGCTTGTCCAGCTCAACCAACCCATTGACGGCTAGTCCAAACATAGGCTCCGGCGCGTCGATAGAGTGTCCGCCGGCTAACGCTACGCCCAACTCACGACATACCGCCTGGGCACCCGCGACGACGTCACCGGCAACGTCGGCGCTTAGCTTATCCAGCGGCCAGCCTAAAATACTCAGTGCCATTACTGGCGTGCCGCCCATGGCATAAACATCACTGATCGCATTGGTGGCGGCAATACGTCCGAAATCGAATGGATCATCGACAATGGGCATAAAGAAGTCGGTGGTGGCAATCATGCCACGACCATCACCCAAATCATAAACCGCCGCATCCTCGCGCCCTTGGTTACCCACTATAAGCCGCTTATTTGCAGTCGTGGGGCCGGCCTTAGCAAGAATATGATCCAGCACATCGGGAGCAATTTTGCAGCCACAGCCGGCACCATGGCTATATTGGGTCAGCCGAATCGAACTCATGGCGTTTCTCCTTGGCTCGTTAATATTGACTTTAGCTATATCCTAGCCGTTATCGACTATAAGGCATCTAACGCATCGCTCAATTTATCAACAGCGACGACTTCCATGCCTTTGGGCGGCTGTTTTGGCGCATTCGCCCGCGGCACGATCGCCCGCTGAAAACCATGCTTAGCCGCTTCAGCAATACGCTCCTGTCCACTGGGCACCGGGCGTATTTCACCCGACAGGCCCACTTCACCAAACACCACCAACTCTCGGGGTAACGCCCGATTTTGCAGGCTGGAAACCACCGACAAAAGAACAGCAAGATCAGCGCTAGTTTCAAGGACTTTGACACCACCCACCACGTTTAAAAACACGTCTTGGTCGCCGGTAAACAAGCCACCGTGGCGATTGAGCACCGCAAGCAACATGGCCAAGCGATTTTGATCCACGCCGACGGCTACTCGGCGAGGATTACCCAGCGCGGACTCATCCACCAAAGCCTGTACTTCTACCAGGATGGGGCGCGTACCTTCCCATACCACCATCACTAAACTACCGGGCGCCTGCTCTTCCTGGCGAGAAAGAAAGATCGCACTGGGGTTTTTAACCTCTTTAAGCCCCTGCTCAAGCATGGCGAAGACGCCTAGCTCATTCACGGCCCCAAAACGGTTTTTCTGGCCCCGTAAGGTGCGAAAACGTGAATCGGCACCACCCTCTAATAGCAGCGAAGCGTCAATCATATGCTCAAGCACTTTCGGGCCGGCGAGCGTGCCATCCTTAGTCACGTGCCCCACCAATAGCAAAACGGTATTGGTCTTTTTGGCAAAGCGAGTTAGCGCCGCCGCCGACTCGCGCACCTGGGCGACGCCACCCGGCGCCGAACTGATATCTTCCAAATGCATGGTTTGGATGGAGTCGATCACCAGAATTTCTGGCTGCTCCCGCTCGGCCACCGCAAGAATCGTTTCCACGCTGGTTTCCGCTAGCATCTTCAAACCATTGGTGGGTAACTGCAAACGGTGGGCGCGCATGGCCACTTGGGAAAGCGACTCTTCGCCCGTCACGTATACTATGCGCCGCTGCTGGGCCAATTTGCAGGCCGTTTGTAGCAGCAGCGTCGATTTACCCGCCCCGGGATTGCCTCCCAGCAACACCGCCGATCCGGGCACTAGCCCTCCGCCCAGCACGCGGTCAAACTCGGCGAATGTGGAACTCATGCGAGGCACTTCACTGAGATCCACATTACCCAGGTCGATTACTTCTCGCGAAAGGTCACCCGCGTAACCTGAACGACCGGAGGCTGCGCCGCCACCAGGGCGTGCGCTCGCCAAGTGTACTTCGCTTAACGTATTCCACTCTCGGCAACTGCTGCACTGCCCCTGCCATTTGCGATATTCGGCGCCGCACTCGGTACATACAAAGGCGCTTTTGGCTTTTGCCACCGCAGTAAGTCTCCTGTTTATAAGTCACATAAACAAAAGGCGGCCAATGGGCCGCCTTTGCACGTGTAACGGTGGCGTTATTGACGGTTAAGCCGCAGCGTCTCACCGTTTTCGAAACGACGACGCTCGGGGTCGATTAACTCCAAGGTACGATCGTCAACGCGTAAAAAGTAATAAATTTGGCCGTCACCGTTAGGCGTCAATTCATAGACCGTCGCATCGGGATCCGAAGGCGTCCCGCTGAGAACCTCCCAGTTACCTTCATAGTTCTCATCCGGTGGATTTTGCGGATGGTTGCGATAAGCGGCATTGAGGCTAAACGTCCGCTCTTCTGGCACACTTTGTTCCTCACCTTCTAAGACGACATCAAGATCAATACCGTCACAGTTACGGCAAGGCAGCGTGCCCTGATAGTTCTCTTGTGGACGAACCGTTTCTTCTTCGCGCTGTTCCATCGGTCCAGCGGCACAACCCGCCAGTAGTGCCAACATAGCCGAGCCGGCTAGCAAACTCCTGAGTTGCATTGGGTGTCTCCTTATCGTGTTGGACATCTTATTTATTACGCGCGCTTGTGACAGCATAACGCCTACAAGGTGCAACGCCCACCCCTAACCGCTGCAAAAGCTTGCGCTCAAGCATTCATCAAGCGACCATAGCCATCAACGTGCTAAACGAATCAGGTCATTCCCATGAGCCAATTTTGGAGTCCCGCTGTTCAGCGACTTACCCCATACGTTCCGGGCGAACAGCCGCAAGAGCGCCTTATCAAGCTGAACACTAACGAGAATCCTTATCCACCTGCGCCAGGCGTAGGCGTCGCGCTGCGGGATTATGCCATTGACCATCTGCGTCTTTATCCTGACCCGACCTCACGAGCACTTCGAGACTATCTCGCCTCGGCCTATGGGGTTAGCCTGGAAGAGACATTTGTCGGCAATGGCTCAGATGAAGTGCTGGCGTTCGCTTTTCAAGCATTTTTTTGCCACGACGCACCGCTCGATGTTCCTTCAATCACCTACAGCTTTTACCCCGTTTACGCCAACCTCTATGGCGTCACGCTGCGCAAGCACCCGCTTAACACTCAATGGGAAGTCGATCTAGAGGCCCTCGCCGGTGCAGCAGAACGGAGCGGTGTCATCTTTGCTAACCCTAACGCACCTACCGGGCACGCTCACTCGCTAGACGCCATTGAGGCGTTGCTTAAGCGCGTTACCGATCGTGTTGTGCTGGTGGACGAAGCGTATGTCGATTTTGGTGCTGAGAGTGCAATAGCACTGGTCAATCGCTATCCAAACTTACTGGTGACCGGCACCTTCTCCAAGTCACGCAGTTTGGCCGGTTTGCGGCTAGGCTATGCGATTGGCTCAGCCGAGCTCATTGAAGGCCTCCAGCGGGTGAAGGACTCTTTCAATTCCTACCCAGTGGATAGCCTGGCAAGCCTAGTAGGCATTGAAGCGCTTAAAGATAAAGCCCACTTTAATGCCTGCCGAGATAAAGTCATCACGACCCGAGAGCGGACACGGCAGCGACTTGAAGACCTGGGCTTTGAAGTTCTGCCTTCAAAAGCCAATTTTATACTTACTCAACATCCTGATTTCGAGGGTGCTCAGTTGTTCGCCGGTCTTCGTGAGCGCAGCATTTTGGTACGCCACTTTAATACGTCTGAGCTCAACAACTTTCTGCGTATCACCATTGGTACGGATGATGAGATGGATAGCTTGATTGAAGCGCTAGAGGCGATCTGCGGTTAGCCTCCCCTTTCTATTGCTTTTGTGGGCGGTGCAAGCCGCCTTTTTTGTCGGCTATTTTTCTTCTGCGCAAACAAAAAACCCAGCCGATTGGCTGGGTTTTCTGCGGTATAGGTGCCTGACGATGTTCGGGCAGGCCATCCTGGGGCGGCTCCCCGCTACTCTACTTGGGAGACCCCTAAATAAAATACCCCAGCTTCTTTCGAAGCTGGGGTACGGTATAGGTGCCTGACGATGACCTACTCTCGCATGGGGAGACCCCACACTACCATCGGCGCTAAGCGGTTTCACTGCTGAGTTCGGCAAGGGATCAGGTGGTTCACGCTCGCTATGGTCGTCAGGCGTAACTTTAAATGTCTATCATGCTGTGTCTTGTGATCGTCTCTTTTCGTACCAAGTCTTTGCTTGGGACGCGTATCCGGTTCTTTCATCGTTATCACTGCGACCAGACCCCTTGGGTGTTATAGGGTCAAGCCTCACGGGCCATTAGTACACGTTAGCTCAACACCTTGCAGCGCTTCCACACCGTGCCTATCAACCAGCTGGTCTCGCTGGGCCCTTCAGGAGGCTCTAGGCCTCAGGGATGTCTCATCTTGAAGGGGGCTTCCCGCTTAGATGCTTTCAGCGGTTATCCCGTCCGCACATAGCTACCCGGCAATGCCACTGGCGTGACAACCGGAACACCAGAGGTGCGTCCACTCCGGTCCTCTCGTACTAGGAGCAGCCCTTCTCAAACATCCAACGCCCACGGCAGATAGGGACCGAACTGTCTCACGACGTTCTAAACCCAGCTCGCGTACCACTTTAAATGGCG